>NZ_VOJI01000027.1 GCF_007923445.1 Puniceibacterium confluentis | reverse complement strand
AGGGCACCGGCAGCGGCGGCACCAAGGGCACCGGCAGCGGCGGCACCAAGGGCACCGGCAGCGGCGGCACCAAGGGCTCCGGCAGCGGCGGCACCAAGGGCACCGGCAGCGGCGGCACCAAGGGTTCCGGCAGCGGCGGCACCAAGGGTTCCGGCAGCGGTGGCACCAAGGGAACACCCGAATACGAACACGCCGAGTGTGACGGGAAGGTTGTGCTGGACTTGCACGACGACGGTCCGTTGCGGCTGATCAACCAATCGGTGGCCGACGACGGCACCCAGTCAGGCACGGTCGAGTTCCTTGATTACGACGCCCTGCCGGTCGGATGGGCCAGTTACGAGGGTGTGGACGAGATCATCATGCCCGAAGCCGACCCGGACGCTCCGGTCAGCGGCCCACGCGAAGATGACCTGGAATTCGTGTCCTACGACGAGGGGGCAGAGGTACCCGAAGGTGCGCCGCCGAAGGTCGACATCGACAACTATATCGAGGCGCTGAGTTGCGTCGAGGAACACGAACCCTATGCCGAAGAACCCGAGGCAGAGGAAGACATGATGATGGCGATGCTCTAAGGCATCTCCAGATCAGCGAGACCGGGACCGGGGGCGTTGCCTCCGGTCCTTTTTGTTGCGCGGGGCCACGCACGGCCCCCAGGTGCCACGGGCTGGGCGATGCTGTCGGTGCCCCGTGACAGTCGGGCGGGGAATGATATGGTCTGGCGGAACCAGCGCCGCTCTGGGCGGTTGGTTCGCCGACACCGCCCGAGCGGACTGGTGGCGAGCAGGACTTTTGTCATCGTCTGGGAACGGAGAATCATTTTGCGCATGTTCAACAGGCCACCGGCGGAGATGCGTCAGACATGATATGGCTCGAAGCTCATTTTGCCCTCGTTCTCGGCATGGCGATCACGATTTTCGCCGCCGTAATCGTGCTGCAACAGCGCCGCACGCCGCAGTCGACCGCTGCCTGGCTGTCGTTTATCCTGCTGGCTCCCTATCTGGCGTTGCCGCTGTTTCTGGGGCTGGGCTTTCGCAAAAGCGGTTCGCGCTTTACCGCCGTCCACTTTCGGCCGCGCGAGGAAATTCCCGCGCCGCAAACCGATCTGGATGCGCTGTTCCGGCAATTCGGTGTGCCGGCGTCGTCAGAAGGCAATGACTTCAAGCTGCTTGAGGACGGGACAGAGTGCTGGGACGAGATCTTGAACCTGATCCGTTCCGCCACGCGGACGCTGGACATCACCTATTACCTGATTGCCAACGACGCGATTGGCCGCGCCTTTGTCGAGGCGCTGACCGAGCGGGCCCGGGCCGGTGTCCGGGTGCGCCTGATCATCGACCGGTTTGGCGGCTTCTGGCGGCCCGGGCGGGCGCTGCGCGCCTACAGGCGGGCAGGTGGCCTGTTGCATGATTTTTCGCCCCTGATCCAGAAACCGGACAAAGGCCATCTGAACCTGCGCAACCATCGCAAGATGATCGTCGCCGACGGGGCCCGCGTGTTGTCGGGCGGGCGCAACATCGGACTGGAATACATGGGGCCCGCGCCGGACGAGGCACGCTGGGTGGATCTGTCCTTTGTCGTAAGCGGGCCGGTTGTGCGCACCTTTCTGGACGTGTTCGAATCCGACTGGGCCGCCACCGGGCGCACGGACACTCCGACCGAGGTGTCTGTGTCCCAGTCGGGCATGACCTGCGCACAGCTTGTGCCGTCAGGGCCCGACATGGGCGACGATCCGATGCATGACGGGTTGGTCAGCGCGATCCACTCGGCCCGTGCCCGGATCTGGCTGGTCACGCCTTACTTTCTGCCGACCGAACATCTGACCCATGCGCTGGCCACCGCCGCGCGGCGCGGGGTGGATGTGCGCATCCTCCTGCCGGACTGGTCCAACCAGAGAATAGCGGATCTCGCGCGCGGATCTTATTTGCGTGGGTTGTCGGCTTTGGGCTGCAAGGTGCTGCGCTACAAGCCCGGCATGATCCACGCCAAGGCCTGGGTGATCGACGATACCGCCGCAGTCGGTACTGCCAATTTCGACGTGCGCAGCATGTTGCTGAATTTCGAGATGATGCTGTTTGTCCATGACTTCGACACCGTGGCCAAGGTCGCCGACTGGTTCACCCGTCTGGTGCCGGAGTGCAGCACCGGAGCCCATCGCGCCGGGCTGGGCCGGCGGCTGGTCGAGGGCGTGTTCCGCCTGGGAGCACCGATCCTGTGATGCTAGACACCCGGACCGACTTTCGCATCGCCAGCTACAACATCCGCAAGGCACTGGGCACCGACCGTCGGCGCGATCCGGAAAGGATCATGGCGGTGGTCGCGGAACTGCAGGCGGATGTCGTGGTCCTGCAAGAAGCGGACCTGCGGCTGGGCGTGCGGCCTGCCGCGCTGCCGCACAACCAGATTCAGGCGCATACCGGCCTGACTCCGGTGCCGCTGGCCCGCAACGGCGTAAGCCTTGGTTGGCACGGCATCGCGATCCTCGCGCGGCCCGAAATTGCCGTCACCGGGACAGTGCTGCTGGATCTGCCGGGACTGGAGCCGCGTGGCGCGGTGATCGTCGATTTTCTGCTGAAAGGCGGACCGTTGCGGGTGGTGGGGACGCATCTGGGACTGCTGCGCAGTTCCCGCCGCAAGCAGGTGTCGCAGATCCGCGAAAGCCTGAAGGCGTTGCCCGAGTGTGGCACGGTGATCGCCGGAGACCTCAACGAATTCTCGACATCGGTCGGGCTCGGCCGTCTGTCGCCGGTCTTCCGCATCCACACGCCGGGGCGAACCTTTCATGCGCGGCGTCCGTTTGCCTCGCTGGATCGGTTTGCGACCAATGACCTGGTGGATCTGACCCGGACCGGGGTGTTGCAGGATTCGCTGACGGCGGTTGCGTCGGATCACCTGCCGATCTGGGCGAACGGCGCCCTTTTGTCGGCATAGACTGGTCGCCACTACGCTGGGTCACTTTGCGATCGGCCCCAGAGATTCGCCCCGGGTAGGGGTTACGGCATCGGCGGCAGCGGCTGCAGGGTGTGGCAGCTGTGCCGCGCTACAGCCTGACTACGTGTTTTCACGCAGGTGTGCACAACTTGTGGAGAACTGTCGGATAGCCCGGGTTTTCCCTTCTATTGCGCGGCTGCCGCCCTGTGTATGAATCACGGGACACCCCACACCTATGCGCACGCAGCAGGGGTCAACACTAAATATAGTGGAAATTATTGAAAAATTCCGTTGACCCTTTGAGGCAATTTGCGTCAGATTGTGGAGGCCGGGCAGAGAGCCACAATATGTAGTGGCCGGACTGCACGGGGACACAGTTCGAAGTTTCGCAGAGCAGGGACGCCCTGCGGGGCCGCGTCGGCGACGCGGGCCGTTAAATCGTGTGGCCTTGTGACAGGCAACCGCGCCGGGGCAACGGCGACCGATGGGAACAGCTGGTTTATGGGGCAGCGACTATGAAAATCGAAAGAAAATTCACCAAGACCGGGCAGGATGCCTACGCCGAGATCGACTTTGTCTCGACCGTTTCGGAAATCCGCAACCCGGATGGCACCATCGTCTTCCGGCTCGACAATGTCGAGGTGCCCGCAAAGTGGAGCCAGGTCGCCAGCGATGTCATCGCCCAGAAGTATTTCCGCAAGGCAGGCGTCCCGACAGAACTGAAGAAAATTCCCGAAAAGGGCGTGCCGGAGTTTCTGTGGCGCTCGGTTCCGGCCTCGGAGGATACGCCCAAGATCGGTGAGACCTCTTCCAAGCAGGTGTTCGACCGTCTGGCAGGCGCCTGGGCCTACTGGGGCTGGAAGGGTGGCTATTTCACCAAGGAAGCCGATGCCCGCGCCTACTTCGATGAAATGCGCCACATGCTGGCCACCCAGCGCGCGGCTCCGAACAGCCCGCAGTGGTTCAACACCGGCCTGCACTGGGCCTATGGCATCGACGGCCCCGGCCAGGGTCACTACTATGTCGACTACAAGACCGGCAAGCTGACCAAGTCCAAGTCGGCCTACGAGCACCCGCAGCCGCACGCCTGCTTCATCCAGTCGGTCAAGGATGATCTGGTGGGTGAGGGCGGCATCATGGATCTCTGGGTGCGCGAGGCGCGCCTGTTCAAATACGGCTCGGGCACCGGCACCAACTTTTCGTCGTTGCGCGCGGCCAACGAGCCGCTGTCGGGCGGTGGCAAATCCTCGGGCTTGATGGGCTTTCTCAAGATCGGTGACCGCGCGGCGGGCGCGATCAAATCCGGCGGGACCACGCGCCGTGCGGCCAAGATGGTGATCATCGACGCCGACCACCCGGATATCGAGGAATTCATCAACTGGAAGGTCAAGGAAGAGCAGAAGGTCGCCAGCATCGTCGCGGGCAGCAAGATGCACGAGCAGAAGCTGAACCTGATCTTCGCCGCCATCCGCCAGTGGGACGGAGCCGAAGCCGACGCCTATGACCCCAAGGTCAACGAGGCCCTCAAGGCCGCGATCCGCGACGCCAAGAAGGTCGCAATCCCTGAGACATACGTCAAACGGGTGCTGGATTATGCCAAGCAGGGCTATGGCTCGATCGAGTTTCCGACCTACGACACCGACTGGGATTCCGAAGCCTACGCCAGCGTGTCGGGCCAGAATTCGAACAACTCGATCCGGGTGACGGATGCCTTCCTGCGCGCCGTGAAGAACGACGGCGACTGGGAACTGATCCGCCGCACGGACGGCTCGGTCGCCAAGACGATCAAGGCGCGCGCCCTTTGGGAAGATGTCGGCCATGCCGCCTGGGCCTGTGCCGATCCGGGCATCCAGTTCCACGACACCGTCAACGACTGGCACACCTGCCCCGAAGACGGCGCGATCCGCGGCTCGAACCCGTGCTCGGAATACATGTTTCTCGATGATACGGCCTGCAACCTGGCGTCGATGAACCTTCTGACCTTCCTCAAGGACGGGGAATTCCAGTCCGAGGACTACATGCACGCCACGCGTCTGTGGACGCTGACACTGGAAATCAGTGTGACCATGGCGCAGTTCCCGAGTCAGGAAATCGCGCAGCGGTCGTATGACTTCCGCACCCTGGGGCTGGGATATGCCAACATCGGCGGCCTGCTGATGAACATGGGCTTTTCCTACGACAGTGACGAAGGCCGCGCCCTTTGCGGTGCGCTGACGGCTGTCATGACCGGTGTGGCCTACGCCACCTCGGCCGAGATTGCCGGCGAACTGGGCCCGTTCTCGGGCTACAAGAAGAACAGCGATCACATGCTGCGGGTGATCCGCAACCACCGCAACGCCGCCCACGGCGCCACAACCGGGTACGAGGGGCTGGCGACCAAGCCGGTGCCGCTGGATCACAAGGGCTGCCCGGATCAGGCGCTGGTCAGGCTGGCGATGTCGTCCTGGGACGAGGCGCTGCGCCTGGGTGAGGCGCACGGCTATCGCAACGCGCAGACCTCGGTCATTGCGCCGACCGGCACCATCGGCCTGGTGATGGACTGCGACACAACCGGGATCGAGCCGGACTTTGCTCTGGTGAAGTTCAAGAAGCTGGCCGGCGGCGGCTATTTCAAGATCATCAACCAGTCAGTCCCGGCGGCGCTGGAAAAGCTGGGCTATGCCAGCAACGAGATCGAAGAGATCGTCGCCTATGCCGTGGGGCATGGCTCCATCGGCAATGCTCCGGGCATCAACCACACCTCGCTGACCGGGCACGGCTTCGGTCCGGCGCAGATCCAGAAGATCGAGGGCGCGCTGGCCTCGGCCTTTGACATCCGGTTCGTGTTCAACCAATGGACGCTGGGCGAAGAGTTCTGCACCGGTGTTCTGGGCATTCCGGCGGACAAGCTGAACGACCCGACCTTTGATCTGCTGCGCCACCTCGGCTTCAGCCGCAAGGACATCGAACTGGCCAACGATCATGTCTGCGGAACCATGACGCTGGAAGGCGCGCCCTACCTGCGCGACGAACACCTGCCGGTGTTCGACTGTGCCAACGCTTGCGGCAAGAAAGGCAAGCGTTATCTTGGCGTTAATAGCCACATCTACATGATGGCCGCAGCGCAGTCGTTCATCTCGGGCGCGATTTCCAAGACGATCAACATGCCCAATGACGCCACCATCACCGACTGTCAGAAGGCCTACGAACTGTCCTGGTCGCTGGGGGTCAAGGCGAATGCGCTCTACCGTGACGGCTCGAAGCTGAGCCAGCCGCTGGCGGCTTCGCTGGTCGAGGATGACGACGAGGCGGCGGAGATCCTGGAAAACGGCTCGATGCAGGAAAAGGCCGCGGTGCTGGCGCAGAAGGTGGTCGAGAAAGTGATCATCAAGGAGGTCCGCAACTCGATCCGCGAAAAGATGCCCGAGCGGCGCAAGGGATACACCCAGAAGGCGGTTGTCGGCGGTCACAAGGTCTATCTGCGCACCGGCGAGTATCAGGACGGCACCCTGGGCGAGATCTTTATCGACATGCACAAGGAAGGTGCAGGGTTCCGCGCCATGATGAACAACTTTGCCATCGCGGTGTCGGTCGGGCTTCAGTACGGTGTGCCGCTCGAAGAGTTCGTCGACGCCTTCACCTTTACCAAGTTCGAACCGGCCGGCATGGTGCAGGGCAACGACAGCATCAAGAACGCGACCTCGATCCTTGACTACATCTTCCGCGAACTTGCGGTCAGCTACCTCGACCGCACCGATCTGGCCCATGTGAAACCCTCGGGTGCGTCGTTCGACGATCTGGGCCGGGGCGAGGAAGAGGGCGTGTCCAACGTCAAGGAATTGTCCGAGACGGCGGCATCGCGCAGCCTTGAGGTGCTGAAACAGATCAGCTCGACGGGCTATCTGCGCAAGCGGCTGCCGCAGGATCTGGTGGTGTTGCAGGGGGGCATGACCGACTCTGTGTCCGCGCTCAGCACGCTGGTTCCCGCAACCGCCGCTTCGGCATCGGCAGGCGGCGCCACGGTGGCTTTTGCCACCGCGACGACGACCGCGACCAGTGGCATGGCCATCAACGCGGTGTCCCGCGCCAAGATGCAGGGGTACGAAGGCGAAGCCTGCGGCGAATGCGGCAACTACACGCTGGTGCGCAACGGCACCTGCATGAAGTGCAACACCTGCGGTGGCACGTCAGGCTGTTCCTGAACCCAACGAATTGAAGAGGTTCTCCAGACGTCTTCAGTGCAGCCCCGGGGCGGGAAACCAGCCCCGGGCATTTTTTATCGTCCGCTTTCGTTCACCGGCCCGCCGCCGCCATCCGGCCCGCCGTCGCCATCCGGCCCGGCGCGCTGAGGTGCGGCCCTGCCGGATGGCGGCCGCCGATCAACGGGACAGATAGTCGTTGCTGAACCAGCCGGTGACATCCGGTTTTGCCTCGGGCACCCGGCCATCTTCGCCGCGCAGGATTCCGGCGTCGAACAGAAAATCGGTGATCTGATCGAACATGGCGGCGTCCACCAGCCCGACGGGTTCGTCGGCGTCCCGCAGATAGCCGCCATCCACCAGCGCCTGCATCGAGGCATGTACAAGGTCGGGATTGCTCAGCATGCCCGACGTTTCCCCGATCAGGATGTCTGCGGCTGCCTGCGGGTTTTCCGCCGCGAATTGGTAGCCGCGCTGCGCCGCCTGAACAAAGGCGCGGGCGGTATCGGGGTTGGCGGCAAGCCAGGTGCTGTTTGCGCCCAGAAAGGTGGTCTGCTGATCGGGCACACCGTAGTCGGCATAGCGGAACGCGCGCTGCGGACGGTTCAACAGGACGGAGTTCACGCCCTCCCAGGTACTGACTTCCAGGGTGAAATCGACGCTGCCGTTGGCCAGCGCCTCATAGGCCGATGTGCCGAGGGTCACGGTATCGAAGGTGCCGCTGCCACCGTCGGTGCGGATGATCGACGAAATCAGCGCGTTTTCCCAGGCGCTGCCGAATCCGGCGTAGGTCTTCCCGTCAAGATCGGCCGGGCGCTGAATGTCGGAGCGTTCGCCGTTGAACACCAGCCGCCCGGTTTCGTGCTGAACGACCGCCATGACAACGGTGGTGTCCGCCCCCGCCGCGCGCTGGCTGTGAAAGCCGACCGCGCTGAGGATGCCGAATTCCGCCACACCCGAGGCAACCAGCGTGCCGGAGGATGTGTCGGTATAAGGCAGGATGTCCACGTCAAGCCCGGCCTCGGCAAACCAGCCCTTGGATTGCGCGACGTACAGGCCGACGTGGTTGGTATTGGGCGTCCAGTCAAGCGCGACGCTCAGGGAGTCCTGCGCATATGCCGGCAGGGCCATCAGCAAGAAGGTCAAGGTTGTCAGGTGTTTCATGAGGGTTCCTCGGTTTGGGTCAGAAGGATGCCGAGCAGTTGCGCTTCGAGCGCGTGGGCTGCGGCGGTGAGAGGGCGGCCGCTGCGCGGACGCGGCAGCGGCACGGCCACTTCGGCGATCACGCGGGCGGGACGGCGCGACAGGACATAGATCCGGTCGGAGAGGGCCACCGCTTCGCGCACGTCATGGGTGATCAGCAGGGTCGTCCAGCGCGCGACCCGCCAGCGCGTCTCGAACCAGGCCTGCATCTGCATGCGTGTCAGGGCATCCAGCGCGCCGAACGGTTCGTCCAGAAGCTGCATGGGGCGGTTCTGCACCACGGTCCGCAACAGCGCCGCCCGCTGGCGCATGCCACCCGAAAGCTGGGCCGGGTAATGCTGTTCAAACCCGTTCAGGCCGAACTCCGAAAGGTGCGGCGTCACCCGGGCACGGGCCGCCTTGCGGCTCATGCCCTGTACCTCGAGCCCGAGAGTGAGGTTGTCGAGAATGCGCCGCCACGGCATCAGCGCATCCTGTTGCGGCATGAAGGCAAACCCGTGACTGGCGGGGTCCAGCGGTGCCCCCGAAACCATGATCGCGCCCCGGTCCGGTTTAAGAGAACCGGTCAGGAGCCTGAAAATGGTGGATTTTCCTGCCCCGGAGGGTCCGAGGACCGAGACGAATTCCCCCGGTGCCACGCGCAGCGCGACATCCTCCAGCACCGGCTCTCCGCCCAGCGATACAGCCACACCCTGCAGCGACAGCAGCGTCATCGTTCGTCTCCGTAGGTGCGCCAGCGCAGCATCACCCGCTGAAGCAGCGCGGTGACGGCAAACAGCACCAGCGTCAGGGTCGAGCTGATGACCACAGCGGCAAGGACGAGATCGGGGCGGAAACTGTTCTTGGCGTTCAGGATCACGATGCCGAGTCCGGCGCGGGCGCCGACATATTCGGCAAAGATTGCGGCGACGACGGCATAGGTGATCGCGATCCGCAGTCCGGCAAAGTAGTACGGCATGGCCGAGGGCAGGCGGGCGCAGCGAAACACCGTGACCTTTGACGCGCCCATCGAGCGCAGCAATGCGGTGATTTCCGGATCGGTGGAATCGTAGCCGTCAACCAGTGCGACCAGCATCGGAAAAAAGGTGACCAGCGCCACCAGCAGCACCTTGGGCGTGAGGTCAAAACCGAACCACAGCACGACCAGCGGCGCGATCGCCACCAGCGGCAGTGTCTGACTGACCACGAATATCGGAAACAGCGCCCGGCGCAGGCGCGGCATGAAATCCAGCAGGACCGAGAACGCAAAGGCCACGCAGACGGACAGGGCAAAGCCCGACAGGGTCGCCACCACCGTGGGCAGGGTGTTGTCCCACAGCAGGGCGCGATTGAGAAAGATCTGCTCGATCACCCGCGACGGCGCGGGCAGCACGAGATGGGAAATCCCGGACAGACGGACATAGACCTCCCACAGGGCGACGGCGGCGGCGACACTCAGGACGGCAGGCACACCTGTGGACAGACCTCCGCCGATACGGCGGGGCACGGGGCGCTGCATCGGATCAGCGCTTGGTCGGGCTGTTGGCGGAAACCGTCAGATCTATGGTGACATGGCCCTGCGGCGGGCCAAACTGGCAGAAGGCCTGCTCCAGGGTGGCAAAGACCGGTCCGGCGTCGCCGTGCAGCCGGGTGCAGAAGTTCTTGGAGCGGTCGAACGTGCCGCTGTCCTTGAGAAAGGCGATGCAGCCCATGATCTCTTCCATGTGGTCGCCCGCACCCATCACATAAAGCGAAAACTGCGCGGCGGCCTGTTCGCCAGTATCTGTCGCCCGTGCCAAAGCTGCGAGCGCGGACTTCTGTCGCTGCTCCAGCGGTTCGGAAGGATTGGCAAGCGCCGCGGTCTGGCAGATCGGATCGTCGGGCTCGCCCGGACAGCCGCGCGACAGCGTGGCGCGCAGAACCACATGCTGGCCTGTACTGGCGGCGGCGGCGTAGAGATCGCGCAGGGCCGGAAACAGTACTTCTGGTGGTCCGACCACCAGGGTCGAGATGTCATCGGTTTCTATCCGCAACCGGTCGCGCCACGGGTCGAGTGCGGACAACGACGCAAGAATGACATCCACGAAGCCATCGGTCATCGGGTAAAGGGAAACTTGTGCGCCTGCGAACATGACTGTCCTCCTTGCTACGCTGGCATTATCCAGATCAGCTTTGAGGGTCCGAAGGCATGACGCCCGCATCTCAGCCGCGGCTCTACGCGGCACCCCTGTGGTGGCGCCACCGATCTCAGATCGGGCGCGGCATTGCAAGGTCTTTCAACAGAGAAAACTGACGCAAAGTCACTTTGATGATGGTGCCGCGAAAAATGGCGTCACAAACTCCATTCCAACTGGCGAACAGCCTGTTGGCGGGTGTCAGTGGGCGGTGGCGGCCAGAGCCTCTTCGGCTTCCCTGACTGCGATCCGCGCCATTTCCAGAATGGCGTCGCGGGTTTTCGCGACGGCAATGAACCGGCCGTTGTGGCAAAAGCTGGCGCCGGTGACCCCGGAGGCGGCCTCAAGCTCGGCGCCGGTCAGTCCGGCCCAGGCCAGCGGCAGGTCGGCGCGCAGTTCGAACCCTTCGTCGAACAGGCGAATGCCGCCCAAGGACCAGTCCTCGCCACGCGGATTGACCACAAACAGCAGATGGTCGGCCCCGGCCTTGATCACGCCAGGGCGGAACGGCATCCCCATCGGCAGTTCGAGAATCCGGCTGCTACCTGCGGCGCGGATCGACTGCGCCACGATATCCTCGGCCCGCAGCTTGGCGGCGCTGCGCGCGATCCGCGCTTCGACAAAGCTCTGGGCAATCTCGCGCGCCTTGTGAAAGGCCCGCATCTCTGACTGGGGATCGGTGTCGTCAAACACGGGTTTCAGCGTTTCCAGCAGACCGGGCAGGGTCATGCCTGCCAGCGGTCCGGCAACAGAGGGGTCGAGCGCGCCATTGTCCAGCTGGTCGATCAGCAACACGAATTTGGCATCGAAATTGGCGTGGACACTGTCCAGGTTGGCCTCGGGCACACTCAGCGCGCGCAGGTATTCATGGCCGAAGTGTTTCCAGATCAACCCGAAAGAGCTGTAAGGATTGCCGTCGGCACGCATCGGCGCATCGCGCTGGTGGTGGTCAAAGATCTGCAACGCCGGATCATAGAGTCCACCCACATCGTAGATGATGCGGTCGACGCCGGGGGTGATCCATTCCGGCGCGCGGCTGCGCCGCAGTTCCGCCTGAGGAAACAGACGCGTCAGGACAACGCTCGACAATAGTTCGTCGGCATGAAAGCCCCCGGAATGGGTCACGAGGTAGCTGGGGGTCATACGGAGTGCACCTTGAAGGCCAGGATTGCGGTCAGTCGGCAGCAAATAGCGGATCGAGCCACCAAAGATCAACCGCTGTTTACTTGCAGGTTTCAGATCCTTGAAGAAATTTCCGCCGGGATCGGCAGTCTCTGCCGGGCTTGCAGATCGACCGAACATCGCGAATGGTGGTGCAGCAGCGCCAAGGGAGATCGCGCATGATAATCTATGGGCTGAGCACCTGTGCCGTCTGCCAGAAAGCCCGCAGGGCGCTGGAGGAGGCAGGCAAGGGGGTCACCTTCCGCGATGTCCGGGCCGAGCCCCTGAGCGTCGGGGAACTGACCGAACTGATTGCCGAATTCGGCGACCGGCTTGTCGACAAGACTACAAACGACTGGCGCGGCCTGAGCAACTGGCTGAAACACTCCGACGCCGAAGAACAGATCGCGGCGCAGCCCAAGGTGATGACGCGCCCGGTGATCCGCTCCGAAGGAGCGCTGTATCTGGGGTGGAACCCCTCGGTACAGGATGCCTTGCTGAACGGCTGAGGCCATCGGGAACGAACCTGTTGCCCGGCGGTTGGATCTGACGGACATGCCCGAGCCGCTTCGGGTGCGCAAATGGGGGCACCAGGCGCATAAAGGCCCGGAATAACTTGCAGCACGGGGTGTCCGGCGGCACACCGGATGGGGATGCGGAGACTGGCAGATGAGAGAGTTGAGCGAAGACGGCAAACAGATCGTGGCCGAGGTGGCCGAGCGGCATGGCATCGGCACGGATGCCGTGGCGCATCTGCTGCGGGCGGTCTGGTCCGGACAGGGGACGCAGGCCCAGTTCAACCACCCTGAACTGGGCGGCATGGGGCAGTGGTCGCAGGGCGGCATGACCATGATCGGCGATATGTTCAACACGTCGCTGAAAGCCCGCGTCGACAGCCTGTGCACGGAGCTGTCAGGCATTGTCAGCAACCAGACGGTGTTCGAGATGCCCGTGATGTCGCCGTCCCAGACGTCCGGAGCAGGGCGTGGCACGCAGGGGTCGGGCGGCTGGCCCGCCGAGCTGGGCCAACCCAGCTCGCAGGGGGCGCAGAACAACATGCGATATGCCTGTTTCCCGGACAAGCGGCGCCTTGCCATCGACATCGCCGGGCGCATCACCGTGTACGATACTGCCGACCACCAGATCAGCGGCTTTGCACAGGCACAAAGTGGCGGCCAGAGCCTGAGCTTTACCAGCCAGCACGGGCAGGTGCAGGTTTCCGACCTGCGGGTGGTTTCGGATGCGGATCCAGTCGAGGCGGCACAGACCGCGCCTGCGGAACCAACCCCGGCCAACAGGACGCCCGAGCCAAGCGCCACGGATGGACCATCGGCGACCCGGGATCCGATGCCGACTCCGGTGATCGCGGTGCCCGAGGTCAGCGACGAGCAGATATTTGCCCGTATCGAGCGGCTGGCAGATCTGTATTCCCGGGACATTCTGAGCCAGGAGGAATTTGAAGCCAAAAAGGCCGAGCTGCTGGGGCGCCTCTGAGTACACGCTCCGCGCCAGACACCTGGGCTGATCCCTCTGACCCGGCAGGGCCCGGAGTCTGGCCCAAGCCACAGCAAACTGACGTGTCCGATGGGTCAATGCGGACTGTCGCCTCGGCTGCGGGCCCGGCTCTTGCCCGGGGCGCAGGCGGGTTCTATCCAGTCGTGAGGAAGGACCGCTGCATGAAAATCTGCGCGCTGACCATGGTTTACAAGGATTACTGGGCGCTGTCGCAGTGGTATCGCCACCACGGCCGTCAGGTGGGCGTCGAGAACCTGTTTGTCGTCGCGCATGGCGCCGACCCGCGCATCGGTGAAATCTGCCCCGGTGCCAGCGTGATCACCGTTCCGCGCGACGGGTTCGACCACTTTGACAGGCGGCGCGGTGCGGCGCTGAACGCGTTTCAGGCCGGGCTGCTGCAATCCTATGACTGGGTCATCCGCACCGATGCCGACGAGTTGATCTGCCACGATCCGCACCGCTACGAGTCCCTGGCGGATGCCATCGCGGCGCATGCCGGTGCGCCGGTGTTGACAGCTCTGGGCTTTGACCTGGTCGAACAACCCGGAGATCCGCAGACCGACGAGGGGTCCGTTTTCACCGCCCGGCGTCATGCGGCGTTCAGCGGTCATTACAGCAAGGCTTTTGCCATTCGCCGGCCACTGGATCTGATGTTGCACGGGGTCAGGGTGTCTCCGCGCCGGTTGCAGGGGTTCCCGTTTGCGATGCCCCCCGGCGTCTATCTGGCGCATCTGAAATACGCCAATATTTCAGCGCTTTACGATGCAAACCTGATCCGGGAGCAAGTGGGCCGGTCCGGAGACGCCGGTGCGCCGGGCAGCGGCTGGAGCGCGGCAACGGCAGACGCCAGTGCCTTTCTGGCACGGTTCGCGGACAAGAGGGAACTTCCGTGGCCGCAGGCCGAAGCCCGCGCGTATGACAGGCTGTCGGTCAATCCGGCCCGGCTGGAAAAATCGGGCATCGTAAAGACGCGGGCGCTGAAATTCGATTTCCGAACAAGGCTTTGCGACAGGTTCCTTACGCTCTGACCGCCGTCAGGACCGGGCGATATAACGATCCCGGCGATGGTTGATCGTGACGATCCCGTTCAGGATGACGGCGCCCATCAGCGACCACGCCACGACGGTCCAGGGAAACAGCAACAGTGCGATGGAAAAGACCCCCAGATCGAACAGAAGCTGGGTATGACCGGCCTTGAAACCGTTGCGGTCCTGCAGCCACAGCGCCACAATGCCCACACCTCCCAGCGTGGCGCCGTGGCGGAACAGCGACAGCAGTCCGATGCCGGCCAGGATTCCGAACAGGCTGGCGCCGATGGCCGGGTGCAGGGGCTGGATCTTCAGGACATACGGCAGCCCGTCGACCATGGTTGACATCAGCGCGACGGCACAGAAATTCTTGACTGTGAAACGCCAGCCCAGTTGACGGATGGCCAGCCAGTAGAACGGCAGGTTCAGCAAAAAGAACGTCGCCCCGAAGGACCAACCTGTCGGATAGGAGAGGATCAGCGACAGACCGGCGATCTGTCCGGTGAACAGCTCTGACGCGCGCAGGAACTGGATGGCCAGCGCCACAAGCGTCGTGCCGATGAGGATGCCATGCACATCCTCGGCGAATGTGTGGCTTTCCGCCGGAGGGGTGTCGAGAAGCATCATGAGAGTGCCAATCACGTCTTGTTCGCGACTTGTCAACGGCAGGCCCGACGGCACCCCGGCGGATTCGTCCACGTCGCCGGACATTGCCCTGAAAATGCGCGTGCAAGCCACGGAACACTGGCCGGGGACGGCGACCGTTCCGAAGGGTCCTATCGGACCGCGATTTACCGGGCGAGCGCCTTGTTGAGGTTCTCGTCCACCTTTTCCAGAAAGCCCATGGTGGTCAGCCAGCCCTGATCCGGTCCGACCAGAAGCGCGAGATCCTTGGTCATGAATCCGGATTCGACGGTATCAACCACCACCGTCTCCAGAGTGGTGGCAAAGGCCATGAGCTGGTCGTTGCCGTCCAGCTTGGCGCGATGCTTCAGTCCCCCGGTCCAGGCATAGATCGAGGCAATGGAATTGGTCGAGGTCGCTTCGCCGCGCTGGTGCTGTCGATAGTGGCGGGTCACGGTGCCGTGGGCTGCCTCGGACTCGACGATCCTGCCGTCCGGGGTCATCAGCTGCGAGGTCATCAACCCGAGTGATCCGAACCCCTGCGCCACGGTATCCGACTGCACATCCCCGTCGTAGTTCTTGCAGGCCCAGACAAACCCGCCCGACCATTTCATCGCGCTGGCCACCATGTCATCAATCAGCCGGTGCTCATAGGTGATGCCGGCGGCCTTGAACTTGTCGGCAAACTCTTCGTCGAACACCTTCTGGAAAATCAGCATGAACTGGCCGTCATACTGCTTGAGAATGGTGTTCTTGGTCGACAGATACACCGGCCAACCCAGGCTGAGACCATAGTTCAACGATGCCCGGGCGAAATCGGTGATCGAGTCGTCAAGGTTGTACATGCCCATGTAAACGCCGGAAGAGGGCGCCTTGTAGACTTCTTCTTCGATCACCGTGCCATCGTCACCGACAAATTTCATCGACAGGGTTCCGGGGCCGGGGAACTTCATGTCGGTCGCGCGGTACTGGTCGCCGAAGGCGTGCCGCCCGATGACGATGGGTCGGGTCCAGCCCGGAACCAGACGCGGTACGTTCTTGCAGATGATCGGTGCGCGGAAGACGACGCCGCCCAGAATGTTGCGGATCGTGCCGTTGGGGCTGCGCCACATCTTTTTCAGGCCGAATTCCTCGACCCGCGCCTCGTCCGGCGTGATGGTCGCACATTTCACCGCAACGCCGACCTCCTTGGTCTTTTCCGCGGCGGCAACGGTGATCTGGTCGTCGGTGGCATCGCGGCTTTCCATGCTCAGATCGTAGTAAAGCAGTTCGAGGTCGAGATAGGGCAGGATCAGTTTCTGCTTTATGAAATCCCAGATGATCCGGGTCATTTCGTCCCCGTCCATTTCCACGATGGGGTTCTCTACTTTGATTCTGGACATCTAGGCACCCTTTCCCGGTCTGTCAGATCTTTGGTTGCCAAAGCCTGTTTCCGTTGTTCGGACAGAGGTGGCGCCAGCGCGTCACCGGATCCGTTGCGGACCTGTCCTGCACCTAGCACAGGCTTTGCATCTGGCAAACAAGACGAGCCCCGCGCAACTGGACCAGGACGCTCGGCGCTGCTTTTGGTGGCGTGAGATCAGGAAATTGGCCAGTCCGCGGTGCGGTTTACGTCAACTGCATGCTTTTGCGGCGCATGGCGAGCATCAGGAGCAGCGCGGCCAGCGCCATCAGGAACGTCCCGACCGCCAGCGGCAGCGGCGTGCCGTTGAACAGCAAGCCAACCGGCACGGCCAGAATGACGGCGGCAACGGTCGATATCGCGCCGATCACACTGGCCGCCATGCCGGCGATATGGCCCATCGGCTCCATCGCAATGGCATTGAGGTTGCCGATGGTCATGCCGGCCTGAAAGAAGACGGTGGCCTGCCAGATCACGAACAGCGCGAAATGCACCATCACCGGCGGTTCGATCAATCCAATGAGGATCATCAGGCCGGAAAACACCACCTGGGCTGCCAGCATCGCGGTCACCAGAACCTGCATCCCCAGACGCATCACCAGCGCCGCATTCACAAAGCTGGCCGAGGCGGCAACCACCGCGATGCCGCCAAACCAGATCGGAAAGGCGGCCCCCTGATCAAAGGTGATGTCAAAGATCTGCTGGGTCGAGGACAGCATTGCGAACAACATGCCATAGGCCAGCGACTGTACCATGATCGACAGGCGCACCACCGGGTGGGCGAACATCTCGCGCACCGCCGATAACAGCATGGCGGCGCGGAACGGGCGGCGGTTTTCCGGAGCAAGGGTTTCCGGCAGACGCAGCATCAGCCAGAGCGTCGCGCTGGCCGCAAAGATCACGAACGAGACAAACACCGCCCGCCAGCCGACAAGGATGACGATGATGGCCCCCATGCTGGGCGCGATGGCGGGCACCAGGGTGAAGACAATCATCACGAAGGACATGATCCGCGCCATGCCACGGCCCTGATAGAGGTCGCGGATGATCGCCAGCGCCACCACGCGCGGCCCGGCGGCGCCCAGCCCCTGGACAACCCGCGCCGCCAGCAGCACCTCAAGGCTTTGCGCCCGTGCCGCCGCCAGCGATGCCACGATGTACAGAATGGCGCCGCACAGTACCACAGGCTTGCGCCCGAATGTGTCCGACAGTGGGCCGGTAAAGAACGTGCCGATGCCCATCCCCAGCACAAAGCTGGTGATGACCAGTTGCACCCGGTTGAGGTTTCCGGGCGACAGCGCCGCGCCGATTTCCGGCAAGGCCGGCAGCATGGAATCGATGGAAAACGCGATCGTGGCGAAGAGCATCGCGATCAGGGCGATAAACTCGACACGGCTCATGCTGAGCGGCATCCTGGGGGCTCCTGTGGTGCTTGCGCGCTACCCGGCGCTTTCGCGCAGTTCGGTCAGCACCTTCAGCCACAGGTCGGTCGGCTGTGCACCGGGCACCGCATGCTGACCGGCGACGATGAAGGTCGGAACCGAGGTGATGCCCATCTCGCGCGCCGCCTTGTCGCGCGCGCGGGTTTCGTCGATGTCGGCATCGGAGCGCAGCAGGCGCGAAATGATGGACGCATCGAGCCCGATGCCATCGGCGATGTCGCTCAGCACTTCGCTGTCGCCAATGTCGCGGCCGTCGTTGAAATAAGCCCGGAACAAGGCGTCGACGGCGGCGTCCTGCCGATCCTCGATACCGGCCCAGTGGATCAGCCGGTGCGCGTTGATGGTGTTGGGGGTCCGCTGGATTTCGTCCAGCTTCAGCTCGAGCCCCGCGGCTTCGCCATGTTGAACCACCGGCAGGTAGGCCTGGACCGCGGCTTCCTTGCCGCCGAATTTGCCTTCGAGATAGGCGCGGCGGTCCATGCCGTCGGCCGGCATCTCGGGATTGAGCTGGAACGGATGCCATTCGATGGTGAACGGATGATCCGGCATCTGCGCCAGCGCCCGGTCAAGATAGGTCTTGCCGATATAGCACCAGGGGCAAATCGGGTCGGACATGATGTCGAGTTTCACCATCGAAAGTACCTTTCGCGAAATTTAACTCTTCCTAGCAGCCCGTATCCGGAGATGCACCCGGATCCTTTGCCAACCAGCCGATCTCGGCTGGCGTGCCACCGCCGGACGCCGGGCCAAACTATGTGCGCGCGGGCAGGCCGCCGATGTCGGACCGCAGCGCCCGGCGCAGCAATTTGCCGTTCGGGTTCTTGGGCAGGCTGTCGCGGTGAAAATACAGGCGTGGCTGTTTGTACCGCGCCAGCCGCTCTGCCGCCCAGGTGGCAAGCGCCTCGGGGTCCAGCGGCGCGGCTCCGGTGTAGAAGGCTGCGATCAGGTGAACATCCTGCTTGACCTCGACTTCGGTGACGCCGACTTCGGTGATCCCGGGGTGGGTCAGCAGGACGGATTCCACTTCAATCGGCGACACACGGTAGCCGCCGGCATTCATCATGTCGTCATCGCGGCCCAGATAGGTTACCTGGTCGTCGTCGTGCAGAATGCCCATGTCGCCGGTCACGAACCAATCGCCGCGAAACCTGGCCTCGGTTTCGTCCGGCGCGCCGATATAGCCCAGCATCAGCCCGGGGTCGCGGCGGTGCACGGCGATCACGCCGGGGGTTCCGCGCGGCACCGGTCCGTCCGGGCCGAGGATCGCGATGCGACGTCCGACCTGCGGGCGGCCAAGCGTGCCGTCCGGCGCGGGATGACCGGGTGCGGCCGACAGGAAGGTCGAACATTCGGACATGCCGTAGGCTTCGAATATCTGTGTGCCGGTCGCGCCGGTCCAGGCGTCGCGCAGACTGGGGCTGAGCTTTTCGCCCGCGGCCAGGCCGTGGCGCAGATGCGGCAATGCAAATGGCGCGGACTTCAATACATTGCGATAAACCCCCGGCGCGGCTGCAAAAATTGTGGCGCTGTGGTCGTTCATCAGTTGTGGCAGCTGGCTGTGATCGACACCGGCCGCCGGGATCAGCGCCGTTGCCCCCATGGTCCAGGGATCCATCAGGCCGGTGCCCAGTGTATAGGTCCAGTTGAACGCCCCGGCGTGCAGCAGGCGGTCATCCCTGCCAAGTCCGTACCAGCCCTGCATCATCATCTGCCGTGCCCAGATCGCCCGGTGCGCATGCCCGACGGCGCGCGCGGTGCCAGAGGTGCCGGAGGTATAGATGATATAGGCCAGCCGGTCCGGCGCACCCATGGCATAGGCGGCGGGCGGATTGTCGCGCCAGGTGGCCATGTCTGCCGTGGTATGAACCGGCAGATCGGTTGGCGGACAGGGCACGCCATCGCCCAGAAGGATCGCGGACGGTGCCAGGGATTCGATGATCTTCTGCACTTCCGGCGCCGTCAGCTGCGACGATGTCGGCACCGGCACAATGCCGGCACAGATCGCCCCCAGATAGGCGATCGGAAAGTCGACGGTGTTTCCCAGCCGCATCAAGAGGATATCGCCAGGCGTCAGGCCGGACCGCAGCAATGCGGTTGCGCTCCCGCGCACCGCCGCCTCAAGTGCGCCATAGCTCCAACGTTCGGCCTGCGTGGGCGAGATGACGGCCAGCGCGGTCTTGTCGGCCAGTTCTGTGGCGTGGCCAAGAACATGGGCGGCAAGATTGAAGGGGGCGGGACAGGGCGGATGCGCCCCATGATCAAAGACAGACAGCATGATCAGACGCTTACGCCGCACCCTGGATTCTTGCAAGCCCGCGCCGACGGGCCTATGACATTCTGATGAAACCGCCCGAGCCCAAATCTCCGATCCGACTCACCCGGGACACCGGCACAGAGGAAAGCGCCGAGCCGCTGAACCTGGGCACCCGGGTGCGTGAGTTGCGCAAGGCGCGGGACTGGACGCTGGAGCAGGCCGCGCGGCAGGCGGGGCTGGCGCGCTCGACCCTGTCCAAGATCGAAAACGGTCAGATGTCCCCGACCTACGACGCGCTCAAGAAACTGGCTGTGGGGTTGCAGATTTCGGTTCCGCAGCTCTTTACCCCACCGCAGCGCGAACAGGTGAACGGACGGCTGGCGGTCACCCGCGACGGCGCCGGCACGCATCTGGCGACCACGACCTATGAGCATGAACTGCTGGGCGAGACCCTGACCAAAAAGCAGATGGTGCCGTACCGTGCCCGGGTCCGGGCGCGCGACATGGCCGAGTTCGACGGCTGGGTGCGGCACGACGGCGAAGAGTTCCTGTACGTGCTGACCGGGGTGATCCGGTTGTACACCGAATTCTACGAGGCCATCGAGATGCGGCGCGGCGACAGCGCCTATTACGACGCGACCATGGGGCACAACGTCGTGTCTGTCAGTGCAGAGGATGCGACGATCCTTTGGGTGACCTCGCTGGTCTGACGTGATGCGCCATGCCGGGGGGCGGCAGGCATCCCCCGGCATGGATTGCGCTCAAAGCCAGCTCTGGACCCGGCGGGCGCCGCCGGAAATGTCCTGTCCGATGCCATCCACCGTTGCGCAGCCCGCAAGCAGGCCGAGTAGGGTCAGCGTGATGATCTTTCTTGTCATTTGCTCTCAGTCCTCAAGCCACCAGACATCCGGATGCCAACCGGACCAGTCTCCGTAAATTGGCAGTTTTTCCGGGAATTTCAATTCCTTCGCATGGGCAATGCGGCTGACGTTCCATTGATAGATCGGGATGACATAGCGCCCGGTCGTCAACACCCGGTCCAGTGCCTTGGCCGCTGCGACAAAGTCTTCCTGATCTGCGGCATTCAGCAGAACGTCAATCATCGCTTCGGCCGCAGGCGAGTTCATGCCCATGAGGTTGCGCGATCCCGGCTCGCTCACACCTGCAGAACCCCAGTAAAGCTTTTGCTCGTTGCCGGGGCTGAGCGACAGGCCGCGACGGTAGTAGGTCATGTCGAAATCATAGCTGTTGGTGCGTTCCTGGAACTGCGCCGGATCGGTCGTGGTGATGGTCGGGGTGATGCCCATCCGTTCAAGGGCCTGCACGTAAAGGTCGATGATGGACTGTTCTTCGGTGCTGCCCTGCGGCAATAGGATGTCAAAGCTGAAGGCGCGGCCGTCGGCATCGGCCATGCGACCGTCCTGGATGGTCCAGCCGGCCTGCTCCATCAGGTCCATCGCCTTGCTGATATTGCTGCGGTTGCGCAGGGAACCGTCGCCGGTGGGCAGGCTGTAGCCTTCCAGCGCCCCGGGCAGAAGCTGGTCGGCAAACGGGGTCAGCAGGTCCCTGACGCGGCCCTCTGCTGGACCGGCATCCATGCCGAGAACCGAGTTCGAGAAATACGAGGTGATGCGCGGCTGGCGGCCGCCGGTCATGGTCTCGTTGATGAACTCGAAATTGAACGCATGGATCATCGCCTCGCGGACCCGCCAGTCCTTGAAGGTGTCCCGGCGGGTGTTCATCACAAAACCGGTCATGCCCGAGGGCCGCTGATGCGGGATCACCGACTTTACGATGTCGCCGCGCTGGACCGCCGGGAAATTGTACTGGGTGTCCCACTTTTCCGCGTTGTTCTCGCGCAGCGAATTCAACTGCCCGGCCTTGAAGGCCTCGAACATCACCTGGCCGTCGCCGTAGAATTCCATGCGGATCTCGTCCAGGTTGGCCTGCCCGGCCATGAACGGCAGATCACGGCCCCAGTAGTCCGGGTTGCGCCGGAGCGAGACGTAGCGGCCGGCCTCGAAGGAGTCGATGACATAGGGCGAGGTGCCGATCGGGATCAGGTCGATGCCAGAGGCGCCAAAGTCGTGCCCCTCCCACTGCGCTTTCTTGAAGATCGGGCGCATGCCGATGATCAGCGCCAGTTCCCGATCCTCGACACCGAAGGTGAACCGCAAGGACCGCGGTCCGGTCTGCTCCATGCTGGCGACCTTGGCCCAGGTTCCGGCATAGCGCGGATGGCCCTTCGTGCCGAGCGTCTCGTAGGACCACATCACATCTTCGATGGTGACCGGCGTGCCATCCGAAAAGGCCGCTTCGGGGCGCAGGGTGAATTCCGCCCACTCTCGATTCGGTCCGACGTCGATTGATTCGGCCAAGAGTCCGTACAGGGTGAAGGGTTCATCCCAGGATCGGCCCATCAGGGACTCGTATCCAAGCGAGGCGAGCTGCCACGGAACTGTCCCCTTGAGGATGTGCGGATTAAGGCTGTCGAAGCTGCCGACCTCGCCGTTGACGATGCGTCCGCCGGTTGGCGCGTCCGGGTTCGCATAGGGCAGCGACACAAAATCCTGTGGCAGTGCAGGGGCGCCATACATAGCTATGCCATGCTGGGGCTCGGCCAAAGTGGCGGTGGCGGCGCAGATCAGCGCGAACGCGCTGCAAGTGTGCCGTGCGATTGAGAAAAACTCTGAGGCCATATCGGCAACAATTCCTGTCTGCTCTTGTTTTGTTGGAAATCAGAATACCCGGGGTTCTTTTCGTTTTCAAACTTTTAGCTTGGCCGGCGGCTGGGAAAGGCTTATAACACTGGTACTGCTCGATAGGTTTCTTGCCTGTATGAAACCTGCCTCAATAACTTAACGCCCGCTTCGTGCGGGCGTTTTTTTTGGTCTGCCGCAAGCGGTTGGCCCGCAGATATAAACCGCAAAGCCCCTTATTTTGCTGGCGCAGCGTGCTATGCTGCACGTGCAGAATGACAAGGAGATGTCCCGTGACACTGAAGACCAAAACCGCCGTCATCACCGGATCGAACTCGGGAATCGGGTTGGGAATCGCCCGCGAGCTGGCCCGCGCAGGAGCGGACATCGTGCTGAATTCGTTCACAGATAACGACGAGGATCACAAGCTGGCCGAAGAGATGGCACGCGAGTACGGCGTCGCCGTGCGCTACATCCGTGCGGATATGTCCAAGGGCGACGAGTGCCGGGCGCTGATCGCCGCGGCCGGGGCATGTGATATTCTGATCAACAATGCCGGAATCCAGCATGTGGCGCCGATCGACGAGTTTCCGGCGGACAAGTGGGACGCGATCATCGCGATCAACCTGAGTTCGGCGTTTCACACCACGGCGGCAGCGCTGCCGGTGATGCGCAAAGCCGGCTGGGGCCGGGTGATCAATATCGCCTCGGCCCACGGCCTGACCGCAAGCCCGTACAAATCCGCCTATATCGCGGCCAAGCACGGCATTGTCGGGCTGTCCAAGACCACCGCGCTGGAGACGGCGCAGGAGCCGATCACCTGCAATGCGATCTGCCCGGGCTATGTGCTGACGCCGCTGGTCGAGGCCCAGATTCCGGACACCATGAAGAAATACGACATGGATCGGGACGAGGTGATCAAGAAGGTGATGCTGGAGCGGCAGCCGTCGAAGGAGTTTGCGACCGTCGAGCAACTGGGCGGCACGGCGGTGTTCCTGTGTTCCGATGCGGCGGCGCAGATCACCGGGACGACGATCAGTGTCGATGGCGGCTGGACCGCCCTGTGACCGAGGCCGGAGCGGGGGCCAGCCCCCGCACCCCCGGAGTATTTTTCCAGAGAAGAAAGACAGGCCGTGGAGCAGGGTGAGCGGAAACGGATCAATCTGGCACTGCAGGGCGGCGGTGCGCACGGCGCCTTTACCTGGGGGGTGCTGGACCGGATCCTGGAAGACGAGACCATCGAGATCGCCGCGATTTCCGGGACCTCCGCCGGGGCGCTGAACGGCGCCGCGCTGAAAGCCGGATTCCTCACTGGAGGGGCCGAAGGCGCGCGGCGCAACCTCGACTGGCTGTGGGGGCAGATCGGGGCCATCGAGCACCCGGGTCTGCCGGACTGGCTGAATGCCTGGCTGCCCGCGCCGTCCTTTGTCAGTCAGGGCCTGGCGATGTCGCTGCCCTATCTGCTGGGAGATGCCGTGGGGCGCAGTCTGTCACCCTACGTCTGGGGGCCGCTTTACCGCAATCCGCTGGAGCCGGTTGTCAGCAGGTTCGCGTTTGACCGTGTCTGTGGCGCGGAGGGTCCGGAACTGCACATCTGCGCCACCAACGTGCGCGACGGCAAGGTCCGGGTGTTTACCCGCGACCGGATCACCCCGTCGGCCATCCTCGCCTCGGCCTGCCTGCCGACGCTGTTCCAGGCCGTCGAGGTGCTGGATCCCGACAGCGGTGAGACCGAAGCCTTCTGGGACGGTGGCTATACCGGCAATCCGGCGCTGTTTCCGCTGTTTGCGCCGCATCTGCCCGCGGATGTGGTGGTGATCAACATCAATCCGCTGGTCCGCGACAGGGTGCCGGTGTCGGCCACGGAAATCCAGAACCGGATCAACGAGATCAGCTTCAATTCATCGCTGCTGCGTGAGTTGCGGGCAATTGAGTTCGTGCAGCGGCTGCTGGCGCAGGGTTCGGTTCCCCAGGGCGCAATGAAGCAGGTTCTGGTGCATATGATTGCCGATGACGATCTGATGAACGATCTGTCGGTGGCGACAAAGACGATCCCGATTCCATCGGTTCTGGCCCAGTTGAAGGCGGCCGGGCGCCGGGCCGCGGCGGCATTCCTGAAAGCCCACCGGGCAGACCTGAATGTGCGCCAGACCGCGGACCTGCGCGGGAAATTCGCCTGACGCGGCGTCGGCTTCAGCGTCGCGTCACCAGTTGGTTGTCGCGCCCGACCACCCGGACGGTGTTGATTCCGGTCAGTTCCTGTTCCGTCAGCCAGAGGGCCACGGTCACGGTGCGGGACCAGGGGCTGGTGTCGCGCGGCCCGGCGGCCTGCAGGGCGCTGAGCGTGTAGCTGAGGGTGCCGTTTTCGTCCGGCAGAGGAATCAGGCGCACGTCGAACGGCCCGAGCCGGTCAGCAACACCGCTGGCGCGGATGATGGCGCCACCGGAGCGCCGTTCGACCAGAAGTTCGGAAATCTCGGCGATCGGCCGGCCCTGATAGGGCCCGGCCTCTTTTCTCAACCCGAGGAGGTTGCGCCGACGCGCCGGTATCAGCGGATTGGCCGCATCACCGGGGTTGAGAACGGCGTCCTGCTGCGACGGTCCGCCGCCAAACCAGTTGAACGGATTGACGCGCGAGTCGCGCACCGTCGCGCAACCGCTCAGCAGCACCGCTGAAACCGTCAGGATCATGAGGGGTTTGACCATCGCACTGCTGCCTTCTGTCTGCTGGTCGAGGGATAGCGCAGACCGTGGCAGTTGAAAAGCCTTGGCACGGGGCTGGACCTTTTTCCGGGGGGTGCTTAGGTCTGCGGTTCAGCGAGTACAGGAGGGGCGGCATGGCCCAGGCGGCGTTCGAGGAAGTGGTCGCGGATTTCGAGTTTCTTGAAGACTGGGAAGACCGCTATCGTCATGTGATCGAACTGGGCAAGGCGATGGCGCCGTTGCCGGAAGCTCTGCGGGTGCCGGCGACAAAGGTCGATGGCTGCGCCAGCCAGGTCTGGCTGCACCCCGAGGTGCGTGGCGGCGACTATCATTTCCAGGGGGACAGTGATGCGATGATCGTGCGCGGTCTCATCGCGGTCCTGCACCGCCTGTACGACGGGCTGCCGGTGGGCGAGGTGGGGAAGGTCGACGCCCGCGCCGAGCTGGGGCGTCTGGGACTGAACGAACATCTGTCAGCGCAGCGCTCGAACGGGCTGCGGGCGATGGTGGAACGCATCCGCACACAGGCGGCGGCAGCGCACTGACCGGGTGACATCGAGCGCGGCACCGGCCGAAGCGGGGGGCCGACCCCTCGCGCTCTCCGAATTATTCTTGACCCTGAGAAGCAGGGGCCGTGTCTGCGGCACGGTCAGGCGTGCGGAGCGGATGCGGGATGGACGTGCCCGGCGTCAGGAATTGCCGTTGCCGGTGAAGCGCGCCGCATCGGCCGCCGCCCGGCGGATGGCGTTGGATTTGTGCACTGTCTCCTGGTACTCGGCCTCGGGGTCGCTGTCATAGACCACTCCGCCGCCGGCCTGGATGTAGAGCTTCTGATCCTTCAGGATCGCGGTGCGCAGGGCGATGCACATGTCCATATCGCCGCCCGCGCTGAAATACCCGAGCCCGCCACCGTAGATGCCGCGCTTTTCCGGTTCCAGCTCGTCGATGATCTGCATGGCGCGCACCTTGGGGGCCCCGGAGACCGTGCCTGCGGGCATGCCGGCAAAGAAGGCCGACAGGGCGTCCTGATCGCTTGCCAGTTCACCGGTCACGTTCGAGACGATGTGCATCACATGGCTGTACCGTTCGATGATGAACTGCTCGGTCGGCTTGACCGTGCCGATCCTGCTGACCTTGCCGGTGTCGTTGCGGCCCAGATCCAGCAGCATCAGGTGCTCGGCCAATTCTTTCTTGTCGGCCAGCAGGTCCAGTTCGTTGGCTTTGTCCTCGGCCGGGGTGGCACCGCGCGGGCGGGTGCCGGCGATGGGGCGGATGGTCACCTCGTTGCCAAAGACGCGGACAAGGATTTCGGGGCTGGCACCGATCACCTGGAAGCCGCCGAAGTTGAAGTAGAACATGAAGGGCGATGGATTCGTGCGCCGCAGCGATCGGTAGAGCGTAAAGGGCGGCAGCGGAAAGTCCTGGGTCCAGCGTTGCGAGGGCACCACCTGGAAGATGTCGCCGCGGCGGATATAGTCCTTGGCGGTCTGCACCGCGGCCTTGTAGCCCTCGTGGGTGAAGTTCGACACCGGCGGACCGGCCTCCTGGGCTTCGCCAAGGTCGCGGCTGGCCTGGGGCAGCGCGCGTTCCAGGTCGCGCATCGCGTCCATCACCCGTTCCGCCGCCTGGGCGTAGGCGGCTCTGGCGGACAGGCCGTCGCTGACCCATGCGGGGGACACCACGGTGACCTCGCCCTTGACGCCGTCAAGCACGGCCACCACGGAGGGGCGCATCATCACCGCATCGGGCAGGCCCAGAGGGTCGGGGTTCACATCCGGCAGGTGTTCGACCAGCCGGATCATGTCGTATCCGAGATAGCCGAACAGGCCGGCAGCGGCCTGCGGCAGATCTTCGGGCAGGTTGATGCGCGACTCGGCGATCAGCGCCCGCAACGAACTGAGCGGGTCGCGTTCCTGGGGCTGGAAGGCGTCGGCGTCATAGCGTGCCTGCCGGTTCAGCGTCGCCGTCGTGCCGTGGCACTGCCAGATAAGATCCGGCTTCATGCCGATGATCGAGTAGCGGCCGCGCACTTCGCCGCCGGTCACCGATTCCAGCATGAAGGCGTCCTTGGCCGCGCCCGTCAGCTTGAGCATCAGCGAAACCGGCGTGTCCAGATCAGCGGCGAGGCGGGCATAGACAACCTGGTTTTCCCCGGCATCATATGCGCGGGCAAAGCTGTCGTAATCAGGTGTAATGGCCATTCGGGTTACTGCATCTGGGTGTGCACGGCGTTCAGCGCCTGCTGGTTGATCTGCACGCCGGCGCGTGTCTGGATATCGACGGCAAGCGCCCGGTAGAGGTCCTGCGCCACATCGTTCGCGGCCTGTTGGCGCAACTGATCCGCCAGCGCCCTGGTTTCTTCGGCGGCGGTGTCGACCGGGATCACCCTGTCCAGCCGCACGACCGTGACCTGACCTGTGCCGGGCAGGATACGGATCTGCGACGGTTCCATGTCGAACACCGCCTCCAGCAGTCCGGGCGGCAGGTCGCTCACCTGCGCGTTGCGGGTGAGGCCGGCCTCGGTTGTGGTCGGCAGGCCGAGATCGGTGAATGTCTGGCCGTCGCCAATCTGGGCCACCAGCGCTTCGGCTGCGGTGGTCAGGGTCTCGGTGGCCTTCACGGTTTCCCAGCCGGTGCGCACGCGCTCGCGCACCTCGGACAGCGGCATCGGGGCTTCGGGCAGGACCTGATCAAGCCGCAGGGCAAAGACGCCGCCATCGGCCAGCTGTTCGATCACCGGGAAATCGCCGGTCTGAACTGCCTGGGCAGCGGTGCGGAATGCGTCGTAGCCGGCAATGCCGTCTTCGGTGGTGCCGTCCCATTCAATCTGGCCGAGCTGCATCTCGGTGTCCGACGCCAGCTGTTCCAGTGTGACGCCACCTGCCAGTTCGTCATCATAGCCCTGCGCCTGGGTGTCTATCACCCGGCGGGCGCGGTCCAGCGCCAATTCTTCGCGCAACTGGTCGCGGGCCTCTTCGAACGGGGTATTCTGGGCGGGAAGCACCCCGTTCACCCGGAACAGCGCCGGGCCAAGCGCGGTTGGCAGCGGCCCGACCACGGTGCCGGGGGCTGCGGCGAACACATCGGCCCCCGCGGCGCCAAGCGACGACAGGGTGGCGTCGCCAAGGTCGATATCGGCCAGGTCAAGGCCCCGATCCGCCACCAGAGTTTCGAAATCCGTGTCCGCTGCGTCCAGGGCGGACCGCGCCGCCTGGGCCGCGGCGTCGTCGGCAAATACCAACCGCTCGACAAGACGGCGCTCGGGAATGTTGAACTGTGCGCTGCGCTCGTCGTAAGCGGCACGAAGCGTGTCTTCCTCGATCACCACGGTGTCGAGGATCATCGCCGGCGTCACCCATGCATAGGTGATCACCTTGGTCTCGGGGCGGGTGTAATTCGCGATATTGTCGTCATAATAGGTTTGCAGCTCGGCATCCGTGGCGACGGGCACGCCGGTCTGCAGGCTGCTCTGGTCCATAGTGCCATAGGTAAAGGCCCGCTTTTCCCCGGCATAGGCCAACAGGGTGTCGACATAGGTGTCGGGCAGCGCGGTGCCTGCCAGTACCGCGCCCTGCAGGATCGTGCGCGCGGTTTCGGCGCGCATGTCTTCCTCGAAGTCGGACTCGGTCATGCCTGCGTTCTGTAGCGCAAAGCGGTAAGCTTCGCGGTCAAATGCGCCGTCCGCTCCCTGGAACGCCGGAACCTGGGACAGGGCCTTGGCCAGTTCGTCGTCACCGACCGACAGGCCCAGCTGGTCGGATTCGAAGTCGAACGCCTTGGCCGTGACCAGTTGCGACAGAACCTGCTGCGTCAGCCCGAACTGTTCGGCCTGGGCAAACGGCAGCGGCGCACCGGTCTGCGCCTCGAAGGCCCGCATCTCGTTCTGAAGCGCCCGGCCGTAGGCATCGATCGAGATCGACTTGTCGCCGACGGATCCGATGCTGCGCACCGTGCCCGACAGGTTCGTGGCGCCAAAGCCGGCCAGCCCGACAATCAGCATCAGGAGCAGGATCCAGACAAAGGTTTTCGACAGGCTGCGCGCTTTGAATGCCATGAGTGTGGCGCTCCTTGGAATTTATGTGACCCCGTGTCTATGCGGTGGCGTGCGGGGGGGCAAGGGGCCAGTCGAGCGCGGCAAGGCGGTCAAAAAGCTGGCCAATCCCGGCGCGGTCGACATTGGCAAAGGCCACGCGGAACTGGCGGCCGCCGGCGGGGTCGGTCTCGGGCATGAACATGGTTCCGGGCAGCACCAGAATGCCCGCCTCCCGGACCAGTTTCGGCGCCAGCAGGTCGGACGACTCGGCGAACGGGTGTTCAAGGTAGGCAAAATAGGCACCGACCCCCATCAGTCTCCACCCCCTGGCGGCGAGTTTGGGCATGTTGTCGGAGATCGCGGCACGCCGGTCGAGAATCTCGTCGCGCTCGCCGGCCAGCCAGGACCCGAGGTTCTGCAGGCCCCACAGGGCGGCGCGCTGGCCCAGCTGGGGCGCGCAGATGGAAACGGTGTCGAGGAACTTTTCAATCTCGAACAGGATGTCCGGGTGCGCGATCACCGCACCGACACGGTGGCCCGTCAGCCGGTACGCCTTGGAGAAAGAGTAAAACTGGATCAGCGTGTCATCCCAGTCCGGGTTGCTCAGCAGCGTGTGGGGCGGGGTCGGGCGGCTGTCGAAGTCGCGGTAGGTTTCGTCGACCAGCAGCTTGATCCCGGTGTCGCGGGCAAGCTCGAAGAAGGCCTGAAGCGTCTCTGCCGGGTATTCGACTCCGCCGGGATTGTTCGGGCTGACGAGCGAGATGGCGCGGGTCCGCTTGGTGATGAGGGCGCGGGCGGCCTCGGCGTCGGGCATGAGGTCCGGGCCGGTGGCCAGCGCAACCGAGGCAACCCCCGACATGTCCAGCCACATTTTGTGATTGAAATACCAAGGGGTTGGAAGGATGACCTCATCCCCTTCGGTGCACAGCGCCGTGATCGTCGCGGCAAAGGCCTGATTGCAGCCTGCGGTGATGGCGATCTGCTCGGCCCGTGCCGGGCCGTTGTAGTGCTCGGACCACTGCGCCGCCAACTCGGCGCGCAGCGCAGGCAGGCCAAGGACCGGTCCGTAGAGATGGGTTTCCGCGTCTTCCAGCGCCGCAGCCATGGCCGCACGCATTTGCGGCGGCGGCGGGTCGACCGGCGCGGCCTGGCTGACGTTGATCAGCGGACGGTCGGCGGCAAAATGTACACCCTCAAGCCAGCGACGGGCCTCCATTACGGGAGGCGGAAAAGTGGCGGCGGTACGGCTGGTCATTCTGCGGTGTCCTGTCTGGTGATGTCCGGCTCGAGGGGGTGGCCCGTCAAGCTCCCCGCGATTTCTAGGACCCTGAGAATGAGGAGTCACGCCGGTTCGGGTGTTTTGGCGCCGGGCAGGGTGCCTGAGATGAAAAGACGTGCTGCGTCAGCGACCTGAGCTGCGCCCGGGCGGGCGGAGCGCGGTGTGTGCGCAGGGCAGGGCGCGGCGCTCCCCCGGTCGGTTCAGTCGCGGCCTCGGTAGGGTTCGACATATTGCAGCGCCATGTCCCAGGGGAAGAAGATCCAGGTGTCCTGGCTGACCTCGGTGACGAAGGTGTCGACCATCGGGCGGCCCATCGGTTTGGCGTAGACCGTCGCGACATGCGCCTTTGGCATGTGTTTGCGCACCACGTCGAGGGTGCGGCCGGTGTCGACAAGGTCGTCGATGATGAGCACCCCGGCACCATCGCCGATGACCTCCATGTCCGGCGATTTGATCACCCTGGGCTCGGTCTGGGTCTGGTGGTTGTAGGATTTGACCGAGATGGTGTCGACGATACGGATGTCGAGTTCCCGCGCGACGATCATCGCCGGGGTCATGCCGCCACGGGTGATCGCGACGACGGCGCGCCAGCCGGTGTCGGCGGGGCCGTGATCCTGAAGCCGCCAGGCGAGGGCGCGGGCGTCGCGGTGCAACTGATCCCAGCTGACATGGAAGCCTTTTTCATGTGGGAGGCGGTCGGTCATGGTTGGGGGCTCCTTGGGCAGGGTCAGGTGAGGGCGATGTTGAGGCCGAAGCCGGCAATGAGCAGGCCAAAGCCGCGGTCGATCCAGGCCTTGGCGCGGACATAGGCGGCGCGGGTCCTTGGCAGTGAACAGAGTCGTGCAACAACGATGTACCACAGGGTTTCATTGACGAAAATCGCTGCCAGCAGTGCCAGCCGGGCGGCAAGGGACGTCTCTGCCGGAACCAGGCCCACGAAAACCGCTCCAAAGAAGACGGCGGTTTTCGGGTTGGCCGCGAAGGTGACGAAACCGAGGCGCACGGCGCTGGAGATACTGCGTGGCGGGCGTTCGCCGTGATCGCTCAGCGGGGCGCGGGCGTGGCGCCACAACTGGAAGGCGATCCAGAGAAGGCACGCACCGCCAACGAACTTGAGCGCGGCGAACAGCGCCGGAAACAATTGGAACAGCAGAGCAAGGCCGGTCATGGCGGCCGCAGCCCAGAGCGCCGCGCCAAGGCCGAAGCCCACTGCCAGCGCCGCGGCGGTGGTGAACCCTTCGGAGGCTGCGGTGCGGACGGCGACAACAAAGGACGGCCCCGGGCTCATCGCCGCGGCGAGGTGGATCAGCATCACCGTCAGGAAAGCCGCAAGCGTCATGTCAGCGCGACACCAGCAGGCGCAGGCCGAGAAGGCTCAGCACACCGGCGGCGATACGGTCGAGAACCGGTTTGAGCCGCAGATATCCGTTGCGGGCGCGCCGGTTTCCCAGGGTGAGGGCAAAAGCGGTATAGGCCGCGAGTTCGACGACAAGGTGATTGGCGACGACCGTCACCTTTGCGGTCGCCGAAAGCTCGGCCGGAAAGATCACCAGCAAGACCGCCGCCGCAAAGAGCACGGATTTCGGATTGCCGAGATTGACCAGAAAGCCGGTGCGGAAAGCCTTGCCGCGGGGCAGCGGCGTTTCACTGTCCTTCAAGGGCGTCCGGGCATCGCGCCACAATGTATAGGCGATCCAGAGCAGATAGAGCGCGCCGATGACCTTGATCGCCGTATAGACGTATGGAAACAGGACAAAGACGGCATCAAGCCCCAGAAGCGCCGCCGCAGTCCAGGTGGCGGCCATCACCGCAAGCCCGGCGCCGGTGGCAATGCCGGCGCGCGGACCGGCGACCAGAGTGGTGCGCAGGGCCAGAAGCAGCGCCGGGCCGGGACTGGCCAGCGCTGCAAGCAGCGTCAGGTTGAAGGCGACCAGATGTGCGGCGTCGATCATGGGCCTTCAGCCTTTGGTGATGTCGGGCGCGTCCACAGCTTTCATTCCGACGACGTGGTACCCGGCATCGACATGCAGAACCTCGCCCGTGGTGCCCGAACCGAGGTCCGAGAGCAGGTACAGAGCCGAGCCGCCGACATCCTCGATCGTCACGTTGCGGCGCAGGGGCGAATTGTATTCGTTCCACTTCATGATGTAGCGGAAATCGCCGATCCCGGAGGCCGCCAGCGTCTTGATCGGTCCGGCAGAGATCGCGTTCACACGGATGCCGTCCTTGCCCAGATCCTCGGCGAGGTAACGCACGGACGCTTCGAGAGCGGCCTTGGCCACCCCCATGACGTTGTAATGCGGCATCACCCGCTCGGCGCCGTAATAGGTGAGTGTCAGGCAGGAGCCGCCGTCGGTCATCATCTTTTCCGCGCGCTGCACCACCGCGGTAAAGCTGTAGACGGAGATATCCATCGACAGGGCGAAATTGGCCCGGGAGGTGTCAACGTAGCGGCCCCGCAATTCGTTCTTGTCGGAAAAGCCGATGGCGTGCACGACAAAGTCGAGCGTGCCCCATTTCTCCTGCAGGGCGGCGAACAGAGCATCGATCGACGCTTCGTCGCCAACATCGCAGGGCAGCACCGTGTCCGAGCCCAGCGAGGCCGCGAGCGGTTCGACACGCTTTTTCAGCGCATCGCCCTGGTAGGAAAACGCCAGTTCCGCCCCGGCGTCGCCGAGGGCTTTTGCGATGCCCCAGGCAATTGATTTGTCATTCGCCAGGCCCATGATGAGACCCCGCTTGCCTGTCATCAAATTATTTGACATCTGGAAACTCCACCCGACATGTTGAACGTCCTTTAGGCGATAGGGGGCGTACCATCAAGGGCGCGAATGACACCCGAAATCCCGCAGGAGATCCGAAGATGACTGACCGAACCGGAATTTTTGCTGGGGACGACCCTTTTGTGCTGGCGCAATCCTGGCTGACCCAGGCGGAATCCAGCGAGCCGAATGATCCCAATGCCATCGCACTGGCGACGGTAGATGACAGTGGATTGCCCAATGTGCGCATGGTTCTCTTAAAAGAGATTGAGGCGAGCGCATTTGTGTTTTACACCAATTACGAGAGTGCAAAGGGTCGGGAAATTGCTTCAACCGGAAAGGCGGCTTTTGTGATGCATTGGAAGTCACTGCGGCGGCAAATTCGTGTCCGTGGCCTGGTCAGTCGCGAGGACGGCGTTCAGGCAGATGCATATTATCAAAGCCGATCCCTGCCGAGCCGCCTTGGTGCCTGGGCCTCGCGTCAGTCGCAGCCGCTGTCGGGACGCACGGCGCTGATGGCCGAAGTGGCCCGCGTGACGGTGCGCAGGGGCACCAATCCGAAGCGGCCGCCATTCTGGGGCGGTTTCCGGATCGTGCCGCTGGAAATCGAATTCTGGGCTGATGGCGAATTTCGGCTGCACGACCGCTTTGTCTGGCGTCGGCAATTCCCCGCTGAACCCTGGCAGGTGACGCGCTTGAACCCATGACATTCATGTGACGTGAAGTGTAAGGAAGCAGTAATACAAGGCTAAATGGTCTTGCAATCCTGCCCTCAACTGTCGCAAGACTTTTTGGGGGATTAAATATGTGGAAGCACGTTGAAACAGAATGAAACAGGCGCGCTGCGCGTTCTTGGGAAGGTAAAGTGGTTTGACCCCGTCAAGGGTTTTGGCTTTGTCGTGGCGGACGACGGCGGGCCAGATATTCTTTTGCATGCAAACGTTTTGCGGAACTTCGGTCAGGGGTCGGTTGCCGATCAGGCCCGGATCGAGATCGCCGTTCAAGCGACCGAACGCGGCGCGCAGGCGATTGAAATTTTCCGGATTCAGCCGCCCGAAGGCACCACCCATCTGCCGCTTGCCGATTTTGAGGATATTGACCCCGAGATCATCCGGTCCGCTCCGCTGGAACCCGCGCGGGTAAAGTGGTTTGACAAGGTGAAGGGTTTTGGGTTTGCCAACGTTTTCGGACGTCCGGACGATGTGTTTGTCCATGTCGAGGTATTGCGGCGTTCCGGCCTGGCCGATCTCGACCCCGGCGAAGCTTTGGCGATCCGGGTGATCCAGGGAAAACGCGGTTCGATGGCATCGGAGGTGTCGGCATGGGAAGCCGCTATAAAAACAGCGGAATAGCAGTTGCCGCGGCGCTGGCCCTCTGGGGCGGATCAGCACAGGCACAAGCCGACTGTCGCGAGGACACGGTTTGGCTGCGGGGGGACTGGGGCTCGGCACGCTTTGGCGTGATGGTTGCGGATGACGGCGCCGAACGTTCCAAGGGGCTGATGCATGTCAGCAAGATGGCGGCCGGCACCGGCATGCTCTTTGTCTATCCGCGTCCGCAGGCGGCGACGTTCTGGATGAAGAACACGTTGATCCCGCTGGACATGATCTTTGCCGATGCGCAGGGGGTGGTGCAGAACGTGCATTCCAATGCGGTTCCCGGAGACCTCACGCCGATTCCCGGTGGCACCGACATCCAGTATGTTCTCGAGATCAACGGCGGTCTGGCCGACTCGCTCGGGATCGCCGCCGGAACCGAGTTGCAGCACCCCGCAATCCCCCAGGAGACCGCGGCCTGGGCCTGCACCGGCTCCTGAAGAAAGAAATACGAATTACGGTCTTTTCAATTGCGGCACCGGTCGCTAAAGGGACCACATGTTCGGGGCGTAGCGCAGCCTGGTAGCGCGACGGTTTTGGGTACCGTAGGTCGTAGGTTCGAATCCTATCGCCCCGACCACCACTTGGCAGGTTTTCATCCTGCACCGTTTTCAGGGCCGTTGACAGTTTTGCCCCTGTTTCGTTCCCAGCCAGCCTCTCCAGCTTAGCACCCAGCGCGTCCGTCCTGTCGGGTGCAGGGCCATATATCGTTCGATCACATCGGTCGCCTTTCGGATCGACCAGCCCGTCGCCGTCGCGATTTCCTTCGGTGACAACCTGCATTCAGCAATCTGGTCGCCGCGGCGCCCCTGGCATCGTTGAGCCGCACTGACGGTTTCAGGACGTCGGCCTTTGCGGTGCTGTTGACGCGATCACGCCAGGCGCTTACCGCATCGCCCAGATAATTGGCATGTGTGTACGGATCGCCTCGTTTGTTGCACGGCAGGACAGATTGTCCCGCATCTGTGCTGTCAATCAACCCGGCCATTTTGGGAGTCACCGGGCTCGAGACGATCCGCTTGCGTCTGGCAGTCGTGCACAGGATCCGGCGGCCGTAGCGGGTAGGCTGGACTTGAAGCCGTGACAGAATTGCAAGGTCACCCGGTCGCAGGCCGGTTTCGGAGGCCGCAACCAGAATTCTGACGACGTATGGCGGTGCCTTCGCGGAGAAGACTGTAATTTCGGAGCCGGACCAGAAGCTCTCGGCTCGATTCGATTTGCACAGCGACTTGACCTTTTGAAGCCGGTGCTCGCTGATGTGGCCGCGATCGAAGGCATGGCCGATGATCTGCTGAAGGTGCCGCAGGCGATCATCTCCGACCTTTCCCCCGATATTGTCACGCCATTCCAGTACCTGGCGCCGGTTTCGTTTGTCCTTGAATGCGGTGATCGGTGCGCCGCCGAATTTGGCGTCAATTCCGTTGGCTTTGTGATTTATCTAGATCTGGGTGCCTTTTGGGGTGCGGGGAGCCAGAGCGTTGAACTCCGGAGTATCAAGGTATTTCAGATTATTTCCCGGGAAAAGCCCTTGGGCTCTGTCGCCCCGAGTCCCCACGCTGGAATAAGCGGCGAGATACTCCGGGCTGTCCTTCGGGTGCGGATCGCTTGATGTCCAGTTTACCGGACCGCCGCGCCAGGCGTAGTGATGTGCCCGCATTGTGCCGTCCGCGCGTTCTCGCCGGGATGCGGTGCGACGACTGCCAGCCGACACGGGTGCCACGCGGCCAGCAGTACGCGCCTTCCGCGCCGACCACCCAGGGGTTGCCGAGGATCGTGTTTCGCGCGACCACGCGGGTCTCTGGTGGCTTGCGCCAGCCTTGGGCGCGGGACAGAAGGATGCGGGTGGGGTCAGTCATGTCAGTTCACCCTCTGATCTGGCCATAAGCCGGACACCGCCGCCTTGGCATTCTCCCACATCGCCGCGAAGGCCCGCTCAGGGTCAGCGCCTGATTTGACCGAGATCAGGACAAATGCACACATCCAGTCAGCTGCTGCAGTGGCGTCATCGCCGCCGTGGTTTCGGGCGTTCATCTGAGAGGCAATGACAGCGGCCTCGATGCGACGTTTGGTGATTGTTGCCCCGTCAGTCATCCATCATCCTCACTCTGCAATCTCCTGTCCGAGGGCATGCCCGCCCCATTGGTCTGCCCAGGCCTCGGTCATGCCGGGGAACGTCTTGCTGCGGATCTTCCAGCGATCCGGTCGCGGGCGAGGTCGTTCATTTCCGGGTTCTCGATCGCCACGCGCCGGACGGGTGCAGTCCAGCAGGCGGTGAAGATGGCATCGCCTTCCTCGAACGCGGCTTTCATCGAAGCGAGGTCTCGGCCCTTTGGCAGTTTCTTCGGTAGGGTCCACTTTCCCGGTCCACTTTTCCACTGGCGACCGGATCGGCAAAGCCGTGTGCACAGCGGGTTGCTCACGATCAGCAGCTCCCATCTTCGCCGGGTCCCGCGTTGTGTCTGCGCCGGGGCTGCCAGGCACATCGCGGCCTGGGAGTGTCACGCAGCTCGGCGTCACCGAGGGGCGCTTTGACCTGGAGGGCGAATTCGAGCCGGAACGGGCCTCCGACCGGGGGAAGGCACATATTCAGGATAAGCCGGTTTCCAGCCCCTTTGGCTCGGAACACAGAGACAGCGGTCATGCCTCCTCTGTTCCGGAGACGTCGAAGCTCAAACCCCGCAAGCGCAATGCGACCTCTGCAAACGACCTGACATTGGGGCGCCCCAGGAACCTGAAACGGGTCGAGTGATGAGCTTTGTCAACCAATCCTTGGCCGAGGCCACCGCCCCACCAAATCAGCTCACTTTCCGTTCCCGGGGGGCAAGGAACTGTTCCACGTCATGACTTGGTGTGCCACCGATTACTATGCCAAGGCGAAATCCGGCTAGCCCTGCGCGTTCCGGGGCCTCTCGGTCATCAGGGAATCCCGCCAGGGCAAGTCCCGGGAAATTCAGCGGCTTCGAGAGAAGTTCAATGACGGTAGCGCTATCAGGCCTGACGGACGTCCGGCCAAGATCCTTCACTGCATACTCTCGGGCAAGGTCACGTGGAAAGATCTGGGCGTAAAGGTCCTCGGCCTCCTCGGCTACCCTTTCAAAGCGCGAAGGACCCAAGCCGAGATTTGGGAAAAGGTCATCAAATACGCTGAACTGCAAGGTGCGGTTGGAATTCACTTTGACGAGTGCCAACACGTCTTCGTCGAAACGGGTGACCATACCAACCAGCAGATACTCGACAAATTCCAGATCCTGCTGAAAGAATCCCGCTGGCCGCTGATGCTCATTCTGTCTGGTATCCCAAGCCCTGCTCAGCACATTGCCCGGGAGGAGCAACTGACATTCCTCCTCAGGACCGTTCGTTTCGAAAGCAACGACATGGAAAAGCAGCGCGATCTGGACGAAATGCTACAGCTGACCTTCACTTGCTCCGAAAAGGCAAGACTGGATTTCGGCCCGCCCGCAACCAAGGACTTCTTGGCGCGGCTTGCCTTCGCGTGCTGCAGCCGATGGGGACTGGTCATCGAAATGCTGGTCGAGGCCTTGACCCATGGTCAGCAGAATGGCGACGAGGTCTGCGCCAAGGACCATTTTGACCATGCCTATCCGCAGATCAACTCGGAACCTGCCGGATATTCTCCATTCAGCATGTCGGGTTATCGCGACGGTTTCGATCACGCTCGGATGATGGAACTCTTCAGTCGCACCTAACAACTCGGCATCGGCAACATGTCATCAGGTCCGCTTCGGCGGGCCTTTTCCTTAGCCCGCTCTCCGGTGCCGGTGCGCAGGCTTTCGATGTCTGTGCGCAGGCTTTTCCTTGTCAGGCAATTAGGGGCCGATTTGTATGAATGAAACCAGTTAGTTGCAGGAGGCCGCATCACGATTGTTCACGCTGTGCGCACCCTTCTGGTTACTTGGCAGTTGCTCCACTGAAGGCACAAGAGCGCGCCGAACGGCCCATTCACATGTGCACCCGTGCCGAAAATATCATGCAAGTGTGATGATTTATCCTGCAAGCATATGACTTTACGGCCATTTTCTTGGATTCTCTTGTGGCGGTAATTTCGGAGATACCGGAGAGCCTAATCGCGCCTTCGCAAACTGGGAGGTTGAGCAGCCGTTAACTGAGCGTCTTGAACGTCTCTGAACTCAAATAGACTGACCCGAAATCTTGATTGTTCGAGGTGAAACTGGCGACTCGAGAGGCGGCGAGCTTGCTCTTCAGGGTGTCGCGATGGTGCCTGGATTCATTCGACAACGACGTCAGGGTCAGGAAGCGGCTATGGCAAGCCGTGATGTCATCGGCGGACAGCCGGAAGTGCTGGACTCCAGTGCTCGGGATTTTCTGGCGAATGCCCGGAGCCTGACCTGCGTCGACAAGGGAGATAATGTTTTAATGATCGCGCAGCCCGAGGGAGCGACCGAATTCTGCGGTGCTCATTGGCCCGGGCGGTCCATTCTTGAGGAAATTTCCAGTCCTCTCGTCCGCGTCATCGGGGCGCGAAAAGCGTAGCCGACCCTCGGCGGACTTTTTTTGACGACAAGTCCCTGGAGACCGATCACCCCGAACCACCTCCTTGAAGTCACCTGCGGAGGCCAGGACGCGAGAACCGCAGATGCTGCCATGCCCCGCACGGGAACGCCCGGTGCGGCACGCTGGTCAACCGATCATTGATTTCGCTGCGCCCGATTGGCGCGGCGAGCGATGTGTTCGAGAGCGCGCGCGCCGCATCCGGACGTGGAGGGCTGGCCGGGCGCCCAGTCTGCAAGGCGGACAAAAGATAGGCGCAGGCGCTTACGGGAAACGCCCGTTAAACCGTGCTGCTCTGAAACCTGCTAAGCGATGGTCGCGGCGATAGGATTCGAACCTACGGCCGACGGTACCCAAAACCGGCCCGGACCATTGATGACGAAACAAATCTTTGTAACCATTTCGGAATCCTCCTTAACAAGATCAATGGGTTACAGAGGTTCTGTACACTGTTTGAACTGCGAGAGTCACTAGAGCGCTGGTTGAAAAATAGCTCAGGTGACACAATTCCGGTCAGCCCTAACACAAATTGCTTCTCGATATATTCGGGAACAGCAGGCAATCTCCAGTTGCACCGGGCATCAAGGCTGCTCGGTTCCGTTGCGTGCTCTCAAGAGGATTGGACCTGAGTTGTTCTTTCAACAAGCCGTGGCGTGGATTTGCCTTTAGCAGGAGTGTTTCATCATCGCCTACCAATCCGTTGAATATGGCTCTTTCGAGAACCCCGGACAGCCGAGTAGTGCGCGATGCGAGCTTGAGCTCAGCCCCCCGAGCAAATGCCTGGCGCTGTTATTTATCGGATTCGTTGCCGGACTGCTTCTAACGGCCGGTGTGATCATCAAATTCGATCTGAACTTTGCGTGGGCGGTGCCCTTGCACGCCGTACTCGGGACTGCATCCATATTCATCATGGTCGCGATCAATACTCTGACATCCGAGACTTCAGACTAACTCCTAAAATATTTGACTATTACTTACTGCCGAAATTCCCCTGAATTCGCGGTCGAAAATCCAGGTGTTCGCTGCAGCACCGGTCAAAGATGGCTGGTAGCCGTCATGCGGCGCTGCTGCCGCAGTTCCCCCTGAGTGCGCGACTGATCGACGTGGACGGCCCCGAGCCGCCGTCGGTCACGGTGATCGGCGCTGCGGTGCAGCTTACCGGATGCGGACATTGGCGCGCCGGAGTTGACTGATTTCGCCTTGAGCGCCCCTGGTCCGGAATCGCGACGAGTTGGATCAATTGACCTGAGACCTTAAAACTCCTCCACTTTTGAGTAGGATCCGTCCCAAGCATTGGAGATGGAATATGAAGAAGTCA
>NZ_VOJI01000026.1 GCF_007923445.1 Puniceibacterium confluentis | reverse complement strand
CGGGCCAGCTACCCGAGCGCCCCAAGGGGGTCATTTTTGGATGCCGATAGGGGGTCAAGATTGCCTGCCGATTGACAGTATGGATGCTCGGTCAAGCTCGCATGACCCATAGTGGCGCAAGTTAGGCGCAGCATTCCCGAAAGGCCTGATGCGGAAGGTTAGACGGATAACTGATGAAGCTCGGATCGGTTCTGATCAGTCGGAAGCGCAGGCAGTAATCTACGGATTGTGCTTTTGGGATACTCCCGCAGCGCAGCGCAGCGGATCGAAACGAATGGTCGCAGGGTTAGTTGCGGAAACGGCCCTGAGCCGCCCTTGAGCGCACAGAGTGGATGCTGCGGGCGCAGCCCGCATTCCGGACCTTCGTGCGGCTCCAAAAACCCAACGCTGGCAAGCTAGGACCTCCGGTGCGAGCGATGCCCGTATTCTAGTTTATTGATCATGGCAATTCAGAAAGAATTCTCTCTAGCGCGCTTTGATTTCCGATCCCGAGTGTCGGCAGGACGGCCTGCAAAATATTGACGACGTTTCGTTCGTTTGAGGCCTGATCGTCTTTCATCACGGCTGTAATGGTTTCCTGATGAAGCGCTGGCCTGTTTAGCAGAAAACGTTGCCGCTCCCAGATGAACGTCCACCTATCCTTTATCCATGGTCGCAATGCCTCTGCCACCAGGCCGTATTTCCCCGTCTGTTGAGCAATTTGGAGAGACTTGAACGCAACCTCCAACACTTGTCGCGGGGAGCCACTTGGTACCTCAGGCGTTCCTTGGGTGCAGGCGAGTAATAGACCGGCAAAGTCTGTGTAGAAGTCTTCGACCGGTCCTTCGCTTTGCAGGCGATCCAATAATTGCGGTCGAATAGAGAAGCCGCTCGCACCGATTAACTCAGTGAGCAGTACAGCAACAGACTCACAATCACTCTTAAAGATGCTAACGGCGACAAACGTAAGAACAAACTGCTCAGTCAGGTCCCTTAGATCTTTTTGTTGCTCCTCGCTAGGCGTCGGAAAATTACCATATGTCACGTTCTTGATGTCCAACCCACCGGTCTGACCGCCGCTAGCTTTTGCAAACGCAAAATACGCTATTGTTTCCCGCAAGGAAGTTACAAAAAGCTTTGCGTCAGACCGAGACAGGGCTTTGTGCATCTTGGCCGAACCCAGCAGAAGCTGCCCCTCAAGAACAGGACCTTTCGGCAGGAAGTGATCTAAATTTTCAGTAATTCCAGCATCAAGAACCAAATGGTTCTCGACTGTCGCCAGCATGTACCATGCCATGTCAATTGGGGTGATGTAGCGCTCGCCAATCTCGGAATGAGGTTCAGGATTACTTACGCAACCAGGATAAATTTTTGTCTCTTCGCCGTCTTCGAGAAGACGCTTCTCGCCAGTGGCTTCTTGATCAAGCCAGAGTAGAACGTGTCGAACGACTGCGTGGCAATGTGCTGTACGCAGTGTTTCATCGGGCTTGAAATGGTTTAGCTCACCCAGAACTGCAACGAAGTCCTGCAAGCAGGTAACCCTATCGCCGACATGCCAACTTGCGAGCGCGGCATCAGCCAACAACCCGACTCTCATGGCTGCCATGTCTGGCAGGTTAGATTTCTTCGCAGCGTCGCTTCCGTAGGAGTAATAACGGCGGGCCAACTTGAAATCGCCTTGCTTTTCGGCGCTGATCGCTGCGTCCCTTCCCAAGAACGCCTTTTCGACCTGGCTTAGAGGTGCATCTCCCTCAATCAGTTTTTTCGAAAGCTCAAGGTTCCCCTCGTGGTCGTCTGAGCGATAAAGGACTTTTGCTTTTGCCCGTACCAATTCAGAATTTGTTTGACCATGTTTCGTCAAGCCGTCGTCGAGAACCGAGAGTGCCCCGTCTTTGTCGTTGCCGTACTCGTCTAGAATTATGGCCTGAAACTTCCTGCAACAAACGGCAAGTTCAGCCTGTCCCCAACTTGTCGCATATTCTTCGAGGCGAGCAAAAATTGGAACATGAGTTGATGCATCGATAGTGTCGGCATCGTGCTCGCGTAGCCAAGCGCTATTCACGAGCATATCGATTTCAAAATCATCGTGATGAAACGCAAGTAGTAGCTTTTCACGCAGTGCTGGCGGACTGCGATCAAGATAGTCGAAAACAGCTAGCAGGTCGTGAATTTTCGATATTTTGTTCGATTGGTTTAGAAACATGAAAGCTATAGCTTCGACGCCATCAGACCCCGGTATAGCCATCTGTTCGACCATGTCAGAAGGAAGTGAACTGTCTTCATTATCCAAAATCTTGTTGAGCTTCGAGATAATGTCTAGGAAGCCAACGCCTAACCCCGCTTTTGAAGTTTGAAGCAAGATTTTTGAGTATACCAACATACTCATAGAGGTTCTTATAGATGGTTCCTCAACCTCCAAGGCCTCTCGTTCAAAACATATCAATGCGTCGGAAAATTGTTGGCCACGATCACTTTCTTGATTCAGTAGGATGAGTTGAGCACCGCGGAACATTTGGTTGATTGCCGGTTCTGACGGATACGCGCTGGTATCTGTCCTGAACAACGTAAACATAGACATGTGTGGTGCAATAATTTCCAACTCATCATGCTCAGCACCAAAGATGGCCATACATATTTTTACGATCACTGCTGTGTTCTGGCTGCTCCAAGCGGCAAGCAGGGCGGCGTTCATGTCGCTTACGTCGAGACTCCGGCCTTTCGTTAGTGAAACGGCAACGGCGCTCTGGATGGTCTCTTTGTCTTCGTTGGATAGCGTCTTTGACGCATAATTTGACAATAATGGTGATAGGTGGAAACGGTCACCTTCTTGTTGGTCAACCCACGATCCGATCAGGCTATCCAACACAATCCCGGCGTCAGTTATGCTTGGTGAAATCTTCGCGAGATCAATCGCAAGTTCTCGTTTAAAGGCCCCCGTTTTAAGAGATAAACGTTCGATGAGGCGACGACTGGATTCTGACAATTCATCAAGAAGGCGTTCGCGAGTCCGCCTTCTTACGTCGTCGACTTCGGGTGATCCTACTAACATGGCGTTGAGCGTCTTAAACTCTTCAGGGTTCCAGCCTGCACCACTGAGACTCTGGATCGCAGCAATTGCTAGTTGAGGATGCCCGCCGCCAGAGATCAAATGGACATAATTCGCCCAGTAAGTTTCCTTTACCCCGAGTTTTTCTAGAATTTCGCCGATGTCTTCCTCGGAGAATTCAGCAATTTTCAAAACAGCTTTCGGCGGTAGGTCAGCAGTAAACAAGAAGTCTGACGGTGGAGCGTTTGGTGCGGTGCAAACTGTAAGAACGTCCAAGCGGTCGGCCGAGTGGAGCAAGTAGTGCAAGCTATCGGATACATTGGGGTCTAGTTTACACTCAAGGTCGTCGAGCAATATCCCCTGAATATCATAGTCGTGCATTGCAGCCGCTGCTTCTGACAAAATTGGCGCGACTTGTTCACTATTCAAACCCTTCAGGTTGATGCTTGCCCAATTGCCTCCAGTGCGTAGTGCCGCTACCCGCGCCGCTACGGTCTTTCCCATACCAGCAGCACCCGAAACCCAGCTCATGCCATAGTGCTCTAAGCTTCGGGCGATATCATCTATTTCGCTTTTTCTTGATGCCAATGCTCGAGGCAACGGTACTTCGGAGACTGGTTTAGGTGTCGCGAAGCGTGTGTTCGAGAGTTCTGAACCAGACGGCACCGCTGCCGAAATCGCTCTGGTCATCAAACGGCTTTGTTCCTCGAAATCTGCACGGTTCAGGACGAGTTGGGTTGCGCGTTCGAGAAGTTCTTCTAGACCGTTCCGGTCGATTACACGCTCGTCGCGGTTCTTGGTTGTTGCTAAACGAAGAAGTGAGAGAACCATGCTTGCTGTACAGCTAGCCGCCTGAGAGTGTACTCCTCCACGCTCCATCACTAGTTTAGAAACTCTTGAATTGAGCTGTTTCGCAAGAAACCGAGAATCTGGCGCGCCACAATCAAAATGAATCTTCTTTAAAAACTGATTCCTGAGCTCAGAATCATCGAGTTTTTTTACAAAGTCTTTTGTGGCTTTGGAAAGTTTGGAATCGCCCAATACTGTCCGAAATTCCGATAGGTCACCTGTCTTCGCGAGACTTCGCCACGCAGTCAGAGTAGGAACGTCATTCACTCTATGTGCTGACTTTTGTTCTTTGCCAATTGTTGATGTCGTCAGATGGCGTAAAGAAATATCCAAGTTGGGATTTCTCTCCTTGAGCTGAACGTAGCTGTCGATAGATGCGACCACGTCATCTGAGTTTATTGTAATACGCCCTGCGGTTTCTTTGACTTGAACCGCCTCAAGTGCATTTGCAGCAGCCACAGAATAGTCTTCTGCGATCTCCAAGAACAGAAAGCCATCTTCTCCCAGCTCTGTCCATGCCAGAGCCGATTGATATATTTGATAAACATAGCCACGCAGGGAATCGATGGCTTCTCTAGTCGTATCCCCAACGGGAAAACTTTCTGGGGGCATCTTCTGCTCAACTCAAATACTTTTGCCGGTCACAGGGTGCATCGTCACAGGTATGTTCGCAAGGGTTGACCGGCGATTGAAATCACGGCGCAGCCTAAAAAGAGTGTCCGCTAGCTGGTCTCAGACTGAGGCGCGCGGCGGCGCAGCGAATTTCCGCTTCCCGCCCGCCCTGACTGTTATTTACGCACGGTACGGACTATTACTCGGAACCGTAGCAATTGCTGGGGCCCTGCTCGAAGCTAGCGCCCAAAGGCACCGGTCAGCACGTCTTACAGCAAGCAGCTTTCCCTTGTCACAGCCTCGCAGGTGCGACACTACAGTGTAACACACGAAGACACGCACACTTATTTACTTAAACTTCTCAATGGCTTGAATTCTTGGTGGAGTGCCCCCTAGGCTCCACCATTTCCTTCACGACCAAAAATTTAGAGACGCTTGAGACGGGTGTGCCACACAGGTGAGGCACGGCGTTGCATTTCGACTCACGCCTGTCGCGCTCGTGGCACGGTATGTTCCACTTCCGTTGGACGGTACCTTCGCAAGCAGACACCCTGCAAAACGGCCGCCGTATTCCGGCAAGTTGCTTGGTCGGCTGGGGAGTGAGGCTGGAACGCCGCGCGACCAGCGCCTCAACCGCTAGCGGCGGCTTGCTGATCTGGCGGCGGGTCCTGTCCAGGCCGGGCACGCAGACCGCAGGACAGGTCTGGGGCGGGCAAACAGCGGCGCGGTCGTCGGGCGGAGTGCACAGCCGAGTCGGCTGAGGCCCTGCCATCCATTGGCCTTCACGCCCTGAACCTCAGGTTCGCGGTGAACCGATCCCTGTCAAAGGCAGCGATCCGGGCCTGTGTCGGCTGTCATGCCGGGTTGCGGCCATCCCGGCCGCAGGGGCCGGGACAGCGTCAGCGTGGGGCAGCTTCAGCCCGCGATCATCTCGGACTGGCGCACGATCACTTCGGCCTGTTTGATGCTGGCGATATCCACCAGGCGCCCCTTGTAGACCGTGGCGCCCTCTCCTTTGGCTTTGGCGGCATCCATGGCGGCGAGGATCTCGCGGGCTTCGGATACGGCTGCCTCCGAGGGGGTGAAGATTTCGTTTGCCAGTGTCACCTGCTTGGGGTGGATCGCCCATTTGCCGACCATGCCCAGCGTCGCCGACCGCAAGGCTTGCGCGCGGAAGCCTTCGTCGTCCGAAAAGTCGCCAAAGGGTCCGTCCACCGGCAACACGCCGTGGGTGCGGCAGGCGGCGACGATGGCGGCCTGGGCCCAGTGCCAGGGGTCAGACCAGAATTTTGCGCCTTCGCGCGCCATGTAGTAGTTTTCCTGCGTGCCGCCGATGCCGGTGGTGGCCATCCCCATGGAGGCGGCAAAATCCGCGGCGCCAAGGCTCATCGCCTGCAGGCGCGGGCTGGCTGCGGCAATCTCTTCGACATGGGAAATGCCGGCGGCGGATTCGATGATCACCTCGAAGGCCAGCGTCTTGGTGCGCCCCTTGGCGCGCTCGATCGCGGTGACAAGGGCGTCGACGGCATAGAGATCAGCGGCGCAGCCGACCTTGGGGATCATGATCTGGTCGAGCCGTTCGGGTGCCTGTTCCATAAGGTCCACCACGTCGCGGTACCAATACGGTGTGTCCAGGCCGTTGATCCGCACGCTCAGCGTCTTGGTGCCCCAGTCGATGTCACCGATGGCCTGGATCACGTTGGCGCGGGCGCTGTCCTTGTCGCTGGGCGCCACCGAATCCTCGAGATCAAGGTTGATGACATCCGCGGCGCTGGCTGCCATCTTCTCGAAGATCGCCGGGCGTGAACCCGGGCCGAACAGCTGGCAGCGGTTTGGCCGGGCGACGGGGGCAGGCTGAATGCGGAAGGACATGTCTCGTCTCCTTGAAAGGATGTTTCGTATTCCGTTGCATACCGGTTATTAAATTACGCAAAGGGTCGCAAGTGGAATTTGCAAGTGCAGCATTGCGCTGCGGCGCGGCATCGTGACGGGCGGCCGCTTGCACGTTTCTTCGGCAACACGGCCCGATTGCGAAGGGATCTTGCGGAGGTCTCTGGAAATGCCACGCAAAAGCAACTTAGTTGCGCGCAAAGACGGCTAGCGTGCCGCAAATCCTTACCTCCGGGAGACGACCATGATCGAGACGCCATATCTTCTGTTTCTGGGCGACGCGCCTGACGGCCTGTCAGCCAAGGTGGCCCAGGGGATCAAGGACTGGCGGCCCGAAAACTGCGTGGGTCAACTGCGCATGGACGGTTGCCGGGCCGACATGAAGCTGACCGACATGACCCTGGCCGAGGCCAGGGCGGCGGGCGCCAGGACCCTGGTGATTGGCGTGGCGAATCGGGGCGGGGTCATTTCCCCGGCCTGGAAACAGGTGCTGCTGGACGCGCTTGAGGCCGGGTTCGACATCGCGTCAGGCCTGCACAACCTGCTGCGCAACGAGGCGGATCTGGTGGCCAGGGCCGCGACGCTGGGCCGGGCACTGCACGACGTGCGCATCCCTTCGGTGGCCTATCCGATTGCAAATGGCGAAAAACGCAGCGGCAAACGGGTGCTGGCGGTGGGCACCGACTGTTCGGTCGGCAAGATGTACACCGCGCTGGCGCTGGACCGGGACATGCGCAAGGCCGGGATGAAGTCGACATTCCGCGCCACCGGCCAGACCGGTATCCTGATCACCGGCGACGGTGTGCCGCTGGATGCGGTGATCGCGGATTTCATGGCCGGCGCGATCGAATGGCTGACGCCCGACAACGATGCCGATCACTGGGACATCATCGAGGGGCAGGGATCGCTGTTTCATGTTTCGTTTTCCGGGGTGACGCTGGCGCTGATTCACGGCGGTCAGCCCGATGCGCTGATCCTGTGCCACGAGCCGACGCGCACCCACATGCGCGGGCTGCCGGGTTATGACCTGCCGACACTGGAGGCGGTGCGCGACCTGTCGTTGCAACTGGCCCGGGTGGCAAACCCGGCGTGTCAGGTGGCAGGGGTTTCGATCAACACCCAGCACCTGCCCGAGGCCGAGGCCTCGGCCTATCTGACCGAGGTCGAGGCGCGGCTGGGCCTGCCGGCGGTGGATCCCTATCGCCACGGTGCCGAGCGTCTGGTCGCGGCGCTGGCGGCGCTGTGAGCCCCGGGGCCGGTCGTGGCCCGGATCCGTGACCCCGCGCGTTCGGTTCGCAAACTGCGGAGCCTGTGCGGGGTCGGGTGTCGAAGATGAGTATTTGGAAAGAGAAGAAGGGGTAGGCACGTGCAGATAGAGGTGACGCGGGACGTTTTCAGTCTGGCGGAGGTTTTCACCATCAGCCGCGGGTCGCGGACCGAGGCCAGGGTCCTGACCGTGCGCCTCACCGCGGGCGGGGTGACCGGCCGGGGCGAATGTGTGCCCTATGCGCGGTATGGCGAGACGCTCGAGTCGGTCCGTGACCAGATTGCCGGGCTGCCGTCGGATCTGACGCGGCAGGGGCTGCATGAGCTGTTGCCTGCCGGTGCGGCGCGCAATGCGGTGGATTGCGCGCTTTGGGATCTCGAGGCCAAGCAGGCGGGCCGACGGGTCTGGGAGCTGGCCGGACTGGCCGCCCCGGGGCCGGAGATCACCGCCTACACCCTGTCGCTGGACACCCCCGACAAGATGCGCGCGCAGGCGGCGAAACATGCGTTTCGTCCGCTGCTGAAGATCAAGCTTGGCACCGCCGACGACATGCCGCGGCTGGAAGCGGTGCGCGCCGGTGCGCCCAGATCCCGCATCATCGTCGATGCAAACGAGGGCTGGTCGGCCGAAATTTACGCCGATCTCGCGCCGCACCTGGTCCGGCTGGGGGTTGCGCTGGTGGAACAGCCGCTGCCTGCGGCGGCGGATGCGGCGCTGATCGGCATGGCGCGGCCGGTGCCGGTCTGTGCCGATGAGTCCTGCCATGACCGCGCCAGCCTTGCGCATCTCGAAGGCAAATATGACGTGGTGAACATCAAGCTCGACAAGACCGGCGGATTGACCGAGGCGCTGGCGCTGCGGGCGGCGGCACGCGCGCAGGGCTACCGGGTCATGGTCGGCTGCATGGTCGGCTCGTCGCTGGCAATGGCGCCGGCAACGCTTGTCGCGCAGGGCGCTTTCGTGACGGATCTTGACGGCCCGCTGCTGTTGGCCGAAGACCGTCCCGAACCGCTGCTCTTTGACGACAAGGGCGTGCACCCGCCCACCGCAGCCCTCTGGGGCTGAGAATGCCAGACCACGAAGGATTCCACGCCATGACCCGCACCGTCTATGTGAACGGAGACTACCTGCCCGAGACCGAGGCCCGGATTTCGATTTTTGACCGCGCCTTTCTGATGGCCGATGGTGTCTATGAGGTCACCAGTGTGCTTGACGGCAAGCTGATCGACTTTGCCGGTCACGCCGTCCGCCTGCAGCGCTCGTTGGCCGAGCTGGAGATGCGGGCGCCCTGCACCATGGATGAACTGCTCGAGATTCACCGCGAACTGGTGCGTGAAAACGGCATCAACGAGGGGCTGGTCTATCTGCAGATCACCCGTGGCGCGCCCGGGGACCGGGATTTTGCCTTTCCCGACCCCGAGACGACCGAACCGACCATTGTGCTGTTCACCCAGAACAAGCCCGGATTGGCGGCCAGCCCGATGGCCGAGACCGGCATGAAGATCATCAGCATCGAGGATCAGCGCTGGGGCCGCCGCGACATCAAGACGGTGCAGCTGCTTTATCCCTCGATGGGCAAGATGATGGCGAAAAAGGCCGGGGCCGACGATGCCTGGATGGTCGAGGATGGCTTTGTCACCGAAGGCACCAGCAACAACGCCTATATCGTCAAGGGCAACCGCATCATCACCCGGGCCCTGTCCACCGACATCCTGCACGGCATCACCCGCGCCGCCGTGCTGCGTTTTGCCGCCGAGGCACAGATGGAAGTGGAAGAGCGCAACTTTTCCGTTGCCGAAGCGCAGGCGGCGGACGAGGCGTTCATCACCTCGGCGAGCTCGTTCGTGATGCCGGTGGTCGAGATCGACGGTGTTGTGCTGGGGCGTGGCACGCCGGGCGAGCGCACCAGGCGGCTGCGGGAAATCTATCTCGAAGAAAGCCGGAAGACAGCGGTCTGAGAGTCGAGCCCCCCTGCCGGAACGCGAGGGGGCGCACCGGCGCTAGCCTGAAAGCGGCAGGCCCAGTTCGATCCAGATCGGGCGGTGGTCGCTGGGCCGGTCCTCGCGCTTGCCGTTCATCCGCAGGGTCTCGGCATCAAAGGCGGGGTGCGCGATGCCGCCGTCCCGCACTTCGGGAGCCAGGGCGGGTGAAATCACGAAGTGATCCAGCAGCAGCGGCCGGTCCAGTACGCCATCGACAAAATCGTCGAACCGCGCGGTGAACAGGGCCGCCGCCGACACCCGCGACAGGAACCCGTGGGTATAGATCAGATCCGGGTAGAACGTGCTGCCCAGCAGGATGTCGGTGACATTGTGCGTGAGGTAGGAGCGTTCGAAAAAGTCCTGCCCCGGCCCGTCGTTGAAATCCCCGGTCACGACAACACGGGCACCGCTGTCTTCGGCGACCAGCGCATCCAGATAGCTGCGCAGCCGGAAAGCCTCGGCCGAGATCCGGCGTCGTGCCAGCATGGCGTCGGCGATGAATTCGGGCCGGGTCGCCGGATTGTCGAACAGCTGCCGGCCGCGGTGCACATATTTTGACTTGGTGTGCAGAACCACGATCCGTACCGGCTGCCCGGCGACCGGATCGGCGCTGATCACCAGCGGCGCGCGGGTGAACTCGTAACTCTCCAGCAGCAGATCGCCGTTCACATCCGCCAGCCAGACGTCGCGCAGCGCTTCGGTCAGCGGGTCGGTGGACAGCCCGAAACTTTCGCACAACCCGCCGACCCGGCGCAGGGCGAACAGCTTTTGCGCTCCGCCGTCGTTGCCCATGATCATCTCGAATTCGGGTCCGCCGTCCGCGGCAAGCAGCTCCAGAAACAGCGCCATCTCGGCGCGCGCGCTGGGCCCCTCCTGGAGAGTCAGCAGATCCGGGTTCAGGGCGCGGATCACCCGTGCGACCCGCCCGGCGGTCTGTCGCGCCGCAGGCGCACTCAGCGCATTGCTGCCCCAGACGGGCAGATCATTGCCCGAAAACCAGTTGTTCATCCATTCGATGTTCCAGTTCACGATTTTCATACGGCAGGCCCCTTGGCAGCTATGGACAGCGGGTCAATGACGCCATCGTACAACCAATTCGCCCACAGGTTGCATGACCTTTTCTGATCGTATCGCGCGCCAACCATCGCGGGACAGGGCTGGCGGCTGCGTGATTGACTGGAGCGCGCATCACGGCCGCGTGGGGGTCGCGACGCCGGTCGAATGCCCGGACAGAACCGCGGACTGCGCCGAACCGGCGCGCCCGGTTTTCAGTCCGTCTTGCCGACGTTCTTTGCAAAGGCGGTTTCAAAGGCCGCCTGCTTGTCATCCGACGCCTCGGTCTGGTGCCGGGATTTCCACTCTGCCATCGTCATGCCGTAGAAAAGCTCGCGGCTTGTGTCCTTGTCCATCTCGATGCCGCGTTCGTTGGCCGCTTCCTGATACCAGCGGGACAGGCAGTTGCGGCAGAATCCTGTCAGGTTCATCATGTCGATATTCTGCACGTCGGGGCGGTCCTGCATCAGGTGCTGGCGCAGGCGGCGGAAGGCTGCGGCCTCCAGTTCGATACGGGTCTGGTCATCCATGTCGTTCTCTCCCTTGGACATCATGGTTCTGCACGTTTCAGCGCCTCTGCGAGCAGTGGCGCGAGCCGGGCGCCCCAGGCGGCCTGCGAGTCCGGCGTTGTGATCAGGTCGTTGCGCAGTTCGATCAGCGTGTTCTGCCGCCCGTGTTTCAGCCCGTGCCGGTCAACCGCGTCGCCGGGCAGGTGGCCGGGATAGGGCTGATTGCGTCCCACCGCAAGATCCGGCTCTGCATCGAGCAGTGCGATCAGCGGGTCCGACAGGCGCCGGTCCCAGGCATGCAGAATGCCGATGTGCCAGGGCCGCTCGGGCCGACCACGCAACTGTCGGGTAAATGTGTGCACCGCCACGATCACGGTGTCGTCTCGCCGCGCGGCCAGAGACTCGAGCGCGGCGTGGTAGGGGCGGTGACAGGCGGCGAGGCGCCGTTCCCTTTCTGCCGCGTCGGCGTGGCGGTTGGCGGGAATCACCGACCCGTCATAGAGCCGCATCAGCAGTGTCGGATCATCCTCGCCGCGGTTCGGATCAATCACCAGCCGCGAGAAGTTGGACAGGATCACCGGCGCCCCCAGGGCGGCCCCCAGCGCGCGCGCAACCCCGGCCGCCCCGATATCATAGGCGATGTGACGTGCCATATCTTCGGGCGGAAGGCCCAGAGATGCGCCTATTGCAGGCGGCACGGTGTTTGCCGCATGGTCGCAGGTGATCAGCCAGCGGCTGTTTCGCTCGGCGCCGTCTATATGATATGGGGTGTAGGTCATGGCGGTGTCATCTCTTTGGCGCATGACATAGAGGAGTTGCGCGAGATTGGGAAATACGCAATAAGGCTGATGATTTGTTAGCGGTAACGACGACCAGACGGACGTCGCAGGAGCAAGGGCTTCGAAAGACCGCCAGAATTCCGAACGGGACAGTGAACATGAGACGTCTGCGCAATGTAAAGATCGTGGCCACGCTTGGGCCGGCATCCTCCGATTACGAGATGATCCGCAAGCTGCACGAGGCCGGGGCGGATGTGTTCCGTCTGAACATGAGCCACGGGAGCCATGACGAAATTCGCGAGCGTCACGCGATCATCCGTCAGGTCGAAGTGGATCTGAACAGCCCGATCGGCATTCTGGCTGACCTTCAGGGACCGAAACTGCGGGTTGGTGTCTTTGCCAACGGCGAGGAAGAACTGGTCGCGGACGCCGATTTCCGGCTTGACCTCGACAAGACCGAGGGCGACGCCAAGCGGGTGAACCTGCCGCACCCGGAAATTTTCCAAGCTCTCGAGCCCGGTGCGCATCTGCTGGTGAACGACGGCAAGATCCGCCTCAAGGTCAAGGAGTGCGGCGCCGACTTTGCCGATTGCACCGTGATCATTGGGGGCACGATTTCCAACCGTAAGGGCGTGAACGTGCCCGACGTGGTGCTGCCGCTTGCCGCCCTGTCGGACAAGGACCGCAAGGATCTGGAGTTTGTCTGCCAGCTCGGAGTCGACTGGCTCGCCCTCAGCTTCGTGCAGCGTCCCGAGGATGTTCTTGAGGCGCGCGAACTGTGTCGCGGACGTGCTGCGATCCTGTCCAAGATCGAAAAGCCGGCCGGCGTCAAAGCCTTCAACGAGATACTCGAGGTGTCCGATGGCATCATGGTGGCGCGCGGCGATCTGGGCGTCGAACTGCCGGTGCAGAACGTGCCGCCGATCCAGAAACGTCTGATTCGCAAATGCCGCGCAGCCGCCAAGCCGGTGATCGTTGCGACGCAGATGCTTGAATCGATGATCGAATCGCCGATGCCGACGCGCGCCGAAGTCTCGGACGTGGCCACGGCGATCTACGAGGGCACCGATGCGATCATGTTGTCGGCTGAATCCGCGGCCGGCAGTTATCCGGTCGAAGCGGTACAGACCATGCACAACGTGGCGATGGAGGTCGAGAACGATCCCACCTACCGCGAAGTGATAGATGCCAGTCGCATCGCCAAGCGCGCCTCGATCGCCGATGGCATCGTCGCCGCCGCGCGCGAGATTGCCGAGACGACGGACATCAAGGCGATCTGCTGCTTTACGCAAAGCGGCACCACGGCGCTGCTGGTGGCGCGCGAACGCCCCCGGGTGCCGATCCTGGCCCTGACCTCGTCGCTGTCCACGGCGCGGCGGCTGGCGCTGCTCTGGGGGACCAACACGGTGCAGGTCGGTGTGCTCGAACGCTTCAAGGAAGCGGTTGTCGGCGCCGCGCGCGCGGCGCGTGAAGGCGGCTATGCCACAACCACGGATCAGATCGTGGTCACGGCCGGTGTGCCGTTCAACACTTCGGGCACAACCAATATTCTGCGCGTCGCACCCTGTGACGAGCGGCTCATCTACGCCACCGATCCGGGTTGACCGGAACGCCGGGCAGGGAGAACAGGCACAATGGATCCGGATCTGACCCTCTGCATCGGATTAATTGTGGTTCTGCTGTCGCTGCCCGCGGTGCTGTCAGCCTGGTCCGACAACCGCCCGCCCCGGTCCGCCGCACTGGCGCTGGTGATCGGCGGCGGTCTGGTGGTCTATGCCATCCGCACCAAACCCGGCGGCTATGCCTGGGAAGACCTGCCGTCCGTGATCTATGGGGTCATCGGTCAGCTGATCGGCTAGCGGCAGGGGCCTCGGGTCGGCAACGCAGGCCCTGCCAGCGGCGGGCCCCGGTTTGATGGTCCCCGGTCCACCCTCGGCAGGCAGTCGAACCGACGGCTGTGAAACCCCTTGCAACACCCCGCGTCCCCGCCTATACGGCGCCCTCAATCCCGTGCGTCCGGCCTACGTGGCATGCCGAGTCGCACGTCCGACCGACCCAGAAGACAAGGAGACGGAAATGCCCAAGATGAAGACCAAGTCGAGCGCCAAAAAGCGCTTCAAGGTGACTGCCACCGGCAAGGTGATGGCAGGCCAGGCCGGCAAGCGGCACGGCATGATCAAACGGACCACCAAGTTCATCCGCGACGCGCGCGGGACGACAGCTCTGTCGGCTCCCGACGCCAAAATCGTCAAGGGCTACATGCCCTACGACCGCTGATAGACCTGCAGATATAAGGAGCCTGGATCATGGCACGAGTCAAAGGTGGGACAGTTACCCACGCCCGTCACAAGAAAATCACCGACCAAGCCAAAGGATACTATGGCCGTCGCAAGAACACCTTCAAGGTGGCCGCACAGGCCGTCGACAAGGCAAACCAGTACGCCACGCGTGACCGTCGCGCCCGCAAGCGGAGCTTCCGCGCGCTGTGGATCCAGCGGATCAACGCCGCCGTGCGGATGTTTGACGAATCGCTGACCTATTCGCGTTTCATCAACGGCCTGGCGCTGGCCGGGATCGAAGTCGACCGCAAGGTTCTCGCAGATCTCGCCGTGCACGAGCCCGAAGCGTTCAACGCCATCGCCGCTCAGGCCAAGGCGGCTCTGCCCGCCTGAGAACGCCTGACAGCGTAAAATTCAAAACGCCGCGTGCATCCGTACGCGGCGTTTTCTTGTGGGTGCGAGGCCGGTGCCGCGGTCCGCTGCCCGGCGAAAGCCAGCCGGTGATCAAGCGGGCGGCAAGCCACGACGAATTCCCGACGGTGCAAGAATTTTCGTAGAAAATTCTCACCAGGAAAATCTTCGGAGGAAGATTTTCCTGGGCGCCGCTAGAGCCGCACCTCGGCGCGCCAGCCAAAGCGTGCCACATCCCCCGCACCCAGGACCAGGCTGAAGGGTCGCTCGGCAATCTGAGGCGATCCGCCGACTTCGGCCGCCATGCCGTGCCAGGGCTCGATACACAGGAACGGTGCGCCCGGCTTGCTCCACAATGCGAGGTTGGGCAAATTGTCGAACCGGAACAGCAGCTGCGCCCCGCCGGCCACTCCATAGCGCAGCCCCGTGCCCGCGCCCCGGGGAAAGACCAGCGCGCCGTCGTCGAACATGCCCGGCGTTATCCCGATCCGCCCCTTGTCAAAGGGAGAGGCTTCGCGGGTTGGTGTCAGCAGACCATCCTCCAGACATGCCCGGTCCGGTTCGGCCCCATTGTCCAGAACCACTTCATGAGGATCGCCCTCACAGCGCGGCAGGGGCCAGCGGAACGCCGGGTGAAAGCCGAAGCCGAAGGGCATGTCGCGTGCGTCGCAATTCCGGACTTCGGCACAGACCTCTACTGCCGCCCCGTCGAGCCGATGGGTCAGGCTGAGGGCAAAGCCAAAGGGATAGACCGCCCGTGTTGCCGCGTTGTCCCGAAGCACATGCCGACACAGGTCCGGGCCGGACTCTTCCAGTTCGAACACCGACCGCCGGGCAAAGCCATGCTGGGCCATGTCAGCCGCAAAATCTCCGACCGCAATGCGGTCCTCCGGCGCACGTCCGACGATGGGAAACAGCACGGGCGCCCGCCCGCTCCAATGCGCGGCATCGCCGTTCCACAACAGTTCCCGTCCGTCCGCCAGGCGAAGGCTCTGCATCTCGGCGCCAAGATCCGCGACTGTCAGGCTGAGGTGAGCGTTTTCAAGTTGCGTGAGGGAAGGGGGCATTGCGCGGTCCTGATCCGGGTTTCCCGGACCCTGCCGTATCCGGTCGCGCAGGACCAGCACCCGCATCCGGAAATCGTGGTCCTCTGGCCTCCTGGCCGAATGGCTGCCCAATGTGTGGGATGCTGGCTGTCAGATGCCCCCGAAGCTTGCAATCCCGGGATGCTGTGCTAGCAGGACGCCAGGACTTCCGGAGGCCCCCATGACCGATCTGCGTGACAAATACATCCAGGCCATTGCGGCTGCTGCCGACGAAAACGTGCTCGAAGACCTGCGGGTGCAGGCCGTTGGCAAAAAGGGCGAGATCAGCCTGCAGATGCGCGAACTGGGGCGCATGACACCCGAGGAACGCCAGACCGCCGGCCCGGCGCTGAACGCGCTCAAGGACGAAATCAACTCGGCCCTTGCCGCCCGCAAGGAAGCGCTCGCCGATGCGGCACTTGACGAACGGCTGCGCGCCGAATGGCTGGACGTGACGTTGCCGGTCCGGGCGCAGCGCACCGGCTCGATCCATCCGATCAGCCAGGTGACCGAAGAGGTCACCGCGATCTTCGCCGATATGGGGTTTGCCGTGGCCGAAGGCCCGCAGGTCGACACCGACTGGTATAATTTCGACGCGCTGAACATTCCCGGCCACCACCCCGCGCGGGCCGAGATGGATACTTTCTACATGCATCGCGCAGCCGAAGACGACCGCCCGCCGCATGTGCTGCGCACCCACACCAGCCCGGTGCAGATCCGTCACATGGAACAGCACGGCGCGCCCTGCCGCATCATTGCCCCGGGCCGCGTTTACCGTGCCGACTATGATCAGACCCACACGCCGATGTTCAACCAGGTCGAGGGTCTCGCCATCGACAAGGACATCTCGATGGCCAACCTGAAATGGGTGCTCGAGGAATTTTTTGCGGCCTTCTTCGAAGTCGACGGCATCAAGACCCGGTTCCGCGCCTCGCATTTCCCCTTCACCGAACCCTCGGCGGAAGTGGACATCCAATGTTCGTGGGTCGACGGGCAGCTGAAAATCGGTGAGGGGGACGGTTGGCTCGAAGTGCTCGGTTCGGGCATGGTCCACCCGCATGTGCTGCGCTCTGCCGGGGTCGATCCCGAGCTGTGGCAGGGTTTTGCGTTCGGCATGGGCATCGACCGCATCGCCATGCTGAAATACGGCATTCCCGATCTGCGGGCGTTCTTTGATTCCGACCTGCGCTGGCTGCGCCACTACGGTTTTGCCGCGCTGGACGTGCCGACGCTGCATGGCGGCCTCAGCCGCTGATCGCCCTGGCGGCGCGGGCCGCGGCGCCACACGACCGCCCGACTCTCAGGCTGCGGGTCGGGCTGCCGGACCGGACGCAGACGGCAGGCGTGGGCCGGTCTGCCCGGGCCCGGCGGCGGGGGTCTGATTGACGGCGCCACGATTGCTCTGTTATCCATCTGGAATGTGTTTTTTCGTTTAGATTGGTGCTTATGTTCCGGACCAAGAATTTCCAGTGACACATCTCAGGCTCATCTACGTGTCCCGCCCGGTCGGGTACAGGCGCGAGACGCTGGACGCCATTCTTGCGACCGCCCGCCACTACAACGAACGCAACGACATCACAGGCGCCCTGATCACCCGCGAGGATATGTATCTGCAACTGCTCGAGGGGCCACCGGCCGCCGTTGACACAACCTATGCGCAGATTGTCAGGGACACCCGCCACGCGGCCGTGCGGACGCTGGTGCACCGACAGACCAGCTGGCGGCTGTTCCCGGACTGGACGATGCGTCAGGCTCCGGCCGCCGACTGGATGTGGAGCCCGGAAGAGATTGCAGCCGGCCGGGCTTACAAGGCGCCGCGTCCCGAGGTCGAGGGGCTGTTTCTGCGGCTCTGGCGCGAAGGGATCAAGGTACCGGCGCGGGGCTTCGCGTTCCTCCGCCGGAGCGATCCATGAGGCTGTTGGACGGCTTGGGCCGCAATTGAACTGGCAACAGGTGTCGGATCCAGGCGCGTTGTGAGGTCGTGACCCATTGATCGCTGTCACCGCCGCCATCTGCTTGTCGACAGGTTCGTTGCCGTGCCTGTTGCGGCAGTGGCAACCGGCGGCGATCCGGCTGATTATCGTCAGAGCGGAGTTCCTCACCGCAAGGCCGCCCCGCGTCCGCTGCGCGACTGGCAGCCGTATCATCCGGGCGCAATCGAGCGTGTGGCGGAACGGGCTCCATGCTGACCGCAGGCGCGGGGTTGTTTTGGCCCGTGGTATCCAACCGGGCGGTTTCCCGGGCGCGCCCTGCTTTGCGACACCGCCCCCTTTCCCCCCGGACCCCGATCCGCTAAGGGATGGCAACACGCAATTAACGGGTTGAGACCGATGAAATTCACCTTTTCCTGGCTCAGGGATCACCTCGACACCACCGCCACGCTGGACGAGATCACCGAGGCGCTGACCGACCTCGGGCTTGAGGTCGAAGGCGTTGAAAACCCGCTGGAAAAACTGTCGGGTTTCACCATCGGCAAAGTGCTCGAGGCGGAAAAACACCCCGATGCGGACAAGCTGAAGGTCTGCCGCGTCGCCATCGACGACGGCGAGACGCAGATCATCTGCGGCGCCCACAACGCCCGGGCCGGGATCACGGTAGTCGTCGCCAAACCCGGCACCTATGTGCCCGGCATCGACACCACCATCGGTGTCGGCAAGATCCGCGGCATCGACAGCTTCGGCATGATGTGCTCCGAGCGCGAGATGGAACTGTCGGACGAACATGACGGCATCATCGAACTGCCCTCGGGCGAGGTCGGCCAAAGCTTTGCCGACTGGCTGGCACAGAACGATCCGTCCAAGGTGGACCCGGTGATCGACATTGCGATCACGCCCAACCGCCCCGACGCGCTGGGTGTGCGCGGTGTTGCACGTGACCTTGCCGCCCGCGGCCTTGGTACGCTGAAGCCGCGTGACATGGATGCCGTGCCGGGCTCCTTTGCCTGCCCGATCGGGGTCAGCATCGACGCCGACACGCTGGACGCCGCCCCGGTGTTCTACGGCCGTGTCATCAAGGGCGTAAAGAACGGCGCCAGCCCGCAGTGGCTGCAGGCGCGTCTGCGTGCCATCGGGCTGCGCCCGATCTCGTTCCTGGTCGATGTGACCAACTTCTTCACCTACGACCGCAACCGGCCGCTGCATGTCTTTGACGCCGACAAGGTGACCGGAAACCTGCGCGTGCACCGCGCTGCGGGGGGCGAGACGATGACTGGTCTGGATGACAAATCCTACACCTTTGCGCCCGACATGACGCTGATTTCCGACGACGCGGGCGTGCAAAGCGTCGCCGGCGTGATGGGCGGCCTGCCCACGGGCGTGACGGCCGACACCACAAATGTGTTCATCGAGGCGGCCTATTTCGACACCGTCCGCACCGCCTACACCGGTCGCGCGCTGAAGATCAATTCCGACGCGCGCTACCGTTTCGAACGCGGCATCGACCCGGCCTGGACCCCGCACGGTCTGGAACACGCCACCCGGATGATCCTGGACGTGGCGGGTGGCGAAGCCTCCGAAGTCGTGGTGGCGGGGACCATCCCGGACACGTCGCGCGCCTACCGTCTGAATCCTGCGCGGGTGATCTCGCTGGTCGGCATGGACATCCCCGAAGCACAGCAACGCGAGACCTTGACGCGGCTTGGCTTTGAGCTGAATGGCGACATGGCGGCAGTGCCAAGCTGGCGCCCCGACGTGCTGGGCGAGGCTGACCTGGTCGAAGAGGTTGCGCGCATCGCCTCGCTTACCAGGTTGCAGGGCAAGCCGCTGCCACGGGTACAGGCAGGGGTGCCGAAACCGATTCTGTCGCCGTTGCAAAAGCGCGAACAGGCCGGACGGCGCACCACTGCGGCGCTGGGCTACAACGAATGCGTGACCTACAGCTTTATCGACAGGGCTGCCGCCACGCTGTTCGGCGGCGGCGATGACGCAACCATGCTGGCCAACCCGATCAGCGCCGATCTCAGCCATCTGCGTCCGTCACTGCTGCCCGGCCTGTTGCAGGCCGCGGCGCGCAATCAGGCTCGCGGTTTTCCGGATCAGGCGCTGTTCGAAATCGGCGCGACCTTTTCCGGCGGCGAGCCCGGGGAGCAACGGTTGCAGATCTCGGGTCTGCTGATCGGCCGCACCGGTCCCAAGGATGTTCACGGCGCATCCCGCAGTGTCGATGTGTTCGACGCCAAGGCCGATGCCGAAGCGGTGCTGGCCGCGATGGGCGCGCCCGCCAAGGTGCAGATCCTGCGCGGCGGCGAGGGCTGGTGGCATCCGGGCCGTCATGGCCGTATCTGCCTCGGACCCAAGAAGACCCTTGGCGTATTTGGTGAGGTTCATCCAAAGGTGCTGAAAGCGCTGGACGTCAAAGGCCCTGCCGTCGCCTTTACGATCTGGCCTGCCGAAATTCCGCTGCCGCGCAACAGCGTTTCGACCCGGCCCGCGCTGGCGCTGAACGACCTGCAGGCGGTCGAACGGGACTTTGCCTTTGTCGTCGATGCTGCGATCGAGGCGCAGACCCTCGTCAATGCTGCCGCCGGCGCGGACAAGGTGATGATTGCCGCGGTGCGGGTCTTTGACGAATTCATCGGTGGCGCGCTGGGCGAGGGCAAGAAATCCATCGCCCTGACAGTCCGGCTGCAACCCACCGAGGCGACGCTGAAGGAAAAGGACATCGAGGCGATCTCGTCCAGGATCGTCGAGAAGGTCCAGCAGGCAACTGGCGGCACGCTGCGCGGCTAGAACGGTCGGTCATACCGGCATCACGGCGCGATGGCGGCCGTGGTGCCGAGGCCGACGGGTTGGCGGCGTCCTTCGTCACATCGGGAAACCGCGACTGGCAACCCTGAACCCCGATGTTTAGACTTTCGGTCATTCTCTGACTGTTGAAACCAAAGCGAGGCTTCCATGGGACTGAATGTTTACCTGTCCGGCGAAATTCACACTGACTGGCGCGATCAGATCATCGACGGGGCGCAGGGGCTGGACGTGACCTTTTCCGGCCCTGTGACCGATCATGCCGCTTCGGACGACTGCGGCGTCGAGATTCTCGGCCAAGAACCGGACAAGTTCTGGCACGATCGCAAGGGCGCGATGGTGAACGCCATCCGTACCCGCAAGGGCATTGCCGATGCCGATGTGGTGGTTGTGCGCTTTGGCGAAAAATATCGCCAATGGAACGCTGCCTTCGATGCAGGCTATGCCGCTGCCTTGGGAAAGTCGCTGATCATCCTGCAACAGCCCGACCATGACCACGCCTTGAAAGAAGTCGATGCGGCGGCGCTTGCCGTGTGCCGCACCCCTGACGAGGTGGTCAGGATCCTGCGGTATGTCCTGACAGGCACGTTGCCCGGCTGATCCCGATCCCCCGATCCGTATTTCGGAACGTGAGGTCACGTCGGGTGCACAGACGGATGTCTGGCGTGTATAAACGCCAATAGCGCATCCGCGGGTGTGCCGAGATCCACAGGGGGACAACGTTATGATTCAGGAATTCAAGGATTTCATTGCCAAGGGCAATGTCATGGACATGGCCGTCGGCATCATCGTCGGCGCGGCCTTCACCGCCATTGTGACTTCGCTGGTGGGCGATATCATCAATCCGATCATTGCCCTTTTCACCGGTGGCATCGACTTTTCCGGTTGGTTCTATGCACTGGACGGCGAAACCTACGCGTCGCTGACAACCGCCATCGAGGCCGGCGCGCCGGTGTTTGCGATTGGCAAGTTCATCATGGCCGTGATCAATTTCCTGATCATTGCCTTTGTGGTCTTCATGCTGGTCAAAATGGTGAACAGGATCAAATCCGCCGCTGAAAAACCCGACGAGATCGCTCCGGAGGTCAAGACCGGACCCTCGCAGCTTGACGTGCTGCTGGAGATCCGTGACGCCCTGCGCAAATAGACGGCCTGCGCCCCCGGGCAGACCGGTCCGGGGCCTTGGAACACAAAAAGCGCGCCTTCCCGACGGGACGGCGCGCTTTTTTGATGCGTGGACGCCTAGTAGTCTTTCTCGAAAAAGATCCCCAGACTGGTGTTGCCGTCGGACGAAGCAGTGCCGCGCGCGGTAATGGAGCGGGTGATATCGAGGTTCAGGTTGATCTCGCTCTGCCCGTTGGCGCCCACGGTCACGTCGGTGTACACGTTGTCGGTCAGATATTTGCCGACGCGCAGCTCGGTGGTGCCGTCTTCGGCGGTCGCCACGTCCAGATCATCGACCCCAAAGCCCATCCGCAGCCGGTCGACGATCCCGTCGCCGCCCTTGCCCACCAGGGTGTTGATCGCCGAGGCGATACGCAAGGCCTGAAACGCCGAGATCTCTGTGACATTGCGCCCGAACAGCAGCAGCGCCAGCACCTCCTCTTCGGGGCGGTCCGGGCTAGAACTGATCGACACATCCGGGTCCGAGACGATGCCGCGGATCTCGAACCGGATCGAGGTGTCGTCACGCTGCGTGGTTGCAACCACCAGAATGGTCGGCACCAGCGAGCCCCGCATCACGATTGACGCCCGGTCAAGTTCGATGCGCTGCCCCAGGATGTCGAGCCGCCCGCGGATCAGGTCGAACTGACCGTCCGGAATGATGTTGGACAGGGTGCCGCGAAGCCGCAGCTCTCCGCCCAATTCGGCGTCCAGTCCGCGCCCGCGGATAAAGATCTGACTTGGCGCCTGCACCAGCACATTCAACCGGTAATTCAGGCCGCCGCCGCCGCCACCACTGCCCTGGGCCTCGAGCCGCCCGGCTCGGGCCCGGGTCTGGCGCGATGCGGCGGATTCATTGATATGGCGCAGCTGGAAAGAGCTGCCAGTGGCGCCCAGCCCGGTGTCCGGCACCCGGACCTCGACCTTGGCCAGCTGCAAGGTGCCCTCAAGCGCTGCCGTCGAGGCCAGCGGCCCGCGCAGCGACAGGGCGCCGCTGACCTCGGTTTCGTACAGCCCCGGATCCGCCACCGCGACATTGCTCAGCACCACCGCCAGATCGCCGTTTAACGGAGCAGACAGCGTGACCGGTCCGCGCACCGCCAGCGTGCCCCCGGTCGACGCCTGAGAGGTCAGGTCGATGTTGGCCCGCCCTCCGGTCAGCGCGACGGTTCCATTGATGTCGGTCAGGTTCAGGGGCGCCGACGGCAGAACCAGGCTGGCCCCGGCCGTCCGTACCGTGCCCGACAGCGCCGCAAGCCCCGGGGTGCCGTTCAGGCGCAGGTCGAAATTCGCGGTGCCGTTCAGGATGTTGGGCTCGAGGAACTGGTTCACCAGGGCTAGGGGCGCGCTGCCAGTGGCAGCGATGTTGGCGCGGCTGGCATCGGGGGCCAGGGTGCCGCTCACCTGCGCATTGGTGCCGCCGGGGCCGGTGACATCGGCATCGACGCGATAGTCGCCGCCCTGCGTGCTGGCGGTGCCTGTCGCGGTGGCCGGTCCGTCGAAACCCGGTGCGAACAGGCCCAGATCGCGCAGCCGCACGTCATACCGCAGATTGCTCGACGTGGTGCCAAGCGCCCCGCTGACATTTGCGGTGATCTGCCCGGTCTCGACATCCAGAGTGCGCACCGTGATCACGCCGCCTGCATCCCGCGCCGCATCCACGGCGATGGTTGTCTGGCCCGCGACGAGCTTGTCCACCGCGGCAATGCCGCTGCGCAGGTTCTGCGCGGTGCCGGTCACATCGGCGGCAAAGGTGGCGTCCCGGGGGTCATAGCTGCCGGATCCGGACAGGTTCAGGCTGCCGCCGAGGGGGCGGCCGACAAGCCCGGCATAGGGCGCCAGTGAATCAGCCTGCACGCGCCCCGAGCCGCGGATCTGCCCCAGAACCTCATTGGCATAGAAGGCGACAATCCGGGCATCCAGATCGACGCCGCCGGGGCCGGTGGCGGTGGCGTCCAGCGTCCATTCATCGCCCGCCTGGTCCAGCGCGCCCGTGATCCGTGCCGAGCCGTTCAGCCCGGGAACAGCGCGCGAGGCTTCGGGCAGGCGGATGTCGAAGCGTGCGGCGCTGGCGGCGTCGCGCAGCACACCTTCGGCGGTGGCGATCAACCCGCTGGCATCCAGATCCAGATTGCGCAGCAGGATACCGCCGCTGTCCCGGGTGACATCCAGCATCAGGGTGCTGCGTCCGGTCAGCAGACCGTCGAGCTGTGCAATGTCGGTCTTCAGGTCGGTGACGGCGCCGTTGACATCCGCCGAAAAGAACTGCGTCGCGGGGTCGTAGCTGCCGGTTCCGGTCAGATCCACCGCGCCGCCGATGTCGCGACCGGTGAAGACACCGTAGGGGGACAGATCCGCCGCCCTGACCGTGCCGCTGCCCTGAATCCTGCCGAGGACATTGTCGGCATACTCGGCCATCACCTCGGCGTCGATATCCATGCCGCCCGGGCCGGTTGCCGTGGCGTCCAGCGCATAGGAGGTGCCGCTCTGATTGAGGGTGCCACGGACCCGCGCCGGGCCGCGCAGGCGCGGTTCCACCCGCGAGGCGTCGGGCAGGTCGATGTCGAATTCGGCCGTGCTGCCTTCGGGGGTCTGCCGTCCGGTGGCTGTGGCGCGCAGCCCGTCCGCATCGACGTTGAGGTTGCGCAGAACCAGACCGTCGGCGTCGCGTTTGGCGTCGAGGGCAAGCGTTGTGCGTCCGCTCAGCAACCCGTCAACCTGCGGCACCGAGGTTTTCAGGTCCGTCGCGGTGCCGGCCAGATCGGCGGCAAAGTACAGCGTTGCCGGGTCGAAACTGCCGGACCCGCCCAGATCCACCGATCCGGCGATGTCACGCTGCGCAATCGCGCTGTACGGAGAAAGATCCGCAGCCTTGATCGTGCCGCGGCCTTCGACCTTGCCCAGCACCGCATTTGCATATTGCGCAATGATTTCGGCGTCGATGTCCACGCCGCCCGGGCCGGTCGCCCGGGTGTCCAGCGTGTAGGTGGTGTTGACCTGCCTTAGCGTGCCCTGCACCCGTGCAGCCCCCTTCAGCCGGGGCTCGACCTTCGAGGCATCGGGCAGGTGGATGTCGAACTGTGACAGGCTGCCGTCGTCGGTCTGCTGCCCGCTTGCCACTGCCGTCAGACCGGTGGCCTTGAGGTCGAGGTTGCGCACCACAAGGCCATCGGCATCCCGCGCCGCGTCCAGTTCGACCGATGCCCGCCCGCTCAGCAATCCGTCGACCTGCGGCACATCCGCCCTGAGGTCGGTGGCGCTGCCGGTCAGATTGACCGAGAAATACTGCGTCAGCGGGTTGTAGGCGCCCGAGCCGGCCAGATCGACCGCGCCGCCAAGGTCACGTTTGGCGATCACGCCGTAGGCCGCGATATCCTTGGCACGGACGGTGCCGGTGCCGGTGATGTCGCTGACAGTGCCCTCGTCATAGGTGGCCTGAACACGGGCGCGGATATCGGCGCCGCCGGGACCAGAGGCTGTGGTGTCCAGCGTCCAGAGTGTGTTGACCTGATCCAGCTGACCCTGCACCCGTGCCGGGCCGCTCAATTCGGCCAGAACGAGGCTGGTGTCCTTCAGGGCCACATCAAAGCGCGCGGCGCTGGCACCCGTGCGCAGACGTCCCTCGGCGGAAATCGTGCCGCCGGTCGCGTCGATTTTCAGAGTGCGGAGCAGAACGCCATTCTCGTCCCGCAGGGCGTCGATGGCAAGAGACGCCTCGCCGGCAAGGATGCGGTCCGCTTCGGGTACGCCGGTCACCAGATCGCGGGCGGTGCCGGTGATGGTGGCGTCAAAGGCACCGTCCAGCGGCTTCGCCTGTCCGGTCAAGGTGACGTTGACACCGCCGCCCAGTTCACGCCCCGCAAGGCCGGAAAAGCGCGACAGGTTGACGGCCGCCACCTGGGCATTGCCGGTGATCTGCGGCGCAAAGGTGTCGCGCAGCCCGGTGATGCGCAGTGAACCGTTCAGGTCGATGCCGGCGCCGGACAGCCTGATCGGCGCCAGATCCAGCGGTGAATCCTCTTTCCAGTCAAAGATGATTTCGCCGTTGATCGCCTCGCCCAGGGCCGTGGCCATGGCGGCGTCCGCCGGGGACAGGCCGGTGAGGTCGATACCGAAGCGACCCGCCACGTTGCCCAGCGATGCGCCTTCGCCCCGGCTGATCCGGCCAAGGCCATTGATCCGCGCCTGTGCCAGATCCACATCCGCGCGGTCCAGACCGTTGAGCAGCAGGTCGGCGCTCCAGCTGTCGCTGTCCGCCGCGTCGAATTTCACATCCAGATCCAGGCTGTCGATCCGCGTCTCGACCCCCGGCAGCGGCAGCAGCAATGCACCGCCCGCCGCGTTTGCGACACGACCGGTCAACGCAATCTCTTCGGGCCATTTGTCAGGTCCCAGCGCGAGATTGCCGGTCAGGGTCAGGGCCTCGGTGGTGAGGTCGAGGGTGTTCAGGCGCAGCCGCCCGTCGGCCAGCGTCTGGCCAGCCACGTCCAGAGACAGGTTCGGGCCAAAGAAGGCGCGGTTGGCCGCAGGCAGCATCGGTCGGATGTCACCTGCCAAGGTCGCGGTAAAGGCGTTGCCTTCGGGTCCAGCTTCGGGCAGGGCGGCCAGAGTCACGCGACCGGTCAGCCGATCCTCGCCGTCCGTGGCCAGCGACAGGTCGGCGGCGAAGTCGTCCAGCGGTCCCTCACCCTGGATCTTCAGCGCAATCGCCGGGCTGTCGGGCAGGTTGATCAGCTTGGCGACGATGCCGTCGCGGCCTTCCACCAGGCTGAGATCCACCGAGAGGTTCCCGGTCTCGTTGGCATAGGTTGCCGCCAGCGCCAGCTCGCCGGTCTTGCCGTCGATCCGGTTGATTTGCAGATCCGCGTCCAGCGCGCCGTCGACCAGGCTGGCCGCACCGACCACCGACACTTCGGCCGCGACACCCAGAATCGGAGCCCCCAGCACCGCGCTGGCGATGTTCAACTCTTCGATTTCGACAGATACCGGCAGTTCCGGCAGGCTGAAGGGCTTGGCCTCGGGGTCAGGCAGCGCGTCACCGGGAAGGGGTTTGCGTGGCAACAGCACTTCTTCGGCGGACAGCTCGGCGATTTCGATCCGACCGCGCAGGATGGCCAGCCGGTTCCACGACAGGCCGACGTTGTTCAGGGTGATCCAGACACCTTCGGCATCCGCAATGGTCAGCTGTTCGATCGTCGCCCGCGACGACAGGGCGCCGGCAAAGCCGACAATGCGGATCTGCCTGCCCTCGGCGGACAGGTTGTCCTCGAGCAGGGCCTGGATATAGCCACGGTCGTCGTCAGACGTCGATTGCGACAGCACGGGCTGCGTGACGAACAGCGCGAAGATGACGAGGAGGCAGAACTTAATACGCTTCAAAATGCCTGTCCTATGCCGATGTAGAATTGAACGCCGTTCCCGGTGTCGCCGCTGACCGGGCCGGCGACATCAAACCGGATCGGTCCGATACCGGTATTGTAGCGGATGCCAAGACCCGCACCGGAATGCCAGTTGCCGGTCCCGTCGTAAAAGCCGCTTTCGCCGATATAGCCCGCATCATAGAAGGCCACGGCGGCCAGATTGCCGCTCAGGTTGGTGCGGTATTCGGTCGAGACGCCGACAAAGCTGCGCCCGCCGGTGCTGTCACCGTTGCCCAGATCGACGTCGAGCGACTGGTAGGGTTGGCCGCGTACCGAGCCGCCACCGCCAGAGGTGAACAGGTATTCGGGCAACGTCTGGTCCAGATCCGATCCCACGACCGACCCCAGTTGCAGCCGGGCGGCCAGAACCTGGCTCCTGTCTTCGACAACCGGGAAATAATAGCGCGCATCGCCGGTGAAACGTGCACCGGACTGGCTGCCGTTCAGGCCGACATAGGGCGTGGTGGTGGCGTCCAGATAGTAACCGCTGCCCGGGTTGAGTTCGTTGTCCCGCTTGTCCAGCGTGACCGAAAACGGAAACGTCAGCAGGGTAAAGGTGCGGTCGCCCAGATCGTCCGACGTTTCGGAATAGACAAAGCTCACGCCGCCTTCTGCGGTCAGGTCGTCGGAATAGATCCGGCTCAGGCCCAGACCCAGCTCGACCCGGTCGGAGAGGTACGTGGGTTCGTCCATGTGCGACAATTCGGAATAGACGAAACCGTTGGTGTCCGGTCCCAGAACCGCCGGAATTTCCAGCCGGGCGCCCAGAGAATAGTCCATGCCCGAGTCGGTCGATCCGATGTTGGACACCTTGCCCTCGACCCGGAACCGCTCGGCACCGCCAAACAGGTTGCGGTGCAGCCAGAAGCTGGTCAATTCAACACCCTGCAACGACGAGATCTGGGCGCCAAAGCCAAAGCGGCGCGGCTTGGCGTCCACCACGTTCACACCGATGTCCATGCTGCCGTCGGCGGCCACGGTTTCGCCTTCGACCAGCGCCACAGAGGAAAATGCCCCGGTGCGGCGCAGGCGCAGTTCCGCGTCCCGCAACTCCTTTGGCGAAAACTGCATCCCGGTGGGGATCGCGGCAACCCGGCGGATCACCGACCCGCGCACGGCACTGGGCTGGGTGCGGCGCAGGTTGCCGAATTTGACCAGCGGACCGGGGGCGATGCGCATCGACACGTCCAGCACGTTGCGGGCGTGATCGGCGACGACGCTCTGGTCGGCCAGTTTCGCCTTGGCATAGCCGGCATCGCGCCAGGACACGATGGCCGAGGTCAGCGCTTCGCCGACGGCACCGCTGCGGGCGCGTTCGGTTGCGCTGAAATCCTCGGGCAGTTCGGTGCCCGGTGGCAGGGGGCTAACATCGGTGCGGGCAAAACGGTAGACCGGACCCTGATTGATCAGCACGCGGACGTCGCTGATCTGCGAGGGAACCGACAGCAGCGGGATGTCAGAGGCCTGGCGGCCGTCAATGAGGATGTCGATGGTCGGGCTGTAAAAGCCGTTCGCATACAGCGCATCCAGCAACCGGCCATAATCCGACAGAGCGGCGGCGAACAGGTCCTGAGCGGTGACACGCTCGTCCTCGAACGCGGTTTGCAGCGCCGAAGCATTGCGCAGTTCGGTGCGCAATTCGTCGTTTTCGGTGCTCAGCCGGAAAATGACCTTGTCGAGCGCATCCGCAGGTAGGGGGGCCACAATGGCGCAGGCAGAGGCCAACATCAGCCCGTACGACAGGCCTTTCCAACGATACATTTCCCCGGGTCCCCCTGCTCGTCCCTCTTGTGGGCAATCTTAGTGCCAACAAGGCGGCGCGGCTACTGTTGTGGCATCACATTTTTCCACGGCGCCCGCCGAGGCGCCCTGCCATCGGGGTTTTGCAACCCCTTGCATATGCCGTCGGTAGCCCGGCGAGGATCACAGTTTCCTGGGGTGGGCATCGGGACCGCAGTCGCTGTGATGCTGACAGGGCCGCCGGATTCCCGCGCGCCCCTGAATGCTGCCTGCGGCCCGGTCAGAGTGCCGAAGTCAAGTGTCTGAAATGGCCAGAATTTGCGAAATTCTCCTGCCGATTTTTCGCGCTGGTCTGATCGGACTGGCGTCGCGGGGCCGCTGCGGACGTGCAGTTATCGGGCGCGCTCCGGGGCGCGGGCAGCGCCGCGTGACCGGCAGGACTGTCGGTCACGCGGCGGTCGTTGGCGCTGCCGCAGCTGTTGCATTTTCGCACGGATTTCGGCCGTGGGACGCGCGGCTGTGCCCGGAAACCGGGATACAGGGCCCTTCGGGTCGGACCTGTTGATGGGCATGGACGGCGTTTCAGGAAGACGCGTTCCCGCAACCGCCGGTCCGGACCGCTGAGCGGCAGTCACACCAGCGGGATCAGGTGCCGGTGAACAGCGCGCCAAAGCGGTCGCGCAACTCCTTTTTCTGGACCTTGCCCATGGTGTTGCGCGGCAGTTCCGGCAGGATCACCAGTTTGCGTGGGTGCTTGAAGCGGGCAAGCGAGGCCTTCATCTGCGCGCCGATGGCCTCCAGGTCGGGGCCTTGGCCGGGGGCAGGCACCAGAACGCCGACCACGGTTTCCCCGAAATCGGGATGAGGCACGCCGATCACCGCCGATTCCAGCACGCCTGCCTGAGCATCCAGCAACAGTTCTATTTCCTTGGGATAGATATTGTAGCCGCCCGAGATGATCAGATCCTTGTTGCGCCCGACAATCGAGACATAGCCGTCAGCGTCGATTTCACCCAGATCGCCGGTGATGAAGAACCCGTCGGCCCGCAGCTCCTCGGCAGTTTTTTCCGGCATCTGCCAGTACCCTTTGAACACATTTGGCCCGCGCACTTCGATCTGGCCAATTTCGCCCTGCGGCAAGGTCGCGCCGGTGGCGGGATCGGTGATTTTCAGTTCGACACCGGGCAGGGGAAATCCCACCGTGCCGGCCCGCCGCTCGCCCTCGTAGGGGTTCGAGGTGTTCATATTGGTTTCGGTCATGCCATAGCGTTCGAGAATGCGGTGGCCGGTGCGGGCGTGGAACTGCACGTGCGTTTCCGCCAGCAGCGGTGCCGAACCAGAGATGAACAACCGCATGTGTTGTGCCAGGGAGCGGTCCAGGCGCGGATCCTCAAGCAGGCGGGTGTAGAACGTCGGCACGCCCATCATCGTGGTCGCCGCCGGCATCCGGGCGATCATCCGGTCGAGATCGAACCTCGGCTCAAAGATCATCGACCCGCCGGCAACCAGCGTCACGTTGCTGGCCACGAAAAGCCCGTGCGTGTGAAAGATTGGCAACGCATGCAGCAGCACGTCATCCGCCGTGAACCGCCAGTAGTCCGCCAGCGTCTGCGCATTGCTCAGCAGGTTGGTCTGGGTCAGCATCGCGCCCTTGGACCGCCCGGTGGTGCCCGAAGTGTAGAGAAACGCGGCAAGGTCATCGCCGTCGCGCGCCACGGTGTCAAAGGTGTCGGGTTGCACTGCCGCAGCATCGGTGAGCGTACCGGTGCCATCCGCGTTCAGCGTCTGGATCTGCGCACCACACGCCTTGGCGACAGGGGGCAGGGCCTTTGCCCTTGACGCATCACAAATCAGCAGTTTCGCCCCCGAGTTTTCCACGAAATAGCGGATTTCCTCGCCCATGTAGCCGGTGTTCAGCGGCAGGAAGACCACGCCGGTTTGGGTGCAGGCGGCATACAGGGCCAGAGCTTCGGGAGATTTTTCGATCTGCGCCGCCAGCCGGTCACCGGGCTTTAGCCCCAGAGCGCTCAGTGCATGCGCGAGTCGGGCCGCCAGTCGCAGGAACGCGGCGTGCGACAGGGTTCCGCCATCCGGCAGGTGCAGAAAGACCGTGTCGCACCCGGCGTGGCGGCCGAAAAGAGTGTCATAAAGCGGGTTGGCCATTCATCGGTCCTTCATGCGTCTTGCAGTGCCACGGCTCCGGCCAGCGCACGGACCTCGGGTGAGGCGGCGATGGTGCCGCTGGTGGCAAATCCTTCGTGGTTCTGGGTGATCTGCGCCAGATCGTACAGATAGTTCACCATGACTCCGCCCGACTGGCGCAACCCGTTGTCAGATGTGTCGGCCCCGGCGTGGACCGCATGCACCAGTGCCCCGTTGCCAAGGTGAAACCGGGCCACGGGGTCGACCGGGCCACCGGTGTCGCGCCTGGCCTTTGTCAGGTAATGCGCCGCTGTCTGGCGCTGGGCCAGAGGGTCATCGGGCAGGCTGCGGCCCTGTTTTTCGAGCCAGCGGTTCAGTCCGGGGATCGGCGACAGGGTGATAAAGGTCTTGAGGCCGGGCAATTCGCGCGACAGATCCGCGACCACCTGCTTGATCAGCGAGTTGCCGAACGAGATGCCCGCAAGACCGGCCTGACAGTTCGAGATGGAATAGAACACGGCGGTGTCGGCATCCTGCGCCGCCAGCGGCGCGCGCCCGTCCGCCAGCAGTGACTGGACCGATTTCGGCACGCCACGGGTCAGTGCAACTTCGACAAAGATCAGCGGTTCGCTGGGCATCGACGGATGGAAATAGGCGAAACAGCGCCGGTCGGCGGGCTGAAGACGGCGCCGCAGATCGTCCCAGCTGTGGATTGCGTGGACCGCTTCATAGGCAATGATCTTTTCCAGGATCTCGGCCGGACTTTCCCAGCTGATCGGGCGCAGCACCAGGAAACCGCGGTTGAACCAGGAGGCAAAGAGGTGCCGAAGGTCCAGATCCAGCATGGCAAAGTCGGGATTCTGATCGCTCATCCGCAGCAGGTCCGCCCGCATGTCCACCAGCTGCCCGGTGGCGCCCGGCACCTGGTTGAGCCTGCGCGCAAGTTCCTGACGGGGCGGTTCGGAGATCGCCATCAAGGCACGGTAGCTGGCCTTGCCGGGGTCGGCCTCGTACCGATCCAGGGCACCGCGCATCGCAGCGATGTCCAGACCCAGAGCGTCGGTGAGATAGGTGAAAAAGGCGCGCTTTTCCGGCCATTCCATCGCCGCGTAGCGGTCGAGCACCAGCCGGGCCAGGGCCATGCCCGACACCTCTCCGGCGTTGCTGATCAGGTCGGCGCACAGTTCTTCGATGCTGCGGCCCTTGCGGTCGGGTTCCGTGGCTCCGCGGTAACGGCGGTCAAAAACCGTCGACAGCAGATCTGCAAAAATGCTCATAATCCTTGTCCCATCACTTGATCGGGCAGCCAGGTGGCGATGCCCGGAAAGAGGCAGAGCAGCACGATGCCCAGCACCATGCAGGCGACGTAGGGCAACGATCCGAGCAGAATGGTCTTGAGCGAAATGTCCGGCGCGATACCGTTGATGACGTAGAGGTTGAGCCCGACAGGCGGCGAGATCAAGCCGATCTCCATGTTGATGGTCAGTACGACCGCAAACCAGATCGGATCAAAGCCGGCGGTGGTGATGATCGGCAACAAAATGGGCGCTGCCATCAGGATGACGGCGACCGGCGGCAGGAAAAACCCGGCAACCAGCAGGAACAGGTTGATCATGGCCATCAGCACCCAGCGGTTGACGTCGAGGGTGCCGATCCATTCAGCGATGCTCTGGGTGATGAAAAGCGACGACAGCATGTAGGAAAACACGCCGGCCGCGGCGATGATGAACAGGATCATCACCGATTCCCGGGTGGAATCGCGAAGCACGACCCACAGGTCGCGCGGATGCCACATCCGGTAGATCAGCACCGCAATGACAAGGCAGAGCAGGGCGCCGACCGCGGCGGTTTCCGACGGCGTCGCGATGCCGCCGTACATGGCATACAGCACACCCAGGATGATGAGCAGGAAAGGCAGGACCTTGGGCAGGATCTCGAACTTCTGCTTCCAGGAGTAGTGCGTGGCGCTCAGCACGCGGGTGTCACCCGAGCGCCAGGTGGCATAGATCGACCACGCCATGAACAGCGCGACCAGCAGCAGCCCGGGGAAGACGCCGGCCAAAAACAGCCGCCCGATCGAGGATTCCGTGGCGATGCCATAGACGATCATCGTGACCGAGGGCGGGATCAGGATACCCAGCGTGCCGCCCGCGGCGATCGATCCCGCGGCAACGCCGTCGGGATAGCCGCGCTTGCGCATCTCGGGGATGCCCATCTTGCCGATGGCCGCACAGGTTGCGGGGCTCGAACCGGACATCGCCGCGAACAGGGCACAGGCCCCCAGGTTCGAGATGACGAGACCGCCGGGAATACGGGTCAGCCAGCGTTCCAGCGCCTCGTAGAGGTCGGCGCCCGCGCGGGTCGAGGCGATGGACGAGCCCATGATGATGAACATCGGGATCGACAGCAGGGCAAAGTTGTCCAGCTTGCCGAACAGGATCTCGGGCATGAGTTCGAGCGAGCGCAGGCCGTCGAACACCATCAGGAACCCCGCCGACACGATCAGCAGGCCAATGGCCACCGATACCCCGGAAAACAGGACAAAGATTGTCACAAAGGCGACAAGTGCGCCCAGAACCAGCGGGTCCATTCAGAGATCTCCCGATGCGCGGGCGGTCAGGCCTTCGGCCTGGATCCCGAAGGGTTTGTCGATATTGGCAATCACGGCGTACAGATCGGCCAGCAACTGCATCAGCAGCAGCGCAAGGCCGATGGGCAGCGACAGGTAGGGCTTCCACAGCATGACCCCCCAGACCGTGTCCGACCGCCAGCCGCGCATCCAGGCAAAGTGCCAGAATTCATAGGCATACCACAGCATCACCGCGATGATCGCCGAGGATACGCCGAGTGTGACTATGGCGAGCAGCTTGCGCGCGCCCATGGGCAAGGCCAGCGGCACAAGGTCGACGTTCACATGGCCGCGCAGCCGCTGCACATAACACAGCCCGATGAGGGTGGCCGCGATCATCAGGTAGATCACCGCCTCGGTCTGCCACACGGTCGAGCCGTTGAGCACGAACCGGACAAAGATCATCTGGCAGGTGATGGCCACGGCCACCACGATCATGCCCGCGGACACCCAGCCTGCGAAGGTCGAGACCGCGGCGACTGCTTTGAGAAAGGGGTTGTCGCCAGTGCGCGCGGCACTGACAGGGGTTGCGCCGGACATCGGTGCTCCTTGCCTTGATAAAAAGGGGCGCCCGGATCGGGCGCCCCGGGAAGGTGTCAGATCACTCGACGGCAAGTGCCATGTCGAGCAGTGCCTGACCGTCCGGCGTCTCGTCGACGAACGCCTTGTAGGAGGTTTCCGCGGCGAGCTTGCGCCATTCTTCGAATTCCTCGGCTGTCATGTCGTCGATCTGCACGCCATTGTCGGCAAAGACCTTGCGGCTTTCGGCGTCTTCCTTCTTGGCCTCTTCGAGGTAGAAAGCCTGGGCCTTGGCCGAGGCGGCAGTCAGAGCTGCCTGCTGTTCGGCGGACAGCCCGTCAAAGGTTGTCTTGTTCATCAGCAGGGGCTGGTACATGAACCACAGCGCGTAATCGCCCGGCGGGGTGTAGCAGGCGACCTGTTCGTAGATCCGGTAGCTGACAAAGCTCGAGGACGAGGTATTGGCAGCATCCAGAACGCCGGTCTGCATGGCATTGTAGATCTCGGAGCTGGCCATCGAGGCGATCGAGGCTCCGGCACCGGCCAGCATCTGCTCGAACGCCTTGCCGGCCGCGCGGGTCTGTTTGCCCGGCATGTCGTCGACAGAGGTGATGCAGCTGTCCTTGCCCGCAAAGCCGCCGGCGAGATATCCGTGCACCAGCACGATCACGTCATCTTCGGCCATCTTTTCCTCAAGCGCGGCCATGAAGGGGCTCGCGGTCAGGCGTGCCGCATGATCGTGGTTCTTGACCAGGCCCGGCATCAGCGTGAGGTTGTAGGCCGGTTGCTGGCCGCCGGCGTAGGACAGCGGCAGCACTGTCATGTCAAGCTGACCGCGTGACAGCGGCGTATATTGCTCACGCGCCTTGAACAGCGACTGCGAGCCGAAAATCTTGATGTCGAGGTCGACATTCGCTGCCGCGACTTCGTCGGCGACGATCTGTGCGACCTGGTGGCGAACGTCCGAGTTCGACCACTGGTGCGACAGGCGCAGCTCGGCGGCCTGCGCAGTCGACCCGAGCGCAGCCAGCGTCAGTGCGGCCACAGTGCTGTGTAGAATGTGCTTCATCTGTTTCTCCCCAAACATCCGACCCTCCCCGGTCGGATTTGATGTGCCAAGGGTGGGGGAGAGAGCACACAGAGTCAATGATCTTGTATACAAGAAATTCAATCTTGCCGACAAGCCATCGCCGAAGTAGCATGCTGCTATGGAAAAACTGCGCCCGAACGAAATTGCTGACGCGCTGGAAGAGCTTGTCTTTACCGGCGAATTCCGCGATGGCGACCGACTTGACGAGATCACGCTCGCCGCCCGGTTCGGGGTGTCGCGCACGCCAATCCGCGAGGCTTTGCAGCGGCTTGTTGTTTCGGGACTGGCCGAACAACTGCCGCGACGCGGGGTGTTCATCCGCCAGCCCGGACCGGTGGAACTGATGCAGATGTTCGAGACGATGGCTGAAATCGAGGCCGCCTGCGGTCGGTTGGCGGCGGTGCGGATTTCCGAGTCGGCGCTGGATGGACTGGAAGAGACCAACGCCCGTTGCCAGGCTGCGGTGACGGCGGGCGACGTTGACGGCTATTACCGCGAAAACCAGAGGTTTCATCAGGTGATCTACCACGAGACCGGCAACAGCTTTCTGGAAAACGAGGCATTGCGGCTGAACCGTCGCCTGAGCCCGTTTCGTCGGGTCCAACTGCGCTGGCGCGGGCGCATGTCCCAGTCGATGGCGGAACATGAAACGGTTGTCCGGGCGCTGCGCGATGGGGATGCCGTGCTGGCGGCCGATACCCTGCGCAGCCATGTGGCGGTGCAGGGCGAGAAGTTCCACCAACTGGTGTCCAGCCTGCGGATGGCGGCGCAGTAGCACACGGCTGCCGAACCGGGCTGATCAATTTTGGGGCGTTGGCATCTCCCGGGCGGCCCGAATTCCAGGGGTCCTCGCCGGGATGCAGGCTTGTCCGTTGCGGTGTGCGCCTTTGCATGGATGATGCACCCGCAAAGGAGAAAGCCATGCCCCTGACCGATCACGGCCGATATGCCTTCAGCCCGATCCCTGCACGCCCCGATTTCGACTGGCCGGGCAAGGCGCGTCTGGCCGTGTATCTCGGCATGAACCTCGAATGTTTTGACTTCGGGAGCGGCCTCGGCGCCGAGCTTGCGCCCGGCGGGCCGCAGCCCGATGTGCTGAATTACGCCTGGCGGGACTACGGCAACCGGGTCGGCGTCTGGCGGATGCTGGAGCTGTTCGATCGTCTGGGTCTGCCCTGCACGGCACTGGTCAACAGCGCAATGTACGACGCCGCCCCGGGCGTGGTCGAGGCGTTCCGCGGTCGCGGCGACGAGATTGCCGGCCATGGCCGCAGCAATTCCGAACGGCAGGGCAGTCTGGATGCGCGCGGCGAGGCGGCGCTGATCGTGGACGCCACACAGCGCCTGCACCGCGAGGAGGGCCGCAGGCCGAAGGGCTGGCTGGGGCCCTGGATTTCGCAAAGCAGGGTGACACCCGATTTGCTGGACGAAGCGGGGTATGACTATCTGCTTGACTGGTGCCACGACGATCAGCCGGTCTGGATGAACACCCGGGCCGGGCGCATCCTGTCGGTGCCCTATCCGCAAGAGCTGAACGACATTCCCCAGATCATCGGACGCAAGCGCGAAGCCGCGGAGTTTGCAGACATGATCCTCGACAGCTTTGACGTGATGCTGGCGGAAAGCGCACGGCGCCCGCTTGTCATGGGAATCGCCTTGCATCCCTATATCATGGGGCAGCCGCACCGGCTGAAGCATCTCGACAGGGCGCTGCGCGCCCTGACGGCACGATCAAACGATCAGGTCTGGTTCACCACTGCCGGTGCGATCAATGACCACTACCGTCAACTCGGGCTTTAGCCGATCACCAGCCTGATGCCATAGGCCACCAATCCCAGTGCGCCGACACTGGCCAGCCATATCGCGACAAACCACGCCAGACGCCTGCCCACTGCGCCCCCGGACATCAGTGATACCCCTGATCCGGGTCGATCTTGCCGCGGAACACCCAGTAGGCATAGGCGGTATAGGCCAGGATCAGCGGCACCAGCACCGCCGCGCCGACCAGCGTGAATTTCAGGCTGCTCTCGGGCGCGGCGGCCTGCCAGATGGTCAGGTCAGGTGGCACGATGTGAGGGTAAAAGCTGATGCCGATGCCGACAAAGCTGATCCCGAACAGCGACAGCGCCGAAAGGAACGGGGTGACGTCGCGGCGGTCGCGCAACCCGGTGAACAGTTTCCATGTGGTCAGTGCCAGCAGCCCGGGCATGATCACGCTGAACAGGCTGCCCGGAAGGTTGAACCAGCGCTGAAAGTAGACGACATCCTGCAACGGGGTCAGGACGCTCACCACCCCGATCGCTGCAAGTGTGGCGATGGCCAGCGGTCTGGCATAACCGCGCATCTGCGCCTGCACCGGGCCGTCCAGCTTCATGTTGAGCCAGGTGGCACCCAGCAGTGCATAGCCCACCACCACGGCCCCTCCGGTCAGCAGGGAAAACGGCGTCAGCCAGTCCCACCAGCCGCCGCCATAGGCGCGGTCGACCACCTTGATCCCCTGCACCAGCGCCCCCAGCGCGATGCCCTGCATCAAGGCCGCCAGCGTCGAGCCACCGCAGAATGCGATGTCCCAGACCGATTTCCAGCGTCGGGTGCGCCATCGGTATTCAAAGGCGACACCGCGGAACACCAGCGCCAGCAGCATCAGGATGATCGGCATGTACAACGCCGGCATCACCACGGCGTAGGCCAGTGGAAACACCGCGAACAGCCCGCCGCCGCCCAGCACCAGCCAGGTCTCGTTGCCGTCCCAGATCGGCGCGACCGAGTTCATCATCAGGTCGCGGTCACTTTCCGAGCGCCCGAACGGGAACAGGATACCGACGCCAAGGTCAAACCCGTCGAGCACGACATAGGTGAGCACGGCAAAAGCGATGATCCCGGCCCAGATGAATGCGTAATCAATGATCATGGCGTGCTCCTATTCCGCAAGGCGGGTTTTCTGCTCGGTCTGTTGCGCCGGCGTGACTCCGGCCGAGCGGATCGGTCCGTCGTTGAGGCCCAGCCGCAATGTCCCCGGGGGTTTGCTCATCATCCGCAGGATGTAGAAGGTGCCCGCGCCAAAGACGAAGAAGTAGACAATGACAAATGCTATCAGCGATGCGGCAACAGCGGGGGCCGCGATCGGGGCAAGACTGTCGGTCGTGCGCAGCAGGCCGTAGACAGTGAACGGCTGGCGGCCGACCTCGGTGGTGATCCAGCCGGCCAGAACGGCGACAAATCCGGCGGGGCCCATGACCAGGGTGACCCGATGCAGCCACCGGTCGGAGAAAAGCTGCCCGCGCAGACGCTGGACCAGACCCCAGATGCCAACCGCGAGCATTGCAAACCCCAGCGTGATCATGATCCGGAAGCTGAAGAACACGATCTCGACCGGCGGCTGATCCGCCTCGGGTATGCTATCCAGTCCCGCCAGTGGGGCGTTCAGGTCATGTTTCAGGATCAGGCTCGACAGTCTGGGGATCTGAAGCGCGTAGTCGATCCGCTTTTCCGCCGGATTCGGGATGCCGAACAGGATCAGCGGTGCGCCGTCCGGATGGCTGTCATAGTGCCCCTCCATCGCCATGACCTTGGCAGGCTGATGCTGCAGGGTGTTGAGCCCGTGGGCGTCCCCGGCCAGGATCTGCAGCGGCGTGACGGCCACCGCCATCCACATCGCCATCGAAAACATCCGCCGCGTCGGGGCGCCGGCGGTGCCGCGCAGAAAGTGCCATCCCGCGACACCGGCCACGACAAAGGCGGTGGTGAGATAGGCCGCCAGCACCATATGAACCAGCCGGTAGGGGAAGGAGGGGTTGAACACCACCGCCCACCAGTCTTCCGGTACGAACTGGCCGACATCGTTGACGCCAAATCCTGCCGGTGTGTGCATCCAGGAGTTCACCGACAGGATCCATGTCGCGGACATGAGCGTGCCGAAGGCAACCATGCCGGTCGCGAACATGTGCAGACCGTCCCCGACCTTTTCACGTCCAAAGAGCATGATGCCAAGGAAGCCCGCTTCGAGAAAGAACGCCGAAAGCACTTCGTAGGCCATCAACGGCCCCAGAACCGGGCCGGTCCTGTCGGAGAACACGCTCCAGTTCGTGCCGAACTGATAGGACATGACGATTCCGGAAACGACTCCCATGCCAAAGGCCACGGCAAAAATTTTCTTCCAATAGTCAAACAGGTGCCGGTATGTCTCGTCCGCGGTACGCAGCCACTGGGCATTCAGCACCGCCAGAAAGCTCGCCAGACCGATCGAAAATGCCGGAAAGATGATGTGGAATGACACGGTGAAAGCGAACTGCGCTCGCGCGAGGATCTCAGCTGTGAAACCATCCGGCATGGCTTGCTCCTGTCTCTGATGTCCGCGCCGGAGGGCACGTCCCGTGCGTAGATCTAGTTTCGTGATACTGTCAGGCGATGGAGGGGAGCACAAATCTGCGCATTTGTCGCGTCGAAGTGCGGCCCTGAGCCTTTCGCAGCCTTGTCCTGTTCAGTTCCAGCAGTGGCCCGGATGCCAGACTCCGCGCCATCGCCCTGACCTCGGACGGGGTCATTCCGTTGGCGTGATAGTACGAACAATCAACGCAGATCGGTAAGGGGCCACCGTCGTGCCGGAGTGCCTGTGCCAGAAATGCTCCGGAAACCGGAAGCGGATCTGTCGGCGGGACAGGTGCGTCCAGCGAGGATCGGTACGTCTGATCAAACTGGCACCCGTGAAGCCTCGGAAGCTGGCGGGCTGACAGCGCGGGTGGAAAAGACAGCAAGCAAGGGGGGCTGGTGGACGGACGGTCGCAAGGCAGCTTGATTCTCAAGCGTTCGGTCACGGCATCTGATGGGTCAGACAGCGGATGAAACGATCGGGATTCGATGTCCGGATTTTGCGGATACGGTCGCAAACCGTAAGAGCGCCGAGGGTATTCACCCTGCCGACGAAGCTACGGGTGCCGGGACCTCGGTGAGATGGCTCCGCAACTGGTCACGGCAGCCGAAACGGAGGTGTTTGCGGTTCGGCGGTCAAGCGACCATCAGGGCAATTGCCCTGTAGTTGCGAACTGATGCGCCGGACAGCGACGCCCTCCGCCTCCCCTTCACCGTGAGCACTATGGACCAGGGCTAGCTCCGCCGGGTTCTCATGTCCCTGACCGCTCCCCGTTTCGGCCACTTCGATCTCGTCATGCGAGCGATGCCCACTTGCCTGCTCCGCGGCATGGGCAAAGCTCGCGATCAATGTCGTACGACTTTGCCGACCTGCATGCCTTCTTGGCAGATTTGCGATGCACATTGTCTGCACGGGAACTTACGTGGCACTGCCGAGACGAAGCTGTCCCAAAGGGCTTTTGCATTTTCCAAAGAAAGGTTCCCACCACTAGGGTCCAGACTCATTGAGTTTCAAAGCCAGAAGAGGATCGTCGCTGCGAGAGCTGTTGCGGAGAGGAAGGTCTCGGGGCATCGGTCATATCGTGTTGCGACGCGTCTCCGGTCCTTGAGGCGGCCGAACATGATCTCGATCACTGCCCGGCAGTGCATTGCGCAGCAATGTCACGAGAGGGGCGGTT
>NZ_VOJI01000025.1 GCF_007923445.1 Puniceibacterium confluentis | reverse complement strand
GTTACGCTCTCGAAATGACCGCATGACAGACGCAGGCCAAGCCGCCGTCAGCCGCGTGCAAACAAGTTGGCAATGCCCCCCGACGGCACCAACCGCGATTTTCAGGTGCCGTTCCCCGGTGTGGACTTCATCGCGTCCGAGGAGCATTGCGACGTAAAGCTGGGCAACAACTGGTGTAAAGGCCGCTACCCGAATTGGCAGCTTCACGCCGAGCATGATGATGTGATCGTCGACCTTGAGCTTGTCGCGACAGTTGAATCTTGGCGTGCCGGATCCGGTGCGATGTATTTCGACGAGGCGCTGACGGTGTTTAACGCGCATGTCGTGCCCGCACCGCGCGCAGTTGTGAATGGCACGATTCAGATTGCGGGCGAAACGATCGAAATCGAGGACGGCAAGGGCTACCACGACCACAATTGGGGCAAAGCCGGTATCGAAGGTGTTCTTAAGGCGTGGCACTGGGGCCGTGCCGAATGTGGGGATTTCACGCTGAATTTCTCGTATATTCTACACAACGCGGACTACGGCAATAAGGTTGTGTGCAAGTTCATGTTGGCCAAAGGCAGTGAAATCCTGCTGAGCACAGGTGAGTTCGAGGACAGTTTTGTTGGAGAGATCCATGTCGCTCCGCAGTCCGGGAACGGCTGGCCTGACGGCTTTCTGATCGAAACACTTTACAACGGCGACATGATCCGCATCGAGATTTCGGGCAATCACCTGTTGAGTGACGCGCTCAATTCCGACCAGGAACCGAATGAAGACACCGCACAGCCGGGCTATATCCGTCTTGGCGGCGACATCAGGATGACAGTGCCACTCGCAGGCGGTGTCGAGGTCGCAACCGGCAACATCATTCACGAAATGTCCTTCTCGGAAGCGATCCCAAAAGCGGAAGCAAACTGGCTTTTGTAGGTAACCGTTCGCCCCCCGTGCGAGCTATCGCCGCAAGGGGGGGGGCGAGCATTCCGGGGTACTCGGGCGGTCACTCCGACGACAACGGGCCACTTAAACCGTGTTCTGGATGTGGTCTCTCCCGCAATCTTGAGGCGCGGCCCCAGCCAATCTGGCGCAACCCTCGAACTGAGAATGCCGCGGAGGAGGCCGCCGTCCCAGACGCGATCATGGGGTCCAAAGAGCAGGCTGTACTGGCCAGCTTCAGATGTTTTCCAGGACTTTCTAGGCGCAGCAGACTTTTGTCGGACACTAAACGTCAAAGGCTTGACTGATCTCCATGATGTTATTAATGTCGGACACTAATGTGGGAGTATGGGAGATTCCTGCAGGCAGGGAGGACGCACTGTGCGGCAAAACGGCAATCCACTACTCGAAGTACGGGATCTCATCATTCGGTTCGGCGGTGTTGTGGCCCTCAACGAAATTTCGCTCGAAATCCACGAGCAGGAGATTCTCGGGCTGATCGGCCCCAACGGCGCGGGCAAGACAACGCTATTCAACTGCCTCAGCCGTCTCTACCGCCAGAGCTCCGGCGATATCCTCGTCAGGGGCGAGACCATCACCCCATTGGGAGCCGAGGACATGGCCGCCCGCGGCATCGGCCGCACCTTTCAGAACATCGCGCTGTTCGAGACGATGACGGTCTACGAGAACGTCCTGACCGGCGCGCAATTCGCGATGAACGGTGGCCTGGCGGCAGACATTTTCAACGGGGCAAAGGTGCGCCGAGAACGGGCCGAGACGCGCGAGCGGATCATGCATCTGCTGTCGTTGCTCGACCTGGCGGATATCGCCGATCACACCATCGCCGACCAGAACTTCGCCGTGCGCAAGCGGATCGAGTTCGCGCGGGCATTGGCCGCGAAACCGAGCCTCCTGATGCTCGACGAGCCGGCCGGCGGGTTGAACCGCGAAGAGGTGAGGCATCTGGAAGACCTGATCCGGCAGGTGCGTGACGAGTTCAAGGTCGCGGTGCTCTTGGTCGAACATCACCTGAACCTCGTCATGAAGGTCTCCGACCGCGTGGTGGCGATGGATTTCGGCCAGAAGATCGCTGACGGGCTGCCGCACGAGGTACGAGCGCATCCGCAGGTCCTGCGGGCCTATCTCGGGGAGGAAGCGGCATGAAACATGCGCTGGAACTCAACAACGTCACAGCCTCCTATGGCCACGGCAGCATCCTGCACGGCATCGACCTTGCGGTGCCGGAGGGCGGAGTCACCGCTCTTTTGGGTGCGAACGGCGCGGGCAAGACCACCACGCTGCGCGCCATCTGCGGCATGATCGAAACCCATGGCGAGGTGCGTCTGTTCGGCGAGGAGATCACCGGCAAGAGCCCCGAGGCCATCGCGCGTATGGGCGTGGCACATGTCCCAGACGGGCGCGGCACCTTTTCCAGCCTGACGGTGATGGACAACCTGCGGCTCGGGGCCTTCACCGCAAAGAAGCGCGGTAACTTCCAACGCTCGCTCGACCGGGTGTTCGACTATTTTCCCCGGCTAAAAGAGCGCGTGGGCCAGCACGCCGGCACGCTTTCGGGCGGTGAGCAGCAGATGCTGGCGATTGGCCGGGCGCTGATGGCCGAGCCGCGGTTGATCCTGCTGGACGAGCCTTCGATCGGGCTGGCGCCGGTGATCGTGAAGCAGCTGTTCGAGATCCTCGATCAGATTGCGCGCGACGCGGGGGTGTCGATGCTGCTGGTCGAGCAGAACTCGAACCTCGCGTTGAAACTGGCCTCGAACGCCGCGCTGCTGGAGGTGGGCAACCTCGTGGCGCGCGGCACCGCCAAGGAGCTTTCGCAGAACCAGGAGATCGCGCGGGCCTATCTGGGCGACGTCGCGGCAGAGGGGGCAGGGGCATGACCTTTTTTCTTGAACAACTCATCATCGGCCTGTCGTCGGGCGGCATCTACGCGATCATGGCACTGGCCCTGGTGATGATCTACAAATCCACCGGCCACGTGAACCTGGCGCAGGGCGAGATGGCGGTGTTCTCCACCTTCATCGCCTGGACGCTGGTGCAGATGGACGTGCCGATCTGGCCCGCGATCCTGCTGACCGTGGCCGTGTCTTTTGTCGGGGCCATCGTGCTGGAGCGTGTCGTTGTCCGGCCCTTTGCCAAGGCTGATGACCTTGTGGTTGTGGCAGTCTTTGTGGGGCTGTTTCTCAGCATCCACAGCCTGGCCGGGGCGATCTGGAACTATGAGGTCAAACCCTTCCCCAGCGCCTTTTCCGACGGCTCGATCAGCCTGATGGACGACCTGTCGATCCGCGCGCATACCTTGGGGTCGCTGCTGACCACCGGGGCGGTGCTGACGGCAGTGTGGTTCTTCTTTCGCTACACACGCCTCGGCCTCGCGCTGCGGGCTGCTGCGGACAACCATGAAAGCAGCCGCCTTGTGGGGATCAACGTGTCGGTCATGCTGGCGCTCGGATGGGGGCTAGCGGCGGGGATCGGCGCGGTGGCGGGCGTGATGATCGCGCCGGTGACCTTTCTCGATCCCGGCATGGGCCTGGCACCGCTGATCTTTGCCCTTGCTGGCGCGCTTCTGGGCGGCATCACCAGCCCCTTTGGCGCCGCTCTGGGCGGGCTGATCGTCGGCGTGCTGGAGGCGATGGTCTCGGCCTACGTTCCTTACGGCATCGAGTTCCGCGAGTTGATCGCGCTGATGCTGATCCTGTCGGTTCTGCTGGTGCGGCCCGCGGGTCTCTTCGGTGAAATCGTGACGCGGAGGGTGTGAAATGACCATGGAGAGCACAGACATGACCCAGGCCCTGAGCGCCCCCCGCAGCCGCAAGGTCTCGCTGCCATTCGCGCGGCTCGGATACGGCGCCGCAGCGCTGGCCCTGCTGGCCGCGACCGGGGTGCTGGAAGGCTACGAGCTGTTCCTCGCCTCCTCGATCCTGTCCTACGCCATCGCCGCGATGGGGCTGAACGTGCTGATGGGCTACAACGGGCAGATCTCGCTGGGCCACGGTGCGTTCTTTGCCATCGGCGCCTATGCGGCCGCGATCTGCATCGACCGTTTTGCCGTGCCATTCGCCCTGACACCGGTGATCGCCGGTATCGTCGGCATGGGAGCAGGCTGGCTGATCGGCAAGCCGGCGCTTCGGCTGGAGGGCGTCTACCTTGCGCTGGCCACCTTCGGGCTGGCGATTGCCACGCCGACGGTTCTGCGCTCGGACCTCTTTGCAGAGTGGACGGGCGGCGTGCAGGGGCTGTTCCTGCTGATCAACCCCGCGCCCGAATGGGCCGGGCTGGACCTTGACCAGTCGATCTACCTCGCAGTCGTGGGCTATTTCCTGCTTTTTGCCTTTCTCACCCTGCGGCTGGTGCGCGGGCTCAATGGCAAGGCCTGGATCGCCACGCGCGACAACCCGATTGCCGCCCGCGCCATGGGCTTTGACGTCACCCGCGCCAAGACCCGCGCCTTTGTCTTCTCTGTACTGGCCTGCTCGGTCGGAGGTGCGCTTCAGGCGGTTGCCGTGCAATTCGTGGCACCTGACAGCTTTCCGTTTTTCCTGTCGATCTCGCTGTTCACCGCCGTCGTCGTGGGCGGGCTCTGCTCGCCGCTGGTCGGCCCGCTGCTGGGCGCGGTCTTCATCGTCATGGTGCCCAACGTGACCGAAGAGATCTGGCAAGGCGGAAGCTGGGCTGTCTATGGCGGCGTCATCATCGCGATCATGGCGATCCAGCCGCGCGGACTGGCCGGGATGCTCGGCTGGGTCAAGGGCAAGCTCACCACGCACACCAACAGAAAACAGCAGACAGGGAGGAACCGACCATGCTGAAATCAACCACTGCCCTCGTACTGGGCCTCACCCTCGCCAGCGGCGCAATGGCCGCCACCTATGACAAGGGCGCCTCGGACGACGAGATCAAGTTCGGAACCATCGTGCCGCTCAGCGGTCCGGCCTCGGCCTATGGCTCGACCGGCACCTGCATTGCGGCCTATTTCGACATGGTCAACGACAAGGGCGGCATCAACGGCCGCAAGGTCAGCGTCTCGGTACAGGACGATGGCTACAACCCGGCCAAGATGCTGGAGCAGGCCCGGCGGTTGGTCGAGCGCGAAGGCGTGCTCTTCATCGCGGGCAACATCGGTACGCCGACGAACTCGGCCATCCATCGCTACATGAACCAGCGCAAGGTGCCGCATCTGTTCCTGACGACTGGCGCATCGAAGTGGGACGACCCCGAGAACTATCCCTGGACCATGCCCTATATCCCCAGCTACGCGGCGGAGGGGCGGATCTATGCCAAGTACATCAAGGAGAACATGCCCGACGCCAAGATCGGCATTCTCTACCAGAACGACGACTTCGGCCGCGACTATATGGATGCCTTCATCGACCAGCTGGGCGATGAGAGCATGGTGGTCTCGGCGGTCAGCTACGACACCTCGGCCGCCACGGTCGACAGCCAGATGTCGACCCTGAAGGAAAGCGGCGCGGATGTGTTCTTCAACGTCGCCTCGCCCAAGTTCGCGGCGCAGGCGATCCGGCGCGCGGGCGAGATCGGCTGGGATGCGACGCAGTTCCTGGTCTCGGTCTCCAACGCCAAATCGGCGGTGCTGGAACCTGCGGGGCTGGATCATTCCACCGGGATCATCTCGACCCAGTACCTGAAAGAGCCGACCAACCCTGCCTATGCCGAGGATGCGGACGTTCAGGCGTGGCAGGCCTTCAAGGCGGAGTATTTTCCCAAGGCCTCGGACGGCAACTGGTGGGACTGGTCGTGCTATTCCACCGCCTACACCATCGAGCATGTGCTGGCGCAGGCGGGCGATGAGCTTACGCGCGAGAATCTGATGAAGGTGGCCTCCAACCTCGAGGGTTTCGAGGCGCCGATGCTGCTGCCGGGCATCACGGTGAATACCGCCGCCGATGATTTCGCGCCGATCGAGGCGATGTCGCTGATGAAATTCGACGGTGACAACTGGGCATTGTTCGGCGACGTGATCGCCGTCGACTGATATGCCCGCACGGCAGCGCGCCCCTGCTCCCCGGGTGCGCTGCCACTTTGATTGGAGAGGCCGATGACCCGAATTGCGCTCACCCCCATGGAGGCCGTGATCCACGGCACCCCCGCCGCGCAGGCCGTGGCGACCGAGGCCGAGCGGCTCGGCGCGCGGCGCGTTTTCGTCATCGCCAGCGGCACGCTTTGTCGCGAGACCGACGAGGTCGAGAAACTGAAGGCCTCTCTGGGCAGGAGTTGCGCCGGGGTCTTCGACCGGATGGGCGCGCATGTGCCGCGCGGCGATGTGATTGCGGCAACCGCTGCGGCGCGGGAGGTCGCGGCCGATCTTATCGTCACCATCGGCGGCGGGTCTCCCACCGACGGGGCCAAGGCGGTGGCGCTCTGCCTCGCCAATGACGTCTCGACCGGCCAGGACATTGACCGGCTGCTTGACGGCGACGTCGCGGCCCCCGCTGTGCCGCAGATCTCCATCCCCACGACGCTCTCTGCCGGAGAATTCAGCGCCATTGCCGGCGTCACCAACGAGGCCACCGGCACCAAGGACATTCTGCTCCATCCGGGCCTGATGCCGCGTGTGGTGGTGCTCGATGCCGAGGTCGCGCGGCACACGCCCGAATGGTTGTTCCTGTCAACGGGCGTGCGCGCCATCGACCATTGTGTCGAGGGCATCTGCTCGCAGGAGGCCAACCCCTTCGGCGACGCGCAGGCGCTGCACGGCTTGCGGCTGTTGGCGGACGGGCTGACGCGCGTCAAGGCGGACGCTGCTGACTTGCGGGCCCGACAGGATTGTCTGCTGGGGGCCTGGCTGTCGATGGGGCCTCTGACCAGCGGCGTGCCGATGGGGGCGAGCCACGGCATCGGCTATGTGCTGGGCGCGAGATACGGCATCCCGCACGGCCACACGTCCTGCCTGATGCTGCCTGCGGTGATGGCGTGGAATGCCTCCGCCAACGCCGACCGCCAGATGTTGGTGGCAGAGGCGCTGGGGGATGCGTCTGAGCCTGCGTCCAACCTCCTGCACAGACTGATCGCCAGCCTCGGGCAGCCGCGAGGCTTGCTCGCCAACGGTATTGCTCGGGATGCTTTCCCCGATATCGCAGAGGCCGCGCTTCACACCCCCTGGGTGCCGAAGAACCCGCGCCCGATCAAAGGCGCGGACGATGTGATGCAAATCCTCGAACTGGCGGTCTGAGCCTCAGGCCTCCCGCGCCTTGGGAAAGACCGCCGGATCGGTGATATCGAGGCTGGCCAGCTCGTATCCCTTGCGGAAGTCGTTGAGGTGCTTGATCATCCAGGCCTTGGCCTCATCCGCGTCGCCCCACTTGATCGCGTGAAGGATCTTTTCATGCGCGGTCAGCAGGCGTTCGCTGGCGTTGAGGCTGGTCATCACCGTCTGGAACGACGGGTAGAACAGTTCGCTGATCGGCAGCCTCAGCGACTGGATCACCCTGTTGTTGGCGGCCAGAGCAATCAATTCGTGAAACTCGATATCCAGTTTGACCAAGGCGTCGGGGTCGTCCATCGCCGCTCGGGTCCGGGTGATGTTGTCCTCCAGAGCCGCCAGATTGTCGGCGTTGCGCCGGTTCGCCGCCGCCTCGGCCGCCACCGGGTCGAGCGCGCGGATCGCCTCCCAGATCTCTTCGAAGGTGACGCCGTTCATCACCAAGGGGGTTACCAGCCGACGCGACAGTTCCTCGGTATCGGGGCGGGACACGAAGAGTTTGCGCTTGCCCTCTTCACGGTAGAGCAGGCCCTGCTGTTCCAGCGACCGGATCGCCTCGCGCACGGTCGAACGGTGGATGCCGTTCTCGCTGGCCAGCGCGGTTTCGGCCGGCATGCGTGCCCCGGGCTGCAACTCGCCCGAGAGGATCTTCTGTTGCAAGGCAAGCGCCAGCTGTCGGAATACAGGCAGATCGGCGGTGGTGTCGAGGTCGAGTTTCATGGGCAACTTTCACGATGAACTACGCCACGTCAGCCTACATGCTGCCGGACGCTAATGCGAGGCATTTCGTCATTTATTCAATATCGTCCGACACAGTAGGTGCCTGCCGGTTGTCCGCCCGATACCGTGCCGGCGAAGTCCCGGCCCAGCCCTGAAAGGCCCGGAAAAAGGCGCTCGGCTCGGTATACCCCAAGAGATCGGCCACATTGGCAACCGGCGTGTCGGTCGCGGCCAGCAGGTGCCGGGCCTTGGCCGCGCGCAACTCGGACGTCAGCTTGCGAAAGCTCTCGCCCTGATCCTTGAACTGCCGTCGCAAGGTGCTGGGTGACATGCGGAACTGCCGGGCGAGACTGTCGAAGTCCGGCCAATCCCGCGGCGACGTGCGTGACAGCAGCGCGCGGACCTGTCCGGTCACGTCGTCCATGCCGCGATAGCCCACCAACAGGTTGCCCGGCGCCTGTTTCAGGTAGCGCTTCAGGGCGACCTCGCTGCGGTTGACGGACAGGGTCAGAGGCGCGGCGTCGATCACCACCTGCGTTTCCGGCGCGTCGAACTGGACCTGCGTGCCGAACAGGCGCGAATAGGCCTCGGCCCCCGCGGGCGCGGCGCAGCGAAAGGCCACCTGCACCAGGGGCAATCGCCGCCGCGCCAGCCAGCAGAGCGGTCCCAGCAACACGATCAGAAGCGTGCGATAGGCGAAGGCCGAGGCGGGCGGCCCGTCGTCGGTGAAGGCGATGATGGCCTGCGCGTTCCGGACCGTGACCCGCCCGCGCGGCGCGCCGACCATCACGCCCAAGGCCCAAAGCGCGCGCTCCAGCGCCTTGCCCAGGGTCGGCGCGCCACGAATGGCATGGCACAGCAGCGCAAAGCTTCCCGGCCGCATCGGGTGCGCCGTCATGCCCAGCATTTCATCCTGCATCTCCTGAGCGAGCGCGAACCAGAACTCTCCGTATTGCGCCAGCGTCATCGGCCCGTCCGGTGCGATCCGGCGGGCAATCGGCGCGGCATCGAGACCGGCGCGGCGGGCGCAGTCGAAGGCCTCATTGATGAAGACCGGAATGATCGGTGCCGTGAGGTCTGACATGGCTTTCATATGGCATTTCCGGTCATAATATGAAACAGAAATGTCATTGTTTGCCATGCTGGAACGCTCTACCGATCTGAGCCAAGTCACTGAGGGAGGACAGCATGGACATTGACGGCAAGACGATACTGGTCACGGGCGCGAGCTCCGGTCTTGGCGCGGGGGTCGTGACCCGGCTCATCGCGGGCGGGGCGAATGTGGTCGGGCTCGACATCAACATCGATGGCGCGGCAGAGGGTGACCGCAAGGTGATGGTCCGCGCCGATGTGACCTCCGCCGATCAGGTGGCCGAAGCCATCGAGACCGCGAAAACCCGCTTCGGCGGCCTGCATGGGTTGGTGAATTGCGCCGGAGTCGCGCCCGGAGAGAAAATCGTCGGCCGCGACGGGCCGCATGACCTCGACCGCTTCTCGCGCGCGGTCTCGATCAACCTCGTGGGCACCTTCAACACCATGCGGCTCGCGGCTGAGGCCATCGCAGCGGCCGAGCCGGGGCCGGACGGAGAGCGCGGGGTGATCGTCAACACCGCCTCGGTCGCGGCCTTCGACGGCCAGATCGGCCAGGCGGCCTATGCGGCGTCCAAGGGCGGCGTGGTCAGCCTGACGCTGCCGACTGCGCGGGAGTTGGCGCGGTCGGGCATCCGCGTGATGGCCATCGCGCCGGGCATCTTCGAGACGCCTATGATGGCCGGTCTGCCGCAGGAGGTTCAGGATTCGCTGGGGGCCAAGGTGCCGTTCCCGCCGCGCCTCGGGAAGGCCGAGGAATTCGCCGACCTGGTGGCCGCGATCTTTGCCAACCCGATGCTGAACGGCGAGGTGATCCGGCTCGACGGCGCGCTGCGCATGGCCGCGAAATAGGGGATGACCATGCAACATGTTCGGATTTTCGACGCCGTGCGCACGCCGCGCGGCAAAGGCAAGGCCTCGGTCGGCGCGCTGGCAGAGCTCAGCCCGGTGGAACTGGCCACGGTCCCGCTGAAGGCTTTGAAGGAACGGTCGAACCTCGACACCTCGGCCGTCGGCGACGTGGTGCTGGGCTGCGTCGATCCGGTGGCCGATCAGGGCGGAGACATCGCGCGCACGGCAGCGCTGGAGGCGGGCTATGACGAGGCGGTTCCCGGCGTCCAGATCAACCGCTTTTGCGCCTCGGGGCTGGAAGCCTGCGCCATCGCAGCGGGAAAGGTGGCCAGCGGCGAGGTCGGCCTGGCCGTGGCCGGCGGGGTCGAGATGATGAGCCGGGTGTCGATGCTGTCGTCCGGCATGCCGGTGCTGGCCGATCCCGGCATCGCCATCCCGCGCAAGTCGGTGCCGCAGGGCATCTCGGCCGACCTGATCGCCACGCTGCGGGGATACAGCCGCGACGACGTGGATGCCCTGGCGGTGGAAAGCCAGCGCCGCGCGGGCCGCGCGTGGGAGGAGGGCCGATTTGCCCGCTCCATCGTGCCGGTGAAGGACCGCAACGGTCTGACCGTGCTCGACCGCGACGAGGCGATCCGGCCCGGGGCCGACATGCAGTCCATGGGCGCGCTGAACCCTTCCTTTGAGCTTTACGCGAAGAAGATGGGATATGACGCTGTTGCGGAACAGAAATACCCCGACATCGGCATACTGAAATACGTCCATCACGCCGGGAATTCCTCGCAGATCGTCGATGGCGCGGCTGCGGTTCTTCTGGGGTCTGAGAAGGCTGGCAAGGAGAACGGCCTGATGCCGCGCGCCCGCATCCTCGGGCTGGCCTCGGTGGGGTCCGAGCCGACGATCATGCTGACCGGGCCCAAGGCCGCCTGCGACCGGGCGCTGAAGCAGGCCGGGCTGGGCTATGCCGACATCGACCTGTGGGAGCTGAACGAAGCCTTTGCCTCGGTGGTTCTCTATTTCCAGGAGGAATCCGGAGTCAGCCCCGACCGGATGAATGTCAACGGCGGGGCCATCGCCATGGGCCATCCACTGGGCGCCACGGGAGCGATGATCCTGGGCACGCTGCTCGACGAGTTGGAGCGCGCGGACAGGCAATTCGGCTGCGCCACGCTCTGCGCCGCGACGGGACAGGCGATCGCCATGGTGATCGAACGGATGGACGGAGAAAGCGCATGAGCAAGGTCATTACCCTGGGCGTCGACGGGCACGGCATTGCAGAGCTGAGCTGGGACGATCCGGACCGCAAGGTCAACGTGTTTTCCATTGATGCCATCGAGGAGTGGGTGCGCTTGGTGGAGCAGGTGGCCTCGGACTCTTCCATTCGCGGCGTGCTGATCACCTCCGGCAAGACCTCGCTCCATGCCGGCGCGGATCTGCGCATGGTCTGTGGCTTCTTCGACATGTCAGCCGAGGATCTCTGGTCCGTCATGGCCCGCGTCAAGGACAGCCTTTACCGGCTGGAGACCTGTGGCAAGCCGGTGGCTGCGGCGATCAACGGGCATTGTCTGGGCGGCGGTTTCGAGATGGCACTGGCGGCGCATGCCAGATTCGCCGTGGACGATCCGGCGATCAAACTCGGCTTGCCCGAGGCCGGGCTGGGGTTGATGCCGGGCTTCGGTGGCACGCAGCGTCTGGCGCGTCTGGCGCCGTGGCAGCGGGTGACGGCGGACATGTTGCAGGGGGCCACCTACGACGTGTCGGAAGCGCGGTCTTTGGGCCTGTTGACCGATGTTGTTCCTGAAGGTGCCCTGCGCGATGCAGCCCGCCGGTGGCTGCTGGACAATCCCGCCGCCGAACAGCCGTGGATGGCGCGGGGCTATCGTGGGCCATCCGCGCTGGAGATTGAGCGGTACTTCCACGCGCTGAACGCCGGGTTGACCCGGGATGGCGTGGCCGAGCGACCCGAGCAGAGGTTGATTGCCGAGGCCATCTATCACGGGCTGCAGATGCCCATCGAGCCGGCCTTGCGGCTGGAGGTGCGCCGGTTCATCGAACTGACTCGTGATCCCTCGGTCAGGCAGACCCTCCAAGCGCGCTTTTTCGGCGAAGCCGCCTGATGTGACATTCTATTATTGTCCGACACTAATGCGCGTGATAGCGTTCAAGGCAATCGCAGTTTCGGAGGAGGAAACAGATGCTAGAAGGCAAGATCGCGGTGGTGACCGGCGCGTCGTCGGGGCTGGGTTATCAGTTCGCCCTGACACTGGCCGGGCAGGGCGCGGCCGTTGCGGTGGCCGCGCGCAGCACCGGCAAGCTTGACGATCTGGTGGCGCGGATCACGGCAGAGGGCGGCCAGGCGCAGGCCTTCGGCTTCGATGCCGCGGATCCTGCCGCGCCTGATGCGCTGATCGCCGCCGTGTCCGAGCAGATGGGTACGCCCGACATTCTGATCAACAACGCCGGTATCAGCAGGCCCGCCCGCGCCCACAAGGCGACGCTCGAGGATTTCGAGCAGACCATGGCGGTCAACGTCCGTGCGCCCTGGCGGCTGTCGCAGCTCTGCGCCGAGCGCTGGATCGACGAGGGTCGCGAGGGGTGCATCGTCAACGTCTCTTCGATGCTCTCGACGCGTGTGGCCAAGGGCGTGTCGCTCTACACCATGTCGAAGGCGGCGATCCGGCATCTGACCGCCGGTCACGCGCTGGAATGGGGCCAGCACGGCATCCGCGTCAATGCGCTCTGTCCGGGCTATATTCGCACCTCGATCAACGATGAGTTCTGGGACACCGACCAAGGTAAGGCCGAACTGGCAAAGCTGCCGCGCCGCCGAGTGGGCGAGCCGAAGGACCTCGACAGCGCGCTGCTGTTTCTCGTCGATCCGCGCAGCCATTTCGTCAACGGCGAAGCGCTGACGGTCGACGACGCGCAGAGCTGGGCGATCTGATGGCAGAGCGAAAACCCGGCGCCCTCGAAGGGCTGAAGATCGTCTCGATGGCCGAACAATATCCCGGGCCGTTCTGCACGCTGACCCTGTCGGACATGGGCGCCGATGTGATCCAGGTGGAGCGGCCGGGCGGCGACCCTTCGCGGTTTCTGCCGTCGTTCTACGAGGGGCTCAATCGCAACAAGCGCTCAGTGGCTCTGGATGCGCGCGACCCGGCACAGAAGGCGGAGCTCCTGCGGCTCATCGAACAGGCCGACGTGTTTCTCGAAGGCTTTCGGCCCGGCAAGCTGGCGAAGCTTGGGCTTGGCTACGACGACCTGAACGCGGTGAATCCGCGCCTGATCTATGTGTCGATATCGGGCTTCGGCCAAAGCGGTCCCTACCGGATGCGCCCGGCGCATGATGTGACCTTCCAGGGGATCGGCGGTGCCCTGGGCGAACGCATCAGCGGCGCCGTCGACGGTCTGCCCCCTGCGGTGCTGCTGGGCGATTCTGTCTCGGCGCTTTATGCGCTGACCGGCGTGTTGTCTGCCTTGCTGGCCCGCGAGCGGACCGGGCAGGGCACCCATGTCGACATCGCCATGAGTGACGCGGTGCTGGCCTTGCAGACGCCCTTCATCGCCGCCGACGCCGCAGAGGACGCCAGCCTACCGCAGCGCGATCCGGGTTATGCGCTTTACGAGACTTCGGATGGGCGCTGGCTGACGACCTCGGTGGCACACGAAGATGCCTATTGGGATAAGCTGTGCCGCGATGTGGGGCTGATGGAGGGCGTTGGTCTGACCCGTCCACAGCGCGTGGCCCGGCGCGATGACCTCGTCGCGAAGATCGCAGAGCGCATCCGCGAAAAGCCCTTCGCGCATTGGGAAGCGCTGTTCGAGGCCTCGGGGCAGATGTGGGGGCCCGCGTTGCGCCGTGAGGAGCTTGCAGAGGACCCGCAGTTCCGGACGCGCGGGCTGTTTGAAGAGGTCACGCGGCAGGATGGCACAGCACAGCCCGTGTTGCGCCAGCCGGTGAAGTTCTCGGCCTATGACAACGCGCCGCTGCGGCGGGCGCCGGGGGTCGGAGAGCACCAGGGCGACAGTTTTGACTGAGCGGTGAAGGCTGTCAGATGCGATCTGCGCCCCGGACGTGATCCGGGGCTTCATTCGCGGCGTGGCCAGGAGGTCCCGGCGCGAGGCCGGGAGGGGGATATCAGTCGTGAAACCGTGTGTAGTCCTCGACGGCGCGGCGCCCGGTTTCGAACCGGTTCGCCGGATCGGACGGGTCGGCGTGACCCATCGCCATGCCGCAGATCACCGTGCGATCGTCGGGCAGGGCCAGCACCTCGCGGATGGTCTGATGATAGGCAGCAAAGGCTTGTTGCGGACAGGTGTCCAGCCCGAAGCCCCGCGCCGCGATCATGATGCTTTGCAGGAACATGCCGGTGTCGAGCCAGCTTCCAATCGGCAGGTCCCGGTCGATGCTGAAGATCAGCCCCACCGGCGCGTCGAAAAACAAGAAATTGCGCCTGTGCTGCGCCCGCATCCGCGCCGCGTCACCCCGGGCGATGCCGAGTGTGGAATAAAGGCCCCAGCCGGTTTCCCGCCGCCGCGCCAAGTAGGGCTCGCGCCACAGGGTCGGATAATATTGATAGGTTTCCTCGCCCGCATCGCCGGCGTCGAACCGGTCCGTGATCGCGGTGGTCAACCTGTCCAGCGCAGGTCCCGTCAGCACATCCACATGCCACGGCTGGATGTTGGAGCCGCTGGGCGCGCGCCCGGCGATCTCCAGGATGCGCCGGAGCGTCTCGCGCGGGACCGGCTCGGGCAGGAAGGCCCTGACCGAGCGGCGCGAGGTGATGGCTTCGGCAGCAGTGCGCGCCTCTGGCCGCTCGGGGCAGTTCATGCGGGCTGACCCTCGAACTCCTGCTGCTTCAGCAGACGCCGCTGGATCTTGCCGGTGGGCGTCTTGGGCAATGCGTCGACAAAGGCAATCCGGCGCGGGTACTTGTAAGGCGCGGTCAGGGCCTTGGTGAAATCCTGCAATTCTTTGGCGAGCGCGTCGCTCGGCGCATGTCCGGACTTCAGGATGATGAAGGCTTTCACCACCTCGCCGCGGGTCTCGCAGGGGCTGGCGACGGCGGCGCATTCCAGCACGGCTTCATGCTCCATCAAGGCGTTCTCCACCTCCATCGGCCCGATCCGGTAGCCCGACGAGTTGATCACGTCGTCATCGCGCCCGCCGAAGAACAGGTAGCCGTCCGCGTCCATGCTGGCGGTGTCGCCGGTCAGGAACCATGTCACGCCGCCCACGGTCAGATAGCTCTCGCCCGTCTTGTCGGGGTTGTTCCAATAGCCCAGCATCAGCTGCGGATGCGGGCAACGGATTGCCAGTTGTCCGGGGGTGCCGACGGGGGCCTCACGTCCGTCCTCGCCCAGGATCGCGGCCTCGGTGCCCGGCAGCGGCTTGCCCATCGCGCCGGGCTTTACCGGCATCTGCGGATAATTGAGCACGGTCATCAGCGTCTCGGTCTGCCCGTAGCCGTCGAGCAGCAGCGCGCCGGTTTTGTCCGACCACGCCCTGACGATCTCGGGGTTCACCGACTCGCCTGCCGAAACCGACAGCCGCAGAGCCGAGAGGTCATGGCCCGAGGTGTCCACCTGCACAAGCTGGCGGATCTCGGTGGCGGCGGCGCAATAGACGCTGACCTTGTGGCGCGCGAGCAGCTCCAGCCGCTTTTCGAGGTCGAAGGGACCGTCATAGAACAGCACCGTCGCGCCGCAGCTCCACGGACCGTAGAGGATCGAGGTTCCGGCCTTTGACCAGCCGGTGTCGGCGGTACACCACATCACGTCCTGCTCGGTCAGCGACAGCCAGTACCAGGCCGAGACACGCCAGGAAAACAGCGCCCGGCTGGCGTGCATCACGCCCTTGGGCAGCCCGGTCGAGCCGGAAGTGTAGAACATGATCGCCGGGTCTTCGGCCGCGACCCGGGCCGGTGTGAAATCGGCACTGTGCCGCGCCATTTCGGTCTCGAAGTCATCCCAGCCGTTTGTCGCGCCGACGGAGAGCCGCACCTTGGCCGCCCCGGCAATCTTGTGCGTCTCTGCCGCGGTCGTCACCACCGCCACCGCGCCGGAATGCTTCATGCGGTAAGTCACGTCCTTCTCGGTCAGCATGGTGACGCAGGGGATCGGGATGGCGCCGATCTTGTTGCAGCCGACCATGGCGATCTGCCACTCGGGAATGCGCGGCAGCATGATCAGCACGCGGTCGCCTTTTCGCACGCCCTTGGCGGTCAGGTAATTGGCGAAGCGGTTGGTCAGGTCGCGGATGTCGGCATAGGTGAAGCGGCGCTCCTCGCCCGCCTCGTTGACCCAGATCAGCGCCATGCGCTCGGGGTACGTCGCCCAGGCATCCACCACATCGCCGCCGTAGTTGAACGTCTCCGGCACCTGCCATTCGAAGCGCTCGCAGGCGGCCTCGTAGCTCGTCATCTCAACACGTTGCATGCTTGCTCCTCCCCAGAAGCGGTTAACCCTTCATGATCCGGCGCGAGATCGCCCATTTGTGAACCTCGGACGGCCCGTCATAGATACGGAAGGCCCGGGTCTCGCGGAAGATCTGCTCGACCACCGTGTCGCCGGTCACCCCCATGCCACCGAGGATCTGTACGCAACGGTCGGCGACGCGGAACAGCGCCTCGGACACCGCCGTCTTGACCATCGAACTTTCGTGCCGGCCCTGTTCGCCCTTGTCGAGCAGGGCGCAGGCCCACCAGATCATCAGCCGGCTCTGCTGCAACTCCATCTCGTTCTCGGCCAGCATGGCGCCGATCTCGCCGTGGCGTCCGATCGGCTTGCCGAAAGCCTCGCGTTTGCGGGCATAGTCCAGCGCAATCCCCTGCGCCCGCATCGCGCCGCCCAGCCAGCGCATGCAATGGGTCAACCGCGCCGGGGCAAGCCGCACCTGCACGTAGCGGAAGCCTTGGCCAACCTCGCCCAGCACGTTCTCGGCCGGGATGCGCAGATTGTCGAAAGTCACCTCCCAGTGGCCGCCGGTAAAGGAACTGTCGAGCGTATCAAGCTGCCGCGTGAGGGTGATGCCGTCGGCGTCCATGTCCGAGATCAGCATGGTCGGGCCACCGGGCTTGTCGCCCTCGGCCTGCACATCGCAGAAGATGATGGTAAAGCCCGCGCCCTGCGCCCCGGTGATCAGCCATTTGACGCCGCTGACCAGGAGATCCTCGCCGTCATAGCGCGCTTTCGTCCTCAACTCGGAGGGATCGGCCCCGGCACCCCAAGGCTCGGTCATCGAGAAGCACGAGCGGAATTCACCGGCGGCGAAGGGCTTCAGCCAGCGCTGTTTCTGTGCTTCGGTCGCGACCTTGTCGAGCAGGTTCATGTTGCCCTCGTCCGGCGCGGCACAATGCATCGCGATGGGCCCGAGCGGCGACAGCCCGCAGGCCTCGAAGGCAATCGCCATGCTGACGTGATCCAGCCCCAGGCCGCCCCATTTCTGCGGCACATGCGGCGCGAAAAGCCCCGCGTCGCGGGCCAGAGCGTTCAGCTCGATCCGCAATTCTTCGGTGGGGCCATGGGACGTGTTGCGCGGGTCTTTCTCATACGGAACGATCTGCTCCATGACGAAGCGTTCGATCCGCTGGCGCAGCGCATCCTGTTCGGGGGTGGGCTCGAAAGAAATCATGGGCAGTCCTTGTCAGTAAAAGTCACCGCGGGCGACCCGCAGGCCAAAGCTCAGCAGCCCCCGAGAGAGGTCGTCGAAACGGGCGAAATCCGGGTCATCGGTGCCGCCACTCTCGTAGCGGCGGTAAAGTTGCTGGAACACGACGGCGAGGCGCAATGTAGCCAGCACACGGTAATAGGTGAAGTCATTCAGTCTGCGTCCACTCGCGTTGGCATAGAGCGCCGCGGCCTCTTCGCGGGTGGGAAAGCCGTGGCGCGCCGTGGGCATCTGGCGCAACTGGTGCATCGCCTCAGGATCTCCGGCCTCGGTCCAGTAACTGAGCAAGACCGCGAGGTCATAAAGCGGATCGCCCAGCGTGCCCATATCCCAATCGATCAGGGTCCGGGGTTCAAGTGTTTTCGGGTCGAGGATGATGTTGTCGAGCTTGAAATCGTTGTGAATCAAGGTTGGCGCGCTCATCGTTTTGGGCTGATGGGCTGCGAGCCACTCCAGGAACGGGTCCAGTTGGTCGGGCGCCGCACCGCCCCAAGCCAAGCGTGCGCGTTTGCTCCAACCGCGTTGGGTGCGTTCCACAAAGCCGTCGGGCCGCCCAAGGGTTCCAAGGCCGCACGCGTCGGCGTCGATCGCATGCAATTCGTGCAGGACATTGATAATCCTGCGGCCAAGGGCGCTACCAATCGGCCCGGCGTTTCGCCAATTCCCAACAGTGTCCGACGGTAATTTCTCGCCGATGACCAGGCCTGGGCGATATTCCATCAAGAGAAACGGCGCGTCGATGACCGACAGGTCATCGCAGAACAGCTCGGCTTTCGGGACCAACGGCATCACCGGGTGAAGGCTCGAAAGTATACGGTACTCGCGCGCCATATCGTTGGCCCCAGGCGGGACCGGACCCAGCGGCGGGCGCCTCAATACCAGGGGCGCGCCTTCAGTTTGAATGAGGAAGTTCATGTTTCCATAGCCGGCAGAGAATTTCTTGGGCGCGGTACTCGGGTTCAGAACAATTCCGTGTCGCATCAGGTACGCCTGCAAACGAACCAGATCCAAGCCCGGAACGCTTTTCGGAGAAGTTCTATGCTGTCGACTTGACGTGGTGACCATTGCGCTCCCCTTTAGTGTCCGACAGTAAGTGTTATAAACAACACATAGTGCGGGTGCAACGATAATTTTGACGGTCAATAAATTGGCGTGGCGGTGGGTCATGCGACCGCTGTGGCGGCCGCCGCATGGTTTCCGGCCCGGCCCTTACAACTCTGGAGCAGAACCGCCAGAGCGACGCAGGATGGAGTAGACACCTGAAGAAAACTCCCTGTCGTCGCTACTACGTCCGTTCAACCGTTGTAGCGCGGGTAGCAGCTTCGTCCTTGTCCGCATCTTAGGCCTTTCGAGGTACCTCGGATCGTGCTCCTGCAACGCATAGCCGCATTGTGAGCCGCGTGCGCAGCAATTTGATAACCTGACCAAAGGAAGCTTTGGGCAGGACATGCCTTGAACGTTTCACTTGGTGAAACGCGATCTCGACCCCTCCATCAGGAAAACATAGGTTCTCGGCGATATCGCGGTCGATGATCCGACCGCCGTCAGTGGGCAGGAGGCACCAGATGAGCATTGAAGACGGAAGACCGATGGTGAAGGCCGATGGTGCGACGACAACCGCCGGCTACATGCCCGGCTTCGGCAATGATTTCGAGACCGAAGCGCTGCCCGGCGCGCTGCCGCAGGGCATGAATTCTCCGCAGAAGTGCAACTATGGCCTCTACGGCGAGCAGCTGTCCGGAACCGCCTTCACCGATGTCCGCCCCGAGCGCACCTGGTGCTACCGGATCCGGCCGTCGGTCAAGCACAGCCACCGCTACGAAAAGATCGACCTGCCGTATTTCCGCTCGGCCCCCGACATCCACCCCGACGTCACCAGCCTTGGCCAGTACCGCTGGGATCCGGTGCCGCACACGGAAGAGCCGCTGACCTGGCTGACGGGCATGCGCACCATGACCACCGCGGGCGACGTCCACACCCAGGTCGGCATGGCCAGCCACATCTATCTGGTCACCGAGTCCATGGTTGACGACTATTTCTTCTCTGCCGACAGCGAAATGCTGGTGGTGCCGCAGGAGGGACGGCTTCGCTTTGCCACCGAGTTGGGGATCATCGACCTTGAACCCAAGGAGATCGCCATCATCCCGCGCGGCCTTGTCTACCGGGTCGAGTTGCTGGACGGTCCGGCACGCGGGTTCGTCTGCGAGAATTATGGCCAGAAATTCGAACTCCCCGGCCGTGGCCCGATCGGTGCCAACTGCATGGCCAACCCGCGCGACTTCAAGGCTCCTGTGGCGGCCTTCGAGGATCGCGAAGTGCCTTCGACCGTCACCGTGAAATGGTGTGGCCAGTTCCACACCACCCGGATCGGTCAGAGCCCGCTGGATATCGTCGCCTGGCACGGCAATTACGCGCCCTACAAATACGACCTGCGCAATTACTGCCCGGTCGGCGCGATCCTGTTCGACCACCCCGATCCTTCAATCTTCACCGTGCTGACAGCGCCCTCGGGGCAACCCGGCACGGCGAACATCGACTTCGTGCTGTTCCGAGAACGCTGGATGGTGATGGAGGATACTTTCCGGCCGCCGTGGTATCACAAGAACATCATGTCCGAGATGATGGGCAATATCTATGGCCAATACGATGCCAAACCACAAGGGTTTGTGCCGGGCGGCGTGAGCCTTCACAACATGATGCTGCCGCACGGGCCAGACCGCAACGCCTTCGAGAAAGCCTCGAACGCCAACCTCGGCCCCGAGAAGTTGGACAACACCATGTCCTTCATGTTCGAGACCCGCTTCCCGCAGCAATTGACGCAGTTCGCGGGCAAGGAAGCGCCGCTTCAGGACGACTACATCGACTGCTGGAAGGACATCGAGAAGAAGTTTGACGGCACGCCGGGCAAGAAATGAAGCTCTATACCTATTGGCGATCAACCACATCCTACCGGGTGCGGATCGCGTTGAATCTCAAGGGACTGGCTTACGAGCCGGTCCCGGTCAACCTCGTTGCAGGCGCCCAAACGGCGCCGGACTATGCCAGTTTGAACCCGGGGCAGGGCGTTCCGACCGTCGTATTGGAGGATGACACGGTCCTGACCCAGTCGATGGCCATCCTCGACTGGCTGGAAGAGACACATCCCAACCCGGCGCTCTTGCCCACGGATACCACCTTGCGGGCAAAGGTTCGCGCCGCCGCCCTGATCATCGCCGCCGATGTTCATCCGGTGAACAACCTGCGGGTCGTGGCAAAGCTCAAGTCGATGGGTCACAGCCAGCAAGAGGCCGTGGACTGGATGAACGACTGGATGCAGCGCGGCCTGACCGCCTTCGACCAACTGATCGACCCCGGCACGCCCTTCTGCTTTGGCGACGCGCCCGGTTTGGCGGAGATTTGCCTCGTGCCGCAGCTCTACAATGCCCATCGCTGGGGGTGCGACCTCGCCCCATTCAGCCGTTTGACCGAGATCGAGACGCGCTGCCTTGCCACCCCGGCGTTCGACGCTGCCCGGCCCGAAAATCAACCTGATGCCAATTAACGAAGGATGTTCCCATGACTGAACTTGTCCGCTCCTGGGTCGAGACCGCGAATGACCCCGAAAATTCGTTTCCCTTGAACAACCTGCCGTTCGGCGTCTTCTCGAAGGGTGACGCGCCACGCTGTGCCGTGGCAATCGGGGATAAGGTGCTCGATCTCGCCGCGCTGCAATCTGCGGGGCTGCTGCCGGAGTACGGGTTCGATGAACCGGCGCTGAATACCTTCATGAGCAGGGGCAAAAAGGCCTGGGGCGATGTCCGCGCGACGCTGACCGACCTGCTGCGCGACGGTGGCGAGACCGATGCGGTGCGGCGCGCGCTCCACGACATGGGCGACGTCACCATGCACCTGCCGTTTACCGTGACCGAGTACACCGATTTCTACGCTGGCCGCCAGCACGCCTTCAACGTGGGTTCCCTGTTTCGTGACCCGGCGAATGCGCTGCCGCCCAATTGGCTGCATATTCCCATCGGCTACAATGGCCGCGCCTCGACGGTGGTGGTCTCGGGCACCGATTTCCACCGGCCCATGGGCCAGTTGAAAGGCCCGCAGGACGACAGGCCACGTTTCGGACCCAGCCAACGGCTCGATATCGAGTTGGAAATGGGCGCGGTGGTAGGCACACCCTCGAAGATGGGCCAGCGCGTCAGCGTCGACGAGGCCGACGACATGATCTTCGGCTACGTGCTGCTCAACGACTGGTCGGCGCGAGACATTCAGGCCTGGGAATACCAACCGCTCGGGCCGTTTCAGGCCAAGGCCTTTGCCACGACAATCGGCCCGTGGGTCGTGACCAAGGCCGCGCTTGAGCCGTTCCGCTGCGACACCCCCCCGCGCGAGAAGGAGTTGCTGCCGCATATCCGGGACACTGGGCCGATGCTCTATGACATCGATCTGTCGGTCACCATGACGGCACCCGGCGCGAAACCCACCGTGATCTGCCGCACCAACTACAACACCCTGTACTACTCCGCCGCGCAGCAGCTTGCGCACCACGCTTCGTCGGGTTGCGCGATGAGGACCGGCGATCTGCTGGGTTCGGGCACGATCTCGGGACCCGAAAAGGGCATGTTCGGTTCGCTTTTGGAAATGACATGGGGCGGCAAGGATCCGATCACGCTAGAGGAGGGCGAGACGCGCACCTTCATCGAAGACGGCGATACACTGGCTTTGCACGGTCATGCACAGGGAGACGGCTACCGTATCGGTTTCGGTCCTTGCGTTGGGACCGTATTGCCTGAGCTGGGTGATCGGTCTTGACCACCGAAGTCGCCTGACAGCCGTCAACGGGGTGCAGTGCGAGGTCGGAGATCACCGGCTTCGCGGTATCCATCGCCGCTGTGCAGGTTGACAGACCGTGGCGTCAGCCGAGCCCTGCGTATCTCTGCCCGATGGTTTTCGCTGTCGCCTGAAGACGTGACAGGTGGTTTTTCGCGACCGCCTCGACCGTATGATCGCTGGCATTCCAGACCAGGTTGACCGCGCCGACCACTTCCGCGCCAGCCAGGATGGGAACCGCGATGGCTGCCGGAAGTTCGCCATAATCGACTGCTCGGCCCCAATGGCCTTCGGCCCGGGCGGCATATCCGTTTCGGTCAATAGCTTTCAGGACTATTGGAAGTTGCGGCAGGGCAGCCGCGTCGTCACGCGGGAGGCGGGGCACCAGGTCCTTCAGCACGGCAGCACGGTCCGATTCAGTCAGGCCCGAAAGAAAGGCGCCGCCCAAGGCCGACAGGATCGGCGAAGGGCGGAACCCGACCGCATCCGGATAGACCGCATGCTTCTTGAACACCCGGGTGGTATCGACAATCTCGGTCCGCCCTCCGCCAACCGCGGCAGCGAGATCGACGCCCAAGCTGGTTTCCTCGGAGAGCCGGACGATTTCCTCCTTGCTGACGGCCACGAGCCTGTCGACCAAGTCCGGCATACCGCCAGCCTGCGGGAAGGCAGAGCCGAGTTGATAGCATCCGTCACTGCTTCTGCGCGTCAGCCAGCGGCGGCTTTCGAGCGTTGCGCAGATCCGCAGCAACGTCGGCTTCGACAACCCTGTGTTGGCCGCAAGAGATGCAAGCGAAATGGCGCCCGACGCGTAGATGACTTCGAGCACCGTCAGCCCCCGTTCGATGGATCTGTTCAGTTTCACCCTGCCTCTCCGTTTCACCTGGTGTAACGCACCTTCGCAAAATAGGCTGCGATGCGATAGCGTTTTGTAATGCACCCCGCGCTTCGACCAGGGAATCGGAGGCTGAGCGACGGGCGTTACATCGGGGAGGATGTCGTGTCGGAATACAGAAGAAATGCCTATCTGGATCATGTCGTGACCGGGCTGTCGCTTTTGGTTATCGGGGTGGTCTTCTATGTGTCGGTCTTCGGCGTCTTCTCGGATTCCTACCTGCGGGTCGGCATGCTGCTGGCGGGCGGTCTGCTGATCATACTGTCTGCCGTGGGCCGGTCGGACAGCCTTCTGGACCGGGGTCTTCTCGTGGTCGTGGCCCTCGGCCTGTCGCTCAGCGTCTATCAGTACTTTCGCGCGGCCGAGGAGATTGAGACCGGGCTCTACTTTCTGACCTCGACAGATATTTGGATGGGGTTTCTCGGGCTTATTGCCGTGATCGAACTGACCCGTCGCTCGGTCGGTCTGGTCATGGCGGTGGTCGCAGGTCTGCTGCTGGCCTACGGCGCCTTTGGCCATATGGCGCCGGGCTTCCTGCGCCATGCGGGCATCTCGACCGAAGAATTGATGACCGTGCTGTGGTATTCCTTCGACGGCGTCTTCGGGCGTCCGATGGCAACGGTCGTCTCGACCATCCTGATCTTCATCGTCTTCGGCGCGCTGCTGGAACTGCTCGCCATCGACCTCGTGCTGGTGCGGCTTGCCATGGCCGCCACCGGGCGGATGCGCTCCGGCCCCGCCGCCGCGGCCACGGTCGCCAGCGGGTTGTTCGGGACGATTTCGGGCTCTGCGGTGGCCAACGTCGTGGGCACCGGGGTCATCACCATTCCGCTCATCAAGAAACGCGGGTTCTCGCCTCGGTTCGCGGCGGCGGTTGAGTCCGCCGCCTCCAGCGGCGGCCAGATCACGCCGCCGATCATGGGGGCCGTGGCCTTCATCATGGCCGATGTCACCAGCGTGCCCTATCTGACGATCTGCGCCGCCGCCGCCGTGCCCGCATTGCTGTACTACGGCGGCCTCTTCGTCGCCATTTCCAGCGCAGCCCGAAATATGGACCTGGCCGAGGAACCGCGCCCCAAGATCGCGTTCAACTGGCGCGAACTGGTGCAGGTGGGCATCTTTGTCCTCGCCCTCGCGGGCATCGTCGTGACCATGGTTGGCGGCTCGTCGCCCGCTTATGCCGGATTTGTCGGCGTCGAGCTGGCCGCTCTGCTGGGTTTTGCTGTGCGACCCGACCTGCTGTTCAACGGGGCGGCCTGGATAAAATTCATCCGCTCCGCCGGTCTGATCTCGGCGCAGCTTGTCGTCATTGTCGGCGCCGTGGGTATCGTCATCGGCGTGCTGAACCTGACCGGCGTGGGGCTGCGATTTGCCTCGCTGCTGTCGAGCCTCGCTGAAGACCAGTTGATCATATCGCTGATCCTTATGGCCATTGCCTGCCTCCTGCTCGGCATGGGAATGCCCACGGTGCCGGCCTATCTGATCATCGTGCTGGTGATGGGCCCGTCGCTGCAGAAGCTGGGCGTGCCGATCATTCACACCCATATGTTCGTGCTCTATTTCGGCGTCTTGTCGGCGATTACCCCGCCGGTTGCGCTCGCCGCTTTTGCGGCTGCCCCGATCGCGGGCTCCAGCCCTATGGCCACAGCCCTCGAAGCCTCTCGGCTGGCACTGCCAGGCTTCGTGATTCCGTTTGCCTTCATCTATCAGCCGGCGCTGTTGCTGGGGACAGGGTTTGCTTTGACCGAGTCGGTGCAGGCGATCCTCTTTGTCCTGCTCGCCACCGTCCTGATCTCGCGGGCCTGCTATCCGCGCAAGGGCAAGGCTTACATGGTACCGGTGGGGCTGGGTCTGGCCGTGGCGCTGATTTTCTTCGGACCGTTGGTCTCGTGGATCGCCGCCGCTGCCGCAGTTGGGCTGATGTACGTCGACCGGCTGGAGCTGAACGTCAAGAACCAAATTTCATGATAGCAATGAGGAGAACCTAATCATGAAGACCATCACCCTCAATCGCCGTAGCCTGTTGGCCGGCACCGCCGCCGCCACGACGCTGGCCATGCTGCCTCGCGCCGCTTTGGCCAAAGAATTGCTGCGCATGTCGACGCTGGGGCCGGGCACCAGCCCGAATTTGGTTATGACCACCTTTGCCAATATCATTAACCGCGAACTGCCGGACTACGAGATCCAGATCAACGCCACCGGCGCTGCCACCCGCCACGTGTTGGAAGTGGCGATGGGCAAGACTGCCTTCTGCATGTCCTCGCCAGCGCTGCATGCGCTGATGGCGAACCAGCGTGCCATGTTCGAGAAGATGGACCAAGCGCCGAAACTGTCCAAGAAGCTTCGCACCGTGCTGAACTTCCCGATGGGCGTCTATCACATCGCGGTCTACGAGTCGTCTGGCATCACGTCGCTGGATCAGGCCAAGGGCAAACGGGTCTTTCTTGGACCTCCGGGCAGTGCTGCCTATGCGACGATGGTGCGCCTGTTCGAGGCTATCACCGGCTTGAAGGCCGACGAAGATTACGAAGCAGTGAAACTGGGATGGGATGCCGCCGCGGCGTCTTTCCAGGACGGCAACCTCGACATCTATTGCAACCCGACCAACGCGCCCAGCCCGGTGCTGACCCAGATCGCGGTGACCAACCCGATCCGCTTCCTCGGCATTCCCGCCGACCAGCTGGAGACCGACGCGGTCAAGGCGCTGGCCAACCGCCCCGGCTTCGGCCTCGGCACGCTTCCAGCGGGAGTCTACGGCGACAACCAGGTCAACGACGAGGACACGACCACCCTGCGCGTCACTGTCGGCATCGTCACGAGCGAAACCGCTGATGAGGAAATGATCTACGACATGACCAAGACCTTCTTCGAAGGCGTGGCCGAAATGCGTGAAGGCGCACCCTGGCTCAAGGCGATCACGCCGGAGGGCGCGGTGGCGGATCTCAACATGCCGCTGCACCCCGGCGCGCTGCGCGCGCTCGAAGAGCTTGGCGTCACGATCCCCGACGTCGCACGCGGGTAAACAGGCAAATGGCCGGGGCGGCAGCGCCCCGGTCCGACTATCAGGTGGGCCCCGGTCATGACCAAGAACGTTCTATTCATCATGTGCGATCAGCTGCGTTGGGACTATCTGTCCTGCACCGGGCATCCGCATCTGCATACGCTGAATATCGACGCCCTTGCGGCTCGCGGGGTGCTGTTTGACCGTGCCTATGTGCAATCGCCGATCTGTGGCCCATCGCGGATGTCCTTCTACACCGGGCGCTACGTCGCCTCGCACGGCTCCACCTGGAACGGCATCCCGCTCAAGGTGGGAGAGATGACCCTGGGCGACCATCTGCGCACGCTGGGTGTGCGCACGGCCCTTTGCGGCAAGACCCACATGACCGCCGATGTCGAGGGGATGAAGCGACTGGGCCTGTCACCGGACAGCAAGATCGGCGCGCTTGTGTCGGAATGCGGCTTCGAGCCCTACGAGCGCGAGGACGGGCTGCACCCCGACGGACCACGCTATCCGCGCAACACGGCTTATGACCAGTTCATGAAGAACCGCGGCTGGCCCGATGAAAACCCGTGGGAGACAGTGGCCAACAGCGCCGAGGACGTGGACGGCAACATTCTCAGCGGCTGGTTCATGGACAACGCGGACAAACCCGCGCGCGCCGCCGATGAGGAAAGCGAGACGCCCTATATCACCTCCCGTGCGATGGACTTCATCCGCGAAGCCGGCGACACGCCCTGGTGCCTGCACCTGAGCTATATCAAGCCGCACTGGCCCTATATCGTGCCCGCGCCCTATCACGACATGTACGGCCCGGAGACGCATCTCGACCCGGTGCGCAGCGAGGCGGAGCGCGACACCCCCCATCCCGTCTATGGCGCCTTCATGGAGGAACGCGTGAGCCGCGCCTTCTGCGACGATGGCACCCGGACCCGCGTGCTGACCGCCTATATGGGGCTGATCAAGCAGATCGACGACCAGATGGGCCGGTTGATGGCGTTCCTTGACGAGCAGGGTCTGACCGAGGAGACGATGATCGTCTTCACGTCCGATCACGGCGATTACCTCGGCGATCACTGGATGGGCGAGAAGGAACTGTTTCACGACGCCTCGGCCCGCATCCCGCTGATCGTCGTCGACCCGCGTGCAGAGGCCGATGCAACCCGCGGGCAGACATCCTCCGCGCTGGTCGAGGCCATCGACGTCGTGCCGACGATCCTCGACTATTTCGGCGGCGAGGCAGTGCCACACATCATCGAAGGGCATTCGCTGCTGCCGCTGATGCACGGGCAGACTGACAAGCTGCGTGACGTGGCGGTCTCGGAATACGACTATTCCATGCGCGACGTCCGGCGGCGACTGGGTGTGGAGGTCAAAGACGCCAAGCTGACCATGCTGTTCGATGGGCGCTGGAAGTACATCTTTGCCGAAGGGTTCCGCCCGATGCTGTTTGATCTGCAAAACGACCCTGACGAACTGACCGACCTCGGTGCCGATCCGGCACATGCGGAGGAATGCGCCCGCATGGAAAAGCTGTTGTTTGTCTGGGCGCGCCGTACATCGCAGCGCACCACCCGGTCGGATGCCTGGATTGCCGCACGCGATCCCAGCCTGGGGGAAGCCAAGGCCGGCATCCTGATCGGCTATCGCAACGAGGCCGAGTTGCGCGAGGTTCTCGGGACTAGAGCAGGCTGCGACACGAAATCCGACAAGGCCCCCTGACCCGATGGCCCGGACCAGCACGGTCCTCAAACGCCTGTCACCTGTCAGGCCGTGGTTGCGTGACCAGTCGCCAACGTCGTGGAAAGCGGACGCGCTTGCCGGGTTGACGGGCGCCACCATCGTGCTGCCGCAAGGCGTGGCCTTTGCCATCATCGCCGGGTTGCCGCCGGAGTACGGGCTGTTCACTGCGATCATCGTGACCATCGTCGCCGCCCTCTGGGGGTCGTCGCGCGTCATGGTCTCGGGGCCGACCACGGCGATTTCTGCGGTGCTTTTTGCCTCGCTGAGCGGCTTGGCCGTGCCCGGCAGCGAGACCTATATCGCGCTGGCGCTGGTGCTGACCTTCCTCGTCGGCGTGCTGCAACTCGCGGCCGGGATGGCGGGGCTGGGCGGGCTGATCGCCTTCATCTCGCATTCGGTCATCGTCGGCTTCACCGCCGCCGCGTCGGTCCTGATCGCGGTGTCGCAACTCGGTCCGGCGCTGGGTCTCGCGGGCGGCGAGGGCGGTGTGCTGCATCGCCTGTCGCGGATCGTGGCGGAAGCAGGAACATTGAACATCGACGCGATGATCATCTCGGCGGTGACGCTCGCCAGCCTGATCGCCTCCTTCCGCATCAGCCGCCGCCTGCCGGGCTACATCATCGCGCTGGTGGCCGGCTCGCTCGCCGCCGTCCTGCTTGACGCCGAAGTGGCGATGTTCGCGCCACTCGATGCGGTGTTGCCGTCGTTCGAGGCACCGGACCTGTCGATAGGCACCATCGGCGCGCTGCTGCCCGCTGCCGCCGCCGTGGCGTGCGTCGGTCTGCTCGAGGCAATCTCGATCGGCAAATCCTTCGCCATACGGCGCGGCGAGACCTACGACAGCAATCAGGAAATGGTTGGGCAAGGTCTCTCCAACCTCGCCGGCAGCTTCTTTCACTGCTACGCGGGGTCCGGCTCCTTCACTCGCTCCGGCCTGAACGCGGAAAGCGGCGCGGCCTCGCCATTGTCGGCAGTCTTTGCCGCCGGGTTCCTTGTGGTTCTGCTGCTGCTGCTTGCGCCTTTCGTGCGGTTCGTGCCGGTGCCCGCAATGGCGGCGATCATCCTCTACGTCGCCTGGCGGCTGATCACCATCGCCGAGATCCGCCACATCGTCGCGACCAGCGGTTCCGAGACCTTCATCCTCGCCGCCACCTTCCTGACCGGCATCCTGTCGGGGCTCGATTTCGCGATCCTCGTCGGCGTTGTCGCCTCGTTGTCGATCTTTCTCAACAAGAGCGCGCATCCGCTGGTCGCGGTTGGCGCGCCGACAGAAGTGAACGGCCGCCGGGTATTCATGAATGCCGAGTCCTTCAACCTGCCGCAATGCCCGCAAATCCGGTTCGTGCGCATCGAAGGACCGCTGTTCTTTGCTTCGATCGAACATGTGGAGCGCGAATTCCGCCGGATGGAAGAAAAGGACGGCCTGAAGACCTGCATCCTGAACCTCAAGGGCGTCGGCAAGATCGACCTTTCCGGTGCCGACTTCATCCTATCCGAGGCGCGTCGGGCGCGGGCGCACGGCAACGACCTTCACTTGATCGCCGCCAATCCGAGCGTTCTGAACGTGCTCAAACGGCTGCACTGTCTGGACGAGCTGGGACCAAACAATGTGCATCCGCACAAGTCGGATGCCATCCGACCGGCTGTCGCCCGGTCGTCCGACCCAATCTGCGCCGGTTGCGAAATTCGGTGTTTCAACGAATGTGCTGACAAACCGGGCGCGGAACCATCGGCTTGAACGGCCCAGGCCGCTATCGGGTTGGCAGCCAGGAGGGTTGTCATTTCAGACGAAGGCAACGAAAGGCTCGCTTTCGGCCAAGAGGCGGTTAGCGTTTCGAGCGGGTTTTGTACCGCGTAAATCGATGGGTTTTTCCGAACGTCTCGAAAGGGAAGGCCTTGGCAAAGACGCTGTAAAAAAGCGCGTGCAGGTTAGACAACGCCCCGCTTTCGCGCCTCATTGAGCGTATTCGCGTTAGCTTAGCTTTTGTAATGCCGCGAAAGACCGGTCTGGTGATGTCGCACCGCGGCACCCAAGTTGGCGGCCAATGTCTCCTGTGGGCCGATCGCGCTCTCACATTCGTGTTCTGTCTGCGAATTTGCCCTGCCAGCTGCATTGCCCTCTGACCACCTAACTTAAAGGTACGACGAGACACTTTCCGGCAATTCTGCTCGAATAACATGGTGCCAATCAGTCGCGAGCGGATTAAGATGGTTGCTCATTAACCAGAAAGCGATGGCCCTTTTCTTGGGAGCAGCAAGGATGCCAGATACAGGGTTGAGAGAAAGAGTGTCCCCGAATATGCACGATGACAAGCCCAGCTGTTGCGCACCGGGTTCCAACCCCAAGGCGGACGACTTCGACGCGAGGTTCGAGGGCGCCGCGAGCGAGGTCCCCGAGGCGCCGCCCGATATCCGTTCCGCATTGCGCGACCGGCTGGAGTCGATCGAGGGTGGTTTCTTCGACATGGGCGCACGCCGGTCCAGCTTTCCCGACGACCTCGACAGCCCCCGCCGCCGCGTCCGGGTGTCGCCGTTTCGCATTGCGCCCCACGCCGTCACCAACGTCGAATATGCCGCTTTCGTCGATTCAACCGGATACCGCACGGTCGCCGAGCAGGAGGGATGGAGCTATGTCTTTCACCTGTTTCTCGACGACCTGGCGAAGTATCCCGACTATGCCGGGCCCGCGCCCTGGTGGCGGCGGGTGGATGGGGCTTGCTGGAGCGCTCCTGGAGGGCCGCGAAGCGACTGGCAGGATCGGCCAGACCATCCGGTTGTGCAGATCGCCTGGTATGACGCGTTTGCCTATTGTCGCTGGGCCGGATTGCGTTTGCCCAGGGAGGCGGAGTGGGAGTTTGCCGCACGTGGCGGGCTGGCCAGGAAGAAGTTCCCGTGGGGCAACGAGATGATGCCCGGCGGAGTACACGCGATGAATACATGGCAGGGCGAGTTTCCAGCTATCAACACGGCAGAAGACGGCTGGGTTGGCACCGCACCGGTGGGCAGCTATCCGCCCAATGGCTACGGCCTGTACGACATGACTGGCAACGTCTGGGAGTGGGTGCAGGACTACTACGGTCCGCGCCCCGATCCGAAACGCCTTGCGGTGCACGATCCGACCGGGCCCGAGACCGGAACGGAACGCATTCAGAGGGGCGGGTCATACCTCTGCCATATCAGCTATTGCGACCGCTATCACGTGCACTCCAGGACCCGCAACGACCCGAGCGGCTCGGCCGGCAACAGCGGATTCCGCGTCGCCGGTGACGCCTGAACGGGCCGTCCCCGGACGCAAGTGTGGACCTGGGGTGGCCACCCAGCGAGACGGCTCGCCCTCACCAGGATCCTTCGCGTTGCGGTGCATCCTTCTGCGGCGCGATACCCGGCGGCGCGGGCTTGCCAGCGCATTCGACGAACGCCCGGATCGTGCAATTCCGACATACATCATCGTCGAATTGTTCCGTCGCCGCCTGGATCGCTTCGCTCTTGTTGGGGTGGAGATTTCGTTTCTCCAGGGCTTCGAACAGGTTCATCCGCTCCAGCGCGTCCACCGTCTCCTTGAACGGAACGACCAGATGAAAATCGCCGCCGGCTTTCCGGGCCTTGGCAATTTCGTCGACCAGAAGGCCGACCCCGGACAAGTCGATCTTGCCCAGCCCCTTCAGCACGAGGATCTTGAAACGCGGGCCCGGGTACATCGCCTCGAACCGCCGAAATTCGCTCTCCACATGGTCGACCGAGCCGAAAAACAGCGGGCCATCCAACCTGAGAATGCACACCTGCGGGCATGGCTTCAGATCGTGGAACACGGCGCCACGCAATTGCCGCCGCCCGTGACGTTCGATCGGGGCAAGCACGGCGAGGTGCGGGTGCGAACTCCGGTAAAGAAATACGGCCAGCGAGGTGACGACGCCGACGAAAATCGCGTTCTCAAGCTCCGTGGTGATGCCGGCGAGAAAGGTCAGAAACAGGATCAGCGTCTCGCTTCGGCTGCTTCGGATGATGTGGCGGATTTCGCGGAAACTGATCAGCCGCCACGCCACGTAAATGATGATCCCGGCCATGGCTGGCTTCGGGATATGGTCGACAAATGGGGCCACAACGAACAGCAAAGCCAGCAGCCATCCGGCGGCGAAGACCGCGGACAGGGGCGTCTTGGCCCCGGATTCGGCATTCATTGCCGACCGGGTAAAGGATCCGGACCCGGCATAGGCCTGAAAGAACCCCGCGACCACGTTCGAGAGGCCCTGACCGATGATCTCCTGGTTGGCGTCGTATCGCTCGCGCCGACGCATGGCAAAGGCGCGCCCGATACTGATCGCCTCCAGAAGCCCGACAAAGCCGATCGACGCCGCGCCGGGCAGAAGCGCGGGCAGATCCGAGAAGGCCACCGACGGGGCGCCAAAGGCCGGAACAAGCGAGGGCAACTTGTCGAACATCTCGATGCCCGCGTCGCGGGCGCCCAGGATTTCGCCCACCGCCACGCCGACCAACAATGCCACCAGATAGGCGGGGATCCTGCGGCTCAGTTTCTGGGTAATCACGATGGTCGCCAGAGTGGAGGCCGCGAGGAGCAGGGCCAGCGGCTGAAAGCCTTCGCGATGCTCTAGAATCCTGGCAATGCGCTCGATCACACCGCCGCCGCTTTCAACGTCGATGCCGAGCGCGCCGCCAAGCTGAGATGCCCCGATTAACAGCGCGGCGGCCGCCGTAAATCCGACCATCACGGAATGCGAGATGAAGGAGATCAGACCTCCCAGCCGGAACACACCAGCCAGCAACTGGAACAGCCCGGCGATGATCGTCAGCGTCAGCGCGAACTGGATATAGATCGGCGTACCGGGGGGCGCCAGTTCGGCGAGCGTCGCGAACATGACTGCGGAAATCGCCGTCGTCGGGCCGGACACCATGACCATCGATGTCCCCCAGATCGCGGCGATCACGGGGGTAATCATCGCGGTATAGAGCCCGTATTCCGGTGGCAGCCCGGCGATGACGGCGAAGGCCACGCCCTGCGGCAGGACAATCGCGGCATTGGTCAGCCCGGCGATCAAATCGTCTTTCACCGTGTCGCGGCTGACCTGCGCGAACCAGGGCCGACGGGGGCTGAAAGCCTCGATCAACTGGTGCTTGTTGGGCATGGTTTAGGTCACCTGGGTGAAAGTGCGACATCGGCTCTGCCCCCTCAGGCCAAGGCCAAGGAACAGCGCACATTAACAGCGACGGCGGGCCCCGCCGAATTTCAATGCCAGGCTCCCCCACACCCGGGAGGATGGATGGGGGGAGCCGCCCGCTGGCCGGGCCGGTGACCCAGGGGCGGTCTTATACCGGCATCGACCGGGCAAGCACGTTCTGGAACTTCTGCGTGCGCAAGTCGCTTCTAATCCGCCAGTCGAGAAGCCGCCCGATCAGCTCGGTTTTCCTGCCCGCGCAGTCCGGATCGTCCCAGCGATTTACCCGCTCGCCCGGATCGGTCGAGAGATCGAAAAGCTGACCCTCGTCGGTATCGACAAAATGCACCAGCTTCCAATTGTCGACCATGACCATCGACACGAATTCCGTTTCCGTCAGGATCGCATCGCGCGCATGTTCGGCGAAGACGGTGTCGCGCCGGGGGGGCGGCGTGTCTCCGAAATAGGGGCAGAGCGATTGTGCCTCCATCCAGTCCGGCGGCGCGACACCGCAAAGCTCAAGGATCGTCGGCCCAAGATCCATCAGCGACACGAGGTCGGACACCCTTTGACCGGCGGGAATGCCGGGGCCCCAGACGATGGCCGGGACATGCACCGATTGCTCGTACATGTTCCATTTCTGCGAATGGCCGTGATCGTTCAGGCAATCGCCGTGGTCGGAGGTGAATATCAGGATCGTGTTCTCCAGCACGCCACGCCGTTCCAGCGCGTCGATCACCAGCCCAACCTGTTCGTCGATCATGGTGACATTGGCAAAATAATGCTGCCGCTGGCGCTGTAGCTGTTCGTCACTCGGCTCCTTCAGGTGCACCACCGCGTCGTGATCGTCCTCGAGGTGATTGCGGCGCAATTCCCGGAACGGCGTCGGCTGGCTGTCGAGGTCGTAGTCGCGGATCGGCGCGGGCATCTCGCGGCCCTCGTATCTGTCGAGGAAGCGTTGCGTCGGGTCATAGGGCGGATGCGGCCCGGGGATGCCGATCTGCAGAAAGAACGGCTCCTTGCCCGAGTAGCGATCCATCCACATGCAGGCGGTCTGCGGCACGAAGACATCCGGGTGCAGGTCCTCGGGCAGTTCCCAGGTGAAGGCGCCCAGGCATTCCTTGTAATCCTCGCGGTGCCGGTAGGTCTGGCGGCTGGGTTTCTCCAGCCCGCGCGACCAGATCGCCTTGTCCCAGTTGTCGAGGTAAAACGGCAGGTTCGGGTGCGCGCGGTCCTTGTTCTCGGTCACGTGGCGTTCATGAAAGCCGAATGCACCTTCGACCGGCCAGGTGTGCATCTTGCCGACATTTACACAGCGATAGCCGGCTTTGTTCAGATCGCCCACCCAACTGTAGTTCCACGTCTCGTCGTTGCGGAACACGCCGTTGGTGTGCGGATATGTTCCGGTGAACAGCGAGGCGCGCGACGGGCTGCAGGACGGAGAGGAGACGTACATTCGGTCAAAGGTCGTCCCTTCGTTCACCAGCCGGTCGAGATTGGGCGTGTCGACATGGTCAAAACCGAGTGCCGCGATGGTGTCGTAGCGCTGCTGGTCGGTCAGGATGAAGACGATATTGGGGCGGTCACTCATGTTGGATTATCCTCTTGCGGCACCTGTCAGCCGGTGCCCGATGTCCCGGTTGGAGGTCAGAAATTGCCGACGATCTGCACCGGATCGACTGTGGCCACGCTTTGCGCGAAATTCGCGAGTATCAATTCGCATTTCAGAGCCTTGCAGGATGGATCCTCCCATCTGTTGTCAAACTCATCCGGGTCAGTTTCGTGATCGTAGAATTCGCCGATTTCTTGCCCGTGAAAGACCACCAGCTTGTAGCGCCCGTCGAAATACATCGTGGCAAACACGCCTTTGTGGGCTGCGGGCAGCGCGTCGTAGTACTCGCAGTAGACGGATGGCTTGTGCTTGTCCGGATCGGCCTTGCCCCGCAAAATATCCGCCAGGCTCTGCCCCTGCATGGTGAACGGAACGCCGATCCCGGCAAGGTCCAAGATCGTCGGCGCCAAATCGACCAGTTCGACCAGGGCGTGACTGCGCACCTCTGTCATCAGCCGGGCAGGGCAAGAGACGATCAGCGGCACGTGCACCAGTTCCTCGTAGAAATGGCCGCCCTTCAGGATCAACCCATGGTCGCCCAGCATTTCGCCATGGTCGCTGTGGAAGACGATGATGGTGTTGTCCCGCATGCCGGTTGCGTCGAGATGATCGATCATGCGGCCGACCTGCGCGTCGATCAGATCGACCATCGCGTAGAAGTCGGAAACATACTCCTGCTTCTCCCGGTCACTCAGCGACTTGCAGCTTGGGCCCAACCCGCTTTGTCCGCCGTGTTCATAATCCTGACGCTGGATCAGTGGCTTGTTGTCCAACTCGCCCTCTTTCCACTTGGGCAGCGGCATGTCCTCGGCGGGGTACTTCTTCTTGTACTCCTCTGGTGGATCGAACGGGTGGTGCGGGTCGAAGATGTTGATGCTGAGCATCCAGGGGCGGTCCGCGTGGCGATCCATGAAGTCTATCGCTTCGTTGGCGCACCAGGTCGTCTGGTGATGTTCCGGGCGGATACCGCCGTTCTTGCCGTGGTAATCGGTCTCCCAGGACACGCCCTGCGACCGCAGCCAGGCCTGATAGGCATTGTCGTCGCCCCAGCCGTCCCTTGGCCCGTGGCTCCATTTGACCATGTCATAGCCGTGGAGCTTGGGCAGAACCTCAGTCCGCCCATCCGCAGCGGAAAGGTGCAACTTCCCGATCAGCCCGCAGGTATAGCCGTTCTCGGACAGGATATGGGGCACGAGGATTTCGTCGTCCGGGAAATGGTCGTTGCCGTTGCGCGTGGTCCGCGTGGTCCGCGGGTAACGGCCGGTCAGGAAACTCGCCCGGCTGGGCGTGCAAACCGGGCTTTGACAATAGGTCCGGTCGAAAGAGACGCCCTCGCCAAGCAGCCTGTCCAGATTGGGGGTGTTGATATGCTCGTTCCCGAGTCCCCGGATCGTATCGAACCGCTGTTGGTCGGTACAAATCCACAGGAAATTGGGCTTGCTCTGGTCGCTCATGGGGTCAGGAACCTCGGTTTGACTTTCGGGATTGGCGCATTGGCCCGGAACGCTCCGAGCCAATGGCTCGGGGCGGCTTACTTCAGCACGCCGAGGTCGGTCAGGATGCCTTTGTTGACCACATCCAAGGCCTCCATCCGGGCCTTGTAAGCTGCGGAATCGTTGAAGTTGACCATGATCTTCCGCTTGGCCAGGGCTTCGAGCAGTTCAGGATCCTGCAACGCGGCCTCGATGGCGGCCGACAGGGTATCCTGGATGTCCTGCGGCGTACCTTTGGGCGCGATGACGCCGACGAACAGCTGGCTGGGGGTGTAGCCCAGGTCCTTCAGCGACGGGATGTCTGCGAAGTAATCGGGCTTCACTTCCATCACGTCGACGATGGGCCGAAGCGTGCCGCTTTCATACTCGGAGATGATGATGTGCGACGGCATGATCGCCGCTTCGATCTCGCCCCCCAGCAGCGCCTTCTTGGATTCTGCGCTGCTTTTGTACGTGATCTCGTTCAAATCTACCCCGGCAGATTGCTCAAGGTTCAAGAGGGGCAGGTGCTGGACATTGAAGACGCCATCGACGCCAACTTTCACCGCGCCGGGATTTTCCTTGGCATGCGCCAGCAGGTCGTCGAGCGACTGGAACGGCGAGTCGCCCGGCACCACGATGTAATGCGCCGCGTCGAACACGTTCGCGATCAGTTCGAAGTCCTCGTAACCTGAGTAGCTGGTTTTGCCCAGGTGCGGCATGATCGTCAGCGGCGCCACGGACGCCTGGCCAATGGTGTAGCCATCCGGCGCGGAATTGAAGACCTCGGAGACCGCGATGGTCTGGGTCGCCCCCGGCAGGTTCTTGAGCACGAAGGTCGCGTCGTTCGGCAGGTTCTTTTCCACGTATGGGTAGATCGTCCGCACGATGGTATCGAGGCCGCCGCCGGCTCCATCCGGCACGATCCAGGTGATCGGTTTTTCCGGGTAGCCTTGGGCTGCGCCCTCGGTCGGGCTGGTCGCCAGGACCAGCGAGGCCAGCGCCATCGTGACCGCGGCGGTCTTTGTCAGAAACGTAAACATGAGGTTCTTCTCCCTTTTTTGATCTGGTCTTCGGAGCACGTCCAATTTCTCAACTCCCGAAAAGGACGGCGGTGTTGCGGATGTAGTCGCATCAGCCGATACGGTGTCGGCCAATTCGTGGCTCCTCCTTCTTCATGTCATTTGACGCCGTAATCCGTGGGTTCGGCGTCCGGTTGGTTTCGTCTTCGGTTGAGTTCGCCGTAAATCGCGGCACCGACTGCGGCGACGACCATAAGCACCAGCGCGATCGAATAGACGCTGGAAAAGAAAATGTCGTAGCTGCCGTTGGAAAGTGTCAGGGACCGCCGGAAATTCTCTTCGATGATCGGCGCCAGAACATAGGCGATGATCACCGACGACACCGAGTATTCCAGCCGCTTCAGAATGTAGAATGCCACCCCGATTCCAAGCGCCAGCCACAGGTCAAAAAAGGCGCCCTTGGACGCATAGATGCCGATCAGGCACAGCACGAGGACCGTCGCCACCAGGAAGGAATTCGGGATCACCAACACCCTTGCGAACATCGGCGTCAGCAGACGACCGATCAGATACATGGCCACAGTCGTCACGATGAAGCCGTAGAAGATGCCGTAGACCAGGTCCCTCTCGGCGGTGAACACGTTCGGCCCCGGCTGGATGCCGTGCATGATGAACGCACCCATGATGATGGCCACCGCGGCCGAGCCGGGGATGCCGAGCGCAAGGAAGGGCACCAGCGCACCGCCCGCCGAGGCGTTGTTCGACGATTCAGGCGCGGCAATGCCTTCGGCGCTGCCTTTACCGAAGGCTTCGGGGGTTTTGGACGTCTTGCTGACCACCGCATAGGCAAACCAGCACGACGCCCCGCCACCGATGCCCGGCAGGATGCCCGTGCCCGCCCCGATCAGCGATCCGATCGTGGTGGACCTGCCGATTCCCTTGATCTCTTTCCAAGTCAGGCCGGTCTTCAACGTCCCGCGGTCTGCCTCATACCGGACATTCAGCCCCTTGCTGATCATGATGAACAGTTCGGAAATCGCGAACATGCCGACCAGAAAGGCCACAAGGTTGACGCCGTCCATAAGTTCCGGCTGGCCGAAGGTCGCGCGGTTGACGCCGGTGAGCGTGTCGACGCCCACGGTGCCAGCCATCAAGCCCAGCACGACCGAGATCATGCTCTTGATCTTGTCCCGCCCGCTGAGCAGCCCGACGGCCATCAACCCGATGACGCCCAGCAAGAAATACTCGGGGCTGCCGAAGTTCAGCGCGAACCGAGCCAGAGGCACCGAAACGAAGATCAGCACCAGCCCGCCAAAGATACCGCCGATGCTCGACGACACCAGCGAATAGCTCAGCGCCTTGCCTGGCGAGTCGTTCGCCGCCATCGGATGGCCGTCTATGACCGTGGCCGCCGCCTGCGGCGTGCCCGGCACGCCCAGCAGAATGGCCGAGATCGAACCGCCGTATTCACCGGCCTGGTAGGTGGCCAGCAGCATCAGGATGCCGGCCAGCGGCGGCAGCGTGAAGGTCACCGGTAACAGCAGCGCCACCGCGATGACCGTGCCCAGCCCGGGCAGGGCGCCGAACACCATGCCCACGACCGTGCCCAGCAGGATGCACAGCATGTTGGTGAGGGTGAAGAGATTGAGAAGGTCTTGAGCCAGGTTTTCCATTTATCTTTCCATTCCCTCAGAAAGAAATCTCGAGGATTTTCCCGAACAGGGCGAAGAGAAACCCGGTCAAGAAAACCGACGTCACCACGGCCACGAGCGAACTGTTCCTGATGCCGAATTCGATCCGGTAGATCGTCAGCAAAACGGTCAGGAGGACGAAGACATTCAGGTAGAAGTATCCAAAGACCTGCCAGCTCGCGATGAATGCGATGGCAAGGGCCAGCGTCGCCAGGATGTAGCCGAAGTTTTCGGTCGTGACCATGGCGGTGTTCTCCGGGCTCTTGTCCCGAAAATTGCGGATCAGGGTGACGATGCACAACAGGACGAGGATGCCGGTCAGGGCATTGGGAAAGTAGGTCGGCCCGACGCCGGACCCTGAGAAAAAGATCGCTTGCGACGCGCTGTGATTGAGGTTCAGCGTATAGCCAATCCCGCCCATAATCAGCAGTACGGACATGAGGCTGTTCAGGTGTTTCCAGGTCATGCAAGGACACGCCCGGAAGAGATCGAAGCTCTTGGATGTTTCATGGTTCCTCCCAGTAAAAAAATCGTCCCGTCGCTGCCATCATCCTCCACGAAGCGGCAGGGCGTGGTGCTTTGGCACAAGCCGGTTGGCTGCGCTTTCGGCGTGGGCAAGGTCGGACAGGTCTGACCGCACATTCAGCAGCGCGTCGCGGTATTTCTCCATCTGGTCGTCCGGCCGGTCGTCCGGTTCGGCCAGCGCCAGCAGGTGCAGGAACTTGCCTTTCGGGTCTTCGACCACTGTAGCAAAGCGGCGAATGCCGACGTGATTGCCCACGGTATCCGCGGCGAACACCTCCGAACGCATTTTGTCCAGCGCGGCGCGGACCTTGGCCTCGGGCAGCCAGCGCGTCGGTTGGCCGGGCCTGCGAAGGGTTTCGAAGAAGCCATCGGTAAAGAACCGCGCTTGGATGTCGCTCCAGTCCAACCGGCTCAGGTACAATTGCGACAGCACGTCTAGTTCATATAGCGAGCGGCGAAACCCGACCCCTGCGCGGATGACCACCTCCGGGTCAGGGTGTTCTGCCTTCGAGTGCCACAAAAGCTCATGCCCGGCGACCACGATCACCTCGGCCGCGACACCCAGACGGCTGGAAAGGTCTCGCATCGTGCTGTCGAGCATGGCGAGGTAGGTCTGCGACATCGGCACGTTCCGCTCGAGCCGGAAGTTGCGCACACAGTACTTTTCGCTGGTTCTGAACAGGTAGCCCCAATCCGACAGGGACTTGACGATCCGGTTCAGCGTGGAGGGCGACAACCCGCAGTGGCGTGCAATGTCGACCTGCTTCACCGGTCCTGGCCCCGCGGCCATGATGTACTCCAGCACTTGCAATGTTCGCTCAGTCGGATCCATCGTCATTCCATATTTGGCATCATAAATACCAATATTGGTATTTGCGACAAAATGACCGAAGCCGTGAGCTCTGTCAAGCAGTATCTTGACCTAGCGGAGACGGGTATCTCTGCGCTGCGGGCGCAGGTCGGCACGGGCCACGCCTCACAGCAGAAGCGGGCGTCCAGGCCACGCAAGGGCTTTCCGCCGCATCTCGAGCGCGTTGAAGTGGTGATCGAGCCTGAGGATCTGCCCGAACATGTCGGCAAGCAGAAGGTGCTGATCGGCGAGGATACCTCCGAACGGCTGGATGTGATCCCGGCAAAATTCCGGGTGATCGTCACGCGCCGTCCCAAATATGCGTTCAAAGGCTGGGACGGTGTCATCCAGGCTTCGGCACCGGCGCATATCATCGAGAGCGGCCTGCCGACGGAGGCGCTGCTGGCGCAGATCGCGGTCTCGAAATACGCCGATGGCTTGCCGCTCTATCGCCAGGAGGGGATCTATGCCCGTGATGGCGTAGATCTCGACCGACGGCTGATGGCGCAGTGGATGGGCCGGACAGGCTTTGAGCTGGATATCCTCGCGGACCATGTCCTGAGCGAGATCCTAAAAGGCGACAGGGTTTTTGCGGATGAGACCAACCTGCCGACCCTTGCCCCCGGCACCGGCAGCACGAAGAAAGCCTGGCTCTGGGCCTATGCCCGCGATGACAGCACCTTCGGTGGAAGTGGTCCACCCATGGTGGCCTATCGCTTTGAGGACAGTCGGTCCGGCGACTGTGTGCGGCGGCATCTCGGGGGCTATCGCGGCATACTACAGGTGGACGGCTATGCCGCCTACAACAAGCTCGCGCGCAAGGACGGAGGCAATGACAGCCCGCGACTGGCGGGATGCTGGGCCCATTCCCGGCGGCGGTTCTATGAACTTCATGCCGCCGGAGACTCGCAGGTCGCCACCACCACGGTCGATCTCTGGAAGCTTGAGGCAGAGGTGCGAGGTCGAAGCCCTGAAGCTCGCGTTGCCGCACGGCAGGCTGTCTCGGCTCCGATCATTTCAGAGCTGTTCACGCTCTGGCAGCAAACCTTGCCGCGCATCTTGGGCAAGTCAAAGCTGGCCGAAGCGCTGCGTTATGCCATGACCCGTCGCGACATCTTCGCGCGTTTCCTGACGGACGGCCGTATCGAGCTCGACTCCAACATCGTCGAACGCGCCATCAGGCCCCAGACCGTTGGTTGCTCATTATGCACCCCCTTCGTAAGTGTTTGGAAACATTGAAAGCTGGTCGTCGAACTCAGCGCGACAC
>NZ_VOJI01000024.1 GCF_007923445.1 Puniceibacterium confluentis | reverse complement strand
GTCGGCTCGGGCGTGGTTTCCAAAGTCCTCGAGTAAGGCGCCGCAAGGCACCCCCCGGCGACCCGCAAGGGACGCCGGTTCGACCGTGACAATTCGGCTGTCCCTCGGGTCAGCCACCCGGGTTCGAAGAGGGGGCAGGGTGTTCCTGCCCCCTCCTCTCAACTCAAACGCCGCGAAAGGCCAAGAATATGCAAAGCCAGAACATTCGCATTCGGCTCAAGGCTTTCGACTACCGCGTCCTGGATGCCAGCACGCAGGAAATCGTCAACACAGCCAAGCGGACCGGTGCCGCTGTGCGCGGGCCCATCCCGCTGCCGAACAAGATCGAGAAATTCACCGTTCTGCGTGGACCCCACGTGAACAAGAAATCCCGCGATCAGTTCGAAATCCGGACGCACAAGCGTCTGTTGGACATCGTCGATCCGACCCCCCAGACCGTGGACGCGCTAATGAAGCTCGACCTCGCCGCTGGTGTGGATGTCGAGATCAAGGTTTAAGGGGGCAGATCAGACATGCGCTCTGGAATCATAGCAAAGAAAGTCGGCATGACCCGGCTTTTCATGGAAGACGGCAAGCAGATCCCTGTGACCGTTCTTCATGTCGACAACCTTCAGGTCGTGGCGCAGCGTACCGCTGACGCACACGGTTACTCGGCTGTTCAGCTGGGCACCGGCACGATCAAGGCCAAGAACGTAAGCCAGGCGATGCGCGGCCACTTTGCCGTTGCCAAGGTGGAACCCAAGCGCAAGGTCGCCGAGTTCCGCGTCGCCCCCGAGAACCTCATCGCCGTCGGCGAAGAGATCACGGCCGACCATTACTTTGAAGGTCAGTTCGTGGACGTTTCGGGCACCTCCATCGGTAAGGGTTTTGCCGGTGCCATGAAGCGGCACAACTTCGGCGGCCTTCGCGCGTCGCACGGTGTGTCGGTCAGCCACCGTTCGCACGGCTCGACCGGTCAGTGTCAGGATCCGGGCAAGGTCTTCAAAGGCAAGAAGATGGCCGGTCACATGGGTGCCGCCAAGGTGACAACCCAGAACCTGCAAGTGGTCAAGACCGATGCCGAGCGTGGCATCATCATGATCAAGGGCGCGGTTCCGGGCTCCAAGGGTGGCTGGGTGACAATCAAGGACGCGGTGAAGAAGCCGACGCCCGAGAATGTGATCCTGCCCGCCGGCCTGCGTTCCGCCGCTGAAGAAGCCAAGAAGATGGCCGAAGAAGCCGCCGCAGCAGCCGCAGCAGAAGCCGCCGCCGCCGAGGCAGCAGCAGCCGAAGCAGCCGCCGCCGCAGAAGCCGCCGCTCTGAAAGAGGCAGAAGCCTCGATCGAAGCGGACAAGGGTGACGACGCAGCAGCATCCGAGAAGAAGGAAGGCGACGAATGAAACTCGACGTGATCAAACTGGACGGCGCGACTGCCGGGTCGGTCGAGCTGGGCGACGAGATCTTTGGTCTCGAACCCCGCGCCGACATCCTGCACCGTGTGGTCCGCTGGCAGCGCAACAAGGCGCAGGCCGGTACGCACTCGACACTGGGCCGCTCCGAAGTGTCCTACTCGACCAAGAAGATCTATCGCCAGAAGGGCACCGGCGGCGCACGCCACGGTTCGCGCAAGGCACCGATCTTCCGTTCGGGTGGCATCTACAAGGGCCCGACACCGCGCAGCCACGCACACGAACTGCCCAAGAAGGTTCGTGCGCTGGGTCTCAAGCACGCCCTGTCGGCAAAGCTCAAGGAAGGCTCGCTCATCATCATCGAGAGCGCCGAATCCGATGGCAAGACAGGCGCCCTGGCCAAGCAGATCAAATCGCTCGGCTGGAAGCGCACGCTGATCATTGACGGCGCTGCCGTGAATGAGGGCTTTGCCAAGGCCGCCGCAAACATCGAAGGTCTGGATATCCTGCCGTCGATGGGCGCAAACGTCTATGACATCCTCAAGCGTGACACGCTCGTGCTCACCAAGGCGGGTGTCGAAGCACTGGAGGCTCGTCTGAAATGAGCGCGAAGGCAGAACATTACGACGTGATCCGCAAGCCGATCATCACCGAAAAGTCGACCATGGCGTCGGAAAACGGTGCGGTCGTGTTCGAGGTCGACATCGCGGCCAACAAGCCCCAGATCAAGGAGGCCGTCGAGAGCCTCTTTGGTGTGAAGGTCAAGGCCGTGAACACCACGATCACCAAGGGCAAGGTCAAGCGGTTCAAAGGCATGCTGGGGCGTCGCAAGGACGTCAAGAAAGCCTATGTGACGCTCGTCGAGGGCAACACCATCGACGTGACCACCGGTCTCTGAACCGGCCGAACGTTTGAAAATTGGACCCCGGTTGCGCAAGCGGCCGGGGTCTTTTGATTGCGACTGAATTCAGACGCCGGCGCAGGCATGGTCGTGAATGGCCGGTGTGACGCGATGCCAACCGCACGAAAAAGAGGCGCGCGCACGCATGTCCAAGCGGGCGGGTTCGGTGGAGATGACGTGGGCAGGGAATTGGTCTAAGTTTCTCGGCAACTCCGTGTCAGGCTTGATCACCCCAACCATGAAACGCCGTACTTCGATGAACCAGCACGATTTTCAGAACGACATAGACATGATCGGTCGCAGTACGACCATTCCCACCCTCCTGGAAACGGTCCTGTTGGCAACCGGCATGGGATTTGCCGCCGTGGCCCGGGTCACAGACACACGGTGGGTCACCTGTCAGGCGCTGGATCGGATTGCATTCGGGCTGACGCCGGGGGACGAGCTGGACGTCACAAGCACACTTTGCCACGAAGTCATGCAACTTGGCGAAGAGATCGTCATCGATGACGTAAGGAGCGACCTGAAATATGATGACGTAAGGAGCGACCTGAAATATAAGGATCACCACTGCCCCGCACGCTATGGTTTCCGGGGCTACATCTCGGTTCCGATCCGCAGGTCGGATGGATCGTTCTTTGGCACGTTGTGCGCCATTGATCCCGAGCCCCGCAAGCTCAGGGACCAACGTGTCCTGTCGATGTTCCGGTTGTTCGCCAGAATGATCGGCGACAGTCTCGACGTCGAGGAGGCCCTGTCACAGAGCGAATGTGCTCTGACGAAAGAGCGTCATCTGGCGGAGGTGCAGGAACGCTTCATCGCTATTCTGGCGCATGATCTTCGAAATCCTGTCAGCGCGTTGACTGCGGGTTTTCGATTGATCGAACGCCACGACAGCAAGGCGAAAACCTCGGAAGTGATCGACCTGATGCGGGGCACGGTCAACCGCATGCACCTGCTGATCGAGAACCTGCTGGACCAAGCCCGGGAGCGTCGCGGCGGCGAGCTCGTCATCGAGCGGGAATTGACCGAAACGCTGGAAGAAGCGCTGACGCAGATCATTGCCGAGCTGCAGCCTCTCGCGCCCGGGCAACCGATCCATGCGACATTCGATCTGCCGGGCGCCATCAATTGTGACCTCCCGCGGGTCTCGCAGCTGTTTTCGAACCTGTTGGCAAATGCGATCACCCACGGAGCCGAGGGAACGCCGATCGAAGTCAAATCCAGAATCGTGGATGGCTGTTTCGTCCTGTCGGTTGCCAACTGCGGCACCAAGATTTCCGATGACCTGATGCCGTCACTATTCATGCCTTTCGAACGCGGCGGCGACCGCCCGAGCAGAGAAGGCCTGGGACTGGGGCTGTTCATCGCCTCCGAGATCGCCAAGGGCCATGACGGCACGCTGGACGTCGTATCGGACGACCATGAAACGGTATTCACCTTTCGGATGCGGAACGGCACGTCCCATCCGATTCATGCTTAAACGGGACCGTCGGGACGCCGACGACGAAGGTGGCACCCGTTGCCGAGCGCCTGATATTGGTCGGTTGCGGCCTTTCCCGCCTCAACCACTTGACCCTTCGTCCATCCTCCCCTAAAGCAACCCATCGGCACAGCCCCGGATTCGTCCGGGGCTTGCCTTTTGTCCCGCGCAGGTCCGCCTGCGCATGCAAGGACAGCGAACATCGGGCACCTTCGGGGGCCTATACCCAGGCCACCCTAGTAGCCGGTCGCAGGACCAGCGGGCGGGGGGCTTTAACATAGGCGGGGGTCCAGACCTCTGCCATCTGCTAAACGGAAGACAGAAAGCATGGCACTCAAGTCGTATAAGCCGACGACGCCGGGCCAGCGCGGGCTGGTGCTGATCGACCGTTCGGAACTGTGGAAAGGACGCCCCGTCAAAGCTCTCACCGAGGGTTTGACGAAATCGGGCGGCCGGAACAACACCGGACGGATCACATCGCGGCGCCGCGGTGGTGGGGCGAAACGCCTCTACCGGATCGTTGATTTCAAGCGCAACAAATTCGACGTGTCGGCCACCGTGGCCCGCATCGAATACGACCCCAACCGGACCGCGTTTATCGCTCTGGTACAGTATGATGACGGCGAGCAGGCCTATATCCTGGCCCCGCAGCGTCTTGCCATCGGGGACCGGATCGTGGCGGCCACCAAGGCCGACATCAAGCCGGGCAACGCAATGCCGTTTTCGGGCATGCCGATCGGTACCATCGTTCACAACATCGAACTGAAGCCGGGCAAGGGCGGTCAGATCGCACGCGCGGCGGGCACCTATGCCCAGTTCGTCGGTCGTGACGGTGGCTACGCCCAGATCCGCCTGTCCTCGGGCGAACTGCGTCTGGTACGTCAGGAATGCATGGCCACCGTCGGTGCCGTGTCCAACCCCGACAACAGCAACCAGAACTTCGGCAAGGCCGGTCGCATGCGCCATTATGGCAAGCGTCCGTCCGTTCGCGGTGTCGTCATGAACCCGATCGACCACCCGCATGGTGGTGGTGAAGGCCGGACCTCTGGTGGTCGTCACCCGGTGACCCCGTGGGGCAAGCCGACCAAGGGTGCCAAGACACGCAATACCAACAAGGCGTCGCAAAAGCTGATCATCCGCTCGCGTCACGCCAAGAAGAAAGGGCGCTAACCTATGGCTCGCTCTGTATGGAAAGGCCCCTTCGTTGACGCCTATGTGCTCAAGAAGGCCGAAGCGTCCCGCGAAAGCGGTCGCAACGAAGTCATCAAGATCTGGTCGCGCCGCTCGACGATCCTGCCCCAGTTCGTGGGTCTGACGTTTGGCGTCTACAACGGTCAGAAACATATCCCGGTAAACGTCTCCGAGGACATGATCGGTCAGAAGTTCGGTGAATATTCGCCGACACGGACCTACCATGGCCATGCGGCTGACAAAAAAGCGAAGCGGAAGTAAGCCATGAGCAAGGATAAAAATCCCCGCCGCGTGGCCGACAACGAAGCAATGGCAAAACTGCGCATGCTTCGCACCAGCCCGCAGAAACTGAACCTGGTTGCCGCGATGATCCGTGGCAAGAAGGTGGAAAAGGCCCTGACGGACCTGACCTTCTCGAAAAAGCGGATCTCGGACGACGTGAAGAAATGCCTTCAGTCGGCCATCGCCAACGCCGAGAACAACCACAATCTTGACGTGGACGAACTGATCGTGGCCGAGGCCTATGTCGGCAAGAACCTCACGCTCAAGCGCGGTCGCCCGCGTGCGCGTGGCCGGTTCGGCAAGATCGTGAAACCGTTCTCGGAACTCACCATCCTGGTGCGTCAGATCGAGGAGCAAGCCTAATGGGTAACAAGACCAATCCGATCGGGATGCGTCTCCAGATCAACCGTACCTGGGATTCCCGCTGGTACGCAGACACCAAGGACTACGGCAACCTCCTGCTGGAAGATCTCGCCATCCGCGCGTTCATCCACAAAGAGTGCGTCCAGGCCGGCGTGTCGCGCGTCATCATCGAGCGTCCGCACAAGAAGTGCCGCGTGACGGTCCATACCGCGCGTCCGGGCGTCATCATCGGCAAGAAGGGTGCGGACATCGAAGGTCTGCGCAAGAAGCTGGCCGCGATGACCAAGTCGGAACTGCACCTCAACATCGTCGAGGTCCGCAAGCCCGAGCTTGATGCACGCCTCGTGGGTGAGAGCATCAGCCAGCAGCTCGAACGCCGGGTGTCCTTCCGTCGCGCGATGAAGCGCGCCGTGCAGAACGCCATGCGTATGGGTGCCCAGGGTATCCGTGTGAACGTCGCGGGCCGCCTTGGCGGTGCCGAGATCGCGCGGACCGAATGGTATCGTGAAGGTCGTGTGCCGCTGCACACGCTCCGCGCGGACATTGATCACGCACATGTCGAGGCGGAAACCGCCTATGGCATCATCGGGATCAAGGTCTGGATCTTCAAAGGCGAGATCATGGAGCACGACCCTCAGGCACGTGACCGCAAGGCACAAGAACTCCAGGACGGCCCTGCACCCCGTGGTGCTGGCGGCGGCCGTCGCGATGATCGGAGATAAGCGATGCTTCAACCGAAACGCACTAAATTCCGCAAGCAGTTCAAGGGCCGGATTTCCGGTGAAGCCAAAGGCGGCAGCGACCTGAACTTCGGGACCTTCGGTCTCAAGGCCCTCCAGCCCGAGCGTGTGACTGCGCGTCAGATCGAAGCGGCCCGCCGCGCGATGACCCGCCACATGAAGCGCCAGGGCCGTGTCTGGATCCGGATTTTCCCGGATACGCCGGTAACCTCCAAGCCCACCGAAGTCCGGATGGGTAAGGGTAAAGGTTCCGTCGACTTCTGGGCCTGCAAGGTCAAGCCGGGCCGGGTGATGTTCGAACTGGACGGTGTTGGCGAAGACGTCGCCCGCGAGGCTCTGCGCCTTGCGGCGATGAAGTTGCCGATCAAGACACGGGTTGTGGTCCGCGAGGACTGGTAAGCCGCTGCGGCCGGTTCGTATCCGGCCGAGACAAGACAAGATCCCCGTCGCGCAATCGGCGGGGATTTTTTTGTGCGGCAACCCCGCGCGGTTCAGTCTTCCGAGATCCACGCCATGGCTTTGGACAACTCGTCGTCATCAAAATGCCGGACATCGGCATTGATGAACTTGCTGCTCACCCGTCTGGCCAGTTTCGCGTATCTGCTCGAACCGACCACCGCCATTCTGCTTACAAAGTGGCGGTGATCACGGACCAGCTTCAGATGATCCGCCACCGCACCCAGCCCCTGCCAGCCGTCAAATTCGCGCAGATCGAGCAGCAGCCGGAAGCGGTCATTGGCGCGGATGAACGCGTTCAGGTCCTGCTCTTCCTCGGCGTAGACCGATGAATCCAGCTTGCCCAGCAGTTGCACATGCAAGACGCCGCCGCCCAGATCCGTCTGGTGGATGCTGCCCAGCGACTCGCTCAGCCAGCGCCGGGCCTGGTCTTCTTCTGCCAGGGCAAAGACCATGACAGGACAGGGCATGAAGATGCTGAACGCCTGCACCGCGCGTCGGATCCAGGCCTTGTCGGCCACCAGAGCCACCCGGTCGAAGCCACGCCAATGCATGAGCCCGACCCGGGCATCTTCGAGCAGCGCCCCAAGGGTGTAATCGGTCAGGTCGTTGTCCACCCGCACCAGCATGCGCACATTGTCATGTTCGGCAATCGCGTCTTCCAGCGCCGGTATCAGGATTTTGGTATAGTCTTCTTCGGTCACCGCTCCGGAAAAATGGAACGCCAGGCGGTTGTCACGGGAAAACGGCAATTTTTCGATCATCACGGACCTCCAATTCAGAGCCATGCAGCGCATGGCCGTCCCGGAATCATTCTGTTGCGTCCGCGCACAGTGATTTTGCACGAGAATCCGGTGGGAACGGGCCGCGCGGCATATTGAGGCCCCGACCCGTTGTGCGCGACGGGAAACGGGCAGGTCCTGCGGCGCGGGTGTTCCTCACATCTTGAGAACTTCGGTGACCTCGACGCTGCCATCTTCCAGAATGGGGCAGCCCTTGGCCATATCCACCGCCGCCTCCAGCGACGCCGCCTCGACCAGTGAATAGCCCGACACCGGATTTGCGCCGCCATTGTCGGCCACGCCGTTGGCGGTCACGGTCTTCGAGGGGCCGCAGGGCCCGCCGCCGTCGGTCAAGGCCGCCCCCAGGCCGCCCATCCACTTTCCCCAGGCCGCCATGACCCGCGCGACCTCGGCTTCGGAGTCCGGGCGCTTTCCGCCGTGATATGTGAACAGATACTTTGCCATGTCTTGTTTCCCCTAAATGTGTTGCTTTGAAACGGTGCCAGTATCTCCCGATAATACGCTAAAATCGGCCAAAAGGCTTGTTCCGAATTGCACAAAGCGTCGTGTGGACTGTTCCATCGGCGGCACAGTCCGCAGGCTTTACCCGGCGCAACATGCCCGCAGATGTCGAAATGGTGTTCAAAGCAATACTTCCGGCCTAGGCTTGCCAAGGCATCCGGGGGAGGACCGAATGGTGGCGCGGACTATTATCGAAGAAGACCTGACGATTGAGGGCAACATCAAATCGCAGGATGGCAACGTGGATATCAAGGGCAGGGTGATCGGCGATGTGACCGCCCAGGCGGTTGTCGTGCAGGGGGGCGGCTCGGTGGACGGGGCGGTCTATGCCACCACGGTAACCCTTGAGGGAAAGCACACAGGCAGCTTGCAGTGTGATGATCTCAAGCTGGCCTCGTCGTCCCACGTGCAGGCCGATGTCGTGGCCAAGACCATGACGGTGGAAAGCGGCGCGCATGTGGTCGGAAAGGTTCACATCACCGGGGGGAGCTGACCGGACTTCCGGCAGCCCACGCTGCCCCTCGCCAGGCGGCGCGGGCTGGTCTATGACCGGCACATGACCCAGATTGATTCCCTATTTGTCACCCGTCTCTATCGCGCCCACCTGTCGGAACACGGCAAGCCCGTGGATCTGGCCGAGATGGAGGCGTCCTGTTATTCCATCGCCGAGGATGACGAGGCCGGCCAGGAGTGGTGCGAGGAAAACGACTATGTCGGTTACACCTCGTATGCCTCGCTGACCGACCTTGGCTGGCGCTTTCCGATCTTCAAGGATCTGGTCAAGGTGCTGGACAAACATGTCGCGGCCTTTGCCAAGGATCTGGCCTTTGATCTTGGCGCCAAGAAGCTGAAGCTCGACAGCCTCTGGATCAACATCCTGCCGCAGGGCGGGGTGCACACCTCGCACATCCACCCGCATTCGGTGATCAGCGGCACGACCTATGTGACCATGCCCCAGGGGGCCAGCGCCATCAAGTTCGAGGACCCGCGTCTTGCCATGATGATGGCCGCCCCGACGCGCAAGAAAAAGGCCGCGCCGGAGCTGCGCCAGTTCATCTATGTCGCCCCCGAAGCGGGTGAAGTGCTGCTGTGGGAAAGCTGGCTGCGCCACGAGGTGCCGCTGCACGTGGCCGAGGAAGAGCGGATCTCGGTCAGCTTCAACTACGGCTGGGTCTGACTTCCGGGCAGCACGACGGGCCCGGGCGCAGCAGGCATGTGCCGTTCCGGCGCGTGACGGGCCCCGACAGTCGGCGCGCGGTCGGCTGCAGTGGCGTCGACGCAGGTGGTCACGCGTTGCAGATCGTACAATTTCCAGCCGACTCTGCGCATATCAGCCAAAGACCCTTGCCATACGCCACATCCCCCTGTATGCGACCCCCTCATCATGGACTCCACCGGAATCAGGGTGACCCGTGCAAATCGGCATGGGGCCTACCGGTGATGTTGAAAGGAAGGGCGACATGAACGCCAAGGAACTGCATGACAAGACCCCGGACCAGCTCCGGGACGAGCTTGTCTCTCTGAAAAAAGAGGCCTTCAACCTGCGTTTCCAGCAGGCCACCGGTCAGATGGAAAACACCTCGCGCATGAAGATCGTGCGGCGTGACGTGGCACGGATCAAGACCGTGCTGAACCAAAAGGCCGCTAACGCGGCTTCGGCAGAATAAGGGAGGCCTGACAGATGCCCAAACGTATCCTGCAAGGCACCGTGACAAGCACTGCAAACGCCCAGACCGTCACCGTCTCGGTCGAGCGCCGCTTCAAGCACCCGGTTCTGCAAAAGACCATCCGTAAGTCCAAGAAGTACCGGGCTCACGACGAAGCTGAGAAGTTTCAGGTTGGCGACATGGTCCGCATCATCGAATGCGCGCCCAAGTCGAAGACAAAACGCTGGGAAGTCGTCGCCGAATAAGGCGCCGATCTTTCAGTTTGATCGAAACCATGGGGAGAAGGCTAACCAAGCCCCCCAAAGGTCAGGAGAAACCACATGATCCAGATGCAGACCAATCTGGATGTCGCTGACAACTCCGGCGCTCGCCGGGTGCAGTGCATCAAGGTTCTGGGTGGTTCCAAGCGTAAGTACGCATCCGTAGGCGACATCATTGTCGTCTCGGTCAAGGAAGCCATCCCGCGCGGTCGCGTGAAAAAAGGGGACGTCCGCAAGGCCGTCGTCGTACGCACCGCCAAAGAAGTCCGTCGTGAGGACGGCACCGCCATCCGTTTCGACCGCAACGCCGCCGTGATCCTGAACAACGCAGGTGAGCCGGTCGGTACCCGTATCTTCGGGCCGGTCGTGCGCGAGCTGCGTGCCAAGAACTTCATGAAGATCATCTCGCTTGCTCCGGAGGTGCTGTAATGGCTGCTAAACTCCGCAAAGGTGACAAGGTCATCGTTCTTGCCGGCAAGGACAAGGGCACCACAGGCACAATCACTGTTGTCGATCCCAAGGCTGGCAAGGCCGTGGTCGAGGGCGTGAACATGGCCGTGCGTCACACCAAGCAAAGCCAGACTTCGCAGGGCGGCCGCGTCCCCAAGGCGATGCCGATCCAGCTGAGCAACCTGTCTTTGGTAGATGCAAACGGCAAACCCACCCGCGTCGGCTTCAAGATCGAAGGCGACAAGAAGGTGCGTTTTGCCAAGACCACGGGGGACGTGATCGATGCTTGATACAGCAAACTATACCCCGCGCCTCAAGGCCCAGTTCAACGACACCATCAAGGCCGCTCTGAAAGAAGAGTTCGGCTATTCCAACATGATGATGGTGCCGCGTCTGGACAAGATCGTGCTGAACATCGGCTGTGGCGCAGAAGCCGTCCGTGACAGCAAGAAAGCCAAGTCGGCCCAGGATGACCTGACCACGATCGCCGGCCAGAAGGCCGTCGTGACCAAGGCCAAGAAATCCATTGCCGGTTTCCGGGTGCGCGAAGAGATGCCGCTCGGTGCCAAGGTGACTCTGCGCGGGGATCGTATGTACGAATTCCTCGACCGCCTGATCACCGTGGCGATGCCCCGCATCCGCGACTTCCGTGGCGTGTCGGGCAAGTCGTTTGATGGCCGCGGCAACTATGCCACCGGCCTCAAGGAACACATCGTCTTCCCGGAAATCAACTTTGACAAGGTTGATGAGAACTGGGGCATGGACATCGTGATCTGCACGACTGCCAAGACCGACGCAGAAGCCAAAGCGCTGTTGAAAGCTTTCAACATGCCGTTCAACAGCTGAGGGGAATCAGAACATGGCAAAGAAATCCATGATCGAGCGCGAAAAGAAGCGCCAGCGTCTGGTGGCCAAGTATGCTGCCAAGCGGGCTGAGCTGAAAGCCGCCGCCACCGACGAGTCCAAGCCGTTCGAGGAGCGCTTCAAGGCGCGTCTCAAACTGGCGGAACTGCCGCGCAACAGCTCGGCAACCCGTCTTCACAACCGCTGCCAGCTGACGGGGCGTCCGCACGCCTATTACCGCAAGCTGAAAATCAGCCGTATCATGCTGCGCGATCTTGGCTCCAAAGGCCAACTGCCCGGCATGGTCAAGTCAAGCTGGTAAGGAGGGCATAGAATGAACGATCCTATCGGCGATATGCTCACTCGGATCCGCAACGCTCAGATGCGTGGCAAATCCACCGTGATGACACCCGCCTCCAAGCTGCGCGCCTGGGTTCTCGACGTACTTGCGGACGAAGGTTATATCCGCGGCTACGAAAAAACCACCGGTGCCGACGGCCACCCGGCCATCGAAATCAGCCTCAAGTATTTTGACGGCGCCCCCGTCATCCGCGAGATCAAGCGTGTTTCCACGCCCGGTCGCCGCGTTTATCTGGGCGTTGAAGACATCCCCACGGTCCGCCAGGGTCTGGGTGTGTCGATTGTCAGCACGTCGCGTGGCGTGATGTCGGATGCACATGCACGCGCGGCCAATGTTGGCGGCGAAGTGCTTTGCACGGTGTTCTAAGGAGAACTGGTAATGTCTCGTATTGGGAAAAAACCGGTCGGCCTGCCTTCGGGCGTGTCCGCAACGCTCTCCGGTCAGACCATCGAAGTGAAGGGTTCCAAAGGAACCAAGAGCTTCACCGCAACCGACGACGTGACTTTGACCGTGGAGAATGACGAAATCACCGTCAGCCCCCGCGGCAAGTCCAAGCGCGCGCGCCAGCAGTGGGGCATGACTCGCACAGTGATTGCGAACATGGTTCACGGCGTGTCCGACGTCTTCAAGAAAGAGCTTGAAATCCGCGGCGTGGGTTACCGGGCGCAGCTTCAGGGCAAAGTCCTGAAACTGAACCTCGGCCTCAGCCATGATGTCAACTTTGAAATCCCTGATGGAGTGACGGTCACTGCACCGAAGCCGACCGAGATTATCGTGGAAGGTCACGATATTCAGCTGGTTGGACAGGTGGCCGCCAATATTCGCGACTGGCGCCGGCCCGAGCCTTACAAAGGCAAGGGTATCCGGTACAAGGGCGAATTTATCTTCCAGAAGGAAGGCAAGAAGAAGTAAGGACGCGCATTATGGCAAACAGCAAAAGAGATCTGTTCCTGAAGCGCCGTCTGCGCGTACGGAACAAACTGCGGGCAGTGAATGCAGGGCGCGTGCGCCTGTCGGTTCACCGCTCCAACAAGAACATCAGCGTTCAGCTGATCGACGATGTGAATGGCGTGACGCTGGCGTCGGCTTCTTCTCTCGAGAAGGATCTGGGCGTCGTCGGCAAGAACAACGTGGAGGCCGCCGCCAAGGTGGGCACCGCGATTGCCGAGCGTGCCAAGAAGGCCGGTGTGGAAGAAGCCTATTTCGACCGCGGCGGTTTCCTGTTCCACGGCAAGGTGAAGGCTCTGGCCGACGCTGCACGTGAAGCAGGTCTGAAGATCTAAACAAAGCGCAGGGGGCCTGTTCAGGGCCCCCTCGATGATCCGGGGGCCGGTGCCGCAGGGCCGGGCCCACCGAGGATCGAGAAAATCGGGTGCTTCCGGCACCACAGTACAAGGATGCCTCTACATGGCAGAACGTGAAAACCGTCGGGGTGGTGGCAACCGCCGTGACCGCGAAGAGTCCAACCCCGAATTCGCCGATCGTCTGGTTGCGATCAACCGGGTGTCCAAGACCGTAAAGGGTGGTAAGCGCTTTGGCTTCGCCGCTCTTGTCGTTGTGGGTGACCAGAAGGGCCGTGTCGGCTTTGGCAAAGGTAAAGCCAAGGAAGTTCCCGAAGCGATCCGCAAGGCGACCGAGCAGGCCAAGCGCAAGATGATGCGCGTGCCGCTGCGCGAAGGCCGCACGCTGCACCACGACATCGAGGGCCGTCACGGCGCCGGTAAGGTGGTCATGCGCACCGCGCCGCAGGGTACCGGTATCATCGCCGGTGGTCCGATGCGTGCCGTATTCGAGATGCTGGGCGTCCAGGACGTTGTCGCCAAGTCGATCGGTTCGCAGAACCCCTACAACATGATCCGCGCTACGCTCGACGGTCTGGGCAAGGAAACCAGCCCCCGTATGGTCGCACAGCGCCGTGGCAAGAAGGTCGGTGACATTCTTGGCCACAAGGAAGACGCCCCCGCTGCCGAGCCGGCAGAAGCGTAAGGAGCTGAGAACATGGCAAAAACCATCGTCGTCAAGCAGATCGGCTCGCCGATCCGCCGCCCCGAAAAGCAGCGCCAGACCCTGATTGGTCTGGGCCTGAACAAGATGCACAAGACCCGTGAACTTGAAGACACGCCTGCCGTGCGCGGCATGGTCAACAAGATCCCGCACCTGGTCACCATCATCGAAGAGCGCGGCTGAGGTCGCATCGGGCTGACGCCTGAGTGCACGCATTCTTGAACGCCCCTCGGGAAACCGGGGGGCGTTTTGCCGTGCGTCCGGCGCAACCCGTCCCACAGGGGACGTCCGGCACCAGACCACCCGAAAGGCGGCTGACGGTGCGGGCAGGGCGCTCTGACGATCCGAAAGTCCGTATCGCTTTTTGCACCGGTTTGCTGTCCCCTCGGGAGGCGCGCGAACCGTGAGGCGCGCACAACAGGAGGAGAAATCATGTCCAGTCCCTATACCGGTGGATGCGACCACGTGCACATCAAGGCGAACGCAGAGCCGATCGACAACCACGAGTGCCACTGCAATGTCTGCAAGGGCGTCACCGGCCAGCAGCACACCCATGTGGCGTTTTTCAAATACGGCGACGTCTCTGTCGATCATCCCGAGAAGATGAAGCGCCAGCCGTTCAATGCCGAGAATCCCAATGGCCCGCTGGAACTGTGCACCTGTGGTGAATGTGGCGCCGCGCTGATGCTTGACGACAAGGAAAAGCGGATTCGGGTCGCCGTGCCCAATGTCATGGGGTATGACGACGCCGCCTTCCCGGACGCGAGCTACCATGCGTTCTACGATGACTCCAAGGGCTACGCCAAACCTTCGGATGGCCGGCCGGTCTATGAAGGCCTGCGCCCGGATTTCAGCTGGCCCGCTTCGGCCTGAGCGCTGACAGCCTGCTCGGATGCGTCCCCCGAAATTCCGGGGGACGTTCTTGTTTGTGCCCGCCCGACAGCGAGGGGCCGGCCCCTCGCGCTCCCCGGAGTATTTGCCAAGAGAAGAAGCCGGGAGCGGAGAGGCTTGAACCCGGCCGGTTGTGGGTCTATACGCCCCCGGTGGTCCTGCGGGGCCGCGACTCATTCATCTGAAACGCCGTGTTTGCCCACTCCGTCGCTGGAGGGCAGTTCCGGCAAAGGAGAAGCGACATGAAACTGCATGAACTGCACGACAATCCCGGCGCAACCAAGCGCAAGAAGCGTATCGGCCGCGGCGCCGGCTCGGGCATGGGCAAGACCGGTGGCCGGGGTATCAAGGGTCAGAAATCCCGTTCCGGCGTGGCGATCAACGGCTACGAGGGCGGCCAGATGCCGCTCTACCAGCGTCTGCCCAAGCGCGGCTTCAACAAGCCGAACCGCAAGGCCTATGCCGTTGTCAACCTGGGCCTGATCGAGAAGTTCGTGCAGGCCGGCAAGATCGATGCCTCGGCGCAGATCACCGAAGAGGCGCTGATCGCTTCGGGTCTGGTGCGCCGCAAGCTGGACGGTGTCCGGGTTCTGGCCAAGGGCGTGTTCGGCACCAAGCTGGACCTCGCCGTGACCGGGGCTTCGAAGTCAGCGGTCGAGGCGGTCGAAAAGGCCGGCGGGTCGATCACGATCACCGCTCAGGCTAAAGCGGCCGAATAACCGGTTGTGAGCGGCCGCTGCGCCGCTTACATAAGCTTCAGGTTTTCCCCGACGCCGCCCGAGCCGTTAAACCGCTCCGGGCGGCGTTTGTCTGACAAGAGAGATTCCTCATGGCATCCGCAGTAGAACAAATGGCCGCGAACACGAGCTGGGCGGCTCTGGGCAAGGCGACGGATCTGCGCAACCGCATCATCTTTACGCTCGGTCTGCTCATCGTCTATCGTCTTGGCACCTACATCCCGGTTCCCGGCATCGACGGTGGCGCCCTGCGTGACTTTATGCAGCAGGCCCAGCAGGGTATCGGCGGCATCCTCACGATGTTCACCGGGGGCGCTCTGGGGCGGATGGGGATCTTTGCGCTGGGGATCATGCCGTATATCTCGGCCTCGATCATCATCCAGCTTCTGACCGCAATGGTGCCCTTCCTCGAGCAGCTCAAGAAAGAGGGCGAGCAGGGCCGCAAGAAGATCAACCAGTACACCCGCTATGGCACGGTGTTTCTGGCGACCTTCCAGGCTTATGGTCTGTCCGTGGGTCTTGAGTCCGGCAGTCTGGTGACCGATCCGGGCCTGTTCTTCCGCGCCTCCTGCGTGATCACGCTGGTGGGCGGCACGATGTTCCTGATGTGGCTGGGTGAGCAGATCACCGCGCGCGGCATCGGCAACGGCATTTCGCTGATCATCTTTGTCGGCATCATCGCCGAAGTTCCCGCGGCGCTGGCGCAGTTCTTCGCCTCCGGCCGGTCCGGCGCGATCAGCCCGGCGGTGATCATCGGCGTGATCGTCATGGTGGTTGCGGTGATCATGTTCGTGGTCTTCATGGAGCGCGCCCTGCGCAAGATCACCATCCAGTATCCCCGCCGTCAGGTGGGCATGAAGATGACCGAGGCGCAGAATTCGCACCTGCCGGTCAAGGTGAACCCGGCCGGGGTCATCCCGGCGATCTTTGCCAGCTCGCTGCTGCTGCTGCCGACCACCATCGCGACCTTCTCGCAGGCCGGGCAGACCGGGCCGATCATGTCGACGATCCTGGCCTACTTTGGTCCCGGTCAGCCGCTGTACCTGCTGTTCTTTGCGGCGATGATCGTGTTCTTTGCCTATTTCTACACCTTCAACGTCTCGTTCAAGCCCGACGAGGTGGCCGATAACCTGAAGAACCAGAACGGCTTTGTTCCCGGGATCCGTCCGGGCAAGAAGACCGCCGAGTATCTGGAATATGTGGTCAACCGGGTTCTGGTGCTGGGCGCCGCCTATCTTGCCGCGGTGTGCCTGCTGCCCGAGATCCTGCGCAATCAGTTCGCCATTCCGTTCTACTTTGGCGGCACCTCGGTCCTGATTGTTGTCAGCGTGACAATGGACACCATCCAGCAGGTGCAAAGCCATCTTCTGGCACATCAATACGAAGGTCTCATTCAAAAGTCGCAGCTGCGCGGCAAGAGTAAGGCCCGCAAAACCAGGGGGCCGTCGCGTCGATGAACATCATTCTTCTTGGACCGCCGGGTGCCGGCAAGGGCACCCAGGCGCGTATGCTTGTGGACGAACGCAACATGATCCAGCTCTCGACCGGCGACATGCTGCGCGAGGCCAAGGACAGCGGCACCGAAATGGGCCGCATCGTGGCGGACGTCATGGCGCGGGGCGAACTGGTCACCGACGAGATCGTGATCGGGCTGATCCGCGAAAAGCTCCAGGGCGATACCGGCGGCGGGCTGATCTTTGACGGCTTCCCGCGCACGCTGAAGCAGGCGGATGCTCTGGCCGAGCTGCTGGAGGAAAACGGTCAGACACTGGACAAGGTGATCGAGCTGCGGGTCAACGATGAGGCACTGGTCAGCCGCATCACCGCGCGTTCGACCTGTGCCAGTTGCGGCGAGGTCTACAACGATCTGACCAAGCCAATTCCGGCGGATGGGAAATGCGTCAACTGCGGCGGCACAGAATTCAAGCGCCGGGCGGATGACAATGCCGAGAGTCTCAAGAAGCGCCTGATGGAATACTACAAGCAGACCTCGCCACTGATCGGCTATTACTACGCCAAGGGGCAGCACTGCCGGGTCGATGGCCTGGGCGAGATGGACGAGGTCAAGGCCGCCATCGCGGAAAAGCTGCAGGGCTGACGGGCGCGTCGCGACCGGACCGGCGGGATTGCGGATCGGTGCCCCGTGGGGATTCGCCGCGGAATGCCAACCCGGGACACCGGGTCGGCGTCCCGGAGCCGGGTGACGGAACGGCGCGTGAGAAACGGGCTTGACGCTCCGCCGGAATCCCCATACCCACCCCTATCTCTTACAGAGAATCGCTTTTGCAGGCTCGAGCGCAGTGCCCTGCAAGAACACCTGATCAGCCGCAAGCCCGCAGGCAGTCGCCTCGGGCTTGATGTTGTGAAAAAAGGGTCTGGAACTACGGACCCGCAACGAAAAGGAAAGACACGTGGCACGTATCGCCGGCGTTAACATCCCGACCCACAAACGGGTCCCGATTGCCCTCACCTACATCACCGGAATTGGCCATGCTTCGGCAAAGGCCATCTGTGAAGCCGTAAACATCGACGCCGCGCGTCGTGTGAACGAACTCTCCGACGCCGAAGTGCTCGCCATCCGCGAACACATCGATTCGACCTACAGCGTCGAAGGCGACCTGCGTCGCGAGACCCAGATGAACATCAAGCGTCTGATGGACCTCGGCTGCTATCGTGGCCTGCGTCACCGCCGCAACCTGCCGGTGCGCGGTCAGCGGACCCACACCAACGCACGTACCCGCAAAGGCCCCGCAAAGGCCATTGCCGGCAAGAAGAAATAAGGGAGGGCTGACAACATGGCACGTGATACTCGTCGCGCAGGCAAGAAGAAGGTCTCCAAGAACATCGCCGCAGGTGTGGCGCATGTGAATTCTTCGTTCAACAACACCAAGATCCTGATCTCGGACGTGCAGGGCAACGCCATTGCATGGTCCTCGGCCGGAACCATGGGCTTCAAGGGGTCGCGCAAGTCGACTCCCTATGCAGCCCAGCTGGCCGCCGAAGACGCCGGCCGCAAGGCGCAGGAACATGGCGTCAAGACCATCGAAGTCGAAGTGCAGGGTCCCGGTTCGGGCCGTGAATCGGCACTGCGCGCTCTGGCGGCTGTCGGTTTCAACATCACCTCGATCCGTGATGTGACCCCGATGGCGCACAACGGCTGCCGCCCGCCAAAGCGCCGCCGGGTCTGATCCCACTTATTTTCGGTTGGGGCCGCGCCATTTGCGCACGGCCCCAATCCGTCATTTTAACCTCGGGCGTTTTTGTCTTTAGGACATGGGGCAGAAACTGGAATGGAGGGACGTATGATCCACAAGAACTGGGCTGAACTGATCAAGCCGACGCAGCTTGAAGTGAAGCCGGGCAACGATCCGACCCGCGTCGCGACCGTCATCGCGGAACCGCTCGAGCGCGGCTTTGGTCTGACCCTTGGCAACGCGCTGCGGCGCGTGCTTCTGTCTTCGCTGCAGGGGGCTGCCATCACCTCCGTGCAGATCGACAACGTGTTGCACGAATTTTCGTCTGTCGCCGGTGTGCGTGAAGACGTGACAGACATCGTCCTGAACCTCAAGGGGGTTTCCCTGCGCATGGAAGTCGAAGGGCCCAAGCGCCTGTCGATCAATGCCAAGGGCCCCGGCGTCGTGACTGCGGGCGACATCTCGGAATCCAACGGCATCGAGATCCTGAACAAGGAACACGTGATCTGCCACCTCGACGATGGTGCGGATCTGTTCATGGAACTGACCGTGAACACCGGCAAGGGTTATGTTTCGGCTGACAAGAACAAGCCGGAAGACGCCCCCATCGGCATGATTCCGATCGACGCGATCTATTCACCGGTCAAGAAGGTCGCCTATGACGTTCAGCCCACCCGCGAGGGCCAGGTCCTGGACTATGACAAGCTGACCATGAAGATCGAAACCGACGGGTCGCTGACGCCTGAGGATGCCGTGGCCTATGCCGCGCGGATCGTTCAGGACCAGCTGTCGATCTTCGTCAACTTTGACGAGCCGGAATCGGCCAACCGTCAGGACGATGACGACGGGCTCGAGTTCAACCCGCTTCTGCTCAAGAAAGTGGACGAGCTGGAACTGTCGGTGCGTTCGGCAAACTGCCTCAAGAACGACAACATCGTTTACATCGGCGATCTGATCCAGAAGACCGAAGCAGAGATGCTGCGCACGCCGAACTTTGGCCGCAAGTCGCTGAACGAGATCAAAGAGGTTCTGTCCGGCATGGGCCTGCACCTCGGCATGGATGTCGAGGACTGGCCGCCGGACAACATCGAAGACCTTGCCAAGAAGATGGAAGACACCTTCTGATCCTGGCTTGCCAAATTGCGCGGATGCCCTGAACGGGGCGTCTGCGTTTTCCGGAGCCTTCTGGTTCCAAACGACCCCGAACCGGGCACTTCCGCCCCAATGACGGGTGAGACACGCATCTCGCCCCGGACAAAGCATAGAGCCAACCAAGGCTTAAAGGAGATAGAAAATGCGTCACGCAAGAGGCTACCGCCGCCTGAACCGTACCCACGAGCACCGCAAGGCGCTGTGGGCCAACATGGCCGGCTCGCTCATTGAGCATGAACAGATCAAGACCACGCTGCCCAAGGCCAAGGAACTCAAGCGCGTGATCGAAAAGCTGGTGACCCTTGGCAAGCGTGGCGACCTGCACGCCCGCCGCCAGGCCAATGCCCAGCTCAAGCAGGACATGCACGTTGCCAAGCTGTTCGAAGTGCTTGGCCCGCGCTATGCCGAACGTCAGGGTGGCTATGTCCGCGTCCTGAAGGCCGGTTTCCGTTATGGTGACATGGCGCCGATGGCGATCATCGAGTTCGTCGAGCGTGATGTCGATGCAAAAGGCGCCGCCGACAAGGCCCGTCTGGCCGCCTACGAAGTGTCCGAAGACGCATAAGATCCCCCGGGATCGAAGAATTTGGGCCTCTGCCGGTTTCCCGGCGGAGGCCTTTTCGTTTGTGCGACCGGGGTCGGATCAAGTCATCTTCAGCGGTCGCACCAGGGTTTGCCAGCACGTGCCGAGGATTTGCACGCCTTGCAATCCCGGATGGCGGGGCGCATATCTGCGGTGACAAGGAGGCCGATGATGTTCCGTATCCTGATGATTTTGTTCAGTTTAGTCGCGACACAGCTTCCGGCTCAGGTGGAGCGCGTGCCGACGTCACAGGCTGAGATTTCCTTGACCTTCGCGCCGCTGGTGAAATCCGCCGCGCCCGCGGTGGTCAATATCTACGCCAGCCGGGTGGTCGAGACCCGCTCGCCCTTTCAGGACGACCCGGTCTTCGGGAACTTCTTCAGAGACTTCGGCGCCGGTCGGCCCCGGGTTCAGAATTCGCTGGGCTCGGGTGTGATCCTGTCTGACGACGGCTATGTGGTGTCGAACTATCACGTGGTCGGGCAGGCGACGGACATCCGGGTCGTGCTGAATGATCGGCGCGAGTATTCCGCCAGGGTTCTGCTTGGCGACGAAGAGAGCGACCTTGCCATCCTCCGGCTCGAGGGCGCCGAAAACATGCCGCATCTGACCTTGCGCGACAGCGACACCGTGGAAGTCGGTGAACTGGTGCTGGCCATCGGCAATCCCTTTGGGGTCGGGCAGACGGTGACCAGCGGCATCGTTTCGGGCCTTGCGCGGTCCGGCACCGCAACCGGCAACGCACGTGGCTATTTCATCCAGACCGATGCGCCGATCAACCCCGGCAATTCGGGCGGTGCGCTGATAGACGTGCAGGGGCGGCTGATCGGGGTCAACACCTCGATCCTGAGCCGTTCGGGCGGTTCGAACGGCATCGGCTTTGCGATACCCTCGGCGCTGATCGCGCAGTTCGTCGATCAGGCCCGTGGCGGCAAGGACCGGTTCGAACGGCCCTGGGCAGGCATGTCCGGACAGCCGGTGGATGCGGATCTTTCCGAAAGCCTCGGGCTGGTACAGCCCGGCGGCGTGGTGGTGACCGAACTGCATCCCCAAAGCCCCTTTGCCGCAGCCGGGATCGAGGTCGGAGACGTGATCACCGCGGTGGACGGGCAGGCGGTCAACACGCCGGCCGAGATGATCTATCGCATGTCGGTGCGGGGTTTGGGCGCCAAGTCCGAAGTCACGCGTGCGCGCGATGGCGCGTCGGCTACGGTGTCGATTGCGATGCTCGCCGCGCCCGAGTCCCCACCGCGCGAGTCTCGGGTTCTGGGCGCGCGCGATCTGTTGCCGGGTCTGCGGCTGGCCAACATCAATCCGGCGGTGATCGTCGAAACCGGCCTGCCGCTGGCGGCGAAGGGAGTTGTCGTTCTGGATCCGGGACCCTACGGCGCGCGGGTCGGGCTGCGTTTCGGCGATGTGCTGCGCGCGATCAACGGTCAGGAAATCGCCACATCGGGTCAGGTGCCCGCAGCGCTGCGCGCGGCCGGAGCGCGCGTGGTGCTGGAAATCCTGCGCGGCGGTCAGCCGGCGCGCCTGCGGTTCCGTGTCTGAGATGGCGGATCTGTTCGCAAGCACCGGCGTGCCTGACACCGCCCCGCGTCCACTGGCAGACAGGCTGCGGCCGCGCACACTGAGCGATGTGATCGGCCAGCAGAAGGTCATCGGCCCCGACGGGCCGCTGGGGGTGATGCTGGCCTCGAACTCCTTGGGGTCGCTGGTTTTCTGGGGACCGCCGGGCGTGGGCAAAACCACGATCGCGCGGTTGCTCGCGGATGAGACCGATCTGCATTTCGTGCAGATAAGCGCCATCTTCACCGGCGTCCCTGAACTGCGCAAGGTGTTCGACGCGGCCAAACACCGGCGACAGAACGGGCAGGGGACTTTGCTGTTCGTGGACGAAATCCACCGCTTCAACAAGGCGCAGCAGGACGGATTTCTGCCCCATATGGAGGACGGCACAATCCTGCTGGTCGGGGCCACCACCGAGAACCCGTCGTTTGAACTGAACGCCGCCTTGCTGAGCCGCAGTCAGGTGCTGGTGCTGGAGCGTCTGTCGTTGGCAGAACTGGAATTGCTTACGCAACGGGCCGAGGCGGAACTGGAGCGCGCGCTGCCGCTGAACGGGCCTGCCCGCGAGGCGCTGCTGGAGATGGCGGATGGCGACGGGCGCGCCCTGCTCAACCTGATCGAGCAGGTAGCCGCCTGGAAGGTCGAGGGAAAACTGGGCACCGATCAGCTGACCACCCGGCTGATGCGGCGGGCGGCGCAGCACGACAAGTCGGGTGAAAGCCACTACAACCTGATTTCGGCACTGCACAAATCCGTGCGGGGCTCGGACCCGGATGCGGCGCTTTACTGGTTTGCCCGGATGCTGGAGGGCGGCGAGGATCCGCGGTTCCTGGCGCGGCGCATCACCCGGATGGCGGTCGAGGATATCGGCCTGGCCGATCCGCAGGCGCAGGCGGTCTGCCTGCAGGGCTGGGAAACATATCAGCGACTGGGCAGCCCCGAAGGCGAACTGGCGCTGGCGCAGGCGGTGGTTTACCTCGCGCTGGCGCCGAAATCCAACGCGGTCTACGCTGCCTACAAAGCAGCGCGCCGCGCCGCCAAGACCACCGGATCGGTGCCGCCGCCGAAGCACATCCTGAATGCGCCCACGGCCCTGATGAAGGATCTGGGGTATTCCGACGGCTATGCCTATGATCACGACGCCGAAGATGCCTTTTCCGGGCAGGATTATTTCCCCGAAAGCATGGGCCGCACAGTGTTTTACGAGCCGGTGGAGCGTGGCTTTGAACGCGACCTGAAGAAACGGGTGGAGTATTTCAACAAGCTCAGGTCCAAGCGATAGGCCGGTGATTGCAGCGGTGCGGTCAGCGTCCCGGACCGCAAGCCGGTCGGCCTTGGCTTCGCTTGACATCCAGCAGTGCAGGCGCGATGCACCGCAGATGTTCTACACTTTGCTTCAGGTCGCGCTCGGGGGCGCTTTGGGTGCCGCGACGCGCTATCTGACGGGGCTCGCGACACTGCGCCTGATGGGTTCGGGCTTTCCCTGGGGCACGCTTGCGGTGAATGTCGTCGGGTCGTTCCTGATGGGGGCGGTGGTGGTGGCACTGGCGCAGACCGTCGGAAACCGCTATGCGCCCTTTTTGTTGACCGGAGTCCTCGGGGGCTTTACCACCTTTTCGGCGTTTTCGCTGGACGCGGTCAGCTTGTATGAACGCGGCGACGCGGGGCTGGCGGCGGGCTATGTGCTCGCCTCTGTGCTTTTGTCGCTGCTGGCACTTTTGGCGGGCCTCTGGGTCGCGCGGGGGATTTTCGCATGAGCCAGGTACAGACGCTCACGGTCGGGGACGATGACGGCGACCAGCGGCTTGACCGCTGGCTGCGGCGCAAGTTTCCGCATCTGGCGCAGACGCGGATCGAAAAGATGTGCCGCAAGGGCGAACTGCGGGTCGATGGCGGGCGCGTCAAGGCCAACACCCGGCTGGAAGTGGGCCAACAGGTCCGGGTGCCGCCACTGCCCGAACCCGGCCAGATCGAATCCGGACCCAAGACCGAGGTGACCGCTGCCGATGCGCGGATGATCCGCGACTGTGTGCTCTACCAGGACGACCACATCATCGCGCTGAACAAGCCGCCGGGCCTGCCGACCCAGGGCGGCAGCAAACAAAGCCGCCATGTCGACGGTCTGTCGGCGGCGCTGCAGTATGACTACGAGGACAAGCCGCGTCTGGTGCACCGGCTGGACAAGGACACGTCGGGTGTGCTGCTGCTGGCGCGCACCCGCGCGGCGGCACAGGCCCTGACCGCGTCGATGCGGCACAAGGAAACGCGCAAGATCTACTGGGCGCTGGTTGCCGGAGTCCCGACGCCCTATCTGGGCGAGATCAAGTATGGTCTGGTCAAGGCGGCGGGGCGCGGTGCCGGCGGCGAGGGCGAGAAGATGATCGCCCTGCATCCGCGAGATATCGATTCCACCCCCGGTGCCAAGCGCGCCTATACGATCTACGCGACTCTCTATCGCGTTGCCGGTCGTGCCTCCTGGGTGGCGATGGAGCCGCTGACCGGGCGCACCCATCAACTGCGCGCGCATATGGCCGAGATCGGTCATCCGATCATCGGCGACGGCAAATACGGCGGCTCGGGGCAAGAGAACCAGGGCGACGGCTGGGGTGCGCAACTGGGGGGGCTGATTTCGAAAAAACTGCACCTGCACGCGCGGATGCTGAGGTTCGAGCACCCCGAAACCCGCAAGGAAATCACGGTGACTGCGCCGTTGCCCGACCATATGGCGCACAGCTGGGACACGTTCGGCTGGACCGAAGACCTGGCCGCAGAAGATCCGTTCGAGGCAATCTGATGGCGGATCTGCGGCTTGTCGTTTTTGACGTCGACGGCACTCTGGTCGACAGTCAGGCGGATATTCTGGCCGCGATGGCTGCGGCATTCGGCGGTGCCGGCCTGCCCGTCCCGACACGGGAAGAGATCCTCGCCATCGTCGGACTGTCCCTGCCAGAGGCGATGACGGTGCTTGTTCCCGGCGTAGCCACGCCGCTGCGCCGCGAACTCGTTGCCGGATACAAGGCGGCCTACATGGACCTGCGTGCCGAAAACGGTGTCGAGGTGTCCTCGCCGCTGTATCCGCATGTCCGCAGTGTACTGGAGCAGATGCACGCCGTCCCTGAATTGTTGCTGGGCGTGGCCACCGGGAAATCCCGGCGCGGGCTGGACAAGTTGCTGGACGGCCATGCATTGCGGCACCTGTTTGTCACGCAGCAGGTGGCGGACAACCATCCCTCGAAACCGCATCCGGCGATGCTGCGCGCGGCGCTGTCGGAAACCGGCGTCGATGCGCATCGGGCGGTGATGATCGGCGACACAAGTTACGATATGGAAATGGCTCGGGCTGCCGGAATGCTGGCGGTCGGCGTCAGCTGGGGATATCACGACCGCGCGCGGCTGAAAGAGGCACATATCCTGCTGGAGGACATCCGCCTTCTGCCCGGCCTCTTGCAACAGATATGGGAGCAGATGGCATGAGCGAATGGGCTCCGAAACGGTTCTGGACCGCTGCCGACGTGGCGCAGGTTGCCGACGGCTATGGCGTCACGCTGGACGGGCGGCCGGTAAAGACGCCGGCCAAGGCTCCTTTGGTGGTGCCGACTCAGGCGCTGGCCGAGGCAGTGGCGGCGGAGTGGCGGGCGCAGGGCGACAAGATCGATCCGACCTCGATGCCATTTACCCGTGGTGCAAATGCAGCGATCGACAAGGTCCGGATCCAGCATGCCGAGGTTGCCGACATGCTGGCGGCATATGGCGACAGCGACCTTTTGTGTTACCGCGCGGAAAGCCCCGCCGAACTGGTCGCCCGGCAGGCCGCGGCGTGGGATCCGCTGCTGGAGTGGGCCGAGGCGGAATTCGGTGCGCGTCTGGAGGCGCGTGCCGGAGTCATGCACGTGGCGCAGGATCCGGCGGCGCTGAGGCCGCTGCGCGACGCGGTGCACAGGCTCGATGCCTTCGCGCTGGCGGCCTTTCATGATCTTGTGTCGCTCAGCGGGTCGCTGGTCCTGGGATTTGCGGCACTGCGTGGTCATGCCCCGGCCGAAGAGCTCTGGACCCTGTCGCGCATCGACGAGGACTGGCAGCAGGAACTCTGGGGTGGCGACGAAGAAGCCGAAGAGGTCGCCGCCCGAAAGAAAGCTGCGTTTCTTCAGGCACAAAAGTTTTTTTGTCTCTCGCAGACCCGGCCAGAGCGACTGGCTGAGTGCTAACGCAGGGGAAAGCGGGTCCGATCCGGCCATTTTCCCGGGTATGCCGCTTGACCTTCAATCCTGAATCCGCCCAAACTTGCTCTCACAAAGGCTGGGGAACGCTCGGCCTTGGTGGTTACGGTCCCCGGGGCCGTGCAAAAAACCGTTTCTAGAGGAAGCGGGGAAACAGGAAGAGGTTAACATGAAAAAAAGCGTAATTCTTGGCACACTGACCGTGGCCGGCCTCGCGGCTGGCGCTGCTGGTGCTGCCACGCTCGACGACGTCAAGGCTCGGGGTAAACTGAACTGCGGCGTGGTCACGGGACTCGTCGGATTCGGGGCACCGGATGCCAATGGCGAGTGGCAGGGTTTTGACGTCGGCGTCTGCCGCGCGATTGCTGCCGCTGTTCTGGGCGACCCGACTGCCGTCGAATTCATTCCGACAACGGCCAAGACGCGTTTCACGGCGCTGGCGTCCGGTGAAATTGATGTTCTGGCCCGCAACACGACCTGGACCTTCTCGCGCGATGTCGATCTCAAGTTCGATTTCGTCGGCGTCAACTACTATGATGGTCAGGGCTACATGGTTCCCAAGGCACTGGGCGTCAGCTCGGCCAAGGAACTGGACGGCGCGACCGTCTGCATCCAGACCGGCACCACGACCGAGCTCAACCTTGCCGACTACTTCCGCAAGAACAACATGAGCTATCAGCCGGTTCCGATCGAAACCAACGCCGAAGCGCAGCAGCAGTACCTTGCCGGTGCCTGTGACGTCTACACCACCGACGCTTCCGGCCTTGCCGCGACCCGTGCCGCGTTCGAGAATCCGGGCGATCACGTCGTTCTGCCCGAGATCATCTCGAAAGAGCCGCTTGGACCGCTTGTCCGCCACGGTGACAACGACTGGGGCGATGTCGTGCGCTGGACCTTCTACGCGCTGGTGGCCGCCGAAGAGTACGGCATCACCTCGGCGAACATCGAGGAACTGTCCGCCGGCACGGACAATCCGGAGATCAACCGGATCCTCGGCACCGAAGACAACCTTGGCGCGATGCTGGGGCTGGACGCAGGCTGGGCCAAGAACGCCATCGCAGCTGGCGGCAACTACGGTGAACTGTTCGAAAAGAACATCGGCGAGAACACTCCGATCGGCCTGTCGCGTGGTCTGAACGCGCAGTGGACCGACGGTGGTCTGATGTACGCACCGCCGTTCCGCTGATAGCGGACGGCATGGGGCGCGGGGAAATCCCCGCGCCCTTACTCCTGCCTGCCAGGACAACATAACCTTCGCGGCTCGTCAGACGGGATCAACCAGTCGGCGCAAAATGCCCGGGGACATCAGGGATGTCATTCATGACAACACTCAGCGACCCGCCCCGCGGTGCGTTTCGGCTGTCCATGCTGATCAACGATACGCGCTATCGGTCTTATACATTCCAGTTCATCGCCCTTGTGATCGTGATCGCCATCTTCGGCTATCTCGGGTCGAACCTGATGGCCAACCTCAGGGCCGCAGGGCTGAACATCAGCTACGGGTTCCTGGGCCAATCGTCGAATTACGACATCAACCAGACCCTGATTGAATACTCCAGTCGCTCGACCCACTGGCGCGCCGCGATGGTGGGGATTCTCAATACCATGCTGGTGGCGTTTCTGGCCTGCATCACCGCGACAATCATCGGCGTGCTTGCCGGGGTGCTGCGGCTGTCGCCGAACTGGATCGTGCGCAAGCTGATGGCGGGTTATGTCGAGGCGTTCCGCAATGTGCCGGTGCTGATCTGGATCATCATCATCTTTACCATCATGACCGCGGTCCTGCCCGCCCCCAACGCGTTCCGGGGCGACAATCCGACGGCCAGCATGCTGTTTGGCGCCTTTGCCTTTACCAACCGCGGTCTTTACCTGCCCGCTCCGGTCTGGGGACCGGGGTCGCTGATCGTCGCTCTTGTGTTCGTTGCGTCGATCATCGGCGTCTTTGTCTATCGCCGTTACGCGACGAAGCTGCTGTATGATACCGGCAAGCTGCTGCCGATGGGCTGGCCGTCGCTGGTCATCCTGTTCGTGCCGACACTGCTGGTGTTCTTTGTATTGGGGCGCCCGATCAGTCTGGATTATCCGGAACTCAAGGGGTTCAACTTTCAGGGCGGCATCCAGGTCCTGGGGTCGCTGATCGCGCTCTGGTGGGCGCTGGCCATCTATACCGGCGCTTTCATCGCCGAAAACGTCCGCGCCGGCATCCAGTCGGTCAGCAAGGGGCAGGCCGAGGCTGCGGCCTCGCTGGGGATGCGGCCGAATCGAATCATGAACCTCGTGGTGCTGCCGCAGGCGTTGCGGGTGATCATTCCGCCACTGATTTCCAACTACCTCAACATCACCAAGAACTCGTCCCTGGCAATTGTGGTCGGCTACATGGACATCACCGGTACCCTGGGTGGCATCACCCTGAACCAGACCGGCCGGGCAATCGAGGCGATCCTGCTGCTGATGCTGTTCTACCTGCTGATCAGCCTTGCGATTTCCGGGCTGATGAACGTCTACAACAACGCCGTCCGGCTGAAGGAGCGCTGATATGTCCGACACTCACCAGCAATCCATCGGCTATGTCCGTGATTCGATGCTGCCGGAAACCGCGCCGCCCCTGGGCGAGGCGGGGGCGATCAAATGGGCGCGGGCGAACCTGTTTTCCTCTGTCGCCAACGGAATCCTGACGCTTGTGGCGCTGTTCACCATCTACCTGCTGATCTCTGCGGTTCTGCCCTGGATCCTGAACGGTATCTGGGAAGCGCCCTCCATTCGGGCCTGCCGTGAAATCCTGGATGGCGCAACCGGCGGCTGCTTTGCCGTCCTTACCGAACGCTGGAACCAGCTTCTGTTCGGCTTCAAATACCCCAGCGACATCTACTGGCGCCCGACACTGGCATTCGTGCTGCTGTTCGTGGCCATTGCACCGGTGCTGTTTCGCAAGGTGTTCCCGGCGCAGATGCTGGTCTTTACCGCGCTTTATCCCTTTGTGGCGTACTACCTGATCTGGGGCGGGTCGATCCTGATCCCGATCTTCGCCCTGTTGGGCTTTGTCGTCGGTTACCTGGTCTACAGCCGCTTCGTCGCCCAGAGCTTTGCTGCCGGTTTCTTTGGCGGCATCGTGGCGGCACTGCTGTTCTGGTACGTCACCGGCTTCTTGCCGGTCGAGGGCATCCTTGCCCTGGAGGAAGTGCCAAGCCGCGACATGGGCGGCTTCATGCTGAACCTGATCCTGGGCACGGTCTGTGTGTCGCTGTCGATTCCCTTCGGCATCGCGCTGGCACTGGGGCGGCAATCGGATATGCCGATCATCAAATGGATCTGCGTCGTCTTCATCGAGTTCATCCGTGGCGTGCCGCTGATCACCCTGCTGTTTGTCGCCAACGTGGTGCTGGCCTACTTCCTGCCGCCGGGCACCAATTTTGACCTGATCCTGCGGGTGATCATCATGATCACCATGTTCGCCTCGGCCTATATCGCCGAGGTGATCCGGGGCGGACTCGCCGCGCTTCCGAACGGTCAGTACGAGGCCGGTGATTCGCTGGGGCTGGACTATGCGCAAAAGATGCGGCTGATCATCCTGCCGCAGGCGCTGAAGATCTCGATCCCGGGCATCGTCAACGTCGCCGTCGGTCTGTTCAAGGATACGACGCTGGTGTCGGTGATTTCGATGTTCGATCTGGTCGGCATGATCCGGGGCCCGATTCTGGCCTCGACCGAATGGAACGGCGTCTACTGGGAGCTGCTGAGCTTTGCCGCGCTGCTGTTCTTTGTCGTCTGCTATGGCATCTCGCAATATTCACAATGGTTGGAGCGCGAGCTTCAGACCGATCATCGTTAAGGAGCTGGCACATGGCTGAAGCTGCGCAATTGAATGTCTCTGACGAGGTCGCCGTCTCGATCGAGAACATGAACAAATGGTACGGCACATTTCACGTGCTGCGTGACATTGACCTGACGGTGTACCGGGGCGAACGGATCGTGATTGCCGGCCCCTCGGGGTCGGGAAAATCGACGCTGATCCGGTGCATCAACGCCCTGGAGGAGCATCAGAAGGGACGCATCACCGTCGACGGCACGGTGCTGTCCTCGGATCTCAAGAACATCGACCGGATCCGGTCCGAAGTCGGCATGGTGTTCCAGCACTTCAACCTGTTCCCGCATCTCACGATTCTGGAAAACTGCACTCTGGCGCCGATCTGGGTGCGCAAGACACCCAAGAAGGAAGCCGAGGAATTGGCGATGCACTTCCTCACCAAGGTGAAGATCCCGGACCAGGCCAACAAGTATCCCGGCCAGCTCTCAGGCGGTCAGCAGCAGCGGGTGGCGATTGCCCGGTCCCTGTGCATGCAGCCGCGCATCATGCTGTTCGACGAGCCGACCTCGGCGCTGGATCCCGAGATGATCAAGGAAGTGCTCGACACCATGGTGCAGCTGGCCGAAGAGGGCATGACCATGCTCTGTGTCACCCACGAGATGGGTTTTGCGCGCCAGGTGGCGAACCGGGTGATCTTTATGGATGCGGGCCAGATCGTCGAGCAGAACGAGCCCGAGGAATTCTTCCTCAACCCGCAGCACGAGCGGACCAAGCTGTTCCTGAGCCAGATTCTCGGCCACTGAGGGCAGGCGGGGCAGGGGGTTGTCCCCAGCCCTGGCGCGACGGCTGTGCTAGACCGACATCAACTCGCGCGGGATCACGAAGTCCCGCGCGTTTCCCGTTCCGGGGCTCAGCTGCGACCAGTCGGAAATGTCGAAATCGACGATCAGCGTGGCGCCGGTCGGATAATCCCGGAAACGCACATGTGCCGGGCGGATGTTGACCAGGGTGTTGGCCAGGGACGCGATGCCGGGGTTGTGCCCGATGACAAGCAGTGACCGGCCGGTGCCGCTGCGGAGAACGTTCAGCAGGGTGTCGGGACTGGCGTGGTACAGATCCCTTTCGAACCGCACCGGGGCGCTCAGCTTCAGCAATGTCAGTGTCTGCCGAGTGCGGCACGAGGTCGAACACAGCACGTCGTCCGGCAGGTAACTTTCAGCCCGCAGCCAATCCCCGAGAATACGCGCGCTTGCCTCTCCTCGGGCATTCAGCGGTCGGGCGTGGTCGTCTGCATCCAGAGACCAATCGGATTTGGCGTGACGCATGAGGATAAGGCGCATGGGGTTGTGTTCCTTGGGACCTTAAGGCGGATGTGGCCTTTTGTCAGTCTTTCACGAAGGCGGCCATGTGAAAAGCCGCCTGTGCGGGATCGCGCCTGTGTGCCGACGATACCGGACACGCGCGGCGCACGAGGCACCCGCCCAGGCGGCAGTCCTGCCCCGCATCGGTGGCGAGATACGTCTGGCAGGCCGGGACATCATAGGCGCCTTCAGTCCCCAGCGCGCCGATCGGACAGACCGAGGTGCAGGGACGGTCGGCACAGGTGAGACAAGGCGATTCGACCCGGGGCGAAAGTCCGAGTCTCAGAGGCAGGGCGAGGGCGCCGCGAAAGCTCAGCATCAGGCCCGCGGTGTCATGCACCAGCAGGCCGGTCGGCGAGGTCCAGCAGCGTCCGGTCGCCCGCGCCCATCGCAGAAAGGGCGGGTATGGCGGGCCGTCGCTGGGCAAGATGGCCTGTCCGCCGAATTGCTCGGCCAGTGAGCCGACCACCCGTCTGGACCAGCGGTCCAGCGGGTCGGGCTGGCCATCGCCATGTTCGGCACTGGCCGCGAACACCTGCCAGAATGCCGGTTCATCCGGACCCAGCATCACCAGGGTCTGGCAGTCCGCTGGAACGTGAGGATCCGCAACCGGGTGAATTGCGCCGCGTATTGTCAGGGCATGGGCCTGCGCCTCGACCTCGATCGCGGCCAGGGTCACTTGGCGTCGCGCGGCGGAAGATCCGTTGACCGGATGAGCGATCCGGCGCCATGCTCGGTGAAAATTTCCAGAAGGCAGGCGTTGGGAACCCGCCCGTCCAGAATCACCACACCGCGCACGCCATCCTCGATCGCCTTGAGCGCGGTTTCCGTCTTGGGAATCATGCCGCCCGCGATGGTGCCATCGCTGATCATGGCGCGCACCTCGTCGGGCGTCATTGCCGTCATGATTTCGCCCGCGGCGTTCTTGACGCCCGAGACATCGGTGAGCAACAGCAGCCGGTCGGCCTTGAGCGCGCCGGCGATGGCACCTGCGGCGGTGTCGCCGTTGACGTTGAAGGTTTCGACCGGGTCCATCCCGGTGGCGACAGGGGCCACAACCGGGATGATCCCGGCCGACATGAGGTCGCGCAGCACCTGAACGTTCATTTCGACCGGACGGCCGACCCAGCCAAGTTCCGGATCCTCCATCTCGCAGACCATCAGGTCGTCATCCTTGCCGGAGAGGCCGACGGCGCGGCCGCCTTCGTCCATGATCGCCTGCACGATGCGTTTGTTCACCAGACCGGTCAGCACCATTTCGACCACTTCGACGGTGGCCTGATCGGTGACCCGCTTGCCGCGCACGAATTCGGATTTGATCCCGAGCTTTTTCAACAGGTCGTTGATCATGGGGCCGCCGCCGTGCACCACCACCGGATTGACACCCACCTGCCGCATCAGCACGATGTCGCGTGCAAACTCGGCCATGGCATCGGCGTCACCCATGGCGTTGCCGCCAAACTTGACCACAACGATGGCACCTGAATAGCGCTGCATGTAGGGCAGCGCTTCCGAAAGGGTCCGTGCGGTGGCGATCCAGTCCTGATCCATGGCGCGTTTCTTCATCCTTGTGGGTCCTTTGTCCGACTCTTCGGGTTTATCCGATGTGTCGCGCAAACGTGCAAGGGCGGTGTCAGTCGGCGCGCCCACCGGTCCGCCGGATCACGTGAGGGTGGAAATGATGGCGCGCAGCAACGGGATGCCGTCACCTTTTTCCGAGCTGGTCATCACGATCTCGGGGTAGGCGGCCGGATGGGTGGCCAGCTTGGCACGGACCTGATCCAGGATCCTGACCTGCTCCGCTTCCTTGACCTTGTCCGCCTTGGTCATCACCACCTGAAAGGTCACCGCACTTTTGTCCAGCAGGGACATGATTTCTTCGTCCACCGGCTTGATGCCGTGGCGGGTGTCGACCAGTACAAAGGCCCGGCGCAGGGTGGCGCGGCCTGACAGATACTGCTTCAGAAGGCGTTGCCATTTTTCGACCACCGCGACCGGGGCATTGGCATAGCCATAGCCGGGAAGGTCCACCAGATAATGGCTGTCCGCCAGGGTGAAAAAGTTGATCTCTTGCGTGCGCCCCGGCGTGTTCGAAGCCCGGGCCAGACCTTTTCGCCCGGTGAGCGCGTTGATCAGGCTGGATTTGCCGACGTTCGAGCGGCCGGCAAAACACACTTCGAGCCGGTCATCGGGCGGCATGCCGTCCATCGCGACCACACCCTTGAGGAATTCGGTCTCACCGGCAAACAGCTTGCGGGCGGACTCGATGATCTGTTCGTCAGGCTGTTCAGCCAGAGGGAAGGGGAGTTGCATCAGAGCAGCCTCACTGTATCGCCAAGTGCGATCTCACCGGTGCGGACCACTTCGGCGCGCACGGAAAAGTCCTGGTGGCCCCAGCTTTGAAGCACATTCAGGGTGTCGGCATCGCGCTGGCCGGTGTCAGGATTTGTGGTGGTTGCGGCACAGCGGTCTGTCCGCTCGCGGATCTTGAAAATGGTGCTGCCGATCTGGACCTCGTGGCCGAGCCAGTCGAATTCCGCCCAGGGCGCAAGGCCGTCCATCCAGATGTTGCCGCGCCAGCGCTGGATGGACAAGGTCTGTCCCAGTTTCTGTTCCACGGCGCGGTGCGAGGACATGTTGCACAGGGTCACGCTCGCGAAATCGCTGTCGGTCATGCCGCGTTGCCGGGCGCGGACGATCCGCGCCGACTGGGCGCGGTCTTCGGGCATCAGCGGGCGCACCCAATCCAGAAATGCCAGCTGATCGCGATCCGGTGAAAAGGTCAGGTCCGGGCGCGCCGGGTGACGCAGTGTGATGGTTTCCGTGGCCTCGTCCAGAGTCGCGGTCACCGCCATCAGCTGCGGCGCCTTGGACACCCGGCTGAAATGCGCGCAGGGCAGCCATTGGCTGCCATCCGCATCGGAATTTTCATGGGCAATCGCCCAGACCCTGTCCCAGGGCAGGGTCTGACCGGCAGACAGCGTCACCCGCTCCAGGGCCTCGCGGCCGTGGCTCTTGATCGGGTGTCGCCATATGCCGGTCACGCGACCGCTCATTTCTTTTCAGTCTTCGGCGTGCGCTTGAACCCGCGGATGATGTTTCCGAACACATCCGGTTTGTACCCCTGAGACCGCATGATCAGATACTGCTGGGTGAAGGTGATCGTGTTGTTGGCAATCCAGTACAGCACCAGACCGCTGGCAAACGAGCCCAGCATGAACATGAACACCCAGGGCATCCAGGCAAAGATCATCGCCTGGGTCGCATCGGTGGGCGCCGGATTGAGCTTTTGTTGCAGCCACATCGAGATGCCGAGGATGATCGGCAGCACGCCAAGGCTGATGATCGCGAGGAACGATCCGGGGTCTGGCGGCGCAAACGGCAGCAGCCCGAACAGGTTCAGGATCGAACTGGGATCGGGTGCGCTGAGGTCACGGATCCAGCCCACCCAGGGGGCGTGGCGCAGTTCCAGCGTGACGAAGATCACCTTGTAGAGCGAAAAGAAGATCGGAATCTGCAGCAGGATCGGCAGACAGCCCGAGGCCGGGTTGACCTTGTTCTTCTTGTAAAGCTCCATCATGCCCTGCTGAAGCTTCTGCCGGTCATCTCCGGATTTTTCCTTCAGCTTCTCCATCTCGGGCTGGAGTTCCTTCATCTTGGCCATGGAGACGTAAGATTTGTAGGCCAGAGGGAACAGCAGTGCCTTGATCAGCAGGGTAAGACAGATGATCGACCACCCCATGTTTCCGATCAACTGGTTGAGATGGTGCAGCACCCAGAAGATCGGCTTGGTGAGGAAAAAGAACCATCCCCAGTCGATGCTGTCGATGAAACGATCGACACCCTGGTCCTGGTATTCCCGAATGGTTGCCCATTCCTTCGCACCGGCGAAAAGCTGGGTGGTGACCTCTTTTGTCTCGCCGGGCGCCAGCGCCATCGTGGGCAGCACGGTTTCGGTCTGATAAATGTCGCGGGCGTCATCGTATTTCGCGACCGCCTTGAACGAAGACCCGGCTTGCGGGATCAGCGCCGACATCCAGAAATGATCGGTGAAACCGATCCAGCCGTTTTCCTGAACCTGCGTGACTTCCGCACGCGCGCCCTCGGACGGGATCACGTCAAGGTCGGGCATGTCCGAATAATCGGTCTCGGTCAGCGTGCCGTCCGCCATGGCGACGACACCCTCATGCAGGATGAAGAACTTCTTGCGGTCCGCAGGTTCGCCGCGCCGGGCGATGATGCCGTAGGGCGCCAGCGAGGTCTGAGCGGTGCCGGTGTTCTCGACCGACTGGGTGACCTGAAACATGAAGTTTTCATCGACGGCGATGGTGCGGCGGAAAACCAACCCGCTGGGACCGGACCAGCGCAGGGTCACCGGCGTTTCGGCGGTCAGGGTATCGCCACTTTCAACGGTCCAGGGGGTGTTTGCTCCTGGCACGTCTTGCGGGCCGAGGCCGGAACCGGGCGCCCAGCCGTAGAGCGCGTAGTAGGGCTGCTCCGAGCTGACCGGACCAAGCATCTGCACGATGGGAGACTCGGGTTCGATCGTGACCCGGTAGTCCTTGAGTTTCAGATCATCGATTCTGCCGCCGATGAGCGAGATCGAGCCCGACAGCCGCGCTGTCTCGACCGGAACGCGGGGCGCCTCGGCGGCGACCGCGTCGGCCGCCGGAGCGCCCGGTACGGTTCCGGGAGCGGCCGATGGTTCGGTCGCGAGCGCGGGGTTCAGTGTCTCGCTGGCAGCGGGTGTTTCGAGGTCCACGACTTCCGGCTCGGGCGGCGGGAAGAGGACAAACCAAGTCAGGATCACGACGAAACTGAGTACTGTTGCCAGGATGAGGTTCTTGTTCTGATCGTCCATGAGGGACTGCACCTGTCCTTTGTAAGTCAGGCTTGGGTTCAACAGACTAGGGCACCAAAGGTCAAGCGGTTTCGCCGGGTTTTGACGCCCTCAGCCTCCAATCATCGCAGGGTTTTGTACCACGGCGCTGGTGCCGCCGCCGCGGAACGCGGATCAGCGGTGGGTGCGGCGCGCACCGCTCAGCTGCTGTGCCGGTCCAGCGGAGGCGTGTCGGCAATGCGGCTGTTGTGCGCCCGGATCCACGTGACGAGCTGCTCGGCCGGCATCGGACGTGCAATCCCGAACCCCTGGACATGGTCACAGCCAAGCTGTGCCAGGAGGGCATGTTCGCCGACGCTTTCGACGCCTTCGGCCAGGGTTTCCAGACCGAGCCGGTCGGACATGCCAAGGATCGCGGCGATCATCCGGCGCTGGTCTTCGTCGCGGTCGACACGGGTGACAAAGCTGCGGTCGATTTTCAGTCGGCTGATGGCAAACCGGCGCAAGGACGTGATGGACGCATGCCCGACGCCAAAATCATCGAGGTCGATCTGGCAGCCGAGTTTGGCCAGCGCCGCGATGTTGCGCACGATGATCCCATCCGTGGTTTCCGCGATGACGGTTTCCAGCACTTCGACGCCAAGACGTTGCGGGGTCAGGTCGTGGCGGTCGATCTCCCACTTCAGGGCTTCGACGAGCCTGGGATTGCGAAGCTCGGACATCGAAAAGTTGACACTCACCCGGGGAACGTCGAGTCCGGCGCGGTCCCACCCACGCAGGGCAGTCAGAGCGTGTGCCAAAACCACCTCGCTCAGTCGCTGCATGCGGCCATCTTCTTCCAGGGTTTCTAGGAATTGCTTTGGCGCGATGACCCCGCGTTCCGGATGAATCCACCGGACCAGGGCCTCTGCTCCGCTGACCCGGCCCGTCGAGGTGCAGAGCTGCGGCTGGTACCAGGGCTGGATCTGCCCGTTCTCCAGCGCCCGGGCCGCTTCGCCGCGCAGGGACTGGCGGGCACTGCGCGCCGCCTTGATGCTGTCGGTCCAGGCACGGATCGCCGAAGGCCCGTTGGCCAGGGCCTCGGTCAGGGCGGCGCTGGCGGCGGCGAACATATCCTGACCCGTGGCAGAATCGGCCAGCCTGACGCTGCTGCAAAAGCCCAGGGCGGCGGACAGGCACTGTGTCGTCCCGTCGATCGAGGCGGGTTCCTCCAGAGCGGATTGCAGCCGGTTGGAAATCTGCAACAACGCTTCGAGATCCAGGCGCAGCGCCGGGCCGAGAAGCACCATGAACCGGGCATCCCCGATGCGCACGGCGATGTCGTCCTTGCGCAGCAGTGTGCGCAGCCGGCCAAGAACCAGATCACGGGCCGTTTGGACGGTGGCGTCGCCAAAGCGATTCTCGAGTGCCTCGAAGCCCTCTATGTCCACCAGGATACAGGCCGTGGCCATCGAAGACTGGCCCGCCTGTTCCAGCGCCTGATCGGCCATCGCGACAGCCCCGTGAGCATCCGTCAGATCGGTTTTCCGTCCCGGAGACGCGCCGACCGCAGTGTCGAAGTTGAAGCCGCCGGCAAGCGAGAACAGAACCGGCACGCCCAGTGCAACCAACAGCAACACGGATTCGCCACCGAGCCAGAAACCGGCAAGTGCCAGAGCGGGCAGAAAGGCCAGCACATGCGGCCCCATCAGGGAGTGACGCAGCCGCAGCCGGAATTGCATCATGCGGGACGGGGATGTCTGTGGCACTGGGATTGCCTCTTGGTTGCTCGGGGGCAACCTAGGCGTGCGGCCCTGTCGGCCGGGTTAATGTCGGCGGGGTATTTCCCGAGAATTTTCGGCAAAACTTCCGGTCGAGCGTGCCGCCGGACCCGGTGCCGCTAGAGCTCCGGCGACCCGGAAGAGCTTTGCCCCAGCGCAAGTCCGGCGAAATCGAACAACTTCGGATCCAGCAGGTGCGATGGCCGGGCATTCATCAGCGCCCGGAACATCACCTGACGGCGACCGGGGCTGTTGCGTTCCCAGCCGTCCAGGATCTGCTTGACCTGCTGGCGCTGCAATCCGTCCTGCGAGCCGCAGAGATCGCACGGGATGATGGGATAGTTCATCGCCTGCGCGAATTTTTCGCAGTCCGCCTCGGCCACATGTGCGAGGGGGCGGTAGAGAAACAGATCGCCCTCTTCGTTGACCAGTTTCGGCGGCATGGTTGCAAGTCGGCCGCCGTGGAACAGGTTCATGAAGAAGGTTTCGAGAATATCGTCCCGGTGGTGTCCGAGAACCACCGCCGAACAGCCCTCTTCGCGGGCAATCCGGTAGAGATTTCCGCGCCGCAGACGAGAGCACAGGGCGCAGAACGTGCGCCCGGCGGGCACCTTGTCCATGACGATGGAATAGGTGTCCTGATATTCGATCCGGTGCGGCACATCCATGCGGGCCAGAAACTCGGGCAGGACCGTCGCGGGAAAGCCGGGCTGGCCCTGATCGAGGTTGCAAGCCAGAAGTTCCACCGGAAGCAGTCCGCGCCACTTCAATTCATACAGGATGGCAAGCAGTGTGTAGCTGTCCTTGCCGCCAGACAGACAGACCAGCCATTTTGCAGGCGCGGTGCCGTCCTTGACAGGCGCGACCATGCCGTATTGCTCGACCGCCTCGCGCACGTTCTGCACCAGGCGCTTGCGCAGCTTCTTGAACTCGGTGCTCTTGGGAGCCCCGTAAAAAAGCGGATGGATGTCGTCGGGCTGATCTAGCATGCGGCGGGCTTAAAGCAGTTGCAGGAACCCGGCAAGAGGCCTGCGCGGGCGCGCGACCTGATCGGACCATTTGGTTCGTGATCCCCTTGGGGCAAGGGGCAGGCATCCGTGTCCGCCACGCGCGCGATCCAGGGCAGAGGCGCCACGATGGCAGGGGGCTTTCCATGCCCTTTTCGCGTCACGGGTCATGCAGGGTCTCCGGGCCGGTGGCCGCGCCTAGTCTGCATCTTTCGGAGCCGTGCCCGGTACCGGGTCGTAGCCCTGACCCCCCCAGGGATGGCAGCGGCAGATCCGGCGGGCGGCATACCAGCCGCCCCTGAGCGCGCCGTGACGCGCGAGCGCCTCAAGCGCATAGACCGAACAGGTCGGTTGAAACCGGCATCCGTGACCGACCCAGGGCGACAGCAGAAGGCGGTAAGCGCGCACCGGCAGGGCCAGCAGATGCGCCAGAGGAGTCATTTGTGAAGTTTGCGCAGCGCGTCGCGCAAATCCTGCTGCAACGCCGGGAAGGGGCGGCGGGCGGTTGCCTCGAAACGCCCGATCAGGACATAGTCCCAGCCCGGGCGCGCCAGATCCGGCAACACCAGCCGCGCCGCTTCGCGCAAACGACGTTTGGCGCGGTTGCGCGCCACCGAGTTGCCGACTTTCTTGGAGCAGGTGAAACCGACGCGCACCCGCGCGGAATCATCGGCGCGGTTGCGCGCCTGCACCATCATGCTGGCCGTGCCCTGACGTCCCGCGCGCGCCGCGTTCAGGAAATCGGCGCGCTTGCGCAGCCGCTCGATCGGCGGTGCACTGGGGGCAGGGCAAAGCGAAACCGCCGGGGGCTCTGTCCCCGTGTCAGTCTCGGGGGCCTCCGGCGGTGTCATCATGCGAACGTCTCGTCTGGCGCTTACGCGCTCAGCGATTTCCGGCCGCGGGCGCGGCGCGCGTTCAGAATCTTGCGGCCCGCTTTGGTGGCCATACGTGCGCGGAACCCGTGGCGGTGCTTGCGCACGAGGTTCGAGGGTTGAAAGGTGCGTTTCGACATCGCTCCGTCTCCGTCTTTAGGCTGGCCCGGGCGATCGGAATCACGGGACCTGATACATTCGAAGCCCGGGCTATAGGCAAGCCTTGGTGATATGTCAAACGCCGAAGCGGCAGATATTGCAACAATCTGTGCCTGGCTGCGGTGGCAATGTTACAGTTCCGGTGCTGGAGCGTGATTTGGCCCCGGTCCCGGTCACCCCGCATCAAGCGCCCGTGAGGCGGCTGTTGTTCTGCGCGCGCTCTGCGCATGTTCTAGGACAGACATCCCCCTGATCGAAGACCAAGAGGCCATATGAGATGACGGACATGACCCAGAACCAACCCAAGACCGGTTACGCACGGTATTTACCGCTGGTCGCAATCGCGGCGGTGGCCGCCGTGGGGTTTTTCACGCTGCGCGATTACCTGAGTTTCGACACTCTGCGGGACAACCGCGAGGCGCTGGTGGCGTTCCGGGATCAGCACTACCTGGCAACGGTTGCGGTGTTCATGTTTGCCTATGTGGCGATTGTCGCCTTTTCGCTGCCCGGGGCGACGCTGGCGACACTGACCGGCGGTTTCCTGTTCGCGACCTTTCCGGGGGCGCTGTTCAACGTGACCGCGGCCACGCTGGGGGCCATCGCCCTGTTTCTGGCGGCGCGCTGGGGGCTGGGTGAACGGCTGGCGGCCCGGATGGAAACCGGTGAGGGTGTGGTAAAGCGCATCAAGGACGGGATTGACGAGAATCAGTGGTCGATGCTGTTCCTGATCCGGCTGGTGCCGGCCGTGCCGTTCTTTGTGGCCAACCTCGTGCCGGCGCTGGTCGGCGTACCGCTGTCGCGCTTTGCCGTGTCGACCTTTCTGGGAATCATTCCGGGCGGTGTGGTTTACACATCGGTGGGGGCGGGGCTGGGAGACGTGTTCGAACGCGGCGAGACGCCGGACCTGGGCATCATCTTCGAGCCGCAGATCCTGTTGCCGATTCTCGGGCTCTGTGCCCTGGCGGCGTTGCCGATTGTGATCAAGGCCGTGCGCGGCAAGAAAGGGCTCTGACCCATGGAACACATCAAGACGGACATATTGGTCATCGGCGCCGGCTCGGGCGGTCTTTCGGTAGCGGCGGGCGCGGTGCAGATGGGCGCGTCGGTGGTCCTGCTTGAGGAACACAAGATGGGGGGCGACTGTCTCAACTACGGGTGTGTGCCCAGCAAGGCGCTGATCGCCAGTGGCAAGGTCGCGCATGGGATGACCCAGGCCCGCGCCTATGGCATCGCGGATGTCACACCGCAGGTGGACTACGCCGCCGCCAAGGACCACGTGCAGGGGGTGATCGACCAGATCGCGCCGGTCGATTCGCAGGAGCGGTTCGAAGCACTGGGGGTGCGGGTGATCCGCGCCCGCGGGCGCTTTGTCTCGGAAACCGAGGTCGAGGCCGGAGAATACTTGATCACCGCGCGCCGGGTGGTGATCGCCACCGGATCGTCACCGCTGATTCCGCCGATTCCGGGGCTGGACAGGGTGCCGCATCTCACCAATGAAACGCTGTGGAGCCTGCGCGAACGACCCGGACATCTGCTGATCATCGGCGGTGGCCCGATCGGGATGGAAATGGCACAGGCGCACCGTCGCCTGGGCAGCAAGGTCACGGTGATCGAAGGGCTCCGGGCGCTGGGCAAGGATGACCCGGAACTGGCAGGGATCGTGCTGGACCGCCTGCGCGGCGAAGGCATCGAGATTGCCGAACATGCGCTGGCCAGGGAGGTGCGAGGCACCGAGGGCGCCATCGAGGTGGAAGTCGAGGGCGGCGCGGTGTTTCGCGGCACGCATCTGCTGGTTGCGGTGGGCCGCCGCGCCAACACCGGATCGCTGGATCTGGAAAAGGCGGGTATCAAGACCGGCCGTGGAGGGATCGAGGTCGATGCCAGCCTCAAGACCACGAACCGGAACGTCTATGCCATCGGCGACGTCGCCGGCGGGCTGCAGTTCACCCATGTCGCGGGCTATCACGCGGGCATCGTCATCCGGTCGGCGCTGTTTGGTCTGCCCGCCAGGGCCAGCACGGGACACATCCCCTGGGCGACCTTTACCGACCCCGAGCTTGCACAGGTCGGACTGACCGAAGAGCAGGCCAAAAAGCAGCACGGTCTGGCCGTCGAAGTCGTCCGCTTTCATTACAACCACAACGACCGCGCCATCGCCGAGCGCCGGACCACCGGGCTGATCAAGGTGATGGTGCTGCGCGGCCGTCCGGTCGGAGTGTCGATTGTCGGGCATCAGGCCGGAGAACTCATCAACCTCTGGGCGCTTGTCCTCGCCAACAAGCTGAAAATGAAGCACGTTGCCAACATGGTTTCGCCGTATCCTACGATAGGGGAGGTTAACAAACGGGCGGCGGGAGCCTATTTTTCGCCGAGGTTGTTCGAAAGTATTGCGGTCAAGCGCATCGTGGGATTTGTGCAGCGCTGGCTGCCATGAAGGAACTGAAGTAACCGCTCATGCTCAATACGCTTTCCGGACGTTTCCTTATCCTGACGGCGGTCTTCGTGATGCTGGCCGAGGTGCTGATCTTTGTGCCCTCGGTCGCCCGCTTTCGCGAGGATTACCTGCTGGCGCGGCTGGAACGGTCACAGATCGCCTCGCTGGCGCTGCTGGCGGATGACATGATCGACCGCGACCTGGAAGAAGAGCTGCTGCTGAATGCCGGCGTGTTCAACATCGTGCTGCGGCGCAACGAGGCCCGCCAGCTGGTGCTGTCCTCGCCGATGCCGGGTGAGGTGAGCGAGACCTACGATCTCCGCGATGTCAGTGCGCTGGCCCTGATCCGGGACGCCATCCTGGTGCTGGCCCGTCCCGAACCCGAGATGATCCGGGTGATCGGCAATCCGCTGCGCGACGCGGGATTGCTGATCGAGATCACGATGGAAACCGGGGCTCTGCGTATGGCGATGATCGACTATGGTCTGCGCATTCTGGCCCTGTCGGCGGTGATTTCCGTGATCACCGCGGTGATGCTGTTCCTTGCCGTGCGTCGCCTGCTGGTCAAACCCATCAAGAGTGTCGTCGGCCACATGCAGAACTACGCCAAGGCCCCCGAAGACGCGCGCCGGATCATCGCCCCCACCGCCGGCATCCGCGAGCTGCGCGAGGCAGAGCAGGCGCTGCAGTCGCTGGAAACCCAGTTGACACAGGCGCTGCGGCAGAAGGAACGGCTGGCCCAGCTGGGCGGCGCCGTCGCGCGGGTAAGCCATGACCTGCGCAACATCCTGACGTCGGCGCAGCTGTTCACCGACCGGATCGAGATGTCAGAGGATCCCACGGTCAAGCGCATGGCCCCCAAGCTGGTGAATTCGATCACCCGGGCGGTATCGCTGTGCGAGACGACGCTGGCCTTCGGGCGCGCCGAGGAACCGGCCCCGGTGATGACGCTGTTCTCGCTCGCCCCGGTGGTCAGCGAGGTGATGGAATCCGAGCGGCTGGCGATAGGCGACGACGAAGTCAGCCTGTCCGAAGACATTCCCGCCAATCTGATGATCCGTGGCGATCCCGAACAAATCTTCCGCGCGATCTCGAACCTGGTGCGCAATGCCCGGCAGGCCATCACCGGAACCGGAAAGCCGGGGGAAATCTGTGTCTCGGCGCGGATCACCGACAGCGCCTGGGTGATCGAGGTGTCGGACACCGGTCCCGGCCTGCCGGCCAAGGCGCAGGAGCATCTTTTCCAGCCCTTCCAGGGCGGCGTGCGCAAGGGAGGTTCGGGGCTTGGGCTTGCCATCGTTCAGGAGCTGGTGCGCGGTCACGGCGGGACACTGACCCTGCGCGAGACCGACGGAACAGGGTCGTGCTTTGTGATCCGCCTGCCGATGGGGGATGTTGGGTAAGGTTGATATTTCCTGCCGATTGCCTCTTGCAATGGTTTTTCACAGCGTCTAAACGCTGCCTCAACGGACCGATAGCTCAGCTGGATAGAGTACTTGACTACGAATCAAGGGGTCGGGGGTTCGAATCCTCCTCGGTCCGCCACCTTGATTGCAAGCGCTTGAAAAAGCCTTACATTTTCCCCGGTTTGCACATTTGCCCGGGATGGTTTGCAACGTTCCCTTCCCGTTCTGTTCCCATAACGGCGCGTCTGTGGTCCGCTTTGCGCGTGTAGAGTTCGACCTCTTGCAGCGTGTGATGACCCGTCCATGCGCCGATTTGGTGCGGCGTCGCGCCAAATTCGGCAAGCTGGATCGCGCGGGATTTCCGCAGGCCGTTTGCGCTTTTGGCGATGCCTGCCTCACGGGCCGATTCCCTGATTAACGTGCCAAGCGCCTTTCCGACCGGGTTTTGCCATGCGCGGTGGCCAGGAACGTCATGTGCCGGGGTGCATGGGTCAGGGCCTCGTGCATCAGGTCGCGATCCGGGCGCATATCCACCGCATAGGCGGGCAGGGAACATGACCATGGCGCATGCGCAATGTCACCGGTCTTTTGCTGGCGGTATGTCAGGACGCCGCTGGCGTCGACCATGCCGGGGCCAATCATCACGGCATCCGATATCCGTGCGCCGGTCCAGTAAAGAATCTCCATCGCACGACGCGGCACGCTGTCGAGCGGCCCGCGCGCCCGATAGGCTGCGATTTCATCCGCGAGCCACGGCGGGTGTCCATCTGTCTTTGCGTGCTTTGGCGGTTTGACGCCATGCGACGGGTCCGATGTTAGCAGATCCGACCAGGCCGCAAATTCACACAGGAACCGCCACGCCTTCATACGGTGATCCGGCGCGGTCGACGTCTTCACGTCTTTGGCAATGTGCCGATCCCGCAGGCCGGATGCAGGCAGTGCGCCATAGTCGGTGCGGATCGCGTCGAAGTGTCGGCGGAGGATCGCTCGGTAGCCTGCGGATGCGGCCAGGAATTTCTCCGATGCGGTGCAGGCCATAATAAGTGCGGACAGACTGCCACGTGGCGCTTTCGGTTTTTGCGCGGCTTTCTGAGCATTGGCATAGGCGCGCAGGAAATCGGGGTAATCCTGCGGCAGATCAGGCAGTGGCACGAGCGGCTGGCCGCGCTTTCGGAAGTAGGTGGACATCCTGCGCCGCGCGCGCTGTTCCCGATGCGGCGCACGCGAGGCGATCGGCATGCGGCTGATCTGGTCGTCGGGGGCCAATGCGCTGGACGGATCGCGAACGGACCGTGAATAGGATTCTGACACTTGTACCAGATTGTGCCAGATGCACCCTTTGCAAACTCAGCCTTATGACTTGATCCGGCGACGTGTCATGCTGCGATGCCGCGCGGAGAAGCTGACGTTCGCCGCAGCCGCATCATCCGAGCGAGGCCGACGGGCAACAGGCTGGACTTTGCTGCCGTTCGCTGCGACTGCACGGTTTCCTGCGACCTCGTCAACTCACCGGACCCAAAGGGCGTGACCTGAGACCTTAAAACTCCTCCACTTTTGAGTAGGATCCGTCCCAAGCATTGGAGATGGAATATGAAGAAGTCA
>NZ_VOJI01000023.1 GCF_007923445.1 Puniceibacterium confluentis | reverse complement strand
TATGCCAACCGGTCAAAAGAAGACCAAAACCTGAACAGAGCCAACTCATAAACGAGGACTCTCAGGGCAGCAGGTCAAGCGCAACGCAATACAAATGGCAGGCGAAGTAACGTGGCATGGGCGCCAGCCTCATCGGCGAGATGAAGGCGATGGCTGAATGGCGGTTTTTCGGTTGGTCTGGGTTGCGTTTGCGCATGCGGCGAACATCCGCTTCCCACCCTCCTGTCGAAAAAACAACGTTATGCGCGTGCGGAAAATCAGCTCTTAAACATGGCCCGAGCGCCTTTCCAATCAGACTTTTCCCACTTCTTGCGGTGGCGGAAAGATCTTGGCCAATTAGCGGAGGTCCTGACTGTGGCGGCGAGGAGGAGTTCGTCATTTGCACCTCATGGACCACGCAATCGTAATCTCCTCAACCCGAGAATTAGTTTGAGGTGGCCAAATAGTATCTCTATCTTCTTTCCTCAACCGCACTGAAACGGCATGTTGCTTGGTCTTTGCGATATCGGGGGCGACCTGACGGGGCCGGCGAAGCGAGCGTATTCGGCACTGATCGAGTGCAGCCCTCCTTATTCTCCATTCCCGAGGATGAAGATGGCTTTGAAGTGGGCCCCGGACCATACAATCCCTGTCACAGTATCCGCGGAATGAATTCGTTCGGGGATGGGGGATTCATGGTATCACAAGCATCGTGCAAGAGAGCCGCTTTCGGCATTTGGATACGTTGACAATCTGGTAATTCCAGTTGAGCGTGGCAAAAGCTGTCACCATTAAGAACTCCGATAGCGGATCATTCATGCCAGGGAATTTCAAATGTCCTTTTCCAAGGCCACAGATCTTTTACGCGTTGCAGAGATGGCGATGGCCCGGTTCGACGGCATCGCGCTCCAAGATGTTTGCGCTGAATTCGGCTGCGATCACCGGACCGCGCAGCGCATGATGCGTGCATTCGAGGCGGTTTTTCCCCAAGTGGATATTTCAAACGATGCAGAAAGGCGCAGGCGCTGGCATATGCCGCGACACGATCCGCGCTGGCTGCGGGCACAGGGCATCAGCGACAGCGAATTGGCGGCGTTGGAAATGGCGGTCAAACGGGCCGAGCGGGACGGTGCACCGGACGATGCGGCACGGTTGCAAACACTTAAAGATCGCTTGCTGGCCGCCATGCCATCGAGCCAGGCACGCCGGACCGAGGCCGACGCAGAGGCCTTGCTGGAGGCACAGGGCTTCGCCTCTCGTCCCGGACCACGCGTTGTCTCTGATTTGCAGCTATTGGGCGTTCTGACAGAGGCATTGCGCGCTCCCTGGGAGTTGAAAATCCGCTATCTGGGGTCAAGCGACGAAGCGCCAAAGACAAGGCTGCTCGAACCGCACGGGTTGCTACTGGGCGTTCGCCGGTATTTGGTCGCACGGCCCTCCGATGGCGATAGACGCATGCGCCGCTTCCGACTGGATCGGATCGAAACAGCCGAAATCACATCAAACAGCTTCGCCCGGGATCCTGATTTCGACTTGTCTGGCTTTGCAGCGCAGTCATTCGGCTCGTTTCATTCAGAGGTCGAATTCGGACCTGTCACCTGGCGCTTCACGCCCGAGACTGCGGCGACTGCCCGCCAGTTTGTTTTCCATCCAAACCAAGAGATGACCGAAGAGGCCGATGGCTCGCTGACCGTGCAGTTCGCTGCGTCGGGCCATCTGGAGATGGCCTGGTACATTTACCAATGGGGGGATCAGGTCGAAGTTCTCGCACCTGGTCGTTTACGAGAGATGGTCGCGGCACACAGGCGCGCGGACTTTCCGGCGCTTCCGTAGTGATCACGACAGATTTTGTCACCCCACTCCCTCACACTGGGTGAACAGTTCACGACAAACAATTTTCGAGGAACGCCCAAACCATGCGCATCAATCCCCTCCTGACCCACAACGCGCAGACAGGCGCGGTGCGTCATGTAACCGACAATTTGCTGGCAGAAGTCTACCTGGCGCCGAAGGGCAAAGCACCGAACATCTCGGATTACCTGATCGGGCACACTGCACCTTGGGCACAGAGCTTTGCTGCAGCCCCGGAGGAGACCGCCCGCGCGGTGGAGAAAGGCCTGATCACAGTCGCCCGCGCGACCACACGCCTTGATCCAGAGGCGTTGACCCCATCAGCTTTGCCAGACGGGAGAGCGCGGTCCCATCTGACTGCGCTGCGCGATCTTTGGCGGGACGTTGAAACTCTTCCCGGCCCGCTCGCCATCTGGGCGCATGTGCTGCGCAGCCCAGCGTCGCAGGCGTTAGAGCCTTTACCGTTGCTTGACCCCACCCCCTGCCCCTTCGCCGATCCCGTTGAGGCCGCGCTGGCCGAGACACTGCAAGCCTATCACGGTGAAGCCCCGGCGTCTGCCTTGGCATCCTGGGCCCCGCGACACCCCACCCGCCAAAGCGCTGGCACGGGGTCTCTGGCGCAGATTCAGAACAACCTGGGCCGAGAGACAGAACCAGCGACACCGGATGACACGGTAACCTGTTATGGTCTGCGCGATCCACGAGAAGAAATGGACTTTGCCGCCGCCCGTGCCGTGCGGATGCTGGAGGACGGGATCGTCGCTGCTCCGCACCAGATCGGCCTGCTGGTCCCGGACGATCCCACCTATCAGATTGGGCTTGGCGACGCGTTTGACCGTGTCGGGCTGCCACTGTCGGGTTTGCCCGCAGAGCCCGTCTTGCGTGATGCAACAAGAGAGCTGCTGTCCCTTTTGCTGGCGCTGATGCAAGGACCGGCACCGCGCACAGCCATGGCATCACTTTATATTTCGCCACTCATGCCATGGCCGCCCGAGACAGGACGGCAAATGGCGCGTCAGGTGATCGATCGAGGGTGGTCGCGCACCGCCGCAGAGCTCGACGGTCCGGCGCGCGACGTTTTGGACGCGCTCCGACCGTGCACCACGCCCGAACAGCTTTTTGCGCGGCTCGGTGTCGTAGCTCGCGCCGCGCCTGATGCCGCGCTTCATTCCCGGATCGCCGAGCTGCGTGCCGTCACGCGTGAAATGCTTGATTGGCCACTGATGCGCACGCTGGTCGCACCGCAGGTCGTCGCAGCCTCGGGGCAGGAGCGCTTTGTCGAAGGCGTGTCGCTCTTCAAGGAAACCGCTTTGCCATGGCGGCCCGTGTCGCAGTTGATCGTTCTTGGGATGGCCGGAGCGCATTGGCCACACCTGCCCGGATCCGACCCGTTTTTTACCGAAGGCGAGGTAGCGCTGATCCGCACCACAACCGGGCTCGCTTTGCCCGGTCGGCGGAAAAAGCTGGCCCGTGGACTGGAGCTGTTTCGCCGTCAGCTCTGCGCTGCGACCGACGGGCTGACGCTGCTGATCCCCGCGATGGATTTGCGCGGTGACCGGCTATCGCCCTCGACCGGGCTGGCGCTGATTGCGCACATGCTGGGTGCGCAGGAGCCGTTTGATCTGCTGCAAGACATCCGCGCACAGCCGCAGGAGCGCTGGCCTGTCGCAACCCAAACACCCGAAGCCGTGCCGATGGGCGGCGCGCCGGAGCTGCCGGCCGATGGCATCATACATCTGAACCGTGGGCTGGGCACGCCGGATAAGCCTGGTCTCGATCTGCTACGCCTACGCGAGGATCCTATGGGCGGCCCGGTGCCGCAATCTCCCTCACGACTGGAAACGCTGCTTGTCAGTCCTTTGGCCTGGTTGCTTGACGAACTGGGCGCAAAGGATAGAACTTGGGCGCCCGAAGCGTTGGACGTGATGACGCTTGGCACAATCCTGCATCAAGTGTTGGAGGATAGCTTTCCCGAAGGTGCCCCGGTCCCCACCTTCACGTCCCTCGACAAGTCGATACCACAATCGCTTGATGCCGCGATCCGCCGTCATGCCTCTTGGCTGGCCGGACCGTCTTGGGACAATGAACGGCGCAGCTTGTTGAGAGAGGCACAGAATGTCTGCGCAGCTTGGGCAGGCTTTCTGACAGCGACAGGTGCTGAAGTCTTGCACAACGAAATCGCGCTGAAAGGCGATCACGGAGGTCTCTTGCTGCATGGCAAAGCGGATTGCCTGCTGCGTCTGCCGGATGGACGTATTCTTGTGGTCGATCACAAGCGATCCAGTTCCGGCAACCGGCGCGACCGGATGACCAAGGGATGGGATCTGCAGGTAGCCCTGTATCGCGCCATGTTGGAACGCCCCTCCGAGGAAACCGCCCTGACCCAGCTGGTGGCCGATGGTGCTGAGGTGATCACCGCCTATCATACAATGCTGGATTCCACGGTTCTGTCGGATGCCGCAGGCGGCGGGGTGCCACGCGTCGAGGCGGCGGGCGCGGATGCCTCTGCGCATGCCATGACCGAACTTGCTGAGTTGGTGGCACAGGTCGGCGCTGGCACCATACGCCTGAACCGCTCTGGCGATGCCAAGACCTTTGAGAAAGAACGCGGGATCAAGGCCTATGCGCTATCCGACAACGCCTTTGTCGCCGCCTTCATGATGCCCGAGGAGGACACGGAATGACCAATCTCTCTTTGGTTCCTGCCGGTGCAGGCGCGGGCAAGACCTATCACATCCAAAAGGAACTGGGCGCATGGGTCGAAAGCGGCGAAGTCGCCCCCGGCCGCATCCTTGCAGTAACTTTTACTGAGGCCGCCGCATCGGAACTACGTGAACGGGTGCGCGGTGAATTGATGACAAGAGGCCGCATTCATGACGCGCTTGAAATCGATCGAGCCTACATGGGCACGATCCATGCGCTCGGGCAGCGTGTTCTGACAGAACATGCCTTTGCCGCAGGTCGCTCGCCTGCCAGCCGTCTCTTGAGCGAGCCGGAACGCGACCTATTGATCCGGATGGAGATGGGCCGCTGCGAAGCACTGATTCCATTGATGGCCGATTTGTCCAAGTTCGGCTACGCATGGAATCCGTTGTCCGGTGCCAGTGCAGAAGACGGGTTTCGCGCCGATGTGCTGAAAACTGTAGACCTGATCCGGGGGCTTGGTGCGCGTGGCGCCTCGCCCGACATCCTGACCGCGGCGTTGGGTGCCTTAGATACAGGCTACGGACCCTGCGAGACTGACGGTGCCCTTTTGACCGACGCCCTCCATCGCGCCGTAACTGAGTTGCTTGACGCGTTTCCCGACAATATCGCAGCCCTGTTCAGCGGCAACAAATCCGCCGGCAAGGAATTCTCGGCCAACCATCGAGACTTGCGACGCGCTGCCCGCGACGGTGTCCTTGATGGCGACTGGGCGCTTTGGCAGAAACTGCGGCAACTGCGCCTGTCCAAACGAGGCGCCCCGACGCCGGGCGGATACGATACCCTGGCCGAAGCCGTAGTCGCAGCCGCCGGCGCCCTGCCTCGACTCCCGGGCCCGCTGGCCGATGCGCGTGGCAAGCTGACCTCCCTCGTGACCGGCGCGCAAGAGGTTCTTGAGGCCTACCAGGCCGCCAAACGTAACAGCGGGCTGATCGACTATGCCGACATGATTGTCGAGGCAGAGGAGCTGCTGCGCTCCCGCCCTGAGATCCTTGACGCAGTGCTCGGCGAAATCGACTGTGTGGTGATTGACGAGTTCCAAGACACCAACCCCGTGCAATTCGCTATGCTTTGGCGGCTGGCGCATCACGCAAAACGCGCGCTGATCGTCGGAGACACCAAACAATCGATCATGGGGTTTCAGGGCGCGGATGCCCGCCTGTCGGCGGCTTTGCAGGCCCGTCATCCAGACAAAGTCACGCCGCTATTTCGGAACTGGCGATCCGATCCGCGCATCATGGCGGTGGTCAATACGCTGGGCCCCGTGCTGTTTCCTGAGGGCTATGATCCCTTGACGCCTCAGCGCGACGAGACCGGGGTTACAGCGATGGAGGTTATGAACCTGCCCGGCGGAAGGACCGATACGACGCCGGATTGTATTGCAAACCGGATCTCCGATATTCTGGCCGACGGGACGGAGATCTATGACAAGACGCTCGACGCGTTACGCCCTGCCAAACCGACCGATATCGCGGTGCTGTGCTACACCCACGGAAAATCCAGTGCCGTCGCCGCGGCATTGGAAGCGCGGGGCCTGCCGGTGCGCATCCAGCAAGAAGGCTGGCTGACTGCGCCCGCGATGCGCGCCGCCCGGGCCGCTATGGCCTATGCCGCCGATCCGCAGGACCGCCATGCCGCGTTGACGTGGCTGACGCTTGGCCCGCCGCGCATGGGGTTGGAGGATGCGCTCAGGAACGCCGCAGACGGGGTGATCGACACCCACGACGCGCTGGATCCACTTCGCGCATTGAACGCCGACCTTGAGTTGCGAACCGTCGCCGATACGGTCGCGACGGTACTCCGGGTGAGCGGCCTGCATGAATGGGCCGCGGGTCTGGATGCACCCGCGCAGGCGCTGGCAGATCTCGCGCGGCTGGAAGCTGAGGCGCAGGAATTTGACCGAATGGCCCTTGATCTCCGCGTTGCCGCCGGGTTTCACGGGTGCGGGGTTCAGGTATTTCTGGGCTGGATCGTGGCCCAGATAGAGAAATCCTGGAACCACCATCCAGATCCCGACGGCTGGTCCGGGTCGGGCATCGAGATATGCACCTGGCATGCTGCCAAGGGCCGCGAATGGCCGATCACCGTGGTGGCGGGGCTTGACCAGAAGATCGCTGAACACCCGGGCACCTTGGGCGCCGAGTTCGAGGGGTTCGATGATCTCGACAAGGTTCTGGACCATGCCGGATTGCGCTATTTGCCAGATTTCGTGGCCCCCGAAACGCAGGCGGTCTTTGCCGAAGCGCAGCGCCCAGAGGACGAGCGCGAAGCAGCGCGAGAGCTTTACGTCGCGCTGACACGTGCCCGAGATCGGCTGGTCCTGGCCCTGCCGAAAGAAAAGAAAGCCCCCCGCGACTGCGCCGAACGCATGGTCGATCTGCTGCGCGACCGGGCCGGATTGGTGGCCGAAGAGGGAACCTTGTCGCTGTGTGGCACGGACTTCGCCGCGCACGTCTATGAGGGCATCCCTGAATTGCCCGAACGGCCTCAAGCGTCGGCAGTGCAAAGCCACGTCCGTTTTGGCAAGCCGCAGTCGGTAGTTGATGGTCCGCGCACAGCGTGGCGGCGCAACCCCTCTTCACTACAGGGCAGCACGCCGCAGGCACCGGCTGACTTGCACACACTGACGCTAAGCGCCGGTATTAAGGACAGCCTTAAAGATAACGCGGCGGAGCGCGGCACAGCATGGCATCTGGCACTGCGCGTTATGATGCAACGTCCAGACCTTGCAACGTCGCTGCCTGCCGCATCAGGGCTAAACGACAACACTCTACAAGAAATTGCAGCGCAGGCACGGGCCCTCGTCGATTGGCTTGCGGCGCAAGGTTATGACCAAATACATTTTGAACTGCCTCTTCAAGCGGTCGCCGCGGACGGCTCACAGATCAACGCCATCATCGACTGCCTCGCCGAGGGGCCGCATGGCTTGCTGATCGTCGATCACAAATCCGGACCCTGCCCCGATCCAACGGCGCGCTTTGCCACCTATCAGCCCCAGTTGATGGCCTATGCCGATCTGGTGCGCGCCCACTGGCGCGACAAGCCGCTGCAAGGGATTGCCATCAACTGGATGAGCGAAGGAGCACTTTCCATGTCCCATTCCACAATCAAGGAACCCGCCTGATGTCATTTCTTGCCTGGATCGATTTCGATCAGGCCGACCGCGACCGAACGCGCCGGATCATGGATCTTTTCGACAGCGAAGACAGCCGGGATGAACTGGGCCTTGGCTCGGTTAGGGATTCACTGGCAGACTTGATGTTTCCCGGAACCTCAACGATCCAGACACGCCTGCGATACATGCTGTTCGTGCCTTGGACCTACCGGATGGCCGGGGCCCAGACCGGCACGGCTGGCGCACGCCGGGACCGGGCGCGTGGGCTTGAAATTCGACTGATCGACGCGCTGGTTAAGGGCGGAGAGAAACAGAATGTCATCGGCAGCGAAGCCCGAGAAAAACTGAAACGCCTGCCCAGCGATGTCTATTGGGCAGGTCTGCTGACCCTTGGCATCCGCCGGTTTCAGGGAAGCCGCAACGCTTGTCTTGAGGCGACGCCGGGTGAGGCCTCTGCACTTTGGGCCGCGGGCCTGCCGCAACCACCTGACGGGTTTCTGGACTCTGCCAAGAGCACGGCACTGTTCACACTAACCTCTGAAGAAGCAGGCTTTTTACGCGATCGGCTGACGCAAGCGGCGCCTAACAGCCTTCTAACGCTATTGTCCCGCGAGGACAGCGCGCCGGACTGCGACATGATCTGGCAACATCCCAACCGCGCTGAGTGGCCCACCCGGATCGGCACTTTGGTCGATCATGCCGAACGGTTTTCGCGCCTGATGCTAGGGGCCTCTCTGCTCTACAATCTCATGCTGTCCGAAAGGGCAGCGGCCATGCAAGGCACCGAAGAGTCCTCCTGGCATGACCGGATCGAAACCTACACCGCCCGCATCGACGAATGGGCCGAAGAGACACCAGTGCAGGTCTTTGAGGGGTGGGATCTTCCTGATCTGTGGCTCTTGTCCCGCGACACCAGCCACGACGTCAAGTCGCACAGCCGTCGCTTCATCGAAACTTGGCGAGGCATTGTCACGCGAACCAAAGGCCGCGTTCATGAAGATGCCGAAGCCCGCACACTTGTCCGAAATCGAGAGGTATTCCTGAAGCGTGCAAAGTCCCGTTTCCGCAATGACGGAGCGCTGATGCGCTGGAGTGGGGCCTCTGGCACGACCCAGATGAATTATCGCTGGCGACCCGTAGTTTCGAACCACATAAAGGATCTTGTAGATGCCGGATAGAGCCGCCCTCGACCCCGAGAACCGCGCGCTCTATGGGGAAATCCTGCGCGCTCCGGCAGGTTACGAGCTGGATGTTGCATTGGCGACAACCTACACGCTTGATTTCGAAACCGCGCTCGTGATCCCGGCGACGCTGGCCTTTCATGCGGCAGAGACCCGACAGCAAACACTCGACACGCCACTGGCCTTGCTCGAAGGGTTGGAACGGCTGTCGTCGCGCATCGCGATCTTCTGCGAGGCGGGGCGGATCAAAGCCGTCCCCAAAGGATCGACGCCCCTGACCGCACTGCTTGAAGACACGGTGACCGAAGTGACCGCGCCGCGCGGTGGCGCATTTCACCCAAAGCTGTGGCTGTTGCGCTTCACCCCCTTCGGCGGGCATGGGCAACCGCGCCTCCGCCTTGCCCTTTTGTCGCGCAACCTGACGACGGATACCTCTTGGGATTTGTCGCTGTCGCTGGACGGTGTGGCCGGCGGCTCCGATGTCGCCGCCAACGCTCCACTGGTCGCGCTGGTCCGAGCGCTGCCCGACCTTGCCTCGGGTCGCGCTGCGCCCGGTCGCGTCGTCGACATGGTGACCTCGCTGGCCAATGATCTGACAAGTGCACAATGGGACAAACCGGAACAGATCCGCAGCATCAGCTTCGCAGTCAACGGGTTGACCGAGCAAGTCTGGCGACCCCGGGTCGGCAGCACCTTGGGGATCGTCTCGCCTTTCATGACAGACAGCGCGCTGACAGCACTTGTTGCCCGCATCTCGCCGGACAATGCCTGTCTTCTGGGCCGTGGAGAGGAAATGGCCCTCTTGAAGCCCGAAACCCTTGCCCGTTTCGGCAAGAAATACGTGCTGGATGAAATGGCGGAAACAGAAGACGGCGAGGAAACCGAGGATACCGGAACAGGCCCAGTCCCCGCGCGCGGTTTGCACGCAAAGGCCTTTATCACGGAACGTTACTCGAACACCGAAATCACCATGGGGTCCGGCAACGCCACAGCCCCCGCGCTTATTGGTGGCGAAAATGTCGAAGTTTTCGCCACGCTCTCAGGACGAACCAGCGACCTTGGCACCGTGGAAGAACAAATGACGCCTGACCGGTTGGGCCGCTATTTGCGCGAATTCGTGCCCTTCACGCCCGAGGATATCTCTGCAGAGGTCGAAGCAGACAGGCGTCTGGACGAGACCAGACGCCGTTTGGCCGAGGCGGACCCCGTGCTACGCTGCAAAGACGACCCGGCGGATGAGGGACGCATCCATTTGTTGCTTGAGTTTCGAAAGCCGACCCAACTGCCCCACGACATCGCCCTGCGGATCTGGCCGCTGGTCCCTGGCAGGGAACACGGCATCAACCTGACAGAGATCGACAGCGGTGAACGCCTGCTGGCACGGCTCGCCCTGAAAGACGTCACGCGCTGGATCGGCGTGCAATTGCACGACAACGCGACGGGTGTGAGGCAGGAATTCACCCTGGGCACCGAGTTGATCGACCTGCCCGATACCCGCACTGCCGAAATCCTTCGATCCATCATCGAAGATCGAGACAAATTCCTTCGCTACATCCGCCTTCTGCTGGGCGACGTGTCCGAGGCTGCCAAGGCGCTTTTCGCGGCGGGTCAGGGCGGCAGTTTTTCGGGCATGTTCGGCTCCGGCCAGGAATCGCCGATCCTTGAGGACATGGTGCGCGCGCTGTCTGGTGATGGTCGTCAACTGCGCGACATCGAACGGCTGGTGACCCGCCTCAGCGATCCGGACACCGGCAAAAGCGACGTGATCCCGGAAGAGTTTCTCGACCTTTGGGCAACATTCCAACAAGTGCTGCCTAAGGAGCGCCGCAATGACTGAACGTTTCAGCGCCGAGGACGCGCTGCGCCCGCTCAAGTCCTTTCAGCGCACGACGGTCGCCTATGTCTCGCGCCGCCTGCTGACAGATGCGGATTCCGTAAGGCATTTTCTGGTGGCCGACGAGGTGGGACTGGGAAAGACGATGGTGGCGCGCGGCGTAATCGCCCGCACAATCGAGGCCTTGCAAGACACCGTTCCCCGGATCGATATTGTCTACATTTGCTCGAATGGCGCGATCGCCAAGCAGAACGTCGCCCGCCTGAATGTCATGGGCGACGCGAATGCACGGGTTTTGCCGACACGCCTGACGATGCTGGCAATGGAACTGGCCCGCGCTGGCGGCATCAAAGATGAAGGCGTGAATTTTTTCAGCCTGACCCCCGGAACGTCGCTGGACCTAAAACAAGGGGGCGGCACAAAGGAAGAGCGCGCACTGATCCTCCGGCTTATCTGGGCCCATCTGGTTGATCGTCGTGCGGTTGCCAAAATGCTGCAAGGCTACGCCGGCGCGGCCGGGTGGCGATCCACCCGCGACTGGATAAACGCACAGCCGATCGAACCGCAAATCGCAGAGAGATTTCAAAAGGCAGTGGGCGCACGCCCCGAACTGCTGCGCGAACTCGAAGATTGCGCACAATGCTACAAGGGCGTCCGGCACAACGACACCGATCTCAACCGCCGCCGCGAATCTTTGGTTGGCGCCTTCCGCACCATCCTTGCCCGCGAAAGCGCCGAAGCCCTTGAACCGGACCTGATCGTTCTGGACGAATTCCAGCGCTTCACCGACCTTCTGCACGGTGACGGAGAGGCCGCGGAACTTGCACGCAGGCTCTTTGATGCCGAAGACCCGCAAGGGAACCGGGCCAAGGTCCTGCTGCTCTCGGCCACCCCCTATCGGATGCTGTCGCTGCGCGAGGATGATGCCGATGCCGGAGATCACTACCGCGAGTTTCTCGATGTGCTGGGGTTTCTGTTCGGGGACCGGGGCCCTGCTGTGCGCGCGGAGCTGGAAACCGAGATGCGCCGTTTTCGCAATGCAATGCAGGCCCTGCCCGGCAGCTTTGACACCGCGCGTCAGGTCAAGTCCGGGATCGAAGGGACGTTGCGCCAGGTCATCGCCCGAACAGAACGCGTTTCGGAAACCGAACAACGTGACGCCATGATGCGGGACATCGATGTACCGATAACCGTTGAACCCGCCGATCTGATCGAGGCCCGCGCCATCGCCCATGTCGCGGCTGCAGCGGACGCCCCCGGCACTGTCGAATACTGGAAATCCGCGCCGTATCTGCTCAACTTTCTGCGCGACTACAAGCTGGGACAGCGTCTGGAACATCTCAAAGACGCTCCATCAGAGGCTTTGGCAAATGCCATCCGGGCGGCAAGATCGGCACAAATCGACGTTGAAGATATCGAGAATTATCGCCCGGTTCCCGAAAACAACGGCCGCATGCGGGCGTTGAAAACGATCGCCTTTCAGGACGACATGGCGAAACGCCTTTGGGTGCCGCCCAGCCTCCCCTACTTTGGGCCGCGCGTTTCAGCGAGCAAACTGTTGATCTTTTCGCAATGGGCCATGGTGCCCGATGCCATTGCCGCCCTGCTGTCCTATAACAGTGAGCGTGCGATGGGGATGGACGGGTTGAACCATCGCTATACGGATGCTTTTCGCAAACAGAGCCAGCCGTTAAACTTCCGGCACACCAAGGGCCGTTTGACGGGGTTACGGGCGCTTCCTCTGGTGATCCCTTCACCGACGCTCGCGGCAGCAGCCGACCCGTTGGAGATTTTCCGAAGCGGCGTGACCCTGCCCGACGCGGCGGCCATGCGCGCCCAAGTCCGCGCACGGATCAAGGATCACGCTCAAAGCGTTCGTGGCAGGCTACGGGCAGTCCAGCGCGGCGGTATCGTAGCGCGGCTTTTTTCCGGCATGCGCGCAAATGAACCAAAGGAGCCCGACGCCGACCGTGCCACGAACTGGGATTGGGCCTGTGCGGCATCCCTCGACGTGGCTCATGCGCCCTATCAATCATGGTTGGCACGCGGGCGCCTTCTGTCCGATATCATCCGCGACGATGGGCAAGAAAGCTGGCACGATCATGTGTCGGCCCTGAGTGACGCCGCAAACGCAGATCATCTTGCAGGGCAACCTGACAACGACAGTCTGCTGGACCATCTGACCGATCTCGCTTTGGGTAGTCCGGCGACATGTGCCCTACGGGCCCTACACCGCATTGCCCCCGATCTCGGATACGACAATCCGGCCATTCTGAACGCGGCAGCAAGGATCGGCATGGCCTTTCGCGGGCTGTTCAATCAGCCTGAAAGCCAGGCTTTACTTCGAAGCGACAGCGACGATGTCTACTGGCAGACGGTTCTGGATCATTGCGCAAGCCATGACCTGCAATCCGTGATGGACGAGTATGTTCATATCCTCGTGGAGTCCGAAGGGCTTTCGGACGCGGCTCCTGCCCAAGCGGTGGGATCGCTTGCCGCAGTCATCGACGATGCGCTCTCGCTCAAACCGGCACAGATCGAGATCAAGCAATATCGCGTCAAACGCGGGCGCATCGATATTCAGCCAGCGCTACGTATGCGGGGCCGTTTCGCGACACGTCTGCTGCAAGGTGGTCAGGAAGACGGTATCGTGCAACGCACTGACACTGTCCGTACCGCCTTCAATTCCCCTTTCAGGCCCTTTGTTCTGGCCTCGACCTCAGTCGGGCAGGAAGGCTTGGATTTCCACCCCTATTGCCATCGGCTTGTACATTGGAACCTGCCTTCAAATCCCGTCGATCTGGAGCAGCGCGAAGGCCGTGTTCACCGCTACAAGAACCATGCCGTCCGGCTCAACCTCGCATCCAGATACGCCCACACGTTGCACCGCCCCGACCCTGTCGCCGACCCGTGGCAAGACTTGTTCCAAACCGCGCACCGTCAGGCGGAACGCCCGGGCGATTTGGAACCCTTCTGGTTGCTGGATGGGGATGTCTGCATTGAGCGCTACGCTCTATCCCTGCCCTATAGCCGCGAAGCTACGCTGCTTGGGTGGCTGAAGAGATCCGTTGCGCTTTACCGGCTGGCGTTTGGCCAGCCGAGGCAAGACGATCTTCTCTCCTTTCTCGACGGCATTAACATTTCGGACGATACCATCGATCTTCGAGATCTTCAGATCAGCTTGCGACCTGAAGAAATGGGATGAAGAACTGATTGTCGTCCAACTTTCATCGATCGGGCTGCTCAGCGTGTAGCGATAGTTGTTGCTTGATATCGGTCGGATCAAACCCAGACGGGTCTCTCTGAACTGCCGAACTCGCCAAGCCAACAATGTAGTGGATGCGCATTTTTGTCTCCCTGAGCCCTGACTATCCGATTTTCACCCTGCCACCGACCACTTCGACGGCATCGCGACAGAGTCGAAATGGTACTTGAATTGGTGCTCTGAGTACGTCACGCACTCCGGGCACATCCTGGAGTCGATGTGTGATCTGTACGCAGCCGCATACTTTTTTTATTTGGAATCAATTGGGTAACAGAAATGGCAAAGGCCCCTACCGCCGGAACCAATTAACTACTTGATAGTTAGATAAAATGGGCGAACCTTCGGGTTCGCCTTTTTTCGTTTTTGCAACGCGACGACTTCTAGTTGCTTGTCAGGCACACAGGCGCGACAGAGCAATGGATCCTTAGCTGTCCGTCCTCGTTCTGAAGGTTCAACCAAAACTGACGCAAGTCGCATCGCCGCTCAATCCATCTAATTTCTAAACACAAGCACGGGCGATTTAGAAATCGCCACCCGACTGTAGCTCGCTACCTATGAGCAGTCAGCGGTATCACTTAGGTGTTTGTTCCCACGGTTTGATGGTGTGATCCTTTCTCGAGAATGGAAGTAAGCATTATGGGACAGTTTCGTCACGGGAGCGCCACGTACTGTTACCCGGCAGGCGATTTGCACGGCAAATCTGCCGAGAGGGCACGCACGCCGTCAGAGCTACAATACAGCGATCCATTGCCCGGCAGGGTTATGCGAAGCATGATCCCGAGAGGGGCAAGCTTCGCTCGCGCAACTGAGCAAGGAGCTGGGCATCAACCCCAAAACTGTCGCAAAGTGGCGCAAGCGTGCGACGGTCGAGGACTTGAAGACCGGGCCTGGGGAGCCGCGTTCGACCGTTCTCACCGAAGCAGAGGAGGCCACTATCGTCGCGTTTCGGCGCCCGCACGCTATTGCCGCTGGATGATTGCCTCTATGCTCTTCAGCCTTCTGTCCCGCACCTGACACGGTCGGCACTGCATCGTTGCCTTCAGCGGCATGGCATCTCGCGCTTGCCAGATGTCGAGGGTGACAAGCCAAAGCGGCAGAAGTTCAAGCGCTATCCCATCCACTGCCCGGCAGGCGATGCAGGCATCGCCGAGAGGGGGTTTCTTCCACATGGACATCGCCGGGGTTCAGACGGTGGAGGGCAAGCTCTATCTCTTTGTGGACATTGACCGGACCAGCAAGTTCGCGGTCACGCAACTCGTGGACAAGGCGGATCGCAAGACCGCCTGGGAGTTCCTCGAACATCTGCTCAAGGCCGTCCCCTATTGTATCCATACGATCCTGACCGACAACGGCATCCAGTTCGCCGAGCAGTCTCGCAACCGCAACACCGCATATTCGCGGCCAATGCGCTTCGACATGATCTGCGAGGCCAACGGGATCGAGCACCGCCTGACCAAGCCAAACCATCCCTGGAGCCACGAGGATCAGAAAACAGTCCGGGGGCCTGTTTTCCCGAGGGGCGGCCAGGTCGAACGAATGAACCGCACCATCAGGGAGGCGGCCGTCAAACGCTTCCATTACGACAGCCACGATCAACTGCAGACGCATCTCACCGACTTCATGGATGCCTACAACTTCGCACGCAGGCTCAAGACCCTCAACGGTCTCACCCCCTACGAATACATCTGCAAGATCAGGACTTCAGAGCCAGATCGTTTCATCCCAAATCCGATCCACCAAATGCCGGGACTGAACACCTAAGCGCCAACTTGGCAAGGGTTTCAGTGCCATGACCTGCTTGCCCAATTTGGCCCGACCGTTTAGACAGGGCGTGGGGATGCTCCCTTAGCTCAGCTGGATAGAGCAGTCGACTTCTAATCGACAGGTCGAGGGTTCGAATCCTTCAGGGAGCGCCACTATGGCCGCCCGATGCCAAATTACGAAAAGTGTGCGCATCAGACTCGTTTTTCGTGCACGCCCTTGTCAAGGGTGATACCAAAAGAAGGAAGGCCAAATTTTCAAGCCTCTGACAGTTAACGGTTTTTTGTGATGAATGACGCTGTTGGGCGTTCCAGGTCTGAGCATCTTTAGAAGAGATTATTTTTGCCGATAACGGCGCGCTTCTGGTTCCAATTTACCAGAGCAGGGCGCCTGTCAGCTACGATATTGCGATTCGAGTGGCCCCGCCTCGGTAGAGGACGGCCCTCACAGGCCCTCCGTCGAAGCGCTCATCGCCGCGACGCATCTTCACCGAAGTTGCCCTCTATAAGCTCCGTAAGATTCTCAGGTCCTTCGATCAGGCGGCGGGTTTCAACCGGTTTGCTATGATTGCATCATAGGCGGCATCCTGGGCCTATGAGGAAAGAATATTCGGCAAAATCCATAGCTTTTCTGACGTCCCGCAGATGCAGAACAACCTCCGAGACCTATTGGTTGAGGCGATGGTTTGCGAACTGCTTGGAGCAGGTTGGCGGTGCACCGGAAATGATTGGGCCGATTGGGACCTGGAAGATGCGGACGGAATTGTTGATTTTCCAAACGCGAACGCGCGTTCGCAGAATTGGCCAAGTCTTGGCTCTTGGACAACTTTGGCGAGGATCTCGTGCATGCCCGCGCCGATTTTGACAAGACGACCTATCACATCCACGCGGTCATCGTGCCAAAGGTCTAGGTCGATCTGAACGGCAGCAAGCGCTGGATGTTGCAACCCTCCAAACACGCGATGATCAAGGACTATGAGGCGGCGAAGGACAGCGGCGGCGCTTGGTTTTCCAAGATCGGGCTTGTGCGCGGCAGGGAACGCGCCGCGGAGGTGAGGGCGGCCCGGCAATCCGGCGACGAGCCCCCACCCTACCGACAGCATCCAAAGACGACTGATTGGCGAAAAGAGCAAGAGCTGGAGATCCGGAAAAACGCGGCGGCGGTCGCCGTTCAGAAGGAATCTGCCGGCGCAAAACAGGAAGAAGTGGCACGGCGCGAAACGGCTTTGAACGGTGACGAAGAAGACCTTCGTGACCGACAAAAACAGGTCGAGACCCGCGAGTTTGAGGCTGGAGCCATTCTGACTATCGCTGACGGATTGGCGACGGGAATCCTCGACTTGAAGGATGACGGCCAGGGACCCCAACTTGTAGCGGCGCCAAAAGCAGCACCCGCGGAGGCTGACACTTTCCTTTCGCGGATCGCACGGTCGGCAAAAGGAAAGGCCCGCGCAATCCGGGCGTTTTCAGCGGCCTTGCGCGGTCTGCGCGCCAAAGCTCAAGCGGAAGCTGAAAATACGATCCGCCGTGACCCAGCCGGGATCAATCGCGCCGATGATGTGATCGTTGAGATTACGGCAGAGCCTCCACAGGAGGCGCGTTCACGGATTGCCAAAATCCGGCGTTCTCTGACTGGCCGGATCGTGGTGCTGCCGGATCGGTCACGAACCGATAAAGGCACCTGAAAGGCCGGTTCGAGTGCAGAGCACGACATTCAAACGTAAAAAAGAAACTTATTGGAACAGTATCTTACCACCTACCTGCAAAAAAATTTCAAGAAACCGGGAGTCCTAAATTCAAACGGTCCGAAATCATTTCCATCCGCAGCGGGAGACGCCCGGTGGACACAACAACTTAGCTCTCCAGGAAAGGAGAAACACCTATGAAAAACTTGCCCGGAACAACTTTCTATTTCGCCGCTGCTGACCAACGCGGCTCCGACGGCGAGGCGCCCAAGCTGACGCCGAAACAGCGCGCGTTCAAGGCATTCGAACGGGCGCTCGACAAGGACGCCAAATCGCAGGAGCGCGCCGAGGTAGCCCGCCGCAAAGCCACCGGCGAAACCTTCGCCACTTGGATGGAAGGTGCGGATACCGACCTTGTCGTCGTCAGCGGACACCAACGTGAGCCTGCCGTATCGCGGCTGCAAGGGCCGCTGAACCTGCTCATAGACAGCACCGGGACCAGATCCGAGGGCGAGGGTGAATGGATCGCCTGCAAGCATGGCGGCTCGAAACGCCGCGTCTGGTGCAAGATTCGCACCGGACGTGACGCAGGAATACTGGACGTTCGGGCTGTCGAGCCGACCAGCAGCAACATCGGGGATGCGCCCATGCTGACGGAACTCCTGAATCAAATCCCTCCTGGTCAGGACATCAGCAGCTTCACCGCAGATGAGGCTTATGGCACGCGCAGATGCCACCATGCGATTGCCGCCCGAGGTACCCATGCGGTGATGCCGCCAGCAAAGAACGCCAAACCCTGGAAGCCGACGAGCGCTGCAGCCACAGCCCGAAACGAAGCGATCAATGCACAGCGATATCTGGGCCGCACTCTGTGGCGACGGTGGAGTGGAGACCACTGCCGAAGCCGTGTCGAAACCAAAATGCGTTGCATGAAACCACTCGGCCAGTCGCTGATGGCAAGGGACTTTGAAAGGCAGGTTACGGGAATCCAGGTCCGCGTCGCCGTGCTCAACGACTACACTGCGCTTGGCATACCTGTCACCGAGCTCGCAGGATAAGTCCGTCAACGGAAGGGGCAAGTCCATCCCTCCACTGATTTGTGCAACAAGGCCCCACGTTCCCGTGGATCAGATTTCACGGCGCGCTCCCACGCCTGCCACAGGTCGTCGTTTGCAAGGGTTGCCGACCAGCTACTCGCTCGGCACCCTGCCCTTCTGGCGGGCTTCAGGGGGTCGGTGCGGTTCACCTTTCTGCCGCCCCCTCGCACCAGGACGACACTGATCCGGAACTTCGGTCCGCGCGATCGGGCGCACGGAAGGCGCAGTTCGCGGTCGGACTACAGGACCGGTCAGCGGACGGGTTGCGATCAGCCAGCGAGAAAACGCGTATCACGCTTTGAAATATAGGATACGATCAGACCGAGGAGATCGAGCAGGCGTCTGAAGTCCAATTCAAGGGAGGAACTACCGATGAACCTGAGACCAGATCCGACTTTCCACGCGACCCCGAAACTCGCCATGAAGGCACCGGTCGAAACCCTGGCCTTTACGTTGATGCTCAGCCCCGATGGGTCGCAACCCGACGGGTTGGCAGTGGTCGACGTGGATCCAAAATCCGGCAGCTATGGCCAGATCGTCCATCAGGTGATCATGCCCAACGTCGGGGACGAGTTTCACCATTTCGGCTGGAACGCCTGCTCCTCGTCGCTGTCGCCCCTGTCCGGTCACGCCTTTCTGGAGCGCCGCTACCTGATCATTCCCGGCATCCGGTCGTCGCGCATCTATATTGTCGACGTGAAGGAACCGCTGAAGGCGAAGATCCACAAGATCATCGAACCCGAAGAGGTCTTCGCCAAAACCGGCTATTCGCGCCCCCACACCATCCATTGCGGCCCCGAGGGAATCTACGTCTCGACCCTGGGTGGCGGTGGCAAGGACGGCACCGACGGCCCTCCGGGCATCTTCATCATGGATTGCGAAACCTTCGAGATTCTGGGCCGTTACGAGATGGACCGCGGCAAGCAGGACAAGCACTACGATTTCTGGTGGAACCTGCCGCGCGATTACATGGTGAGCAGCGAATGGGGTCTTCCGCCGCAGTTCGAAAACGGCATCGTTGCCGAAGATCTTCTGGCCAACAAATACGGCCATTCCATCCATTTCTGGAATCTGCGTCAGCGCAAGAATGTCCAGACCATCGACCTGGGTGCAAATCACCAGATGGCTCTGGAAATCCGCCCCGCGCACGACCCCTCCAAGGACTACGGCTTCTGTGGCGTGGTGGTCGACACGACCAACCTCCAGGGCGCGATTTTCACATGGTGGCAAAAGGACGACGGCACCTTCGAGGCCCGCAAGACGCTCACCATTGATCCGCGCCCTGAATCGCCGGAAAATCTGCCGCCGCTGCTGAAAGGGTTCGAAGCGGTGCCGCCGCTGGTCTCCGACATCGACCTGAGCCTTGATGACAAGTATCTCTACGTCGCCTGCTGGGGATTGGGCGAGCTGCATCAATATGATGTATCCGATCCGATGAACCCCAAACTCGCCGGCAAGGTCGAAATCGGCGGCATCGCCCGCGGCACCAAACATCCCAACGGCAAGCCCTTTGCCTTCGGTCCGCAGATGGTCGAGATCAGCCGCGACGGCAAACGGGTCTACTGGACCAACTCGCTGTATTCCACCTGGGACGACCAGTTCTATCCCGATGACGAGGGCGGTCAGATGGTGATGGCCCATGTGGGCGAAAACGGAGGGATCACCCTGGCAGAGGATTTCTTTGTCGACTTCCCGAAGGGGTATCGCAGCCACCAGATCCGGCTGGAAGGCGGCGACTGTTCGACTGACAGTTTCTGTTACCCGTCCGTGTAACCGGTGATGGACATGACGACGGCAACGGCCCTTTGGTGGGCCGTTTCTGCCTCTGGCATCTATCACGGGATCAATCCGGGCATGGGCTGGCCCCTTGCGGTTTCCGCCGCGCTGATGGATCGGTCGCAGCAGAGCCTGTTGAAGGCCACCTTGGCTCTGGCCGCCGGGCATTTTCTGGCCATGGCGGCAATCCTGTTTCCGTTCACGGCGCTGCTTTTTCTTGCGCGCTGGCAGCGCGAGATCCAGATCACGGCGGCCTGTCTGGTGATCGGGCTCGGCCTCTACCTGATGGTCAACCGCCGCCATCCGCGCTTTCTGGCGCGGGTGCCGCCGTCGCAACTGGCGCTGTGGTCCTTTCTGGCGGCCACGGCCCATGGTGCGGGCTTGATGCTGGTGCCGATCTATCTCGGCCTGTGCCGCACGGTGGACACGGATGCCGGACACGCAGCGGCACAAGACCTGATGGCGCGAAACGCCGGAATAGCCATGAGCGTTGCCCTGGTCCACACCCTGGCGATGTCGCTGTCGGGCGGGCTGATGGCCTTTGGAGTTTACCGCTGGTTCGGGTTGCGGTTCCTGTCGAAAAGCTGGTTCAACCTGGATCTGGTTTGGGCGCTGAGCCTCATTCTTGTCGGCGCAATATCGCTTCTGGTTGTTGTGTGACTCTTTGACCTGCCCGCTGTTGGTCCCTCATTCATGACGAGAGTCTGCAGGGTGCTGGACCGGCCGACCATAGCAGCCCCAGACTGTCAAAGGCTAAGATCAAGCTCAATCTTGCAGTGCAGCACAGGTAAGTTTGGGCTCGGAAAAGACCTGCGGCAACGCCGCATGATATGTTCCAGTGCCGACACCGGATTGGCGATGAGAAAGAAACAAAAGAGCACTAATTACCCAAATTTTGCCGTAAATCGCTCTTACGGTAAGTGGTTAATAAATCCCGCTTGAAGTGCCATCTCTCTCTAATCGTGGACTCTGCCTTGGACCAAGAACTCGCACCAACCTCGACCCAGATCGCCGCCGAATTCCTGGGCGTCGAGGTGCCCGCATCGCGGTTTGTCCACGAAGGCCGGGCGGCTCGCATCAGATCTGGAAAGTATGAGGGCCAGGAGATCAAGGCAGGCCTTCGCATCGTTGTTGAAGACGATGTCGTGCTTGAGATCGGCGCCGGCATCGGTCTAGTCGGGGCGGTGATCGCTGCCAACGCAAAGCCCCTCAAAGTCGCCTCGTTTGAGGCAAATCCCAACCTCATTCCGGTTATCGAGGAATTGTATGCCTTGAACGGTCTGAACGACCGGATATCCGTGACAAACGCGGTCCTGGTCACCACGCCAGACGCCCCGGCGACGCTGCCCTTCCACCTGCACAAAAGCTATCTTGGATCGTCATTGTTCAACACAAATCCGATCCGTTCGACAGAACGGGTCGATGTGCCGACTGCCAGTTTCCCGGATGCCTGCAACGAATTGAAACCCACAGTGCTGGTCATGGATATCGAGGGCGGCGAACTGGAACTGCTGCGCCATGCGGACCTGTCGGATTTTCGCGCCATCGTGCTGGAGTTCCACCCCAAAATCTACGGCCCCGAGGGTATGCGCGAATGCAAGCGGCTCTTGAGGCGCGCCGGCTTCAAGAAAGATGAGGAGGTTTCGACCAGAACGGTCTGGGCCTGCATCCGTAACACTGATGAGACGAGCGGTCATGACGTGTAGTGCCAAACCCCTGTCGACAAGCGGCTGGTCCGAGTCGATCGTGACCCTGAGGCACGCAACCGTTGTACCGCCTACGCAGTCCGGGTTCGTGCAGGCCTGTGGTGTCATGGATGCAAAGGGCCAGTACTGCCACCACGGTGCAACCTGGCGCAAACACCGCGCCCTGACGATCGAACCGGACATGCCCGAGCAGGTGACCAACACTCTGCCCGGGCAGTGGCTTTGGGGTGGTACCATGCGGTCACATTTCGGCCATTTCCTGACCGAGAGCACGGGGCGCCTCTGGGCGCTCGACGAGATCGAGGAGCCGATTGCAGGTGTGGTGTTCACGCACAAATGCCCACGCACCAAGCACTTGAATGGCTTTCAAAAGCGCTTCTTTGACCTGATGGGGGTCAATCTTCCCATCCATGTCCTGAAAGCCCCGACGCGCGTAGAGCGTTTGCTCGTTCCGGGCCAGGGATTGGGACTTGGTGAAATTTCCGCAGGAACCAGCAAGGTCCGGCGGCAATTTGCATCTCGCTTTGCCCCTACCGTCACCCCGGATGGCCCCGAGAAACTCTATATCAGCCGGTCACGACTGAGCCCTGAGCTCGGCTCGATCCTGGGCGAGACCTATCTCGAAGAGCTACTGGCGCGCGAAGGCTATGAAATCTTTCATCCGCAAGCGCACAGTCTGGAGGTGCAGATCTCCCGGTATCGCGCAGCGCGTCATGTGATTGCCGCAGACGGCTCCGCTTTGCATTTGCTTGCCATGGCCATGCCGCGCGACCAGCGCGTCGCCATCATAGCCAGAAGAAACTCGACCGCTATTGATCTTCTGGTGCGCCATGTCAAAGCTTTCGTGGAAACGCCGCCTTTGGTCATTCACGCGATAAAAAAGGAGTGGCGACGCGGCGGTGCTTCCAAACGAAAGCGTTTTTCCGTCGGGGAGTTGAGCTTTGCCGACATAGGCAACACCCTTCAGGCTAAAGGATTTGTGTCGAACGGTGCGTGGGCGGACATGTCAGAGCAGTCCATTCGCGTTTCCCTGACCGACCGTGGCTCCGGTTGGCTCCACTCCTGCTGACGTGTTCCCTGAAAACCGGATCGTTTGAAGCAGGAGTTTTCGGCTAATCTTCCCTGGCTGGGAGAGGCGCGGAAAAGCATGAAGGCAACAATTGCAGCGAACGACAGCGTCGGTCCGCACTCCGGACATAGGCGCAAAACGCAGCGAACGAATGCTATTCGCCCGTGAGCGGTCATTCGGGCCCCTTGCGGCAAACGACGACGTCGACCCTTGAACCTACCCTGCTTCTCCATTCGAGGCGCCGACGCCGTGACTTCTGGCTGGCCTTCGGCTCGCGCGGCCCACGTGTGGGCGAAACCAGTCGCGGTTACCCAGCGAAGTCGTCCGACCGACTGTCCGATGTTCGGGTCGTCACAACCTCAAAAAGTCGAGCAGCGAGCGGGCATAATAATCTGGGGCCGTATTCATTCCTTCGTGGCCTTGTCCCTTCAGTTCTTCAATGCGCACATCGGGCAGCACGCGAGCAAGCAAATCCGTAGCAAACATGTCGCGGGGACTTTCGCTGCCGACCTGTAGCAGCACTGGAATATCCAGCGAACCAAAGTGATCGGCGGAGGAGTCATGGCTTGTCAGCGCGATCAGATCATGAAGTGAGGCGCAGGCGTCACCGACGATGGTGGACCAGGATACCGATTGACGCAGCTCTTCAAGCTCTCTCGGGGGAACCATGAGTACCTTGCGAAAGAACGTCTCGGCAAGCAGAGCCCAGTCCCCTTTTCGCGAAATGCGCTCGAGTTCCCTGAGTATCTTGGGGGGCACGCTCTCCGGCTTCGGGGGCTCGTAAAGGACGAGCTTTCGGATATTGGCCCGGTACAGGCCTGTCGCTGCAAGTGCCACCTGTGCGCCGTAGGAATGGCCAATAAGAAAAACCTTGTCATTGATTGCTTCGATCAATGCCCCAAGATCATGAGCTTCGTCGAGGAGGCTGTGATTCCGAGTAGCATCCGTTCCGCCTCGCCCACGGCGTGCGAGAGAAAACACGGTAAATTGCTGAACCAGTTTCGGTGTAATCAAAGCCCAGTTAGAATGGTGGTTACTAAAGCTGCCATGGACGAGAATGAGAGGCGGGCCACGTCCTTCTACCTCGTAGGCCAGGACAACGCCCGTTGGCGACGTCAGCCTCCCGGCCTCGGGCCCGCCGTGATCTACCTCTCGTCCAGACATCGACCGGAATTCCTTTTCGGAGAAGGCAAAGTGAAACGAGCATATGCCCTGGCAAAACCTTTGCACAGCCAGATCCGTTCTCGGAAACCAGCGCCACCAGATTGTCTGCTTCACCCACCCCACCTGCTTCCCGCCCGACGTGACTGACCATACGCCGAAGGTCTGGTGTGCTGGGCAGGACCGCTTCGGGCCGGAAGCGTGGGGTGTGCCACGCTTGTGCGGGCAACGACCGCCGCTTCGAGCCTTTCACGATGGAGTCTTGTCCACGGTTTTCTTCGGATGGCGGCCGGAGGTGTGACCGAGGCGCGAGCCAATATGCAAGAAAACCGAGCCACTGGTTGTCGGCTTCGGACTGCCTTGCTGGTCCTTAGGGATCAGGGCCAGAGCAGCCAGCCATATGCAACATATCCCGCGACCAGAATGGCACCCTCCCGGCGTCCGATCCGCAGCCCGGTCGCAGCGAAGAGAACAAGCGCCAGGGAGACAGCGACCATCACCGGGGCATCGAAACGCACGATCTCCTGCGGCACGTGGGACGGTGCAATGAGCGCGGTGGTCCCGCCTATCCCGAGAATGTTGTAGATGTTCGAGCCCACGATGTTGCCGAACGCCATGTCCCCCTGTCGCTTCAGCGCGGCGATCACCGATGTAACAAGCTCCGGCATCGAGGTTCCGACTGCGACGATCGTCAGGCCGATGACCGTCTCCGAGACGCCCAAGTTGCGCGCAATGGCAACCGCGCCGTTCACCAGGAAGGAGCCGCCGACCACGACGAGGACCAAGCCGACCAGAGCAATCAGCAGCGGCATCATCAAGCCGTCCCGGTCGTGCGGCGGGGCGATGCCTGGGTCGATCCCCGCCAGGGCGGCGGCCTTGTCATGAATGGCCCCGCCGTCGGACGCAGCCCTTTCCTGATGGATCACGAACCAGATGTAGCCGATCAGCAGAGCGATCAGGCCGGCGCCCACCACGCGCCCCATCGGCACCAGCAAGGCCAGCCCTGCGAACGCGACGGCGACCAAAAGCATCACGACGGCATCTCTCCTGAGCGCTGACCGGGCGACGACAATCGGGCAGATCAGTGCGGATATGCCGGCGATCAGGAGAATGTTGGCGATGTTGGACCCAACGACGTTCCCGAAGGCAATGCCAGGGAACCCGCCCAGCCCCGCTTGGACCGAGGTCACCAGCTCAGGCATCGAGGTGCCAAAGCCGACGAGGGTCAGGCCGATCACCAGGGGTGAAATGCCGATCCGTTCCGCAGCCTGCACCGCGCCGCGGACAAGCAGCTCTCCGCCAGCTACCAGCAGGACAAGTCCAACCAATAACGGAATCCAAGTTTCAATCATAAGCGGTTAGCCTTGCAAACATAATCCGGTGACCCCCGGAAGGATGGGAAGTGAACACGGTCTGCGCAAGGGATGCCGCAGTGTATATTCCTCGGCCCGCCGAACGTAGTTTGCGGAACGTCCGCTTGTCCGCAGAGCGGACATTGAACACGTGAAAATGCTGCAGCATGCAATGAAGGTCGGCTTTGCGGGCGCTGCGCCGCGACGACGAGGGGCTGCGGGAACGACAGCAAAGCGCAGAATTGTGACCTTGCCAAACTCAGGCTTATAACGCGATCAGGCGACGTTTCATGCTGCGATGCCGCGCGCAGAAGCTGGCGTCCCCGCAGGCACATCATTCAACCAAGGCCGACGAGCAGCGGTGCGCAGAGACCCGACGATTGCACGTGCAGCATCTGACGCGAGGCCAACTGACCGCTGTGGGCTCTTTCTGTCACAAAGTGCCTGCCACCTTATATCGGTGGTGCGGCGCGCTCGGTGATCAATTGGCGGGCGGTAATTCTTTCGCGGTGAATCATGTACAGCCCTGCGCCGATGATGATGGCGATGCCGGTCAAGGTCAGCGGGTTGGGAAAATCGTGGAACACCAGATAGCCCAGCAACGTAGCCACCGGCAGCTCCAGATATTGTAGTGGCGCCAGTGTGGCCGAAGGCGCCAGAGACAGCGCATAGGTCATCATCATATGGCTGAGCGTGGCGAAAAATCCGACGCCCAGCAGCCAGAGCCACGCAAGCCCTTCGGGCCAAACCGGATCAAGTTGCTCAGCCCCGGTACCTTGTGCCAGCATCAGCACCGGTAGGCACAGCAGGCTGGCAACAAGGCCGGTGTGGAACTGCAAGGCAACGGGATGCATCCGCCGCGACAGCCCTCGCGTCACAAGTATGTAGGATGCGAACCCCACCGCCGTGCCCAGTGGAAACAGCGCCACCGAGCCAAAGGCCGCAAAACTGGGCTGGATCACGAACAGAACACCCACAAAGCCCACAATCGCTGCCCCCACGCGGCGCGGGCCAACATCTTCGCCCAGGTAGAACTTGCCCACCAGCAGCACGATGAACGGGGCCACGAACACAATCGCCAGGGCATCGGCCAGGGGCATGACGCGGATTGCAGCGATGAAACAGAAGGTCGAGACCAACAGGAACACCGCGCGAAACAGCAGCGCCAGCCATTGCCCCCGCGCCACCCGCAACGACAACCCCATGACCCAGACAAATGGCGCCATCAGCGCGCACTGCACAACAAAGCGTGCGGCCGTGATCTGCCCAACAGGCACGCTGTCCGACGCCAGCTTGGCCGCCACATCAAGCAGGGGAGCAGTCACGCAAAACCCCAGCATCAGGGCGACACCTGCAAGGATGCGGTCCGTAGACGGGGTGGAGGCAGCAACGCTGATCATGGCCCCCGGATAGGGTTTCGACCAGCGGGCGTCTATCCATTTTGCGACGCTTGAGTGCGCCTATGGTTGCCGGTTCGGGCTAATGCCGGTCTCCGCAAACAATGTTCTGTGCCCCTGCGGCGGTCGCAAAGAGGCACAGCCGCCCTCACAGCGCGATTCCCGTGGTGGCTGTCACGCGACCGTAGACCACGAGGATGCCGCCGATTGCGGAGATGATCGCCTCGACATGGCCGACGGTCTAAGCTGCATCACCTGCCGTAACGGTGACGCCCGGCAGGCTCGGCACCTGCGGTGCCACGGCGATCGCGGCGCTCCAGATCGTCCTGGAGGCGAGAAACGATTTCACTTGAGCATTCATGGTCAGATCCTTTCAGCGGCCACGCCGCGCGGAGGCGCCCGCAGCGCAGCTGTGATGAGATCCCCGACGATGCCGTCGGCGGGGCCGCAGTGGAACTGGTGCGCTGTCAGCCGGGACTGCAGCCATGTGGTGAAGGTCATTGTCCGCTCCAAGGAAAAGCCCCGCGCGATGACGGGGCGGGGTTCCGGTCACTTGTTGTTTCGGCCGGAATGTTCCACCTGACTTGAAGTCGCCCCCTCACCTGGCCGCGCCCGAAAGGCCGCAGGCAGGGCGAAGGGCACGGTCTGGACCGAACTCGGGCACCTGCTGAACCCTATGCGCTTTGCTGAGGACGCGCGCGCCATTGACCGCGCGCCGAAAACCCGGCGTCCGGAAAAACCGCAGACGGACAAGCGCATCCTGAACCGCTGCGAGGCCCGGGCACTGATCGACGGGGCGCACGGCCCGCACGTCAGGCTCGCTCTGGTGCTGCTGCTCGGGACCGCCGGACGCCTTGGCGCCGTTCTGGATCTGACGTGGGACCGCATGAACTTTGACCCGGGCACGACCAACCTGCGCATTGACGACGCCGTGACGCGCGATCCTGCCGATGAACAATGCCACCCGGCCCGCGTTTCTGGCGGCATATGAGGCCGCGTTGTCCGATCACGTTGTCGAATGTGCCGGGAGCCGGGTCGCGTCGATCCGGACCGGGTTTACCGCCGCCGTGCGCCGCACCGGCATCGGGCATGTGCGCATCCATGATCTGCGCCACCCAGCAGCCGTTACGATGCTTTCGATGGGAATGCTGCTTGAGAAAGTCAGCCAGGTGCTGGGTCACTCCAACACCGCTGTGACGTTCTCGACTTATGCCCGCTACCCGCCGCGGCACATGCAGGACGCGGTTGATGTACTTGATTTTGCAACGCTGAAAAGGGGAGCTTAGGTTCGATGAACCCCTGTGCACTTCGCAATTTCCGCCCAGGTGCCTGAAAAATGGTGGGTGATAACGGGCTCGAACCGCTGACATCTTCGGTGTAAACGAGGCTACACAGGCCCTATTGCATTGAAATACATCAGAATGTGTTTCCCAGGGGTACGGCGGAACATACCGGACAAATCCTGAACAAATCGGGAATTTGGGAACCGTTAATCCACCCTCGCCCCATTCAGCGCATTGGCCCCCGGCGACCAGATCAGCCGCATGTCGATGGCCCCGCGAACGCCGCATAAAGAGCAACGCGCACGCGCCAGAATCTTAGCGCGGACAGCCCCTGACGGCGAACGCCAGGGGATCTCATCCGAGTGGCCGGAGCTGCAAGCGAGGTGGAGATAGTGCATGGCGCGGATGTAGCGCCGGGGCAGGCCTGAGGGAAACGGTTAACTGGAGGGTCCGAGGAGCGCAGTAAACGGACCTTGCAAACTTGCGAACCGTGGTCGCCTTTGATGACGCGACCGGCCCAAAGCGGACCCTTGTGAATAATGAAGCGAAGGTCGGGTATGAACCAGAGGCAGACATTCGCCACGGCTGTTTTCCCTGCTCCAAGGTCAATAGCATCTTGGAGAAAAGTGCACAGCAGTTTTGGGTTTTCAGTTGCCCGAGCGTGGTGACAAAGCGCCGCTGACCCGTTGGGTCTCTATCTCTCACCTGCCAAGTTTCGCTCAGAAAGCGACGGACCGGCTGAAGCCACGATTTTAGGAAATAAACAGGCCTGTTTAACGCCTACAAACAGCTGCGAGGAAGCACCTTTCACCTCGCCCGAAAATCAGTCCCGCCTTATAGGCATCTGACGCCAGAAATTCTCTGCGGGATGCGCTCGTGACGCGCCGAGAGCACATCAACCCATACAAAATCTCACTAACATATACGAATGCACACCGCGTTAACCGGCTTGGCGAATGCTATGGGTTGCAAAGGTTTTGTGCGATTGGGGTAGGTATGTTGAAAGCGATACATTTGGCCATTGTTTGGGTTATGGCCGTCTTCATGTTGGCGATGTCGGCCAAGGGGGCCGCTGCGCTGACGCCGGGCGATATCTCGTTCCAGTTCACCACCGGCAATGTGGCCACCGGCAACCAGAAGATGATCGTCGATAGCAACAACTGCGACGGTGGTGATGGCCCGCGTGCTGCCTATATCGGCGGGATCGTGACCAATACCTCGCTCACGACGATTTCGGGATTGCAGGCGACGGTCAGCGGGCTGGACACGCTGGCGGGGTTTGATTTCACTGGCGGGCAGGCCCCGGTTCAGACCATCGGCAGCCTTCAGCCCGGCGCGTCGCAGGCAGTCTACTGGTTTGTCACCTATCCCTGCACGGTCGATCTGACAGACGCAATCAGCTTTGATTTCAACGACACCGCCATCGGAACGGTCAGCAGCGCCGCCAGTCTGACCACGCTGTCCTCGATTGCGGCCAGCGCAGGCGGGCTGGTCAATATCACGACGATTTCGGCGGGCAACGTGATCGGCAACTCGGTGTTTTTCGACGTGCAGTACCAGTTCGGCAATGCCGCGCCGGATGACGAATACTTCCTGCAACTGGCAGGCAACACCGATTTCGACGCAGAATGCTTTCGCCTCAAATCGGTCGAGATCATATCATCCGGGGTGGATGCAATTCCCGCCGGAACAATTGATCAGTTCTATTTTCAGGCACCGGGACGGCAGGGCGGCAGTGGCCACCTTCTGGATGTCAAATACGAGCTGATCTATATGTGTTCGGGCGCGTCGACGACGGCCCAGCCCTATTCGGCCCAGACCAGTGGCAACAATCTCAAATACACTGGCAACTTTGACAGCCAGCCGCCAGTGACGTTCTTGCCGGGGATCAATCCGCTGACGGTCGAGAAAACTTCATCTGCGTTGATCCTGCCAGCAGAGGGTGGGGCGACGACCTTTACCGTGACGTTTAGCAATTCCTCGACCACCGATACCCTGTTGAACCGGATCGAAGATACACTGCCTGACGGCATGGTCTTTGCCACGACCGATCTGACCAGCGAGGTCACTGAAAGCAACTCTTCTGCGGTGCCTGCCACGGGCGCGACCGGCACGGTGGTCTGGGAATCCCAGCCTGACGTCACTTGGGTTGTTCCGGCGAACGGCACGCTTGTGCTGCGCTACAACGTGTCGCTCGGTGCCGGCGACAAGGTTTACAGCAACAGCGTTGTCGGGATCATCGGCAATGAAACCGTTGGCCCTGCGACCGCCTCGGTCGTTGTCGGCACGCCGGTCGTGACACAGATTGTCGCCGAGGACGATGATTTCGCAGCGAGCCCGTTGGATGGTGTCGTTGGCGGATTGTCCGGCGATGCGTTCGCCAATGACACAATCGCGCTGGTCCCGGTCGATGCGGCCAATGTGACCGCGACCGTTTTGACTGTGGCAACACCAAATAATCCCGGCGACCCCGTTCCGTTCCTTGAGACCAGCGGCCCAGATGAAGGTCGTGTCACGGTGCCTGCTTCGACACCCGCCGGCATCTACCGGATAACCTATGAAGTTTGCGAAGACGCCAACCCCGGAAATTGCGATCAGGCCCAGATTATTGTCGGTGTCCTGAACGGGATTGGTGTGGATTATGGGGATGCGCCTATCAGCTACGGTGCGCCGCTACACAACGTGCCGACCGTGCCTTCGGTCTATTTGGGCGCGGTTGCTCCAGATATTGAGGCTGCACCGGCATCTGGAGCAGGAGCCCTGGGCGATGACAGTGCGAATCAGGACGATGAAGATGGTATTGTTCTGCCGGTCCTGACGCAGGGTGTCAGCACGACGCTTTCGGTTGATGTGGTTGGTGATGGTTTTCTTCAGGCGTGGCTTGACTACAACGGCGATGGGGCCTTCGAAGATGCCCTCGGCGAACGGATTGCAACAGATCTGCGCGATGACGGCACCGGCGATGACGCTGTTGCAGGCGATGGTGTCATTCAATTCAATGTTTTCGTTCCGGTGGACGCGACCACAGCATTGACCTATGCGCGGTTCCGTTATTCCACCCAGTCAGGCTTGCTGTTTTCAGACTACGCCGCAGATGGCGAGGTCGAAGACTACTCTTTGGTGATCGCTGCGGCAGATCTTGTTGACCGCGGCGACGCGCCAGCCAGTTACGGCGACCCGCGTCACGCAGTCGTGGCCTCGATCTATCTGGGTGCCGGGCTGCCAGACTCCGATATTATCACGATCCACAGCGCCAATGCGGATGGCGATGACCTCAGCGCTTCAGACGATGAAGATGCTGTCGCGGCGTTCCCACCGTTCACGGCAGGCAGCACATCGTCGTTGACCGTGACGACGCACGAAACGTTGAGCGACACCAACGCCCTTTTGGCACCGGCCTTGCGGCAACCCGGCATTACCAATCTACAGGTCTGGATTGATTTCGACGGTGACGGTGTTTTCTCAACCGAGGAACACGTCGCTATCAACTATCGTGACGGCGGTACGGGCGATACCGATGGCGTTTTCAACGACTCCATCACACTTGATATTCCCGTGCCCGCAAGCGCCATCAATGGCGACACATTCGCCCGACTTCGCTGGTCGACAAGCAGCGCGCTGGCCTCTGATCCCTTCGATGGGTTCAATGCCGACGGCGAAGTCGAGGATTACAAGGTGACAATCGTCAACCCCGACGCGCCTGTCGCCGATCTGTCCATCACCAAGGCTGTGCGGAGCGCCGCAACCGGCCTGCCAATCACGACTGCGCAGCCTGGTGATGCCATCGACTTTGTAATCAGTGTTTCCAACGCGGGTCCTGCTTCACCCACGGGTGTTAAAGTCAGCGAATTGATCCCTGACGGATACGAGTTTGTGTCCGATGATGCTGCGGCCAATGGCGATACCTATGATGCTGGAACGGGTCTTTGGGATTTAGGTCAGGTGTTGGCTGGCGAGACTGAAACGCTGATCATTCGTGTCACGATGGGCGACACCGGAAACACAACGAACATTGCTGAAATCATCGCAAGCTCTTTGCCTGATCCAGACAGTGACCCCGATGTCGGCCCTCTGACCGATGACTTGTCTGACGGCATTGCCGACGATGACGAGGCCAGCGTGGCGGTGACCCGCGATACCAGCGCCACGATCACTCTGCAGGGACAGGTGATCAACGATAACGGCGCGGGCGGGGGAACGGCCCACGACGGGCTTTACAACGGCACAGAGCAGCGTCTCGGAGGGCGCACGGTTGAACTGCGCGCCGCTGACACGACGCTGATCGCCACCGCCAGCACGCTTTCGGACGGCTCGTATTCCTTTACTGTGGACAACAGCCATGCCGGGACCGCTCTGACCCTTTCGCTGGCCGAGATCGCGCCGACGGAACGTCACATCTCTTCCAACCCTGGCCCGTTCACGGACGCTGACAGGCAGGACGGCAGCCTCACCTTTACTCCAGCAGTAAACACAAGTTACGCCGAGCTGAATTTCGGGGTCGTCGACGACCCGACCCTAACCTCCGACCGGCAAGTCGTGGTTCAAAGCGGCGGCCGCATCGACATTGGTCACCGCTTTATCGCGACGTCCGACATAAGCACTGATTTTGCCGTGGCGAACATCGCCGAAAGCACGCCGGGGATCACCAGCATCTCCCTGTGGCGCGACTTCGGATGTGATTTCGGCATTTCGCCGGGCGACACCGCGATCGACGCGCCCATCTCCAGCCTCGCGGATGACGAGGTGTGCATCGTCGCCTCTGTCCAGACGTCCAACGCCAGCCCGGCGGGGACTGCCGTCAGTTTCGACCTGACGGCCAATGCCACATTCACCGGCACGACAGAGAGCGTCGTGATCTCGAATACCGATCTCGTGACCATCAACGGCGCAAACGCCGTGGAACTTGAGAAACAGGTTTGCAATGCTTCGCAGGGCGCCTGCGACCTCACCACAGGCACCGGTTTTTCAACCCGGAACTCTGGCGAAGCAGGCGATGTTCTGATTTATCGGATCAGCTTTCTCAACTCTGGCAATGCGCCGATATCAGCGATCTCGATTGGCGACACGACTCCCGCCTATACAAGCCTCACCGCGAACGCGCCGGATGTCGTGGATACCCCGGCTAATTTTCTCTGCAATCTCACTACCACCCCTACGTCGAGTGGCTATCAAGGCAGTTTACAATGGCAATGCAGTGGATCTCTGCTGCCTCAAGAAAACGGTACGGTTTATTTCGAGGTCACAATACAGAGTTAACGCGATAAAATTGAGCCTGTTCGGGCGAGCTGCTTCAGAAATGGATGATGCGGTCTTCCATTAACCCGATACCCCCTTCTTGCCCCACCAGGCCGAACCGCCCACTACGGTCGCGCATTGCGGGTGGCCTCCGGGCGGCGAACTTAAAGAAATCTATCACTGTGACGGATTGAAGCTCGACACTGAGGGCTTGCGTTGAAACGCCGAGATTTCCACACCGAGGCCAAAGTCTGTGGCATGTTTCATCCTGGGTAATCCTCCCGTTTTTAACGGGACGAGGTCGTAGAACTTACGCAGCCATTTTCAGTTTCATTGCGGGTGTGATGCCGCCGATGCCCATGTTCGGTCGGTCATTGTTGTAAGTCCAGAGCCACTGTGTGGCAAAGTGTTGGGCCTCCTCGATGCTGTTGATGATGTATTGGTTCAGCCATTCGTGCCTGACCGTGCGATTGTAGCGCTCGATGTAGGCGTTCTGTTGCGGCTGGCCCGGCTGGATGTGCGCGAGGGCGATGCCGTGTTTCTCAGCCCATTCCAGCAGCGCATGGCTAATGTATTCAGGGCCGTTATCCACGCGGATGGTCCTGGGCTTGCCGCGCCATTCGATGATGTTGTTGAGGCTCCGGATGACCCGCTCGGCGGGCAGGGAAAAGTCCACCTCGATCCCCAGACCTTCCCGGTTGAAGTCATCCAGGACGTTCAGCAGCCGGAAGGCACGACCGTCAGCCAGTCGATCTGCCATGAAATCCATCGACCAGGTCACATTCGGCCTCTCGGGCACAGCCAGAGCGTCCGGCACCTCCCGCTTCAGCCTTTTGCGCGGCTTGATCCGCAGGTTCAGTTCCAAGGCGCAGTAGATGCGATAGACACGTTTGTGATTCCACGGGTGCCCTTTGACGTTGCGCAGATGCAGAAAACACAGCCCAAATCCCCACGTCTTGCGGGCGTCGGTCAGGCCGACCAGCAGGTCAGCGATCAGCTCGTTCTCGTCGCTGAGCAACGGGCTGTAGCGATAGCACGTCTCGCTCACCCCGAACGCCCGACAGGCGAGTGCGATGCTGACCCCTCGATGTTCCACGGCCTTGGCGGCCATCTCGCGACGCTGAGACGGCCGATCTACTTTTTTCCAAGAGCTTCCTTCAGCAGATCGGCCTGCATGCTCAGGTCCGCAAACATGCGCTTCAATCGCCTGTTCTCGTCCTCCAAGCTCTTCATCTGGCTGATCATGGACGCATCCAAACCGCCATACTTTGCCCGCCATTTGTAGAAGGACGCTGAGCTCATGCCGTGCTCGCGGCACAGTTCAGCCACCGGCACACCGCCCTCGGCCTGGCGTAGGATCGCAAGGATCTGGGGTTCGCTAAATCTCGTCATCTTCATCAGATTCTCCTCAGTCATCTTGCTGAGAAAATTCTACGTCCGCATCACCTTAGTTTTGGGGAGGATTACCAACACGCCGAAGAGAAAACCGTCATGATCGATGCGACCTACCTCAAAGCCCACCGAACAGCGTCCAGCCTGGGCGTGAAAAAGGGGGGCGTGGACGCCTGATTGGTCGAACGAAGGGCGGCATGAATACCAAGCTGCACGCCATCTGCGATAGCCAGGGGCGCCCGCTCAACCTGTTCGTGACCGCCGGAGAAGTCAGTGACTACATCGGCGCGCGGGCTCTGCTGGGCAGCCTGCCGAATGTGGAATGGCTTCTCGGCGACCGCGGCTATGATGCCGATTGGTTTAGGGAAGCATTGAAAGACAAAGGGATACGTGCCTGTATCCCTGGCCGCAAACAGCGCAAGACGGCTGTGCGCCATGACAAGCGGAGATACAAGCGGCGCAACCGCATCGAGATCATGTTCGGCCGGCTCAAGGACTGGAGGCGCGTGGCGACCCGACACGATAGATGCCCAAAGGTCTTCCTCTCGGCCATCGCGCTCGCGGCAACCGTCATCTATTGGTTATGAATCCTGACCCTAGACCGAGACGGTGCGTTCGTTCCGTTCGACCACAAATCGCTTTTCACGGCCATGATGACGAAACTCGACACATTCGAGCATGACATTTTGCATGCGGAAGATTCTCCAGTCGACACGCTTCGACCTCTAGATCAGGAAACGGCACTGCGTCGCTCAATAGCTTTCTGGCTTCGCAAAGCAGATCACGGCGTTTTTGATTTCACACAAGAAGCTGTTGTAGTCGATGAGAACCGAACAGATATCCGGTTTCACCCGAGGGCTATGCCCGGGTATGCGACAGTCGAATTGAAAAGAGAGACATGGAGCGTTCGCGAGTTAGAGCATGCTCTAAGCGACCAGCTAGTCGGTCAATACCTGCAACATGACAATTGTCGTGCCGGGTGTCTCCTAATTTGCCAAGCTAAAGCGAAACGATGGCGGCACCCCGATACAAATGCGTGGATGTCGTTGAAAGATGTAGTCGAACATTTGGAAACGATGGCAAGACAGGTGATGGCAGCACGCCCAGAGTTACATGTTGCTGTGAAGGGGATTGACTACTCTTGAGCCTGAGAAGCTTCGATCCACGAATAGCGTATGGGATCAATTCACCTAGAATCTGATCGACTGTTGACTAATGATCAAGCCTTGGAGCCGGACGCCGCCAAAGTCCGGTACTTCTTCGACGCCCTCGAGGCACGCGGATGCAGCGAAGGTCCGCTTCCCGCCCTCATGTCCTGGGCTCGGCTCAATGCTGCGCCACGCACCAATGGTCACAGAAGGGCTGGCTGCGGCCCACTGCGGCGATCACCGATTCGGTTTTGGGCGGATGACCTCGTGCTGCACTGCCGCAAGTCGGCTCCGAGTCCACAACGGACGGACAGTCTTGCATGGATGCTATAGGAGCAGTCGGCGGCTCCCAGCCCATCCACGACATTCGTTCCTGGTGCAGCGACGTCGATGCTGCATGTGCGAGATCCCGAGGGCAACTTCCCGGAAGCTGACGCTCGAGCAGCTGATGCTGCATTCCTCGATGCTGCAGACCACTCGACAGGCAGCGATGCGCAGAAAGCACCTTTTGCAGAATCCTGCAAATTACACCTGGTTGTCGCCTTGAGTCTGGCGGAACGCCGCAGCGCAGCATTCGCATTGCTGCCGTTCATGCGTCGTGCAACATTTCTGAAGGCCGAAGAACTGCAGTGCGGGACGAAGTGTGAATTCGCTGCCGTTGCGCCAGTGGCTGCTTTGGAAGGTCTGAGAGGGACTATTCAAGCCCGCATGCGTTCGAACCTGGGATCATAGGGTGAAGGTTCGATAATATGCGCAGCGATGTGTTCGCCGCACAGGTCCAGCTGCAGCGTTGATCCGACAGCGGCAAAATCGGGTTTCACAAAGGCATAAGCAAGGTTCATTCCGACGCGGTGGCCGTAGTCGCCGGACGTGATGGTGCCAACCACTGTGTTGCCTTGCACGAGTGACGCGCCCGGGTGTGCCGGGGCGTGGTCAGTCTCGATCCTTAGCGTGACCAGCTTGCTTTGCGGTCCGGCAGCCTGCCGTTTCAGGAGTGCCGCTTTGCCGATGAAATCCTGTGTTTCAAGTTTCACAAATCGGGAAAGGCCCGTCTCGAACGGGTCGAATTCGGTAATCAGGTCGGCTTTCCAGTGCAGAAACCCTTTCTCCATCCGCATGGAGTCGATGGCCCGCGCGCCGAAGAGTTTTAGGCCATGCGCCCGCCCGGCCTCGCGCAAAGCAAGATAGGCTGCATAGAGCGATGCGTTTGGCAAGTGGATTTCATATGCCAATTCCCCCGAAAAGCTGACGCCCATCACCACGGCGCGTGCGAACCCGACAAAACATTCGCGAACGGAAAGCCATGGGAATGCCGCCCTTGACCAGTCGCCGCGCACGCACTCGGAGAGCACGGCGCGCGCCTTTGGCCCAGCCAGCACCAATATCGTGTGATCATTGGTGAAGCTACGAAGCTGCACATCTTCCCCCGGATCCAGATGCGCCCTAAGCCAATCCATGTCATGGTACTCCGAGGCGGCGGCCGATCCGTACCAAACCCGATCCGGCCCGCGATCCGATGCGGATAGGTTAGCCACGGTCGCCTCTGCTTTTACGCATCCATGATGGTTCAGTAGATACCCCAGCCCGACGCGGCCGTCGCGATTGGTAACGGTCCCGCAAATCATGCGATCAAGGAACGCGTGACGATCCTTCCCGGTGATCTCGATGCGGTTGAAACCGTTCACCTCCGCCATACCCACGTTCTCTGCAACATTGGCGACCTCCGCGGCGACCACATCGAAGGCTTCGTCGAAATCGAAGCTGAGCGACGGGTGAAATTCGGGAGAAGGCTTGATGTAATCAACACGCTCCCACCCGTTCACAACGGTGAATTCCGCGCCCTCGGCTGCCAGAACAGGCGTCAGGGGCGTTGTCTTGGCATTCCGTCCTGCAAGGCGGCGTTCGTGCGGGAAATGAAATCGGAATTCGTTCTGGTAATCCTCAATCGCCTTGCGCGCGGTCAATTCTACGGTTGCATGGCCGGTAAACCGGCGCGGGTCGATCACCCAAGTGTCATAGCACGCCTCGCCATGCACGATCTGCTGCGCCAGAAGCCAGCCATGACCGCCGCCTTCACCCAGCCCGGCCCTCAAGCCGATGATACAGAACGCGTTGCGTTTTCCCGGAATTGGGCCGACCAGAGGCGCACCGTCTATGGTGTAGGTGATCGGGCCGTTCACGACCCGTTTGATCCCGACCTCCGCCAGGACGGGCATCCGCTCGAAAGCGCCCTCGAGAACGTCCATCACGCGGTCGAGATCGTCAGGGCACAGGTCGTTCGAAAAGCTCGGGCTGATCCCGTCCATTCCCCACGTCTTGCAGTCCTGTTCGTAGAAGCCGACCAGAAGGCCGCCCTTTTCCTGACGGGAGTAGTAGTCGGATATAGGACAGCGCAGGAGAGGCATACGATGCCCGGCCTCTGCGATGGCGGGAATATCTTCGGTTACAAAATACTGATGTTCCATCGACGCGACGGGATGCTGCACGCCCATCATCGCCCCGATCTCGTTCACGCGGTATCCGCCTGCATTGACCACGATGTCACAATCGATATCACCATGCTGTGTATGCACGGTCCAGGTATCGTCCTTGTGCTGGGTCAGCCCGGTTACGGGGGTGTTGCGGTAGACCTTTGCCCCGGCCTTGCGGGCATGAAAGGCAAGCGCCTGGCAGAGCTGGGCTGGATCGATATCACCGTCCTCGCCATCCCAAAGTCCACCGAGGAGGTTCCCGGTGGAAATGAGCGGGTGGCGGCGCGCACATTCCGCGGCGTCGATCACCTCGTATTCCACGCCCATGCCCCGCGCCATCGACGCGAAATGCCGATATCCCTGCATCTGCTCTTCGGTGTTGGCCAGGCGAATGCCGCCATCGCCGTGATGATAGCCAACGGGATACTCCGGATCGTCCCGAAGCTTCTTGTAAAGGTCGATGGAGTGGGACTTGAGGCCCACCATCGTCTGCGTCATGCCGAAATTCGTGACCTGCGCCGCCGAATGCCATGTGGTGCCGGACGTCAGTTCATCCCGTTCGACCAAGACCACGTCGGACCATCCCTCCTGCGTGAGGTGATACAGGGTCGAGCAGCCCGCGATGCCGCCACCGATGACGACGACTTTGGTCCTGGACTTCATGCTGCGCTCCTTGATCCCTTGCCGCGATCACCCTGACAAATGCATTATCCTTTGAAAATTCTTTTTAAATATGGTATTACCTCAGAAATTCCGAGGTTTGACCGTGACACTTTCTCTCCGAGCCATGCGCTACGTACAGGCCGCCTTGAAACATGGCAGCATCACGGGCGCGGCTGGGGCCACGCACGTCACACCATCCGCTATCGCGGCTGCATTGGATCAGGCGGAAGCCGCATTCGGTATGGCGCTTGTCACGCGCGCCCGGGCCAAGGGCATCTTTCCGACCGCCGCAGGCCGAGATGTCGGACGGCGTATTGATGATCTGCTGGAACGCTACGATGGATTGCTCACGAGCGTTTCCGATCTTCAATCGAACCTCTCAGGTAATCTGATCATCGGATACAACGCGCCGATCGCTCCGGCGTTTCTACCGATGCTTGCCGCGCAGATGCTGGAGGCCAATCCCGGCGTGACGTTTACGCTGACCGAAGGCGACAACAACTCTGTCCAGACTGGTTTGATGGATGGGCAATTCGATGTGATCCTGTTTGTCGAAGAACTGCCCAATCCGCAAATCGAGACGCAACCGCTTATCCATGCGCCCACCTATTGCCTGTGTCCCATGGACCATGCGCTTGCCCAGCATGAGACGGTAAGCGTTTCCCAAATCGTCGTCGAACCGCTGATACTGTTGGATCGACCGGCTGCACGTGGGTATTACTTGGATCTGCTCGAACAGAACGGCGGAGACCTGCGCATCGTGGCAACCGCCAATTCAACTGAAATGGTCCGGTCGCTCGTCGCCTCGAAAATCGGGATTTCCCTGCTGAACATGAAACCACGGGATCTGCCGACTTACGCAGGACAAGACATACGCTGCCTACCGATCCGGGACAGCAACAGCGGCGTCACACTCTCACTGGGTTTTGCACCAGGGCCGAAACGAAAACTGGTCCAGACGTTCGTCGAAAGCTGCGTCACATTTTTTGAGGGCCCGTCGGGCGCGAACTTGACTGTTTCCGTGGCTTGATGCGCAGCAAAAACGCTGCACCGTGGTTCTCAGGAAGACGGCATCGCGGACATTTGTTCATCGCGCAGCATTCGGTACTTCGGGCTCAATGCCGCCTTACGGCACCGCGGCGCGCTAATCGGCGGCCTAGATTGCTGTCGGCACTACTGCAGATGACCGCAGGCAGCCCTTTCGCGACATTCATGCCTGGCGCAGCGCCCTCTCTGCTGCAGGAGCGAGATTCCGAAGCCAGTTTCCCGAAAGCCGGCGCTCGGCAAGGCGATGCTGCATACTTTGATTCTGCGGGGCGCACCGACGGCGACTATGCGCAGGGAGACGCCTAGGCATGTTCAGTTTGGCGAAGGGTTCCACCTCCTCCGCCGCACGCATCGTTTCGTCGAGCCCCTTTGCCTGTACTATTGTGCGATCATAAGCGGCTTACCTGCCTCGCCAAATTGAAAGACCACGAACTTCGCACGGTCGGATGTGCTGAAATTTGAACCGACCATTCCAAGGTCCGGCAATTCGTAGAATGCTTCGCCGACCGAATATACGACGGGGTCCGAGCCGTCGACGTCCAACTGCAGCGACCCTTCCAATATGTAGACAAACAAATGGCCCGGATGGATGTGGTGATCCGTTTTCCACCCAGGATCGACGTCAAACATCAGGATCTTGGCCTCTGTGTTCGGCATGCCCTGGATCGGGATGGTCAGCACCGGCGTGAGCGTGGTCTCCGCCAAAGCAGTTGAAAGGGGGATGGCGCACAGTGCGACAGCGGCGACGAAAGTTTCGTAAGCACGTTTACTCATGGTTGGCTCCCCGAAGAAAATGCGCAGGCCATATCTGCCCTGTGCTATGTGTTGCCAGTATTCCTCAGAGGCCGTGAGATGTCAGGAAATCCACCCGAAAAGAATCTGAAAAATTCTGAAATCATTTCATTCGGGGACTTCTGGTTCGACACCGCGACTCTGGCGCTTTTCAACATTGACTGGCAGCCAGTTCCGCTGCGCCATCAGTCGGCACTGGTGTTGGGCGAGCTTGCAAAAACACCGGGCGAGGTTGTCTCGAAGGACAATCTGGTCCGCACGGTCTGGGGCAAGACTTTTGTTAGCGACGACAGCCTTGTGCAATGCATCAAGGGCATCAGAAAGGCGATACGCGATTCAGACCGGAAAATCATCCGGACAGTTTCCAGAACGGGATACCGCCTCGACATCAACCAGCCCGCTCCTGCCACTAGCCTGAAGCCAGGCATCCTGATCGACAAAATTCAATGCGCGGGCAATTCGCAGTTAGGCCGGGAATTCGCGGAAGACTTCCGCAATAAACTGGTGCTGGTCACCGCGCCGCGCTCCGGTGTGCGAATATTCACGATGGACAGCACTCCATCGTCGGCCGATTATGTTGTTCAGGGTCGCGCGAGTGTGTCCGGCGATCGCATCAAACTCTTCCTCTCACTCTTCGAAGTGAAGTCGCGCGGGCATTTCTATGCAGAGTCTTTCGATTTCGACCTTTCGGAAACCCATCGGCTTGCAGAGAAAGTGGCCCGAAAAATCGCTAGCGTACTGCGCATCAGCGTTATCACCCATGACGGTGAAAGATTTGCAGATATTCCCGACGATCGACTGGATCTCCAGCAGTTGTTGGCCAAATCGCATTTTTTCTACAGCCGCGTCACAGTCCAGGATACCATGATCGCCCGCGCCACCATTCAGGCCGCTGTCAAGATGTCTCCGGGCAATCCCAAGGCGCTGGCACTGCTTGCACATTCGGCAACACAGATGCATCCGTTGATCCGGATTGTTCCCAGCAATAGCGAAACCGACTGGGCAATGTCGCTGGCCGACAAGGCGGTCGCTGTTGGCCCGTCTTCCAGTTTTGCATTTCGCACGCGCGCCAACCTGCGGCTTTGGCTGCGCGGGGATCACGCCGGGTGTCGCGCCGATTGCGCCCGTGCCCTGGCAATCAATTCGAATTTCTACCTTGCACATCTGACACTCGCCACAAGCGATATCCTGGCAGGAGAGCACATTGCCGGAATTGAGCGGATGCATTCCTTCGTTTGCCTGACGACAATCGACCCTCAGTTCCCATATTTTCAATCGCTGATCGGATTGGCCTGGACCCTGGCCGGCAATGCCGACGCCGCAATTCAGTATTCCAAAGAAGCCCATGAGAGGTCACCAAAGTCCTCATGGCACGCGATGGTCTACGCTGTTGCAGCTTCGGCCAATCCGTCGATCATCAGAACTGAAAATTTCCGGGACATGATCAAGAATCTGGAGTTGCCGTTTGGGCATTTCAGGTCAATGCCATTTTCTGACGTACGAGAGGTTGAAGCGTTGGAAGCCAGACTAAGGGCCGCAGGTGTCGAGGAACAGTCGTTCTAGCGCGATCACGGTTCGCAACTTTGCAGCGACTGCTTTCTGCGCGTTGTTGGCGGTCGAACAGCCTATAGCATCTTCGAGCGCCTCAGCAGCGCTGCGGGAGTCCGCTTAAGGGAAACTTCCTGCAGGATTGCGCAACTGCAGCACAGCGGTTGATGTGCTAGGCGCGAAAGGCAAGATAGGGCTGGTTGTAGCCGCATGACGCGCTCACGGAGGCGGTTTTGGACGGCTGACCTCATGCTGCGCTGCCGCAAGTCATCTTCGAGCCCATCTTGACCGATGCTGCGCGCTGCACCAACGCCCGCATTCGAGAAAATTCATACCTTCATCAATGCAACGCCTCCTGCAATCGCTAAGGCCGACAACCAACGCCACCCGCTCACCGGCTCCCGCAGGATGAATGCTGCGATCGGGACGGCAAAGAGGATGCTCGACTCTCGCAGCGCCGCGACCAGCGCAATCGGAGCCTGTGTGAACGCCCACACCGCGATCCAGTATGAGCCGAGCGACATAGCTCCAGCTGCGATCCCGGTCTTCCATGCGGGTATGATAGCTGGAAGAGCCGAACGTCCCCGCGTCCAAAGGGCATATGCAATCATGCCAATCGCATCACCGATCACCATCCAGAGGATAAAACCCGATGATGTGCCCGCGATCCGCGCGCCGATTCCGTCCACCAGCGTGTAGCTGGCCGTGAACCCTGCCGTTCCCATGGCGTAGAAGAGCGCCTTTCCCCGCATTCGGCCATCGGCTGACCCGCGCGCCGCCATGACAAGTATACCGGCGGAAATGCAAAGGATGGCGAGGAGAGAAACCGGATCGAGCGACACACCTAGGAAAATGACCGATACCAGCGTCACGATCAGAGGGGCGGTGCCTCTCGCCAAAGGGTAGGCTTGGCTGAGGTCGGCATGGGCGTAGGCATGAACGAGAAAAACCTTGTATCCCGTATGCAGCACGGCAGCTGCTACGATCCAGGACCACGCCTCCGTCGCCGGTCTGGGCACGAACGGCAAGATAGGGATCGCAATCAATGCCTGAACAAGGGCCAGCAGCAGAACCGTCGAAACCCGGTCCAGCCCGAGCTTGACGACCGAGTTCCAGCCCGCGTGCAGGAACGCGGCAACCAGCACGGCTGCGAAGACGTGGTTCTCCATGCGTCAGCGCCGGAACGGCTTGGCGGTCTCGATCACGCGGTCCGCTTCGCTGATCCCCACATCCCGCAGACCGTCAGCAGTCAGGCGGGACAGAGCCCGGCGCGTGACAAGGTTTCGATACCAAAGCGCCAAATGATCCCAGGTGATCGTATTCGGGATAGTGGTATCGGCGAAGCGGAAGGAGTATTCATGTGCCATAACCGTTTATAGTATTGCCGATACGTCATTAAAAACGATGTTTTCTCAACTTGTAAGTGAGATATTCGCACATGAAACGCGGAATGCTCCCCCTCAACGCCCTTCGAGGCGACGATGCGGCATGGTCAGATGAAGCTGGCAGCTGAGGAGTTGGGCGTGACCTATGGGGCCGTAAGCCGACAGGTCCGAGGGCTTGAAGAAATCCTAGGCGTGTCGCTCTTTGTTGGGCCACGCAACAGACTCACCCCGAGCCAAGCCGCGCTTGATCTTCAGCCCGCCCTTCAAGACGCTCTCGACCGTATTGAAGCTGCGGTTCTGCGGGTGCAGCGCCGAGACAAGCGGACGCTTGATTTGTCCTGTCTCAGCACATTCGCGATGCGCTGGCTCATCCCGCGCCTGTTCAATTTTCGCGAAGTCCATCCCGGCATCGACGTGCGTATGACAGCAGATGACGCGCCAGTAGACTTCGTTCGGGACCGCTTCGACGTTGCAGTTCGAGTTGGGCCAGGTCCGTGGGACGGAGCGAATGTGACTGAGTTGTTTGCGGATGAAGTCGGGCCGGTCCTCAGCCCAACTCTTCTGGAAGCTTTTGGGTCGCAGGTCAGGGAGAACCTGTCGTCTCTGCCTCTACTTCACACGCGGACCCGGCCTGCCGCGTGGGCTGAATGGTGCAGCACGACCGGAAATCCTATCCCGTCAGGTGGGCAAGAGTTTGAGCATTTTTACTTCATGCTGGAAGCCGCGACCGCTGGGCTTGGTGTCGCGATAGCGCCGGAGGTTCTTGTCCGGGATGATCTTGCGGCTGGCAGGCTTTTTGCCCCATTCGGATTTCGGCCCTCTGGCCAGCGCTACGTCGCGCTGACGCCTGATCATCCCTCCGACGAGGCTGTCGCCTTTGTCGATTGGCTTGGCTTGCAGTCGAAGTCGGATGCTTCCCTCTGCTGACCGGAGAAATTGAAAGCAGACATTAGAGCAACAGCAGCGAATTCACGCTATGTCCGCACTGCAGCCCGTCGGCCGTGCTTTGATAATGCGCCTGCGGCGAACGTCAGCTTCTTCTTTCGGCAGTGCAGCACGAAAAGTCGCCTGATCGCGTCAAAGGGCTGAGTTTGCAAACGGCGCTATCTGCGCACAGCGGTCGCGTAGGGATACAGCACGACTATCAGCGCCCTCACAGCCCGATGCCCTTGGTGGCTGTCACGCGACCGTAGACCACGAGGATGCCACCTATCGCCGAGACGATCGCCTCGATCAGCCGACGGTCTCAGCTGCATCACCCGCGGTGACGGTGACGCCCAGCAGGCTCAGCACCTGCGGGGCCACGGCGATCACGGCGCCCCAGATCGTCCTGGAGGCGAGAAACGATTTCACTTGGTTGTTCATGGGTCAGTTCCTTTCAGCGGCCACGCCGCGTGGAGGCGGCCGCAGCCGCGGAGAAGGCCAGCGCGCGGCGCCGGTCGGTAATGGGGATCAGGGGGCAGCGGATCACAGGCGCGCCGCCTGCACGTGCATCCAGTCGAAATTGCGTGACCGGCCAAGGCTCACCCAGCCTTCGTTCTCCCAGGCGGTCCAGAACGGCGCGGCGTCCTCCTGCGACAGCCGCGCCCGGGGCCGGTTCCAACTCAGCTGGTTGCGCTGCGGATCAAAGTCGATCGCGATGCCCCAGCTGTGCATCGAATAGCTGCTGCCGCCGCGCATGCGCCGGACGTTCAGCGATCCGCCGAACAGGTGCAGCCCCAGATCCCTGATCTCGCGCTCCGAATAGATCTCCGCCACCCGGTTCAGGACGGCAAGCGCACTGCCGGCCACCTGCCGGTGCAGCGTCATCCGCCGCAGAGGGTGCGAGGTGTCCCAGGCCAGCACCATGTCGAAGGGCACCTCGATCGTGGTCTGGGTCTCGCCAACCGCGCCGAAGACCTCCGGCACATCGCTCTGGCGCGGCCAGACGGCCGCCGGGTCGCTGTGCGCCCGCTCCGGCATCGGGGCCGCGAAATCGGTGGCGCTCATGCGCAGGAAGGTCACGGTCTCGGGCGTGGCGGTACCGGTGACACTCAGACCCTTTGCCGCCTGAAACGCCCGCAGCGCGGCGGTGGTGAGATCGCCAACGATGCCGTCGACGGGACCGCAGGGGAACTGGTGGGCTGTCAGCCGGGACTGCAGCCATTTGGTGAAGGTCATTGTCCGCTCCAAGGAAAAGCCCCGCGCGATGGCGGGGCGGGTGTGCAGGTC
>NZ_VOJI01000022.1 GCF_007923445.1 Puniceibacterium confluentis | reverse complement strand
CGCGCGGGCTGCGGGCTGCGGCGCGGCGCGGCTGGTGCGGCCGCCGGTGACGGCTGTGGCGCCGCCGTGGTTTCCACATCCACCGTCGGCAGGACGATCACGCCTCCGGCGGTGTCCTGCCCGTAGGCAGCTCCGGCAAAACAGGCCAGCGACAGCGATGCCCCCAGCAGGCCGGTGTTTGTCAGGATGCGGGCGCGCCCGCCTTGGCGTGCACGTGGTGCGTCGGTCGAATTGCGCATTTCTGGTCCCTCGGTCTTGTTATGGAATGACAGCTCCGGGCAATGCCGGGCTCGCGCAGGTGGCTGTCTGGACCGAAACGTCTGGAGGGCTGCACGCGATTGCAGGGACCGCTTAGTTTACTATTTTAGTCATGTAAAGGCCGTCAGAATTTTTTCCGAACTATTGCTGAGGGTTGGCACGCCGATAGCGTTACCCCGGCGGAATATTGTGCCGATGCCCAATTGCTGTGCAGACGGCAACGTTGTGTCGCTTTTCGACCTACCGACATTCGGAAAGAGTGTCGCAGCAATGCCGCGATTTGCAGGCATCGTCGGGTCCGGGTCTTTGCCACTTGTGGCGGTGCCGCTTTATCCCTACTGTTTCACTAAGGTAATAATCCCCATCCCAGCCACCTTTCGGAAGCCAGGAGTTGAAACCCGCGAAAGGAGTGCGCGATGACCCTGCGCCATAGCCTGCCAGAACCCGAAGATGTCCATTGGACGGACCTGCTGTTTGCCGCGTTTTCCGGCTGGAGCCTGACCGAGCAATCGCTCGAATCGCTGATCGACCGGATCGGGCGTGTCACATGAATGCTGTGCCGCGGACCGCCCCGCTCGGAACCGTCGTGCCTGACGACGTGCCCACATTCGATGTACGGGATCTGATCCAGGACGGGATACAGGCCCGACTGGTGCTTGACGGGCAAACCTATACCCTGCGCATCACCCGCGCTGGCAAGCTGATCCTGACCAAGTGATCGGTCGCGGTCCGGGCGCGAATGTCGCAGGTGCCCGGGCTTTTCCAGCCCACCGCAATGCAGATATGGTCGCGCCATGATCCTGCGCGCGCTTCGCATCGTTCTTTGCCTTGGTGTCCTTGCGGGCGTCCTGCTGCCGAAGACATCGGTGGCGCTGGTGCAGCTTGGGCTGATCCGGGGGCAGGTTCTGGTGATCTGCACCGGGCGCGGGCTGGAAACCGTGGTGCTGGACCGGGACGGCCGCCCGGTCGGGATCAGCCATGCCGATCATCCCTGTCTGCTGACCCATGCCGCCGATACCGCGACTGCCGTCCTGCTGCCGCCGATCACGGTCGGCTTTGCGATGCTTGGACCACTGCCCCATGCGGCGGATCATCCCCCGGCGATGCGCCGTCCGCATGATGCCTGCCCCAGGGCCCCTCCGGTCGTCTGATGTCAATGCAACAGACAACCCACCACGCCTTTCGCGGGGCCGGACTCCCCGGACCGCACCCACCGGAGACACCTGATGAAACTGCTTTTTGCCGCCGCGCTGCTCTGCAGCCTGCCCGCCCTCACCCTGGCCCAGGAATACACCCTGGGCCCGATCGCGGTGGACCACCCGCATGCCTTTGAAGCCCCGCCCGTGGCCCGGACACTGGCGGGCTACATGAGCATCACCAACCACGGCACCCACCCCGACACCCTGATCGCCGTCGAAGCCGATTTTCCGCGGGTGACGGTGCACCAGTCCCAGGACTCGGACGGGGTCGCCAGGATGAGCCCGGTCGAGAGGCTGGACCTCGCGCCCGGCCAGACCGTGACGTTTGCCCCCGGCGGCCACCACGTGATGTTCATGGGGCTCGACGGCAAGCAACTCGACACCGGCTCCGAGATCGCGGCGGTTCTGGTGTTCGAAAATGCCGGTCGACTCGACGTTGTGTTCAGCATCGAGGCGCGCCCCACGGCCGACGGCGGTCACGCCTCACATTAACGGGGGTGCCACCCGGCACTTGATGGCCAAGGCGGTCCTGGCTGGGGTCCGGTTTCGCGCACAACTGAGTGCGGGACAGAAACCGGATCCGCCGAGAAGGTGAGCGGCGCCGGCCCATACCGGAGACACCTTCGGACCGACCGCATCGGCTCTGGACAAGCGGCGCGCTCGGGCGGTTTCCCGGCCCCGGCATTGTTACAAGACACCGGCGCATGTAACCGCCCCCGGCGCACAGGCCACCGCGCCTCGGGTCGGCACGCCGCCCGGCAGGTGATGCAGACAGGGAACCCCGCCGACACTGGCACAGCCCGCCTCCGGCATTTCCACACACACCGGTAGCGAACGCCGCGATACGGTCAGCCGCCGGGTCCAGAAGCCGTCTTTGCCCGTCCTGCGGCTTTTCCGGCCATTTCCCCATGCGCCGTTACGCTGTCGCCGTGCAGGTCGGCCCAAGCCGACAGCAGGGTCTTGACCGGGCTGCCGGAGGTGTGTGTCGGCGGGTCGGTCTCGTTTCCACGCTTCCAGCCATCCGCCGAATGCACCCGGTCACTATCTGCCAGTCCGGGCGGCAGCTCGCGTGATTGGCAAAATGATCTCGTGACCCTCCATTTTATGTATATACATATTCGAAGCCGCTCGGTATGATGACGGCGAAAACTGGCAATTGGTGAGCGCAAATGACCAGCAACAGCACTGTCTTTGTTGATGTAAACGCCGCGACGATGGGCGAATCGCAACCGGCCTATGGTCTGATCGAAGATGCCGCCATAGCGGTGTCGGGCGGGATCATTGACTGGGTCGGGCCGCGCGCAGACCTGCCCACGCGTTTCGACGACCACCCCCTGACCCGTCTCGGCGGCCGCCTGGTCACCCCAGGGCTGATCGACTGCCATACCCACATCGTTCACGGCGGAGACCGCGCCGTGGAATTCGAGATGCGGTTGAACGGGGCCAGCTACGAAGAGGTCGCGCGCGCGGGCGGCGGCATCGTGTCCACCGTCACCGCCACCCGCGGCGCCACCGAAGCGACATTGCTGGCAGACGCGCTGCGCCGGGTTGACGTCCTGATTGCCGAAGGCGTGACCGGCATCGAAATCAAATCGGGCTATGGCCTGGATATCGAAACCGAACTGCGCATGTTGCGCGTTGCCCGCGCCGTCATGCAACACCGCCCAATCCGGGTGAAGACCACGTTTCTCGGGGCCCACGCGACCCCTGCCGAATACGCCGGGCGTGACGATGCCTATATCGACGAGGTGTGCATCCCGGCGCTGCGGGCGGCCCATGCAGAGCGGCTTGTCGATGCGGTCGACGGCTTCTGCGAAGGCATCGCCTTTCAGCCCGAACAGATCGCGCGGGTGTTCGATGTGGCGGTCGCTCTCGGCCTGCCGGTCAAGCTTCACGCCGAACAATTGTCCAACGTGGGCGGCGCGAAGCTTGCGGCCAGCTATGGCGCGCTCTCTGCGGACCATATCGAATATCTCGACGAGGATGGCGTCCGTGCCCTGGCCGATGCCGGAACCGTTGCGGTCATCCTGCCGGGGGCGTTTTACACCCTGCGCGAAACTCAGGCGCCACCGATTGACCAGTTGCGCAAACACGGCGTCCCGATGGCGCTGGCGACCGATATCAACCCCGGCTCATCGCCACTCAACTCGCTGCTGCTGACACTAAACATGGGCTGCACCCTGTTCCGCATGACACCCGAAGAAGCCCTGCGCGGCGTCACCTGCCATGCGGCGCGCGCCCTTGGCCTGACCGACACCGGCACCATTGCCCGCGGACTGCGGGCTGACCTCGCGGTCTGGGATGTCAGGCACCCCGCGGAACTGGCCTACCGCATCGGCTTCAATCCTCTGTATTCACGCATTTTTGGAGGCACGTCATGCCGACATTGACCCTTGCGCCCGGCGCCGTCACTCTGGATGACCTGGCGCAGATCTTCTGGAACGAGGCACCGGTGCGGCTTGATCCCGCGTGCCATCCGGACATTGAGCTGGCCCATGCCCGCATTGCCAAGGCCGTCGCCGGAACCGATGCCGTCTACGGCGTGAACACCGGTTTCGGCAAACTGGCCTCGGTCAAGATTGCGGCGAAAGACACCGCAACGCTACAGCGCAACCTGATCCTGTCGCATTGCTGCGGTGTGGGCCCCGCAGTTCCGCGACGGCATGCGCGTCTGATGATGGCGCTCAAACTGCTCAGCCTCGGGCGGGGGGCCTCAGGGGTGCGGCTCGAGGTGGTGACCCTGATCGAAGCGATGCTGGACAAAGGCGTGACGCCGGTGATTCCGGCGCAGGGCTCGGTCGGGGCCTCGGGCGACCTGGCACCGCTCGCGCATATGGCGGCGGCGATGATGGGCCATGGCGAGGCCGAAATCGGCGGCAGGGTGATGCCCGGCGGTGAGGCGCTGGCGGCCGCGGGGCTGACCCCGGTGGCGCTTGGCCCCAAGGAAGGGCTGGCGCTGATCAACGGCACACAGTTTTCCACCGCCTTTGCCCTCGCCGGACTGTTCGGCGCCTGGCGCGCGGCGCATTCGGCGCTGGTGACCTCGGCGCTGTCGACCGATGCGATCATGGGCTCGACCGCGCCGCTGCAACCCGAGATCCACGCCCTGCGCGGCCATCGCGGCCAGATCGAGGCGGGCGAGACCATGCGCGCGCTGCTGGCGGGATCCGAGATCCGCGACAGCCATATCGTCGATGATGCCCGGGTGCAGGATCCTTATTGCATCCGCTGTCAGCCGCAGGTGACGGGGGCGGCGATGGACGTGCTGCGCATGGCCGCGACGACACTGGAGATCGAGGCCAATGCGGCAACCGACAATCCGCTGGTGCTTGTCGGCGCCGATCTGATCGTCTCGGGCGGCAATTTCCACGCCGAACCGGTGGGTTTTGCCGCCGACATGATCGCCCTCGCCATCGCGGAAATCGGCGCCATCGCACAGCGCCGCGTCGCCCTGATCGTCGATCCGGTGCTCAGCTTCAACCTGCCCCCCTTCCTGACGCCCAATCCGGGGCTGAATTCTGGGTACATGATTGCCGAGGTCACGACCGCCGCCCTGATGAGCGAGAACAAGCATCTGGCAAACCCCTGCGTGACCGACAGCACGCCGACGTCGGCCAACCAGGAGGACCATGTCAGCATGGCCGCGCACGGGGCGCGGAGGCTGGGCCCGATGATCGAGAACCTCAACCGCATTCTGGGGGTCGAACTGCTCTGCGCCGCGCAGGGCATTGATTTCCGCGCGCCGCTGGCCACCAGCGAAACCCTGCAACGCGTCGTGACCCGGGTGCGTCAGGACGTTGCCACACTTGGCGAGGACCGCTACCTGGCACCGGATCTGGAGCGTGCCGCAGCCATGATCGCCTGCGGAGATATCGTCACCGCCGCGGGCGTCGACATGCCGGAGCTGGGCGCATGATGCCGGTCGAAACCCGCCGGGGCGACAGCCCCATCGTTCTCGGGCTTCCACATACCGGAACCTTTGTGCCTGACAACATCCGCGCGGGTCTGAACAGTCGGGGAAGAGGACTGGACGACACCGACTGGCATATTCACACGCTCTATGACGGGCTGTTGGCCGGGGCGACCACAGTTCGCGCCACCTTCCACCGCTATGTCATCGACGCAAACCGCGACCCGTCCGGAGACTCGCTTTATCCCGGACAGAACACGACCGGACTGGTGCCGCTGACGGATTTCGACGGGCGCGACATCTGGGACCATGCGCCGACCGAGGCAGACATCGCAGAACGGCGCAAAACCTTTCATGCGCCCTATCACGCGGCGCTGCAGGCCGAACTGAGCCGGGTGCGCGATCTGCACGGCGTCGCGATCCTTTATGATTGCCACTCGATCCGCTCGAACATCCCGTTCCTGTTTGGCGGCACCCTGCCCGACTTCAACATCGGCACAAATCTGGGCAGCACCTGCGCCCCTGAAATCGAAACCTCCGTGCAAGCCGCCTGCGCCGCCGCAAAGGGCCATACCGCCATCACCAATGGCCGTTTCAAGGGCGGATGGACCACGCGCCACTATGGCCGCCCCGCCGAGGGCCTGCACGCCATTCAGATGGAACTGGCACAAAGCACCTATCTGCGCGCCGAGACCGCGCCCTGGGCCTATGACCGCACCAAGGCCGCGCGCCTGCGGGCACATCTGAAAATCATTCTGACGAAATTGGCCGATCTGGCCCCGACCTTGAAAGGCACATCATGAGCGATCCGCGCAAGAACACCCGTGACGTTTATCCTGCCACCGGCACCGGGCTGACAGCCAAAAGCTGGCTGACCGAAGCGCCGCTGCGGATGCTGATGAACAACCTGCATCCGGATGTCGCGGAAAACCCGCATGAGCTGGTGGTCTACGGCGGCATCGGACGCGCCGCGCGGACCTGGAAGGATTTCGATCAGATCGTCGCCTCGCTGCGCGAGCTGGAAGAGGACCAGACGCTGCTGGTGCAATCGGGCAAGCCAGTCGGCGTGTTCCAGACCCACAAGGACGCGCCGCGCGTGCTGATCGCCAACTCCAACCTCGTGCCGCACTGGGCCACCTGGGACCATTTCAACGAACTGGATAAGAAGGGTCTGGCGATGTACGGCCAGATGACTGCCGGGTCGTGGATTTACATCGGCAGCCAGGGCATCGTTCAGGGCACCTACGAGACCTTTGTCGAGGCCGGGCGCCAGCATTACGGTGGAGACCTCACGGGCAAATGGATCCTCACCGGCGGTCTTGGCGGCATGGGTGGCGCGCAGCCGCTGGCGGCGGTGATGGCCGGGGCCTGCTGCCTGGCAGTCGAGTGCAACCCCGACAGCATCGATTTCCGTCTGCGCACCCGGTATGTCGACGAGAAGGCCGAAACGCTGGACGAGGCGCTGGCGATGATCGACCGCTGGACCGCCGCCGGCGAGGCAAAGTCTGTCGGCCTGCTGGGCAATGCGGCGGATGTGTTCCCCGAGCTGGTCAGGCGTGGCGTGCGCCCGGACATCGTCACCGACCAGACCTCGGCGCATGATCCGGTCAACGGCTACCTGCCGCAGGGCTGGACCATGGCGCAATGGAAAGACAAACGCGAGACCGCCCCCAAGGAGGTCGAGAAGGCCGCCCGAGCCAGCATGAAGGTGCAGGTCAAGGCGATGTGCGACTTCCACGCCAACGGCATCCCCACGGTCGACTACGGCAACAATATCCGCCAGATGGCGCTGGAAGAAGGGCTGGAGAATGCCTTTGACTTCCCGGGGTTTGTGCCCGCCTATATCCGGCCGCTGTTCTGCCGGGGCATCGGCCCGTTCCGCTGGGCGGCTTTGTCGGGCGATCCGGAGGACATCCACAAGACCGACGCCAAGGTGAAGGAGCTGGTGGACGATCCGCATCTGCACAACTGGCTGGACATGGCGCGCGAGCGGATCGCGTTTCAGGGCCTGCCGGCGCGGATCTGCTGGGTTGGCCTGGGCGTGCGTCACAAGCTGGGGCTGGCCTTCAACGAGATGGTGCGCAATGGCGAGTTGAGCGCGCCGATCGTGATTGGCCGCGATCACCTCGATTCAGGCTCCGTCGCCTCCCCCAACCGCGAGACCGAGGCGATGAAGGACGGCTCGGACGCCGTGTCCGACTGGCCCCTGCTCAACGCCCTGCTCAACACCGCCTCGGGCGCGACCTGGGTATCGCTGCACCACGGCGGCGGGGTTGGCATGGGGTTCTCGCAGCATTCCGGCATGGTGATCTGCTGTGACGGCTCCGAGGATGCCGACCGCCGCATCGCCCGGGTGTTGTGGAACGACCCGGCCACCGGTGTGATGCGCCATGCCGATGCGGGCTATGACGAGGCGCTGGAGTGTGCGCGTGAAAACGGGCTGAACCTGCCCGGGATTCTGTAGCTCAGGGTATCCGCTGCCCTGCGCCCGGGACAGGTCCGCAGCCCGGGCGCGCTGGCTGCCAGGAATTTCACATTGGCGAAAAGTCCCTGACCTTCAGCGACTTGCGAGACGGTCTTTCAGCAAGTTCAGAACTGCATCCCTCGGCACGTCCGCCGTCACGAAGGCAGAGCCGATGCCGCGTGCCAGAATGAACCGAAGCTGACCGTCGACCACTTTCTTGTCCTGTCCCATCAGCTCCAGCAGCGTGCCCGCGTCCGGCAATTCGGCGGGAATATCGGCAAGATCGGTCTTCATGCCCATGGCCGACATATGCGCGCGCACCCGGCTGGGCACCTCCTGGGCACACAGCCCCAGACGCGCCGAAAGCTCGAAGGCCAGCGCACAGCCGATGGCCACCCCCTCACCATGCAACAGCCGGTCAGAATATCCCGTCGCGGCCTCCAGTGCATGGCAGAAAGTATGCCCAAGGTTGAGCAAAGCCCGGTCGCCCTGCTCGGTCTCGTCGCGGACCACGATCTCGGCCTTCATCTCGACGGAACGGCGCACCGCATAGGCGCGCGCCTCAAGGTCCCCGGCCGCCATGGCCGGGCCGTTCTGTTCGAGCCAGTCAAAAAACGCCGCGTCGCCCAGCAGCCCGTATTTGACCACTTCGCCACACCCGGCCAGAAAGTCGCGCGGGGCCAGCGTGCCGAGGGCGCCGATATCGGCCAGAACCAGCGCGGGCTGGTGAAAGGCACCGATCAGATTCTTGCCCTGTGGCGCATTGATTCCGGTCTTGCCGCCGACCGAGCTGTCGACCTGCGCCAGAAGCGAGGTCGGCATCTGCACAAACCGTACCCCACGGCGCAGCACTGCGGCGGCAAAGCCGACCAGATCTCCGATCACGCCCCCGCCCAAGGCCACGACGACATCGCGCCGCTCGATGCGCTGCTCCAGCAACCATTCCACCGTGCGGGTGAACTGCGGCCAGCCCTTTGTGGCCTCTCCCGCGGGCAGGATCAGCGCTTCGGACTCGATGCCTTCGCCCGCAAGTGCCGCCCGCACCGTTGCCAGGTGCAGGGCAGCGACATTCGCGTCGGTCACAATGGCGACCCGGGGCCGGTGCAGCAGCGGTGCGATCTCGGCCCCCGCACGCCCCAGAAGCCCGGCGCCTATCCGCACGTCATAGGCGCGATCGCCAAGAGGAACATGGACCGTATCGCTCATTTGCCAGTCTCCAGCACATCGGGCCGCGTGAGCAGCGAATCGAACACTTCCCGGGCCATGTCCTCGACGGAATATCGGGACCGGGCCCGCACCGACAGATCGGCCAGCGCATAGACCGGCACCCGGGCGTCATACAGCTTTTGCAAGGTGCCGCGCGGGTCGGCTGTGCGCAGCAGCGGTCGGCTGTCCTTGTGCCGCACCCGGCTCCAGAGCAGGGGCATGTCAGCGTCCAGCCAGACCGAAATCCCCTTGGCCGAAATCATCCTCTGGTTGGCATTGCTCATGAAGGCGCCCCCGCCGGTCGACAGCACCGACGGCGGTGCCTCGAGCAGCCGGTCGATCACCTGGCTTTCCTTGGCCCGGAAGAACGGCTCGCCATCCCGCTCGAAAATTTCGGCGATACTGCGGTTGGCCGCTTCCTCTATCGCGGCGTCCGAATCACGAAAGGGAACCTCAAGCAGACCGGCCAACGCCTTGCCCACTGCGGATTTGCCCGCGCCCATCATCCCGACCAGAACAACCGTTTTCTTCAGTTGTGCCCGCATTGCCCTTGTTCTTCGGCTTTCAGCCGCCAATTTTAACATACGCTGCGTGAATGACGTGATCTTGTGAAAAAGGCTAGGTATAAGTTGGAAAAAACACGGGGCATGGGATCATCATCGAAATGGGGCGACTTCTCAAATGGCTATTCTACCTTCTGGTCCTCGCCACGCTTGTGCTGGCGGGCTATGCCTATATCGGCCCGTTCTTCGGGGCTGACTTCTCGCCGCCACAGACCGAAATACGTCAGCCGGTCACCCTGGATGCGAATTAGCGCGGCCGCCCTGATCTTTTGCGGCGCCCCCGCGCTGGCACAGTCGCCGCTCTCGGCGATCGACTGGCTTGAAACGCCGACGGCGGTTCCGCAGATCCTCGGGCCGCGGCTGAATGACCCGCAGATTGCCAAACCGGCCCGCCCCGGACCCGACACTGCGGCGGACGAGCCTCCCACCGCCTCGTCTGTCACCGTGCCCGAGGTCGAGGTACAGTCGTTGGGCGCCCCCAATCCCGAAGCTGTCGGACTGTTGCCGATGCAGGTCACCGGCCTGCCGCTGAGCCTGTGGAAGACATCGGACATCCCGACCCTTGTCGAACTGATCACCGCGGTCGATCCCGCTGTTCCGGAACTTTCCGCCCTGCTGCACACGCTGCTGCTGGCCGAGGCCGACGCGCCGCTGTCCGCCCAGCGTGGCGCGCCCCTGCTGGCGGCGCGTCTCGACCGGCTGATGGCCCAGGGCGTGGTCGAGCCGGCCGAAGCGCTGATCGAGCGGGCCGGTGCCGCAACTCCGGCCCTGTTCGAGCGCTGGTTCGACCTGTCGCTTCTCACCGGGCATGAAAACGCCCCCTGCGAGGCGCTGGCTGCGCAACCCTCGCTCAGCGAGGATCTTGCGACCCGGGTCTTCTGCACGGCGCGCACCGGCGACTGGGTCGTCGCGGCAACGGTTCTGGACACCGGGCTGGCGCTTGGCACGCTCAGCGCCCGGGATGCGGATCTGCTGGCACGGTTCCTCGACCCGGAGACCGCCGAATCCCGCGCCCCGTTGAACCCGCCTGCCCGCCCCAGCCCGCTGACCTTCCGGCTGTTTCAGGCCATCGGCGAGCCCCTTGCCACCGCCCCGCTGCCGCGCAAGTTCGCCACGGTCGACCTGTCCGGCGACACCGGCTGGAAAGCCCAGCTAGACGCGGCGGAACGGCTGGCCCGGGTCGGAGCCATTTCCGAGAACCGGCTGCTGGGGATCTACACCCAGCGCAAACGGGCCGCCTCGGGCGGGATCTGGGACCGGGTCGAGGCGCTGCAACGTTTTGACACCGCCATGACCACCGGCGACCCGTCGGCGATCGGCAGTGCGCTGGAAAAGGTCTGGCCGCAGATGAGCGCGGCCGGCCTTCTGGTGCCCTTTGCCAACCTCTACGGTGCCCGCCTGCTGTCCTATCCCTTGACCGGCCGGGCGCTGGACATGGCGCGCAAGGCGGCGTTGCTGTCGCCCGACTACGAGGAGGCAAGCGTTCGCATCGGCACCCCGACACCGGAATACACCTTGCTGGGGGCCATTGCCCAAGGCACCGCGCCTACAGGATATTCGGATCAGCCGCATGCCGAGGCACTTGCGGCAGCCTTTGGCGATGCGCCGCCGCCACAGTCCCTGCGGAGCCAGCTGAGCGAAGGCCGCCTGGGGGAGGTGATCCTGCGCGCCATCGCCCTGTTCTCCAGCGGGGCTGACGGCAATTCCGACGATCTGGCCGATGCCCTGGCCACGCTGCGGTCAGTCGGGCTCGAGGATACCGCGCGGCGTGCCGCCCTGCAGTTGGTGATCCTGCAGGACGAAGGCGCGCGCAGATGAACGACCGGCACTGGATCTCGGCTTTTCTCGAAGCTCAGGCCGCAGAACGCGGTGCCGCCCACAACACCCAGCTGGCCTATGCCCGTGACCTGCGCGACTACGCGGACTGGCTGACGGCGCGGGGCGACAGTCTGGCCGGGGCCTCGCGCCAACAGGTTGAAAATTACCTTGTACACACCGACGCACAGGGCCTGTCAAAAGCCACCCGCGCCCGCCGGCTTTCGGCGATAAAGCAGCTGTACCGCTTCACCTTCGAGGAAGGACTGCGCCCGGACAACCCGGCGATCCAGATCAGCGGTCCGGGCCGGGACAAGCGCCTGCCCAAGACACTGTCCACCGAGGAAGTGGACCGGCTGCTGGACGCCGCCACCCGGCACGGACGCACCCGCGAGGACTGCCTGCGCAACACCTGTCTGATGCAACTGCTCTACGCCACGGGTATGCGGGTGACCGAGCTTGTGTCCCTGCCGCTGAGCGCGGCCAAGGGTGATCCGCGCATGTTGCTGATCCGCGGCAAGGGCGGCAAGGAACGCATGGTCCCGCTCAGCCCGCCGGCACGCGAAGCGCAGCGCCTGTGGCTTGCGACGCGGGAAGAAATCGAGACCGCCGCCCGCGCCAAGGGCAAACCGAACTCTGCCTTCCTGTTCGCATCGCGCGGCAAGGCCGGACACCTCACGCGCCACGCCTTCTATGTCCTGATCAAGGACATCGCCGTGGCGGGCGGCGTGTCACCCGCCAAGGTCACGCCACACACGTTGCGCCATGCCTTTGCAACGCATCTTCTGGCCAATGGCGCCGATCTGCGGGCGATCCAGACATTTCTGGGCCATGCCGATGTCGCGACAACCGAAATTTACACCCACGTGCTCGAAGAGCGGTTGCGCGAACTGGTGCTGGAACACCACCCGATGGCCAAGGACTAGAGCCCTTGCGCCGTGCCGGACACCCGGCCGGGCGTCCGACGGATATGCAAACCCGATGAATTGCCACAGCCTGCCCCTTGATTGACTGGCCAAGCGCCACCATAACCCACCAAAGCATAAGGACTGCACACACATGGACCTCTCTGCCCTGGATTCTGCCTTCTGGGTCACCGCATCGGCGATCCTGGCGCTGCTGGTGCTCTCGGGGTTCTTTTCCGGATCGGAAACCGCGCTCACCGCCGCATCCCGGGGCAAGCTGCATGCCGCGATGGACAAGGGCTCCAAGGGCGCCGAGCGCGCGCTGCGGATCACCGAAGACAACGAACGGCTGATCGGCTCGGTCCTGCTGGGCAACAACCTGGTCAACATCCTTGCCACCTCGCTGGCCACTGCCCTGTTCACCCGGGTCTTCGGCGATTCCGGCGTGGCACTGGCAACGCTGGTGATGACCCTGCTGGTGCTGATCTTTGCCGAGGTGCTGCCCAAGACCTACGCAATCACCAACCCCGAAGTTGCAGCGGCCCGGGTCTCACCGCTGATTGCAGTGGTGATTCTGGTGTTTTCCCCGATGGTCAGCGCCGTGCGCCTGCTGGTGCGCGGAGTGTTGCGGATCTTTGGCGTGCGCACCGACCCTGACAGTCACATCCTTGCCGTGCGCGAGGAAATCGCCGGCGCCCTGCAACTGGGCCATTCCGAAGGCGTGGTTCAGAAAGAGGACCGCGACCGCATCCTGGGCGCGCTGGATCTGGGTGACCGCACCGTCGAGGAGATCATGCTGCATCGCTCGGCGATCGAGATGATCGACGCCGACAACGACCCCAACGAAATCCTGTCGCAGTGCCTGGAAAGCAACCACACCCGCCTGCCGGTCTATCGCGACGATGTCGAGAACATCATCGGCGTGATCCACGCCAAGGATCTGCTGCGGGCGATGTACAAGCTGATTCAGGGGCCGGACGCAGCCAAGGACGGCATCAAGGGCTTCAAGATCGCCGATGTGGCGATGAAACCCTACTTTGTGCCCGATACCACGTCGCTGGATGACCAGATGCGGCAGTTTCTGCGCCGTCGCACACATTTCGCGCTGGTGGTCGATGAATACGGCGCGTTGCAGGGGCTGATCACGCTCGAGGACATCCTCGAAGAGATTGTCGGTGAGATCACCGACGAATTTGACCCCGCCGCGGAAAATCCGATGAAGAAGAGCGATGACGGCCACTACTGGATCGACGGCCAGATGACGATCCGCGATTTCAACCGCGCCACCGACCTGTCACTGCCGGATGACGAAGCCAATACCGTCGCAGGGCTGGTGATTCACGAGGCACAGATGATCCCGACCGTCGGCCAGGTGTTCAGCTTTCACAACTTCCGTTTCGAGGTCACCGGCCGCGAGGGCAACCGCATCACCCGGCTCAAGGTGCGGCCGCTCTGAGCGCCGTCACCTCCTGTTCGGCGGGGTGGTTGAAGTCGAGGACGAGCCTGTAACCCTCGGTGCCGGCCTCCAGCGTCATGGTGCCGTTGATCTGTTCCGCGGCAGTTTCCATCAACCGCTTGCCGATGCTCACAATTTCCGATTCCTCCGCCTGCACGGCCACAGCGGTGCCCACGCCGTTATCCTGGCAAACCAGCCGTAACGCGCCGTTTTCCAGCTGCAGCAGTTCCACCCGGATGCGCCCGGGGCGTCCGTCCGGAAAGGCGTGTTTGATCGAATTGGCGCAGAATTCCGAGATGATCATGGCCAGGGTCGCAGCTTTGCGCGAATCCGTGCTGACCTGGGCAATGCTGGTTTCGATGCGCACATTCACCGTCGCGGAGCCCTGCAACAGCCGCGCGACGCGATCAAGGTAACGATCCAGCCGGATCATGTCGAAATCACGGGTCTGATACAGTTCGGAATGCAATTGCACGATGGCGTCGACGCGGCGCCCGATGGCCGCCAGCGCATCCTTGGTTTCCGGCTGCCGCGACCGGCTCGCATACAGGCGGATAAAGGACATGACCGTCTGCAGCGAATTCTTGACCCGATGGTCAATCTCGTCGCGCAGCACCGCTTCGGTGTGCAGGGACCGGCCCAGTTCCAGCTGTCGCATCACCTGCCCGGCCAGCACCCGCAGCGTCTCGCGCTGAAGATCGTTCAGTTTGCGCGGCTTGATGTCCAGAACGCACAACGTCCCCAGCTTCAGTCCGGACTCGGTCAGCAGCGGCGCGCCGGCATAGAAGCGGATCGGCTGGTCCAGTTCCACACACAGCGGATTCGTCGCAGTGCGCGGGTCCTGCAGGGTGTCTTCGATTTCGAGCAAACCTTCCAGCAGGATGGCGTGGCTGCAAATCGAATGGGTCAGCGGTGTCTGGTCGTCTTCGAACCCGAACCGCGCCTTGAACCACTGCCTGTCACGGTCGACAAGGCTGACCAGAGCGACCGGCGTCTCGCAGATCCGTGCGGCAAGTTCCACAACCTCTTCGAAACCCTGTTCCGGCGCAGAATCCAAAACTTGAAAGCTGTCCAGTTCGGCCAGTCTCTCGGTTTGAGTCGAGGGTGGCGGCGCGATCATGAAAACCTCGAACGTGTCTGTAGGCGAAAGGCGCACAAAGAGGCAAATTTTTCCGCGATGTCAATTCAAAATGGGGAAACTCATCCCGTCGGCGGGGGTCAACCGACCAATCAAGCCCAAATTCCGGGATCCGGCACGGGCGCGGCCTGACGGAAGCGGGAAAGCGTCAGGCATCACTCCCTTCGGCAGGCGCGCCTTGATGTCCCGGCGGCGTGCCAGGTGATTTGGCGCCAGGACGCCGGAATTTCGCCGGAGCAAACTGCGGCTGTCCCGGCCTCAATGGCTTTGCCCCGTTCCGGAAAGACGCCGGGTTCGCTGGTCGCCCTGTCACCGGGCGGAACGTGCCTCATCACCTGCGCACTGTCGGTGCGCGGTTGTCGCCGACGCCGACGCTGCGGGCATGGGCGCAGGACAGGCTCGCGTCGCACATCGAAGCCCCTGGCGAGATGCGCAACGCGACTTGGTGCGGGCGGCGCTGTTTGACGCGGACGGGGCGCGGATGCGCGGCTAAGGTGCGGCCATGACCGTTGCTATCCTGATTCCCGCTGCCGGCTTCGGCACCCGCATGCGCGGTGCCGACAAGCTGCTGCAAATCGTTGACGGCGTGCCGCTGCTGCGCCGTCAGGCGGCACGCGCACGGGCGGCCGCTCCGCTTGTCCTCGTCACGCTGCCGAGCCTGGACGGCCCCCGGGCCGAGGCGCTGTCCGGACTGGACCTGCGGTTGCTGGCGGTGCCAGATGCCGCCCAGGGCATGGCCGCCTCGTTGCGGCGCGGAGCGGCGCAGGTGCCGACGGATTCGGCGGTCATGATCGTTCCCGCGGACATGCCTGATCTGACCTCCGACGATTTCACAAAACTTATCCGGGCCTACTGTGCGGACCCGGTCAGGAACCTCTGCCAGGGCACCGCTGCGGACGGCACCCCGGGCCATCCGGTCCTGTTTCCGCCAGATTGCCTTGCCGCCTTTGCGGATCTGAGCGGAGATCAGGGCGCGCGGGACATCCTGAGCGCCAACAGGCACCGGTTGCGCCGCATCCCATTGCCGGCCCGCAATGCCCTGACCGACCTTGATACGCCCGAAGCCTGGGATCACTGGCGCGCGGGTCGCTCGGAACCGTGACCTCGGCATACACATCCCCGTCTGGTCATGGAATCCATGCGCGTCCATCATCCGCCGAGAGATCTGCATGAAAAACGGGGCGGAAAGACCGCCCCGTTTCTCGTCCCGTTCCGGCTGAGGGTCACAGCCGGAACAAGTCTGGAGTGCCTGCGTACCGATGACCCTTACTTGGTAATCAGGTGTGCCTCGTGCTTTTTCAGCGACCGGCGGGCGGACTGGTAGGCATTCAGCCCCTCGGCATGTTCCAGTTCAGGGAACAGTTCGAGGATCTCGTCGCGCTGCGCGTCACCGATGCCGTTCAGGCTGTAGTCACCGGGCTGGAAGCTTTCGGTCCAGGCGCCGTTGGACAGGACCACTTCGTGACTGTCGAACATGAAGTGGATGTAGCTCACCCCAAGCGTGCCGACCTCGTCCACACCCTCAAGTCCGGTGAGGTGCTTGGCCGCGGCCAGCACTTCGCGTTCCTCGAAGTAGAGCGCCGTCTTGTCGTTGTTCACCAGCACCCGGTGATTGGGCGAGAGCAGCAGATCATGTTCGGGCAGACCGTTGCCGAGCGATCCCTTCTGAACCAGGATCGGGCGCATGTGCGGCTTGCGTGACAGCATATGCCCGGTCAGATCCTTGCGACCGACCCAGCGGATTTCCTGAATGCCGTTGTCCCGGGTGATGATCCTGTCGCCTTCGCGCAGATCCTCGACCAGACGCTCGCCCTGGGGCGTGGCGATCAGGGTTCCCGGGGTGAAACAGGGCACGACCTCTTCGATGTTGAAGAAGTCCATCGTGCCGGTGACGGTTCCCGAGCCGTTGAGGAATTCAACCGTGCCGTCGATGCCGTTGGGTTCGCGGTCCGGGCCGTCGTCATCCAGCCTGACGTTGGTCAGGCGCCAGTCGACGCCTTCGGCACCGACGCCGCTGAGGTCGAGGATGTCATAATCGTCGCCTTCGCTGCCGCCATGTACCACGTCGCCGGTGCCATCGGCCGCCGAGTCCACGATGATCACATCGCGATCCGCACCGCCGTCGATCGAGTCGACACCGGCGCCGCCGTTCAGGGTGTCGCCCCCCTGACCGCCGATCAGCGTATCGTTGTCGTTGCCGCCGTTAAGGATGTCTTCGTCGATGCCACCATCAAGATAGTCATCGCCAGAGCCACCAATAAGAGTGTCATCATCGTCGCCTCCGATAAGGGTGTCGTTGCCGAGACCGCCAAAGATGCTGTCGCGGTCGTTCTCGGTATTAACGTCCACTGCATCGATTTGTTCCAGGAAGGCAGGCGCCGAGCCGTCGATGTAATCGTGGCCCTGGCCGCCATCCAGCGAATCCGAGCCGTGGCCGCCGAGGATGCTGTCATCACCGTTGTTGCCACGGATGGTGTCGTCGTCGATGCCGCCGTCCAGCGTGTCGTTGCCGTCACCACCGGTGATGCTGTCCGCGTCGTCGCCGGTCTCGATGTAGTCGTCGCCGCCTTCGCCATGCACGGTGTCCATGCCGTCGGTGGTGTTGGGATCAGACAGGAACGTGGTTCCGCCGATGGTCAGCGGCATGCTGGGATCGTCACCGACATAGTCCGAGAAGGTGTTGACGCCGGCAATGATCGTGTCATTGCCCTGGCCGCCGGTGATGCTGTCCGCGCCCTGTTCGTCGGTGATCAGGTCGTTGCCGCCGCCGCCGTCAATGACATCGTCGTCGATGCCACCTTCCAGCGTATCGTCGCCCGCACCGCCGATGATCGTGTCGGCGTCATCGCCACCGTCAAAGCTGTCCGGGCCGTCGGTGCCCGTGAAGGTGTCGATGTTGTCGGTGGTGTCCGGGTCCTGGTCGAGACCGTCGAGCGGGTCAAAAGGCTGGTCCACGGCGGGCACCGGAAAGACGTCGGTGTCGATGCGCGGATCACCCGACTCTGGCGGCGAGACCGTCACAACCCAGTCGCCGGTGTCGGTACCACCCTGGCCGTCACTGATCGTGTAGGTGATCGTGTCGTCCCCGGTGAACCCGGCGTCCGGCGTGTAGGTCACAGTGCCGTCGTCATTGATGGTGGCGGTGCCGTTTGCCGGGTCGCTGACCAGGGTCACGGTCAACGGATCGCCGTCCGGGTCCGTGTCGTTGGCGGTCACGTCCTGAGTCAGCGGCACCCCGACAGCCGTCACGCCGGTGTCGTCGAACGCCACCGGGTCCTGGTTGCCGTCGTCATTGGCCACGGTGACAATCAGAACCGCGCTGTCCGACAGGCCGCCGTCATCGGTGATGGTATAGCTGACGGTATCGTCCCCCAGGAAGCCGTCATTCGGCGTGTAGGCAACGGTTCCGTCGCCGTTGTCGGTCACGGTGCCGTTCGCGGCCGTCAGCGAGGTGATCGTGAACGGGTCGCCGTCCGGGTCGCTGTCGTTGAACAGGACCGGAATGTTGGTCGTCACCGCAGGCGGGGCGGTGCCGGTGTCGTCATTGGCAATCGGCGGCCGGTTGCCGGTATTGTCCAGTCCGACCGAAACCGTGACCATGCCGGTGTCGGTGGCTCCCGCGGGATCGGACACGGTGTATTCAAAGGTGTCGGTGCCGGTGAACCCGGCGTTGGGCGTATAGGTAAAGGTGCCGTCACCATTGTTCGTGACCCCACCGTTTGCCGGTGCGGTGTTGCCGGTGATGGTCAGCGTGTCGCCATCCGGATCACTGTCGTTGCCCAGCGCGTCGACAACAACATCGGCATCGACATCGGTCGACACTTCGTCATCGACGGCAACAGGCGGGTTGTTGCCATTTTCGGCGTCCACCGTGCTGAATTGAATGTCCGAAATCAGCGCCCCCTGCGACTGGTCGCCGCCGTTCTCGTAGATCACTTCGATCCGCGAAATCGGGCCGGCGATCTCGACCAGGACGGACCCGGCCGGTTCGTCGAAATCGGTGATCGACGTGCCGATGGCCGTGTTGCCCGACACCGCTGCAGTGCTGGCGGGGGTGAGGCTGACAGGCACGGGGTTGCCCGCCGCGTCATAGGCGAGAACGGTCACATTGTCCTCGAAGCTGAAGGTCGCCGGATCCGCGGGGCCGAACAGGTCCTCACCGGGGCCGCCGTCAACGTCGTTCAGACGAAAGCTGACGTTCTGGATCGAGCTGGAGTAGAGCGCCGTGTCGGTCGCGCGGAAATCAATCACCGTGCGCGATGTCGGCGAGACCACACCGCCGCCTGCACCGCCTTCTCCGAACACCTTGAGATGCGAGTTGGGATCAAATGTTTCGCCCGGAGCGACATAGCCGTCGGCGCTGAACGTGAAGGCCTGCGACCCCAGATCCTGCCCGGTAAAGGTCACATCCGCGGCGACGCCACCGGTTTCAATCGTGACAGAGCCCCCGCCGAATGCCGTGTCGGGCATGTCGGTGCCGTACGGACCCAGCGAACCCCAGTCTAATACCAAATCAGCCATATTCTAGACCCTCTTAAAATTCAGACGGGGCGTGCCCGTTGCCGCAGCAGCGCGGCGGCAATGCACGCGCATCACCAGTTTCACTTTGCTCGTCATCCCAGAGAAATGCGGTGTAACGCGGCGCATCCTTGCTGAAATCAGCAGGAAACAGCACCATAGCGGCTTTGCCGGCATTCACCGGTCCACGCGTCACCTCGCATCCTCGCAGATGCCTGACAGTTCAGCGGCCGCCCCCGTGGCCAGCAGACTTCACCCCCCCAGTGGGCTTGGAAAGATTAATACTTGCGAGGCTGCCGCGCACAAAGCAGAAAATGACGAGACCTTGTTCCCGCTGGTGCTGCCGGTGCAGCAAATGAGCGGGTTTTGGCCCGCTTTTTCAGTGCTTTCCCCCGGCATTGTTTCCAAACACCCAGCCCTTACCCGCGAATAATCGCGAAACAGGCAGGAAATCAGGAGCCGAAAGCGCCCTTTGCTGTCGAAGGCGCCCGGATTATCCTGAAAACCGCAACAATCCGAAGCGCGCGAATTGTGGCACTGGCGTGCCGAGCGGCTTTTTCAAATGTGGCGAGGTTTGTGTCTGGGCAAGAACCAATCACAGGGCCCCGACTGGATTGATGCGGCGACCATGGGCGATATGGTGAACGGAACTCGAATCATTCGACTCAAACTGACGCAATTTCGCCATGAACCCTCTGACACAAAGCTGCCCGATTCCGCACTGCAGAAAGTGCGCACGGGCGGTTTTCCAGGATCGGGATCATGTTCACGGGTCGCCGTCTGCCCCGGGGCCTTCACGCGGGTGAAAGTCGTCACGAACCGCAGCCTTTGGTCGGTAGTGTCAGAACGCCACAACGATTCGATGATGCCTTGGCGGCCGTTTTCGATTAATGTTTCGATCTAAAAGGGAGGAAGAAACATGTGCCAGGTCTTTGCGGGACAGGATCCCGAACGCTATGCCTCGACCACGCGACGATTGCGGCTGAACGGCCAAAGCACGTCCATCCGGCTGGAAAATGCCTTTTGGGCCATCCTTGATGAGATCGCCGAACGGGACGGAACCTCGACTCCTCTGTTCCTGTCGACGCTGCACAGCGAAGTGCTCGAACTCAAGGGTGAACCACAGAACTTCAGTTCGGTTCTGCGCACCACATGCCTCATTTTCCTGTCGAAACAGACTGTTCCGGACGGGTCAAAATCCGAGGACGTGATGATCGCGGCCGAGTGAGGCCAGAGTAAAAATCTCTTTGTCGGACAATGTAGTAATTCCCTACTACCCGACCCGTTTTCTCGGCCTCTAACGTGGATTGCAACAACCACATCAAGGGGGCGGACATGGCAAAGGCCATCCACAGCATGATCCGCGTTCTGCACGAGGATCGTGCAGTCGCATTCTACGATACGGCCTTCGGCCTCAAGATCGCCGACAGGCTGGATTTTGACGACTTTACCCTGATTTACCTGTCAAACCCCGAAACCGGGTTCGAACTTGAACTGACGGTGAACAAGGGCCGCACCGAGCCCTACGACCTCGGGGATGGCTATGGCCATCTGGCCGTGTCGGTCGCGGATCTCGATGCCGAGCACGCCCGTTTTCAATCCGCAGGGCTGAACCCCCGCAAACTGGTGGAATTCGCGCCCGGCGGCACCCTGGTGGGGCGGTTCTTCTTTGTCGCGGACCCCGACGGTTATCAGATCGAGGTGCTCGAACGCTCGGGACGTTTCAAATGAGACATTTCTAAACGGGCGCCGGGCGCGCAGGAGGATCGCGCCCGGTGCCATCGGTCATAGGGAGGAACCGGAGATGACCAAGACAACAGACCTGAAGGGGCTGACAAGGCGTCAGCTTCTTTCGCGCGGTGCGGCCGCGGGGGCGAGCTTTGTGATCGGGACAAATTTTGTCTCGGGGCGCGACGCCGCCTGGGCCACCGAACTGAACGCACTGAAACCCGACACCATGGCGACGCTGATCCAGATGGCGCGCGACATCTATCCGCATGACAAGGTGGCGGACGAATTCTACGCCGCCGCGGTCAAGGGGTATGACGTCCCCGAGGCGGTGGACGAGACCGAGGCCGGGATCGCGATGCTGAACGGTGTCGCCCAGGGCAAGGGGCATGACAGCTACCTCGCAATCGGCTGGGAACGCGACCGCGTCGACATCCTGCGCAGCATCGAGGACTCGGCGTTTTTCCAGAAGGTGCGCGGCGGACTGGTGACCGGGCTCTACAACCAGAAAGCGGTCTGGCCGATCTTTGGCTACGAGGGCGAGTCCTATTCGCAGGGTGGCTATATCAATCGTGGCTTTGACGACATCTCGTGGATCGGCTGAGGGAGGACGAACAAAATGGCTGCACCTTTTGACAAGACAGACGACAGCGTCGTCGTCATCATCGGCACCGGCGCAGGCGGGGGCGTTCTGGCCAACGAGCTCGCCCAGCGCGGTGTATCGGTGGTATCACTCGAGGCCGGCGGGCGCTATCTGCCCGAGGACTACATCAATGACGAATGGGACAGCTTCGGGCAGCTTGCCTGGCTCGACCCGCGCACCACATCGGGTGACTGGCGCGTGGCCCGGGACTTTTCCGGCCTGCCCGCCTGGATCGTCAAGGCTGTGGGCGGCACCACCACCCACTGGGCCGGGGCGTCGTTGCGGTTTCAGGATCACGAGTGGAAGGCCAAGAGCACCTATGGTGACGTGCAGGGCGCGAACCTGCTGGACTGGCCCATCGACGGCGCCGAAATGGCGCCCTGGTACGAAAAGGCCGAAACCAAGCTGGGCGTGACCCGCACAGGTGACCGCGCGGGCCTGCCCGGCAACAACAACTTCAAGGTGTTCGAGGCCGGGGCCAAGAAGCTGGGCTACGAAGAGGTCCATACCGGGCGCATGGCGATCAACTCGGCGGATTACGACGACCGCATGGCCTGCCAGCAGACCGGGTTCTGTTTCCAGGGCTGCAAATGGGGCGCCAAGTGGTCCGCCGCCTATACCGACATCCCGCGCGGCGAGGCGACCGGCAACCTGGAGGTGCGCGAGCGCGCCCATGTGCTGCGGATCGAGCATGGCGAGGATGGCCGTGTCAACGCCGTGATCTACGCCGACAAGGACGGTGTCGAACACAAGCAGATGGCGCGGGTGGTCTGCGTCGCCGGCAACTCGATCGAAAGCCCCCGGCTGCTGCTGAACTCGGCCTCGGCGATGTATCCCGACGGGCTGGCCAACAGCTCGGGCCAGGTCGGGCGCAACTACATGCGCCACCTCACCGGCTCGGTCTACGGTGTCTTTGACAAGCCGGTCAAGATGTGGCGCGGCACAACCATGGCGGGCATCATTCAGGATGAGGCGCGGCACGATCCGCAGCGCGGCTTTGTCGGCGGCTACGAGCTCGAGACGCTGGGTCTGGGTCTGCCCTTCATGGCGGCCTTCCTTGATCCGGGCGGCTGGGGCCGCGAGTTCACCTCGGCGCTGGACAGCTACGAGAACATGGCCGGGATGTGGATTGTCGGCGAGGACATGCCACAGGAAACCAACCGGGTGACACTGAACCACGACGTCAAGGATCAGTTCGGCATGGCTGCGCCGAACGTGCACTACTCGGACCATGCCAATGACAAGGCGATGCGCACCCATGCCTACGCGCGCGGTCAGGCGATCTATGACGCGATGGGGGCGACCCGCACCCTGCCGACGCCGCCCTACCCGTCTACTCACAACCTCGGCACCAACAGGATGTCCGAGAATCCCCGTGACGGTGTGGTGAACCGCAACGGGCGCAGCCATGACATCGAGAACCTGTTTGTGTCGGACGGCTCGCAGTTCACCACCGGAGCGGCCGAAAACCCGACACTGACCATTGTCGCCCTGGCGATCCGTCAGGCCGACCATATCGCCGGGGAACTGAGCAGGGGCAACCTGTAACTCACCGGCGTTTGCACCGGAGGCGGGCCGTCCGCAGCGGCCCGTCACCAGCCACTGGGGGAGGAGAGAAACAATGACCAAGCTGCTGACTTCGATCGCCGCACTGGCGATGACCACAGGCTATGCCGCGGCCCAGAGCGCCGATCTGCCTGCCAACATCGAACGGCTGCAAAGCATGCAGTCCACCGGCGTCAAGGATTTCGCCGTTGTCGACCAGTCCGGCACCTATGCCGACGGAATCAAGAAGACGCTCGAGCGGATCAAGATGCCCGACGGGTTCAAGATCGAGCTCTACGCCATCGTTCCGGATGCCCGCCATATCGCGGTCGGCCCGCAGGGGGTCGTCACCTTTGTCGGCACCCGAAAGGACAAGGTCTGGGCCGTCACCGACCGCAACAAGGACCGCGTTGCCGACGAGGTCAAGGACTTCGCCCCGTCGCTGACCTTCACCATCCCCAACGGCGTCTGCTTCAGCCCGGACGGGTTCCTCTATATCGCCGAGCAGAACCGGGTCCTGGTGTTTCCCGCCGCCGAGTTCTTCTACGAGTCGCCCGATGTCGCGGTCGGTCAGGTGGTGCCCCAGGGCGAGCTGATCCCTGCCTCTGAGGAAAGCTTCAACCACACTGCCCGGGTCTGCGACATCGGCCCGGACGGCAAGCTCTACATCTCGCTGGGGCAGCCGCACAACGTCGCCCCGCCCGACAAGCTCGAGCTTTACGACGAGACCGGCATCGGCGGCATCATCCGCATGAACACCGATGGCACCGGGCGCGAGGTCATCGCGCGCGGTGTGCGCAACTCTGTCGGTCAGGATTTCGACCCGGCAACCGGCGATCTGTGGTTCACCGACAACCAGGTCGATGGCATGGGGGACGACATTCCGCCGGGTGAGATCAACCACATGACCGAGGTCGGGCTGCATTTCGGCCACCCCTGGTATGGCGGCGGCGACACCCGTACCAACGAATACAAGTCCGAAGAGGTCCCGGTGGACGTCACCATGCCGGTCTCTGCAACCGTCGCCCATGCCGCCGATCTGGGCATGGTGTTCTACACCGGCAAGCAGTTCCCGGCCAAGTACCAGGGCGCGATCTTTTCGGCCCAGCACGGCTCGTGGAACCGCACCACGCCGGTGGGTGCGCGGGTCATGGTCTCGACCGTGGATGCAGAAGGCACTGTGACCACCGTGCCCTTTGCCGAGGGCTGGATTGACGAGAACGGCGAATATCTTGGCCGTCCGGTCGATGTGGCCAATCTGCGCGATGGCTCGATCCTGGTGTCCGACGATCTGGCCGGCGCGCTGTACCGGATCAGTTACGAGCAATGATCAGAGCGCTGTTCCTGGGCCTCGGCGGGGTGATCCTCGCCGGGGCAGTGTCCGCCGAAACCGCCGCGGATCCGGCGGAGGGTCGCAAGCTGGCCGGTCAGTGCCGCACCTGCCACGGCATCGACGGCTTTGCCAAGATCCCGATTGCCCCGCATATCGGCGGCGAGCCCGCCGGTTATCTCGCCGCGCAGCTGACCGCCTTTCGGGACGGCAGCCGCACCCACGAGATGATGAGCGTTGTGGCCCAGTCGCTGTCGGATCAGCAGATCGCCGATCTGGCCGCCTGGTTCGCCAGCCACACCGCGACCGCAACGCTGACCGCCGATGCCTCGGACGCTCCTGACCTGTGTGTCGCCTGTCACGGCGCGGATGGCATCGGCCAGATGGACGACGTGCCGAACCTGGCCGGCGAGACCAACATCTATATCGAAACCCAGCTCAAGGCGTTCCGGATCGGCAAGCGCACGCACGAGGTGATGTCTGCCATCGCCGCCGACCTAACAGATGCCGAGATCCGCGCCGCCGCCGACTGGTACGCCGCGGTCAGGATCGAGATTTCGACCGCGCCGTGATCCCGGTCGGCACCGGACCCGCCGCTGGCTGCGGGCGGCGGCGCTGTGCCGACTGCGGCCTTGCCCGCGGGGCGGTCTGCGCCGGACGGCACGGTTGCCGTCTTTCCGTTGCAACCACGCCTATCTGAACGTCCCCGGCATCAAGGCCCGTGGCAGCCACAGGGCGATTTCCGGAAACAGGATGATCAGGATCAGGATCAGCAACATCGGAATCAGGATGATGACCACGTCGCGCATCACCTGTACCACGTTCATCCCGCCAATCGCCGCCGAGATCAGCAGGCACAGGCCGTAGGGCGGCGTCACCAGCCCAAAGGCCAGGGACACGATGCCGATGATCGCAAAGACCACCGGGTGGATCTCTGCCGCTGTCGCCACCGGCAACAGAACCGTGCCCAGAATGATGATGGTGGGGATCGCGTCGATGAACAGCCCGAAGAACAGGAACAGGCCGGCAATGACCATGGCGGTGCCAAAGCTGCCGAACTCAAGCGTCGTCATGAAGGTCACGATCAGACGCGGCACATTGAAAAACGCCAGCATCCAGCCAAAGGCCGAGGCGGTGCCAATGGCGAACAGGGAAATCGACGCGAACCGGCCCGTGTCATAGAAGATATGGCCCAGATCGCGCACCGTCACCGTACGGTAGACGAACATGCCGAGGATCAGCGCATAGGCCGCCGCGATGATCGCGCTTTCGGTCGGGGTCACGATGCCGCCGACAATGCCGCCAATCACCAGAACCGGGGTCATCATCGCCAGGCCGGCACCGCGCAACGCGTGCCAGAACTCTGCCCAGTTGGGGCGGCCTGCGGTCGGATAGTTGTAGACCTTGGCATAGCCATAGACCGTAGCCATCAACGCAAGTCCGATCATCAAACCGGGAATTGCACCGGCGAGGAACAGCGCGCCGACGGAGACCTGCATCACCCCGCCCCAGACCACCATCAGGATGCTGGGCGGAATGATCACCCCCATCACCGACGAACAGGCCGTGATCGCGATGGCAAAGCGGGTGTCATATCCTTCCCTGACCATCGCCGGGATCAGGATCTTGCCACAGCCCGCCGCATCGGCGGTTGACGAGCCGGAGATGCCGGCAAACAGCATCGACACCGCCACGTTCACATGGCCCAGCCCGCCCGGCATCCAGCCGGTCAGCACCCGCGCCAGTTCGATCAGCCGGTCGGTAATCTTGCCCGAATTCATCAGGTTCGCTGCCAGCAGGAAGAAAGGCACCGCCAGCAGGATGAAGGAGTTGTAGGACTGGAACATCCGGTCCAGCACGATGAACGGGGTCAGGCGGATGTCGAGCAGAACGATCGGCACAGTTGCAATGCCCAGGGCAAAGGCCACCGGCACCCGGATCAGCACCAGGAACAGAAACCCGCCGACCAGAATGGCACAGGCAAGGCCGGTTGAAACGATCATGAGGTCACCTTCCCGGATGTACGGTATTCGCCGAACGCTTCGGCAAGTCTGTAAAGGGCGAACACCGCCCAGACCGCGCCGGAAATCGGTACGGAGATGAATGTCACCAGCTTGTTCACCTGCATCATCACCGACTTCTGCAGGGCGCCGAATTCGGCGTATTCGATGCCGTACCAGGCAAAAACGATCCCGAAGGCGGCAATCAGCACCAGCACCACAGCCTTTTGCAACAGGATCGAAAGGGGCCGGGTCGCATCGGGAATGACACGGACGTCGAAATGGCTGCCGTCCCAGACCGCGATCATGGACCCGATCATCACCACCCAGACAAAGATGAATGTCGAAAGCTCTTCGGTCCAGAGATAGACCGGGATCACTCCGGTATAGCGGGCCAGCACCTGCATTCCGACCGGAATGGCAAGGGCGGCCACCAGCACCCCCAACAGAATCCGCAGACCCTGGCAAAATGTCTCGAGTACTCGCCCCATATTCACGCCCTTCATGGTGTTTGCCGCTTTCCGCCCCGACAGGACGCACCCCGGGAGCAGCTCCCGGAATGCGTGCTTTTCAGATCGGCATGCTTACTTGGCGCGAATGGCGCTCAGCAGGTCCGTCGCACCGATTTCCGCCGCATAGGCATCCTGAACCGGGACGACCATTTCCAGCAGCATTTCACGGTTCTCGAAATCCTGCACCTGCAGCTGACCGGCGTCGACCATTTCCTGAAGCTTCAGCGCATCTTCGCGGGATTCCAGTTCCCGCCCGAAGGCCCCTGCCTCGGCGCCGGCCTTGAGCACGGCCGCCTGCAGATCCTCAGGCAGCTTGCGGAAGGTCTTGCCGCTCATCACGATGGGGCGCACGGTGATGGTGTGCTTGGTCAGGGTGAGGTTCGGTGCAACTTCGTAGAACTTGAGGTTCTGGATGCTGGCCGCCTCGTTTTCGAAACCGGCGATGACCCCGGTCTGGATCGCGTTGTAAACTTCGTTGTAGGCGATGGCCGATGGGGCCGCTGTCAGGGCCGAAAAGATCTGCGCCTGGATCGGGGCGCCCATGACGCGCATCTTGTGGCCGTTCAGTTCGTCCAGATTTCCGATCGGCTGGCTGGAAATCAGGTTGCGGACGCCGCCGCCGGTATACCCGACCACCATGATGTCGGCTTTTTCCAAAAGCTCGTCTTCCAGCGGCTTGAGAACGTCGCTGGACAGCACCGCCTCCCAATGGGCCGGATCGCGGAACAGGAACGGCATGTCCATCAGCGGAATGGACGGTGCGAAGGTGGCCATGTTGGACGGTGCCATGATGGTATAGTCAATCGCGACGCCCTGCTGAAGGAAGGTCACGTAATCGGATTCGACACCAAGCTCGCCGTTCAGGCGCAGGTCGAATGCGACTTCGCCGTCATAATTTTCGTCCACAAGTTCGGCAAACTTGACCATCGTCTTTGTAAAGGCGTGGTTTTCATCAAACATGCTTGCGCCACGCAGCGTCACGTCCTGCGCGCTGGCGGCGGAAATTGTTGCGGCGACGACAGCGGCAAAGCCGGCGCCCTTCACCAGACCTTTGGCGGCGTTGAATAGTTTCATGTGTTCCTCCCTGGAAACGTTTCGTGGCGTGCGTGATGCGTTCAGGCACAAGACGTCGGTATTGTGAAGTCTGCCTGGCCGTCCCGTTCTGCGACGCTGGCACTTTGCAGAATCTCCCGCAATTCGGTTCTTACCAGAAGGTATTCTAGTATACTAGTTATTAATAATGAGAAGTGTGGACGTGCCTTACTGGGTCAAGGGCCCGAGGGCGGTCGCGGCATGCCGCCCGCCTGGCGCCACCAGAAAACGCAAGAAGCCCGACGCCGACATCGGCACCGGGCGATTTCCGTCGTTGCTCCCGGCGGGGCGGTTCACTGCACCGGATTATACAACCTTGACCGAGAGATCGTTCAGTCCGGCGATCGAGACAAGCATTTCGTCCCCGCGCGCCACGGGACCCACACCCGACGGAGTACCGGACATGATGACATCGCCAGCCGCCAGTTCGAAAAAGTCGGAGAGATAGGAAATCATTTCGGGAACCTTCCAGATCATCTGGTTCATGTCCCCTTCCTGCCGCACCTCGCCGTTGATCTTCAGCGCGACCCGGCCGGTGTCCAGATGCCCGACATCCGCAACCGACTGGAGCGGCCCGACCGGGGCCGAGCGCTCGAACGCCTTGCCGATTTCCCAGGGGCGTCCCATTTTCTTGGCCACGCCCTGAAGGTCGCGCCGGGTCATGTCCAGTGCAGGCGCATACCCCCAGACGTGGTCCAGCGCATCTTCGACCTTGATGTTCGTGCCACCGGATTTCAGCGCCACCAGCAATTCGATCTCGTGGTGCACGTCGTCGCTTTGATCCGGGTACGGAAACGATCCGCTGGAATCCAGGTTGTCCGGGTTCTTCTGAAAGAAAAACGGCGACTCGCGATCCGGGTCATGCCCCATCTCGACGGCATGGGCGGCGTAATTCCGACCAATGCAATAAACGCGGCGCACAGGGAACGCACCGCCCCCGGCGACGGGAATCGATGCGACAGGGGGCGTTGGTATAACAAAATCAGACACTTATATCCTCCCAGAGTTATCTTTACAGCAACTTGATAGCCGGGCTCTCGCGACAGATCAATCCCAACCAATCCGATTTTGGTTGATATACATGGTTCGATCAGCAATGATTTTCACAGTTGCCTTGGAATCAGGCCGAAATTGATCAACCATTGGGAGTGACGATGCTCCAGTCGAACAAGCCTTTGAAAGCCACGCAGTCCATCAAGCGGGTCCGCAGCTTTATTGTCGATGGCGGGTATGAGGCCGGCGACCGCCTGCCCGCCGAGCGCGAGCTGACCGAGCGCCTCTCGCTGACCCGGACGGAACTGCGCAAGGCCCTTGACGCACTCGAGCGTGAAGGCGCACTCTGGCGGCGTGTTGGCAAAGGCACCTTCGTGTCAGACGGTGCTCATGGGGACGAGCCTGCGGACACCATAATCGAGCTCGGCCGCAAGCTGACCCCGTTCCGGATGATGCGCGCGCGCCTGGTCATTGAACCGGCTATTGCCCGCGAGGCCGCGGTAAACGCTTCGGGCGAACACATCCGGCTGATGCAGGCCGCAATGGCGCGTGCCCGTGCCGCGACAACCTGGGCTGAATACGAAGAACAGGACGATCTGCTGCACCACCATATCGCCCGGGCGAGCGACAACCTGCTGCTCGTGTCGCTGTTCGAACAACTCAATCTGGTGCGCCGCGCGGTGTCCTGGGGAACTGTGGTGCGGGCCTCGACCCGCCCTGCACCGTCGCACACCAGCTTTGCGGAACACGATGCCATTGCAACGGCCATATCAGAGCGCAACCCCGAGGCCGCCTACGAGGCAATGCGCACCCATTTGCGGTCCGTTTCGGACCGCCTGTTTGCAGACGTTTGAAACACCACGACAACGACCGGGGACAATAACAAAAAACCCATACCCCGGCACACTTGCAAAGACCAATGTTCAACGGGAGGAGAACCATGAAACACTTTGTCAAACACCTGGCCTCGACCATGCTGGCCGCACCGCTGGTCCTGGCGATGGCGGTCACGGCCCAGGCCGAAACCCTCAAGATCGCGCTGGCGGAAACCCCGTCCGACGAGCTGGCCGCGTTCTTTGTGGCGCTCGACCGGGCCAAGGCCAACGGACTGGACTACGAATGGACCGCGTTTTCCGACGAGGAACTGGCGATCCAGGCCATTCTGAGCGGCCAGATGGATATCGGGTTCGGCACGCCCTACTCGGCCATGCAAAGGTCGCGCGCACCGCTGCGCATCATCTTTCAGCTCTCGAAACTGAAGTTCTTCCCTGTGGCTGTCGAGAAATACACCGACCTCAAGCAGCTGGACGGACAGCCGATCATGCTGCATTCGCGCGGCGGTGGCACGGATTCGATTGCCAACGTGATCGAAGAACGGGTCGGGATCAAATTCGGCGACCGCTCCTATGTGCCCGGGTCGGCAAACCGGGTGGTGGCGATGCTCGCCGGTCAGGCCGAGGCCACGATCCTGGACCTGTCCAACAAGAACAAGATCATCGCTGAAGCCGATGACCGCTTCAATGTGCTGCCGATGTTCGACGTCGACGCCAGCGACGAGGCGCTGTTTGCCAACCTCGACTGGATCAAGGCCAACAGCGAACAGGTTGACATCCTTGTCGCGGCGCTGCTCAGCGTCTGGCGCGACATGGCCGAGGACCCGACGATCATCAGCCGGGAAACCAATCCGGACGGCCCCATAGGCCAGTTGCCGGCTGAAATTCTGGCCGAACTGGACGGGTTCTACACCGAAGCGGTCGAAGGCGGGCTCTATGATCCCAATGGCGGCGGGCGCAAGGCGGCCATGGCCGATCTTGAATGGTACACGGCGGCCGGCCAGCTGGATGGCAACCCGGCGGACATGAACATCGAAGACTTCTGGTATCTCGCGCCGCTCGACGCCGCGACCCAGTAATCACCAGTGCTCACCGGCCGCGCCCTGCGGCCGGTGAGCCCCGGGATCACTCATTCAGAGAGCCGATATGACAAACCGATCCTTGATGTTGAAACTCCTGTCCGCGTTTCTGGTGTTCGGTGCCTGGGAAATCGCGGGTCGGATACCGATCAGCTATGCCTTTCCGACCTTTGTTGAATCCATGGCCGCGCTGGCGCGCATGACCTTTGACGGCAGCATTTTCCATGCCTATGGCGAAACCCTGAAGCCGCTGATCGTCGGAGTGGCAATCTCGACCGTGCTGGGCATCGGGCTGGGTCTCTGGATCGGCCTGAGCGAACGGTTCGAGTGGCTGTTCTCACCGATCTTCATCGTCATGCAGGCCGCGCCGCTGGCGGCCCTGATCCCGCTGCTGGTGATGGCCTACGGCATCGGCCTGACGTCAAAGGTGTTCGTGGTCTGCATCATGGCAATGCCGGTGATCGTCCTGAGCACCAGCAGTGCCGTGCGCAACACGCCTGCGTCGCTCAAGGAGATGGCGACATCCTTCCTTGCCAGGGATCACCACGTTCTGCTGAAAATCGTCATTCCCGCCGCCTCTCCGGTGATCTTTTCCGGGCTGCGGCTGGGGGTGTCGGCGGGGTTTATCGGTGCCATTCTGGCCGAGCTGAAAATCACCCCGACCGGAGTGGGCGACATCATCACCTACAGCCGTTCGATCGCCGACTATCCCAGCATGTATGCTGCGATCTTCTCCATCATCGTGCTCGCGGTTCTGTTCCTGAACCTGCTCGAGAAAATCGAAAACCTGCTCTTCAAAGGAAATGATCGTGGTTATGTCACAGACTAACAAAGCCTTTTCGGATGCCCGGCCGCTGGATCAGGAAATCGCCGTCTCCGTGCGCGGTGTCTCAAAGAATTACGGGTCGGTTGTCGCGCTCAAGGATATGACACTGGAATTCCCGCGCGGGCAGCTCACCTCGCTGCTCGGGCCTTCGGGCTGCGGCAAGACCACCCTGCTCAAGATCATTGCCGGACTGCTGAAGCCCGACTCGGGGGAGATCATCGTCAACGGCAAACCCGTGGTGGGCCCCGGCCCGAACCGATCCTTCGTGTTCCAGGATTTTGCGCTGCTGCCCTGGGCCAACGTGATGCGCAACGTGGCCTTTGGCCTGGAATTGCGCGGCGTCGCCAAGTCCGAGCGCGAGGCCAAGGCGGCAAAGTACATCAAGGATGTCGGCCTTGGCGGTTTTGAAAAGGCCTACCCGCACGAACTCTCGGGCGGGATGCGCCAGCGCGTCGGCCTCGCCCGCGCCCTGGCCGTGGATTCCAGGGTTCTGCTGCTGGACGAGCCGTTCTCGGCGGTCGACGAACAGACCCGCCGCAAGTTTCAGGAAGACCTGCTCGCGCTGGTGGCCAACGAGAACAAGACCTTCATCTTTGTGACCCATTCGATCGAAGAGGCGGTCTATGTCTCGGACCAGATCGCCATCCTGCTGCCGCGTCCCAGCCGGGTTTCGGAAATCATCCGCCCGACCAGTTTCCGTTCGAAAGGTGTCGAGAACATCCGCCGCGACCCGGAATATCTCGACATCGTCGATGAAATCTGGGCGTCGCTGCGCAGCTACGTCGAATAGGAGAGCACCATGTGGATCAAGGGATACAAGCTGCCCGCGATGTCGTCGCTGCTGATCTGGGGGCTGCTGTGGGAAATCATCGGCCAGCTCGACCTCACGTTCTTCGTGCCGCCACTGTCCAATGTTTTTGCGACCCTGTTCGTGATCATCGGCTCTCCGGCATTCCTGAACGCCCTTTGGGAAACCGCCCAGGCCTTTCTGGCCGGGGTGTTCTTTTCCATCGTCATCGGCATCCCCGTCGGGATCTTCATGGGGCGCAGCCGCCTGCTCGACGAGCTGCTGTTGCCTTGGGTCAACATCTTTGTCAGCGCGCCATTGACCGCGCTGGTGCCGGTGTTGATGGTGCTGTTCGGCTTTGGCATGAAGTCGATCATCATCACGACCACCCTGTTCGGGATCTGGATCATCATCCTCAACACCCGCGCCGGCGTGCGCCAGATCAACCGGTCCCTCGTCGAAATGGCGACAAGCTTTGGCGCATCGCCGCTGGATGCCTTTGCCAAGGTGTATTTCTGGGCCGCCTTGCCGGAAATCCTCGGCGGCGTGCGCATCGGGGTGATCCGGGCGGTCAAGGGCGTGATCATCGGCCAGTTGCTGATCTCGATCGTCGGGTTCGGCGCATTGTTTGAACTCTACGCGTCCAACTTCCTGATGAGCCATTTCTGGGCCGTGCTCATCGTGCTCTTCGCCCTGGCCTTTTCGATCTCGGAATTCCTCGGATACCTGGAACGGAAGGTGTCCTACTACGCGGCAAGCCGCTGAGGCAAAGGCGCGGTCCGGCGAGGTCGGCGGCGGTCGGTGCTCAGCGCAGCATTTGCAGGCGGAAGGGACCGGTCTTCAGGTCGATTTCCGCCAGCGAGACCTTGCCGTCCGGCCCCGAGACATAGGTAAGGTCCATGCCGAGCCTGGTGATCCGGATCGGCGACAGATGCCCCGGACCGGCGATCACCCGGTACGTGCCGTGGCAGGTCCGGCGGGGCCCGTTGACGTCCGACGACGTGAAGGAAATCTCGACAACCCGCCGACCATCATAATAGCGCAACGCTTCGGGACAGGTGCCGGCCGACACGATGCGGTCCAGCGCCATCGCCGGGTCGATCACCCCGGCGGGGACCTTTTCGGGGTTGGACAGCGCTGTCCGTTCGCCCGGCGGCGCGACATCGGTCTGAACCACCCGGCCATTTTCCAGCAGAAACGAAATCACCCGGTTCTTGCGGCCGGTGGCGCTGTGGCTTTCATACTGCTGCACAGCGCGCCCTTCCGCGGTCTGCGCGGGCTGCGACACGCTCTGAAACTTGCCGTCAGCCAGCCCCAGCGGCGTGTTGTCCAGAAGCGCAAGAAGGCTGCCCTGAAACCCGGTGCTGCGCCCGTTTGACCGCAGATCGAGCCTGCCCATGTCGCGGCCATCGAGCAGCAGCCGAAAGCTGGCGGATTCCGCCAGGCCGGAGGTCGCAGACCCCAGCAGGCACAGGACACCGATGCACACCAGCTTTCGCAACATCATGCTCTCCACATGTTTACCCGAGCGCGACGCGATCCCCCGGCCCTGCCGGACCCATATCACCGATGCAGCAGGATGTGGACAACCCGGTTGCGGTCGCACCGCAGCCAGCCGACCCGGTCCTGGGCCGCGCGCCTCGGCGAGGTGAACATTCGACATAACGGATTGGAAAAGGATGGTGGTCCCGGCGCGATTCGAACGCGCGACCTCTCGCTTCGGAGGCGAGCACTCTATCCAGCTGAGCTACGGGACCATCTGACTTCGGGTGTCTCATAGCAGACCCGAAACGGTCCCGCCATCAACATCCCGATGTATATCTTACCTTTCAACGCTTGCAACCACTGCCTTGCGCCATCTGGCGGTGCGGCCTTGTCCAGCCGGGCCGTGGGTGCCTGAGCGGCGTCATAGGACAAAGTCACAGCGCTCGCAATCAGAAATCTGCCGCGGCGGTGCTAGGCGAACAGCTCGTGCGCCAGCTCCAGCGCGTCGATCAGCACATCGACCTCTTCCAGCGTGTTATATAGCCCGAACGACGCACGGCAGGTGGCAGTCAGCCCGAGGTGATCCATCAGCGGGCCGGCGCAGTGCTGACCGGCACGCACTGCCACCCCCTTTTTATCCAGAATGGTCGAGATGTCGTGCGCATGCGCCGCGCTGTCGAGGGTAAAGGAAAAGATCGCCGCCTTGTCCGGCGTAGTGCCCTGCACCTGCAACCAGTTCAACCCGTCCAGCCGGCTACGGGCATAGTCGCGCAACTTCCCCTCGTGCGCGGCGATATTCTCCATCCCCAGAGCCATCATGTATTCCAGCGCCACACCCAGACCGATGGTCTGCACGATCCCCGGCGTGCCGGCCTCGAACTTCATCGGCGGATCGTTCCAGGTCACCTCGTCCTTGTGGACCTCGCGGATCATATCGCCGCCCCCAAGGAAGGGGCGCATCTGATTCATGCGCTCGCGGCGGATGTAGATCGCACCGGACCCGGAGGGCCCGTACAGCTTGTGGCCCGTTATGGCGTAGAAATCACAGCCGATGTCCGGCACATTCACCGGCATGTGCACGGCGGCCTGCGAGCCGTCGACCAGAACCGGCACCCCCTTGGCACGTGCGCCCTCGCAGATCGCCTTGACGTCCACCACCGTTCCCAGAACGTTGGACACCTGCGTGACGGCCACCAGTCTGGTCCTTGGCCCGATGGCGTCGATCACCGCCTGCGGATCAAGCGCCCCGGTGCTGTCCACATCCACCCATTTCAGCACCACACCCTGCCGTTCGCGCAGGAAATGCCAGGGCACGATGTTGGCGTGGTGTTCCATCACCGACAGCACGATCTCGTCGCCGGGCTGCATCTGCGGCATGGCCCAGCCGTAGGCCACGAGGTTGATGCCTTCGGTGGTGCCGGAGGTAAAGATGATCTCGTCCTCGTCCGCCACCCCCAGAAAACGCGCGATCACGCCACGGGTGGATTCATATTTCTCGGTCGCAAGGTTCGACAGATAGTGCAGCCCGCGATGCACGTTGGAATATTCTTCGGAATAGGCCCGCGTGACCGCATCAATCACTATCTGCGGTTTTTGCGCCGAGGCGCCGTTGTCCAGATAGACCAGAGGCTTGCCGTTCACGCTGCGGCTCAGGATCGGAAAATCCCGGCGGATTTCTGTGACGTCATACATACCCGTTCAGTCCCATTGTCGTGGCCCCAATCAGGGACAGAAAAAGAGCAAGGCCAAGGGCCGTGCCCGTGACCCCCAGCAGCAGCACCAAAAGCGCGCGCAGCGGGCTGGCAAAGTGGTGCGCCTCGTCAAGAAAATGCACCAGGATCCACACCCCCGCCGCCGAGGCCGCGACCACCAGCAGAGCCGCCAGCCCGGTGCTCAGCGGCACAATCACCAGCATCGCGACCTGCACCACCAGGCGCAGTGCCTGCATCCAGATCAGCAACAGGGCAATGTCCTCGATCCGGGCCCTGCCGCCCAGCGCCCGGCCGGTCCAGGTCAGCGCCAGCACCGTGGCCCCCAGTGCGCCGCTCAGGGTGAGCAGAAAGATCACCGGGCTGATCATCACCAGACCCGTCCCCGCCGCAGAGGGCGACAGCAGGGTCGCAGCGCCAAAGACCAGCGCATTCAGCACCACCACCAGGGCAAACCCCAGCAGCAACACCTCGTGGCTGGGCCGCAGCGACAGCAAAAGCCGCGCCACCTCGCGCGGGGCAATGACGCTGTGCCATCCCAGTTGCAGCAGGGCGCCCGGTTTCATGACACCGCTCCGGTCCGGCGCTCGGATGCCAGCAGGCAGCTGATCCAGAACCAGAGGAACACAGCGCACCACAGGATACCGACCAGGGTCAGCGCCGCGCCCTGCCCGACCAGTCCGGCCACCAATCCGTTCAGCAACACCAGCGGCGTCGCTGCCAGCAGGCTCCAGAACAGGGCCAGCCGCGCGCCGTACCAGCTTCCCCTGCCGCCGAAGGCCCTGGCGACCAGATGGCTCAGCGCCGCCAGACCATAGAGCAGCAGCGGCGCAAGAAAGATCCAGCCGAACAGCGCGCCCGCAAGCAACTCGTTCAGTTCGCGGCCCTCAAGGTGCGCCTGCCGTGACAGGGCCGGCCACTGCGCAACAAAGATCAGCCCACAGGCCGCCATGAGGATCGCAAGCGCGCGGTCCTCCCGCGGGCCAGACGCCAGCAGCCGTCGCATGACAGCACCCGGCCCCCGATAGGAGGCCGCAATATCACGGGTGACCGGCATCCCGTCCTCAGCTGCGCCGCCGAAGGAGCCAACCCTCGATCCGGGCATTGATCTCGTCCGCGAGCGCCGCGTCCTCGATTTCCATCACCGCCTCGGCCAGAAAGGCGATGGTCAGCAAGTCCGTCGCCTGGCCCTCGGGCACGCCACGCGACCGCAGGTAGAACAACCCCTCTTCGTCGATCGCACCCGAGGTCGAGCCATGCGAGCAGGCCACATCATCGGCATAGATCTCAAGTTCCGGCTTGGCGAGGAACTGGCTGTCCCCGTCCAGCAGGAGACTCTGGCTGATCTGATAGCCGTCGGTCTTCTGCGCGTCCTTCTTGACCAGGATCTTGCCCTGAAAGACGCCGGTTGCGCCGTTGCGCAGCACCTTCTTGAACACCTGACGGCTTTCGCAGTTCACCGCGTCATGGGTGATGAAGATGGTGTCGTCGTGGTGGAAATCGCCGTCGCCGACGCAGGCCCCCGCCACATGGGCGATGGCGTCGTCACCGGTCAGCTCGATGACACAGTCGTTGCGCGTCATCACACCGTTCACGGTCAGCGTGAAGCTCTTGAAGGCGGACTCACTGCCCAGGCGGGCAAAGATATGCGTCGCCGCGCGGCGTTCGTAGTCGCGGCCCTGGGCGCGGACATGGTGGAACCGGGCGGTGTCGGCCACGTCGACCTCCATCACCTTGTTGAACCGCGCCGCCGCCGGGCCGTTTTCCAGCAGCGTCATCTCGGCTCCGGCATCCAGCTTGACCACATGGTGCAGGATCGCGTCCGATGTCTCTGATCCGTGGTGATAGATCAGGTTGACCGGCTTGCTGACCTTGCCGGTGACATGGATCAGCAGACCATCGGTGGCAAAGGCGGTGTTCAGGGCTGCCAGCGGCCGGTTCACCGGTGTCTGGCCATTGGTTTCCAGACGGCCATACAGATCCTTGGCCCAGTGGATGTCGGCGCGACTGGTGGCCAGCCGTTCGATGCTCAGCCCCTCCAGGCTCAGATCATCCGAGGCGTCGGCATCGAACACGCCGTCGACAAAGACCACCTTGAGCCGGTCGATTTCGTCGAAGATCGGTGTCTCCTCGCCCTCAAAGACGGCGGCTTTCGGCGTCTCGACCTGGGTCAGGCTGTCGGGGCGGGTATATTTCCAGTATTCGTCCCGCCGCGTCGGCAGGCCCATCAGACGCAGCCGCGTCAGGGCGTCCGCGCGCGGGCCGTCGCTCCAGCCGCCCGTGGGCAGCGTCAGCGCGGCGATGCGGTCTTCGGTCAGATCCCGTTTTGCTTGCGGCAGGGCCATTACGCCTCCTCCGTCACGATGTCTGCATACCCGTTGTTCTCGACCTCGAGCGCCAGCTCGGGGCCACCGGTCTTGACGATGCGGCCATCGGACATGATGTGCACGACGTCCGGCTGGATGTGGTCCAGCAGGCGCTGGTAGTGGGTGATCACCAGGAACCCGCGCCCTTCCGAGCGCAGCGCGTTCACGCCGTCGGCGACCAGCTTCATCGCATCCACGTCCAGACCGGAGTCGGTCTCGTCCAGGATGCACATCTTGGGTTCCAGCATCGCCATCTGGAGAATTTCGTTGCGCTTCTTCTCGCCGCCGGAAAAACCGACGTTGACCGGGCGCTTCAGCATCTCGGCGTCGATCTTCAGATCCTTGGCACGGGCGCGGATCTCCTTGAGGAATTCGGTCGACGACATCTCTTCTTCGCCACGCGCCTTGCGCTGGGCGTTCACCGCCGTGCGCAGGAAGGTCATGTTGCCGACGCCCGGGATTTCAACCGGGTACTGGAACGCCAGGAACAGGCCGGCAGCGGCGCGCTCTTCCGGTTCCATGTCCAGAAGATCCTCGCCCAACAGCGTGGCGGACCCCTCGGTCACCTCATAGCCCTCGCGGCCCGACAGCACATAGGACAGGGTCGATTTGCCCGAACCGTTCGGACCCATGATCGCATGCACCTTGCCGGCCTCGACCGTCAGGTTGACACCCTTGAGGATCTGCTTGTCCTCTTCTTCAAGTTTCACGTGCAGGTTTTTGATTTCCAACATGTTTCGTCCTCTTTCAGTCCTTGGTCGCGCGCTCAGGGGCGCACCGTCAATTGCATGATCCGCAGCAACCGCTTCGGCGGTATGGCTTGCGGGGTGATCTCGAATCTGGCCATGCGGCCAGTGATTTCCGGCTGGCCAAGGAACTCCTCGACCTGATGATATTGCTGGCGTCCGACGTAGTCGTCGAACAGCAGCGTCAGCGGACGTTCCGCCAGAAAGGCCGCCGCCAAAGCGCAGCCTTCGCGGAACCGCCCGTCGACCAGCACCACGTCCGGGTGGCGAAAGTCCTTGAGCTGCCAGACTTGCAGCGGGTAGCGCGAATAGCGGCGCCATTCGCTGTCATCCACCGGGCGTCCCCAGTCCTTGGTCGGGCCGACATCGGACCAGATGATATCAACCTCGGTGCCCGGCGCGGGCGGGTTGGACGCCAGCCAGTCGCGCATCATCTGCGCCCAGTCCGGATCGGATTCCACCGAGAACACGGTCTTGCCCGGCATCTCCGACGCCAGAACCGTGGACCCGCCGCTGCCATATTCGAGGATGACATCCGCCCGCGCATAAGACGCGCGCAACAGCGCGGCCTCAGGCTCGGGCAGGGTCAGCTCGGGGCGCTGCAGGGCCATCTGTGACATCAGTCGATCACCACCGCAGTGCCCGAGACAGAAACCATCAGCATGGATTCGCCAACCACTTCATAGTCGATATCCACCCCGACCACCGCATTGGCGCCCTTGGCCGCTGCCCGTTGCTCGAGCTCGCGCATGGCGGTGTCGCGGGCATCCTGCAGCTTGGATTCATAGGCGCCCGAGCGGCCCCCGACGATATCCGTGATCGAGGCAAAGAAATCACGCACGAAGTTGGCGCCCATGATCGCTTCGCCGACCACGATGCCCTTGTAGGCCGTGATCCGGTGCCCTTCCAGTGTGGGCGTCGTCGTCAGGATCATCGTTCCATCCCCAGGTATGTCACCACCATCATCACAGCCAGCCCGAGAAGCCCCGCCGCCAGCGCCGTCAGCGGCACGGACCCCGCCAGCAGACCTTCGGTCCTGCCCTTGCGACTGCGGATCCCGAGACCGATCAGCGATCCCAGAAAAATCCCCATGCCGACACCCGCCGACTTGACCAGCAGATACTCTAACATATGCGGTCCCTCACTTGCGGCCCCGGGTCACGATCTGCGCGAACAGATTGCCGCAAAACCCTGAAACAAAAGAGATTCCCGTCACCGTGAGCAGACCCTTCATGCCCACCGCAAAATCCACCGCCACCGCGAAACCGGCGCAGAACACCCCGGTCAGCAGGGCCGGAAGCAACAGCAGTCTGGTCATCGGGCCCCCTTTCCGTCCTGTCCCGGCGTCCTAGCCGACCGAACCTTCCAGCGAAATCGCCACCAGCGCCTGCGCCTCCATGGCGAACTCCATCGGCAGCGCCTGCAACACCTCCTTGGCAAAGCCGTTCACGATCAGGGCCACGGCCTCTTCCTCGCCGATGCCGCGCTGGCGGCAATAGAACATCTGGTCGTCATCCACCTTGGATGTCGTCGCCTCGTGTTCGACCCGGCTCGAATTGTTGCGCACCTCGATGTAGGGCACCGTATGCGCCCCGCACTTGTCGCCGATCAGCAGGCTGTCGCACTGGGTGTAGTTGCGGCTGTCCTTTGCCTTGGGGTGCATCGACACCAGCCCGCGATAGGTGTTCTGCGCCACGCCGGCGCTGATCCCCTTGGAGACGATGCGCGACTTGGTGCGCTTGCCCAGATGCACCATCTTGGTGCCGGTGTCGGCCTGCTGGTGGTTGTTGGTGATGGCGATGGAATAGAACTCGCCCTGGCTGTCGTCGCCGCGCAGGATGCAGGACGGATATTTCCAGGTCACGGCAGAACCGGTTTCCACCTGCGTCCACATCACCTTGGCCCGGTCACCGCGGCAGTCGGCACGCTTGGTGACAAAGTTGTAGATGCCGCCCTTGCCGTTCTCGTCGCCGGGATACCAGTTCTGCACCGTGGAATATTTAACCTCGGCGTCTTCCTCGATGATGATCTCGACCACTGCGGCGTGCAGCTGGCTGATGTCGCGCTGCGGCGCGGTGCAGCCTTCGAGATAGGACACGTAAGAGCCCTTGTCAGCGATGATCAGCGTGCGCTCGAACTGGCCGGTGTTCTCGGCGTTGATGCGGAAATAGGTCGACAGCTCCATCGGGCAGCGCACGCCCGGCGGGATGTAGACAAACGAGCCATCCGAGAAGACGGCCGAGTTCAGCGTCGCATAGAAGTTGTCCTGCACCGGCACCACGGTGCCAAGGTACTTCTTCACCAGCTCCGGGTGTTCCTTGATCGCCTCGGAGATCGAGCAAAAAATGACTCCGGCCTTCTTCAACTCCTTCTGAAAGGTGGTGCCGACCGAGACGGAATCAAACACCGCGTCCACCGCGACCTTCCGTTCGGGCACCTTGCCGTCCGCAGGCGCGGCATCGGCGCCTTCGACGCCGGCCAGAACCATCTGCTCTTTCAGCGGGATCCCCAGCTTCTTGTATGTTTCCAGCAGCTTGGGATCCACATCATCCAGCGACTTGGGCTTTTCCGCCATGCTCTTGGGGCGGGCGTAGTAATACTGATCCTGAAAGTCGATCTCGGGATAGTCGACCATCGCCCAGTTCGGCTCTTTCATTTGCAGCCAGCGATTGTAGGCGCCCATGCGCCATTCGGTCATCCACTCCGGCTCGCCGTTCTTTTCGGAAATCAGCTTGACGATGTCCGGCGTCAGCCCCTTGGGGGCATAGTCCATCTCGATCTCGGTGTTCCAGCCGTACTTGTACTTGCCGCCGACCTGCTGAACCTTGTCGACCGTTTCCTGGTCGACGCCATCCTTGACGGTGACACCGCTGTCGCGTGTCGGATTGTCCAAAGCTGCCATGTCAGACCCTTCTTTCATATGTCTTGCGCTCTTTGCGCCTGTTCTGTGTCACGCGGCCCGCGCGCGGAATTTCTCGTAGTGGCGCAGCCAGTTCTCGGCAAAGCGCAGCACGTCCGTCTCTGTCGTCTGCGGCCCGAGACTAACGCGGATCGCACCGCTCGCCGTGGCCGCGTCATAGCCCATCGCCTGAAGCACGCGGCTGGCACGCACCTTGCCGCTGGAACAGGCGCTGCCCGCGCTGATCGCAAAGCCCGCCAGATCCATCTGCATCACCTGCGTCTCGCCCTTCCAGCCCGGCACGGCAAGGCAGCAGGTGTTCGGCAGCCGGGGCGCCGTATTCCCGACAAAAATAGTATCTCCGGCAGAAGCCTCAATGGTCTTTTCTAGAATATTTCTAAGTTCGGCAACCCCGTCCCAGACTCCGGCGTCCAGATCGCGGGCCGCCGCCTGCGCTGCGGCGCCAAAACCGGCGATTCCGATGACATTCTCGGTGCCGGACCGCCGTCCCATCTCCTGCCCGCCGCCGCGAATCTGCGCCGACAGCTCTGTTCCGCGCCGCAGCACCAGCGCACCGATCCCCTTGGGACCACCCAGCTTGTGCGCCGAAATCAGCGCCATCTCGCACCCGGCCCAGTTGAAGGCAAACGGCACCTTGCCGAAAACCTGCGTCGCGTCGACCACCGCCAGCCCCGGCGGCAGATCCTGCACCACCCCGGTTTCGGAATTCGCCGCCTGCAGGACCGAGCGTTCGGCCTCGGCCACTGTCACCTTGCCATCACGCGCCACCGGCAACACTGCATCGACCCAGGCCACGACCGCATCGTGTTCGATGTCCGCCCCCAGCAACCCGCGCCCGGCACAGGCCAGGGCCGCCGCCTCGGTCGCGCCGGACAGGAACACCACATCCGCCCCCTCTGCGCCAAAGGCGGCGGCGACCTGCGCGCGCGCCGTCTCGACCAGCGATTTGGCCGCACGCCCTTCGGCATGCACAGACGACGGGTTGCCCAGAAGGTCCATGGCCGCAACCATTGCGGCCCGCGCCTCGGCCCGCAGCGGCGCCGTTGCATTCCAGTCGAGATACACCCTGTTCACAGCACCCCCACCGTCTCTGGAGGCAAAACATCCCGGGGAGTGCGAGGGGCTGGCCCCTCACTCCGGCGCCGGTCAGGCGATGCGACGGCGAAAAGGCTCATGTCTCGTCCACCACCGCAAACAGGTTCGGCACCGCCGGGCACGGCGCCAGGGCATTCTCGACCACATCCGACAGCCGGGTCTGGTGCAGGAACACATAGACATGGGCCGACAGCCCCTGCCACAACCGATTGCTCAGCGACTGTGCCCGGCTGCCCGACAGACCACCCGAGGCCCCGGCCCCCTGGTGCATCGCATTCACGGTCTCGTCCACCGCCGCGAGAATGTCGACCACACGGATCTGCTGGGTTGGCCGCGACAGCCGATACCCGCCACCCGGCCCGCGCACCGAAGCCACCAGCTCCGCGCGCCGCAATTTCACAAACAGCTGCTCCAGATAGGGCAACGAGATGTCCTGGCGCCGCGAGATGTCGCTGAGCGTCACCAGGGCCCCGTCCGGCTGCAGCGCGATATCCACCAGTGCCGCCATCGCATATCGTCCCTTGGTACTCAGCTTCACCGCAACACCTCATTGATCCCTGAAAACCATGGCGCAAACCCACGCCAGGCGAACCGACCGATTGACCTTGATCGCATCTGAGCCTATCTGCCTCAGATGCGCATCCCGGAGCAATCCGGATTTAGAACCGTTCTAAGGTGCTTGAGAGAATTCGTCAAGAATTCCCGGCACCGTTAAGGAGCTTGCCCGCCCCATGCCCGAGGTCATCTTTCCCGGACCCGAAGGCCGCCTTGAAGGCCGCTATCACCCGCAAAAAGACCGCGACGCCCCGATCGCCATCGTGTTGCACCCGCACCCGCAGTTCGGCGGGACGATGAACAACAAGGTCGTCTACAACCTGCATTACGCCTTCTACAACATGGGCTTTACGGTGCTGCGGTTCAATTTCCGCGGCGTCGGGCGCAGCCAGGGCGAATACGACCAGGGTGTCGGCGAGTTGTCCGATGCCGCCTCGGCGCTCGACTACCTGCAATCGATGAACAACAATTCCAAGCATTGCTGGGTTGCGGGTTTCTCCTTCGGTGCCTGGATCGGCATGCAGCTGCTGATGCGCCGCCCCGAGATCACCGGCTTTGTTTCGGTCAGCCCGCCTGCGAACATGTATGACTTTTCCTTCCTGGCGCCCTGCCCGGCCTCGGGTCTGATCATCAACGGCACCAACGACCGCGTGGCCCCGCCCGCGGACACCCGTTCGCTGGTCGGCAAGCTCAAGGAACAGAAGGGCATCACCATCACCCATGACCAGATCGACGGCTCGGGGCACTTCTTCGAAGAGCCGCACATGGGCACGATGATCGGCACGGTGACGGACTATGTGAAACGCCGCCTGACCGAATCGACCCGCTGACCCGGAAACCGCTGAAAGGGATTGCTGCATGTCCATCGTGACGGAGATTGCCGAAGAACTGGCCAAGGACACTCTGGCGGCCATGGACAAGACCGGCGAAGACCGCCTGTTCATTCAGGTGGCCAAAGAGCTTGCCGCCTCCTCGACCACGCTCGAGGAGGCCTTCCTGACGGCCATCCGTGTGCGCATGGCCGCCCGGCGCGGCCGCGCCTTTCTCGAACGCTTCAACGCAACCGGAGAGCAGGGCGACCGCGACTGATGTCGGCTGACGACCGGATCACTGCCCAGATGGCCTTTCTGAGCGAAGCGGACAGGCTGAAGTCCGTGCTGCGGGCCACCACGCTTGGCGACGGCTCCCGCCAAGAGAATTCCGCCGAACACAGCTGGCACGTCGCACTCTATGCGCTGGTGCTGGGCGAACATGCCCCCGAAGGGGTGGACGTGTCCCGGGTGATCAGGATGCTGCTGTTGCACGATCTGGTCGAGATCGATGCCGGTGACGCGCCGATCTTCGGCACGCATGACGCCGCGGCCCTGGCAGCGCGCGAGGCGGAGGCCGCAACCCGATTGTTCGGTCTGCTTCCCGGCGACCAGGGCACAGACCTGCGCGCGCTCTGGGACGAGTTCGAGGCCAATGCCACGCCGGATGCCCGCTTTGCCAAGTCGCTCGACCGGTATCAGGCGCCGAACCAGAACCTTGCAGCGGGCGGCGGTTCCTGGCTGAGCTACAACGTCGGCTATGACACGGTGCTGTCGCGGGTCGGATCGAAGATCGCCGACGGCGCCCCGGTTCTGTGGAACTGGCTGCAGCCACGGGTGGCGGCGTTTTTCGACCGACTGCACTGAGCCTGCGACCGAAGTGGGGGCCAGCCCCCACACCCCCGGAGTATTGGCAAAGAGCAGAAATCACCGCATCCGGCACACCGGCGCGACTAGTGCCCGCAGCGGCTTGCAGGCGTCGCCACTGGTTCCAGTGAGCGCTTCCGGCGCGACTGGGAGCGATGGGTGGGCAGAACTGCGGCCGGGCGCTGCGCTTTTATTTTCTGCGGCGGACATCGCTCTGGAGAGCCGGGGATGCCTGCCGCGTCGAGCAGCGGGACAGTTGCTTTCCGGTTGCGGGAAGGTCTGGGTGTCGGCGGTAGCGCCAGCTGGCAGACGTTCCGCTCTCCCGTTGCAAGGGCGGACCGAAAGAGGCGCGGATTTCGCTGTCTGCACCTGACGGCAAGCGGCCCGCGATCAACGCCCCGGAGTGGCTGCGGGCATCGGCGGGGTTCCCGGCCCATGCAGGCGGTCGCGGGTTACCTGCCGGGAGGTGCGTGCAAAACGCGACCCGGGGAAAACGCGCCCCCGGGTCCGTTCAAGTCGGTGCATGGCCGGAGTCGACCGGCGTCAGGCCGATTCCTGCAGTTCGCGGAGCGTGCGACCATAGCCGCCCGAGGCGACATAGGCCTGTTCATTGCGGGTGAGACCGCGCGACAGGGCTTCGTTGCGGGTCGGGAATCGGCCGAACTGGCGGATCACCTCGCGGTGCGCGCGGGCGTGCAGCAGATTGCCGGCACCGGACCCGGGCATCCGTTCATGCATGAGCCGGATGCAGCGGTCCTGATCACACAGGTTCTCGGAATGCATCAGCGGCATGTAGAAGAACTGACGTGCCGGTTCGTCGATCCGCAGGTCCCACCCGCGCCCGATGGCCTGCTTTGCCGCCGCCAAAGCGATCCGGTCCGACGCAAAGCTCCGGCTCGTGCCGCGGAACATGTTGCGGGAAAACTGGTCGGTCAGGATGACATAGGCCAGCGCCCCGCTGGGATAGGTCAGCCAGAGGCCGAAACGCCCTTCCATCGCGTTGGTCCAGGTTTCTTCGAACCGCGCGCGCACCTCGGCGTCCAGATCAGGATCGCTCTTGTACCATCCGCTCTGGCCAACCTCGTCAAGCCAGAACTTCAAAACGTCTTCGGGTGTCACTTCGGACCTCCTCTTTCACCACTTTCGGCTGTCGTCTCAAGGACGTTACATAAGGTTAAGTTGTGTTGCACAGTAACTTTTCATGTCAGATCGTCACAGCGTTGCCCTGCAGCCACGGCGCGCTCAGGCCGCGGCGTCACGCTCCTCTTCCGCGGCCTCGGCCTGTTCGATCGCGATCTCCTGGGCCACCGCCATGGCCACCGGCGAACCGGTTGGCGACAGCGGCGACATCGCACCGGTCATGTCGGCGGAGGGCGCCGGTCGACGGGTCATCCGGTAGAGCGCATAGAGCGTCAGTGACAGCATCAGCGCCGCGATGAGGATGAAGTATCCCGACGGCCCCACGTGCTGCATCACCCAGCCGGTGATCAGCGGCCCCGAGATGGCGCCCAGGCCGTTGATGAACAGCAACCCTGCCGATGCGCTGGCCATGTCTTCGGTGGCAAGGAAGTCGTTGGTATAGGCCGCCAGCAGGGAATACAGCGGGTTCGAGGCGCCTCCGATCAGAAAGGCGGCCGCGAGCAGGACATAGTAATTGCTGGCCGAGAATACCGCGACGGTTGCCGCGATCCCGCCCGCCGCAGCGACGACGGTCACCAGCCGGCGCCGGTCCATGCGGTCCGACAGGTACCCCAACGGGTATTGCAGCACCATGGCGCCGATATAGAACGAGGACACGAACAGCGAGATCTGCCCCAGGCTCAGCCCGGCCAGCGTGCCGTAGACCGCCGACATGCCGAACTGGGCGGCGAACACGCCCCCCAGCAGGAACATGCCGACGCACCCCAGCGGCGAAGTGTGGTAGAGCTGAATCAGGCTCATGCCCTTGGTCGTCTCGAAGGCCGGGGTCGGGCTGATCGACAGCAGGATCGGCGCAAAGGCGATCGACACCAGCACCGACGGGACCACGAACAGCAGGAACCCGCTGGGGTCCGGGATCAGCAGCAGACCCTGTGCGGCAATGATGCCGACCGTCTGCACGATCATGTAGAGCGACAGCGCCTGGCCGCGGTTCTCGTTGCTGGCCGAATTGTTCAGCCAGCTTTCCGCGGTCACATAGACGCCGCAGAAACAAAAGCCGATGGCGACGCGGCCAAGGGCCCAGACCCAGGGATTGGGCCAGGCCGGGTACAGGATGATGATGGCCGAGATGAATGATCCGAGGGCTGCGAACACCCGCACATGGCCGACACGCCGGATCATCCCCGGTGTCATGCGGGACGCGAACAGGAAACCGGCGAAGTAGGCCGACATCACGACTGACATTTCGAAGGCGGAAAACCCTGCCGCACCGCCACGCACCCCCAGAAGAGACCCCTGAAGTCCATTGCCCAGCATCAGCAGCAACATACCCAGCAGCAACGCCCAGGAGCTTCTCAGAACTTGCAGCATGATGCTCTCCAGTAACTGTGCGCGGGCTTCGCGGTGATCCTAGAATCGGGACGGGCGGAAAACCTGTCCCTTAGCGACATTGCCGCGCCTCTTCACGCCTGTGCCCCGTCAAGTCAATGGCTTGGCGCCCGTTGCCGGCCAAGGGTGGCGGACTGCCGCCGTCCCGTGACCCGCCGCGCGCGCGTTGCCGCCAGGGCATGTGCCCATTCCGTCCGACACCAGCACGTCGCGGACTGATTTGAGGATCTGAACACAAGAGGATCTCCGGTTCAACCAATCCTCCGAGGCGCTTGACCTTCCCCCGCGGTTAGGGCCGGTTTGATCTGGAATCTTCCGGTTGGGTTTGAGTGTTGAGCGGCAGCGTGGAG
>NZ_VOJI01000021.1 GCF_007923445.1 Puniceibacterium confluentis | reverse complement strand
ATGACCGTCCTCCTTTGTGGATCATCGCAGACCCACCTTGGCACATTGATGCCGTCGGGGGGCGGTCACATCATCAAGGACTTGCAGAAACTCAGTCAGCCGCTGGACTGAAGAACACGGAATTTGACTTGTTTGCGCATATTCTGTTTGCTAACTGCGGCCTTGCTCGGTTTCTGGCGGTTGTCAGGTTGCAGGTTCTAAACCTGTCACCCCGACCAGTGATCTGGCAATCCGACCGGCCCGAGAGGCGCAATCCCGACCCGGCTTGGCGGCTGTCAGTCTTGCCGTGAGGGCAGGCCGATCCCTTGACCGGCGCCATGCCTGTTCCGGGTCCGCCCTGATGGAAATGCCCGTGCGTGAACTGCCATGGAGTGCGAAGAGATCAACATGTCACCAGTATGTAATTTCGGTTTCGGCAGGGTGCGGGCGTGACGCCGGCGGCGCGGGTGCAGGCGGCGATCGAGGTGCTGGACCGCATAGGTCCGGAGCTGGCGGCCGAGCAGGTGCTGACCAATTGGGCGCGGGGGGCGCGGTTCGCCGGATCCAAGGATCGGGCTGCGGTGCGCGACCATGTCTACGATGTCCTGCGCCAGCGGCGCAGTGTGGCGGCGCTTGGTGGCGGCGACAGCGGCCGTCAAGCTCTGCTGGGACTGCTTCGGATGACCGGCACCGATCCCGACACACTCTTCTCCGGCACCGGCTATGGTCCCGCCGCCCTGTCCGAGACCGAGCGCCAGGCGGGGCGGACGCCCACCGGGGCCGAGGCGCTGGACCTTCCGGATTGGCTGGCCGAAATGCTGACATCCGATCTGGGCGAGACGGCGACCGCCGTCGCGGAGGCGCTCAGGAGCCGCGCGCCTGTGTTTCTGCGGGTCAACCAGGGCCTGAGCACGGTTGCACAGGCGATCGAGTCGCTCGCGGCAGATGACATCACGACCCAGCCGCACCCGTTGTCTGCGCTGGCGCTGGTCGTGACCGGAAACGCCCGTCGGGTCGGGCAGTCCACAGCATATCTGAATGGCTGGGTCGAATTGCAGGATGCGGCCAGTCAGGCCGTCGTCGACCTGCTGCCGCTGCAACACGGACAGCGGGTGCTGGATTATTGCGCCGGCGGCGGTGGCAAGACTCTGGCGATGGCGGCCCGGCTGGCCGGACCGATAGACGCACATGATGCAAACCCCGCGCGCCTGCGCGACCTGCCGGTTCGGGCCGAACGGGCCGGGGCCGACGTCGCCATTCTCGACCAGCCCGCTGGCCCCTATGATCTGGTGCTCTGTGACGTCCCGTGCTCCGGCAGCGGGGCCTGGCGGCGGTCACCCGAAGGCAAGTGGACCCTGACACCGGAAAAGCTGGCCGGTTTGCACCGGGTGCAGGCGCAAATTCTGCGTGACGCCAGTCGGCTGGTACGACCCGGAGGCTGTCTGGCCTATGTGACCTGTTCGCTGCTGAACAGTGAGAACGCCAGCCAGATCGCCGCGTTCCTGTCGGAAAATCCTGGATGGGCGCAGCGTGAGCACCGCCAGTTCCTGCCTTCCGACGGGGGAGACGGATTTTTCGTCTGCTGCCTGATCCGAGAGTGACCTAAACCTTGCGTCGCCGCGATTCTGCCACATACTCAACCTGAGCGCGATATTTGAGCTTAAGCAGGGGTTAACCTTTCTCGGTGCTACTCTGTGACGGCAATAATGCGGAAGGTCGATGCAGAGTGTTTGACGCCACGCTGTCAACTCAGGGAACGGGACCACGCCGACGTGGCATGCTGTGGCGGTTGGTCCTTGTGCTGGCGCTTTCCGGTCTCAGTTTTCTGGGTGCGTTGCTGGCGCCCGGTGACGCAGTCCGTTTCGGGCTGCTGGCGTCCGGCGCGGCGTTCGTGGTCATGGCGCTGGCCAGCGGCTTGCTGATGCTGTGGTCGCTCTGGTCGCGCAACAGGATGTTCCGGACCATTTCGGATTTTGTCGAACGCGACAGTGCGGCCTGCATCATCACCGATGATGACGGCGCCATCATCTACACCAATGCCTCGGCCCGCAGTCGTTATGCCGTCGAAGGCGACCAGACCATCGCCGCGGCGCTGCGGCCGGTCCTGGCCAATCCGGCAGGGGTGCTGTACCGGTTGCAGTCCGGAGCCAGGGACACTGTTGTGGCGACCGAGGATGTACCGGTGCGCGGCGGACACATCCGGATGAGCGCGCGCGGCATGCTGGAACGCTGCATCCTGTGGCGGGTCGAGTTCTTTGATGAAAGCGCCGCCAATGCCGCGGCGGGTTACGGTCCGCAGGTGCCGGTCCTGACGCTGGGGCGCAACGGCGCAATCCTGTCGATGAACGAGGCGGCGCGTATCCTGATCGGCAAACGCCCCAAGCGGCTGGAAGAGGTCATTCCCGATCTGCCGCTGCGCACGGGCGCGCCGAATGATGTGATGACCCGGACCGGCGCCTGCCCCTACCTCATCAGTCAGGTCGATGCCGGACCCGGGCGGCAGGAACTGGTGTTGCTCGCCGTACCCGAAACCGCCGGACCGCCGGATCCGGACACCGATTTCGAAACGCTGCCGGTGGCGCTTCTCAAGCTTGGACAGGACGGTTTGATCACGCGGTCGAACCGCGAGGCGCGCAAGCTTCTGGACACGGATTCGACCGACGACCGTGCCATGTCGGAATTCATGGAGGGGCTGGGACGCTCCATCCGCGGCTGGCTGGAGGACGCCGCAGCGGGACGCAGCCTGAACCGGTCCGAATTTCTGCGCCTCACCCGCTCGGACCGCGAAGTGTTTGTACAGGTGACATTGAACCGGGTCATGGAGCTGGGGCAACCGGTGCTGGTCGCGGTCCTGAACGATGCGACCGAACTCAAGACACTCGAAGCGCAGTTCGTGCAAAGCCAGAAGATGCAGGCCATCGGCCAGCTGGCCGGCGGAATTGCGCATGATTTCAACAATCTGCTGACGGCCATTTCCGGGCATTGCGATTTGCTGCTGCTGCGCCACGATCAGGGCGACCCGGATTACGGCGACCTGGTGCAGATCAACCAGAACGCCAACCGCGCCGCGGCGCTGGTGGGCCAGCTGCTGGCGTTTTCGCGCAAGCAGACGTTGCGCCCCGAAGTGCTCGACCTGCGGGACGCATTGTCCGATCTGACACATCTGCTCAACCGTCTGGTCGGCGAAAAGGTGTCTCTCACGCTGCGGCATGATCCCGTGCTGCCCCCCATTCGCGGTGACAAGCGGCAGCTCGAACAGGTGATGATGAACCTCGTCGTGAACGCGCGGGACGCAATGCCGCGCGGTGGCGCCATCGTGATCGAGACAGAGCGACTGGTGCTGAAGCAACCGCTGACCCGCGACCGGGCCGTGGTGGCGCCGGGGTCCTATGTGTCGGTCAAGGTCACGGATGCCGGGGAAGGCATTCCGACGGACAAGCTGCAAAAGGTGTTTGAACCCTTTTTCACCACCAAGCGCACCGGCGAAGGCACCGGTCTGGGCCTGTCCACCGTCTACGGCATTGTGAAACAGACCGGCGGTTTCATTTTTGTCGACAGCGTTGTCGGTTCAGGAAGTTGCTTTACCCTGCTGTTTCCCAGCCACGAGATTGCCCAGTCAGCCGCCGAGCAACCGGTACATAAACCGACCAGAACCAAGGTCTGCCAGGGCAATGGCGTCGTTCTGCTGGTAGAGGACGAAGCGCCGGTGCGCGCCTTTGCCTCGCGCGCCCTGCGCCTGCGCGGCTATACCGTCATCGAAGCCGAATCCGCAGAGGATGCGTTGCAGACCCTGGCGGACCAGGGCCTGCTGGTCGACATCTTTGTCACAGATGTGGTGATGCCCGGCATGGATGGTCCGACCTGGGTCCGGCAGGCCCTGGAGGCACGGCCGGACGTGAAGGTGGTTTTCGTGTCAGGGTATGCCGAAGAGGTCTTTGGCGATGACAAGAACCGGATCCCGAATTCGGTGTTCCTGCCAAAACCCTTTTCCCTGAATGAGTTGACAGACACAGTTTATCAACAACTGAGCTGACCGGCCGCACTCCAGAGGGCAAAGTCGTCGGCATTCTTGCGCCGCAGCCTGGCGTCGATGCGCGGTGACAATGACAGCGGAGCAGAGAGCGAGACATTGCTGCGCGGCAGGTCCAGACGCACCTTCAGCCTGTCCTCAAGAAACGCCACCAGCGCGGCCTGGTTTTCGTACTGAAACAAGTGCGTGACGCCGGTCCCGTTCGGGCGCGGCTCGACAAATTTCGACTGACTGCCCACGTTGGCAAAGGCCGGCTGATCGCCGCGGGTATAGGCCTCGACGAATGCGTCAAAGCTCAGATCCCTGGTTGACGTCGGCTTGCCGTCTAGAAACGGGCGCTGACGGTAACGGTACCAGCTGCCGAGCCAGCTCACCGGTTCACGGATCACCGCGATCACGTCCATCTGCCCGGCACCCATCTTCTCGAACATCGGACGGAAGAAACGGTTGTAGCGATAGACCGGCGCATGCTTGAGCTCTGGCGGATCCAGCACGCTCACCGAGGCATGAGGCGCAAGGGCTGTCTCATATGCGGTGGTCCCGGTCTTCGGCACCGCCAGAAAGACCAGCCGCTGTTTCCAGAATACCAGCAATTGTCATCTCCGCAGTCGAAACAGTGGCGTAAACCACTCTTTAACAAAATCCCGCAAAAGTGGAACGAGGAAAATTTACCTTGATATGTTCTCTTTTTGATCTCATATAGTCGAGAACAAGAGGTGAACGAAAGCAGCGATTGTCGCCCGCATGCGGGTGTGGAATAAGGACATGGAAAACATGGCAACGGCAGATCTTTTGACAATGGATAGCAAGAAGACCGCGGACAAGCAAAAGGCGCTCGACAGCGCTCTGGCGCAGATCGAACGGCAGTTCGGCAAGGGGTCGATCATGAAGCTGGGCGGCGACAATGTCATCAAGGACATTGAATCGACCTCCACAGGGTCGCTTGGTCTGGACATCGCGCTTGGCATCGGCGGTCTGCCCAAGGGGCGCATCATCGAAATCTACGGCCCGGAATCTTCGGGCAAGACCACCCTGACCCTGCATTGCGTGGCGGAAGAGCAGAAAAAAGGCGGCGTCTGTGCCTTTGTCGACGCGGAGCACGCGCTTGATCCGCTTTATGCCCGCAAGCTTGGGGTCGATCTGGACGAACTGCTGATCTCGCAGCCCGACACCGGCGAACAGGCGCTGGAAATTGTCGATACGCTGGTGCGGTCGGGCGCGGTCAGTCTGGTTGTCGTCGACTCGGTCGCGGCGCTGACCCCCAAGTCCGAACTCGAAGGGGACATGGGGGATTCCTCGGTGGGGGTGCATGCCCGTCTCATGAGCCAGGCCATGCGCAAGCTCACCGGCTCCATCAGCCGGTCGAATTGCATGGTGATCTTCATCAACCAGATCCGCATGAAGATCGGCGTGATGTTTGGCTCGCCGGAAACCACCACCGGCGGCAACGCCCTGAAGTTTTACAGCTCGGTCCGTCTGGATATCCGCCGCATCGGCGCCATCAAGGACCGGGATGAGGTTGTGGGGAACGCGACCCGCGTGAAGGTGGTCAAGAACAAGGTGGCGCCGCCCTTCAAGCAGGTCGAGTTCGACATCATGTATGGCGAGGGAATCTCGAAAACCGGCGAGTTGCTGGATCTGGGTGTCAAGGCCGGTGTCGTTGACAAGTCCGGTGCCTGGTATTCCTACGGCGACGAGAGGATCGGGCAGGGGCGCGAAAATGCCAAGACCTTCCTGAAGGAAAACAGCCGAGTCGCCAACGAGATCGAAGACAAGATCCGGGCGGCTCACGGGCTGGATTTTCACATGTCAGAGGACTCGGACAGCGGTGACGGCGACCTTGTGGATGGCTGACACCCCGTCGGGGCGCGGTTTCCCCGGCGGCCTCTGAAGCCTCCGGCGGCCATGTCCGGGACGGAAAAGACACGGATCGGGCGCCCCTGCGTGGGGCGCCTTTTGCGTTGCTCCGGCATGTGATGCCGACGCCGCCGTTACAAGGCGGTTTCCCGGAGTCCCGCCGCCACCGGCGGTGTGCAGCAGCGCAATGGCCCCCACAACAGGGCAGATCACGGTCATAGGCTTATGGACAGGCGGCAGGTGCGGCGATACACCTGCGCGAACCTTGTCATCATGATCCGGAAGTGACCTTACCAGATGCCCAGCCTGAACGACATCCGCTCGACTTTCCTGAGCTATTTCGAGAAACAGGGACACACGGTTGTGCCGTCGAGCCCTCTGGTCCCGCGCAACGATCCGACGCTGATGTTTGCAAATTCGGGCATGGTGCAGTTCAAGAACCTGTTTACCGGGGTTGAACGCCGGGACTACACCCGCGCCACCACGGCACAGAAATGTGTGCGCGCGGGCGGCAAGCACAACGATCTGGACAATGTCGGCTACACCGCGCGCCACCACACGTTTTTTGAAATGATGGGCAATTTCAGCTTTGGCGATTACTTCAAGAATGAAGCGATCCCCTTTGCCTGGGAGCTGATCACCAGGGACCTTGGCATCGACAGGAAACGCCTGCTGGTCACGGTCTATCATACCGACGATGAAGCGGTGGAGATCTGGAAGAAGACCGGCGTACCCGAAGACCGGATCATCCGCATCGCCACCAACGACAACTTCTGGATGATGGGCCCGACCGGTCCCTGCGGCCCCTGCACCGAGATATTTTACGACCACGGCGACCATATCTGGGGCGGGCCTCCGGGCAGCCCCGACGAAGATGGTGACCGCTTTGTCGAGATCTGGAACCTCGTGTTCATGCAATACGAGCAGTTCGAAGACGGCAGTCGCAAGGAACTGGCCGCGCAGTCGATCGACACCGGCATGGGGATCGAGCGGGTTGCAGCCCTGTTGCAGGGCACCAACGACAACTATGCAACCGACCTGATGCGCAGCCTGATCGAGGCTTCGGCGGACGCCACGTCCAGCGATCCCGACGGTCCGGGCAAGACCCACCATCGGGTCATTGCCGACCATCTGCGCTCGACCTCGTTCCTGATCGCGGACGGGGTGATGCCGTCCAACGATGGCCGGGGCTACGTGTTGCGGCGGATCATGCGCCGGGCGATGCGACATGCGCATATGCTGGGCTCGCAGGATCCGGTGATGCACAAGCTGGTGCCGGCGCTGGTGCGCCAGATGGGCGCAGCCTATCCCGAACTGGGCCGGGCACAGGCATTGATCCAGGAGACGCTGCGGCTCGAGGAGACGCGGTTCAAGCAGACCCTGGACCGCGGCCTCAAGCTGCTGGACGACGAACTTGCCGGCCTGGGCGAAGGGGACGCGCTGCCAGGTGCTGCGGCGTTCAAGCTGTATGACACCTACGGCTTTCCGCTTGATCTCACGCAGGATGCCATGCGCGAACGCGGCCGCACGGTCGAAACCCAGGGCTTTGATGCCGCGATGGCCGAACAGAAGGCCAAGGCCCGCGCGGCCTGGTCCGGCTCGGGAGAGGCGGCGGACGCAACGATCTGGTTCGATCTGGCGGAAAAGCACGGTGCCACGGATTTCCTCGGCTATGACACGGAAACCGCCGAAGGCCAGATATTGGCCTTGGTCAAGGACGGCGGCACGGTCTCGGCGGCAAGCGCCGGAGACACGGTGCAGATCGTGCTGAACCAGACGCCTTTTTACGGCGAAAGCGGCGGTCAGGTCGGCGACGAGGGTGTCCTGAAGACCGAGGCGGGTGTGGCAAGGATCACCGACACCAAGAAGGTGGCCGGGGTGTTCATCCATTTCGCCGAAGTGTCCGAGGGAGAGATGAAGCCGGGGCAAGCGGCGGTTCTGACGGTGGATCATGCACGCCGCACGTCGATCCGCGCAAATCATTCGGCCACGCACCTGCTGCACGAGGCCCTGCGCCGCGCGCTCGGGGACCATGTGGCGCAGCGCGGCTCGCTCAATGCGCCCGACCGGCTGCGCTTTGACTTTTCCCACGGCAAGGCGCTGACCCCCGCCGAGATCGCGCAGGTCGAAGCCGAGGTGAACGAATACGTCCGCCAGAACAGTCCTGTGGACACGCGGATCATGACACCGGACGATGCGCGCGCGATCGGTGCGCAGGCGCTGTTTGGCGAGAAATACGGCGACGAGGTCCGGGTGGTGTCGATGGGTGCCCTGCCGGGCTCGGGCAAGGGCAGCGATGGGGCAACCTATTCGCTGGAACTGTGCGGCGGCACCCATGTGCGGCGCACCGGCGACATCGGGATGTTCGCCCTGACCTCGGAGACGGCATCGTCGGCCGGGGTGCGGCGGATCGAGGCGCTGACCGGCGCGCTGGCCATGGCGGAACTGCGCAGCCGCGACAAGGCGCTGGCAGATATCGAAACGATGCTCAAGGTCACCGGGCCAGAGGCCGTGAAACGTGTTCAGGCGTTGCTGGACGAACGCCGGACCCTGAGCAACGAAGTGTCGCAGCTGCGCCGGGATATCGCCATGTCCGGTGGAACGGGGCAGGGCAATGATGTCGAAGCACAGACCATCAACGGCGTGCGCTTTGTGGCCCAGGTTCTCAGCGGCGTGTCGGGCAAGGATCTGCCGCCGCTGATCGACGAACACAAGGCGCGGCTGGGTTCGGGCGCGGTGCTGCTGATCGCCGATACCGGCGGCAAGGCGGCCGTGGCGGCAGGGGTCACGGATGATCTGAAAGCCCGGCTGTCAGCGGTTGACCTGTTGCGCGCGGCAGTCACCGAGCTGGGGGGCAAGGGCGGCGGTGGCCGCCCGGACATGGCGCAGGGCGGTGGAGCCAGCGCGGAAAATGCCGTTGGCGCGATCGCCGCTGCGGCAAAGATTCTGGAAGGATAAGCTATGCCCGCACTCTGGATCGCACATGTGCATGTGACCGACGCCGAAGCCTATGGCAAATACGCCAAACTCGCAGGGCCCGCGATTGCCGCCCATGGCGGCAGTTTCATCGCCCGCGGCGGCAAGTATGTGACGCTCGAGGGAAAGGAACGCGCGCGCCATGTGGTTGCCCGGTTCCCGAGCGTCGAGGCGGCCGAGACCTGCTATCACTCTCCCGCGTATCAGGAGGCGCTTGACCATGCGCGCGATGCCTCGGAACGCGATCTGATCATCGTCGAGATCACCGAATAGGGCCTTGGCCTTGCTGATGCGCGACCTGCTTCGGCGTCACCACGCGCCGGGGCGGATCGTCTGGATCGGAGTGCGCGCCGCGCGGCTGGCCGACCTGCGAGACGTCGAGTCCTGCGCTCTGTCGGACTCCGGTCTGGAGGGGGATCACGCGCGGCCCGGCAAACGTGCCCTGACGCTGCTCCAGGCCGAACATCTTCCTGTCATCGCCGCCCTGGCCGGGCTGGCGGAGGTCACGCCACAGATGCTGCGCCGCAACATCGTGGTCGCGGGCATCAATCTCTCGGCATTGCGGGGGGCGTCTGTCTGTCTTGGAGCGGCGGTGATCGAAATCACCGGTCCCTGCGCGCCGTGTTCGCGGATGGAAACCATGCTGGGACGCGGGATGTACAACGCCATGCGCGGGCACGGAGGCTGGTGTGCATCGGTCACCGTCCCCGGGCGCATCGCACGCGGGGACAGTGTTGTTCTGAACGATTAGAGGGTTTTGGCCATCCGCTTGCGCTCATGCGGGTCAAGGTAGCGTTTGCGCAGACGCACGGACGTCGGCGTGACTTCGACCAGTTCGTCGTTGTTGATGTAGGCAATGGCCTGTTCCAGCGTCAAGGTGACCGGCGTGGTCAGGCGCACGGCCTCGTCGGTGCCGGAGGCCCGGACGTTGGTCAGCTGCTTGCCCTTGAGCGGGTTCACTTCAAGGTCGTTCTCGCGGGCATGTTCGCCAATGATCATGCCGGTATAGACCGGAGTCTGCGCCCCGATGAAGAACTTGCCGCGATCCTCGAGCTTCCAGAGCGCATAGGAAACGGCAGTGCCATTTTCCATCGAGATCAGCACACCGGCACGGCGGCCCGGGATCGGTCCCTTGTGCTTGGCCCAGCTGTGGAACACCCGGTTCATCACACCGGTGCCACGCGTGTCGGTGAGGAATTCGCCGTGATAGCCGATCAGTCCACGGGCCGGCACATGCGCGATGATGCGGGTCTTGCCGACGCCGGCCGGCTTCATCTCGACCAGTTCACCCTTGCGGCTGCCGGTGATCTTTTCGATGACCGCACCCGAATATTCGTCATCGACGTCGATGGTGACTTCTTCGATCGGCTCTTCCACACCGTTCGCGCCGTCGCGGGTGATGACCTGCGGACGCGAGATCGACAGTTCGAAACCTTCGCGGCGCATGTTTTCGATCAGGACGCCCATCTGGAGTTCGCCACGCCCGGACACTTCGAAGGCTTCACCACCCGGTGTGTCGGCAATCTTGATCGCGACGTTGGATTCGGCCTCTTTCATCAGGCGCTCGCGGATCACGCGGGACTGCACCTTCTTGCCTTCGCGCCCGGCCAGCGGGCTGTCGTTGATGCCGAAGGTCACGGTGATCGTCGGCGGGTCAATCGGCTGCGCCTCGAGCGGTTCGTCCACGGCCAGTGCACAGATGGTGTCGGCCACGGTGGCCTTGGTCATGCCGGCAAGGCTGACGATGTCGCCGGCCATCGCCTCTTCGATGTCCTGCTGGCCCAGACCGCGAAAGGCGGTGATCTTGGTCACGCGGAATTGTTCGATCTTCTGGCCGATGCGCGACAGGGCCTGCACCGTGGCGCCGACCTTGATCTTGCCCGATTCGACACGGCCGGTCAGGATGCGGCCGACAAAGGCGTCGTTGCCCAGGGTAGTGGCGAGCATCCGGAAATCCTCGTCCTGACGCTTCAGCTGCTTGGGGGCGGGAACGTGATTCAGGATCAGCTTGAACAGCGCATCAAGGTTCTTGCGCGGCCCGTCCAGTTCGGCATCGGCCCAGCCGGAGCGTCCGGAAGCATAGAGATGCGGGAAATCAAGCTGGTCCTCATCAGCGCCGAGGTTGGCGAACAGGTCAAAGCATTCGTCCAGCGCGCGATCCGGTTCGGCATCGGGCTTGTCGACCTTGTTGAGCACCACAATCGGGCGCAGGCCCAGGGCAAGTGCCTTGGAGGTCACGAATTTCGTCTGTGGCATCGGGCCTTCGGCGGCGTCGACCAGCAGCACCACACCGTCGACCATCGACAGGATCCGCTCGACCTCGCCGCCAAAGTCGGCGTGGCCCGGCGTGTCGACGATGTTGATGCGGTGGCCTTTCCATTCGACCGAGGTGGCCTTGGCAAGAATGGTGATGCCGCGTTCGCGCTCAAGATCGTTGGAATCCATCGCCCGTTCGGTCGTGGCCTGGTTTTCCCGGTAGGTGCCGGATTGTTTCAGAAGCTCGTCCACCAGCGTCGTCTTGCCGTGGTCCACGTGAGCGATGATCGCAACGTTGCGAAGGTCCATATCGGGTCTGCCTTTTGGGATGTGTTGCGCGCGGCCTAGCGGCCAGGGCGCCAAAAGGCCAGCCCCTAATGCGTCGCAGTGCTCGAAAACAGGTTTATGGTGGCGATTCCGGCAATGATCAAGCCCATTCCGAGAATGGCCGGCAGATCGAGCCTCTGTCCGAAGGCAATCAGGCCGATCACCGCGATGAGGACAATGCCCAGCCCCGACCAGAGAGCATAGGCGATGCCGACCGGAAAGGTCCGCAGCGACACCGAGAGCAGATAGATCGCGACGCCATACCCCAACACGACGATCAGTGAAGGCAGGGGGCGGGTGAACTGCTGGCTGGCCTGCAGAGCCGTGGTGGCGATGGTTTCCGCCAGGATCGCGATTGCGAGGATAAAATAGGGCATGACGGATCCTTCTGACGGCATGTGCAGTACCTGTTGCGGGCGCGGGTCGCCTCCGGCGGGAGTATTTGGCAAGAGAAGAAGACGGCGACGGCGCAGCCTGATGCTCTGGTTCCAGATACGCAAATTCGATAGGGTCCGCCAGCGTGGTCACCGCCGCGGGCCGGGAAAGGTTCAGAGGCGGAGAGGATGCGTCGCCGTGACCGCCGGGGCGCCGCGCGATGGCCCCCGGCACGGTGACCGGGTTTCAGACCGGCAGGTGAATGGTGTAGCGGGCCCGCAGCGCCGCTTCGGTGACGGCGTCGAAACGCGCCGCACTGGGTTGCGACAGGATGCGCGTCTTCAGGGCGGTGGCCCGCTGCAGCAGGTCGGGGCGGTCCCGCTCGAGCCATTCCTTCGGCGAGGTGCGGTCACCGAGGGTGGGGTAGACGTAATCGGTCTGCATCAGGGCGAGGGTCTGGTCCGAGCCGAGGTAGTGCCCCGGCCCGCCGATGCAGGTGGCGCGCATCACCTCAAGCGAGACACTGTCTTCGCTGACCTCGATTCCACGCAGGCACCGCAGGGCCTGACCGATCAGATCGTCGCCGAGGATCAGCGATTCATGGCAGAATCCCAGCAGCGAGGCGTGCATGCCCGCCGCCTCGTAGACCATGTTGAGCCCGGACAGGCCCGCCATGACGTTGGAACACATCTGCTCCCAGCCGGCCTGCATGTCGGGCAGTTTGGCATCGGCGATTCCGGCGGCGGCGCCGCCGGGCAGGGCGTAATGCCGGTGCATCTGCGCGCAGCCGGCGGTGAGAAGCGCCTGTTCGCCGGATCCGCCCGACATCGCGCCGGTGCGCAGGTCCGACACAAACGGCCAGGTGCCGAAGATCGCCGGATGCCCGGGCGCGATGGCGTTGACATAGACCAGACCGGCGAGGCATTCCGCCACCGCCTGCACGATGGCGCCGGCGATCGAGGCGGGCGCCGTGGCGCCGGCCTGGCCGGCCGAGAGCAGCAGCACCGGCATGCCGCCGCGGATGCAGGTTTCCATCACCTCGCAGGATTCGGTGGCGAATTTCATCGGCGGCACCACGAAGCAGTTGGAGTTGCTCACGAAGGGACGCGCACGCCAGGCGTCCTCGCCGCCCGCGATGATGTGCAGCATCTCGAGCGCATCACGGGCAAAGGCGACCTCGGTAAAGGAGGTGCCGACATGTTTTGTGGTGCCGGCACAGCAGGCATAGATGGTGTTCAGGTCCATCTCGCGGTTGTCGGGGATGTCGCGGCACACCATCGGCCGCTGTACGAAGTGGATGTTGTCCAGTCGGTCGGCGATGCGGGCGGCGTCATGCAGGTCCTGCACGGTGCTGTCGCGGTAGGTGCGCCCGTCGACGTCGACCATGTGCACGGCGGCGCCGGCCGTGCCGTAATGCACGCGCGAGCCACTGAGGTGCAGATCGTGTCTGGCGTCGCGCCCGCACAGCGTCACCGACCGGTTGGCCCGGGCAATGGTGTCTTCCACCAGGGGCGCCGGGAAGCGGAGGCGGCCGTCATGACCCAACACCGCTCCGGCGGTGGTCATTGCCGCGATGCCCGAGGCCGGGGCATTGGCGAGACCGATTTCGGACAGCGCCGCCAGCGCGGCCTGATGGATGCGGGCAACGCCGGCATCGGTGAGCGGGCTGTACTGGCCGCCGCTCAGCCCGGCGCGGACCGGGCGCAGGTGATCGGCCAGAGGCGCGGTGCGGGCGGAAAAGCGGGCGGCGCGGCCGCCGGAGCGGCGGGAGGTCTGAACAGTCATTACGGGATCTTTCGCAGGAGGGCAGGGTGCGTGGTCATCCGTTGCGCTCAGGGACGCCCCCGCGCCGCGCGCCCGCGCCGGGCGCCGATGGTCCTGACAATCAGTGCGAGTCGGGCACGCGCCATTGGGCAGAGATCCTAGCTGGGTCACTGCATCCTGCGCCGAATCGTCGCGCTGTCTGTGTCATTTGCGACGGCTGGTCGTTTTTGTGCCGCGGTGCCTGGGGGCGGCTCTGCCGGTCTCTGGCGATGGACGGCCAGTCGCACGGGGCATGTCCGGCAACAGCAGGTGGCTGCGGCAGGGGGCGTTCGGCATGCCCTGGGCACTGACTGGCCGAACAGCGATACCGGCGGGCCCCATGTCGGCCGCGGGTCGGTCCGGCAGGGTTCCCGAAATACCTGTCGCGGCGCGCGGATCGCCCGCCGCGACAGGTGAGCGGTTGTTCAGCGCGGCAGGGCGGCGGCTTCGCGGGCCAGCTCTTCGATGGCTTTCCAGTCGCCCTTGGCCACCAGATCCTTGGGGGCGACCCAGCTGCCGCCGACACAGATCGTGTTGGACAGGCTGAGGTAGTCGTTGGCGTTCTTCAGCGAGACGCCGCCGGTCGGACAGAAACGGACCTGGGGGATCGGCGCGCCGATCGCCTTGAGCGCCGGCGCGCCGCCATTGGCTTCGGCCGGAAAGAACTTCTGGACGGTGTAGCCGCGTTCCAGCAGCCGCATCACCTCGGATGCGGTGGCAACCCCGGGAAGCAGCGGCAGGTCGGCCTCTTCGCAGGCGGTGAGAACGGTTTCGGTGGCGCCGGGTGACACGCCGAACTTGGCGCCAGCGGCCACGGCGGCCCTGACGTCCGCTGGGGTCAGCAGGGTGCCCGCCCCGACAACGCCGCCTTCGACCTTGGCCATCTCGCGGATCGCGTCCAGAGCGGCCGGAGTGCGCAGGGTCACTTCCAGCGCGGGCAGGCCACCGGCGATCAGCGCCTCGGCCAGCGCGCGGGCGCTGGAGGCATCGTCGATCACGAGGACAGGGACAACAGGGGCGAGGCGGCAGAGTGCCTCGGACTGGATGCTTGCATCTTTGGGGGTGAGCATGACGGCCCTTTTCAAGTTTGGTTAGGTCGGAGAGTGAGTATTTTCAAAGAGAAGAAAGCCCGGAGGGGTTCAGACCACAACCGCAGCCCCATTCGAGGCCAGTCCGACATTGCGGCGGAAGACGTCGAACAATTCGCGCCCGACGCCATGGCCATTGTCGGAGAGATCGGCGGTGACCGCGTCACGGCTGTCGAAATCGGCGGCGAGGCAGTCGATGGTGCCGCTGACCGCGTCCAGCCGGATCACATCGCCGTCCCGCACCCGGGCCAGCGGGCCGCCGTTGGCGGCTTCGGGGCTGACGTGGATGGCCGAGGGAACCTTGCCGGAAGCGCCGGACATCCGGCCGTCGGTGACCAGCGCCACCTTGAGACCGCGGTCCTGCAGAACTGCCAGTGTCGGTGTCAGGCTGTGCAGCTCGGGCATGCCGTTGGCCGACGGTCCCTGGAAGCGGACGACAACAATGGTGTCCTCGGTGAACTCGCCGGCCTTGAACGCCTTTTTGACGTCATTCTGGTCCTGGAAGACCCGGCACCGGGCTTCGATGATGTGGCGCGACGGATCGACCGCCGAGATCTTCATCATGCCATGGCCAAGATTGCCTTTGAGTTGCTGCAGGCCGCCGGTCTTCTGGAACGGATCCCTGGCCGAGCGCAGAATCTTGTCGTTGAGCGACGCACCCGCGCCGGGGGCGTAGGTCACCCGCCCGTCCGTGAGTGTCGGCTCCTGGGTGTAGAGTGACAGGCCATCGCCGGCGATGGTCTTGACGTCGTCATGCAACAGGCCTTCGGTCAGCAGGTCACCGATCATGTAGGCCAGACCACCTGCGGCGTGGAAGTGGTTCACATCCGCCAGGCCGTTGGGATAGACCTTTGCCATCAGCGGCACGGCGTTGGAAATCTCGTCGAAGTCTTCCAGTTCCAGCGCGATCCCGGCGGCGCGGGCCATGGCCGGGAGGTGCAGCACAAGATTGGTCGAGCCGCCGGTGGCCATCAAACCGACAATGCCGTTCACGAAGGCCTTGGCATCGAGGATGTCGCAGACCGGGCGGTAATCATTGCCCAATGCGGTGATTTCCAGTGCGCGTTCGGTGCCGGCCACGGTCAGAGCCTCGCGCAGCGGCGTGTTCGGGTTGACAAAAGAGGCGCCGGGCAGGTGCAGGCCCATGAACTCCATCAGCATCTGGTTGGTGTTGGCGGTGCCGTAGAAGGTGCAGGTGCCCGGGCCGTGATAGCTCTCCATTTCCGCCTTCATCAGCGCGTCGCGGCCGACCTCGCCATTGGCGAACTGCTGGCGGACCTTGGCCTTCTGATCGTTCGGCAGACCGGAGGTCATCGGCCCGGCGGGCAGGAAGATGCCGGGGATATAGCCGAAGGTTGCCGCGGCAATGATCAGGCCGGGCACGATCTTGTCGCAGACCCCGAGGTAAAGCGCCGAATCAAAGACGTTGTGCGACAGGCCGATGCCCGCAGCCAGCGCGATCACGTCGCGTGAAAACAGCGACAGCTCCATGCCCACCTGACCCTGGGTCACGCCGTCGCACATCGCGGGCACGCCGCCCGCGACCTGTGCCGTGGCGCCCTGCGCGCGGGCAGCGGCGCGGATGATCTCGGGGTAGGTTTCAAAGGGCTGATGTGCCGAGAGCATGTCGTTGTAGGCCGAGACAATCCCGATATTGGGCGCGCGGCTGTCGGAGAGCGCCGGTTTGTCACCCCCCATCGCGGCGTAGGCATGGGCCTGGTTTCCGCAGGTCAGATGCGCGCGGCGCGGGCCGTCTTCGGCGGCGCGGCGCATGCGATCAAGGTAGCGGCTGCGCATTTCGGCGCTGCGTTCTTCGATGCGGTCGGTGACTCGGGCGATGGTGGTGTGCAGGGTCATGGATCTGTCCTTGTCCCAAAATGGCGGTTCGGATCGACACTAGATGAGTTAGCGCTAACAGTAAAGGTTGCTCATGCGGCTGTTTTCGCGGGTGCGGCGGAATGCGGTGCCAGGCATTTGCAGTGGAATTCGTCGCGTCAAATACAGAAAGACTTTCCTAAATTTTTGCCCGCTCCACAAGGGCCGGGTGAAAAGTACCCTGCGCCGGTCAAAGATTCGTCCCTGCGGAGTCGTCTCCAGCGCATGTGAATGCTTTCCAGTGCCCCCGGGACCGTCTATGAGGGCGCCATGACAGAGCCCCTTCTCCCCACCGTCCGCCTGAAACCCAAAGCCAATGCCCGCGCCGTGCGGCGCGGCTTCCCCTGGGTATTCGCCAACGAAATGGTCGTCGACCGCCGCACCGGTGCGCTGCCACCGGGCAGTGTCGCGCTGCTGGAGGATGCCGAGCGCACGCCGATGGGGCTGGTCGCGGTCAATCCGGCCTCGAAGATCATGTGCCGGATGCTGGATCCGGCGGGCACACAGGCACCGGACAAGGCTTGGTTCGCCGAGCGGATCAGCCACGCTCTGGCGTTGCGCACACGGTTGTTCGATACGCCCTATTACCGGCTGATCCATGCCGAAGCCGATGGTTTGCCCGGCGTGATCATCGACAGGTTCGGTGATCTGGCGGTGGTGCAGCCGAATGCCGCCTGGGCGGACCTGTACCTGGAGGCGATGGTGGAAGCGCTGGTCGACGTCACCGGAGTGACCACCGTTCTCAAGAATGCCGGTGGCCGTGGCCGCACTCTGGAAGGGCTGGACGATGTCGATGCGGTTCTGGTCGGCACGGCCCCCGCAGCGCCGTTGCCGGTGCGGATGAACGACGCCACCTATCTGGCTGATGTCACGGGCGGACAGAAGACGGGACTGTTTTTTGACCAGCGTTCCAACCATGCGTTTGCCGCGCGTCTGGCAGGCGGCGCGCGGGTGCTGGACGTGTTTTCCCACGTTGGCGGCTTTGCCCTTGCGGCTCTGGCGGGCGGGGCCGAGTCGGCGCTTGCGGTCGATGGATCCGCTCCGGCGCTGGCGCTGGCCTCTGACGCCGCGGCGCAGATGGCGGCGGGCGATCGGTTTGCCACCCGCCAGGGCGATGCCTTTGACGTGATGATGGGGCTGGCCGAGGAAGATGCGCGATTCGATCTGGTGATCTGCGACCCGCCCGCCTTTGCCCCGTCCAAACCGGCACTGGAAAAGGGGCTCAGAGCCTATGAGCGGGTGGCGCGGCTGTCGGCCGGGCTGGTGCAGGAGGGCGGTTATCTGGTTCTGTGTTCTTGCAGTCATGCGGCGGACCTGACCGTGTTTACAGGTGCTTGCCTGCGCGGAATCGGTCGTGCGGGACGACGCGCCCAACTGGTGCACACTGGCTTTGCCGGGCCGGACCATCCGCTGATGCCGCAATTGGCAGAAAGCGGTTACCTCAAGGCGCTGTTCTTCCGGTTGTGAAGGTTCTGATCGACACCTGTGTGATGTATCCGACGGTGATGCGGTCGGTTGTGCTGGGCGTTGCGGCCACCGGCGCGTTTACGCCACTCTGGTCCGCGCGCATTCTTGAGGAATGGGCGCGGGCGGCGCGCAAGCTGGGACCGGGCGGCGAAGCGCAGGCGCGTGCTGAAATTGCGCTGCTGCGGGTGCAATGGCCCCGGGCCGAGGTCGTGTGGAAGCCGTCCCTTGAAGCGGGCCTGTGGCTGCCGGATCCCAATGACGTGCATGTGCTGGCGGCGGCGGTGTCCGGTTCGGCGGATGTGATCCTGACGCTGAATGCGTCTGATTTTCCGCGCAACGTTCTGGCCGACGAGGGGCTGAGCCGCGCCGATCCGGACGCCTTTCTGCTGGGGCACTGGCAGGCACATCCCGAGAGGGTCGCGACAGTCTGCGCGGATGTGTTGGCCGAAGCGCAGCGGCTCTCCGGCAAGGATTGGGAGATGTGGGCCTTGCTGAAAAAGGCGCGACTGCCGCGGTTGGCCAAGGCTGTTTCCGGATAATGCTGCGCCCGGGAAACTTTTGCTACTGACTTGGAAATAAAGGGATTCCTGTGGAAGTTTCCGGCCCGGACCCGATGCGATCCGGTGCATGGGTTGCAGAGCGGCGCACCGGCTGCTAATCCGCCTGAAACCCGATGAATTTCATCGGATACAATGCGAGGCAGGCGTGAGCGTACCCCCCCCGAGACTGGAAATCCGAAATCTGGTCCGCCGCTTTGATGGCAAGGCGGTGGTGAATGATGTCTCGCTGAGCATTCTGCCGGGCGATGTCACCTGTCTTCTGGGGCCCTCGGGGTGTGGCAAATCGACGACGTTGCGGATGATCGCCGGCGTCGAAATGCAGGACACCGGGCAAATCTATGTCGATGGGAATCTGATTTGCGACACCCAGTTCCGTGTGCCGCCCGAGCGCCGCTCGATCGGATTGATGTTCCAGGATTTTGCGCTTTTTCCGCACCTGACCGTGGGGGACAATGTCGCCTTTGGTCTGAGCGGCACCAAAGCCGAAAAACGCAGGCGAGTCTCGGAACTTCTTGAACGTGTGGGACTGTTTCACTTTATCGACGCCTATCCTCATGCCCTGTCGGGAGGAGAACAACAGCGGGTCGCGCTGGCGCGGGCGCTGGCGCCCCGTCCCCGGGTGATGCTCATGGACGAGCCGTTTTCCGGGCTCGACAACCGGCTGCGCGACGGCATCCGCGATGAAACCCTGGCTCTGCTCAAGGAAGAGGGCACCAGCGTGCTGTTGGTCACCCACGAGCCCGAAGAGGCGATGCGCATGGCCGACGAAATCGCGCTGATGCGCGACGGACGGATCGTGCAGCGCGGCGCGCCCTACAACATCTACAAGGCGCCGGCCGACAAGGAAGCGGTCGCTTTCTTCAGTGATATTAACGTCTTGGAAGGGGTTGTTCAGGGCGCTCTTGTGGACACCGCCTTTGGTCAGTTCCTGGCGCCGGGCTTCGCGGATGGCAGCGCGGTGGACATCGTGTTCCGGCCGCAACATGTCGGCATTGATTTTGACCGCGCCGGTCGCGGTCCGAACCCGACGCCGCTGCAAGGCAGTCCGGCGCGCGGCATCGTCGAGCGGGCGCGGTTCATGGGTTCGGAAAGCCTTGTCGAGTTCCGCATGGATCATGACAACGAAGTGCTGAAGGCGACAGTTCCGAACGTCTTCCTGCCCAAGGTCGGCGTCGCCATGTGGTTGACCGTTCGGCGCGACCGCTGCTTCATCTTTCCCCGCAAGGGGTGATGACTGTCGGCGCATCCACCGAAACGGTGGCGTTCAGCTGGCGGGAACGTAGTCTTTCAGCCGCTTTCCCGGTTCGTCGACAAACAGACCCGGAACGGTGCTGAGCGCCGTGATCCTGTCGATGCGGAAACTTGCAAAATCCCGGGTGGTTTCATCCCAGACAACACAGGTCCAGATCCGGCCCCAGTAATCGATGTGCAACGGGCGGACGACATGTGCAGAATTGGCATCCGCCAGTGTCACCATGAGCTTTTGCCGCGCGCGGATCGCGGACCGGAACGCCGGCATATGGCGAAAGCCCTGCGCCGCTTCGGCAAAGGGGTAGGTGGCAAAGCCGAAACGACCCGGTGCAGGTCCGGCATCCTGCGGCAGGACGGCGTCGATCTTGGCGCTGAGCCCGCGCGCCGCATCGGCGAGGTCGGGCAGGGCACCGGCGCCAACGGCGGCCAGGCCCAGATGCAGGGCCTCGAGCTCTGTCTCGGTCAGGTTCAGCGGCGGCAGGGTGATGGCCGCACGGGCGGTATAGCCGTGTCCACGGGCGCCTTCGACCGGAACGCCCGAGGCCGCCAGCGTGTCCATGTCACGGTAGATGGTGCGCACCGACACCCCAAGCGCCTCGGCAAGGTCTTCGGCGCGGTGCAGGTCTCCGTCCTTGAGGCGCATCATCAGGGCATAGAGGCGGTCTGCGCGTTTCATCGGGTGCCTTTGCATAGGGTGATTCGGCTGTCGATCTGACCGAATACTGACAAAAACCTGTCAGCTGACAACCTCTTGACATACGGCGCGCTCAAATGCTCTGCAATCCACCGTGATCGGCGGGTATAAGCGCTTTTCGCTGGTGCGGAAAACCACTAGAACCCGAGGGTGATTTTCGCGGGCCGTCAGCGCCCGCACAGGTAGGAGAGAGAGATGCTCAACAATATCGGCCTTCCCGGCCTTCTGCTGATTGCGGTTGTGGTGCTGGTCCTGTTCGGACGCGGCAAGATTTCCAGCCTGATGGGCGAAGTCGGCAAAGGCATCACCGCCTTCAAGAAGGGTGTCAGCGACGGCAGCAAGGAGCTTGAGGACGAGCAGGCAGAAAATGCCAAGGACGTCACACCGCAAGAGAAAGACAAGGTGTAACGCCACATGTTCGATCTTGGCTGGTCCGAGCTGTTGCTCATCGGGGTCGTTGCCCTGATCGTGGTGGGTCCAAAGGACCTGCCGGTGCTGTTCCGTAATGTCGGGCGCTTCATGGGCCGGGCCAAGGGCATGGCGCGCGAATTCTCCAAGGCGATGAACGACGCCGCGGATGAGACCGGCGTGAAGGATGTGGCCAAGACCTTCAAGGCGGCGACCAATCCGGTGTCGTCGGCGATGGACGGGGTGCGGGATGCGGCAAAGTCGATGACCAGCCTCGACCCCGACAGCGAAACCGGCAAGCTGGCGCAGGAGCGCGAAGCGGATCGCAAGAAGATCGAGGTGTCGACCGCGCGGGCCGCTGCCGACCGCAAGAAGCGCGAAGCCGAGGACGCGACCAGGCGCGCAGACGAGATGGAAGCCGCGATGAAGGCCGAACAACAGGTTGGACCGTCCAGCGATGTGCCCAAGGGTGACGCATGAGTGTGAAGGACGACATCGAGGATTCCAGCGCGCCGCTGATCGAGCATCTGGCCGAATTGCGCACGCGGCTGATCCGGTCCGCCGTGGCGTTCATCATCGGCATGGTGCTGGCCTTTACCGTGGCCGAGCCGATCCTGCAGTTCCTGCTGGGCCCGATCGAAGAGACATTGCGCGCCCTCGGTGATCCGTCGCCGACAATGCAGTACACCTCGCCGCAGGAATATCTGTTCACGCTGTTCCGGATCTCGATGGTGTTCGGCTTTGCGCTGGCGTTTCCGGTGATCTCTTTCCAGATGTGGCGGTTTGTGGCGCCCGGGCTCTACAAGTCCGAAAAGGGGGCCTTCCTGCCCTTCGTGATCGCCTCGCCCTTCATGTTTCTGCTGGGGGCGAGCTTTGCACATTTCATCGTCACACCGCTGGCGATGGCCTTCTTTCTCGGATTCGCGGATGTGAGTTCGATCTTTGCGAACCTGCTGCAGTCGGCACCGGTGAACCTGCCCGAAGGGTTGGTTGACGGCTTGCCGGCCGATGCGGCGGTGGTGCCCGAAACCACCGAAGGCGTGCGCATCACCTTTTTCGGCAAGGTGAACGAGTCGCTGGACATCACGCTGAAATTCATCATGGCCTTCGGGCTGTGCTTTCAGCTGCCGGTTCTTCTGACGCTGATGGGCAAGGCCGGGCTGGTGTCTGCGGCGGGTCTGGGGGCGGTGCGGAAATATGCGATGGTGGGCATTCTCGTGCTGGCCGCCGTGGTGACGCCGCCGGACGTGACAACACAGGTGATCCTGTTTGTGGTGGTCTACGGGCTGTACGAGATCTCGATCTTTCTGGTGCGCCTGGTCGAACGCAAGCGGGAACGCGATCTGCGGGCCCAGGGTCTGTGGTTCGAGGATGACGCCGAAGAAGACGCTATGGCGGCCGAGTTCGAGGATGACGGCAAGTGAGCGCGGCATTGCAGCGGATTGCGGCGGCGCTGGAGCGGATGGCGCCTGCGCCGATGCAGGCGCCGGATTTTGACGCGGCTGACGCTTTCGTCTGGCACGTGGCGCCGGACCGGCTCGAGCCGGTGGCCGAGGTGTCGCGGGTCGATCTGGGGCTGTTGATCGGGGTCGACCGCAGCCGCGACACCCTGCTGACGAATACCGAACAGTTTGCCCGGGGCTTGCCTGCGAACAACGCCTTGCTCTGGGGCGCGCGGGGCATGGGAAAATCCAGCCTCGTCAAGGCGGTCCATGCCGAGGTTCTGGCGCGCGGGCAGGCGTTGAAGATCGTCGAGTTGCAGCGCGAGGATCTGCCCTCGGTCAGCCGACTGCTGAACCTGCTGCGCCGGTCTCGCCACCGTTTCCTGCTGTTCTGTGATGACCTGTCGTTTTCCAATGATGACCAGCATTACAAGAGCCTGAAGGCGGTGCTGGATGGCGGCATCGAGGGACGGCCGGAAAATGTGCTGTTCTACGCCACCTCGAACCGACGGCACCTGATGCCGCGGGACATGATCGAGAACGAACGATCGACCGCAATCAACCCAAGCGAGGCTGTCGAGGAGAAGGTGTCGCTGTCAGACCGGTTCGGGTTGTGGCTGGGGTTTCATCCCTGCACCCAGGACGATTATCTGGCGATGATCGACGGCTACTGCGCCGCGCATGGGCTGTCGGTGGACAGGGATGTGCTGCGAGCCGAAGCGATCGAGTGGCAGGCGACGCGTGGCGCCCGCTCGGGCCGGGTGGCCTGGCAGTTCTTCGTCGACCTGGCCGGACGCCATGCGGTGCGCATTCCGTGACGTGATGTCGGCGGCTGTCATCCGCCCATGTGCCCGGGAGTGCCGTGATCCGGAGGAGCGCCTTTGGCGCACCGGAATTCTCGGCGCCGCCGCTGGCGGTGCCTCGGGCTGGCGCGGATGTCTGTGGCGCGGCTCAGGATGTGACCACTGCATTGGCTGCTGAGGCTTTCCCCCGGCCAGATCCATCCGCTTCGGGCGCGCGGGCGATCCGGAACGCCATCTGGCAACCTGGTTGGCTGCAGGACCGACCCCGCGCCGCGCTGGCAGGGCCCATCACACCTGTCGGTACAGGTTGCCCACCCGTGTCGGAACCGGCGCTGTGACGGGGAAAAATGTCAGTGGCGCCAGTATCACCTTGGTAGCATCGGGGCGCCGTTGGCCCCGGTCAGACCATCATTTCCTTGGTCGCTGACAGGGTCACCTCGGGATAGTCGCGTGCGACCCGGTCAATGTCCCACTGCAACCGCGTCAGATAGACCACGTCACCGTCGTTGTCATGGCCGATGTGCTGCTTGTTTGCAGCCATGAAGGCGTCAACCTTGTCTTTGGGCCCGTCCACCCAGCGCGCCGACGTGAATTGCGAGCCTTCAAAGCGCACCGGCAAACCGTATTCCAGTTCGATGCGGCTGCCCAGCACCTCGAACTGCAGGGCGCCAACGACGCCGACGATGAACCCCGACCCGAAGGACGGCTTGAAGACTTTGGCGGCGCCTTCCTCTGCGAACTGCATCAGGGCCTTTTCCAGGTGTTTGGCCTTCATCGGGTCCCCGGCGCGCACGGTCTGCAACAGCTCGGGCGCAAAGGAGGGAATGCCCGAGACGCGCAGCATCTCGCCTTCGGTGAGGGTGTCGCCGATGCGCAGCTGGCCGTGGTTGGGGATCCCGATGATGTCGCCGGCCCAGGCTTCTTCGGCAAGCTCGCGGTCGGCGGCAAGGAAAAGTACAGGATTGGTGATCGCCATGGGTTTCTTGCTGCGCACATGCGTGAGCTTCATGCCGCGTTCAAAGTGTCCCGACGCGAGGCGGACAAAGGCGACACGGTCGCGGTGTTTCGGATCCATGTTCGCCTGAACTTTGAAGACAAATCCGGAAACCTTTGTTTCTTCAGGAGAAATATGTCTCGGCGTCGCCTTCTGGACTTGCGGTTCCGGACCATAGGTGCCGATCCCGTCCATCAGTTCCTTGACCCCGAACGAATTGATCGCCGAGCCGAACCAGATCGGGGTCATGTGCCCTTCGAGCACCGATTGCCGGTTCAGCGCGGGCAGCAGTTCGCGCGCCATCTCGACCTCTTCGCGCAGTTTGGCGAGCTGTTCGGCGGGCACGTGCTTTGCGAGCAGAGGGTCGTCGAGACCGTTCATTTCGATTGTGGCTGCGACCTTGTTGCGGTCGGCACGGTCCATCAGTTCCAGACGGTCGCGCAACATGTCGTAACACCCGAGGAAATCGCGGCCCATGCCGATGGGCCAGCTGGCCGGGGTCACGTCGATGGCCAGGTTTTCCTGGATCTCGTCGATGATGTCGAAGGTGTCGCGCGCTTCGCGATCCATCTTGTTGCAGAAGGTCAGGATCGGCAGGTCGCGCAGGCGGCACACCTCGAACAGCTTCTGGGTCTGGCTCTCGACACCCTTGGCGCCGTCGATCACCATCACCGCCGCGTCAACCGCGGTCAGGGTGCGATAGGTGTCTTCGGAAAAATCCGAGTGGCCGGGCGTGTCGACCAGATTGAAGCGGAAGTTGCGATAATCGAACGACATCGCCGAGGCCGAGACGGAGATGCCACGATCCTTTTCCATCTGCATGAAGTCGGAGCGTGTGCGCCGCGCCTCGCCCTTGGCGCGGACCTGACCGGCCATCTGGATTGCGCCCCCGTACAGAAGGAACTTTTCGGTCAGCGTCGTCTTGCCCGCATCCGGATGCGAGATGATCGCAAAGGTGCGGCGACGGGCGATTTCCGTCGGCAGGTCGGGGCGGTTTGAGGGCGTGTCCAGCATGGCTAGCCTATAGGCGTGCAGACGGGCCATTTGCAAGTCCGCACACGCGACACTTGATCGACTCGGCCTGGTAATCTAGTGTGAGAACATAGTGTGAACATTTAGGGGGAAGTCATGACATTGAGGGAAATCGCCGAGACGCTGGTAAACGGATGCCGCAATCACACGGAATCGGAAAACCTGGGCCGACTGTATGCCAGCGATGCGGTGTCGGTCGAAGCGATGGACAACGGCATGGGGCGCGAGGCCAAGGGACTGGATGCCATTCGCGGGAAACACGCCTGGTGGAACGAGAATATGGAAATGATAAGCGGCAGCGTCAGCGATCCGATGTTGCATCCCGACGACCGGTTTGCCGTTGTTTTCGATTTCAAGGGCCGGGAAAAGGCGAATGGCAAGGAGTTCGAGATGAAGGAAGTCGCCGTCTACACGGTGGCTGGTGACAAGATTGTGCGCGAAGAGTTCTTTTACTGATCGCGCAGGGACGGGATTGCCGGTTCCGGTCGCAGGACAGGCATCGGCAAGCCGGGCCGGACAGAGGCCCATTCAAGGACCGGCGGACGTGTCGACCGTGCCGGGGGCTGATCCGTACGAACCTTGGCAAGGCTTCAGTCGGCGGGGGTTCAACCGCCCGAAGATTTCCGCAGCAGTTCAGCGACGTCCGGGCGGCTGAGCAGGGATTCCTGTACTTCGATCTCGAGCAGTGACCCGTCGCTGTGTCCTGACAGCAGCGCTGCCAGCCGGTCATCGAGTTCCTCCGGCAGGGCCGCACGGGTCAGGGTATCGACCAGCATGGATTCGGCGGCAATGCCTTCGGCATAGATGATCTGGTGATGGTCGAACAGCATCTGGAAGTAGTCGACAAAACCGCCATAGAGCCGGGTGACCGTGGTGCCGTTCACCAGATGCCGCGCCTTGACCAGAAGTTCTGCCCGTCCGGCGCCGAGCTTGTCGGTGCGCTGGTAGATGAACAGCCGGTGATCGGGGCTGACCAAAAGGTCACCGGTATTGTGCAGCGTGCCCGCGCGGATCAGGATCGGTGCAAATGCGCCGACGGCACGGGTGGTGGTGTGGCCAATCCAGCGGACCTGCTGGGCGCCATCGTCGCGCGTGAGAACCCGGTCGCCGACCGACAGGGCCTCGACCGGTGTCTGCTGTCCCGATGCCAGTGTGATCATTGTGCCGCGGGTGAACGAGACACAGGCGACCTGCGCGAACTTGCGCAGCGCCGTGTCGGGATTGATTCCGACCAAGGCATAGTCGACGCGCGGATCCAGCGGCGCAAGTGGCAGCACGTAAACCGAGGCGATGTCACCCCCGGAATCCGTCTCGACCAGCACCAGACATTCGGTGGTCTGCCCGTCGCCGGACATGAAGGTCACGCAGCAGTCGAGGTGGATGTCGGCTCCGGCCGCGCCGGTCTGACTGTCACGGGCGATGCGGAACGGCGCCTCTGCCTGGATCACCAGACCCAGCGGCACCTGCACGGCCAGCGGCGAGAGGCGGTAGATGTCGTCCAGCATCAGGTCGTCTGCGGGGCCAAGCCCGTCACCCTGATTGGCCCCATTGACCACGCGCAGGTGTTCGGCGCGGAAAACGCCGATGCTCTGGGTGGGTCGGTTCCGGTCGGAGTCTGTCATGATATCGGGTTTTGGATCACGCCGAGGGTTGCGGCAAGTAAGGATTATAATGCCATTGTATGAAAAGGAAATGTGGCATCAAATGGACCCCGGCCCGGTAATTCGGGGACCGGCACAACAGGACAGGTAAATGGGGGCGCGGATGGAACTGGGTATTGCGGGTAAACGGGCGCTTGTGACCGCCTCGAGCAAGGGGCTGGGACGCGGCTGCGCCGAGGCTTTGGCCAGGGCCGGTGTCGATCTTGTGCTGAATGCCCGCGGCGCCGAGGCGTTGGAAACCACTGCCGAGGCGTTGCGCGCCTATGGCGTGTCGGTGACGGCGGTGGCTGCCGATATTGTCACAGAAGACGGACGCGCGCGGGTGCTGGAGGCTGCGGGCGCGGTGGACATTTTGGTGACCAATGCCGGCGGGCCGCCTCCGGGGATGTGGTCGGACTGGGAGCGGGACGATTTCATCCGCGCACTGGACGGCAACATGCTGGCTCCGATCGCGCTGATGAAGGCGCTGTTGCCCGGCATGATGGCGCGCGGCTGGGGGCGGGTGGTCAACATCACCTCGCAGTCGGTAAAGTCGCCGATTGCCGTTCTGGGCCTGTCGAATGCCGCCCGCGCCGGGCTTACCGGCTATGTCGCCGGGACATCGCGGCAGGTTGCGCCCAGCGGTGTGACGATAAACAATCTGCTGCCGGGCATTCACGCAACCGACCGCGCAACGTCACTGGATTCCGGCGTCGCCGAACGCGAAGGCATCCCGATCGAGCAGGCCCGCGCCAACCGCTGCGAGACCATTCCGGCGCGGCGGTATGGTACGGCAGAGGAATTCGGTGCGACTTGTGCCTTTCTTTGTTCGCAGCACGCCGGTTTCATCGTCGGTCAGAACATCCTGCTGGACGGCGGTGCCGTGAACGCGACGTTGTAACCCATGGCGCGCGGACCAGACGGGCAGGGCGGAGGTGCCGGCTTTTCACTGGCGGATCAGCTGTTCAACGCCCGCACCATCGCGCAACTGTCGCGGGAGTACGCCGCGCTGCCGGGCTTTGACGGCGCCGCGTTTGCCACGCAGGCTCTGGCCGGGATGCCGGGGCGCGGGCTGCTGGAGCGGCTGGAGTTTCTGGCGGATGGCATAGCCGCGCAGTTGCCGCGGGAGTTTCCCGCAATGGCCGAGGCGCTGGAGGCGGCAATGCCGCCGCCGCTGGACCCGGCCCGCACCGACAACGACTTTGGCCAGTTCATCCACGCCGTGCCCGGCATTCTGGCGGTACGCCACGGGTTGGAAAACCATACCGAGCGGGCGCTCGACCTCATCTACCGCGCCACGCAACGGTTTTCGATGGAATTCTATATCCGGCCGTTTCTGAATGCCCGGCCGGGTCCGACGCTGGACCGGCTGCGCCAGTGGGTCGGGGATGACAATTACCATGTCCGCCGTCTGGTCAGCGAAGGCACCCGGCCCCGGCTGCCATGGGCGCGCAACATCACGCTGGATCCTCTTGTGCCGCTGGCGTTTCTGGACCGGCTGCACAGCGATCCGACGCGGTATGTGACCCGGTCGGTCGCCAATCATATGAACGACATCTCAAAGCTGGCGCCGGACGCGGTGACAACCCGGTTGCGCCAGTGGCGCGAAGACGGCAGGCAGTGCCCCGGGGAACTTGACTGGATGACCCGCCATGCCTTGCGCACCGCCGTCAAGCGGGGTGATCCGGGGGCGCTGGCCCTGCTGGGGTATGGTGATGCCACGGCTCTGAGCGTTTCCGTGCAGCTGGACAGGACGCGCGTTGCTGTCGGCGAACGGCTGGAATTTGACGTCACCGTCGGGGCCGAGACAGACACCCGGGTGCTGGTCGATTACCGCATTCACTTTGCCCGCCCCAACGGCAAGACCGGCTCCAAGGTGTTCAAGCTGGGCACGGCGGACATCTCTGCCGCCGCACCGGGCCGGTGGCGCAAATCGCACCTGATCAAGGGCGATGCCACGACGTTTCGATGGCACAGTGGCCTGCACCGTCTTGTTGTTCAGGTCAATGGGCTGGATCGGGCGGAGGTGGCGTTCGAGGTGCAGGCCTGATCCCGGTTCGACCCGGGCCGGACGCGACCGCCCCGGCGATCAGGAAACCGGGGTCCAGCGCGCCTCGAGCGCTTCGAGCGCGGCGATGCGTTCCGACGTTTTCGGATGGCTCAGCAACCAGGCGGGCGCCGCTCCGGATCGCGACTGGGTGAGGTCTTCGAGCTTGAGAAACAACGACTTCTGCGGCGCGACACCGATCCCGGCCTTGGTCAGCAGCGCGGCGGCATAGGCATCCGCCTCGTATTCGTCCGAGCGCGACAGCTTGGCCGCCAGAAGGGACATCACCGCATTGGCCAAGAACGCGCCAATCCCGGGCAGAACCCGGTTCAGCAGCATGATCATCGCCGTGCGCAGGGCATTCTGGCCGGAAAAGTCGATCATCCGCCGTTGCGAATGACCCAGCGCGACATGGCCCATCTCGTGCGCAATGACCGAGGACAGTTCCTCGGCCGACACTTCGCCGTTCTGATATTTGCGGTAAAACCCCCGGGTGATGAAAATCCGCCCGTCAGGTGCAGCCAGCCCGTTGACCGGATCGATTTCGTAGATGTGCACCCTGATCCGGTCCAGGTTCAGCGCCGCCGCCATCCGGTCCGTCAGCCTGCGCAGCCGTGCATCGGCCAGTTCGGTGGACCGGGAATCCAACTCGCGCGCGGTACGCCAGGCCGAAAACCGGTACATGGCCAGGGCATACAGGATCGCCAGCAGGATCGGGGTGAACTTCAGCATGCTTCAGATATGGCCTTTCGGCTGCGCGCCGCCAAGGGGGCGCACCGCTGTTTCTGCGACCGCGCATTGACTTCTGTGTGTGCGATGCCGACATCGGTCAGGCTGGCTGCCCTGCAATCGCCATGCCGGGTCTGGGTGCAGCCGTTGTCGGCCTGCCCTGATCACGGTCTGACCGAGGCTGTCACATCTGGAAGCTGTCGGGGCCACGCGGTGCTTTGTTCCCTATGCGTTCTCAATTTTAAGTTGGCGAAACCGTCGACGTCAACTATGTCTTAACCGTTGCAGATCGGGGGTCTCATGGCCGAGCAGAAGTACATCGAGGTGCGCGGCGCGCGCGAACACAACCTCAAGAACATCGACGTGGACATCCCGCGTGACCAACTGGTTGTGATCACCGGGCTTTCCGGCTCGGGCAAATCCTCGCTCGCCTTTGACACCATCTATGCCGAAGGCCAGCGCCGCTATGTTGAATCGCTGTCCGCCTATGCGCGGCAGTTCCTCGACATGATGGAAAAACCCGATGTCGATCACATCTCGGGGCTCAGCCCTGCGATTTCCATCGAGCAAAAGACCACATCAAAGAACCCGCGTTCGACCGTTGGCACGGTGACCGAGATCTATGACTATCTGCGGCTGCTCTTTGCCCGCGCAGGCACCCCCTACAGCCCTGCCACCGGCCTGCCCATCGAGGCACAGCAGGTGCAGGACATGGTCGACCGGGTGATGGCGATGGAGCCGGGCACACGCGCCTATCTGCTGGCGCCCATCGTGCGCGACCGCAAGGGGGAATACCGCAAGGAATTCCTTGAGTTGCGCAAGCAGGGCTTCCAGCGGGTCAAGGTAGACGGCCAATTTTACGAACTGGATGAACCGCCGACGCTGGACAAGAAATTCCGCCACGACATCGACGTTGTCGTCGACCGGCTGGTTGTCAAGGAAGGGCTGGAAACCCGGCTGGCGGATTCCTTCCGCACCGCGCTGGATCTGGCGTCCGGAATCGCGATTCTCGAAACCGCGCCCGGCGACGACGAGCCGGAACGGATCACCTTCTCAGAAAATTTTGCCTGTCCTGTCAGCGGTTTTACAATTCCGGAAATCGAACCGCGGCTGTTTTCCTTCAACGCGCCCTATGGCGCCTGTCCGTCCTGTGACGGACTGGGAATGGAGTTGTTCTTCGACGAGCGACTGGTGGTGCCCGACGCAGACCTGAAGATTGGCGACGGCGCGCTGGCGCCGTGGCGCAAAGGCAAGTCGCCCTACTTTACTCAGACGATCCAGGCCATTGCGAAACATTACGGATTCAGTCCCAGCGCCAAGTGGAAAGATTTGCCTGACAACGTTCAGCAGGTGTTTCTGCGCGGATCGGGTGAAGAGGAAATCAGTTTCCGCTACGACGAAGGCGGGCGCATCTACCAGGTCTCGCGGGTGTTCGAGGGGGTGATCCCCAATATGGAGCGCCGTTACCGCGAAACCGATTCCAACTGGATCCGCGAAGAGTTCGAACGCTATCAGAACAACCGCCCCTGCGGCACCTGCAACGGCTACCGGCTCAAGCCGGAGGCGCTGGCGGTCAGGATTGGCGGCCAGCACATCGGCCAGGTCGTCCGGATGTCGATCAAGGAAGCCTATGACTGGTGCGGCACCGTGCCGGATGCCTTGTCGAAACAGAAAAACGAAATTGCCCGCGCCATTCTCAAGGAAATCCGCGAACGTGTTGGTTTTCTTAACAATGTCGGGCTTGAATACCTCACTCTGTCGCGCAATTCCGGCACCCTGTCCGGGGGCGAAAGCCAGCGCATCCGCCTGGCCTCGCAGATCGGTTCTGGTCTGACGGGGGTGCTGTATGTGCTGGACGAGCCCTCAATCGGGCTGCACCAGCGCGACAACGACCGTCTGCTGGGGACGCTGAAGAACCTGCGCGACCAGGGCAACACCGTGATTGTGGTCGAACATGACGAAGAGGCGATCCGCGAGGCGGACTATGTCTTTGACATCGGTCCGGGGGCCGGGGTGCATGGCGGCCAGGTGGTGAGCCATGGCACGCCCGATGCCATTGCGTCTGACCCGAAGAGCATTACAGGTCAGTATCTTACGGGCACGCGTGAAATTGCGGTGCCGACCATGCGACGCAAGGGAAACGGCAAGAAACTGAAGGTTGTCAAAGCCACCGGCAACAATCTGCGCGACGTCAGCGCCGAATTTCCGCTAGGCAAGTTCGTCTGCGTGACGGGGGTGTCGGGCGGTGGCAAATCCACACTGACCATCGAGACCCTGTACAAGAATGCCGCGACCAAGTTGAACGGCGCCCGAGAGACGCCCGCGCCATGCGAGACCATCAAGGGATTTGAGCATCTCGACAAGGTGATCGACATTGATCAGCGTCCGATCGGTCGGACTCCGCGTTCGAATCCAGCGACTTACACCGGGGCTTTCACGCCGATCCGCGACTGGTTCGCCGGTCTGCCCGAGGCCAAGGCGCGCGGGTACAAACCCGGACGCTTCAGCTTTAACGTCAAGGGCGGGCGCTGCGAGGCCTGTCAGGGCGACGGCGTGATCAAGATCGAGATGCACTTTCTGCCGGATGTCTACGTGACCTGCGAGACCTGCAAGGGCGCGCGCTACAATCGGGAAACGCTGGAAATAAAGTTCAAAGGCAAGAGCATAGCCGACGTTCTTGATATGACTGTTGAAGATGCCCAGACATTCTTTCAGGCGGTGCCGTCGATCCGTGAAAAGATGGACGCTCTGATGCATGTGGGCTTGGGCTACATCAAGGTCGGGCAGCAGGCGACCACCCTGTCCGGGGGCGAAGCGCAGCGGGTGAAACTCTCCAAGGAGTTGGCGCGGCGGTCGACCGGTCGAACGCTGTACATCCTTGACGAACCGACCACTGGCCTGCATTTCGAAGACGTGCGCAAGTTGTTGGAAGTGTTGCATCAACTGGTTGATCAGGGCAACTCGGTAGTCGTGATCGAGCACAATCTGGACGTGATCAAGACGGCCGACTGGCTGATCGACATCGGACCCGAAGGCGGCGACGGCGGGGGCGAGATTGTGGCTGTCGGCACACCGGAACAAGTTGCCGAAGAGCCGCGCAGCCATACCGGGCGGTATCTCAAGCCGATGCTACAGTCGCGCAAGGTCGCTGCCGAATAGACTGAAAAAAATGCAAAAAAGCCTGCCGTCGTGATGACGGCAGGCTGGGCGATGTTCCGGTTCAGATCAGAATATGGCGCGCGCCACACGGATCAGTTGCAGTGTTTCATAGGCCTGATCGTCAAGCTGGATCAGTTCGCCGTTCAGAACCGCATAGTTGTAGCCGTCTTCAAGCTCGGGCAGACGGTAGGTGCGGCGCAATTCTTCCTGTGTCAGAGCGGCGGTGGGCGCGATCCGCAGGCTGTCATTCAATTCCGCGACGCGGGACAGTTCGGACACCTTGGTCAGTGCGGCATAGTCCGCGCTTTCGAGCAGGACCGGAAGACCGTCGATCAGAGCGTAACGCTGGCCCTCCGGTGCGGGCTCGAGATCAAACAGCTGAGCGATCTGTTCCGAGGTCAGCAGCAACCGGACATCTTCGGGAAAATCACCGTCGTCCCGGTAGTTGTCCCCAAGGTAGAGGTCGCGGCGCGCGATCAGCAGATCGTCAAGATCGTCGTCATCGTAGCTGACCCATTCCTCGTAGGTGACTCCCTTCTTGGCCAGACCGGGCGGCACACAGGGGGGGTCTTTTTTTGCCAGGCCCGGAGGGCAATTGCGATACGTCAGCAATTCACGTTCCGGCAGATCCTGAATCACCACCTGCTGCCCCAGCAGCGCCAGAGGCACGGCGGCAAGCAGGGCGGACATGTCGCGGCCGTCCGGAGCCCGGGCGGACAGCAGGGCATCAACCAGGGTGCGGCGTTCATCGTCGGAACGAACAACACGCTGGACAAAGCGGCCTTCGGTCAGGTCCTTGTGGTCCTTTTCCGCCTCTTTCAGAATTTTCTTGACCGCTTTTTCTTGTTTCTTTTCGGCCTTTTCATGTGATTTCGCGGCAGCTTCACGCGCTTTGCGGTGTTTCTTTCCGGCCTTTTCGCGATCCTTGCGCCGCTTCTTGTTCGCCTTCTTGTCCTTGCCTTTGCCCTCCTTGATCAGGATCAGGGAGTCCGGTCCGGTGATGGGCAGGAATTCGGCGATCGAGGTGGCCGGGACAGCAATGGGGCTGGCCTGCGTTCCGGAAGTGGCGGCGAAAACGATAAGCGTGGCAGCTGTCAGGCAATGTTTCATCTCGGACCTCTTGTCATGTCCGGACCACATCGCGGCGCCGGATTCCTGGGTGGACCAACCCGTAAACAGCGGTCCCTTACCCCCTGAACCCGTGACCACGCCATTAAGTTCCGGTGCAGCGGGGCGGCAGGCGATGTGCCGCCTACGGCCGCGCCGTTATCCGCGCCGCCGGCCTTCGAAGCGCGGCAGCATGGCGGAAAAATCGCGCCCCTTGCCATCTTCTTCCTCGACAAACCGGCGGTAGAGGTCGGTGGCGGCCTGACCCAGCGGCGTATCGGCATCTGCGGCCTCGGCGGCCTGCTGGGACAGGCGCAGATCCTTGAGCATGAGATCGGCGGCAAAGCCGGGCGCATAACCGTTGTCCGCCGGTGATTTCGGACCGATGCCGGGGGCGGGGCAGTAGGCGTTCATCGACCAGCTGTAGCCTGACGACGTCGAGACCACATCGAACATCGCCTGACGGTCGAGACCGAGCTTGTCGGCCAGAGCAAAGGCTTCGCAGGTGGCGATCATCGTCACGCCAAGGATCATGTTGTTGCAGATCTTCGCCGCCTGACCGTTGCCGGAGGCGCCGCAGTGCACGGTCTTTTGCCCCATGATGTCCAACAGCGGCGCGGCTTTTGCCAGCGCGTCATCGGATCCGCCCACCATGAAGGTCAGGGTGCCGGCCGTCGCGCCACCGATACCGCCCGACACCGGCGCATCCAGCGGCAGCAAACCGGCGGCCTCGGCCTGTGCTGCCACGGCGCGGGCGCTCTCCACGTCGACGGTCGAGCAGTCGAGGAACACCGCGCCCGGTTTCATGGCCGGTATGATCTCGTTCGCGACGGACCGCAGGATATCACCGTTGGGCAGCATGGTGATGACCACGTCGGCGCCGTCCACGGCGTCCACGGCCGAATGGGCGCTCGACACGCCCTGGACCGCCACTGATGCGGTGTCATAGCCGGTAACATGATGTCCGGCGCGGTACAGGTTGGTGGCCATCGGCCCGCCCATGTTGCCGAGCCCGATAAAGGCGATGTTCATCATTGTCTTCTCCTCATGAAAGTCGAGTCTCACACCGCGCAACGGTTGCAGCATCGCCGCCATTCCTGTCAGCGGCACGGTGTCCAGGCTGTGTTTCCAGGCGGGGGTGCGGTCCTTGTCGATGATCGCGGCGCGGATCCCTTCGAGCAGGTCGCCGTGTTCCATCGCCCGGTGGGTAAAGCGGTATTCAAGCTCCAGCGCCTTGCGCACGCTGGGGGTGCCCTGACGCAGCCGGTGCAGGATTTCCAGGGTGCAAGCCATCGACAGCGGCGCGTTGCGTCCCAGCGCCGTCAATGCCTGCGTGGCAAAGGCACTGTCCGAGGCGCGCAATGCATTGACCACATCGCGCAGCCGTTCGCCGGCGAACAGGGCGTCGATTTCCGCCAGCGACACGGCGAGCGTGCCCTCGGGAGGCGTGACCGCAGCGGCCAGCAGCGCGTCAACCTCGCCGTCCTGTTCCAGAGCGGCGATGATGCCGGGCCAGTGTGCCTGGGGAACATACAGATCCGCGAATCCTGCCAGTATCGCATCCGCCGGCCCCATGCGTGCCGCCGTCAGTCCAAGGTATTCGCCCAGCCGCCCCGGTGCCCGGGCCAGCAGAAAACTGCCACCGACATCCGGCACCAGACCGATGCCGCATTCCGGCATCGAGATCTGGCTGTTTTCGCAGACGACCCGATGTCCGGCGTGACAGCCGATGCCGACGCCGCCGCCCATGGTAAACCCCTGCATCAACGTCACCACGGGTTTCGGATATTCGGCGATCAGCGCGTTCAGCCGGTATTCGTCGCGCCAGAAGGTCTGACCATAGGCAAAGTCGCCCGCGATTCCCCGGGCATAGAGTTCGGCGATATCGCCGCCGGCGCAGAATGCCCGATCGCCCTCGGCGTCGATCAGCACCAGGGCCACGGCGGGATCATCGCGCCACTCCAGCAGGGCCGCTTCGATCTGGCGGCACATCTCGTAGCTCATGGCATTCAGCGCCTTGGCCCGGGTCAGGGTGATGCGGCCCGCGCGGCCGGAATGGCGAATCAGGATGTCGGACAAAGGGCTCTCCGTCGTGTCTGGGGTGTGCGGCCGCGCACACCGGAGTTTCGGGTGCCGTAACACCGGCTGGCGGTCACGCCTTGAGCATTTCACGCGCGGTGATCAGGCGCATGATCTCGTTTGTGCCTTCTAGGATCTGGTGCACCCGCAGATCGCGGACAAGCTTTTCGATGCCGTAATCGCCCAGATAGCCGTAACCTCCGTGCAGTTGCAGGCACTGGTCAACGATGCGCGACCCGGCCTCGGTCACAAATTTCTTGGCCATCGCGCAGAATTTGGTGGCATCCGAGGCGCCGGTGTCCAGCTTCCAGGCGGCCTGGCGCAGAAACACCCGCGCCGCCTGCAATTCGATTTCCATATCGGCCAGCCGAAACTGCAACGCCTGAAACTGGTCGATGGATTGGCCAAAGGCGCGGCGCTCGCGCATGTAGGACAGTGTGAGATCCAGCGCGTTCTGCGCCGCACCCAGGGAACAGGCCGCGATATTCAGGCGTCCGCCGTCCAGACCCGCCATCGCATACCGGAAGCCTTTGCCCTCGTCGCCCAGCAGGTTGCAGGCGGGCACGTGGCAGTCGTCGAACTGCACCGCCCGGGTCGGTTGCGACCGCCAGCCCATCTTGTCCTCGAGCCCGCCAAAGCTCAGCCCATCGCAGCCGTCCTCGACCAGAACCGCCGAGATGCCGCGCGGACCGTCCTCGCCGGTGCGCACCATCACCACGTAGGTGTCGGAATAGCCGCCGCCGGAAATGAAGGCCTTGCTGCCGTTCAGGATGTAGCCGTCATTGGTCCGCTCTGCCCGCGTGCGCAGCGCGGCGGCGTCCGAGCCGCAGCTCGGTTCCGTAAGGCAGTAGCTCAGCACGGTTTCCATGCTCAGCACCTGCGGCAGCACCCGTGCCTTCAGATCATCGGATCCATAGCTGTCGATCATCCGCGCGCACATGTTGTGGATGGACAGAAAGGCCGCAACGGACGGGCAGGCCATTGAAAGTGCCTCGAACACCAGCGTCGCGTCCAGACGGCTCAGCCCCGAGCCGCCGCTGTCCTCGGACACATAGAGCCCGCCAAAGCCCAGATCCGCAAGTTGCGGCCACAAGTCCTTGGGAATGCTTGCTTCTGACTCCCAACGGCGGGCGTGTGGTGCAATCTGTTCCTGACCAAAGGCGTGGGCCATGTCAAAGATCGCGGACTGCTCCTCGCTCAGTGCAAAATCCATACCTTCCCCTCCTGTATCGACCTGCAGTAGCGCCACATGTGGCAGGTCTTTTTGGTCATGTGCAAGAGGTGGCGGAACCGGTGGTGCCACCGCGGCCCGGCCACCCCTTGTCCTGACAGGTGACGACATAACTCAAGGGTTGTTTATAACTCTTAGTTATGCAACCATTGGGTGTTATTTAACGGGAGATTTTCATGCGACTTTTGACCCCACTGACGGCGGCTTTTTGCGCCACTGCTATCAGCGTATCGGCGCAGGCCACCTTGCCGGATGACGCCATGGACAGCTGCGGCATTGCACCCGCCACGCTTGACGGCTGGTTCAGGGACGGCACAGCCAGCACCGGCGGCGCGGTGATCGCGGCGGACGGTTTCGCCTTTCCGCCGGTCCAGAACACCGCCTGTGATTTTTACCAGTGGGGCGCGCAGATGTTCCTGTGGATCACCAGCCCGGCGGCGACGGCTTCGGTCACTTTTGACACCCCGGAATTTTATGACGTCGTCGAGACTGCTGGCGGCACCTTTGAATTCCAGTCGAACGCCGGGTCCAAACCCAACCCGATGCTGATCCGCACCGTCAAGGCGCAGGACATCGGCGGCACAGGGCAGGCAGGCGGTGGCGATGTACTGCTGAGCGAGCAGGGGTCGCTGACCTACTATGGCATCCACACCAACGACATCTATGCCGGCTATCTGACCGGCCAGAAGGCCGGCGCCTTTGACGGTCTCGGCATTGCCGGGAATTTCCCCATCACTCAGGCCGACGTTCAACAGGTCGAAGCCTACATGAAGCAGACCTACGACAACCCACAGGCCATGACGATGGAGATCAAGACCGCCTGGGTCGACGCCGCGACGGTGGACGCCGCCCAGTTCATCACACTCGACGCCGTGGTCCCGAGGTTTGACCGTGCATCCGACACCAGGTGGCCGCTCAGCGGTACAGAAACCATGACGCTGGCGCTGGTCGGCGTGCATATCGTGGCGCCGGTTGCGGGGCATCCCGAACTCGTCTGGGCCAGCTTTGAACATGTCAGCGTGGCACCGGCACTGGAATATGCCTACCTCGACGCCTCTGGCGCGGTAAAACTGCAACCCTTCGACAGCAGCGGCGACTGGACTTTCTTTCCGTCAGACGCTGCTCAGCCGACGACCTCCCCACTTGTCCCTGCCGTCGCCGCGATGGAGTCGACGACCGGCGACATCGTTGCCGATACCGGGCAGACCATTGCGCCCGTCGCGGTGGTTCAGGAGAATCCCTGGGGCCTGTCTCCCGCGGATCCGGCCAATGCCAAGGCCAACAGCGATCTGGTCAGCCTGAACGCGTCGCTGCGCAACATCCTGATGGGGGCCTTGGGGGACAAGCGCGGCAACTATCTTCAGATCGGGGGCATCTGGACCGTGACCGGGCAGTTGCCCACCGGCGGCGGCGACGGGAATATCCGCGGCGGCAACCGGCTTGCCAATGCCACCATGGAAAGTTTTCACCAGTACCCGGACAAGAACAACAATTTCCAGTCCGAAAACTGTTTCACCTGCCACAGTGTCAGTTCCGGCGCGACCGATGGCATTGCGCTGAGCCATATCTTTGGCGGCCTCGCTCCGCTCGGGAACTAGCGCCCGGTGGGCGAGCATCACAGATCGGCGTGAAACTCCTCGATCAGATGCGCCACCACCGCGCGCATCTGGTCCTTGTCGCTTTCGCCCTGCGCCTCTGCTCCGGCGCGACTCGCGCGCTGGCGGCTGGCCGAGGTTCCGCCCGAGACGATGTCACGGACCCCTTCGACTTCGGCCAGACAACACAGGATTCCCGCATCTTCCTCGATCAGCACCAGAAGCTCTTCGGCCAGCTCGGGTCAGGGCACAATTTCGCCCCGGCCGAAATCGACCAATCCTTCGGTCACCCCGTAGCGCTGCGCACGCCAGCGGTTTTCGCCGATCAGAAAACGGTCGTAGATCCGCCAGCGCTGGTTCTTGACGCGCAACCGCCAGAGCATCCGCATCAGGCACTGGTTCAGCGCCGCCAGCGTCAGCGTATGTTCCAGCCGGGGCTGCACGTCCATGATCCGGGTTTCCAGCGTCGGGAACTGGTGCGACGGGCGCAGATCCCACCAGATCTTTGAACTGTCTTCGATCAGGCCCAGATCGGTCAAGGCCGTGACCGACCGGTGGTAATCCTCCCAGGATTCGAACTGGGGCGGCAGCCCGGTGCGCGGCAGGTTGTCAAAGACCGAGATCCGGTACGAGGCCATGCCGGTGTCTTCGCCCTGCCAGAATGGCGATGACGTCGACAGCGCCAGAAGGTGGGGCAGAAAATACGACATCTGCCGCATGAGATCCGCGCGCAGGGTATCGTCGTTCAACCCCACATGCACATGCATCCCGCAGATCAGCATCCGCCGCACGACACCGCCCAGCGCCTGTTGCAGATCGTTGTAGCGCTGTTTGTCGGTATGCGGCTGCGATTTCCAGTCCGCCAGCGGGTGACAGGACGCGGCGATGGGGACGAGATTGAAATCTGCAGCGTGTTTCGAAACGGCACTGCGCAGGCGGCGCAGATCCTCGCGCGCTGCGGCCACATCGGTACAGACCTTGGTGCCGACCTCGATCTGGCATTGCAGAAACTCCGGGCTGACCTGGTCTTCCAGTTCGGCCACGCAGGCGGTCATCAGCGCCTCGGGGGCGTCGGCCAGCGCAAGCGTGTCGCGGTCCACAAGAAGGTATTCCTCTTCGATACCAATCGAAAATGCCGGTTCCTGCATGGCTGTTCTCCCCTTTGAAGGGGCAGTCAACCGCAAGTCGCGACACAGGGCAAGCGGGCGTGCCGACGCCCGGGGGCCCATCCGCGCCCTTGGGCGCCCGGCCGACAGCCCTGTTCGCCACAGATCGCGACGCCCCAAAGGACAAGGGGCGGCGCCTGCGCACCGCCCCGGGGAATTTGATTTTGGTCGCGCCTCACTCCATGGGTTTGAAGTTGAACTCACCACCGTCCTTGATGCCCGAGAACCAGCGCGCTGTGACGGTCTTGGTCTTGGTGTAGAACCGGAAGGCGTCGGGGCCGTACTGGTTCAGGTCGCCAAAGGCCGATTTTTTCCAACCGCCAAAGGTGTGATAGCTGAGCGGCACCGGGATCGGAAAGTTGATACCGACCATGCCGACGTTCACACGGTGGGCAAAGTCGCGGGCGGTGTCGCCATCAGCGGTATAGATCGCCACGCCGTTGCCATAGGGGTTGTCGATGACAAGGTTCAGCGCCTCTTCGTAGGTGCCCGCGCGCACCGTGCTCAGGACCGGACCAAAGATCTCTTCCTTGTAGATGTCCATGTCCGGCGTCACGTTGTCGAACAGCGACGGGCCGACAAAATAGCCATCCTCATACCCTTGTAGGCTGAAGTTGCGGCCATCGACCACCAGATCCGCACCCTGTTCGACGCCGGAATTCACCAGCCCTTCGATCCGCTGCTTGGCGGCGGCGGTGATGACGGGGCCGTAATCCACATCCTCGCCGGATGTATAGGGTCCGACCTTCAGTTTCTCGACCCGCGGCACCAGCTTTTCGATCAGCTTGTCGGCGGTTTCCTTGCCGACCGGAACGGCGACGGAAATCGCCATGCAGCGTTCGCCCGCGGCACCGTAGCCGGCGCCGACCAGGGCATCGGCAGCCTTGTCCAGGTCCGCATCCGGCATGATGATCATGTGGTTCTTTGCGCCGCCAAAGCACTGCGCACGCTTGCCGTTGTTGGCGGCGCGGCCATAGATGTACTGCGCGATCGGGGTCGAGCCGACAAAGCCCACCGCCTGCACGGTTTCATTGTCGAGGATTGCGTCCACAGCTTCCTTGTCGCCGTTCACCACCTGCAAGACGCCATCGGGCAGGCCCGCCTCGGTCAGCAGTTCGGCCAGACGCAGAGCCGTCGACGGACAGCGCTCGGACGGCTTCAGGATCATCGCGTTGCCGCAGGAGATGGCGGGGGCCATTTTCCACAGCGGGATCATCGCCGGAAAGTTGAACGGCGTGATGCCGGCCACAACGCCCAGCGGCTGCCGCATGGAATACAGGTCGATGCCGGGGCCGCCGTCATCGGTAAATTCGCCCTTGAGCATGTTCGGCGCGCCCATGCAGACCTCGACCACCTCGAGACCGCGCTGAACGTCGCCGCGGCCGTCGGGCAGGGTCTTGCCATGTTCGCGGCTGACCAGTTCGGCCAGCTCGTCCATGTGTTCATTGATCAGCGCACCGAACTTCATCATCACCCGCGCGCGGCGCTGCGGGTTGGTCGCGCCCCAGGTTTTCTGTGCTTCCGCGGCCTTGGCCACGGCGTCATCCAGTTCGGCCGCAGTGGCGAGCGGCACGCGGGCCTGCACTTCGCCGGTCGCGGGGTTGAAGATGTCGGTAAAGCGGCCCGAGGTGCCTTTGACATGGGCACCGTTGATATAGTGGGTCAGTTCTTTCATGGGGTGGTCCTCCTGAGTTGCCGACACTCTAGGCTTGCAAAAATGTGTGCGACAGGGGAAAAATACCAAAGAGGCTTTGCATTTTTGCAAAACGGAGACGCAGTGACCGGGACATGGGATGACATGCGGATCTTTCTGGCGGTGGCGCGCAGCGAAAGCTTGTCCGCCGCCGGACGGCTGCTGCGCATGGATCCGGCCACGGTGGGCCGCCGCATTGCGCGGCTGGAACACTCGCTCGGGGCGCCGCTTTTTGCCAAGTCACCGCAGGGCTACGCAATGAGCGAGGCCGGCGCACGCCTGCTGCGCCATGCCGAAGAAGCTGAACAGGCAATGCAGGCCGCAACAGAGGCCGTGGCCGGCGGGGCCGGGGGGCTGTCAGGGCAGATCCGGATCGGCGCGCCGGATGGCTGCGCAAATTTTCTGCTGCCGCAGGTCTGCGCCGCCATCGCCGATGAAAATCCCGAACTCGAGGTGCAGATCGTCGCATTGCCGCGGGTGGTGAACCTGTCCAAGCGCGAAGCCGACATGGCCATCGCCGTTTCTGCGCCCACTGCCGGGCGGCTGAGCGTGCAGAAAGTGACGGATTACCGCCTCCACCTCGCTGCCAGCGCGGAGTACCTGGAGCAGCACCCGCCGATCCGCAATCTGGCCGACCTCAAGGGGCACCGGATTGTCGGCTACATCGCCGACATGGTTTTCGACAAGGAACTCGACTACCTGTCCGATCTGGGTGTGACGCGCCATGCGCTGGCCTCGAACTCGGTCGCGGTGCAGTTCCACTGGCTGCGGCAGGGCGCGGGCCTGGGGATCGTCCATGATTTCGCACTGCCCGCGGCGCCCGGACTGCGCAGGGTGTTGTCCGATGAAATCAGTCTGACCCGCAGCTTTTACCTTGTACGCCATGCCGATGATCGCCGGCTGGAGCGCATGAACAGGTTTGCTGCCGCTTTGGCAGACGGGTTGCGTCGCGAAACGGCGCGCCTCGAAGGTCTGACTTGACAGACTCGGTCCGCACAGAGGACGCTGGAAAAAACCAGATATTTCAGAGGAGGATCACGGCCATGCAGGTATACAACATTCTCAAGAGCAAGGCGGATGACGTGGTTTTTACCGTCACCCCGGACGCGCTGGTTTCGGACGCGGCCAAGATCCTGGCCGAAAAACGCATCGGTACGGTGGTCATCTCGTCCGATGGGACAACCGCCGACGGCATTCTGTCCGAACGTGACATCGTGCGCCAGCTGGCCAACCACGGCGGGGCGTGCCTGACGGCGCCGGTGAGCGCCTACATGACGACCAAGTTGGAGACCTGCACCCGTGACGAAGAAGCCGATGCCATTCTGGCGCGCATGACCGAAGGCCGGTTCCGCCACATGCCTGTGGTCGAGGACGGCAAGCTGATCGGCCTCATCACCATTGGTGACGTGGTCAAGGCGCGGCTGAGCGAACTTGCGATGGAGAAAACCGCGCTGGAGGGGATGATCATGGGCTACTGAACCCTGTGAAACCTGTGCACCCGGGTCGCGCCGTTAAGATTTGGGGTTGCAAAGCCTTGCGCAATATTGTTGCGTGCGCCGGACCAATCACAGGGGGTATCCCATGCAAATCGGCCTGTATCCGGGAACCTTCGACCCGATAACGCATGGGCATATCGACATCATCCGCCGGGCCACGGTTCTTGTGGACCGGCTGGTGATCGGGGTTGCGATCAACCGCGACAAGGGGCCGCTGTTCTCGCTCGAAGAACGGGTCGAGATGATCCAGAACGAATGCCAGAGCCTGGCGGAACAGACTGCGACAGAAATTGTCGTGCATCCCTTCGACAATCTGCTGATTGACTGTGCCCGCGATGTCGGGGCACGGGTCATTGTGCGCGGGCTGCGGGCCGTTGCGGATTTCGAGTACGAATTTCAGATGGTGGGAATGAACCGCGCCCTGAACGACCAGATCGAGACGGTCTTTCTGATGGCCGAAGCCCGGCACCAGGCGATCGCCTCAAAGCTGGTCAAGGAAATCGCCCGGCTGGGCGGAGATGTCGGGAAATTTGTGACACCGCCGGTGCGGGATGCTTTGCGCGCCCGCTATGAGGCTTCTCAGAAGCCATAGACCGCGCGGCGGGCCACTTTGGATTCGATTCCCGCGATGTCGAGGTCCAGGCGGGTGTGCAGCGACAGCGCACGCAGTGCCTTGACGGTCTGGTTGTAGGTGATCATCTGGCGAAGACGGGCGAATATCTGTGTCATGGGTTTGTCCTTGGATCTGGCCGACGGCGTCGGACCTGTAAGTAAGCTGGCAACCGGGGTGATCGTTTAACGCCCGTATATCGCCTGGTGCGCGATGCTCTTGGCATCGCCCGGATGAATGTCGAGATCGAGCGCCACATCGAGCGGCAGTCGGCGCAGCGCGCGTAGGGTGCGACGATACTCGGCGTGTTTGGCAACACGGATTTGCAGGTTGGAGAGCAGGGTCATCAGGTGTCTCCTTTGGTCTGTCTCTGTTTCTGTTGTCGCTAACATATTCCTGCTGCACTGCAGCACAACTGCGGTAAACGCACTGTCCGCCATGCAGGAAATGCAGGGCTCGATTCAGCATTTGGTAAAACCCGGGCGGTATCACTTGGCTGTACCAGGCACAGGAGAACCCTGATGGACAGCGTGAAAACAGACGCATTCGCCACGTGGCCGGGCAAAACTCCGGCATCCGTACCCCAGGAAACCCGGAGGGGAGACTTCGAGACGGCGGTCAGACGGGCACGGCCCGATCCCGCAACGGCGGGTCAAAGGCCCGATTTGGCGCATCTGCAGGCGGGCAGTCCCCTGGCCAGGCCGCTGAGGGCTCCGCCAGCCGTGCAATCCGGTCTGCTGCCGTCGGCGGCGGTGGGATATGGCGCGGCGCGCGCGGCATTCGGCGGCGACACCGAATAGGCCGGTGCCGGGGCATCCTCTGGCGGGACATCCTGTGCCCGAGAGCACACATGCCTGACCGCGGCCAGCCGCCAATGGGGCGCCGGGGCGCCAGAGGGTCGGGTGGATCTGTGCTGTGAACGGGCGCAGACTGTCCGTCCGGGGGGCTGGCGGCAATGCTCTGGCGCATCCGTCAGTTTCCCCGGCGTGATCAGCGGGCGCCGCAGGATGCGGCGCGCCGATCCGGAACAGCCCTTCCACCACGGCACAAGCGCCGCAGCGGTCGGAATCATGTTGATCCCCCGGCAGATGATGGAAACGTCGTCTAGAACGGTGACGCGGAAGTTCGGACAGCCCAGCAGCAGGGCCAGTGTCGCCGAGAGAACCAGCGAGATGGTGGATGCCGTCACGGGCTGATGCGCCAGGGAAAAGCGGTCAATGTCGGTAGGAAACACCCCCGGCATCGCCCTGTTGCGGCGGTCGGAGGGTGGGCCACAGGATTTATCGCCGTCCGGTATGCAGTTCCGGCGCCCGCCGGATCCGCGTCAGGTTTGGCCGGGGCCAAAGATCCTGCTGATTGCGAACGGGAACAGCGCCATTCCGCCGGCGTTCCGGAGCGACGTCAGGCTGAGTCCCCGCGCCTCAAGCCCGCTGCGCCCAACCAATGTACAACAGCGACAGCGCAAAGGACTCGGCGATCAGGCAGAACGCCACCGCCCGGCGGGCGGCGGCGTCAAGTCCGGCGGTCACCAACAGAAGGACGGGCAGGGTGCCGGTGCGGTCCGTCACCACCCGCAGGGTGATGAGTTCACTCAGGATCCGAGCCTGCGACAGCGCGGAAAACTTTCCTTGGCTGCCGCAGCTGTGATCAGATCAATTTGCCCATCGCAACGGCCGTGTCGGCCATCCGGTTGGAAAAGCCCCATTCGTTGTCGTACCAGCTGAGGATCCGGCACATCGTGCCTTCCATGACCTTGGTCTGATCCATGTGGAAGATCGACGAGTGCGGGTCGTGGTTGAAATCCATGCTGACCAGCTGGCGGTCGGTGTAGCCGAGAATGCCCTTGAGCGGACCATCGGCAGCGGTGCGGATCGCCTGGTTGATCTCTTCGACCGTGGTGTCGCGTGTCGCTTCAAACGTCAGGTCAACAACCGAGACGTTCGGAGTCGGCACCCGGATCGCCACACCGTCCAGCTTGCCCTTGAGCTCGGGCAACACCAGGCCGACAGCCTTGGCCGCGCCGGTCGACGTCGGGATCATGTTCAGCGCCGCCGCCCGGCCGCGGTAAAGATCCTTGTGCATCGTGTCCAGCGTCGGCTGGTCGCCGGTGTAGCTGTGGATTGTGGTCATGAAGCCGCGCTTGATGCCGATGGCATCGTTCAGCACCTTGGCAACCGGCGACAGGCAATTTGTCGTGCAGGAGGCATTCGAGACGATGATGTCGTCCTTGGTCAGGGTGCCGTGATTGACGCCGTAGACGATGGTCTTGTCTGCATCGGTCCCGGGGGCGGAGATCAGAACCCGCGAGGCACCATTTTCAAGATGCGCCTGGCACTTTTCCTTGGAGGTGAAGATGCCGGTGCATTCCATCACCACATCGACGTCGCTCCAGGGCAGGTCGGCGGGGTTGCGCAGCGCGGTCACCTTGATCGGACCACGGCCTACGTCGATGGTGTCTTCCGTGGTCTTGACCGCGGCGGGAAACCGACCGTGCACGCTGTCATATTGCAGCAGATGGGCGTTTGTCTCGACCGGGCCGAGATCGTTGATCGCGACAACCTCGATATCGGTGCGGCCCGATTCGATGATGGCACGCAACACGTTGCGGCCAATCCGTCCAAATCCGTTGATGGCAACCTTGGTGGTCATGGGAATGCTCCCTCCCTCTTGCGTTTACGCGGCCGGACCGCCGGGTCCGAAAATCCGTTACCGCTAACAATCAAAATGACCTGCTCAAGTCAAGAGAGGGCGCGCCGCGTGATCCCGTGATCAGCGCCAGAATGCCATCCAGTCGAGCAGCCCGAAAAACTTCTTACCAAGAAACAGCAGATGCTCGGCCCCGTAAACGATGTAGTCCCCGATGATCAGCGCACAGAGCAGAACCGCCAACGTCAGCGCGATCGAATTGGTCATGGCTGACAAGCCCCTTGCAGTTCCGCATTCTTCGCATCGGTGTGCCACGGCCCCCGGCGGCTGTCACGTCTGTTCTGCCGGGGCCTGCGCCAGAAGCGGCCTGCCCATCAGGTCCTCGATCAGCAGGGACAGCAATCCGCCGCGTCCGGAGACGTCGGCCTTGCGGTAAATCGCATTCAGATGCGACTTTACCGTTCCCTCGGCTGATCCCCGCAGGGCGGCGATTTCAGTGATGCTCATGCCCTTGATGGTGAACTGCGCCACGTCCTGTTCCGCCGGGGTCAGTCCCCAGAGGCTGAAGTGGTCGAGGATGATGTCGTGAAAGGCCCCGGCTGCGATGCTCACCTGCCGCTCCAGATAGGCCTTGCGTCGCAGCAGATCCATCAGAAAGCGGGTTTCGACCACGACCGCGGCGATCAGTGCCAGCGTGGCCGCGGCCTCGAAAAAGAAATCGCCCTGGATCACCTGCGCCCAGCCCTCCATGACGCCGTCAAAGAGGAGGTCGGCAAGATAGAACGCCGCGCAGAGGCTCTGCACGGCGATTACGATGATCAATGTTGCCGGAGTATTGGCGATCCGTGGTGTCATGGAACGATGTTAGCATCCCTCGGAATATCTTTGACACCCGTAATCATCGCCCGGGACAGATTGACCCCGGTGCGCAGGCTTTCCCACAGCACCGCGCCGACATGGACGGCGATTGACCCTGTTGCCCAGACCACCAGTGTCTCGTGCAGGCTTTCGACCCATTTTGCTCCGGCATATGCGGAGGTGGTCATCAGAAATCCGCTCAGGGCAATCAGCGCGATGCTGGCCAGCAGGTTCAGGATCATCAGCGCGCCCAGCGGCGAATGTCCCAGGTACACCCGTTTGCGGCGTGTGGCGATGTCCGACAGATGCGCCATCACCGCAGCAAAATCCGGCACGAACACCGAAAATTTCGCCGAGCGCGGGCCGAACACTCCCCAGGCCAGCCGCAGCGCGATCAGGGCGGCAACCACATAGCCCAGATCCTGATGCAGGCGGCCCTCGGGCGCGGTCAACAGGGCAGTGCAGACGAAGCCGGCCACAAGGGCCCAGTGAAAGACCCGAAGGAAGGGGTCCCAGATACGGTGGTGTCGCATGATGCGTGTTCCTTTGCGGCAGGGATCGCGGACGGGTCCCCGCAGGCACTGGGGTTCGACCGGACGCGTTGTGCGGGATAGCGCGCGCAAACACATCCGCCCATGGATCGCCGGTTGCAGACCGCCGCCGGATCCACGGCCTATAACCCCGGTTCAGGCCGGACATCGGCGCCACGGATTGCGGAACCGACCCGGCGCGCCACATCGTCCGGACACGAAAACGCCCGGGCCCATCGGACCCGGGCGCTGCATAACGCCTAGCCGTACATCATGACATCAGTGCAACAACCGCCCCATCGCGCCCGCCACATCGGCCATCCGCGCCGAGAACCCCCATTCGTTGTCATACCAGGCCATCACCCGCACCAACCGTTTGCCGACCACACGTGTCAGGTCAGGGGCAAAGATCGACGACTGCGTGGTGTGGTTGAAATCGACCGAGACCTTGGGTTCGGGATCATAGGCCAGCACCATACCCATGCGCCCCAGGGCCAGTTCCCATTCATTCTGCCCATGTCGGGCAGGTTTATCGGGTTCATTATCGATGGCATGCCTATTTTGGCGCGGAC
>NZ_VOJI01000020.1 GCF_007923445.1 Puniceibacterium confluentis | reverse complement strand
GAACCGCACGATCAAGGACGCCACTGTAAAACGCTTCCACTACAACAGCCATGATCAACTGCGAACGCACCTCACAGACTTCATGGCAGCATACAACTTCGCGCGTCGGCTCAAGACCCTCAACGGGCTCACACCCTACGAATACACCTGCAAGATCTGGACATCAGAACCGGACAGATTCATCCTGAACCCGATCCACCAGATGCCGGGACTGAACAAATTGTCGTTCGATGAATTGAGGGACTCGGCACAGCCGGTCGATGCGGAACGACACGACAAGTTGCTTGTTAAGGCACGTCGGTCAATTCGTGAGAAGAATTTCGATTCCGCGCGAAGATCGCTGGGCGAAATGCATGGCATCCGGATGAAAGTCCTGGCGGAAACCCCAGATTTCTTGATTGAGATTCTGAAACTTCTTGCAACAGAGAGACATCTGGTCGTTGACGACGGTCTGCACGAACAACTTGTCGCTGCTGGCGTAGAAGCTGCTAAGGGCGGTGATGTAGATCGGCTAAGATATGTGATAGGCCAAATGATGAGCAACAGAGTGTCTACTGGCGCTGATGCGGCTGACATTGTCGAGCTAGCGCATCTTTTGGGTTCGTAGACAGCTTCTCCCCATTTAGGGGAATGGAGGATACGATCATGTGGAAGGTCCTCGTCCACGGCCGCATCCACTACAGCAAGTGGATCGACAGCATGGGCAACGACCGCTACGGCTGCGAAATCATCGCTGAGAAGGTCGACTTTCTCAGCCGCCCGAAGTCGGCCGAGAATGAAAACCCCGAGCTGGTCGACCGCGACCACGAGATCCCGTTCTGAGAACGGGGTCTCCCCCTCGGGCTCGGCGCGGTTCAACCGGGTCCAGTGCGCGCGGTGAGCAGGCAGGTCCGGTCTGGTGACACCGGCGCAAATGTTGACAAACTTTGCCAATTTATGCCATCGTCATCCAAAAGGAGATCATGACCATGGCGACGATGAATGTTTCATTGCCCGATCCGATGAAGACTTGGGTCGAGGCGCAAACCAAGGATGGGCGTTACAGCAACGCGAGTGACTACGTTCGCGATCTCATCCGCCGGGACCAGGACCGCCATCAGGCCATTGCTGAGCTGCAGCAGCTCGTCGAAGAGGGCATCGCCAGTGGCCCCGCGCGGCATCTGGATGTCGAAGCATTCCTTGCCCGCAAGCGAGATCAGAATGCCGAAACGAACGGTCACTGAATACCGGCTGTCTCCCGCAGCATTAAACGATCTGGACGAAATCTGGGATTATACCGTGCGCATCTGGTCTGTCGGCCAGGCCGAAACCTACATTCGCGCGATTGGCAGCGATATGTCCCTTCTGGTCCGACACCCGCAAATCGCGCGCGAACGGCTCGAAATTCGCCCACCGGTGCGGGTGTACCGCTCAGGGTCCCATCTTATCCTCTATCGGATCGAAGACAGCTGGCTGGACGTGCTGCGTATTGTGCATGCGCGGCAAAACTGGACGGCTTATCTCAACGAATAATCTTGGCTTCGTGCCAGAAAAGCCAGCGGTCGATGTTTCGCTATCATATGAGGATTTGCCCATGAAACCCGCTGACGAAGACCGCATCGCAGCCAACCTTGCGAAGATCATGGCGATGATCTGCATCCGAAATACACACCTCGAAGAACTGCACGCAGGCACGGTGCCGATAACCAGGACGGGGGACTATTCCGATGTCATCGTGATCGATGCCGAGGGTCGGAAAATACTGTGGCCCAAAGCCGCCCAAATCGACGACGACCAGTTGGCAAGCCTGATGCGTGACATCGTCAATCGCCTGTTCACGTTTCACATGAAGAGCGACGATCCGAGTTTCCGGAAGGATCTGGATTGCTGGATGGCTGTCGCGGGCAAATGGGACGATCCGGTGCTGGATCAGGCCTTCCTTGATGCAGTGGCAAACTTGAAGTCTAGACCGAACAATTAGACCAGGACCCGGTGTCACTGTGCCTGTGTCGGGCTGCTTGCCGATAGACGGTGCTTTGACCTCGTTCTGCGTTTGAGAGTCAGAGAGGTGTTGGTTGTTTTCGCGACAGGTTGAAGGCTTGGGAGAGTGGCTCCCTGCGCCTGTCGCGGAGGAATGCCGATGGGCGTTGCGGAAGTTTTGGACCCTGTACAGCCGGTGCGGGCTGGTGGCTGGAAAGTGGATGTAAGCCAGGGCGAGCGGAACGGGCGGGTGTCGTCCGAATGGTTCAACCGGCCGGATGACGAGCGGTATCTGTCGCTCGACGATCTGTGGGCCAATGTGAAGGGTCGCTCCGAGCGCAGCCGCAGCCGGGTAGTTCAGACAGCGGACATCCGTGTCGAGGCCGTGCGCGACAGCGCAGACCGGCTACACCTGGTCCTGCCGAAGGCGCATGAACCGGTTGCACCCACCCATTGGGCCTTCGGCCAGCTTGCCAGCATCGTCGGCGCGCCGGCGTCCTATATGCGGCAGTTGCCCGCGCCGCTGGCAGGGATCAATCTGCAGTATGGCCTGACCAATCATCGCGCTGAGCAGGTGAAAACCTTCGAGACGGAAGACGGCCGCACCGAACTGCGCGCGGTGACCGGCCCGGACTACGGCCGTATCCATGACTACGAGCTGGTCGAGGCGGTGCAGCGCATCGCGGGCAATGGCACGGGCGACACGCGCTGGAAGGTGCCGGGCGTGCTGGACTGGTCGACAGGGGTCTACAACCCCGATGTCGAGATCAGCCGCGACACGACCACGCTTTATGCCTCGGACCGCGATGTCTTCCTGTTCCTGGTCGATGATCGCAACCCGATCGAAGCGGGCAAGCTGCCGGACGGCTCCCCCGATCTCTACTTCCGGGGCTTCTACTGCTGGAATTCGGAGGTGGGCGCCAAGACCCTTGGCATGGCGAGCTTCTACCTGCGGGCAGTGTGCCAGAACCGCAACCTCTGGGGCGTCGAGGATTTTCAGGAGATCCGGATCCGGCATTCGAAATACGCCGCCTCCCGCTTCGCGCATGAGGCGGCACCGGCGCTGACGCGGTTTGCCAATTCCTCGCCACAGGGCTTCGTGAGCGGCATTAAGGCAGCGCGGCAGCAGATCGTGGCACGCAGCGATGAGGATCGCGCGGATTTCCTGCGTAAGCGTGGATTCTCGAAGGCAGAGTCCGGCAAGATCATCGAGAAGGTGCTGTTGGAAGAGGGCCGCCCGCCGGAAAGTATCTTCGACTTCGTGCAAGGGATCACGCGGCTTGCGCGCGACAAGACCCAGCAGGATGCCCGCCTCGATATGGAGGGGCGCGCCAAGAAGCTCCTCGACCGGGTCGGCTGACCAAGCGCCCATGCAGCGATCGCCCGACACCGGGGCGGTCGCTGCAGTCTTTTTTTCTCAACACGCACGCCGCTGGCCATGCCCCGAAAGCGCAGGGTGCTTCAGTATGCGCATTTCAGCGAGACGCCCATGACTCCCCAGGAAGAAACTGTCGTCCTCGAGGCCCGTGACATTCTTGGCCGATACCTCAGCCAGAATTCGGTCATCGGCAGCTGGCAGGCGCTGATGGACTACTGCGCACTGACCGTCCGCGGACCGATCGAGCGCTTTCACGTCCTCTATCTCGACCGCAAGAACCGCATCATCGCGGATGAGCTCCTGTCGACCGGCACGGTCGACCATGTTCCAGTCTATCCGCGCGAGGTGATCAAGCGGGCGCTGATGCTGAACGCCTGCGCCCTGATCCTGATCCACAACCACCCGTCGGGCGATCCGACGCCGTCCGAGGCCGATCTCAGTATGACCAGGGAGATCCAGAAGGGCTGCAAGTATCTCGGCCTGACGCTGCATGACCACATCATCGTCGGCGCCGGAACGGAGCTGAGTTTGCGGGCCCTCGGCAAACTCTGAGGGCCCATCGGACCCATCACCGCCGCCCCTTCGAGGAAGAGGGCGGCGGTTTGGTTTTTGACGGATGAGGCGGGGAGAGAGGCTTCCCGCGCCGTCGGAGATACTCCCATGTTCGACCAGCACTTGCCCATCCACCCGACCGCCTACGCGCGGGGCATCCCGCCGCATTTTCCCTTGGGCGACACCGATCCCGATCATCCCTTCGCCCTGACACTGTCGCGCCGCGCACCGGCTGACCTCATGTCGGGCCGGGCCGCCCCGCTGGTCCTCGCCCGTTTCGCGACGCTGGCCGAGGCCATGCAGGGCGCGATCGGTCATGCCGAGGGGATCGACCCGGGTGCCGCGCCCCAGCTTCTGGCGATCCTTGACCGCGACGACCGCCTTGTGCTGGCCGGGGCGGCCAGCGACCACGCCTTCGCCTGGTGCCACCCGGTGACGAGCGCGGCTGAGGCGCGCGGCGTCGTGACCGAGGCAAGCCAGCTGCGCGCGCAGGCGGGCCGCACGGCCGCCTGGGGTGAGCCCGATCTGGCGCGACGGCTGCGCCACCGCGCTGAGCTTCTTGATGCCCGCCTCGTCGACCCGCTCTGGCGCGCCTTTGCTGCTCGGGTGCTGCAGGTCGCGGCGTGAGGCCCGAGAGGCAGAGAAGGGCAGGGGGGATTTGGAGCTTGTCCGGGGGAGAGAGATCGCCCGGACCGGCTCCGATCCTTCCCCTTACCGGAGACACCCGATGAACCTGACTGAACCTACCCTCGCGCCGCCGATGGCCCCCCCGACCGTCGACATGGCGCAGATCTTCGCGGCGCATGCCGAACGCGCGGCCCGGATCGAAGCCCTGCGCCCCGGCAACAAGGACCGCCTCTTCGATGGCCTCACGGCCGCCGGCATCACTCATGTCACTGTCACCTTCGATGGTGCTGGAGACAGCGGCCAGATCGAAAGCATCGGCGCATGGTCCGGTGAGACCGCCGTCGATTTCCCCGCCACCGAAATCGAATACGCCGCGCTGACCTGGGACGACCCCGAGGTCGAGATGCGCAGCCTGTCGCTCGAGGATGTTGTCGAACAACTCGCCTACGACTTCCGCTCCGATGCCCATGGCGGCTGGGAGAACAACGACGGCGCCTGGGGCGAGTTCTGCTTCGACGCTGCCGCCCGCTGCATCCATCTCGAGTTCAACGAGCGCTTCACCTCGTCCGAACTCACCACCCATGATTTCTGAGGGGGCGGGTATGGCACATCCCTATCACCACGCCCTCTCCTCGGTGAAGAAATGGGGCGGCACGGTCGACGACTTCATCGCCGTGCATGCTTGGTTCGACCACAGCAAGGAGATTACTGCGGACTTTCGGCACCGGGCGCTCCGCCATGCCGAGGGCATATTCATGGCCGAGACGATCTTCGGCCAGACCCTCACGCTCTCGACCGGGCGCATCATCCCGACCCGCTGGGTCGGCGAACAGCACGTGAAGGAAGACCTCGGCTTCATCCCGAGCTTCGCCGACTGGGTGAAGGCCATCCGGCCCGAACCCTGGTCGATCCGCATCTCGCCTCGCCCGTGGTCAAAGTCAGTTGACATGACTGATCCCGCATACTTGCGCCTCGGTCTGCCGCCGACGGCATCGCCCCAGACAGTTCTGCGCGCGGCGGTCCGGGCGCTGCACTCCGACACGCGCGCCGTTCGCAGCTTCCGGACGGCGCGCAAACGCTTCTACCGGCAGATGCTCTGTGCCCACGCAGCGCGACAGGCCGCAGACGATCCGCCATCTGGCTGATCGCACGGCTTCATCCCCTCATTCTAATCCAGCGCCCGGCCCCTTGGCCGGGTTTCTTAATCTCAGGAGGTCCCCATGGCGGACTACTTCACCCATTTCTCATGCCTGATCGAAGTCGGCAGCCCCGAAAAGGCCGCCCGGGCCCTTGCCCTGTTCCAGGGCTTGCGCGCCGCGGATCAGGACGCCGATGACCCGGAGGTCTCGGGCTTCACTCTTGCGCACCAGGACGCGCCCGAGGGCAACACGCTCTGGATCCATGACGACGAGCACGGCGATGTCGAGGCGGTTATCCGCTTCGTGCTGCGCCTGGCAGAAGACCTCGACCTCACCGGCCTCTTGGGGTTTCAGTACGGGCTGACCTGTTCCCGTCCGCGCCTCGACGCCTTCGGCGGCGGCGCGCATGTCATCGATCTCGGCGCGCGCAAGTCCATCGGCTGGACCAGCACGCAAGAATGGCTGGCCGCCGCGCTGAATGGGGAGGACGTCGATGCCTGAGGTCATCTGTACAACAGTCTACCAGTTCCCTGAACTCTCCGACGTCGCCAAGGAAAAGGCGCGCAGCTGGTATCGCGAGCTTGGGCCCCATGACGACAGGTGGGACGCGGTCTACGAGGAGTTTGAGCGCATATGCGATATTCTCGGCATCCGGCTCAAAACCATGCCCGTGCGGCTGATGGGCGGAGGGACGCGGGCCAAGCCCTGCATCTGGTTCTCTGGGTTCTGGAGCCAGGGGGACGGGGCATGTTTTGAAGCATACCTCAGCCACGCCAAGGGCGCGGCCGCGCGCATCCGGGACTACGCCCCGACGGACGCCACGCTGCACAGCATCGCCGACCGGCTGCGGGCCATCCAGCGGCGCAACTTTTACCAGCTTGCTGCTGAGGTCAGCCATCGGGGCCGCTACTACCACGAATACACCATGTCCGTGGACGTCACCCGCGAGAGCCCGACCTGGCAGGCGCCCACGGAGGACGCAGAGGAGACCGTTGTCGAGGCGCTGCGCGACCTGGCCCGCTGGCTCTACCGCCAGCTTCAGAACGAATACGACTACCTGACCTCGGACGAGTCCGTTGAGGACGGCATCATCGCCAATGAATACACCTTCACCGCAGGGGGGCGGCGGTTCGGATGACACAGGGGAGGTCGCAACCCATCTCTTGCAAAATATCCAGAAAGTATGTATATTCTGTACAAATGGAGATCCCGATCATGCATGAGCTTCCCGAGTTCAAAGCGGCCGACCTGACGCGGCACACCAGTGACCTGTTTGACGCGGCCATTCGGTCGCCGATCGCGATCACCAAGCACCGCAAGCCGAAATTCGTGCTGATGAGCATGGATCAGTATCAGCAACTCGCGCGGGGGGCCACGCAGCAGGCTCACATGATCGACGAGATGCCAGAGGATCTCAAGGCGCTGATGATAGAAGGGCTCGAGCAGGATTTGACTCAGTTGGATGACTAAGCCGAGCGCTGGAGAGGTTTTCCGCTATCCGTTCCTGTGGAAACGCGAACAGATGGCCGGCGAGACCGAGGGCCGCAAGACGCGACCGGTCTGTATCGCCGTCACTGTCGCCAAGTCCGATAGCGAGACCGTGGTGTTCATCCTGCCGATCACGACGCAGCCGCCTTTGCCCTCGCGCAAGTGCATCGAGGTGCCACAGATCGAGTCGCAGCGCGTGGGGTTGGAGACCCATGTCCGCAAATGGGTCATGCTGGACGAGATCAACACCGATATTCTGGAGCGGTCCTATGTCTGGGAGGACCGCACGCCCATAGGCACGTTCAGTTCCGTCTTCACATCCAAGATCCAGTCCAGCCTCATCGCGCTTGCAAGGGCGGGTGGAGCATCCGTTGTCGATCGGCTGAAGTAATCTCGATCACCGTAGGATCTGTCTAGCTTCACTTGTTCCCGTCGATCCACTTCGACATCAGCCCCTTGTCGCGGAAACATTCATCCGGGACGGCGCGGCGCTTGATGCGGGCGAGACGCTCGGCAAAGGCGACCTGTTTGGACGAGGGCAGGCTGTCCAGCGCTGTCGCGGATGTGAGCTTGGCTTGTGCGTCGATCCAGGCGCTCAAGGAGCGCCGGTCTTGCTGAACCTCCCACGGCAGAAGCGTCTGGTTGCGCAGGCGAGTGAGCGCGCATAGGCGATCTGCTTTGGCGTTGCCGGCAGGGCGTAAGTGGTGCTTTCCATCGGGGATCTCCCTTCCTAGCTTGGCTTTCAGTAAAGAACATAACATGAACAAAAGCGAGCCACCTGCGGAAATCATGGGGTTTGAGAGGAAGATGAGGGCCGGGGAAGGTCAGGCCTGAGGGTGCCCGAGAGAGGGTGTCCGGGCCTGATCCTGTCCTTCATTCCGGAGTTTCCCGATGACCCATCTCGTCCCTGTTGTTCAAACGCGCGCGCTTGCACCCGTTGTCCCCATCCCGTCCCTCGATACGGCTGCTGCGATCTTGAGCGTAGCCGAGGCGCTGCAGCCTGATGTGGCGCAGGGTTTCCAGATCGATGCGCTGCGCCTGCGCGTTGAGATGGAACGCGCCTTTGGCGGCTCCGATGCGGATGGTGCTTGGGATTGGAAACTGGCCTATGAGGCGGGCGAGGCCGCGCTGGTCCTGTTTTTGCGGAAATTTGGCCGCGCGCTCTTGGCACGTGCCGGATCACCCACTGCACTCTTGCCGATCCTTGCCAAGGTGTCCGGCCTCTTGCCGACCCATACGCGGCGATCCGAGGAGATGGAGCGGTTCCAGCAATTCTCAACGCCGCTGCCTATGGGGCTTGCGGCTTTGGCTGCGGCAAAAATCACCGCGCGCGATCTGGTGCTGGAGCCATCGGCAGGGACCGGGCTTCTGGCGATCCTCGCCGAGATCGCAGGCGGCGGCCTCGCGCTGAACGAGTTGGCCGACACCCGCGCCGACCTTCTGCGCCGCCTGTTTCCGGGTCGACCGGTCACCGCGTTCGACGCCGCACAAATTGACGATCATCTCGACGCGGGCCTGCGCCCGAGCGTCATCCTGATGAACCCGCCGTTCTCGGCCGTGGCCAATGTCGACGCCCGAAGCACCGAGGCGACAGCGCGGCATCTGCGCTCGGCGCTGGCGCGTCTGGCGCCCGGAGGACGGCTGGTGGCCATCACGGGAGCCAGTTTCACGCCCGACGCACCCGCCTGGGCCGAGACCTTCGCCCGCCTGAGCGAGGCCGCGCATCTGGTCTTTACGGGTGCGGTGTCCGGTGCCGCCTTCGCCAAGCACGGCACCAGCTTTGAGACGCGGATTTCGGTCTTCGACAAATGCCGCGGTGGCAAGCGGGGCGGCATCACAGCCGATCTGGTGCGCCCGATTTCGCCTGATGTCGCCAAACTGATGTCGCTGATCACTGCCCATGTCCCGCCGCGTCTCGAACTGGATCAGATTCCACCGTTGAAGCAGGACCGCTCTTCCCCTTTCCCGGGAAATCCTGCCCCCACCAAGCGCATCGCGCCTACGGGTTCTCGCGCTACGACAGCAACACCGGCCACCAACACCGCTCCGCAGAGCGAGGCCGCAGACCTCGCCTATAGCCTGCGTGATGCGACCGAGGACGGTGCCAGCGCGCGCCTGTCGGATGCCATTTATGAGACCTTCCGCCTGCAGGCGATCGACATCCCCGGGGCGGAACCGCACCCGACCAAGCTTGTGCAATCGGCGGCCATGGCCTCGGTCGCGCCCCCGAAACCCACCTATTGCCCGAAACTGCCCTCCTCCGTCCTGCGCGACGGCCTGCTCTCCGACGCACAGCTTGAGACCGTGATCTACGCGGGCGAGGCGCATTCTGCGCGTCTTGCTGGGTCCTGGTGCGTCGATAAAACCGGCGACATGGTCTCGGCCGCACCTGAGGATGCCGCTGACGCCGTCCGCTTTCGCCGGGGTTTCTTCCTTGGCGATGGCACCGGGGCGGGCAAGGGCCGCCAGTCAGCCGGGATCCTGCTCGACAACTGGTGCCAAGGCCGCCGCAAGGCGCTCTGGATTTCGAAGAGCGACAAGCTCCTCGAGGATGCGCAGCGCGACTGGTCCGCACTCGGCCAGGAGCGGCTTTTGGTGACGCCCCTGTCGCGTTTCGCGCAGGGACGTGACATCCCGCTGACCGAGGGCATTCTCTTCACCACCTATGCCACGCTGCGCTCCGAAGAGCGGGGTGCCAAGAAATCCCGCGTCGATCAGATCGTCGACTGGCTCGGGGCGGATTTCGACGGGGTGATCCTCTTCGATGAAAGCCATGCCATGGCGAATGCCGCCGGAGGCAAAGGCGAGCGCGGCGATGTCGCGGCCTCGCAGCAGGGCAGGGCGGGTCTGCGCCTGCAGCACAGGTTGCCGAATGCCCGCGTGGTCTATGTCTCGGCCACCGGCGCGACCTCGGTGCATAACCTCGCCTATGCGCAGCGCCTCGGCCTCTGGGGCGGCGAGGACTTTCCGTTCGCCACCCGCGCGGAATTCGTCGAGGCGATCGAGGCCGGTGGCGTTGCCGCGATGGAGGTCCTCGCCCGCGACCTGCGGTCCCTTGGCCTCTACACCGCCCGTTCGCTTTCTTATGACGGCGTCGAATACGAGATGCTGGTTCATGCGCTCAGTCCCGAGCAGCGCGGCATCTACGATGCCTATGCCGGGGCCTTCGCCATTATTCACAACAACCTGGCCGCCGCGATGGAAGCTGCAAACATCACTGGAGATTCTGGCACACTGAACCGTCAGGCCAAGTCCGCCGCGCGCTCGGCTTTCGAGTCTGCCAAGCAGCGCTTCTTCGGCCATCTGCTCACTTCCATGAAAACCTCCACCCTCATTGCCGCCATCGAGGCCGATCTCGCCGCAGGCCATGCAGCGGTGATCCAGATCGTCTCGACCGGTGAGGCGCTGATGGACCGCCGACTTTCGGAAATCCCGACTGACGAGTGGAACGACATCCGGGTCGACATCACGCCGCGCGAATACGTCCTCGACTACTTGGCCCATTCCTTCCCAGTTCAGCTCTACGAGCCTTTCACCGACAGCGAAGGCAATCTCTCGTCCCGGCCTGTGGTGCGTGACGGCCAACCGGTGGAATGTCGCGAGGCCGCCCGCAGGCGGGATGCCCTGATCGAAAAATTGGCATCTCTGCCACCCGTACCGGGGGCGCTTGACCAGATCGTGCAGCGCTTTGGCACCGACCTCGTGGCTGAAGTGACGGGCCGGTCGCGCCGCATCGTGCGCAAGGGCGAAGGGGCAGCGGCACGGCTGGTCGTGGAAAGCCGGGCGGGCTCGGCCAACCTCGCGGAAACCGCCGCCTTCATGGACGACCAGAAGCGCATCCTGATCTTCTCGGATGCGGGCGGCACGGGGCGCAGCTATCACGCGGATATCGGCGCCAAGAACCAGCGCCTGCGCGTCCATTACCTTTTGGAGCCTGGCTGGAAGGCCGATGCGGCCATTCAGGGTCTGGGCCGCACCAACCGGACCAATCAGGCGCAGCCGCCGCTCTTCCGGCCGGTGGCCACCGATGTGAAGGCGGAGAAGCGGTTCCTGTCGACCATCGCGCGTCGCCTCGACACGCTCGGGGCGATCACGCGCGGCCAGCGCCAGACCGGCGGGCAGGGGCTGTTCCGCCCCGAAGACAACCTAGAGAGCCCCTATGCCCGCGATGCCCTGCGCCAGCTCTACCGCCGGATCTATCGTGGCGATGTGACGGGCTGTTCACTTGTGGCTTTCGAGGACGCGACCGGTCTCAGCCTGACCGATGACAATGGGCTGAAGGATGGCCTGCCGCCGATCACGACCTTCCTCAATCGCCTGCTGGCGCTGACGATCGACATGCAGGCCGTGCTCTTCTCGGCCTTCGAGGAATTGCTGGACCAACGGATCGAGGGCGCCATCGCGGCCGGCGTCTACGACCTCGGCCTCGAGACGCTGCGCGCCGAAAGCTTCCGCGTCACGGATGCGCGGGTGATCTACACTCATCCTGGTTCGGGCGCGGAAACCCAGCTTCTGACTATCGCAGAAAAGCGGCGCAACACGCCGACAGCGCTCGCGGATGCGCTCGACTGGCTCGACGACCCAAAGGCACGCCTGCTGGTCAACAGCCGCTCGGGCCGGGCCGCCGTGCAGGTGCCCGCCACCAGCCTGATGCTGGACGATGGCACCATCGAGCCCCGCCTGCGGCTGATCCGCCCGACTGACGCCAGCACCGTGCCTGCCAGGATCATGGAAGACAGCCACTGGCTTGAGGCAGATCGGGCGGCCTTCACCGCCGTTTGGACCGCGGAACTGGCCGAGGTGCCGGAGTTCAGCGAGTCCACCCTGCACATCGTGGCGGGTCTGCTGCTGCCGATCTGGAAGCAGCTGCCGCAGGATGAGACCCGCGTCTACCGACTACAAACCGACGATGGCCAACGCATCATCGGGCGCCGCGTCTCTCCCGCTTGGGTCGCGACCACGCTGGCCGCCGATGCGCCGCAACTGACGGTAGCGCAAGTCCATGCCCTCGTTCTGGAGGGCAAGACTGTGGTGCGCCTGTCCGAGGGCATGGAACTGCACCGGTCTCGCGTGATGGGCGTCAACCGGATCGAGCTGTCGGGCTTCTCTGAGGCCGCCAAGGACCGGCTCAAGGCCGATGGCTTATTCTCGGAGATCATCAGCTGGAAGCTGCGATTGTTCTGCCCAACGGATCCGAGCGGGCTCAAAGTGCTGGATCGTCTGCTTGCACGTTGTCCTGTGACGGGGCTACATGCACGCGGAGGTTGCTGAACCATGTATTCCGAAACCGAAGATGTGATCCGCGCTTTGGCGGAGAATGCAGAGAGCGTATGTCGCGCCTACCTTCCCGCCGGACGGCGGGAGGGGTCCTACTGGATCGTGGGCGATCTGCAGAACAACCCCGGCCGCTCGCTCTTCGTGCGGCTGACCGGGCCTGTGTCTGGGCCGGGTGCTGCCGGCAAGTTTACCGACGGCGCCACGGGCGAGCATGGCGATCTTCTGGACATCATCCGTGAGCGAACGGGGATCTCCCGCTTTCCCGATCTTCTCACTGAGGCCCGAGCGCATCTTGGCCGTCCGCAGCCGGTCCTCCCGAATACGCCAGTGCCGAAGAAGCCCAACCCCCCCGGTGGCACGCCAGCTGCGGCGGCGCGTTTGTTTGCAGCCTCTATGCCGGTCGCAGGCACGCTTGCCGACACCTACCTCCGCTCCCGGGGCCTCACCCAAGGCGGCACGATGAGCGCGCTGCGCTTCCACCCGACATGCTGGCATCGGGATGAGGGCCAGACCCGCAGCATCCCCAGACCGGCGCTGATCGCCGCGGTCACCGATGGGGCAGGGGCCTTGCAGGGCGTGCATCGTACCTGGCTGGCCCCTGACGGACAGGGGAAGGCGGAAGTCAAAACGCGGCGGCGGGCCATGGGTCACCTCTTGGGCAATGCCGTCAGGCTGAGCCCTCATGAGGACATCCTCGCGGTTGGCGAAGGCATCGAGACCATGCTGTCCCTGTCCGAGGCGGCCCCCGGCCTTCCGGTCTGGGCGGCGCTGTCGTCGGGTCATCTCGGGGCGGTCCAGTTGCCGGAGGGGGTACAGCGCCTCTACATCGCCATCGACCGGGATCCGGCCGGGCAACGCGTGGCAGAGAGGTTGAGCGCCAGAGCCATCGAGATCGGGATTGGGTGCCATGTGCTCGAGCCGCAACTCGGGGATTTCAACGATGATCTCCGGGCGAACGGCAAGGATGCGCTGCGCCAGCATCTGGCGGGGCAGATCGGGCCCGAGGATCGACATCGCCTGTTCTGCTGAGGCGCATCGCGCAGGGGGCGGGCAAGGCACAGCGGGGCAGGGGTCACGGATCCCTGTCGTGGTGCTGGACCGTCGCTTTGCCTCTTCCCGGGCAATCTCATTCACCCGTCACCCGAGCGGCCTTCAAGAGATGGGCAGGCGGCCGTCAAAGGGGACGCCCCATCAAGGGCGGCAGGCAAGCTATTTCCGCCGCGGGGACGAGCCCCCGCTTTGCATCGCGAAACAAATAGCTTGCCTGCCGCCCTCCTCCACATGCGTTCCGGCCCCGAAGGCGGGGTGAAGGGGCGTCCCCAGTGACAGCTTTCGCAGCCCATGAAGGCCGCGCGGGTTGTCGCGCGGACGAGACAGGCCCGGAGGCAAGAAACCGATGACGATCCACACCCACGACGACGCGTATGAACCCGCCCATACCGCATCCCAGACCGCCCATGCGCTCGATGAGTTGCAGCTCTATGGCTACCGTCCCTTTGATGAGCCCGATCCCCGCCCGATGCCCGATGGGCAGCGCCTCGCAGTGGCCGTCGCCGACATCTTCGATGCCCTCGTCGCGACCCTGGAAGACACCCGCATGGAACCCGACCTCGAAGAGGTGCTCTGGGGCCAGGTCAACCTCTTCCACCGCGCGACGGCCCGGATCGAGCGGTCGCTCGATGAGAACGAGCAGGCGCAGCGCCGCCTCCAGCGCGAGCAGGACGGCTCCGAGGTAAAATCCGTCGAACTCGAGCGCCTGACGGCCGAAGGCCTGACGCTTATCGAACGGCGCAACTGCATGGACATGATGCGCGATCACGCCGCCACGGAGTTCGTCCATCACACGGGCTCGGCCTGGCGACCCCGTACTGGCTCGATGGTAAACCGCCAGCACATGACCGCGGCCCTGATCGACAGCCGCGACTTTTTGGCTGCCAAGCGCCGCGCCGAGACCGAGGTGATGCTGCCCGCAGGCCCCAAGGTCGCCCTCACCGGCGGGACCGATTTCAACGATCACTGCCTGATCTGGGGTAAGCTCGACCAGGTCCGGACCAAATATCCCGACATGGTCCTTCTGCACGGTGGTAGTCCGAAGGGCGCAGAGCTCATCGCCGCCAAATGGGCCGAGGCAAGGGGCGTGACGCAGGTTGCCTTCAAGCCCGATTGGAGCAAGCATGCCAAAGCCGCCCCCTTCAAACGCAACGACGCGATGCTCGATGTGCTGCCCGTGGGTGTTCTGGTGTTCCCAGGAACCGGTATCCAAGAGAACCTCGCCGACAAGGCCAAAAAGCTCGGCATCCCGGTCATGAAGTTCGAGAAGGGGGCGTGAGCCCCCTTTTCCCCTCGCGGGAAATCAAGGTGGCAGGGCATGCGTCCACTTGATATTATGGAAGAAAGCCTGCTGGATCCCGATATGTCTCACACTGTCGCTCAACTTGAGGTGTTCCCGACCGACCTGCAGATTCGGCGGATCGATCCAGCCTGCAACATGAGGCGGTTTTACCGCATGAGCATTCAGCCCGATCTCTTTGGGGGCGCCAGCCTGGTGCGCGAATGGGGCCGCATTTGCGCGCGCGGGCAGATGATGATTGAGCAGCATCCGGATGAAGGGCGCGCTGTCACTGCGCTTATGAAACTTGCCGCGATGAAGAAGCGGCGGGGTTATGCATGAAGCGGGGTTGCGCTTCGAAAAACCGGCAGACACAGGAAAACGGGGCGGAGATGGCACTCGACATCGATAAGGTTGATGATGCGGCTCTCGCGATCCTCAGCCTGACGCTGCATTACGGCGATCAGGTCTGGAAGGGAGTAGATTGGGCCATCACTGGCCGGCTCCATAACAAAGGTCTGATCGAGGATCCGAGGCGCAAGACGAAATCACTGACACTGACGCCCGAGGGCATTGAGCGCGCGCAGGCAGTACTGGAACGGGAATTCACAAAGGTAGAATGATCGGGGAGAGCAGTTCGAGCTGGCGGTGCGCCAATCGAGACGCAATATTGGACAAACGCGAACTTTTCCGTAGCTGCGGCATGACTCGACCCATGTGGGGGCAATGCGCAGGGAGCTGGCTTTGCAAAGTTGCGAACTGTGGTCGTCCTTCAAAGAACCCCCGGCCCGAAGCCGACCTTTGAAAGAGGTGAAGGTGCCGGGTCGCAGTACATTATACTTGACGTTCGTCTATATGACGCTGAACGATGTAGTCGGCAACTGAAGTTCGATATTTGGTTCCGTCCAATCACAAGCTTTCCCAGTGTAGGACCATTGCCATGATCAAGATGCGAGATTTGAATTCCGGATTTGCGTATCGATCTTCGTGGACCGGATACGCCAAGGGTCGAGGCCTCGATATCAGTAGTTCATCCTGATCAATGATTTCAGGCTGGGGTTTGCAGTTCCCGATGTCGCCCGGCGCCTTGGGTGAACCCTCTGAGCATTGTGATCAGCCAGATGAATTGGCACCAGAAGACCTTCAGGTGGCGCAGGATCATGCGGATGTTGTGACCGCAGCCGCAGAGGACCGCGAAAAGGGCATCACCTTCGGTTCCTTTGAGTGGGCATCGGGTCAGGCGGCCATCGGTTTTCATATGGCCGATCACCGGCTCGATGGCACTTCGTCGTCGCAGCAGTTTTGCGATCGTCCTGGTGACGCCGCGCCTCGCACCGCTGATGAAAACCTTTACAGTTTCGACGCCATGGCCCCGGTAGCCACGATCAACAAAGGCCATGTCTGGGCGCCGGTCGGTCAGGATCTCCACCTGTTCCAGCGCCTCGTGCAGGGTGTGTCCATCGTAAGGGTTGCCCGGCAGCGCGCGCATGCCGACGACGAAGCCGCCTTCGGTGGTCGTAGCGACGCTGACCTTCGTGCCGAATTCGTAGCGCTTGTGCGCCTTGCCTTTGGAGATGCAGTCCACGGCCGGTTCATGCAGGCTGTAGAGCTTCTTGCGATCCTTCGGCTTCTGCGCCAGCAGCCGGTTCACCAGCGCCGTCGTCTCCGCTACCCGCGCTTTCAGCGGTCCCTCAGCCACCGTGTCCATCTGCCGTTCGATGTCGCGCAGCACGCGGCCGGTATAGCCCTTGAGCTGACGCAGGGCCTTGCGCATCCGCTTGAACTGGCGGGCATGGGCATAGCGGCCGACCTGACCGGACAGCCGGGGGCCGAGGCGATTGTAGTTCTGACGCAGGTTGATATCAGCCGCGCGGGCCAGCCCGACCAGATTGCGCCGTGCGACTTCGTAAAGCCGGGCATCGGTGGGGTGCGCGATGTTCTTTTCCATCACCGTGGTATCGACAGTGATCTTCTTGAGGTGGTCATCCTGCACCGCTCCGGCGCGCTGTCCGGCCTTGATCGTCTCGGTCAGCAGCCACTCGACACCTTCCTCGCCGATCCGGTTGCGCCAACGCGTCATCGACGAGGGGTCGATTGGCAGGCGGTGCTGGAAAAACGTCTCCCCGCAGAAATGCTGCCAGTATGGGTTCTCAGCCCACCGCGCCACGACGGCTTCATCGGACAGTCGGAAGGCATGCTGGAGATAGAAGAGCCCAGCGACCCGGCGGGTCGGTGTGGCTGGGCGACCGACTGAGGACGGGAACAGCCCCGCCCACTCCCGCTCAAAGACCTCCCAGTCGATCAGGGTGGCGAGCTTCACCAGCTCGTGGCGCATGTCGATCATCTCGACCAGTCGTGCGCGCAGCAGATCATCCTGTTCCGGGGGAGGCTTTCTGGGCTTCATATCACAGCTCGAAATTGCAGGGTTCCGGCTGCAATAATACCGAATGCTGCATCCAAAACCTAAGGGAAATACCGCATTATCTCGCAAAAACAGTGGGATGGGCGTTGTTCAGGGTGAACTCAGTAACGCACCGGTACTGCACAGCGCACGAATTGATGCCAACCAAGTATACAGAGACCCTTTCAAGGGACCTCGGTACAGTTTTTCAAAAAAGTATGAACAGTTTATAGACGCCCTAAAAACGAGCGAGTACGCCATTGTCAGACATGGCGGGAAAACGGAAAATCAAGAGCTATTCGGTTCGGGCAAGCTGATTGCCGTTTATGAGCTTGTTTCCCACGAAATTGACGAAAGCGGTGGTGTCGAGATCCAGCTCGGCAAACGTGTCGCGTTTTGAACCGGGCTTTTTCGTCTTTGGTTCCAAGCGCCGCTACACTTTCTGGCGGGCCCTCTGACGCAGTAACGAACGGCCCTTACCGGCCATTTGGCGTTTCCGTGAGGAATGTCCGGTTCTGACTTGTCCATGGGAAAAGCGAGCTGTTCAGTTGCTGAGGTTCATCGGCGCAGAAAGGACACGCTATGGTCGGGGCAAATTGCTAAAGCTTGGAGTGCAAGCTTTCGATCTCTTGAGCCATATCTTCCGACAGCTCTTGGATGTCGCCTCTTGACGTTCCGCGATGCAATTCGACTCGCAGGGCCGTGACGTTTGCCTGGAAGCGGCGGGCAAGGCGATCCGGGTCAGCATTCGGCGGCAGCTCTCCCATCTGGCGGGCGGTTGTAAAGGCTCGGGCAAATTCTTCCCGCATTTGGTCGAGGTAGATCTGTGTCGCCTCGGCGATTTTCGGGTCCGTCGTTTTGGTATCAACAAGTGTCTTGGTAAGCATGCATGCTTGGCGAGAGGCGTCTTCTGGGGCGAGGTCGGCGTATGATCGAAAATGCCCGGCCAGCCCTGCAAGCGGGGAGGCAGCCCTTGCCATGTGATCGCGGAACCCCTGGCGGGATCGTTCAAAGTACCGCTGAAGCGCCAGAAGATAGAGGTTCTCTTTGCTCTCAAAGGCCGCATAGATGCTGCCCGGCTTCAGTTGCAGCGCGGCTTCCAGATCCTTCAGCGACGTCGCGTGATAGCCCTTGCGCCAGAACAGGGTCATGGCGGCCTCAAGGGCGGCGTCGCGGTCATAGCTGGCGGTGCGGGGCATGAATCAGTCCTTCATTTCAGCAAGTTGGTTCAGAATGCTGGTGTAGCATTCCACCCCTTGCGCGCCGGTGACAAGGTGCCGGCTGTCAAAGATCACGGCGGGCACGCCCTGAATTTCCTGTTTCTGCCAGAACGCCTCATGTGCGCGGACCTCATCGGCGTGACGCTGATCTTGCAGAACGGCCAACGCCTCGGCCCCGTCCAGCCCGTTTTCCCCCGCCACATCGGCCAGAACCGAGATGTCGGACAGGTTGCGCAGGTTGGTGAAATGCGCGGCGAAAAGCGCCTGTTTCAGATCATGCACCCGCCCCAGTTCGCGGGCCCAGTGCAGCAACTGGTGGGCATTGAAGGTATTGTGCATCCGCATGTCGTCGGCAAAACGGAAAGGGAAACCCAGTTCATTACCGATGGCGGTCATCTGGCGGCGGGATTGTTCGGACTGCTCGGGCGTGGTGCCGTATTTTTCGATGATATGCTCGCGCAGGTTCTGGCCCTCGGTCGGCATCTGCGGGTTCAATTCGAACGGATGCCAGTGGATTTCGTGGGCTGTTCCGGTCTCTTCCAATGCGCGGGCCAGCTGGCGAAACCCGATCACGCACCAAGGGCACATGACGTCAGAGACAATGTCGATACGCAGCGGTTCGCTCATGACGGTTTCCTTTGTTCCTGCCCAAGAACGTGGCGATCTCCGCAGAGCCAAAGGCGCAAGTCGTTGATGTCGAAGACCAACGAAAACAGGTTCGTGGCCAGTAGGATGGTCAGATAGGCATCATAGGTGCCCGTTGCCACCGGTCTGGCGAAGATCAAGATCAGCACCAGCGGCGTCCAGAAGAAGACATGCCCGCCCGAGACCCGTTTCGAAAACCCGCGATGCAGGATCAGGGTCGTGATGCTGGCCGCCATACCACCAAGGGCCAACAGGGCGATCAGGATGCCTTTGGGTTCGGACAGAAAGGCGATGCTGGCCATGTTGACGGGCCCCAGAAGGAGGCTCATCCAAAGGATAACCCAGATCGGCAGGGCCCGAAGCGAGCGCCAGATATCGGCAAACACGGATTGCGTAGTAGTAGTGCTCAATTTATGGATTCCTTCGAAGAAGGGGCAGCTGGATGCCAGCCGCCCCGAGAGGATCATTCAGCCGCGACAGCGGTATTCTTTTCCCAAGCGAACTTCTGGAACACTTTGTCGACCGGAGTCTGGGCGAAATGATTGGTGTAGTTCGACATCACCTTTTGCGACACGCCCAGGATCACTTCGAGAATGTTGCGGGTCTCAAAACCTGCGTCGAGGAAGGCTTGAGTATCCGCCTCGTCGACAAAGCCACGGTTGCGGACAACAAGCAGGGTGAAGTTACGAAGCGCTTCGAGCTTGGCGGTCGGCAGCGGGGACTCGTTGCGCAGGGCCTCGGTGATGGCGTCATCGACCTTCATCATCTTGGCGATGCCGGTATGGGCCGGGACACAGTAGTGGCAGTTCTGCTCGACGTTCACGGTCTGCCAGACCACGGTCTTTTCTTCATCCGTCAGGTTGGTGGCAAGGAACTGCTGGTGGGCATAATTATAGGCGGCCAGCAGCGGCGGGGCATCGGCCATGGTGCCATGTAGGCCGGGGATACGACCGTTGTTCTTCAACGAGGTTTCCAGCAGAGGCTTGCCGGCCTCGGGAGCGGTTTCAATGTTTTGGATAGTGAAGTCAGCCATGGTGTTTTCCTGAATGGAAGAGGGTTTCGGTAACGGAGATTTAGCATTTCTTGAGTGACCGCTCAATATTATTCTTGAGCGGTCACTCAAATGTGAGATTAGCTACGCAGAATGGCGATCAGGCGTGGCCGGATCAAAGTGGTCATGACCAGCGGCATGGCCAATCCGACCGGGAAGGAGGTGACAAGTGCGTTCCACCAGAGGCTGGCAAAGTATTGAGCGTCGCCGAATCCAGCCGTGGTTCCGGCGGTAATGCCGGCCATCAGGGATTGCATGACAAAAGCCATGAAGATCGCGAGGACGAGGTTCTGGCCCAGGTGCGATACTCTTGGTAGCGCGGACTCGATCACCCGCGCCAGCAGGCCCATCACGATCAGGGCAAAAGGCATAAGGACGAAGACGGCCTTCAAGAACGAGACACTCCAGTCGGCAAGGAAGGCGTTTCCAAACCCTGTGTTGGCCCATGTCATGACCCCCGTAAGGATCGCTACCACCGGCGCCATGACGGACAAGGCAATGGCGATTTTGGCCGAGACGGAACGCTTGGTTTGAGGTGCGTGGGTAAAAGTGCTGTCGGTCATTTCGGGTCTCGCTTGCTGATGAAAGGAAGGCCGGGCAAAGGCCCGACCAGTTTGGGAGGTGCCGGTTCTTTGTCGCGGTTGGCGCGTCAGGCCCAAGCTGCGACTGAGGTGGTGTTGCGACGGCGCAGCCAGGCGTTGACCAGAGCCAGCCCCAGCATGATCAGGGTGACAACCGGCGGCTTGGACTGGAACGGCAGCACCTCGGCCGGAACATTCGGGTGCAGGTGGACATAGACCGCGACCAGCATACTCACGACGATCACAAGGTTGGTCAGATAGAAGACCGCATCCGCAACCGGCCCGCGCAGGCGGCGCCCCAGAACGAAGAAGTCCAGCAGAACAAGGCCGACAGTGATTTCACCGGCCTTCCCCTGGAACGCCTTGGTGTCGAGCCGCACCGCATGGGCTCATCTCTTCAGGATGTCGCGGACTACGCTCTCGAACTGAACACCTGAAACAAAACCTCAAACCAAGGAGAATTCCATGCCCGTTATCCGCGTCGAGATGCCCGAAGGCACCGACTATGACACCAAAACTCGCATCCGCGAAGGTGTGAAACAAGCCGTGCTCGACACGCTTGCCCCCAAGGAAATCAAATACGATTACGTCGCCGTGCGTGAGGCATTCGGCATTCTCGGGGACGGCCTGCCGCTGGTCACGGTAGATCTGCGCCCTGGCCGGGACGCTGGTCGCAAGAAGGCGCTGACGGACGCCATTGCCGCCATTTTGCAAAAAGAGCTGAACTCAGACCCGACCGACCTATATGTACTCTTCGGGGAAAATCCCACCGAGAACCAGTATACCGGGGGAACCCCGTTGCCGGATTGGGTGCCGGCGGATCAGTAAACGATTTCACCGGAAGCGGTCATTGGTGCAGCTTGCAGCGGGTGACCGCTTCCCGCCGTGTTTTACATAAAACGCATTATCAGATTTTAGGTAAAACTCTGATATTAATAACAATATCGAGCAATCACGTAGCCAAATTTCAAACCATGTCGCGCGCGCGGCCTCGGGCATAATTGGCCGAACGCACCCTGCCCTAACAGATATCGAAAACTATGTGGCCTCAATGGTGCTCGCGTAGGCGCAGTGTGTTCGGGGGTTTCCGGCGCTCAGGTGATCTTCGAAACCGACCGGCCGCGCATGGGCCGCGCAGTTTTCTCGCTGGCCGGCCGGTCATTCAGCCGACAGCTTTTGATCATATCAACAACTGAGATATGTTGGTGCTGAGGGTACTCAGCGCAAGTTGCTTCTCGCCTGGCCATATCGCGCAGCGCTTTTGCCCTTAGACGATGGGAACGCGTATCAGGCTGCGTCGACCATCGGTTCGTATCGCACGTCAGTCATGGCTTCGTTCAGCCATGCAGGCTGCAGGTCGCCATTGTTCCACTGGTACAAGTAGCCCACCACCCTTTCGGATCTCTTGCAACGTATTCGCATGATGGCTTCACCTGTGAGGCGCTGTGAATGTGCGGAGTTCTTCGCACCTACTCTTCGCTGCTGGTTCGTCATTCCCATTTTCTATCTCCGGTTCTTGATGCGGGTCGTCAAAATTCGGCGGAGAACTGCTTGTTGTGGCGTTCTGTCCACCGGCAAGAGACAACTCTGGCGAGAGTCCGGTTGCGACCCTCAATCGATGGCGCTACATGCCGTCGACCAACCCTGAGATCACGGCCTGATACGAAGCCTCCCGAAACAAGCCGAAAAGCTTTCCAGTATGTCACTGATCAAGAACGGAAATTTTTTCTTCCGCCGGTAAGGTCCGAAGACGACTTCAAGGTGCTCTTCGCGCGCGTCGCTGCGGCCGGGGTAGGACGGCCTGTCGACAAAGATGGCTGCCCCCAAGGACCGTGGACCCCTGATCTGCTTGCCGCCGCGATTTCCGAGATCGAGGCCAATCGGGAAGGCATTGACCTCCGCACAGTGCAGCTCTGGTTCGAGGCCAACGACAAGGGCATCAGCGCCAACAACATCCGCTGGCTCTCCAGGGTGCTCGGCTGCAACGACCCTGAAGCCGCGAGCGCCTGGCAAGCCGAGTTGAGCGCCTCCCAGTCTCGCCTCACCGCCAAGCGACGCCAAAGCCGGCGTGGCGCAACCCGCGAAATGACAGCGAGCGGGGATGAGAAACATGAAGCTCCAGCATCGGAGGCGCCTAAAGCTGGCGACGCCGCGCGTGGTTTCGGCCTCGCTCGCGGTACCGAGGGACTTTTTTCTCGAGGATCACTCCTGAATCTCCCGGCCACGATTTTCGCAGGTGCGGTCATTCTTCAATTGGTGTCGTACTTTCTGTCGATCCACGACATCACTTATCTCCGCGAAGACGGAGTGGCCAAACAGGTCGGCCTGTTGTGGGCTCCCAATTGGACTGTCCTGTTCATCTTGTTGCTCCCCCTCTTCCTAGGGATCATCGCCGAACAAGTTACTGCATGGAAGAACGGTAACCGAGGTCGGCTCCTGTCCGCCATTGGCGACCGCAACCGCGACGGAGAATGGGCGGACAAGGTCGAGACCTTTTCTCATACATATTGGGTGGTCTTCTTGGTATGCATCGGCTTCGCCGGTGTGTTTCAGTGGGTCAGCGTGCGGCTTCTACCGTTGCTGAACGGAGGGGGAAACTACGCGATTGATTGGGGGTCCACGGCTCTTGCGTCGAAGGATCCGACAGAAATTCTGCAACAAGCGGCATTCACGGGCTTTGCCTATCTTTATATGAGTATCTGTTTCTACCTGCTCATCGCAGGTCTGATCCTGCTGGTGAGCTTGGTGGATGACTTCGTCCAGATCCGGACTGCTATAACGGATCATCAAAATGATCCGATACCAGATGGCGATGCCATTGGCTCGAGAATCCTGAAAGGCATCGCGCGTTGCACGATTGGCGGCCTGCTAATCGCAACCTGTATGAAGCTCCAAACCCTATATCTCGCTACATCTGCCCCGAATATCCTAGAATGGCTAGTTTCGGATGCGCGTGCGTTATTGCCGCGATCCGTGGACCCTGTCCAATGGGACAACGTCAGTTCTCCGACGAATTACACGAGCCTGCTCGTCGTGATTCTTGTGTGCGGTGTCTATCTTTATGGAAAAGTTAGGATCAGCACGTCAGGGTGCGTCGGAAATTCCACTGTGCGAACCACCTTGATCATTGTCTTTCAGGTGGCCGTGTACCTGCTGCTCGGCTCCATCCCCGGATTCTCGCTCCTGCTCGTGGCCAGCGTTGTTGTCGCCGTTCATGCCTTGGTCGACCCCGATTTCGGATTTCGCCGAAAGCCGGCACAAGGAGAAGGCTATGTACTATAGGTGGCTCGACCGGTGGGATGAACGCAGAACGCGGCGCAGTGATGACGTCAAGAAGGTCACGGATCTGGTTCTCGCACCCGAGTTTGCTTTCCCGGAAACGGAAGTCGTGACCGATATTGGTGCATTCTGCGAAACTGCCGAGCGGGCGGCGTCGGCGTCGGATGCTTTTTTCAGCCCACCAAGTGCTCTTCTCGATGTGATTTGGGATCGCGGGTTCTTGCGCTTCCCTTCGGACATTCTGACCGAGACTACTGAAAACAACTTGGTGCACGCGCAACTGACGCGCTCAAAGCGGCGCGACCACGCACTGTTGGTCTTCCACCACTGGAACGCGTCATCGCGCAACGCGCAGCTTTCCCGGTTCTTTTCCAGGCACGGAATTTCCGTGTTCGAGATGGCCCTGCCGTATCACCTTGAGCGCAGCCGCCCAGGTTCAACATATGCCGACCACATGCTCAGCCCGAACCTCGGCAGGACGATTCAGTCATTTCGGCAGGCGGTTGTCGATGGCCGACAGCTCATCCGGATTGTGCAACGCGCCGGGTACGAAAAGGTCTCTGTCCTGGGCGTAAGTCTGGGTTCTTGGGTGGCCGGACTCGTTGCAGCTCATGAACCCGCGGTAAAAAAGGCCAGTTTACTCCTGACTGCCGGAGACCTTGCCGAGATGGTTTGGACTGGTGGCGCGACACGACACATCCGGGCCAGTCTCGAAGGCAGGATCGAATTGTCCGACCTCCAGCGTGCTTGGGCACCGCTCGATCTGGAAAACCACGCGACCAAACTGGCCCGACCGGACCTAGATGTGCAGATCGTGCTCGCCAAGAGGGATCGGGTTGTACTGCCGGCCTTGTCAGAAAGGCTTGTTCGCCGGCTGGAAGGCGCTGATTCAATGCCGGATGTGAAACGGCTGAATTGCGGTCATTATTCGCTGACGCTGCCACCATACATCATCTTCACTGGCATGCGCGTTTCGCGGTTCTTGAACCGCTAATCTCCTTCAGGTGCCAAAAGTGAGAACTGCTTGGCAAGACCTGCGTGCCAGCCGGAGCGCTGCCTAGTAAATATTGTCATGGTTCGACGTCGTCCCCGGGCCCACGGCCGCACTGTGGCATGGCCCCGGTTCGCTCGCCGGGATCAAAGTCTTGTCTCAATTCGACGAGGATCGCGTCGATTTGCATCCAGACTAGGGGTTCCAGCTGGCCGCGGATCAGCGACCACTTGCTGCAGACATCGAGCGGATCCTCGGTGGCCATGATCGCGGTCAGGGCCTCAACGTCCACGGCCACGGTCGTGCGCATCCTCCAGGAAGATGGTTTCGCAGTCCGGTCGCTCTTCGGCGAAACAAACTCCGGTTCCAGCTGCCATTGCTTTGTCGCACGCCTCAGCGCGGCCCGGACGACATGGGCCGGATTGATACCACAGGCGTTCAGGTCAGCTGCCTGGCGCTCCAGAGCGGTCACCCGCACATCCACCTTCCGGGTCCGCACGGATTGAGGCTGCGCAACACCTGGCGAAGGATCAACGACATCTGGGACAGCTTCCGCATGGGGCGTCGGTGGCCGTTCGGGCGGCATCAGCTCTGACCCCTCGCCTGCAGGTGTCTGCCCGGTTCCTTCCAGGTCAGATCGGGCTTCCTCCCGTGGTTGCGGTTCGACAGGCGCTGAGACCTTCAGACCGGCGGCATAGCCGGGGTCCGGGCGCGTGATCGTGGGGATCTTCTTGCGCATCTCGTCAGGCCGCGAGGACATTGTTGAGAATGTCGGTCGCTTCCTCCAGGGCCTCGACCATGTGGCGGACATGGGGACGCATCAGCGGGTTGGGATCGGTCTGCTTCTGCAGCGCGATGGCATGCAAGAGCCCCTTCTCGTCCATTTCCTTGTAGGCGTTCCGGCGCAGCATCACGGTCTCGATGAGCGGGAACATCCCGATTGCACTCTCGATCAGCGCCGCATCCGCCTTGGTGGTCTTCGGGTCGACCATGTTCAGGACGACGTGGTGCCGGGGCAGCGCGGAGGCGTCGTCGACGCGCGCCGCGAGCTGCCGGAACCAATCCACTGTCTGGCCGCCGACGTCGAAATCCGAGGTCGAGAGCATGACCGGGGTGACGATGTGATCTGCGAGCACCGCGATCTCGTCTGACCATTCGGCCCCCACACCGGCGGTGTCGATGAATATGAAATCCGCCGTGCCGTCCAGGTAGACCTGTTCGATCATCCGGTCGACGTCGCCGACGTTCCCGGCGACCGACGAGCGCAGTTGCGGTGAACCATACCCCGCTCCTTCGGCACGCGCGTGCCAGGACGACAGCACGCCTGTGCTGTCGGTATCGATGAGCATCACCCGGCGTCCGGCTGCGACGGTCGCGCTGATCAGGGCACGGGAGAGCGTGGTCTTGCCACTCCCCCCTTTCCGGGCCATCGCGGCGATCACCACGAGGTTGTCGTTGGGCATCTGGCATCTCCAGCAAAAATGGTGAAACGTCGCAAAACGATTGCCACGTCGGTATCCCGACCAGTTGTGGAGGTCAAGCATTGCGCGGGCTGCGTTGAACGGGGGCCAGTTTGCGCGTCGCACTGTCCGGGGCGCGGAACGCATCCGGCGTCCGACATCCGACGAGAACCAGTGCGCATCCGGCATGCTGCGCTGCACATCCATCAGACAACGCGGCGCACTGGACGTGAGACGGGGGCCGGAACGCCGGACCGCATCCCGCAGAAGGCGGCACGCAGAAGACGGGATACGGGCCGCGGAACGCGGAAGACGGGGCGCGAAGCGCATCTCGCGGGCTGCAGGATGCAGCGCGCGGGATGCACTCCGCAGAAGACGTCAAATCGCCCCTGCAGGGCGATTTTCTACATTGAGTACAAGCCCTTATGGCCGACTCCACTTGCGTTGGGAGTCGGCGGGCTTGTACGAAGTTGGCAAGAAATAGGAACGTTAACTTCAAAATGCCCCGCCGTCGCAGACTTTCAGAGATCGAACGATCGACCATCGCCCAGGAGCGCCTGAACGGCATCTCCGCGGCGTCTCTGGCCGCGCGCTACGATGTCAGCCTGAAGACGATTTACAACGTGGTGAACCACTGGGATGAGCGTCAGACAGCAAACGGCAGCCGTTCGCGGGTTGTGGGGATCCGGGTCTCGGACGACGACCTGCGCCGGTTCGACGCGGCGCTGTCGCGGCGCGGGATCGCGCACCGCTCGGATGCCATGCGCCGCCTGATGCTGGCGGCCGAAGGTGTCTTCCTGCCCGACGACGAGATGTGCGACGAGTTGCGCAGCCTCGGCGCCGCGCTCAACCGGGTCGGCAACAACGTGAACCAGATCGCGCGACGTCTGAACGAGGCCAAGGTGCGGGGCGAGAGACTGTCCTACCCGGCCTCAAGTCACCGTGACGTCCGCGCCCTTGCAGGTCTGGTCTTCGACCTGGCTGACCAGGTCCAGGAGATGTCGCGTGCGCGGCGCAGCGTGTTGGATCTTGCGATCAGCTCTGCCCTGGCGGGCCTCGTCGCCGGGAGAGATGCGAATGGCGCGGAGTGACCGGGTCCGGGGCATCGACCCGGCGCTCTTTGACCGCGGCTGGAGCCGGGTTTCGGGATCCTGGCAGGGGCTTTCCAGGGGCGCGCAGATGGTCCGGGCCGCGCGCGGCTATTCGCCAGCGATCTTCAAGGCCATTTCCAAGGGGGGCTGCCACACCGGGGCGCAGCTACGGGCGCAGCTCACCTATCTCACGACGAAGTCGACCCATATCCTCGACAGCCGCGGCACCCATGACGGGAAGAAGCAGCTCTCGGAGGCGGAGATCAACCGTGTGGCGAGGCGCTTCGAGAACCAGTGGAACGAGCGCTACAGCCCCAAGCTTGGCCATACCTCGCATCTGCTGATGGCATTCCCGGTTGGAACCAGGGGTGAAGAGGTGCGCGATATCACCCAGGCGGTCTGCGAGAGGTTCTTTCAAGGTGAGGGGTCGCAATTCGACTACATTGCTGCAATACACCAAGATCGCGCACATCCACATGCGCATATCGTACTGAACCGCCGCAGCAAGGATGGCAAAATGTTCTTCCTCGGGAAGGATCACCACTTCAACTACGACGCCTTTCGCGAGGCGATGGTCGAGGCGGCCCGGGTTCATGGAATCCGCCTTGAGGCGACGCGTCGTCTGGATCGCGGCGTCACGACCTACGCCGCCGAGACCTCCGAAATCTACAAGGCCCGCGACGAGGGCCGTCCCCCTGTCGAGCGCCAGAGAACCGGTGCCGACCTGGCGGCTGCACTGGAAACCGTCCGGCACAACGCATTGATCTACCGCGGGCTCGCGGTGGAGGCGTCGAGATCGAATTTCGAAGACGTGACCGGGGCGCTCGAGAAGGCCAGCACCATCCTTGCCAGTGGCGGTCAGATTCAATCTGACGGAGCCATCTACATGTCCCAAGACGAAGCAGCGTTCGACACGCTGATCACCGAGTTTTCTCAGAACATTCGCCAGATCGAGGCGGCAATCGACAGGGCGCCGGCGGCCGAGAGGTCGGTGATCGAGCGCAAGCTGACCGACGTGCTGGCCTCGGTCGCGCATTTGAACCCGCTCGGGGATCGCTCCGCCGCCCTGATCGATGCGCCGTCCCGGGACGGCATCTATGCAAGGCAAAACGCCAGTGAATATCACCTCGCGCGCCTTGACGATGGAGAGGTGGCACCAAGACTGGCCGAGGCGTTGCAAGGCACGGGCATCGACGCCGGGGCTGTGGCCGCGCGCCTGCGGGAAGGGGCAGGCAATGCCGCACTGGAACGCCAGTGGCTGGCACAGGATCTGCAGGCGATTGCCAAGGAAGGGGGACTCGATCTGGAGAAACCTGCGGACCGGGAAGACGCGCTCGACCGGCTGGAAGCCGTTCATGTTCGGTTGGGCGATGTCCTGACCGATATACGCGTCCTGCGCGCGCCAACCGAGGTCGACGAGGTGGATGACGCCGAGGCAGTGCTCGGTGAGCGGTTGACGACACCTGGGGGTGATCTCGCGCAAGACGGGTCCGACATTTTTGCCCCATCGGAACGGCAGGCGTTCAGGGCGCTGGTGGCGCAGTTCCGCCGGACGGATTTCGATCATCCGTTCTCCGACGACTCGTCCGTGCGGCGGGCGGGCGCCGTGGAGGTGGAAGAGGCACGTGCCGCGTTCGACGCCTACGCGCAGAGATCGCCGCAGCATGCCGAACTGGCGTCGATGGCCTGGGAACAGATGACTAACAGTCGAATGCCGCCGCAATATGCGGTATCGGAGCAGGACCGCACGCTTCAAGCTGGCGACATGGACCTCGCCTTGCGGGATCCTGCGGATCATCTCGGTCCGATCACCGAAGAGCTCCGCACCCTCGCCCGCTATCGCACGGAGATGCCGGATGACGAATTCGGGCAGGCCGTTAGGGGCGAAATCAATCACCTACGTTCGCTCGGTGCGTCGCGTGCTTATATCAGCGAACGCAGTTTCGAGATCGAGGACCAGGCGCGACACGACTACGCCGAGCGCCGGTATCTGGAAGAGACCGCGCCAACCGTCATGGCCTTTGTGCGAAACGCCGACGTCGAGGGCCCGCTCTCCGAGTCAGAGCAGCAGGACATCGTCCGGCAGATAAACGAGCGACTAAGCCCCGACGCTATCGACGCGCTGCGGGCCGGTAACGCGGACGTCCTGGACACATTCACCGAGGATCCGCTGCGCCAGCTGGAACTCGCCAAGACCTATCTTCAAAGCAGCGAGGTCACCGCGCATGGCCCGGCCATGGAGCGCGTTCTCGATGCTCTGGCCGAAGAGCAGATCGAGGCGCAGCGCGCGCGCCACGCCGCGGCACATGGTGAGAAGGGGATCACCCATGGATAAAGGCAAGATTGCCCTCGGAGTGTTGAGCCTCGTGCTGGTCGGTCTCGCCATGGGCTATGTCGTGGCGACCGGCTTTGTCATGTTCCGCTATGGGCTTTCGCCCACGCGGTTCGACGTCACCCTGCTCGCCCGGGAATATCGTGGACGGTCCCAGTCCGCGCCGAAGGACTTCCTCTGGGTGAACCTCATCCTTGGCGGCTTCGGCCTGGCATCGCTGATGCTGAGCGTCACGCTTCTGGGGGATGCATTGACCCGCTTCGGGACGACGCATTGGCAGACCCGCGGTGAGATGAAGTGGAACGGTTTCTTTGCCAAGCCCGGTGGCGGCTTCCTTCTGGGCAAGCTCGGCTCCCCGAAGTCCAGGCACCCGTTCCTTGTCTCGAAGACCTTCCCGCACGCACTGATCGTGGCGCCCACGGGCCGGGGCAAGGGCGTGGGGTTCGTGATCCCGAACCTGCTCACCTACAAGGGCTCTGCCGTGGTGCTCGACGTGAAAGGCGAGAACTTCCGCGAGACCTCGCGCTTCCGCGCCAGCATGGGCGACAAGGTCTTCCGCTTCGCGCCGACCGACTGGGATCGTCCAACCCACCGCTACAATCCGCTCGCGCGCATCGCGGCCATGACCAATTCCGACCGGCAGCAGATGGAGCTGAAACTCACCGCCAAGCTCTTCCTGCAGACCGACAACGAAAAGCTGAGCGGCCTTCTCGCGGGCGGTATCGACCTGTTCGTGGCGGCCGGTCTTCTGGCCTTCGAGCGCGGCGTGCCGACCATCGGCGAGATCTACCGCATCACAGCCTCGGGCGGCAACAAGCAGAAGGAATACCTCAAGCGCTCGCAGGAGGTGAAGAACAAGTCGGCCAAGCTGATCTTCGAGCGCATGGCATCGACCAACAATGACACCCTGACCTCCTACCTCTCGCTTCTCATGACCTCGGGTCTCGACACCTGGGACAACCGCGCGATCGACGCGGCCACCGCGACATCCGATTTTTCCTTCCGGGATATCCGCCGCCGCCCGCATGCGATCTATCTTGTGGTCGAGTCCGAGATGATCCGCCCGCTGGCCCCGCTGATCCGCCTCTTCTTCTCGGACCTGATCGCCTCGCTGCAGGCGCAGGAGCCCCGTGAGGACGAGCCCTGGCCCGTGATGATCATGCTCGACGAGTTCGACCGGCTCGGAAAAATGCCGATCGTCGCCGAAAGCATCAAGACGCTGCGCTCCTTCGGCGGCAACCTCGCCGTCGTGACCCAGACGATCCCCGCGCTGGACGAGATCTACGGTGAGAACACCCGCAGGTCGCTTCAGGGCGGCGCCGGCGTAAAGCTCTACCTCACCCCGTCCGAGCAGAAGACCATCGAGGAGCTGAGCCAGGCCGTTGGCAAGACCACCAAGCGCGTGGTGACCCGCTCCCGCGCTGTTGGACGCAATCCGTTCGAAGGGCGCAGCGTCTCGGAGCGAACGGAGGATACCCCCCTCCTGACCGAGGATGAGGCCCGGCGCATGGATCTCGACGAGGTTATCCTTGTGATCGACGCGCAGATGCCAATCCGGACGCGGCGGATCAAATACTTCGAAGACCCGGCCCTGAAAGTGCTTCACGCAGGCCAGTCGGGGAGTTTCCCGTACCCAGATGAGGACGGGCTGCGGCGGGATCGGCAGATGTCCGAGACCCGGGAGACGGTGGAAAGGCTTAAGCAGGAACTGCAAGAGGTGCGGGCGGCAAATGTCGCTCGGGAAGCTAGCTCGAATGCGCCGGAAACGTCGAGCGCCATTTCTCGGCCGGGCTCCGGCACGCTGTCAAAGGTACGCGGCCGTTCGGCTCGTGCTGCTGCGGCTAGCGGGGGCCAAGGTAAGCTTTCGCTCGATGTCAAAGGACTGGGCATCAAGAATGCAGACCAAACGGCACTGGCCTCTGCCGTACAGACCACGCGCGCTATCATTGCGGAGCACGGCTAGGTGTTGGGTCAAGTAAGATAGCGGCCTTCGACCGGCCGTTTGAAAATTCCGCTTCACACGGCGCCGGATATTCTAAGGCCGCTAAGCCGCCCCTTCAAAGCTCCGCTGACACTATAGACAATTGCAGGTGGAAACTCGTCCGGTAGGGCATTCGCCGCTGCATCGAGGGCCTCAGAGGCGCGCGCCTCGACCTCTTCGATCAAGGCCACTGCGCGCTTCTGAGACAGGCCCGCGTGCATGGCGGTTTGCACAAAATGCCGGCCATGAATCTGGTCAAATCGATAGTGTCGGCTTTTCCCGACCGACATCGCCATTTTCATCTGTTTGCGCTCTATCTGGCGCGCGTCCAGCGCCCCTTGCGCCGTAACAATGTCGTAGAGCGGGGTCATGCGGTAGCTACCGCCGATGTTCAGAAAGACGCTGAAATTCTTTGCATGGGCATCCGTCGCCCCCATCAGCCAGAAGACGATCTGCGCTTTGAGAAAGACCTCCTGATCCTCGGTCGGCGTGTCGCTGCCCCTGAGCAGACCAAGAACGTCCACCATCCCCGGCCCGCCCTCGTTTTGGTATTTCAGCGTCGGCGGGACCGAGAGCGCTTGGCAGCAATCCTCCTGCGGCAAACGCAGCAAACGGCCATCCTTCGTCCAGCGACGATCAAAGCGTTCGATGAGCAAGGCCTTGGTTTCGCCGAAGGTCTCGATCACGGCTTTGTTCACCGGAAGTCCGAAGGCTTCGGTAAGTTTCAGGGAATAGAATTCGTTCTCGACACTGTCCGACAGGTCTATGCCGCCCGGTAGTTTGCCAATCTGCGTCTTGAACAGATGCGTCGTCGGTGTCGTACCATGCGGCTTGATCCATCGACCTTCATGCCACAGCAACGCTGTCTTTTCTTGCGCGCCTGCTATGGAAATCCGGAAAGCATCGTCAGTTGACAGGCCAAGTGGCGCCTGGCTCAATCCGTTCAGAAGCTTCTCGATTGCGGTTGCATCGACAGGTTCGCCCTCGATCTGGCCGGTCGCGTCCGGGGCATCGTCTTCGCCCGCGACGAACTGGAGCGCACCCACGCAGTCGTGCCCGATCTTGGTCAGCAAGCTGTAGGCATCTGTCCCGCGCGCACCGACCTTTTCGGCGACAAGGCGGCGGAGGTGATCTGAGTCCGGCAGCAGGTTTTCGAAGACGGCCATGACGGGTTCGCCCCGATAAGGCGTCTCGCGCAAGGGCAGCGACAAGGAGACCGGCATGGCATGGTCCCAGTCCAGCCAGTCTGTGTCGTAAGAAAACCCGATGGCCCCGCTTGCCTCCCTGTTCAGGGTGCCGACGCGGCGGTTGTTAATATAGACGCGCAAAGGCGCATAGGCCGGGCGCCGCCCCATCAGAAAATCTCTTCGATGTCGCTGGCATCACCCTTGGAGCGTGCGCCGATCCGGAATTCCAGATCGAGGGCGGAAAGGACGGCCAGGATGGTGTCCAGCTTTGCGGGCTTCTCGCCGCTCTCGATGGTTGAGATCGTTGCCTGCCGCAGGCCGGCTCGTTCGGCAAGTTGCTTCTGTGTCCAGTCGCGCCTCTTGCGGGCCCGCTGGATGAGAGTACCGATTTGCCTTGGTGTGCGGGCCAGATCGTTCATTAGACCTTGATACGCCAAAGCGGATAAACAGTCAATATGCGCCTCAGCGCATCAATCAAAATTAAACGCCTCAACGTATAAATCATTTTTATACGTTGAGGCGTTTAAAAAGCGCAGTTCTCATCCCGCGCAGCAACGCGCTCCCGCTGCCGTCAAGCCTTGCTCATCCTGCGCGCTCTGTCAGCCACGCGCGAGACCATCGCCCCACTTGTTCGAACGGTTGCAACCGTTGCCGCAGGCGCTTGCACAATCCCTCGCCCGATGGCCTCCCCAGTCGTCAGCGCACCTATCCGTGCGCGCCCATTGACGCCTGCCGTATTCGCCATGCCACGTGCAACCGCAGCGGCCCCTCCAAATGCGTTCGGCCCAGCCATCAGCATGAAATTTCCCGACAGCCCGCGCACGATGAGCGGCGTCGCGGCAACGAAGCCCTTTGCCAGGAACACCATGACGAAGAAGGGGATGAGCGAGCCGATATTGGTCGCGGAGCCCGGATCGCCCAGTTGTGCCAGGAGCGCGTTGGCCATGCCCACCACGGTCGAGAACATGGCGGCGATGACGACGGGGTAGAAGGCATAGCTGACGGTCGTCGAGACCCACCGGTGGAAGAAATCCTTCGTCGCCTCGAAGAGCGAGAGCGAGATCATGACGGGCGCAAGGCCGAGCATGAGGGTCAGCATCATCTTGGCGAAGATCAGGACGATGCCGGTCATGAATCCGAGGAGACTCAGGAGCACGAGGCCGATGCCGCCGAGGATCGCGCCGGTCATCCAGTTCAGGTTGCTGCCTATGGCGTTCAGGTAGTCGGCAAATCGTTCGATCAGATTGTCAAACTCGCCAGCGAAGTGTGTGGCCCCTGCCTCGCCTACACCAACTGAGGACATGAGCGCGCCTGCGACGTAATCCAAGCCTCCAATCACCGCATTGGCGACTGCGTTGAACTGGACCCAATTGAAGGCGAAGAGCCCCACCAGGATCAGCTTCAGGAGGTACCAGAAGAAACTCGCGCCATCCATGCTACGGTACTGGAAGGCCATGTTGATGAAGAGCCCGATCACCGAGAGGATGACCATCAGCAGGACGATTGAACCGATATTGCCTGCAACCGCCCCGAACTGGGACTCCGCGGCGTCGGCGAGGAAGGCGTCCGCCGTTCCGACCATCCAGCTGACGACACCCATTACCAGTTGCCTTGGGCTTCGCAGATATCCTGAACGCCTTGGCGCATGTTATTGCGTTCCCGGCGGATTTGAAGCTGCGCTTGTGTATGCTCAGCATTTGAACTGGTTGCAAGGCGCTCACGGTATTCTTCCGAGGCTTCTTCCCACTCCGGAAAACGAACCTCGCAGGAACAGTCTCCAGCTTCTGCGATCCGCTCCCAAGCCCGCAACTCGTAGAGATCCATCATCGTCACCGCCTTGTAGGCTTCGCGCGGATGCAGTTCATCCATCCAGGCGGGGCGCGCGGGACGGTCGTTGCAAATGCGGAACTGCTGCGGCGCCATGTCGACCGTGAGATCGGTCGACACGTCGGGCGCGCCCTCGGCCAGTGCCGGACCGGCGCCAAGAACGACAAGAATGGCAAAGTTGGAAAGGTGCATGGCGTATCCTTTGACGGTCACTGCCCCGGGTCTTCGGTCTGGCCGGGCAGGTAGAATTCGGTGATGCCGCGCGCGCCCTCATGGCGGCCGGCCTGGATGATGACGTCGATCGAGCCTTCGATGTAGCGGATCATGTCGGTGTAGGTCAGGGGCAGATCGGTCTTCAGCGCGGCGATGGCAAGCCGTCGCACGGCGAGCTGGGGGGTTTCCGCGTGCAGCGTGGTGAGCGAACCGCCATGACCGGTATTGATCGCCTCGAGGAAGGTCATCGCCTCCTTGCCGCGAACCTCGCCGAGCACGATGCGGTCGGGCCGCATCAGCAGGGTCGAGGTCAGAAGCTGGTCGGAACCGCGCGTGTCGCTCTCTCGGTCCGAGATCAGCGTCACCGCGTTCGGTTGTCCGGGCCGCAACTCCGCCGCCTCCTCGATGGTCACGATCCGCTCCTCATCCGGGACGAGCGAGAGGATCTTCCGGGCCGCGACGGTCTTGCCGGTCGAGGTGCCGCCCGAGACGATCATGTTGAGTTTGTTCCGGACACAGAACTTGAGCGCGGAGTCGATGTCACCCGAGGCCACGACCTCGCGCAGGGCGAGGTTCCGCTCGCGCCGCAGCGCCTCGAGGCTGGTTTCCTTGTCGAAGAGATAGGCGAGTCTGATCTCCTGCAGCGGCAGGCTCGAAAAGAACCGGAGCGAGATCGAGAAGCCGCCCTCGACGGCGGGCGGCTGGATCACCTGGGCGCGGATCGGGCGGTCCCGGTAGAGGATGCTGACGGAGACGATGGGTTTCTTCTGGCTGAGCGTCGTGCCCGCGGCCGAGGCGATCTGATTGCCGAGGTCCTTGATGGCGGTCTGGCTCAGGGGCGTGCCGAGCGCGGACATGAAATGATCGCCATGGAACTCGCCCCAGGTGCTGCCGTCGGGGTTGATGCAGATCTCGATCACGTCCGGACGGCCGATGGCTGGCGCCAGCGCGTCAAGCGAGGCTTCGAGGTAGCTCGCCGCCATGTCAGAAGATCTCGAGATCGCGGTCGACAATGACGGTGATCCGCGTGCCCTGGTCGACATGGATGACCGGCTTGATCGCAAGGTACTCCTGCATGACGCTCTGGGTGCTGTCGCGCAGGTCCGACCCGACATCGCTCGCCACATCCGCGGCGGCCTCGTCCTCGATCTGGCCCGCCGCGGCCGCGGGGAGCGCGCCGATCAAAGAGATGAGCGCGGCCGAGCCGAAGCGTTCGGCGAAGCGCGTGTCGACGAATCCGGTCGTTCCCGAGCGTCCCAGTTCGTCGCCGCCATAGGCGCTGATCTGGACCGACTGGTTGTCGGGCAGGATGATCCGGTCCCAGGCCACCATCACCCGGGACTGCGCCAGCGCCACGTCGGAGCGGTAGCGCCCGATGAGCCGCGACCCGCGCGGGATCAGGATGCGGGAGCCATCGAAGGCATGCACGTTCTCGGAAACGATGGCCCGGATCGCACCGGGCAGGCTGCTGTCGAGCGCAGTCTCGGTCACGGCCTGGATCATCGTACCCTGCGGCACGGTGTGGGACGGGTTGGCGATCACCTCCGCGCGGGTCACCTCGGACACCTGCGCACCGGACCGGACGAAGGCCTCGTCGGCGCTGAGGCGCGCTTCGATTGCCCCGTCCCTGGGCCCGTTCCCGGCACCGGAGAAGGCGATCATCGGTGAGGCGATGCGTTCGGCGCGGGCCTCGGCTTCCGCCACGCGGCGGCGTTCGAGTTCGGCGAGGCGCAACTCTTCCTCGGTGGGCCCGAGCGCGGCGGGCGCGGGCTGCTGCAGCTGCGCCAGCTCCAGATCCATGCGCATCTGTTCCAGCGCCCGGTCGCGCTCGGTCAGCTGCCGTTCTAAGGCGCTGCGGGACTCTTCGCCCGCCGCCTGCAGTGCCGCGATCTGGGCGGTCAGATCGGCGATGGCGGCATCGGCGGATGCGGAAGATGGCTCCGCCTCCTTGGCCAGGAGCGCATCGAGTTCGGCCCGCACCGTCGCCAGGGCCTCGGCCAGGGCGCGCTCGGTCTCGCTCGGTCCGGCGTCCGCCGGTGCAGGTTCCGGGGTCCGGACCGGCAGGACGGCGGGCACCAGGTCGCCGAAGCCCGAGCCCTGGTCCTGGAACTCGGCCGGCGCGGCGGTCGGCATCGGCGCCGACGCCTCGGTCTGGAGCGCGGCATATGCGAGACCGCCCAGGCCCGCGATCCCGAGCACGCCGAGAAGGACCGTGACCGGGGACGGGCGCCGGGCCCCCGCCTTCTTGCCGCTCGCGCCTTCGAGCGCGGCAAGACGGGCCGCGAGATCGTCGGGCTCGTTGCTCATGCGCCCGCTCCCCTGCGGCCGAGGTCCCGGATGCAGACCACCTCGTCGCCGAGGCGCAATACCCATTCGGAGTTCACCCCGGAGACCCGGATCACGCCATCCGCCTGCGCCTGGCTGTTGACCGAGCGTTCCGCGCCGCGTGTGTGACGGAAGATCGCCGGGACGGGCGCGTTCCGCGCGAAGCGGAAATAGGTGAACGTGCCGTCGTCCCAGACCGAGAGTGGCGTGAACTCGCGCTGCGCGCTCGCGCCATAGTTGGCATTTGGCACGGCGGCCGCCACCGCCTGCCGGGGCGCGCTGCGGCTTTCGGGGTAGCGGAACTGCACGACGTAATGCGGGGTCTCCCGCGCTTCGATCACATGGAGGTAGTAGGAGCGCCGGTTGGTGTAGACGGTGATGTTGGTGGCGACGCCCGAGGCCACGGGCTTGATCGCGAAGGCGCGCCCGCCCGGGACCGCGTCGAAATGGAACCCGACCGTGTCGCCGGCGATGATCGAGCGGATGGTCTCGCCCTCGCCGAACTCGACGGTGGTCACGCGGGTGAGGCTGGTCACGACGCGGAACACCTGGCCATCGACCCAGGTCGCGATCCGGACCCGGCTGTCATGGGCACCGCGCCCGGGCGTGGTCTCGGCCCAGGCGGGGAGGCCCGCGGAAATCGCCGCGGCAATGAAGAGGCCGGAAAGGCAAAGGCGGGTCGTCATTCGGCGCGGTCCGATCTGATGGCATATTGCGTGACGGAGAAGCCGAAGGGGTTCTGCCAGACCTCGTCGAGGACGCGCGGGGTCTCGGGGTGGAACTCGAACATCAGCGTGGCCGTGAAGGCGCCGTCCTGCACGCCTTGCGGGCCGGTCAGGCGCTTGCGCAGGCGCACCTGAGCGCGGTTCTCGCCGATGAGCGTGATGCTGGCGATCTCGACCGCCATCTCGGCCCCTGCCCCGTAACGTGTCGGCGGATAGGATTCCTGCCCGCTGGTCCAGGTCGCGCGCATGCTGACCTCGGCCGCGCCCTTCGACTGCGCGAGCACCCGGCGCACGCGGAGGTCATTGTCGAGCTGGTTGTAGGTCTCGCGGTCGGTGATGTAGCGGTAGATCTGCGCCTCGATCACGGCAGGGCGCTCGGCGAGCGTCACCGTTCGCACGGCGGCATTCGGCAGCGCGAGTCCGGTCGCGGGATCGAAAGGGACAACGACCGGGGGCGGGGTTTCGATCAGGAGGGCGACGGCGGCGGCCGAGAGGCAGCCCAATACGCCGAAGACCGCACCGCCGATGCCGATCTTGCGCCAGGTCTCCTCGCGGCGCAGCGCGCCATAGACCAGCTCTTCCTCGACGATGGCGTCGATGTTTGTCCCCATCGTCATGGCCGGAGCTCCGGCAGGGTGAAGTCCATGTAGCGGCGCTCCTCGGCGATGGTGGCGGCATCGACCACACCCGCATTGCCCGCGCCGACGGTCTGGATCGCCTCGAGCTCCCACATGCGGGTCATCGCGGTGGCAAGCTCGGCGGTCACCCGGGTGTTGTGATCCATGGAGGCCTTCAGATCTTCCATGTCCGGGATCATCTCGACCAGGCGCTCGACGCGTTCCAGCGATTGCGCCGCCTCGGCATGGCTGTTCTGCGCTGCGGCTGAGAGCACGGCCCCGGTGGTGGCGCGCGTCGCCACCCCTTGCGCACCGGGACTGCCGCTTCGGGCGATCTCGGCAAGGCTGTCTTCGTCAAAGCCGGCGCTCGCCAGCGCGCTTTCCATCTGGGTGCGGAGCGGTCCGGCAGAGGAGCCAAGGAGCGCGCTCCAGTCGCCCTGCTGGATGCCGGTGATCAGATCGCCGATGTCCGAAAAATCCGCCTCGAGCAGCCCATCGAGATCGCCGCCCATGAAGAGGCCCAGGATGCGATCCCGTGCACCTGTGAGGGAGGCGTACATCTGGTTCAGCTGGTCGAGTTGCTGCTGCACGAGATCGAGCTGTTCCAGCAGGGTGTCCAGCTGATCGGTCTGGATCCCGAAATCCTCCAGCATCTGCTGCAGCTGGCGGATTTCCTGGGCGATGTTCTGGGTATCGACGGTCGGCACGCCCTGGGCGACGGCCGGCGCGGACGCCATGCTCATCGACAACGCCACCGCCGCTGCTGTTCCGAACAGAATTCTCCGTACGCGCGGAAAGGTCGTCCTCATCGCAATGTCTCCAAACTGAAATCCATGTATTGCCGCTCGGCGGCCTGGGCTGCGGCGAGCGCGATCTCATTGGCGCTCATCGGCTCGGTTCTGGCGGCCTTGAGGCGGGTGCGGATGGCGACGAGGCGCGCCAGTTCCGCGCGGGCATAGGTGTTGAGGGCCAGCGCTTCGTGCAGATCTTCTGTCTCGCCGATCCGCTCGATGATGTCCTGCACCCGAAGGGCCGCAGCCCGGACCGAGACCATGGAATAGTCGCCATAGATCCCGGAGCCATGCGCCGAGAGGCTGAAACTCGCATTGGCCAGAAGGACCGGATCGATGGTGCCGAGCGCGTCGATCCCGCCGACAGCAGAAAGGTAACGGTTATACTGCTCGGGGATGACCACGACGTAGTGCTGGGTTTCCGAGAATGGCGGCACGCCGCCGTAATCCTGCACGTTGCCGGGACCCGCGTTATAGGCGGCGAGAGCATGGATGATGTTGCCGCCGAACATGTTCAGCATCTGCGCGAGGTAACGCGCGCCGCCGGTCACCTGCAGGTAGGGATCGTCGTAATAGGCGGGGTAGATGCCGAGATCGGACGCGGTGCCGGGCATGATCTGGGTGAGGCCGAAGGCGCCGACAGGAGAGCGTGCGCCGATCTGGAACCGGCTCTCCTGCCAGATCAGCGCCTGGAGGAGGCAGCGCCATTGCACGAGGGACAGTCCGGCGCGCGACACGCCCTGCAGAGAGAAGGTGTCGCGCGCCGCGCGGATGATCAGCTCCTCGATCCCCTCGCGCGCGTCGCCGAACATACGTGCCGCAGCAGGATTGCCATCCGTAGGCCCATAGAGCTCGGCGGCAGAGGTCTCGGAGCCCCTGCCCGCCTCCAGTCCCGCGATGGTTGCAGAGACATCCGTTCCGCCCAAGCTTGTCGCTTCGACGAGATCGTTCAGCGCCGCGAGCTGCTGGCGTTCGATCTCGGCCAGCTCCTCTTGCCCTGTCAGCCGGTCGCGCTGCAATGCCAGATCCCGATCGCGCTGCGCGATGAGCGCCGCCGTGCGCGCGAAATCCTGCGCATCAAAGGTCGGCACACCCTGCCCCGATGCGGGACAGGCGAGCGCGGCGAAAGCGAGAACGGGAGGAATGCGGCGCAACATGGATCAGTCCGCGATCCCGAGCGCGGTGAAGGTGCAGGAGGTGTCCGCCCGCGTGACCGCCACGCCCTTGGTGGAAACACGCGGTGCGTTCGCGGTCTCGGCCCGGAAATTGAAGCAGTTCGCCGTCGCGGGCTTGTATTCGGCGCAGGCCGACAGGGTGAGCCCGAGGGCGAGAAGCCCCAGGCGCAGGGTCATCGTCTTGTTCATCATGTTCTCCAGAAGTCTGGGCGGTCTCGGTAGTCGCTGCCCACCAGCTCCTCGCCCTTCTCCATGCCGCCGAGGATGGTCACGAGCGGTCCGAGGCTCGCGAGATCGGCATCGATCACCACCGATCCACGGTCGTCTCGGACGAGCGCCAGGCGCGAGGACGAGCCAACGCCCAACAGGATGTCGAGCTCCTTCTCCGAGAGCCCTAGCATGGCATAATCGGCCTCGCTGGCGCGGATGTTCGGCAAGAGGATCTGCGTCGGCACCGCCTCGACGATGGTCCTGCCGGTGCGGGTGCGCTCGAGCTGGCTCGCGTATTGCGTCATCATCACGACGACCGCGTTCTGTTTCCGGGCGGTGACGAGCCAGTTCGACAGCCGCTCGGCAAAATAGGCGTTGTCGAGCGCCTTCCAGGCCTCGTCGATCAGGATGACGGTCGGCTTGCGGTCCTCGATCACGCGTTCGACGCGCCGGAAGAGATAGGAGAGCACCGCCATGCGCTCCCGTTCACTCTCGGAGTCGAGGATGCCGGTCAGATCGAAGCCGGAGATGTCGCCGACGAGGCTGCCCCCCAACTTGAACGTGTCTTGCGCATTGGCGCCGAAGATCCAGCCGTAGCGGCCTTCGGCGGTCCATTCCTGCATGCGCTCGAAGAGATCGCCCTCGTCATCGGTCGAGACCAGCAGCGAGGCAAAGTCCGACCAGTTCCGGAGACCTTCGTGACTGGCCGAGGCGTTCTGGCGCACGACCTCCTGCAGCCGGTTGGTCTGCACGGGCGTGAGCGGCCGGTCCCGGCGTTCGAGCAGTGTCGCCAGCCAATCGGCGAGCCAGGCCTGCCCGCGCGCATCGGTCTCGGTCTGCAGCGGGTTGAGCCCTGTCGGGAGTCCGGCGCGCACGGTCGAATAGCTGCCGCCGAGCGCCCGCACCGCCATCTCCATGCCGGCGCGGTAGTCGAAGACGAAGAGCCGGGCACCCGCCCGCCGCGCCATGGCCATGAGGAAGGCGGCGAGCACGGATTTGCCCGAGCCGGGGCGCCCGAGGATCAACGTATGCCCGCCGGTCGGCTCCCGATCCGGCGCGCCCTGTTCGTGGAAGTTGAACCGGAACCCGCCGCGCTCGGGTGTCGGGAAGAGCGTGATCGGCAGACCCCAGGGCACGTCGCTTCCGGGCTTGCCCAAAGGCGTGCGGTGCAAGGTCGCCAGGTCCGCGAAATTGTGGTTTGTGATCGCCGCCTTGCGGCTCCGCGCCCCGGTATTGCCGGGATGCTGGGCCATGTAATGCGCCCGCGCGCCGAAGCCTTCGGAGATCAGGTTGATGCCGGTGCTGGCGGCGATGTTGCGGACCTCGGCGCAGATATCGTCGAGCGCGGCGCGGGTCCTGGCGTAGACCGCGACGGTCATGTGATGCTCGCCGAAGATCAGACGCTTCGATTCCAGATCGTCCTGTGCGAGTTCCAGCTCCTCGGCGAGGCTGACCGCGCCATCATTGGCGGCCTGCATCAGCCGCAGCTGCCGCTTGATCCGGCCGGCCATGATGTTCGAGTTGATCGGCACGAAGGAATGCGTGACGACCATGTCGACCGGCAGGTTCAGCTCGTCGAGCATCAGCGCGTCGGTCCTGGCCGGGTAGTTCTTCACCGCGAAGATCGCGCCGAACTTCTCGCCCGCCGCCCCTTCGGAGAGGCGGATGGTGGGACCGTCGAAGGTCACCCGCGTGTTGGCCACGTCCTCGGCGACGATGCCGAAGCGCGAGCGCGGGAAGAGCGGATGTTCGCAGCCCGTATTGAGGCTGCCGAGGAAGCCGAGCAGTGCGCCGGACTGGGCCGAGAGCAGCCGGGGATTCATCTCGTCGAAGGTCGAAAGGATGAACCCCACCACCTCGTCGAGCTTGCGCAGCCGCCGAGCCGTGTCCTGCGCGAGCCGTGCCCGGGAGGCGGCGGCGAGGAACGGCAGGCCGCGGCCAGCCTCGGGGCGTTTGAGGACCGTCAGGGTCAGCGTCTTGTCGCGAAGCCCCGAGGCGCGAAGATGCGCACGCCAGCGCCGGCCGATCTCGCCCGCGAAGCCTGTGTCCTCGATCGGCGGCAGATCCACCTCGACCGCTTTCGAGACCTTGTGCAGGTAGAAGGAGAATCCTGTCCCGGCCTGCGCCACGATCCCGGCCATCAGCGCGCCGATGCGGTCGAGATGTCCGTCCTCGCTCGTGGTGCTGTTCACCCCCTCGAGCCGGATGCATTGCATGAGCTCGTTGCCGCGGGTGCGGGTCGTGGTGTCGCTGACCAGGCTCACATAGGGCAGCATCTGCGAGAGACGCTTTTCGCCCGCGACCCAGGGCGGCAGCGCCGTACCGAGATCGAGGTCCTCGCCATATCCAGCATCACGGGGCATAGCTGTCGCCTCCGTGAAGTTTGCGGTTTCGGGTCGGCGGCGTCTCCTGGAGCGTGATCACCAGCACGTCGAGGAAGTTCGGATCCCAGTCGGCGGCCTTCCAGAGCGCGGGCCAGGCGATGCCGGCGATCAGCACCACGACCCAGCTCTGCACCCAGAGGAACAGGAGCGTGGAGCCGAAGAGCCAGACCATGGCGTACATGATCGGCAGGCCCATGAGCTTGGGCGGCCTCAGGAGACCGATGAAGACGCGCGACTGCTCCGCCATGCTCTGTCTCAGGTGGTCCAGATCGCGGCGACGATGGTCGGGGCGGCGGCGATCCCGGCGATCGCCACGACGACCCAGAGCGCCTGGCGGAAATCGAGGATGCCGAAGAGCCAGGACAAAAACACGCCGATCAGCGCCAGCGTGCCGATCACGATGCCCAGGGGGCCGGTGATCGCGTCGACGATGCCCTGCAACAGGGTCTGCACCGGCGAGAGGTCGATGCTCTGAGCGAGCGCCGGTCCCGCGGCGACGATCAGCAGGGTCGCCGCGACGGCGGTCAAAGTCTCTTGTCTTCTCACGAAATCTCTCCTCTCAGGCGCAGCATCGCGGCGGTCACTTTCGCCACATGGCCCATGGTTTCTCTGTAAGGGGGAATGCCGCCGTGACGGTCCACCGCCTCGGGCCCGGCATTGTAGGCGGCGAGCGCCAGGCGGCTGTCGCCGAAACGGTCGAGCATCATCAGCAGATACCGCGCCGAGCCGTCGAGGTTCTGGCGCGTATCGTGCGGATCGACGCCCAGGGCCTGCGCCGTGTCCGGCATCAATTGGCCGAGCCCGATCGCGCCCGCGCCGCTCAGCGCGCGCGGATTGTAGGCGCTCTCGATCTCGATATTGGCGCGGTAGAGCGCGGCCCAGTCGGTGACCGAGAGACCGGCGCGGCGCAACCCGGGATGACCGGCATAGCGGAAGGCTGTCGCCTCGATGGCCGCGAGAATCTCGGGAGGAGCCGGGACAGGCGCGCGCGGCGCGGTCTCAGCGTCCGCTTCGTCTTGCAACCGATTGGAGAAGAGAAAGAGCCGGTCGCCGGGACCCGTTGCATCGCCTGTCTTCAGGTCGGTCGATGCGTCTGGATCACCCTGCGTGGCGGAGATGTCGATCAGCCGGCCGTCCTGGCCGACGGAGAAAATGAACCCGCCTGTTGTCGCCTGTGCCAGCAAGGCCGAGGGTGCGGAACAAACACCTGTTCCGAGCAGGGCAAGGACCGCGAGAACGCGGCGGGCGATAAATCCGTCAGGCCTTGGCGGCCAGAGGTTTGCCCGGGGCTTCGTGGGGAACCCGTCCGCCTTCTTCGAGCGGGATGGAAACGACGGTTGCGCCCATGTCGGCAAGGAAACTGACGAGGCCGACGATCGTCTTGAATTCTCGGATCTTGAGATAGCTGCGCGAGGTGACGAGCAGTTTCTCGTCCCGTCCATCGGAAGAGACGGCCCGCACGGTCCAGGTGCCGTACCAGCTGTTGTGGCGTTTCTCGGCGCCTTCCCTGCAGACGACCTCGGCCCTGTATCCCTGGCCGAGCAATCCGCGCAGTCCGTCTTCGGTGACCACATTCGGTGCTTCTTCTATCATGACCTCCCTTGGGCCCTCCTCATCATGAGTACCGGCCCGCGGGACATTTCCACACGGTCGATACAAAACAACATTAATGACTTCAAGACGATTTATTTATCTTGACTGGCTGCTTTCGCGCACATAGGCCCGCTATCACACAAATCCACCGTTTCACACCGGCAAAGGAGTTTTGCCCTGCGCATGTTTTGTGTCGGACGCGCCAACCTGCCCGGTTTGGCGGCAATCTTCGTGCTGAGCGGTCAGATGGCGAGCGCCTGCATCGCGCCGGACCGGCCCTTCCTGCCCGAAAGCCCTGACGACGTGCGCGAGTATGCCGATCTGTTGCGGGCCGACTTCGAGGGATATATCGCCGACATCCAGGAGTACTTCCGCTGCCTCGATGCCGAGCGCCAGCGCGCCTTCCTCGAGGCACAGGAGGTCAGCCGCGAATACGGACGGCTGATCGAGATCCTCAAGTGAGGACCCGCAAGCATCAGCAAGCGTCGAGATCTTCGTAGTAGACCAGGGCGGGCATATTCCGGCGCTGGTGCACGATCCGGAGGATGACCGGAGCGCCATCCGCGGCGTCGAGCTGCTTGAAGAAGATCACGTGCCGCTGACAATTGACGGACCGCATGCCTGGCACGAAGAGGCTCCGGTCCTGGGCAATGTCTGGGTCCCCGGCGACCCGCTCAAACGCGGTGACCAACTGGCGGTAGTAGACGAGCCACTGATCCCTGCCCCAGGTCCGGACGGTGTAGTCGCGGATATCTTCGAGATCGGACCGAGCCAGACTAGAAAGACGGATGATCATGCCGGTCAGCGGTTGAACGCATCCGGCTCGAAAGCCCGCGCATCGAATTCCGCGAAATCACCCTCTTCGGCTATCGCCGCCGCCTGTTCGAGATCGGCCTTGAGCGCGTAGAACTGTCGGGCACCGTCCTTCTCCATCAGCATCCGGATGCCCGCGCGCACGACCTCGCTCAGATTGGCATAGGCGCCGGACTCGATCTGCGCCTGGACGTATTTCTGCATCGGTTCGGTTAAATGGATGTTCGGCATCAAGCTCTCCTCGTATGCTCGATCTTATCAGATACTGACATAACCTCGCAAGGTTTGGCGGCAAGCTGGCCGGTCCCCCCTTCAGCCTCTGAGTGCCGCAACGAAATCCGATTGCCGTCATGCATGTTGTATTGTATTCGTTCGCACAGTTTTGTGGAGAGTCGATACATGCGACGCAAGTTCCTGCGGCTGGCAATGGCCGCGACATTGACGCTTTCGGGACAGGTCCCGTTGGCGACTCCGGCGCGCGCCTACCAGGTGGACTGCGCCATCCTGCTCTGCCTCGCGGGCGGCTGGCCGACCTCGGCGCCATGTGCCCATGCCCGTGCGGTGTTCATCCGCCGGATCACCCCCTGGCCCATCGAACCGCCGCTTCAGATCTGGCGCTGTCCCATGGGGGCGTCGTTTTCGCCGGTCGAAGTCCCCGGACCGGTCGATCGCCTGTTCGACGCCGCCTTCCAGGCCAACCTGCCCCGGCAGTCCGTCCCGGAAGACGCGCCGGTCGTCGAGGTGCAGGCCACGGACGGAGCCGACATCGACATCTCGGGCGACGCCTTCGATTTCGTGCGCAGCATCCGGGTCTATCACATCCAGTACCGCCAGCACGAAAACCGCGACGGCGACTGCAGTCGCAGCGACTCGACGCGGCTCGGGTCCTACGGCGTGCAGGGTGACTACCGCTGGACCCCGTCCAGCAAGGCCCAGGTCCCGCCTGCCTCGCAGCTGAGGATCCCGAACGGATGCAACGACTATTTCTACCGCTCGGTCTTCGTCGACTGGCGCGACCACGCCGGAAACTACGGCTCCGAGGAAGTCCGCTACTGACCATTCCCGGCCCGGGTCACCCCGGGCCTGCTCATCCATTTGCACCGGAGGCTGTGCATCCCAGACCCAGAAAAGAGAACGACGCCAGACCGATAGTCCGACGCCGCGCCCGATTACTCACTGTGCCCGAGTTTTCTAGCCGATCGTCCGGAGACCTGCAACCAGCAAAGTTGTTTTGCTGGCAGGAATGTTGTTTCCTCACGATCTGACGTCGTCCTTCCAAAGAGACGACTTTCATGGACCTTACAACCGGCTCAATCCTGCGGCAGATACTCCGATGCGATCTGTCGGTTTCCGCGCACAAGCTCGCGACGATCATCCTCGACGGCATCGCCTGGAAGGACGGCTACAACGGGCTCGATCGCGGTACCGCCGCCTTCACGCTTTCCACACTTTCCGACATCATGGGTGTGACCCGCCAGCATCTCACGACCCTGCTTGCCGAACTCGCGGCATCGGAGCTTCGCGTCGAGCGCTGGAAGCCGAACGGAAAGTTCGCGCCATGGCTGTTCCGGTTTGGCTGCGTCTCCGACGAGTTGCCGCAGCATCTGGCGTCAACTGTGGGCGACACATCACTATCTAGAGAATATAATAACAAAACTATCTTCTCCGGGAAGATCGAGATCGCCCCCGGTTCGAACGTCCATCGCACCTCCTGGGCCGCGCTCATCAAGGCGGCGAAATCCGCCCTGCCCTGCTGGAACGTCGACACGCAAGCAATCTGGGATCGCTTCATGGCCTTCAACGAAGCCCGCGGAAACACCTGCGTTCCCGCAGGCTTTCTCCTGGGTTTCATGCGCCGTTGGCAGACATCGGTTGGGCGATCACCGGGATCGCCGAAGCCGATCAGCCAGCCTTTGGCTGAGCCGGACCGTCTCCAAGACGAATTTGCTCGCCTGACATGTGTTGCGCCAACGAGAAATCGCCAGTTCCACGCATCGGACTTGCAACGCAAGATCGGGCACGCGGCCTACGAAGCGCGGATCCTCGACACAATCCGCAAGTTCGGCTGCCAGAGATTCTCCGCAACCTTGGCCGTGCACGGGCGTGCGGTGTTGGCAGGGGAGATTTCGAGGTAGTTTGACTGGGATATCGAATTTTAGGGCTGCTTAGGCACCGCTACAGGTGTCAAGCTCCGATAGTGAAGTTTATGTTATAAATAGCCCGCGGCCTTGGGATTCCTAAAGTGTGTCTTAAGTTCATTTATTTGAAGTGACCTTTGCACAAGGCGGCATTGGCACGGACCAAATATGCAACAAGACAGGACCCGCAAACCGGCCATGCGATTGCGCCGGTTGTTGCAGCGGCGCTCTGTATCAAGCCGCGGCGCAGGTATTGCCAAGTTGTTCGGTCGTTATGAACAGGTTAAACTGATCCTATGAGCACCCCAAACGGGATTGCCAACTTGACGGCAGCAGCATGAGACGGCCGCCATGGGTGTTTGTGTCAGGCGGTCATTTCGAGCGCATAGTTGTGCCACAGTAAGCGGGTAGCTGAGGCCGTTCAGGCTTGGTAATTCCAGGGCATAAGGGCGTGGATTTCGGCGCTCGGCCACTGGTTGGCGACGCGCTCCAAGGTCTGGGTCAACCAGGCGATGGGGTCGACGTTGTTCATCTTACAGGTCTGCAGGAGGGTGGCGATAGTGGCCCACGTGCGACCACCGCCATTCGATCCGGCGAACAGACTGTTCTTTCTCGTGATGGCCAGTTCCCATTCATTCTGCCCATGTCGGGCAGGTTTATCGGGTTCATTATCGATGGCATGCCTATTTTGGCGCGGAC
>NZ_VOJI01000002.1 GCF_007923445.1 Puniceibacterium confluentis | reverse complement strand
GATCGACAAGGGCCATGACGGCACGCTGGACGTCGTATCGGACGACCATGAAACGGTATTCACCTTTCGGAGGCGGACCGGCTGACAAATGCCAAGCTGCCGGGCGAGGTGCTGGACACGCCGCGCACCATCACCGCCATCACTCAGGAAACCATCGAGACCAAAGGCACCACCAGCATCCGGCAGCTGGCGCGCACCACGCCCGGCATCTCGCTGGGCTTCGGCGAAGGCGGCAGTTCATTTGGCGACAACATGTATATCCGCGGCTTCAAGGCCAACAACGATGTCTATGTCGACGGTGTGCGCGATCCCGGCATCTCGATCCACGAGACCTTCAACACCGAGCAGGTCGAGGTCATCAAGGGCCCGGCGGGATCGGTCGGCGGGCGCGGAACAACCGGCGGGACGCTGAACATCGCAACGAAAAAGCCGCAGGACGTGGATTTTTACGAAAGCTCGACCAAGCTGACCAGCGCCGGCACCCTGCGCCAGACCTTTGACCTCAATCAGGCGGCCAGCGACAGGCTGCAATTGCGGCTGAACGGGATGATTCAGGACGGCGCGGTCGCGGGTCGTGAGGATCTGGTTGATGACCGTCAGGGCCTGTCCGGCGCGCTGCGCTACCGGCTGAGCGACACGGTGACCGTCGAGGGCGACTACACCTATACCAGGATCGAGCAGACGCCGGACTGGGGGGTGCCCTATATCACCGATGGGGACACCAGTGACGGAATCGACATCGACGCCGGCCCGGTGACCGATCTGGGCGTGGATCGCGATACATTTTACGGCATTGCCGACCGCGATTTTCAGGAGGTCGAGCAGAAGGTCGCAACCGGGAGGATCATCTGGGATCTGGGGGCGGGCACCAAGCTTACCAATACCCTGCGTGCATCGAAATCGGTCAACGACTACATTCTGACCGCCCCCAGCAGTGTCAGCGACAACGGTTCGAACGATCCGGAGGACTGGACCGTCGGCCTGAGTTTCAAGAGCCGCTACCAGGAGACGGAAGTTCTGTCGAACGATCTGGAACTGACCGGCAAAGGCGCCTGGTTCGGTGGCGCGCATGACTGGATCATCGGCCTCGGGCTGTCGGACGAGGATGTGCGGTTCACCTCATACGACAACCTCCAGTCCGAAGATTACCAACCGCCTGCCGGGCAGCGCGGCTGTACGGTGTCGGCGATCAATCCCGACCCCTCGGACTGTTGGGGCGGGGCATCGGCCTCGCGTGGCGACGATTATACCAAGACGCGTATCAAGACGGCTTCGCTTTATGCACTCGACACCGTCACCCTGTCGCCGAACTGGATCGTCAACGGTGGTCTGCGGGTGGATCGCTACGACATCCGGCGCAGTGGCGGCGGCACCGACTATGCCCGGACCGATGTGATGTGGAACGGCAACCTTGGCGTGACCTGGAAGCCGCGGGCGGATCTGAGCTTCTATGCCGCCGCCGCCACCTCGACCAACCCGATGGGGCAGGAGATCGCAGCGGGCGGCAGCTTTTACGGCGGACTGGATTCGGGGGGCGAGGATCTGGCTCCCGAGCGCAACACCTCGTTCGAAATCGGCTCCAAGTATGAACTGAACGACCACCTGCTGCTGACAGCGGCTCTGTTCCACACCACCAAGTCCAATGCCCGCGAAGATGTCGGGCCGCGTGGCGCCTCGGTGACCAGCGACAGCCTGAAATACAGCGTCAGCGGGTTGGAACTGGGACTGAGCGGCAAGCTGTCGGACCGCATCGGACTGTTCGGCGGCGCCGTCTTCATGAACAGCGCCGTGCTGGAAAGTGATGTGGCCGGGGCCAAGGGACAGGCCATCCCCAATGTGGCGCATCAGCAGTTCAACCTGCTGGCGACCTATGACGTCAGCCCTGACCTCATGCTGGGGATGCAGGCCAACTATACCGGTGAACGGGATCTGGGATCGACCACGCCGAACGGCAACGAACTGGCGTCTTACTGGACCTTCGACCTGGTCGGCTCTTACGCGATCAACCGGACAACGGCGGTTCGTTTCGGCGTCGATAACCTGGCCGACACGACATACTACGACACCGCCTACCGCTCGGGCGAGCCGTTCACCTACGTCGGCCCCGGTCGCGAGATCTGGGCGTCCCTGGAACTGAAGTTCTAGGCGCTCAGTCCCCCCGGCGGGGCCGCCCCCTGGCCCCGCCGACCCCTGGACACGCCACTTTTCAGCCAAGAAGGAGCCACGTCTTGCTTATCACCATCCCCGAAGTCTTTGGGCCCGACGAGGTGCGCGCCCTGCGCGCGGCCCTCGAGGGCGCGGCGTGGGAAGACGGCAGAAAGACCGCCGGGCCGCAGTCGCAGCAGGTCAAGAGCAACCGCCAGCTTGACCCCGGCAGCGATACCGCCCGCGACCTTGGCCAGCGCATCCTGCAAAGGCTGGGACAGACGCCGCTGTTTCTGTCCGCCGCGCTGCCGCTGCGCATCCTGCCGCCAATGTTCAACCGTTACGAGGCGGGCGAGACTTTCGGCCTGCACGTGGACAATGCGATCCGCGTCAACCCGTTCAGCGGTGAAAGGTTGCGCACCGACCTGTCGATGACGCTGTTTCTTTCGGATCCCGCCGAGTACGACGGCGGCGAGCTGATCATCGAGGATCACTACGGCACGCAGGAGGTCAAGCTGCCTGCCGGTCATATGGTGGTCTATCCCGCGACCTCGCTGCACGAGGTGGTTCCGGTGACACGCGGCGCCCGGGTGTCGTCGTTCTTCTGGCTGCAAAGCATGGTGCGTTCGCATGAACAGCGCCGGACCCTGTTTGATCTGGACCAGACCATTCAGGCGCTGGCCGGGCGCGTTGGCGCCGAAGACGGCGATGTCGTCCGTCTCACCGGCATTTATCACAACATGATACGGCACTGGACCGAGCTATGAACACGCACAAGATATTCTGGCTGCCCGCCGCGACACTGCTGGCCCTGAGTGGCCCGGCTCTGGCGCAGGATGCCGGGCTTGTGGCGCAGGCCACCGGTCTGCCGGAGACCCTGCGCGCCAGTCTCGGAGCCTGGCTGGCCAATGCCGGACAGGACCATATGTCGCCCGTCGGCATGTTTCAGGCCGCGGACATCGTGGTCAAGGCGGTGATGGTCACGCTGGCCGTCGCCTCGGTGCTGGTCTGGGCCATCTTTGTCGCCAGGCTGATCACGCTGGCGCTTGCCCGCCGCCGTCTGCGGCGCGGTTATCGCAGGCTGGAGCGGCTTGGCAGTCTCGATCCGGCCGAGCGCGTCTTTCTGCACCGGCGCGGTGTGCTGGGCGTGATGGTGCGCGCGGCGCTGGACGAACGCGCCCGCTCCGGCACGGCCGCGGGCACCGGGATCAAGGAGCGGGCCGACAGCGCGCTGATCCGGATCGAGGCCGGGGCGGCACGCGGCATGGGGGCGGGGACATCGGTGTTGGCAATCACCGGCTCGACCGCGCCGTTCATCGGGCTGTTCGGCACGGTCTGGGGCATCATGAACAGCTTTGTCTCGATTGCTGAAACCAACACCACCAATCTGGCGGTTGTCGCCCCCGGCATTGCCGAGGCGCTGCTGGCCACCGCCATTGGACTGGTGGCCGCGATCCCGGCGGTAATCTTCTACAACATTCTCGCGCGGGCAATCGGCGGGTACCGGGGGATGCTGGCCGATGCATCCGCCCTGGTGCAGCGCACCCTGTCGCGCGATCTGGATCTGGCAGATCAGGACGACCGCGCCGCGCCGCCCCACCGCGCCTTCCATCGCGCGGCGGAGTGATCCCATGGGCGCGCGACTGACCGATGGCAACGACGATCTTGCTGAAAACGCCGAGATCAATATTACCCCGTTCATCGACGTGATGCTGGTGCTGCTGATCATCTTCATGGTGGCGGCGCCGCTGTCGACGGTGGATATCCCTGTCGAATTGCCGGTCGCAGAGGCCGAGGCGCCGCAGCGCCCGTCCGAGCCGATCTTTGTCACCATAAAAGAGGACCTCGCCCTGGCGGTCGGAGAGGTCGGCACGACCCTGGATGCGTTACCTGTCGAGGTCGGCATCGCCACGGGGCTGAACCGCGACGAACGGCTTTATATTCGCGGCGACAAGTCCGTGCCCTATGGCGAGTTGATCAATGTGATGAACGTCCTGCGCGCCGAAGGTTATCTCAAGGTGGGTCTGGTGGGACTGGACGAGGCGGCCGTCGCCCCGGCAGCGGCGGATCAATGAGCCTGGTCTATCGCGACGGGTCAGTGCGCTGGGCGGCCGGGCTGATCGCGGTGTGTGTCAGCGCCGCGGCCCATGTGGCGCCGCCGGTGGTCTATCTGGCAACCACCGCGCGACCGCCCGACGTGGCGCGGGAGGAAACCGGGGTCCAGGGCGCGATCCTGTTCGATCTTTCCGACATCATCGCGGCACCCTCTGACGCCGGCGAGGACAGCCGCGCCGTCGCCGAGGCCGAAGAGGCGGCCACCGTCACCGAAAGCGCCGAGGTGGTCGATCCGGCCAGGGCGGCGGACGAGCCGATTCTGGCGCAGGTGCCCTATGCGGTCGACGATGACGAGTTGAAGTTTGCGGTGGCAAGCCCGGATTCTGCCGAGGACGTCACCGAACGGGCGCAGGAGACCGCAACGGAATACAACGAGGATCAGGTGCTGGAGCCCTCGGCGCTGGGCGCGGTGGCGGCGATGGCAGCGCAGGCGTCGGTCTCGGGCGTCGAGGCAGAAGCCGAGGCCGAGACGGCGCAGGCCCGCAGCGAAGGGTTGAGCGCCGAGCAGTTGCAGGACATCAGCGACTGGCAGAAATCCGTGGTCGTCCGCATCGCCAAGGCCAAGCAGTATCCGCAGGCGGCTCGCAAACAAGGCATCGAGGGAGAGGTCCGGGTGACGTTCACCCTCGACCGCTATGGCGCCGTGCTGGCGCGCGAGGTGGAAACTTCCTCGGGGTCGGATCTTCTGGATCAGGCGGCACTGGCGGTGTTCGATGCCCTGGAAAAGTTGCCAACACCGCCCGGGCATCTGGCCGGTGACAGCTTTACGCTGGTCATTCCACTGAATTACCGGATCCGGCGGGGCTGAGCGGCGCGGGGGGGATCACCCGGTCCGGGGTGATGTCGTCCAGTCTGCGACAGCCCGACAGTGCCATTGCAACCTCGAGTTCCTCGCGCAGCAGGCGCAGCACGTGGCTGGCGCCCAGTGCGCCGCCGACAGCCAGGCCGCAGGCAACCGGTCGGCCCACCAGCACCGCCCGCGCCCCCAGCGCCAGCGCCCGGAACACGTCCACGCCGCGCCTTACGCCGCCATCCATCAATACCGGCACGGCGCCATTCACCTGCGCCACCACACCCGGCAGCATCGAGATGGCCGAGGGCGCACCGTCGAGCACCCGTCCGCCATGGTTGGACACGATCACCCCGGCGGCCCCGGCCTGCACCGCCAGCATGGCGTCCTGCGGCGCAAGAATGCCCTTGAGGATCACCGGCAGCGGCGCGTTGGCGCACAGCCAGGCCACATCCTCCCAGTTCGGGAGAATGTGGGCGATGCGATCGAAAAGGGCGGATTCCCCGTCGCCAAGCGGTACGAAACGCGGGATGGGCAGTCCTTGCAGATTGACCGGCCCGACGCCCTCGGGCAGGGCGAAACCGGCGGTGATCTCGCCATCCCTGACGCCGCTGACCGGGGCGTCGACCGTCAGGATCAGCACTTCGAACCCGGCATCCGCCGCACGCTGGACCAGCGTCATCGTCGCTGTGCGCGATGCCTGCCAGTAAAGCTGGAACCAGCGGCACTCGGGGCCGGCGGCGCGCACCCTGTCCATCGGCTGGGCTGCCTGCGCGCTGAGCACCATGCAGGTGTCCTGCGCGGTCGCGGCGGCGGCACAGGCGCTTTCGCCCTCGGGATCAAGCAACGTCTGGTAGGCCATCGGCGCGACAAGGATCGGATGGGCAAAATTTCTGTCGCAGAGTTTCAGCGCCGTGTTGCCGCCGCGCAGGTCGCGCAGCACGCGGGGCAGCACCTGAATTGCCTCCAGATCGCTGCGGTTGCGGTGCAGTGTCAGTTCGGCACCGGCGCCGTTCAGGAAATAGGCGGCAGTGCCCGGGGCCAGACGCGCGCGGGCGACGTCGAAATATTCGCTCAGGGTACGGGGGAGGTCCTGCATGCCGACTGCGCGCCTTTCTGGGAACGGAATGCTGCAGTCCTAAGCTGCCACGCGTCCGGGGTCAAAGTCGCGGGGGGCTCAATCTGCTGTTTGCGTGGTGTCGCGCGCGACAATCTCGAAACCCACGTCGATCGAACGGTTTTCCGGGCTGTTGTTGCGGATCCGCGACAGCAGCGCATCCGCTGCCCTGTTGCCCAGATCCGAGCGGTCCACCCGCACCGTGGTGAGTGGCGGGATGGTGGCGGTTGCATAGTCCTGATCTCCAAAGCCGATCACCCCGAAATCCCCGGGCACCGACAACCCGCGTGCCTGCGCCTCGATCAGCAAACCGTGGGCAAGCAGATCCGAACTGCAGAAGATCACGCCGCCGCTCAGGCCGAGATCCAGCAGTTTGCTCAGCGCGATGCGGCCCCGCTCCAGACTGGCAGGACCGTCAAACAGCACCTCGAGCGGGGCAGGGTGGCCCAGGGCGCCGAACCTCTTGCAAAAGGCGGTCTTGCGGCGCAGCGCGCGTTCGTCACCCGCCGAAACTACGGCGGCAGTCGGATAACCGCTGTCATGGGCAAACTGCGCCACCGCGACGCCGGCATCGTGGTGTGAAAAGCCGACGCAGATGTCGATCGGGCTTTCGGTGAGGTCCCAGATCTCGACCACCGGCAGCCCGGCCGACAGCAACTGGCTGCGGCAGCGGTTGGAATGGTGCACGCCGGTCAGCAGGATCCCGTCCGGCCGGCGGGAAATCAGCGACGAGACCAGCGCTTCTTCCTCTTCGGCGGAGAAGCCGGATTCGACCAGGATGGTCTGATAGCCGGCGTCGCGGACCAATTCGATAAAATGATGGATCAGCGCCGAATAGACCATGTTGGTGATCGAGGGAACGACGGCAGCGACCATGCGGCTCTTGGACGAAGCGAGCGCGCCCGCCAGCTGGTTGGGCACATAGCCTGTGGCTTCGATGGCCTGGCGGATGCGTTCGAGCGTGTCCGGCGAAACCACTTCGGGGTGGTTGAGCGCACGCGACACGGTGGCCTGGGTGACACCGGCCATCTGCGCGATCGTGGACATGGTGACGGAGCGCGCCTTGCCGGGGGTGTCTCCTGTCTTGCGCGCCATGCGGATTGTCCTGTGTAAGCCGTGCTTTGGTCCAGTAATGTCTCAGATGAGCGGAAAATGTAAGTCCGGCGGCGCAGGCGGATCGGGTGCCTCTGCGCCGCCGGCCCGATTTCAGGCCCGCGCCTTGCGCGCGACAAAGACCGACAGCCAGATCGAACCCATGATCAGCAGCCAGAGCACCACCGCGATCCAGCTCTTGGTAAAGAAGATCGTGAGGTTGCCATAGGATTCCAGGCTTTTGACAAAGTAGACTTCGGCAGAGGGCCCGAGGATGAAGCCGATGATGAAGGGGGCGACCTCAAGCCCGATGCGGTGGAACAGATACCCGACAAGGCCAAAGATCAGCAGCGTCCAGACGTCGAACATGATGCCGTAGTTGATGGTGTAGGACCCGACCACGCACATCATCAGGATCACCGGAAACAGCAGGTGCTTCGGCACCGTCACCACCTTGCAGATGTTGCGGATGGCGTAGAACATGATCACGAACATGGCGATGTTGGCGACCAGCATGGCGATGATCATCATGTTCCAGGTCTCGACATTCTGTCCGATGAACAGCGGGCCGACCTGGATGCCCTGCAGCGTGAAGGCCCCGATCAGGATCGCCGTGGTGCTGTCGCCGGGGATGCCGAGCGACAGCAGCGGGATCAGCGCGCCGCCGGTCAGACCGTTGTTGGCGGTCTCGGAGGCAATCACCCCTGACGGGTTGCCGCGCCCGAACTGTTCCGGGGTCTTCGAAAAGGTCTTGGCCTGGCTGTAGGACAGCACCGAGGCGGCGGACCCGCCGACGCCGGGCAGCAGACCCACGAACGTCCCGATCGACGCCGAGCGGAACAGATTGATGAACTGGCCGCCAAAGTCGGTCCAGCGGAACGGCGTCGAACGGGATATTTCCATCTTCGACAGGCTGGAATCCTCGGGCACGCCCTGTTCCGCCTCGATCAGGATGGCTGACAGGCCAAACAGGCCGATCAGCACCGGAAGCAGGGAAAATCCGCTGTCGAGGTAATATTCCATGAACGGGAACATCAGCCGGTATTCCCCATTGCCGCCGTCCGACACGTCATAGGCCCCGATCAGGCTGATCAGCATCCCCAACACGCCGCTGAAGATACCGATCAGCATGTTGCCCGACAGTGCGGCCATCACGGTCAGCGCGAGGAAGATGATCAGGAATTTCTCGACGTAGGAAAACTTGATGGCAAAATCCGCCAGCGCCGGGGCAAAGAGATACAGGATCAGCAGGCTGAACATGCCGCCGAACAGCGAGGCGGCGATGCCGAGCTTGAGCGCGCGTTCGCCTTCGCCGCGTTGCGCCATCGGGTAGCCGTCAAAGGTGGTGGTGATCGACGACGGGGTGCCGGGAATGTTGAGCAGCACGGCAGGCACCAGCCCGCCCGAGATGCCGCCGACATACAGGCCCAGCAGCAGCGCCATGCCGTTGATCAGCCCCAGGGAATAGGTCAGTGGCAGGCAGACCGCGACCGCCATGGTCGCCGTCATGCCGGGGATGGCGCCGAAGATTATGCCGACAAAGGTGCCTGCGATGGTCAGGAAAAAGAACAGGGGCGTCAGGTCGGAAAGGAGGTCCATAAGGCAGGTCCCGCAGGTTGGCTTCAGGGAAGCGAGATGTTGAAGAGGCTGGACAGGATGAACCAGACAACCAGAGGCGCGATCACTGCGTTCAGGACGGCGATGATAACGCGGCGGCGGGAAAGGCCGTGCATGTAGAGCAACGAGATTGCCAGCACGAAGGGCGCCGAGGCAAACAGGAAGCCAAAGCCGCGATTGGGAATGGCGCGGCCGATGCGCTCCATCGCGAGAAAGTAGATGATCACCAGCACGACCGTGCCGAACAGACGCATCCGGTCGGTGCCCGCAGGCCAGCGCGGCGTGGCGGCGAGGGCGGCGCCGATCTCGGCGCGGCGGGTGGCAAGGATCACCGCTCCCAGAACGGCCAGCACCGCAGAAACGAGGATCGGAAAGATAAGGTGCGACCGGTCGAAATCGACCGTCACGTCAAAAAACGACAACATGGCGAGCCTTCCGCAGGGTTCGGGGGGCGAATGGGTTCGGGCGGCGCCGGATCCGGCGCCGCCCGGGTGTATTATTCAGAGCCGATGGCGCTGATGACCTTTTCATAGGTCGCACGCTTTTCGGACAGATGCGCCTGTGCTTCGGCAGACGGCAGGAAGTTGGGGATGAAGAACGACGCTTTCAGCGTGTTCTGCACGTCTCCCTTGTCGAACACTGCCGCCAGGCCCGTGTCGATCGCCTCGACCAGTGCCGGATCCATGTCCTTGTTGTAGATAAAGAAGAATTCCTTGTCGAAGGTGAAATCTTCACTGCCGTCCAGCGTCACCGAGGTTGTAGGCGAGACGTATTTCAGCATGTCGTCGCGGGTCATCGCGCCCATGCCTTCGGGGTTCGCGCCCTGGATGGTCGCCTCGCGGGCGGTCAGCCAGACAAAGCGCATCGCCTTCTGGTCGTCGGCGGGCAGCTGGGTGTACTGCTCGTTTGACTGGATCGAGGCATTGATGACATCGGCCTGACCGTCGAACAGCAGCTGGTCCTTGTCGGACTGGCTGCCGGTGTTCATCGCCACGATGTTCGCCTCGGAGCCGGGGTTCAACACGCTGGCGGCGTTCTTCATCGCGGAAAAGCCGATCTCGGACACGCCGCCGGGCTGGATTGCAACCCGCACGCGGGTGCCATCGGCCGCGGCCTGGAAGATGTCGTCCATGCTCTGGTAGGGCGAGTTCTTGGGCACGGCATAGGCGTTGCCGGGATTGATCGAGACGGTCGGCCCGACCCTGTAATCCTCGAAGATGTTGTCAAAGCCGCGCACGCCGTAAAGTTCGCCCAGATAGGCGTGGTCGTGGAAGATCATCATCGTCGATCCGCTGGAGTCGCGGCCCAGGGCCTTGAAACCTTCGGCGGGGCCGACGGCGTCAACCTTGATGTTGATGCCCAGTTCGGCGGCCAGGGCGTCGGCGATGATCGACGAATTCTGATAGGTGTCGCCGCCGGTCGAGGTCGAGCCGATCACGATGCGCAGGTTGGATGGCAGGTCCTGTGCTGCCGCCGGCAGCGCCGCCGCGACGCCGATGGCAAGGCTGAGCCCGGCGATTGCGGTGGAAATGTAGTTGGTCATCTTTGTCCTCCTCGGGTGGATGACGCCTGACGTCAGGCATCGCAACGCATTTATGTATGCGTATACATTCCCAAATGGCACAGGCGCGGTTGGTCTGTCAAGATTCGCGATCACCGCTGAGAAATATGGCCGTATATTTGTTGGAAACCGCTTGTTGCGGGCGATTGTTCGGGATTGACCCTCTGAAATGAATGCGTATACATAAATCAGCACAAATGCGGGCGCGACGACGAATCGCCCCAGGGAATATTCCGGAGGAACCATGACAAACGGTAAGAAGGCGGCAGTCGATCTGCGCAGCGCACGGTGGTTTGCGCCGGATGATCTGCGCAGCTTTGGCCACAGGTCGCGGATGATGCAGATGGGCTATTCACCCGACGACTACATCGGCAAGCCGCTGATCGGCATCCTGAACACCTGGTCGGATCTCAGCCCCTGCCATTCGCATTTCAAGACGCGGGTCGAGGACGTCAAGCGGGGCGTGAGCCAGGCTGGCGGCTTCCCGGTCGAACTGCCGGCGCTGGCGGTGGACGAAAGCTTTACCAAGCCGACCTCGATGCTCTACCGCAACATGCTGGCGATGGAGACCGAAGAGAACATCCGCTCGCACCCGCTGGATGGTGTCGTGCTGATGGGCGGCTGCGACAAGTCCACGCCGGCGCTGGTGATGGGCGCGCTCAGCGCCGGGGTGCCGATGATCTATCTGCCGGCCGGGCCGATGCTGCGCGGCAACTACGCGGGCAAGATCCTGGGGTCCGGTTCGGATGCCTGGAAATACTGGGACGAACGTCGCGCGGGAAACATCACCGACGAGGAGTGGTTGGGAATCGAGGGCGGCATCGCGCGGTCCTACGGCACCTGCATGACCATGGGCACCGCCAGCACCATGACCTCGATCGCCGATGCGATGGGGCTGACCCTGCCGGGGGCGTCTTCGATCCCTGCTGCAGATGCCGGGCATATCCGCATGTCTGCCGATTGCGGGCGCCGTATCGTCGAAATGGTGTGGGAGGATCTGACCCCCGAAAAGGTTGTCACCGAGGCCTCCATGCGCAACGCCGCCGTGGTCGCGATGGCGACGGGCTGCTCGACCAACGCCGTTGTGCACCTGATGGCGATGGCCGGCCGGGCAGGGGTGGCGCTGAACCTTGACGATCTGGATGCGCTGGGCCGCACGACTCCGCTGATCGCCAACGTCCGCCCGTCGGGCAAGGACTATCTGATGGAGGATTTCTTTTACGCCGGCGGTCTGCGGGCACTGATGGTGCAGTTGGGCGACAAACTGGATCTGACGGCCATGACGGTGTCCGGCAAGACTCTGGGCCAGACGCTCGAGGGCGCAAAGGTCTACAACGACGACGTGATCCGTCCATTGTCGAATCCGGTCTACAAGGAAGGCTCGCTCGCCGTGCTGCGCGGCAACCTGTGCCCCGACGGTGCGGTGATCAAACCCGCCGCCTGTGATCCGAAATATTACAATCATCAGGGGCCGGCGCTGGTTTTCGACAGCTACCCCGAAATGAAAGCTGCCATCGACGACGAAGACCTTGCGGTCACGCCCGATACCGTTCTGGTGCTGCGCAATGCCGGACCCAAGGGCGGGCCGGGCATGCCGGAATGGGGCATGCTGCCGATCCCCAAGGCGCTGATCAATCAGGGTCATCGCGACATGCTGCGGATTTCGGATGCGCGGATGTCGGGGACATCTTACGGAGCCTGCGTGCTGCATGTGGCACCGGAATCCTTTGTCGGCGGGCCGCTGGCGCTGCTGAAGACCGGCGACATCGTCAAGCTGGATCTGGCCAATCGCACACTGGACATGCTGGTGGATGAGGCCGAACTCGAGGCCCGCCGTGCTGCGTGGGTCGCGCCGGACGCCCGGTTTGCCCGTGGCTGGGGCTGGATGTTCTCGCGCCACGTGACCCAGGCGGACAAGGGCGCCGATTTTGATTATCTCGAAGCGGGTTTTGGCCCTGCGGCGGGTGAACCCGACATTTTCTAAAAGGACCGACCGATGGCGCTTGATCTCGACACTGCCCTGACCGGAATTTCCGGCATTCTTGTCACCCCTTACGACGAAACCGGCGATATTGCCCCCGCGCGGCTGGCCCCGATCATCGACCGGGCGGTTTCGGCGGGGATTCATCTGCCGGTCGTCAATGGCAATACCGGCGAATTCTACGCGCTGACCACCGACGAAGCCTGCACCATGGTGGCCGAAGTGGCGCGGATGATCGACGGGCGCACGCCGCTGCTGGCCGGGGTCGGGCGTGGCATCCGCGATGCCTGCCGTCTGGCCAGGGCCTCGGCTGATGCCGGTGCCGCGGCGCTGATGATCCACCAGCCGCCCGACCCCTTTGTCAGTCCGCGCGGCACCGTCGACTATGTCCGGGCGGTCGCGGATGCGTCGGGCGGTCTTCCGATCATGCTGTATCTGCGCAACGACGCGATCGGTGTGTCGGGCATCCGGGCGCTGTGCGAAGTGCCGGGTGTGAAAGGGGTGAAATGGGCCACGCCGAACCCGCTGAAACTGGCCGAGGCAAAGGCTGTCTGTGATCCGGCCATCGTCTGGGTCGACGGTCTGGCCGAGGTCTGGGCACCGGCCTTTTATGCCGTGGGCGCGCGCGGGTTCACCTCTGGTCTGATCAATATCTGGCCCGAGCGGTCGATGGCGATCCACGCGGCGCTCGAGGCCGGGGACTATGGATTGGCCAACCAATTGATCGCCGATATGAAGGTGTTCGAGGACGTCCGCGCCCAGGAGCTGAACGGAACCAATGTCACCGGCGTCAAAGCGGCGCTGCAGACGTTGGGCATGGACTGCGGTCCGACCCGTGCGCCCTCGGCCTGGCCGCTGACCGGGGAACAGCAGGCGTTGATGCAGGCTTTCCTGACCGACAACAAGCTGATCTGAGAGGCGATTCCATGAACCCCGAAACCCGCGAAAAGCTGCGCAACGTGTCTGTCGCCACGCTTGCAACGGCGCTGTACAAACGTGGCCTGCGCAACCAGACCATTCAGGATGTCCGCCCGGTGGCCCGCAAGGGGCGCAACATGGTCGGCCCGGCCTATACCCTGCGCTATATCCCGGCGCGCGAGGATCTGAATACCCTGGCCGAGTTCCGCAATCCCGAACACCCCCAGCGCAAGGGTGTGGAAGCCTGTCCCGAAGGCCATGTCTTTGTCATGGACAGCCGCAAGGACGCCCGCGCCGCCAGTGCCGGGGATATTCTGATCACCCGGTTGCAGGTGCGCGGTGTCGAAGGTGTGGTGACCGATGGCGGCTTTCGCGATTCGATGGCGATTGGTGAACTCGACATGCCGGCCTACCACGCCCGCCCGTCGTCTCCGACAAATCTGACACTGCATCAGGCGCTGGACCTGAATGTGCCGATCGGCTGCGGTGATGTGGCGGTGTGGCCCGGCGATATTGTCGTCGGTGACGATGACAGCGTCATCGTGATCCCGGCGGGCATTGCCGACGAAGTCGCCACCGAGGCCACCGAAATGACAGTTTTCGAGGACTTTGTGATTGCCCAGGTGCGGGCAGGCGTACCGATCATCGGTTTGTACCCCCCGACAAAGGAACAGACGCTCGAAGACTTCAGGCACTGGCGCGCGCAGCAGAACCGCTGACGACGTCTCTACCACCCGCCGTGCGACCGCAATGACAAGGGGGCAGGAATGACCGGCAGAACCATCATCATCACAGGGGCCTCGTCCGGGATTGGCCGGGAAACGGCGCTGGCGTTTCTGGACGCCGGATGGCGCGTCGGGCTGATCGGGCGGCGCGCCGAGGCGCTGGACGCGGTGTGCGGGGACCGGGCCCAGGCGCTGGCGCTGCCCTGCGACGTGACGGATCCGGATCAGGTCGACGCGGCCTTTGATGCCGCCTGTGCGCACTGGGGCCGGATTGATGCGCTGTTCAACAACGCCGGAGTCGGCCTGAAATCTGTGCTGATTGATGAAATAAGCATCGAACAGTGGCGGCGGGTGATCGACACCAACATCACCGGCATGTTCCTGTGTGCCCGCGCGGCCTTTGCGCGGATGCGCCGACAGACGCCCCAGGGCGGCCGGATCATCAACAACGGCTCGATCTCGGCGCAGGTGCCGCGACCGGGGTCCATCGCTTATACCGCTTCGAAACATGCGGTTACCGGCATGACGCGCAGCCTGTCTCTTGATGGCCGCGCCTTCGGAATCTATTGCGGTCAGATCGACATCGGCAACGCAATGACCGATATGGCTGCTTCGCAGGCCAAAGGCGTGCCGCAAGCCGATGGTTCGATCGCGGTCGAGCCGATGATGGACGCTGGACATGTGGCTGCTTCGGTGTTGCACATGGCCGGCCTGCCGCCAGAGGCGAACGTACAATTCATGACGGTCATGGCTTCGGCCATGCCTTTTATCGGGCGCGGATGACGCGCCAAGGAAAGAGAGAATTTTATGACTGACGACGCAATCTTCAAACCACACGGCAACCACCTGATCGCGGGTGAGTGGATCACCTCGGGCCAGACCTTTGCATCCGAACCCGCAAACGGCCCGGCCCATGAGTTCAGCGTCGGCACCGTCGATCTGGTCAACGCCGCCTGCGAAGCCGCGGAAGAGGCCTTCTGGACCTATGGCTACACCAGCCGCGAGGAACGCGCCGCGTTCCTGGATGCCATCGCCGACGAAATCGAAGCCCGCGCCGATGCCGTGACCGAGATCGGCACCCAGGAGACGGGCCTGCCCGAGGCCCGGCTTCAGGGCGAACGCGGACGCACCACCGGTCAGCTGCGCCTGTTCGCGACCCACATCCGCGACGGTGCCTATCTGGACGTGCGCCACGATGCGGCCCTGCCAGAGCGCAAGCCGCTGCCGCGTCCGGACATGTACATGATGCAGCGCCCCATCGGTCCGGTCGCCGTGTTCGGCGCCTCGAATTTTCCTTTGGCGTTCTCGACCGCAGGCGGCGACACCGCCGCCGCGCTGGCCGCCGGATGCCCGGTTGTGGTCAAAGGCCATTCGGCCCATCCCGGCACCGGTGAAATCATCGCCGAAGCGATCCTTGCCGCCATCGAGTCCTGCAAGATGCCCAAAGGCGTGTTCAGCCTGATCCAGGGCGGACGCCGCGACGTGGGGACGGCGCTGGTGCAGCACCCGCTGATCAAGGCGGTCGGGTTCACCGGATCGCTGGGCGGGGGCCGCGCGCTGTTCGACCTGTGCGCGCAGCGCCCCGAGCCGATCCCGTTCTTCGGCGAGCTGGGCTCGGTCAACCCGATGTTTGTCCTGCCTGCGGCGGCGACGGCGCGGGGCGCCGAGATCGGCACCGGCTGGGCCGGATCGCTGACCATGGGCGCGGGCCAGTTCTGCACCAATCCCGGGATCGCGGTCATCGAAAAGGGCGCCGCGGGGGACGCCTTTGTCGCGGCGGCCAAGGCTGCTCTGGCCCAGGTCGGGCCGCAGGTGATGCTGACGGACGGTATCGCCCAGGCCTATCGGGACGGCACCGCGCGGTTCGACGGGCGCAATGCCGTCGCACCGCTGCTGGTGAACGAAAATGAAGGGCGGACCGCCAAACCGGCGCTGTATGAAACCGACGCGGCCAACTATCTTCAGGATCATGCGCTTGGCGAGGAAGTCTTTGGTCCGCTGGGTCTGGTGGTCCGGGTGGACAGCGCCGAGGACATGATCCCGCTGGCCAAAGGCTTTGAAGGACAGCTGACCGCGACGCTGCAACTGGACGCCGCTGACGCCGCTCTCGCCCGCAAACTGTTGCCGGTGCTCGAACGCAAGGCGGGCCGGGTTCTGGCCAATGGCTTCCCGACCGGAGTCGAGGTGTCGGACACCATGGTGCACGGCGGACCTTACCCGGCGTCGACCAACTTTGGTGCCACGTCCGTGGGGACGCTGTCGATCCGCCGCTTCCTGCGCCCGGTGTGCTATCAGAACATCCCGGCGGATGTCCTGCCGGCCGATCTGGCCTGACCCCATGCGGACGGAGAATGCTCTCCGTCAGACCGGCCCGGGCGCCCGCCGCCCGGCCACAGTGTCTCGCGCCTCAGCCCCCGGCGGGTTTTGGCGCGGGCAGAATGTCCGGGTTCAGCTCGCTCCGGATCAGTGCCACCACATCCCGCAGCAGCGGCTCCGGCTCCTTGGGGCGTTGCGCGAGGTAATAATCCGAGTGCAGCTCGTCCGGAGGCAGGCCGATGTCGCGCACAATGGTGTTCGGCATGGCGGTCAGACCGTTCGAGCGCGGCACGATCGAAACCCCGAAGCCCGAATTGACCAGTGCGATGATCGTGTGGCTTTGCGCCACCTGATAGATCATCCGAGGCGCCACGCCGTGCGCGCTGAGAAAACCCTGCACCACGTCGAACAGGAAACCGCCGCGTTCGGTCGAGTAGCCTATGAAATCAACGCCATCGAGGTCGGTGATATCCACGGTGCGCAGTGCCAGCAAGGGGTGCCCGCGCGGCGCGATCAGCACAAAGGGTTCGCTGCACAGTTTTTCGATCGGCAGGCCGGAGCCGAAACGCGGCAGCCGGATGATACCCAGATCGAGCGAGCCGACCCCCAGCGATTCCGTGGCCTCGAAGGTCATGACTTCGCGCAGGTGAAGGTCGACCTCGGGCATCTCCATGGTGATACGGCGGGCGATGCGCGGAATGATGTCGACGCAGGCCGACGGGATGAAGCCGAGCTGGATCATTCCGGCGCGCCCCTTTGCGGCCTCACGCGCCGACAGCACCGCGCTTTCGGTCCGTGTCAGGATATCGCTCGCGTCGATCAGCAAGCGACGGCCGGCAGGGGTCAGCCGCACGGACCGCTTGGTCCTATCGAACAGCGGCGTGCCGACGGTGTGCTCGAGCAGTGCGATGTGGCGCGACAGCGGCGGCTGCGTCATGTTGAGCCGCCGCGCCGCACGGCGGAAATTCAATTCTTCCGCGACCGCCACAAAGTACCGCAGCTGGTTGAGTTCGATCGAATGTCCGGCCATGCGAGGCTCCTGTTCTTTCGCGCCGGATTCGGGGCGCCGACTCGTCAGTTTATGTATAGTTATCACAATTAATGTGAACTTGTGTAGGTAAAAATTCATTAAGTAGTTGAATTTTAGCAATAAATAATAAGTTGTAACATGTTTACAAAAATATAAGATAGCCAGGGAGAGAAGGCCGGTTTCCGGTCCTTCCAGGGGAGGTTTGCATGCAGGAACGCGCGGCGTTGGCGGGGGTCACGATCATGGCGCTGGTGGCCCTTGGTGGGGCGCTGGACAGTGTGATCGTGCGGCTGCTTGCGGGTGAGATCCATCCCTTCGTGGTGGGATTCACCCGGGTCAGCTTTGGTCTTCTGGCGATGTTGCCGCTGATCCTGCGCCGTCCGCAGATGCTGCGCACCAAGGCGCGGTTTGGCCATGTGCTGCGCGCCGCACTCAAGCTGGGGTCGCTCGTGGCGATGTTCGCGGCTTTGCAGGCGGCCCCGATCGCCACGGTCACCGCGATCGGCTTTGCCGCGCCGCTGTTCGTCACCCTGGGCGCCTGGGCCTTCTTCACCGAGCGGCCCGGCGCCTTGCGGCTGGCCGGACTCGGGTTGGGATTTGTCGGCGTGGTGACGATTCTGGGGCCGGCCATGGGGGTCGGGCAGGGCGGGGCACTGATGCTGGCACTGCTGGCGGCGGCGCTGACGGCAACCATCCAGCTGATGCTGAAACTGATGGGCCGTTCGGACAGTGCCGACACCCTTGTGGCCTGGAACCTGATCCTGAGCGTGCCACTTGCCGCCATCCCGGCCTGGTGGTTCTGGACGCAACCGACAGCGGCGCAATGGGGGCTGCTGGCATTGCAGGGCTTTGTCGGCACCTTCAGCCAGTTGGGTGTCACCCGGGCGTTTCAGCTGGCCGATGCCTCGTTGATCGCCCCTGTCGATTTCCTGCGTCTGCCGCTGGTGGCGCTGGCCGGATGGCTGGTGTTCGCCGAAATTCCGCGCGTCGAAACCTGGGTCGGCGCGCTGCTCATCTTTGTCGCCATCATCGTGATGACGGCCAGCGCCCGCCGGTCGCGGGTCTTACCAATCGGGTGATACCCAAGGAGGGCTGACTGATACCAAGATTGGATCAAACAGCGTAGAATCGCTGTAGATCGGCATCAAAAATACCACCACACTCATCTTTGATCCACACGATACGCAGGAGACGCATCGGATCAAAGTGACCCCGGCACAAGGGTGGTGTCCGCCGGGAAAACTCACACACCTCATGATATTTGGGAGGAAATCCAATGAATTACCGAACTCACCTGCTTTGCGGGGTGGCTCTGCTTGCCTGTGCGGCACCGGCATTTGCCGCGGAAACCGACGTGATCATCGCGCTCAACGAAGAGCTTGAGGTCGTCGAGCCCTGCATGGCATCGCAGTCCAACATCGGCCGCGTGCTTTTGCAGAACATCTCGGAAACGATGACCGAGCTGAACACGGATAACGGCAACCTGATGCCGCGTCTGGCCGAAAGCTGGGAAGATGTGGGCGGTGGCACCTGGCGCTTCCATCTGCGCGACGGCGTGACCTTTTCCGACGGCAGCACGCTGGATGCAGGCGACATCAAGCACAGCGTCGAGCGCACGCTCTCGCCCGACCTTACCTGTGAAATCGGCGCGAAGTATTTTGGCGGCATGACCATCACCCCGACCGTGGTGGACGATCTGACCATCGACATCACCTCGGACCCGGCGCAGCCGATCCTGCCGCTGCTGCTGTCGACCCTGACAGTTGTGCCGGCCGAAACGCCGATCGAATTCACCCGCGAACCCGTTGGCACCGGTCCCTATGTGCTGTCGGAATGGAATATCGGCCAGTCGATCATTCTGGATCGCCGCGACGATTACTGGGGCGAACAGCCGGCAGTGACCAAGGCCACCTACCTGTTCCGCTCGGACGATGCCGTGCGCGCGGCAATGGTTGCCACCGGCGAGGCGGATATTTCGCCACTGATCAGCCAGAACGACGCCACCAATGCGGAGACCGACTTTTCCTATCCGAACTCGGAAACCACCTATCTGCGCATCGACAGCAACATCGCGCCTTTGAATGACGTCCGGGTGCGCCAGGCGCTGAACCTGGCGGTGGACCGCGAGGCATTCCTCGGCACGCTGATCCCGGCGGATGCGCAGATCGCAACCCACATGACGGTGCCCACGACCCTGGGTGCCGGTGCGGCGCTGGAGGTTCCGGCCTATGACCCCGAAGGCGCCAAGGCGCTGCTGGAAGAAGCCCGCGCGGATGGGGTTCCGGTCGATACCGAGATCCTGTTGCTGGGTCGTCTTGGCAACTTTCCGAACGTGACCGAAGTGATGGAAGCGTTGCAGCAGATGTTCACCGACGGCGGCTTCAACATCAAGCTGCAGATGGTCGAAGTGGCCGAGTGGGTGAAGTACTACTCCAAGCCGTTCGCAGCCGGCGAAACGCCTGCCATGGTTCAGGCCATGCACGACAACAACCGGGGCGATCCGGTGTTCTCGATGTTCTTCAAGTACGCCTGCGAGGGACTTCAGTCCGGCATCTGCGACGCCGAGCTCGACGCTGACATCGCCGCAGCCACCGGAACTGCGGGTGAGGGACGCGGCGCGGCCTGGGAAAAGGCCTTTGCCAAGGCGCATGACCTGTCGGCCGATGTGTTCCTGTTCCACATGGTGGGCTTCAGCCGGGTCTCGGAACGGCTCGACTTTACGCCGACCATCGCCACCAACTCGGAACTGCAACTGTCGCAGATCAAGTTCAAGTAACGCTCCCCGGGGCGGCGGATCCTCTGCCGCCCCGACCTGATGAAAAGGGGCCACACCTTGCAGAAATTCCTAGCCAGGCGCGCCGTGTCCAGCGCCATCTCTCTCGTCCTGCTGGTCATTGCCGTGTTCTTCCTGTCGCGCCTGACCGGCGATCCGACCGATCTGTACCTGCCGGTGGATGCCTCGGCCGAGGCCCGCGAGAATTTTCGCCAGATCCACGGCTTGAACGATCCACTCTACGTGCAGTTCGGCCATTACATGCTGGACCTTGTGCAACTGGATTTCGGTGACTCGATCCGTCGGGCGCGCCCCGCCCTGGAAGTGGTGACCGAAGCCTTCGTATGGACGCTGCAACTGGCCGCGATCACCATGGTGGGCGTGACATTCGCCGCCATCGTCCTCGGCTCGCTGGCTGCATTCCGGGTGGGCGGACTGTTTGACCGGGTCGCGACCTTCTTTTCCCTTATCGGTGCCTCGGCGCCGGATTTCTGGATCGCCATCGTCGCCATCGTGGTCTTTGCCGTCGGCTTTGGCTGGTTGCCGACCTCCGGCACCGGGACGGTCTGGCACTGGATCCTGCCGGTATCGGTGCTGTTCATCCGCCCTTTCGGACTCATCCTGCAGGTGGTGCGCGGGTCGATGATCACCGCGCTGTCCTCGGCCTATGTCAAAACCGCCCGCGCCAAGGGCGTTGCGCCCCGGGCCACGATCTTTGTCCACGCCCTGCGCAATGCCATGCTGCCGGTCATCACCGTGATCGGTGACCAGGCCGCCGGAATGCTGAACGGCGCGGTGGTGGTGGAAACGATCTTCGGCTTTCCCGGCGTCGGCAAGCTGATGATCGATTCGATCCTGCAACGCGACTTTGCCGTGGTGCTGGCCTCGATCATGGTCACCGCCTTCGCCATCTTCCTGATGAACATCCTGATCGACCTGGCCTATGGCGCGCTCGATCCCCGGATCCGGTATTGAAATGACCATGGCAGAACAACGCATCCTCTCACCCGCCAAACCCGAAGCCGGGCGCCTGCGGACAGCCCTGAAGCTGCTTTGGGCGGACAAACCTGCGACAGTCGCTGCGGTTTTCCTGCTGGTCATCGTCCTGTGCGCGGTGTTTGGTCCGATGCTGCTGGAACAGGTTTCCAGCCGTCAGAACCTGCGCGGTCGCAACGCGCCGCCCTTTGACCTGGCCAAGGGCTGGCTGCTGATCCTGGGGGGCGACCAGCTGGGTCGGCCGCTGCTGGCGCGCATCGTGGTGGCCGCCTCGAACACCATGGCGATTGCCGCGGGCGCCGTGCTGGCGTCGATGCTGATCGGATCTGCCCTGGGGCTGTGCGCGGGGTATTCCCGTGGCCGTGCCGGTGACCTGATCCCGCGGCTTGCCGATGTGATCATGTCCTTCCCGTCGCTGCTGCTGGCGGTGATCGTGCTGTACATGCTGGAGCCGTCTGTCGGGAACATCATCCTTGTCCTGGCGATCACCCGCATCCCGGTGTACCTGCGCACCACCCGCGCCGAGGTGCTTGAAGTGCGCGAGCGGATGTTCGTGCAGGCCGCACTGGTCATGGGGGCCTCGACGCCGCGCATCATCTTTCGCCACATCATGCCGATGATCCTGCCGACGATCCTCACCATCGCCACGCTGGACTTTGCCTTTGTGATGCTGGCCGAATCCTCGCTGTCGTTCCTGGGCATCGGCATCCAGCCGCCCGAGGTGACCTGGGGGCTGATGGTCGCCCAGGGCCGCCCGTACCTGACCACCGCCTGGTGGCTGTCGTTCTGGCCCGGCCTCGTGATCATCCTCACGACCCTGTCGCTCAACCTGCTGTCGAACTGGATGCGGATCGCGCTTGATCCGACCCAGCGCTGGCGCCTTGAAATGGGAGGCCGCAAGAATGTCTGAACCGCTTCTGGACGTCCGCAACCTGTCCGTCACCTTCCACACCGCGCGGGGCCCGGTGCAGGCCGTGAAAAACGTCAGCTGGTCGATCAACAAGGGTGAAGTGCTTGCCATTCTTGGGGAATCCGGATCGGGGAAATCGGTTTCGGCCTCGGCTGTCATGGACCTGATCGACTGCCCGCCGGGGGAAATCACCAGCGGCGAGATCTATTACCGTGGCAAGGATCTGCTGACGATGGACCGGCTCGAGCGGCGCCACATCAACGGCAAGAAGATCGCGATGATCTTTCAGGATCCGCTCAGCCATCTGAACCCGGTCTACAAGGTCGGCTGGCAGATCGAGGAAACCATGGTGATCCACGGCACCGCGCGCGCCGAGGCGCGGACCGCGACCATTGCTCTGCTGGACCGCGTCGGCATCCCCGAGCCCGCGCAGGCGGCACAGAAATACCCGCACCAGTTCTCCGGTGGCCAGCGGCAGCGGCTGATGATTGCGATGGCGCTGGCATTGCGGCCCGACGTGCTGATCGCGGACGAGCCGACAACCGCGCTGGATGTCACCGTGCAGGCGCAGATCCTGGCGCTGCTCGAAGAGTTGCAGCGTGAAACCGGCATGGCGCTGCTGATCATCACCCATGATCTCGGTGTGGTTGCCGAAATCGCCGACCGTGTTGTGGTGATGAACGCGGGCGAAATCGTCGAACAGGGCACTGCCGCCGAAGTCTATGCCAACCCGCAGCATGCCTATACCAAACGTCTGATCGGCGCGGCCCCGGGCAAGGGTGCGATCCACGACAACCCGCTGGGCACCGAGCCGGTCCTGCGGCTCGAGAACGTGTCGAAGAACTATGCCGCATTCCAGGCGCTGAAGGGCGTCGATCTGGTGCTGCACGAGGGCGAGACGCTGGCGATTGTCGGTGAATCCGGGTCGGGAAAGTCCACCACCGCGCGGCTGTTGCTGCAACTCGAGGCGGCCAGCGGCGGGCGGGCGATCTATCAGGGACGCGACCTGTTCACGCTGTCGCCGAAAGAGTTGTACAAGATGCGCCGCGACATCCAGATGGTGTTTCAGGATCCGACGCAAAGCCTGAATCCGCGGATGACCGTCTACCAGCTGATTTCCGAGGCCTGGCAGATCCATCCCGACATCCTGCCGCGCGCGCAGTGGCGCGACCGGGTGGCCCTGCTTCTCGAACAGGTGGGCCTGACGGCAGAACACATGCACCGCCACCCGCACCAGTTCTCGGGCGGGCAGCGGCAACGCATTGCCATTGCCCGCGCCCTTGCACTGGAACCGCGCATCATTGTCTGTGACGAGGCGGTTTCGGCGCTGGATGTGCAGGTTCAGGCGCAGGTGATCGAACTGCTGGACCGGCTCAAGGACGAGTTCGGCCTCAGCTACATCTTCATCGCCCATGATCTGCCGGTCGTGCGCGATTTCGCCGACCGGGTGGTGGTGATGCAGGCGGGCCGCATCGTAGAACAGGGCACGACCCGCCAGATTTTCGAGGCACCGCGCGAAGCCTACACCCAGGGATTGCTGGCGGCGTCGCTGGATCCCGACCCACAGATACAGGCCCGCCGCCGCGAGGCACGGCTGGCCCAGGAGACCGTCTGACATGACCAAACCCGATGTGCTGATGCTGTACCCCCAGCGTCCCAAGGCTATGAAACAGCTCGAGGCTGCCTATACGCTGCACCGCCATGACCTGGCGGATGACAAGGCTGCCTTTGTCGCCGAGTTCGCCCCCCGGTGCCGCGCAATTGCCACCAATGGCCACGCACCGGTGACGCGGGAGATAGTCGAACTGATGCCGGATCTCGGTCTGGTCTCGTGTTCCTCGGCCGGCTTTGACGGATTTGACGTGGCCGCGCTGGCGGAACACGGCATTGCACTGACCAACACCTCGCCCGCGCTGTGTGACGACGTCGCCGACACCGCGATCATGCTGTTGCTTGCGGCCCGTCGCGGCCTTGTTCCGGCCGAAGCCTGGGTGCGCAGCGGCGATTGGGCCCGCAACGGGGCCTTCCCGTTGCAGCGCAGTCTCAAGGGTGGAAAACTGGGCATCGTCGGCATGGGCACCATCGGTCAGGCCATCGCCGAGCGCGCCCGCGCCATGGGCCAGCAGGTGAGCTACTGGAACCGCCGCCCCAAGGATCTTCCCTGGATCTTTCAGGCGGATCTGATCCAGCTTGCCCGCGACAGCGATGCCCTGATTGTCATCGTCGCCGGCGGCGAAGGGACGCGGCACCTGATCGACGCCGAGGTGATGGAAGCGCTGGGTCCCGAGGGCTTGCTGATCAATGTGGCGCGCGGCTCGGTCGTGGACGAAGAGGCGCTGATCGCAACGCTGTCCGACGGGCGGCTGGGGGCGGCGGCGCTGGATGTCTATGCCAGCGAACCCGATGCCGATCCGCGTCTGACCCGCTTGCCCAATGTCACGAACTATCCGCACCACGCTTCGGGGACGGTTGAGACGCGCGATGCCATGGCGCAGTTGCTGGTCGACAATCTGGACGCGTTTTTCAGTGGCAAGCCGCTGCTGACCCCGGTCGACCTGGCAGGGTACGTGCCGGCAACGGAAACGAACTGAGATGCTGCGATATTTCGGTTGGGCCTACGGTGTCACCGGGCTGGGGCTGGTCCTCGCCTTCTGGCTGGGCTGGAGCTATTCCGGCAGCCTGAGCGGCGCATTCGGCTTCCTGATGATCGGCACCATTCTGGCGGTGCTGGAAATCTCGCTGTCGTTCGACAACGCCATCGTCAACGCCAACAAGCTTGAAACCATGTCACCGGTCTGGCGGCGAAGGTTCCTGACCTGGGGCATTCTCATCGCCGTGTTCGGAATGCGCATCGTCTTTCCGCTGCTGGTGGTGGTCATCGCCGCCCACATCAATCCGCTCGAGGCGATCCGCCTCGCCGCCACCGATCCCGCGCGCTATGCCGAAATCATCAATGGCGCGCATCTGTCGATCGCGGCCTTCGGCGGGGCCTTTCTGATGATGGTGTCGCTGAGCTGGTTCATCGACGACGAAAAGGAAATCGACTGGATCAAGTCGCTGGAAAAGGGCATGCGCCATTGCGGTGCCGTGCGCGGGGTCGAGATCGCCTTTGTGCTGCTGCTGGTGCTGGTCTTTGCGATGGTCCTGCCCCCCGAGGATGTCGGCACCTTCCTGTTCGCGGCCGTCTTCGGGATCGTGACCTTCCTGGCCGTCGAAATACTGGGTCACCTGCTGGACGCCTCAAATGCACCGGGGCAGGTGGCGCGCGGCGGGTTGGGGGCATTCCTCTACCTCGAAGTGCTGGATGCCTCGTTCAGCTTTGACGGCGTGATCGGAGCCTTTGCGCTGACGCAGAACCTGTTCCTGATCGCCATCGGCCTGGGCATCGGGGCGATGTATGTCCGGTCGATGACCATCATGCTGGTCGAGCGCAAGACTCTGGCCGAATTCCGCTACCTCGAACACGGCGCCTTCTGGTCGATCCTGATCCTGTCCGTGATCATGTTCGCACAGACCCTTGTGCATGTGCCCGAGGCCATCACCGGCCTGCTGGGGGCGGGGTTCATTGCCCTGTCGCTGAATTCGTCCCTCCGTCACAACCGCCTGTTCCGGGCTGAAGGCTGAGATACCGCAGATGCCCAAATCCGTCCGCAGCGCCCTGATCACCGGGGCAAGCTCAGGCATTGGCCTGTGTCTCACCCAGACCCTGCTGGCCCAGGGCTGGCAGGTTACCGGTCTCAGCCGCAGGGCGCCGGAACACCCCGGCCCCGGGTATCGCCATATCGCGGCGGACCTGGGAGATCCCTCTGCGCTGACCACGGCGTTGCAGGATCTGCCGCCCCCCGACGCGGTGATACATGCCGCCGGACTTTTGCGGGTCGGTCCTCTGGAACGCTTTGATCATGCCGAGGGGGCACGGATGTGGCAGCTGCACGTCGACACCGCCGCCCGCCTGATCGGCACCCTTGCACCGCGCATGGGGCAGGGCAGCCGCTTTGTGATGATCGGCAGCCGCGTTGCCAACGGTGCCGCCAACCGCGCGCTTTACGCGGCCTCGAAATCGGCCCTGACCGGCCTTGTGCGCTCGGTTGCCGCGGAGCTTGCACCGCGCGGCATCACCGTCAACATCGTCGCCCCGGGGGCCACCGACACGCCGATGCTGCGCGATCCGGCCCGCGCCTCCGAGGCACCAAGATTGCCGCCGATCGGCCGCATGATTCAACCACGGGAGGTGGCCGAAACCGCCGCCTTCCTGCTCTCACCGCATGCCGGTGCCATCACCGGCCAGACCATCACCATCTGTGGCGGCGCTTCGCTTTAGACCCACATCCTCAGGAGATTCCCATGCTCGACAATCAAGACCTTCAGGCGCGTATCCGCACTGGCCTGCTGTCCTTTCCGGTAACCCCCTTCAACGATGACGACACCTTTGCGGCCGACGCCTTTGCTGGACACCTCGAATGGCTGTCCGATTATCCGGTTGCGGGCCTCATTGTGGCCGGCGGCACCGGCGAGCTGTTTTCGCTCACCCCCGCCGAAGTGGTCGAGGTCGTGCGCACCGCCAAGGCGGCGCAACCGGGCCAGCCGATCATTTCGGGCTGTGGCTATGGCACCCGCATGGCCTGCGAAATGGCGCAGGCGATCGAGGCTGCGGGCGGGGACGGCATCCTGTTGCTGCCGCACTACCTGATCGGTGCGCCGCAGGACGGGATCGAGGCGCATATCCGCGCCGTCTGCAAGTCCACCAAGATGGCCGTGATTGTCTATAACCGGGGTCAAAGCCGGGTAAGCGCCGAAATTCTGGAGCATCTGGCCGCGGATTGCCCGAACCTGATCGGGTTCAAGGACGGCACCGGCGACATCGACACCGTGCGCCGGGTGACCCTGAAACTGGGCGACCGGTTGAGCTATATCGGCGGCATGCCCACACACGAACTTTTTGCACAGGCTTATCGCGGGGCGGGAATGCCGACCTATTCCTCGGCTGTGTTCAACTTTGTGCCCGGCACCGCGCTTGCATTCCACCGCGCCTTTACCGCGGGCGACGATGCCACCTGCGAACAGCTGCTGCGCGAATTCTACTATCCCTTTGCCAGGATCCGCGACCGCAAGACCGGTTATGCCGTCTCGGCGATCAAGGCGGGTGTCAAGCTGCGCGGCATTGCGACCGGTCCGGTCCGTTCGCCGCTGACCGACCTGACGGGGGAAGAGGTCGAACTGATGCAGGATCTGATGCGGGGCCGCGACTGATGCCACAGGCGCAGAGACTTCCCCGGGTCGCAGTGCTGGAACATTTCGATGACAGCGTCAGGCCGCGCCTGCGCGATCTGGCGCCCGGACTCGAGCTGATCTTCTGCGCTTCTGATACCATCGCAGATCGTCGCGCCGCACTGGAAGACGCGGATTATGCCGTGGTGCGTGCCGTGAAGATGGAGGAAAGCCTGCTTGATGCCGCCCCCCGTCTGAAACTGATCCACCAGTGGGGCACCGGAACCGACGGCATTCCGGTCGCCGCTGCCCGGACCCGGGGCATAACCGTCGCGCGTTGTCCGGGGGTCAATGCGCCCTCGGTCGCGGATCTGACAATTGGCCTGATGCTGGCCTGCCTGCGGCGGATCCCGGTGGCTGATGCCCGTATCCGCGCCGGTCACTGGGCCGAACCGGATCTTTATGACACCGGCCGGGACCTTGCCGGCACGCGGGTCGGGCTGATCGGCTATGGCGCCATCGGGCGTGCGGTCGCGGCCCGTCTGGCGGGATTTGATTGTGACGTGCTGCATCACCGTGCATCGGGTGCCGACGGGTCGCGGCCCCTGGACGAGGTGATCGCTTCGGTCGATGTGCTGAGCCTGCATTTGCCGGCCGCGCCGGAGACACGGCACCTGATCAATGCCGCGCGGATCGCCCAGATGCAGCGCGGTACGGTGCTGATCAACACCGCACGTGGCGAACTGGTGGATGAGGACGCGCTCGCAGCCGCCCTGCACACAGGCCAGATCGGCGCCGCGGGTCTGGACGCCTTTGCCCAGGAGCCGCTGCCGGCCGACTCGCCGCTGCGCCGCGCGCCCAACACGGTGTTTTCCGCCCATTCCGGCGGCCGCACCCGCGACAACTTTGCCCGTGTCGCACGGCACTGGGCCACCAACATCCGCCTGCACGCCGCGGGCGGAGAGATTGCCGCCGGTGATCTGGTTGCATAGGCGCATCCCTTTTCGCGGCCGTCTTCGGGACGGCGGGGCGGTTGCGGCGTGACGCGGCTTTTGCTCATCGCGGATGACCTGACCGGTGCTCTGGACAGTGCCGCGGCCTTTGCTGTCCGGGGGCTCAGGGTGCGCGTGGCGACCGAGCCGCGGCACCTGGGCGCAGCACTTGATGATCCGTCGCTGCAGATCATTGCGGTCGCGACCTCGACCCGGGAACTGACGCCCGGGGCTGCGGCAGGGATCATCCGCGACATGGCGGCCGAAATCGCGGCGTTCGACGGCATCGTCTTCAAGAAGGTCGACAGCCGCCTCAAGGGCAACATCGCCTCTGAACTCGCCGAACTTGCGAGGCTGCGTCCGGGTCCGGTGCTGGCCTGCCCGGCGATTCCCCGCCTCGGACGCTTTGTCGACAACGCCGCGGTGACGGGGGCGGGTGTGGCGCGGCCGATCCCGGTCGCGCCGCTGCTGTGTCTTGAGGCGGCGATTGTCGATGCCCGACGCGATGCGGACATTGACGCAGCGCTGCCTGATGACCTGAGCGGGCCGCTTTATGTCGGCGCCGCCGGCCTGGCCGAGGCCCTGGCCCGCCGTTTTGCAGCACAACCGGCGGCGCCCTGTGATACCGAACCCAAGTTGCCGCTGCTGATGGCGATCGGGTCGCGCGACCCGATCACGCTGGCGCAGATTGCGGCCCTGTCCCTGCCGGTGACTGCTGCGCCGGATGGCTGTGTGCCGCCGATGAATCGCCAAGCGGTGCAGATCGTACAGTTGACCGCGGGTCCGGGACCGGCGCCAGGTGTGGAGGTCGGTGCCCAGTTTGCCGACCAGCTGGTGCGGGAATTGCGCGCTGCCATGCCCGCCACGCTGTTTGCCTGTGGCGGCGAGACGGCGGCGGCGCTGCTGCGGGGCCTCGACATCCGACATCTGGATCTGCTGGATGAAATTCTGCCCGGTGTCCCGGTCGCACGCTGTCCGGCAAGCGGCCTGAACGTCATCACCAAATCGGGCGGGTTCGGAGAGGCGACATTGTTGAAACAACTGGTCAACATGTTTGCAAAGGCCGGGTAAAGCAGCATAACACGTGAACACTGCCCCAGGATCAGGAGAGTCGTCATGAAAGAGGAGAAGGCCAGATCGCGCACGACCCTTGCAGATCGTGTCTATCACACCCTGTTCACGCGGATCTCGAACGGCGAATATCCCACCAACCAGAAACTGCCGCCGGAAAATGCCCTGTCGCTGGAATTCGGTGTCTCGCGCCCGGTTCTGCGGGCCGCTCTGGATCGCCTGCGGGAAGAGGGGCTGATCTATTCCCGTCAGGGGGCCGGCAGCTACGTGCGCATCCCGATCAATGCCCCCGTCGGCTTTGCCCGGGTCGAGACGCTGGCCGACATCCAGCGCTGCTATGAATTCCGCATCACCCTGGAAACCAAGGCGGCGCGACTGGCGGCCGAGCGTCACAACACCGTCGCGCTGGAGGAAATTGCCCGCGCACTGGACCTGCTGCGCGACGCCACCGGCTCGCTCACGCACCGGGAAGATGCGGATTTCGCGTTTCACCTGGCCATCGCCAAGGCGGCGAGCAACCAGTATTTCGAGGCAACCCTGCGCGCCCTGCGCGACCACATCTATGTCGGCATGAAGCTGCATGGCCAGTCGCTGATGAGTGACGGCGCCCGGGGGCTTCAGGGCGTCTTTGAAGAACACAGCGCGATCTACGCAGCCGTCGCGGCGCGCGACCCCGACACGGCCTCGACGCTGATGTCGGGGCATCTCGAGCGGTCGCGCGACCGGCTGTTCGGCGGCGGACTGATTGATCTGCGGATGCCGGAATAACAAGTTACTTACAACATGACAAATTACTTGACCTCTGCGCTGTCACGGGCGTAAATCCCCTTGCAACAAGGGGGGCGATCCATGCATGTCGATGTGATTGAAAAGGCCATGACCGGGCAATTGACCCGCGTGTCCGAGGGGCGGTCAGAAGCGTTTCTGCCGTCACCGATGATCCAGAACCACGCGGCATTTCTGCACGAAGCGGCGGATGGTGCCGTGATCTGTGCCTGGTTCGGCGGCTCGCTGGAAGGCAAGTCCGACATCGCGGTCCGCGCCTCGGTGCTGCTGCCCGGGGCGGATGCCTGGGGGCCTGTGACGACGCTGAGCCATGACCCGGACCATTCGGAGCAGAACCCGGTGCTGTTCGCGGCGCCAGACGGCGTGCTGTATCTCTTGCACACGTCGCAGCCCGCGGGCAATCAGGATGAATGCCGCGTCCGCATGGCGGTTGTCAGCCGCGACGGCACCGCGATGTCGGCAGAGGGAGGCCGGTATCTGGATCTGCCGCGCGGCTGCTTTATCCGTGCTCCGCTACAGGTTCTGGACGACGGGGGCTGGTTGCTCCCGATCTTTCGCTGTGTTCAGCGTCCGGGCCAGAAGTGGACCGGCAGTCACGATGTCGCCGCGACCGCAGTGTCCAAAGATAACGGAAAAACATGGGATTATGCCGAAGTCCCTGGTTCCGTCGGTGCCGTTCACATGTGTCCGGTGCCGCTGGACGGCGCGTTCGCGGCGTTCTACCGGCGCCGTCAGGCCGACCATGTCCACCGCTCAGAAAGCCGCGATGGCGGACGCAGCTGGACCGCGCCCGTGGCCACGGATGTGCCCAACAACAACTCTTCGGTTTCGGTGATCCGGCTGGCCGGGGGCGAGGTCGCGATGATCTGCAATCCGGTGAACGGAGAGATGTCACAGGCGCGCCGCGCCTCGCTCTACGACGAATTGGGAGAGGACGACACGCGCCCCGACGCGGACCCGTCGGGGGGCTGCGTTCCGGTCTGGGGGGTGCCCCGCGCGCCGGTTGCCCTGTGCCTGTCGCACGATGGCGGCCGGACCTTCCCGCAGCGATTTCTGGTCGAGCAGGGCGACGGCGCCTGCCTCAGCAACAACTCGGTCGACGGGCACAACCGCGAGCTGTCCTATCCCTGGCTGCTCGAAACCTCGGACGGCTGTCTGCATCTGGCCTACACGTTCCATCGCCGGGCGATCAAACATGTCCGGCTTGCCTCGGGGTGGCGCGACCGGCTGGAAAAGTTGTAACAGACGCGATCCGTTTCCGGGCAGAGTCAGCGCGCCGCGCCTGCCCGGAAACGGGCGGACGCGGCGTTTGGGTTTCAGGCTGGTGCCGACGGCGCCGCAGTCAAGTCAGGGCCGTCCGGTCCGCAGTTTTCCCGCATAATCCAGCGCCGAGAGCATGTTCACATGGTTCGCCTTGCCGGTGCCGGCGATGTCGAACGCGGTGCCATGATCGACCGAAGACCGGTCGATCGGCAGCCCGAGCGACACGTTGACCGCAGAGTCAAAGGCGATCAGTTTGATCGGAATGTGGCCCTGATCGTGGTACTGCGCCACGACAAGATCAAAATCGCCACGGTGCGCGCGGTAATAGACCGTATCGGCCGAGATCGGGCCGACGACATTGATCCCCTCGGCGCGGGCGATCGCAACTCCGGGCGCCGCCTGGTTGTCATCCTCGCGTCCGAACAGCCCGTTTTCGCCGCAATGCGGATTGATGCCGGCCACGGCGATGCGGGGATTTGCCACCCCCATGCGCTGAAAGTGCCGGTGGCCGACGCGGATGGTTTCGGCGACGCGGTCCGGGGTGGCGCGGCTGATCGCATCCTTCAGCGACACATGCGTCGACACGTGGATGACGTTGAGTGTTTCCGAGGCCAGCAGCATCCAGGACGCCGCGCAGCCTGTCAGATGCGCCAGCATTCCGGTGTGGCCGTCATAGTGATGTCCGGCAGAATTCAGCGCCTCCTTGTTGATCGGAGCGGTGACGATGCCTGCGGCCTCACCGCCTGTGGTCATCTGCACCGCCTTGTCGATATAGCGGAAACAGGCTTCGCCACAGGCCTCGGAGAGCACGCCAAAGCGGCCCGGCAGCCCGTCCACCGGAACATGGATCACCCGCAGGCCCCCGGGAGCGTCCCCCAGCGTCAGGTCGACGCCGGTGGCGGTGACCGCACGGTCCAGCGTGTCTGCGTCGCCGATCACCGCATAACCTGCCCGGGCCGCCGCCGGAAGCGAAGCGATTGCCTTGACCGTCACTTCGGCGCCGACTCCGGAAGGATCGCCCATGGTGATAACGATAGGAGAGTTGCTCATACGATTTTCCTCGGGCTCAGGTCAGGCTGTGGGATTTGAGAATGGTGGCGATGGCCGCGTCCTGGGCGGCGTCGGGCATCAGCGCGGGCTGGCGTGACAGGCCCACCGAAGGGTCCATCATGTACAGGGCCCGTTTGACCATCGCAGGCGGATATCCCAGCGCATACAGGTCCTTGCGCAGGTCGGCAAAGACCTGCTGCGCGGCATCGGCTGCGGCGGTGTCACCGGTGTTGAACCCGTCGAGAATGGCGGCAAGGATGTGCGGCGCCACGTTGCCAAGGCCGGAAATCACCCCGCTGCAACCTTCTTTCAATCCCCAGTGCACCAGATGATCCGGTGCGCAGTAGACCTCGAAGCCATCGGAATCTCTGGCGACATCAAGGTAGGCCATCACGGTTTCGGTTGATCCGCCGGAATCCTTGATGCCCGCGATGTTGGGATGCCGGGCCAGGATCCGCGCGGTGTCAGGCTCGATATGGTTCTGGGTGCGCGCCGGAATGTCGTACAGATAGACCGGAGTCTGCACTGAATCGGCCACGGTGCTGAAGTGCCGGACCAGACCGTCCTGCGTGCAGGCGATGAAATACGGAGTGACGATGGCAATGCCGTCGACGCCAATGGCATCGCACCCGCGCGCCAGTTGCAGCGTTTCGAAGGTGGCGGGGCAGCCCGCATTCACGATCACCTTCACCCGACCGGCCGCTTCGTCGACCACCGCCTCCAGCAGGTCCAGCTTCTCGCCGTGGGTGAGTGCCGAAAAGTCGCCGTTGGTTCCGGCGCACATGATGTTGTTGCCGGCGGCCACCTGGCGGCGCACCTGCGCGCGCGTGGCGTCGAGGTTGAGGGTCTCATCCTCGTTGAAACAGGTGACGAGGGCGACATAGGCGGAACGGGTCATGTGCAGTCCGGTATCAGGGGCCACGACAGGCGCGGGCGGTCAGGATTGGCTCCGGATGCAGGGCAGCAGCGGGGCAGGGCGGGTCTTGGAAACGCGATCGGTTCGAAGCGGTGACTCCGGGCCGCCGACCGCGGGCAGTACGGATTTGTGGCGAGAATGCGCATAAATTGATAACATGTCAATATTCCTGTTGCGGCGGGCGGTCCGCACGTCAGGCAGTAGTGCGATGTCAGAGCAAAAAGTATTTATAAACATCATATTACTGTTGAATTTAACGCCGGAATTCATTTCGCATCACAGGATATCCCGCAGGCCGGAGCATTTTTGCCCGCCGTAAATTGCCAAATAAGTTGACAACTTTATGTGTCGGCGTCAGTTTGAGCCAGACTCAGCACAACCGTCTTCGGCTGCCCGCCGTGGTGTGCTGTCCTTCCAATCGGAGACACCAGATGCTTGCGCTCACCCATGAAATCGAAATGCTGCGTCCTGCCACCCTGCGCTTCGGGGCGGGGACGCTGGAGTGTCTGGCAGAGTGGATCGCAGCGCAGGGACATCGCAGACCGTTCGTGATTGCCGATCCCGTCAATGCCGCGCGGCTGGACCGCCTTGGCATCGGCACGCCCGCGTGTTTTGGCACTGTGGTGCCCGAACCGGATATCGACAACCTGGAGGCCGCCGTGCGCGCGGCGGAGGGCTCTGATCTGATCATCGGCTTTGGCGGCGGATCGGCGATGGATCTGGCCAAGCTGGTTGCGGTGATGGTGGGGCAGGGACGCCCGCTGTCCGACATCAGCGGCCCGCACCGCGCACCCCCCCGGGCCGTCGGGCTGGTGCAGATCCCCACAACCGCCGGCACAGGTTCCGAGGTCGGGACCCGGGCACTGATCACGGACCCGGAAACACGTTCGAAGATCGCCACGGAAAGCCGTCACATGCTGGCCGATCTCGTGGTCATCGACCCGGAACTGACCCATTCGGTGCCGCCGTTCGTCACCGCTGCCACCGGTGTCGATGCCATGGCGCATTGTGTCGAGGCCTTTACCTCGAAGCGCGCCCATCCGATCATCGACGCCTATGCCATGCAGGGGATCGAACTGGTGGGGCGTTACCTGCAACGCGCCGTCGACGACGGCACCGATGCCGAGGCCCGCGCCGGTCTGTCGCTGGCGGCATTCTATGGCGGCATATGCCTGGGGCCGGTCAACACCACGGCCGGTCATGCCGTGGCCTATCCGCTGGGCACCCGGCACAAACTGGCGCATGGCATTGCCAACGCCCTGATCTTTCCGCATGTTCTGGCGGTAAATGCGGCGGCAACGCCTGAAAAAACCGCGCGGATCTGCACGGCGCTGGGGTTTGACAGCACCGGCGACGTGCTGGGCGGGGCGCGGGCGTTCTGTGAATCCCTGGGTCTGGACATGCACCTGCGGGCCTATGATGTACCCGAAGACGACCTGCCCGTCATGGCGCAGGAGGCGCATGGCATCCGCCGCCTGCTGGACTGGAATCCGGTCGATCTGTCGGTTGACGACATCACCAGGCTCTATCGCGCGGCTTATTGACGGCCCATCCGGGGCTCTGTGCGCGCAGATGCGGCGTGCCATTGGCGGCGACAGTCAGCCGTCGCCGCCGAGCCTGTTCCAGATGTCTTTGGCCATGGCCCTGATCTGCAACGCCTCGTCCCAACGGTTTGACATCTCGCGCCCGTCCGCGTCGGTCATCGCGTATTCCGGCGGGCCGAGTTCGCACAGGAACACCATGTCGCCGCTGTCGTTGCGGTTGCGCCAACTGGCAAACCCCTCCTCCCAGAGCGACCGGAACAGGGCGACCCAGGGCGCGTGCTGCGGAAAATTGATCTGCAACTGGATTTGCTGGCGCCCCGACACCCGCCCCTGAAAGCTGTCCGAACGCGCCAGACAGCGCGTCAGCAATCCGCGTTCCCAGCTTTGCAACGGCAGTTTGAATTCCCGATCCACCAGATAATGCGACAGGTCCGCCGCCAGCCGCATCTCGGGCACCGCATCCAGCAATGACAAGGTGGCGAACAGGTCGTTGGTGATGCAGTTGCGGTGGGTTTCGAACTGCACCGGCATGCCGATCCGCTCCGACATTTCAATCCACTCGCGGACCACCGGGATGGCGCCCGCAACCGTGAGCGGAAACACCTGTCCGACCACATTCACAAAGGGCGCACCGAAATCCTGCGCCATCAGCAGCGTGTCGCGCAGTGATTTCACCGCGCGCGGAAAGGCGACGATCAGCGGCAACAGCCCTTCGCGTTGCAGATGTGGGCGGATGGCATGCGCCACCGCCACGTCCGATGCCCCAAGGTCGATGGCGAGACCGGCATACCCCGCTTCGGCCACCATTCCCGCCACCCGGTCGAGCGGCAGCGCCTGACCCGAGGCGTCATGCGGCTGCATCGCCCAGAGCGACTGGAACACCTGCAGGCGCCTCATGCCGCTTCGACCCGGGTGCTGCGGCCATCACCGCGCGGCACGATCCACACCTCGTCATAGGGGTAATCCGCTTCGGACCTGGCGCGCAGCTTGCGGATCACTTCGATCTGGAACTCGATCCAGCCCATCTGGTGCGGTTCAGCCCCCGAGGCGCGCATCGCCCTGTCCAGATTCGACAACTGCCAGAACGGTACACTGGGAAACGTGTGATGCGCGGTGTGGTAGGGCATCTGCCAGCACAGCCAGCGCGTCAGCGCATTGCTCCGGGTGGATCGCGTGTTTTCCAGGATGTCGTCCTTGTGGCTCAGCCCCAGATGCTCGATCGTGTTCTGCAACTGGTGCACCGGTTTCATCACCAGCATCGGCGCCAGCCACAACAGCACCGCCGCCCAGCTGCCGAGGACCAGCGACAGCCCCGCCACCAGCGCATAGAGCGCGGCGTGAATGCGCGCCTCGCGGATCACCAGTGCCTGTTCACCGGGCCGGATATAGGGCTCGATCACCACGCCCCGGCAGAAGCGCAGAATCCGGCTCACCCGGGTCTGCCAGTAGCTCGGGCCCCAGAACCACAGCAGATACGAGCGCAGCGTATAGGGTTCGCGCACCAGTTCCCCGTCCTTCTCCCAGTTCTGGGTGTGCTGATGGTGTGCCCAGTGCTGGATCTTGTCGAAATCCCGCGGATAGATCAGCAAAAAGCCGAAGATCCGCCCGAACAGCACGTTGATCCCCCTAGTGGCAAAGACCGTGCCGTGGCTCAGCTCGTGCTGAGCTGCGTACAGGAAGTTGATCAGGATCCCGTGCGCCATGAACAGCGGCAGTGCCCAGAGGCTGCCCCAGGTGATCCAGAGCAATGTCCCTGCCACCGCGATGGCCCCCAGATGGCTGCCCAGTTGCAGGCCGCCGCGCAGATTGGATCTCTGCATCAGGGCGCGCAGGCGGTCGGGGGCGATCAGGCGGCGTCGGGAAAATGTGGCGTCCATATCGGTCCTCAGTGTTTTCAGGCGCAGGCAAAGGATGTACGGCAAATAAACCAATGTAAAATGCGAATGCATCACAGTTTCGATGAGCCAATTTTGAGGAAAGCCATGCGTATCCGTCCGCACAACTTGCCGCTCAACGCGCTTCAGGGCTTTGAAGCCACGGCGCGCCATCTCAACATGCGCCGCGCGGGCGAAGAGCTCAATATCACCCAAAGCGCGATCAGCCATCAGGTCCGCAGCCTTGAGGCCGCGCTGGGCACGCCGCTCTTCGAGGCGAACCGGCGGCGTCTGGTGCTGACCCCGGACGGCAGGCGGCTGCGCGATACCGTCGCCCGGGCCCTGAACGAGATTGCGGCGACGACGCTGCAACTGGGCGCGGATGCCCTGTCGGGCAGCCTGTCCGTCGCCGCGCCGCCCGCCTTTGCAGCGCAGTGGCTGGTGCCGCGACTGTCGCGGTTTCTGGACCTGTTTCCGGATCTGAGTCTGAACCTCACGCGGCTGCCCGCGATGATCGACGCCGGTTTGCCACGGGTCGATGCGGCGATTGTGTTCAATCAGGTGGCGTTCCCCGGCCTTCGGGTCGAGAGGCTGGTGCAGCTGGAAATGTTCCCGGTCTGCGCGCCGGCCCTTTTGCATCAGGGCGGAGTGATGCTTCCGTCGCACCTGCGCGGCGCGACGCTGATCCACGAGGACGACGGCGCGCTCTGGGCGCGCTGGTTTGCCGCCATGGGGGCCGAGCAGATCCCGGCCCGGCGCCACGTTCACGCATCAAACACCCAGGACGCGCTGGCCTTGGCGCGCAGTGGCGCGGGCTTTGCCATTGATGACGGGTTTCTTGGCGGCGGCTCCCTGGCCGCGGGGGCGCTGGTGCGCCCGTTCGGGGCAAGTGCCTTTCCCCATGGCGAATATGCGCTGGTCACGCAGCCCGAGGTTCGCCAGTCGCCGTCGGCGCTGGCCTTCTGTGGCTGGTTGCGTCGCGAAATCACCGATGGCGGACAGGGGCAGGCGGGGGCGGCGCAGGCGCCCCGAGGTGGCCGGGCCGGGTGACCGGGCAAATACCGGGCGCATCGCCCACGCCCGGTTCAGCCCATCGCCGACAGATGGGTCACCACATTGTTCACCGTCGCCGCCGACTCTGCCTCGCTCGCGGTGTGCGGCGTCACAAGGATCCTGGGATGAGACCAGAACGGGTGGCCGGCGGTCAGGGGTTCGGGGGCAAAGACATCGAGGGACGCGCCGGACAGATGATCCGTCTCAAGCGCATCCAGCAGTGCTTTCTCGTCGAGCTGCGCACCGCGCCCCAGATGGATGAACGCGGCGCCAGCAGGCAGGGCGGCGAACAGGTCGGCGTCAAACAGCCCCCTGGTGGCGGCTGTCATCGGCAAGACGTTGATCAGGATATCGCTGCGCGCCAGAAACGCCCTGCGGTCGGTGTCGGTGAGATGCGCGATGCCCGGCTCGGGCCGTGCGGGCAGGCTGCGCGACAGGCTGGCCACATCATAGCCAAGCTGTGCTACGCCCCGCGCCACCGCCCGGCCCATGAAACCAAGGCCCATGACCCCGACCCGCACCTGTGCCGGAGAGCGGCCGGTTCGGGGCCGGTTCCACAGGCCACGCGCCTGATCCGCGAGGTGCTGGCGCATCTTGCGGTGATGCCAGATCACGTGAAAGACCGCAAAGCCCGCCATCTGCAACGCCTGATCCGGATCCTCGACCCGGAACACCGGCACTTCGGAGGGGCGCGACGGGCAGGCGAGGATGGCGTCCATCCCGGCGGCAATCGAAAAGATAGCCCTGAGGTTGGGGTAGGGTGCAAAGGCATCGTCCGGCGGCGCCCAGGACAGGACAAAATCCACGGCTTCCGGATCGGATACCTCTTCGGGGCGCAACAGGGTGATGCCGGGGGCCAGTTCTGCAAACACCGGGCCGTACCGGTCCTTGAGGTTCAGGGCGCGGCAGGCGACAACGCCGATCCAGCGCTGCCCGGTCATGCCGAAACGGCCTCAGGCGCGACCGCCCATCCGGCGCCGGGGACGGCCGCCAGAAGTTCGCGGGTATAGGGTTGCTGCGGGGCGTGAAACACCTCTCGCACCGGCCCGACTTCGACCAGCCTGCCATACTGCATCACCGCGATCCGGTCGCAGACCTGCGCCGCGACGCGCAGGTCGTGGGTGATGAACAGGATCGACAGGCCCATCTTGCGGCGCAGATCCGCCAGCAACGCCAGCACCTGCGCCTGAATCGACACGTCCAGCGCCGACACCGCCTCGTCGGCGATGATCAGTTCCGGGTCCATGGCGAGCGCCCGGGCGATGCCGATGCGCTGCCGCTGGCCCCCGGAAAATTCGTGCGGAAACCGCGTCGCCGCATCGGCGCCCAGACCGACGATGTCCAGCAACTCGCGCGCCCTCGTGTGGGCCTGCCGTTTCGGCACACCCTTGGCGATGGGGCCGTCCGACAGCGAACGCAGGATGCGGTGACGCGGGTTGAGCGAGGCATAAGGGTCCTGAAACACCATCTGAACCCGGTGCCTCTGTTGGCGCAGCGCCTTCGCATCCAGCGCGGCGAGGTCGACACCGCCGACCAGCACCTGCCCGGAATCCGGGGTCACCAGCCGCACCACCGCGCGTCCCAGCGTCGACTTGCCGGAGCCGGATTCACCGACCAGACCCAGCACCTCGCCCTTGGCGATCGTCAGGGTCACATCGTTGACCGCCCGCACTTCGCGGGCCGGGCGGAACACACCGCCGCCGGTGCGGTAAATCTTGTTGAGGTTGCGGATTTCCAGCGCCGGCGCCGCGGTGATCACCTGCAGGTCGGGCACCCTGCCAGTGGGGATCGCGTCCAGCAGGGCACGGGTATAGCTGTGCTGCGGCGTCTCGAGCACCTGTTGGGCCAGCCCCGCCTCGACAATCCTGCCATGGCGCATGACGATGACCCGGTCGGCAATTTCGGCCACCACGCCAAAGTCATGGGTGATGAACATCACCGCCATGCCGTGTTTTTCCCGCAGGGCAAGGATCAGCCGCAGGATCTGTGCCTGTGTGGTGACATCCAGCGCCGTTGTCGGTTCGTCAGCAATCAGGATTTCCGGTTCCAGTGCCAGAGCCATGGCAATCATCGCCCGCTGCCGCTGGCCCCCGGACAACTGGAATGGATAGGCCCGGATGATCTTTTCCGGGTCGGGCAGGCCGACCTCTTTCACCAGCGCCAGCGCCCGGGCGCGGCGTTCGGATTTGCTGTGCAGCTTGTGGGCGGCAAAAACCTCGGCAATCTGGTCGCCGATCCGCATCAGCGGGTTCAGCGCCGTCATCGGCTCCTGAAAGATCATGCCGATGCGTGCGCCGCGCAGGGCCTGTTTGCGCACCTCTGACAGCGGCAGCACATCGGTGCCGTCGAACACCGCGCGTCCCCTGCCGACGGTCACGCCGTCCGGCAGCAGACCCATCAGCGCGTTGGCGGTCATCGACTTGCCCGAACCGGATTCGCCGACCACACAGAGGATTTCACCCTTGCTGAGATCAAAGCTGACATCCTCGACCGCGTGGGGGCGGTCCGCACCTGCGGGCAGGTCGATGGTCAGGGCGTCGATGGACAGGATGGGGTCACTCATGTGCGGCCCTTCTTGGTCAGGTGCGGGTTGAAGGCGTCGTTCAGTCCCTCACCGATCAGGTTCAGCGCCAGAACGGTCAGCAGGATCGCAAGCCCGGGAAAGAACGACAGCCACCAGGCCGAACGGATCACCGTGCGCGCCGCGCCGATCATGTAGCCCCAGGACATGATGTTGGGGTCTCCCAGGCCAAGAAAGGACAGCGAGGATTCCAGCAGAATTGCCGTGGCAACCATGAGCGAAGCCATGACGATGATCGGCGAAACCGCGTTGGGCAGCACTTCGCTGACCAGGATGCGGATGTTCGACAGTCCCGCAAGGTGCGCCGCGTCGACGAACTCGCGCCGCTTGAGCGACATCACCTCGGCCCGCACCAGCCGCGCGACCGGCGGCCAGGAGACGATGGCGATTGCCAGGGTGATCGACCCCAGCGTCGGTTGCAGGATCGCGACCAGCACGATCGCGAGGGCAAAGTTCGGGATGGTCTGGAAAAACTCGGTAAAGCGCATTGCGCCCTCGTCGACATAGCCGCCATAGAACCCCGCCAGCGCGCCCAGCGGCACCCCGATCAGCAGCGCCATCACCGTCGAGACAAGTCCCACCAGCAGCGATACCCGCGCGCCGTGCACAAGGCCTGCGGCGACGTTGCGGCCCAGCGTATCGGTGCCCAGCGGCAGACCGTCCGTCGTGAACGGGACAAGGAAGGGGCGCTGTACCATCTTCCAGGGGCCGCCGGGATAGATCACCGGGGCCAGCAGGGCGATGGCGATCACCGCCGCAAGCAGGACCAGCCCGATCACCGCACCGCGGTTGGTGGCAAAGCGTTTCCAGAAGGTCATGATTTGGCTCCGATCCGCGGGTCGACCAGCCGGTAAACGATGTCGGTCAGGATATTGAACAGGATCACCATTGCGGCGGACACAAGGAACACCCCGAGAATGGTGTTGTAATCGCGGGCCTCGAGGCTTTCGAACATCAACCGTCCGATCCCGGGCCAGGCAAAGACCGTTTCGGTCAGCACCGCGCCGCCGATCAGCTGACCGGCCTGCAGACCGGCAAGCGTCACCACCGGCAGCAGGGCGTTGCGCAGGATGTGACGACGCCGGATCACCGCGCCCGACAGGCCCTTGGCGCGGGCGGTTTTCACAAAATCCATCTGGCTGACTTCCAGCATCGAGGCCCGCGTCATCCGCATGTAGACCGCCATGAAGAACAGCCCCAGCGTCAGCGCCGGCAGGATCAGGTGCTGCAGGATGTCCCAGGTCCGCTGCAGGCCGGAATAGCCGCTGCCGACGGTTTCATAGCCAAATCCGGGCAGCCAGCCCAGTTGCACCGAGAACACCAGCACCGCCATAAGTGCCGCCCAGTACAGCGGGGTGGCATAGAACAGCAGGGCAATGGTGGTGAGGATGCTGTCCGAAGCCTTGCCCACCCGCGCGGCTGCGGCGACGCCAAAGGCGATGCCAAGGCTCAGCGAGATGACAAAGGAACTCAGCGTCAGCAGCAGGGTTGCGGGCAGGCGGTCAGCGATCAGGTCGTAGACCGGCATGCCCTGACGAAACGAATAGCCTAGGTCGAGCGTCAGCACATTCTTCACATAGGACCAGAGCTGCACATAGAGCGGCTGGTCCAGGCCAAAACGTTCGCGCAATTGCGCGATGAACAGCGGATCAGCGGCCCCCGCCTCGCCGGCAATGACGGCGGCGGGATCTCCGGGGGCGGCGTGGATCAGAAAGAAGTTCAGCACGGCAATCGCCAGCAGTGTGAGCACTGCCTTGATCAGCCGCCCGAAGATGGTGGTCAAAAGGGACATCTGTCGGGGGGATCCTCAATGACGTCAATGTGTTGATGCGCGAATTTCAGCCAACGCCCCAGCGGGCGGGGCTCCGGGAATTCCGGCGCCCCGTGTCGGCTCGGCTACTGCTTGATCCAGGCGTCGCGCAGACCGTCCGAGAGACCGATACCGGTGGTCACAAGGTCCTGCAGATTGCAGTTGTAGATCGTCGGAAACTCGATTTCGAGAAGCCAGGCGACCGGCACGTCATTGACGATTTCTTTCTGGATCTCGTCATACAGCCGTGTGCGCTCGTCGGGGCTGGGCGAGATGGCGGCAGCATCCCATTTCTTGTCCAGTTCCGGGTTGGAATACCCTTCGACGTTGTTCCAGGGGCTGCCCTTTTCGATCTGCGATTCCACGTAGTTGCGCGACACGCCCAGCGCCGGATCGCCGTACTGGTAGAGATAGGTGAACGCCATGTCGTAATCCCACTGGGCGGTCTTTTCGTTCCACCCGGCGACGTCGGTTGAATCGATTGTGACTTCGATGCCGACTTCCTGAAGGTTCTGGCGCACCGCTTCGGCCCAGCGCTGCCAAGTCTCGCCATAGGGCAACGGCAGGATGCGGACGGGTTCGCCGTCATAACCCATCTCTTCGAGCAGCGCCTTGGCCTTCTCCGGGTCATAGTCGTACTGGGTCACATCGTCCGAATAGAAATTGGTCTTTGAGGACACCGGGCCGGTGGCGACCTTGCCAAAGCCGTTCCAGACCACATCCCGGACGAATTCGCGGTCCATCGCGTACATGAGCGCCTGACGGAACAACGGGTTCGATGTCGGTCCCTGGCGGTTGTTCAGCCACATCCAGGCGTGCGGCGCGAAGAACTCCCATCCCTTGCCGGTCGAGCAGGTGTTGTCGAGTCCGGTCAGCCGCGCCACATCCCAGTTTTCCACCGATCCGCCCGGCAGCACGTCGACTTCACCGGTCTCGAACGCGACGGCGCGGCTGGCGGCGTCGGGGATCACGCGGTAATAGACTTCGTCAAGATAAGGTTTGCCATCAAGGTAGTAGTCTTCGTTCTTCACCAGATGGATGAAGCTGCCCTTTTCCCAGGACTCAAATTTGAAGGGGCCGGTTCCGATCGGGGTCGCGTTCGCCGGGTTGTTGGCGAAATCGGTGCCTTCGTAGATGTGTTTCGGGATCATCGGCATGGTGCCGGTCTCGAAGACACCGATGAAGGGGCCGAAGGGTTGCTTGAGGTTGAAGACGACGGTCAGATCATCCGGCGCTTCGATGCTGGCGACATGGGCGAGCGACGAGCGCATGCGGGCATGGGTTTCGCGCAGGAAGACGTCAGCGGAAAAGACCACATCGGCAGAGGTGAACGGCGCGCCGTCATGCCATTTCACACCTTCCTGAAGCTTGAAGGTATAGGTGAGGCCATCTTCGGAAATCTCCCAGCTCCGGGCCAGGCTGGGTTGCGGCTCCAGGTCGGTGCTGTAGCGCAGCAGGCTCTCGTAGATGTCACCGGCGACCTGTTGGGTCGGGCCGTTCTGCACCAGACCCAGCATCAGGCTGGGGGGTTCGGGCTGCACCACGATGTCGACCCTCCCGCCGGCGTCTTGTGCCAGCAGTGGCTGGGCCAGGCCGGCAGCGATCAGAAAGGTGGTGGTTTTCAAAAAGTTCATGGATCTTTCCCTGTCGTGTGTTTGGATATGTTTCGGGCGCCCCGGTTGGTCCGGGATCAGTCGGAATACTCAGGCGCGGCCCGATCAAGGCGGCGCATCATGGCGGCCCACTCGGGGTCGCTCCCCTTGGCGTGCGCGCTGTCATAGGCCTTTTCATATTGCCGGGCCGTGTGTTCGGCGATGTCCTCGGACAGGACCACCGGCGTCAGCCCCATGCCGAGCGCCGCAATCTGCGCCTGGCAGGACCGTTCCAGGTTCATCGCATAGGTCACGGCCTCGCCCACCGAGCGGCCCAGCACCAGAACGCCATGGTTGCGCAGGAACATCACGTATTTCCGGCCCAGGTCGTCGACGATCCGGTCACGTTCCGCCAGATCCAGCGCGATGCCTTCGTAGTCATGAAATGCGATGCGGTTGTGAAACTGTGCCGACCACTGGTTGAGCGGCAGCAGCCCTTCGCGCACCGACGACAGGGCAACTCCGGCAACGGTATGGGTGTGCAGCACGCAGACGGCGTCGTGCCGCGCCATGTGCACGGCAGAGTGAATGGTAAAGCCCGCGGCGTTCACACCCGACCCGTAGGGGTCGTCGATCACGGCGCCGGTTTCATCCACGGTGACCAGGTTGGACGCCGTCACCTCGTCAAAGCGCAGGCCGTAAGGGTTCAGGAGAAAACGCTTTTCTCCGTCGGGCCCGTCGGGCAGCCGGGCGGAAATGTGGGTGTAGATGCTGTCATCCATCCCCTCGAGCGCAATCAGGCGGTAGGCCGCCGCAAGATCACGGCGGAGGGCGGAAACGGGCAGGTCGGTCGTGCCGTCCGGCATGGGTCAGTCCTTGGTCCGGTTGCAGATGCGCTCAGCATTGCGGTTCCCGAACGTGAGTCAAGTAAATTGTCGACAATCGACATTAGAGCAGTTACGCTTTGGCAAAGGTGCATACCATATGGACGGTCCTTGCCGTGTTTGACCCCGCTGATCCTGCTTCGCCCCCCGACTCCCGGTTCAAGCCGCTCAGCCGTGACGGGCTGGTGGATCGGGTCGCAAATCTGCTGGCCGAGGCCATCATGGCCGGCCGGATTCTGCCGGGGGCGCGCCTTTCCGAATCGACCATCGCCCGCGATATGGGGGTGTCGCGCGCCCCGGTCCGCGAGGCGGCCCGGCTGCTGGAAAGTTCGGGTCTGGTGGAATATCGCACCAACCGCGGTTTCTTTGTGCAGACGGTCTCGTCCGAGGCGCTGGACAATCTTTATGAATTCCGCATCGTCATCGAACGCGCGGCGATTGCACGGTTGGTGGCCCAGGGCGCCGAGGCGACACTGCCGCTGCTGCATGCGCAACTGGCCGAACTTTACCGCGTTGCCGAGGCCGGAGAGGATATGGCGCAGCAGGTCGAGGCGGACATGCAGTTCCACCGGCTGATCTGTCGTGGCTCGGGCAATCCGCGGTATCTGACCGTGTTCGACCAGATCGCCAACGAAACCAAGCTGGGGCTGATCCTGATCGGACGCATGTATGACGACCCGCACCGGATGGCCGAGACACACGAACCCATTATCGACGCGATTGCCGCCGGTGACAGCGATGCGGCGGTGAGTGCCATAGATTATCATATCGGAACGGCGCGGACGCTCGTCTGCCAGCAGTTCCGTCTGCTGGAGGACAAGACCGCTAAATGAAGTGTTTTTACGCCAAGGAAACCGAAGCCCACGACCCGCGGTTCCGGCTGACCCACGGTGCGTTGATGCGCAACGCCGAACAGGCCGAGCGGGCCAGTCTGTTGATCGCCGGACTGGACCAGCTCGGGCTGAAAACCGAAGAGCCGGCAGTGGCGCCGCGCGCCTGTCTTGAGGCGGTGCACAGCCGCGAACTGCTGACGTTTCTGGAAACGGCCTGGGCGGAATGGCAGAAACTGCCGGGTGCGGGGCCCGAAGTCGTGCCCAACGCCTTTGCCCAGAAAGCCTGGGCCAAGTACCCCGACAGCATCGTCGGGCGCGCGGGCTGGCATATGGGCGACACATCGGCGCCGCTCGGTCCAAACAGCTGGACCGCGACGCGCCGCGCCGCTGACTGCGCGGTTGCAGCGGCGGACGCGGTTCTGGGCGGTGAGCGCTCCGCCTATGCGCTGACCCGCCCGCCGGGACACCACTCGGATGCAGAGACCTGTGCGGGTCACTGCCTGCTGAATGTCGCCGCCATCGCGGCAGAGCGCCTGCGCGGGACACATGACCGGGTGGCAATACTGGACATAGACGTGCATCATGGCAACGGCACACAGTGGATCTTCTATGACCGGGACGACGTGCTGTTCATCTCGGTCCACACCGACCCGAACCGCTATTACCCGTTCTTTGCCGGCCATGCGGACGAGTCCGGTCAAGGCGCCGGGCAGGGCTATAACGTCAACCTGCCGCTGCCGGATACCACGGGGGACGACGAATGGTGCGCGACGATTTCGGATGCCCTCGCCGGAGTGAGGGCGTTCGACCCAAGTGCTCTGGTGATCAGTCTGGGGCTTGATGCCCATGAAAACGATCCGCTAAAGGGCATGAAGGTCACCTTTGACGGCTTTCGGCAGGCGGGCGCGCTCATCGCCGCCGCGGGCCTGCCCACTGTCCTCATCCAGGAGGGCGGCTATCTGTCGCCTGACCTCACAACGTCGCTTGCCTCCTTCCTCGGGGGATTCCTTGGCCGCGATCCGCGCGCCTGACTATCGGAGAGCCATATGAACGACCTGTCAAATTCGCTTGCCGCCGCTGATATCGCCCACAGCGTGCACCCCTATACCAACATGCGCCTGCACGAAAAGCAGGGGCCGATGATCATGGCGCGCGGCGATGGCGTCCGGGTCTATGACGACCACGGCAAGGAATATATCGAAGGTCTGGCCGGGCTGTGGTCCGTCGCCGTCGGATTTTCGGAACCGCGCCTGCGCGATGCCGCCGTGCGGCAGATGGACCTTTTGCCCTACTATCACAGCTTTGCGCACAAGGCGCATGAACCGGCGATCCGACTGGGTGAAAAGCTGGCCGAGATGGCCCCCGAGGGCATGAACCGGGTGTTCTTTACCAATTCCGGATCCGAGGCGAACGACACCGTCATCAAGATGCTGTGGTTCATGAACAATGGCCTTGGCCGCCCGGAAAAGAAGAAATTCCTGGCCCGCAACAAGGGCTACCACGGGATCACCATTGCCTCCGGGTCGCTGACCGGATTGCCGGCAAACCACAAGGATTTCGATCTGCCCGCCATTCCGGTCACGCATCTGACCAGCCCGCATTACTGGCGCTGGGGCGCGGACGGAGAAAGCGAGGCAGAGTTCACCGCCCGCCTGCTCAAGGAAGCCGAGGACACCATTCTGGCCGAGGGTCCGGAAACCATCGCCGGTTTCATCGGCGAGCCGGTCATGGGTGCCGGAGGCGTGATGACCCCGCCCGAAGGGTACTGGCCGGGCATCGAAGCCCTGTGCCGCAAGTACGATATCGTGCTGATCTCGGACGAGGTGATCAACGGGTTCGGACGGCTGGGCACGACTTTCGGCTGCCAGAAGTACGGCTTTACCCCGGATATCATGGTCACCTCTAAACAGCTGACATCGTCCTACATGCCGCTGGCGGCGATCATCATGAACGACAAGGTCTACAACGCCATCGCTGACAATTCGGAAAAGCTGGGCACCTTCGGGCACGGTTACACCGGTTCGGGGCATCCTGTGGCCTGCGCCGTCGGGCTCGAGAATCTGGCGATCATCGAAGAACGCGATCTGATCGGCAATGCCGCCCGGCTGGAGCCGCAGTTTCAGGAGGGTCTGCGCAAATTTGCGGATCACCCGCTGGTCGGCGAGGTGCGGGGCGTCGGCCTGATCGCCGGCGTGGAACTGGTGGCGGACAAGGCCAGCAAGCGCAGCTTTGCCGCCGCCGGCAAGGTCTCGGCGCAGGCGGCCAAATTTGCCGCCCAGGAGGGTCTGATCTGCCGCAACGTCTATGAAACCCTGGCGCTGTGCCCGCCCCTGATCGTGACGGCAGACGATATCGACCAGATCCTCGAACGGATGGGCCGCGCGCTGGATCTGACCTGGGAATGGGTGCAGGCCGAAGGTCTGAACTGAGCGTCCGCAACGTTGGATCACGGGCGCGTCGCTGCGGCGGCGCGCCCGGTTCCTTGTCGCCACACACCGGTGTCAAGCTGGACCGGTTGTGCCCGGGGCGTCAGTATATCGCGCTGTAGCGGATGATGATCGGCGTCAACGTGATCAGGAACAGGGCCGGCAGCATCAGCAGCGACATCACCGCGGACATCTGCACCGGCAGCTTGTTGGCCTTTTCCTGCGCGGACAACTCGCGGTTCTCGCGCATTTCGATGGCATAGGCACGCAACGACTTGGTCAGGCTGGTGCCGAACTGCATCGACTGCACCACCACGAGAACAAAGCTTTTCGCCTCGTCGATGCCCATGCGTTCGGCCATGTCGAACATCGCGGTCTCGCGGTCGCGCCCGGCGTTCACCTCGTTCAGAAGTGTCAGGAACTCATAGGCAATCTCGGGCGAGACCCGCGACAGTTCGGTGCCGACACGTGCCAGCGCCGCGTCAAAGCCAAGCCCCGCCTCGACCGAAATCTGCAGCAGGTCCAGTGCATTGGGAAACCCGTTGCGCACCCGGGCCTGACGCGCCTTGATCTGGGTGCGCAGCAGGTAGCTGGGACCGTAAAATCCGATGGCGGTGCCCACCGCGGCGATCTGCATCAGGCCCAGCGGCGGAAAGCCCAGCACGGCATCACGCGCCGAAACCGGCAGCAGCCCCGCGCGGGCCAGCGCAACCGCTCCGAACACCAGCACCAGCGGCAGGATGGCCATCACCAGGCGCATGACAAAGAAATGCTGAACCGCGTTTACATGGGTAAAGCCGACCTTGTTGAGCTGGAACTGGATCTGCGCCAACTCGCTGGGGTCATCCGGGATCAGCGCCTTGGCCAGGCCACGGGGCGCATCGCTGCGCGATTTGGTCAGCCGGAATCCTGAGGTTCCGCCGCTGTTGCCTGCGACCGCCCGCATCCGCAGCAGCGAATTGTCGCGCTGCAGCAATACTCCCAGCCCACCGAGCAGGAGCAGCAGCAACGCACATGCCGCGGCAAACAGCGGGATGTTCTGGCTGAGATAGGCGCCGTTCGCGGCGATCATGTTGGGATCAGTCATACCACACTCTCAAACCTGAAAATTCACAAGGTGACGCAGGACCAGAAAATTGGCCAGGACCAGTCCGACGATGACAAAGCCGATGGGCATGAACATCGGGTGATCCTGTACGGCGCCGTAATAATCCGGCGCGAGAATCGAGGTTGCGCCGTAGATGATCACCGGCAACGAAGACAGCAGCATCGCCGAGATCCGTCCTTCGGATGACAGCGCCTTGACCCGCCGCCGCAGCATGATGCGCTGGCGGATCACGCGCGACAGGGTCGAGAGCATGTCGGCGAGATTTCCGCCGGTGCCGTGCTGGATGCTGATGCTGACCGCCAGATAGTCCATGTCTTCCTGTTGCATCCGCTGTGCAAGATCCTGAAACGCATCGGCCAGGTAATCACCATGGCTGATCTGGGTCGCCATGGTGCGGAATTCGGCGCCGATCGGGTCGGCCATGGTCCGGCCGACGTTCGAAATGGTCGCGCTGATCGGATGCCCGACCCGCAGCCCGCGCATCATCAGATCCAGCGCATCGGGCAGTTGCTGCGCAAAGGTCGCCACCCGGCGGGCGTGACGTGCCCTGAGCACCGCAACCGGTGCCAGCAGTCCCAGCCCCGGACCCAGCGCAACCCCGAACAGCGGCCCGAATGCCAGACTGGCAATGCCGCCGAGGCCGATTGTGGCGACGGCACACAAGACGAGAAAGGCGTTGCCGCTCATCTGCACCCCGGCGCGGGCGCACAGGGCGTCGGGATCCCCGACAAAAGGCAGCCTGCGCGGTGTCGCCACCTTGCGTGGCATCTGCAGGGGCACCGCCGCAGCCTTGGCGGTCGGTGCAGGTGCCAGACGCTGCATCCGGACCAGAGCCTGTGTCGCGCGGCGGCGGCGGGTGCTCATCAGCAGGCTGAGCGCCATCGGCAGGACCAGCACGACCGCACCGATCAGCAACCACCAGAGCAGTATGGGATCCAGCGGGGCAGGCGCTGCGGTCATGCCGCCACCCCGGTTTGAAAGGCGTCGGCGGGCAGGTCGAACCCGAGCGCGGTCAGCTGCTCAAGGCATTTCGGACGCACCCCCGTGGCCAGCATCCGGCCCAGCACGCGCCCGTCCTCGTCCAGACCGGCACGGCGGAAGACAAAGATTTCCTGCATCAGGATCGTGCCTTCATCCAGCCCCGTGACCTCGGAGATCGAGGTGATCCGGCGGCGTCCGTCCCCAAGCCGGTTGGTCTGTACGACGATCTGGATGCCGCTGGCGATCTGCGCCCGGATCACTGAAAGCGGGATGTCCCCGCCATTCATCGCCACCATCTGTTCCAGCCGTCCAATGGCGTCGCGGGCCGAGTTGGCGTGAATGGTGGTCATCGACCCGTCGTGGCCGGTGTTCATGGCCTGCAGCATGTCAAAGGCTTCGGTGCCGCGCACCTCGCCGACGATGATGCGGTCGGGGCGCATGCGAAGGGCGTTGATGATCAGGTCACGCTGGGTGATCTGGCCCTTGCCTTCGGCATTGCTGGGGCGGGTTTCCAGCCGGACGACGTGATCCTGTTGCAGTTGCAGTTCGGCGGCATCCTCGATCGTGACGATGCGGTGATGCGGATCGGCAAAGGCCGACATCGCGTTCAGCATCGTGGTCTTGCCCGACCCGGTGCCGCCCGAAATCAGCGTGTTCAGCCGCCCCTGAACTACCGCTTGCAGAAACTGGGCCGCCGACGTGGTCAGGGCGCCATATTCGACCAGCTTGTCCATTCGCAGCGGCACCCGCGAGAATTTGCGGATCGACAGGCTGGGCCCATCAATGGCGCAGGGGCGGATGATGGCATTGACACGGCTGCCGTCCTCGAGCCGGGCATCGACCCAGGGCTGCGCCTCGTCGATGCGCCGCCCGACACCCGACACGATCTTGTCGATGATGCGCAACAGGTGGCGTTCATCGTGAAACCGGGTATCGCTGCGCTCCAGGATGCCGTTGCGTTCGACAAAGACCTTGTGGATGCCGTTGACCAGAATGTCGCTTACATTGGGATCGGCCAGCAGCGGTTCCAGCGGCCCGAGGCCGAGCACTTCGTCCAGAAGTTCGTCAACCAGCGCCTGAAACGGCTGTGCGGGCATGACCTGACCGTCATCCTGCAAGGCGCGGGCGGCCAGTGACGCGATTTCCCGGCGCAGGTCGGTCTCTGCGACCTTGTCGAGCAGCGACAGGTTCAGGTCTTCCAGAAGTTTCTGATGCAGACGGACCTTCAGCCGCAGGTGCGCTTCGCCCGGGCCGGGCGCTGCAACCGGCGCCGGGACGCGTGCCAGCCGGGGCGTGGCACGTGGCGCGGCCGTGAGGTCAGCCTGCGCGGCGACGTGATCCAGCGGCAACGGAGCTGTCACGGCCGCGGGCGTCTCGGGTGCCGGGCGGCCTGCGTGGAAAGACCGGAACATCAGCTCTTCTCCTGTTCGGGTGTGGCCCTTGCCGGTGCAAAGAGCGTCTTGCCAAGGCTCTGGATCGCCTTTGCAGCGCGCGAGCGACGCGCGCCCATCAACAGCGGCACGCCGGAATCCAGCGCCTTGCGGGCGGTCGCGGCATCCTCGGGGATCCAGTGGGCAAGGTCGCGGCCCAGCAGGCGCGCCGCCTCTTTCTGGGCGGGGGACAGGAACAAGGGCCGCTTTTCGCGGTTCACGACGACCTGTACCGACAGGGTCATGTGCTCTTCGCCGAGAATGTCGATCAGGCGGCGGGTGCGCTTGATTGCGGGAACCGAGGTGTCGGTGACAAGCAGGGCGGTGGCGGCATGGTCCAGAACCGGTTCGATCCAGTCCATCATCGCCTGCGGCATGTCAAAGACGATCTGGTCATAGCGTTGCTGCAACAGGCCGACCAATGCCGTCATCATTGCCGGAGTCACGGCGCTCAGCGGGGCAAAGACATCAGGTGCGGCCAGCACGTCGACACCGCTGGCGTGGCGGGTCATGGCCCGGTCCAGAAAGGCATCGTCGGGCATGGCGCCGATGCTGAGAAGCTTTGACACCTCGGCGGAATCCGGCAGGTCCATCAGGATGGCAACCGAGCCGTTCTGAATATCGAGATCGACCAGGGCGACCCGGGGTCCGCCGCTGCCCTGTCGCGCCAGATCGGCGGCAAGGTTCACCGCAAGGGTCGACGCGCCCGAGCCGCCGCGCGCACGCAGGACCGCGGTGATCCGTCCGCTGCCCGGCCGGAGCACCGGCGCGAGGACGGTGGGCGGCGAGGCTTTCGGGGCAGGGGCGGGATTCCCGCCCTTGGCAGGAAGCGGGTCTGCGCTGACATCGCGGTCTGGTGTTGGCAGCGGCAGCGCCGGTTCCGGGGCGGGCGCAGCGTCGTCCGTCAGCCCAAGTTCCGATGCCGGAAGCGACAGGTGGAACCGGGCAGCGCGCGGCGGTTCGGACCCGGCCACACCCCGGCGGGATGTGGGCATCTCGTCCGAGGCTGGCGTCGCGGGCAGTGCTTCCTGTACCGCATCGACCGTCGCCGCGTCGACCGGCGCCGCAGACGCGGCCGGGGTCACCTTGAAATCTCCGAGGCTGAGAGCCGGGCGCACCGGAGCAGGCAACACCTCCTGGACACCGGCTTCGAACAGGGTGGCGCGCCGCGCGTCACTGACCGGCACATCGGTCATGGCGATGCAGTGCAGGCGCACCTCTGGCCGGGCCAGCAACGCGCGAACCGCTTCCAGGTCCGCGTCATCGTCGACCCGGGTATGAAAGACGACAAAGTCGCAGGCCGCCCAGTCCCGGTCGTTGTCCGCGACAGCCTCGGCAAGGGTGCCGACCATCAGGTGCGCCTCGACCAGCGGATCGGAGGCCATCGAAGCCCCCATCATCGCCCCGAACGCGGCATCGGGGGCGAGGATCAACACCTGCATCGTTGCGGCCACAGCACCGGAATCAGCGATTTGCGGCTCGGCCGCCAGCCCGTTGATCGAAGTAAAGGCATAGGTCATGGCAAGGCTCCTTACATGAGGTCTTCGGATGGGAGAGAGGCGCTCATCGACGGGAAGGTGAAACTGGCGCCGAGGGATTCGTACCCCTGCGCCCCGGCGAGCGCGGCAAATGCGCCGAGCGGCGAGATGAACTGATAGTCGAGCCCGGTGATCTCGACGGTGACAATCGGGGCGTAGCGGGCAGCAACCCGGTTCAGCTCCGGGTCGTAACTGTAGCTGAAGCTCAGGTTTTCCGGCGTCGCGTTGACCGGAAGAAGCGGCTCGATCCGGGCCCAGATCGCCGCCACCTGCGGCTGCGCGGCATCGCCGGTGCAGGTCACGGTTTCCGGCGCCTGGCAGACCCCCGGCACGTCGGCACAGCGGGTGCCATTGTCCACGTCCAACCGCAGCAGCCCCAACAGCGAACGGTTGACGCGGGTGGGCACATCCTCGCAGATCGCGGGGCGCACGACGGCCATGCGCACGGCGGATTCAGTCGCCTTTTCCGCCAGCACATTCGAAAATCCAAGGCGGCCGAAATCGATCAGCCCGAACAGCAGCAACAGGAAAATGCCCAGCACCACGGCCAGTTCCACCAGCACCGCGCCGTCGTCCTCGCGCCAGAACCGGCGCAGTCTGGGCGGGCGCGTCATCATCCGCCGATCACCCGGGTGCTGTCCGACACCGTCGTCCGGATGCGGGTCGTCTCGGCACCGGCAAAGCGCAGCATGCCCTGGAACGGATAGTCGATGCTGAGGTTTGCGGTGACCGTGGCCACGGGCGCGTCCCCGCCGCGCAGGCCGGAGCCGCCGCAGACCAGCGAGGCGCTGACCGTGTCGATGGTGACCGCCATTGGAAACAGGGTATCGCCGCCCTGCGTGTCGCGCACGATCTCTGCCAGGCGGGTGTTCCAGTCCGCGATCGCGGCCGGGCTGGCGCAGATGTCGCGGGGGGCCGCGCGCGACAGGAACCGGGCCGCGTCGCGCACTCCGGTGATCGTGGTCTGATAGGACCAGAACACCCGTGCGCCTTCGACGCTGATGGCCAGAAACACCAGGAAAGAGGGCAGCAACAGCGCGAATTCCACCAGCGCGGCGCCGCTGTCATTGCCAAGGAACCTGCGCAGGGGACCGGGCCGGCTCATTCGACCAGCCTCACCACGTCGAGGATCTCCGTGTCCAGAGCCCCGGTGCCGCAGCCGCCGCCCAGGCAGGCGGAGATTTCGACGTTCAACACCCCGTCGCGCGCCGGGCCCAGCACGAACACCTCGAAGTATTCCCGGACCGGCGGCGTGTTGCCGTTTGCCAGCAGCACGGAACAGTCGATTCCCGCGACGACCATCAACCGGCGGGTTTCATCCGCTTCGGTTTCCGGCACGCAAAGCTGGGGCAGGACCGTGCTTGTGACGGTGCCGATCAGGCTGCCGATGGGGTTGGGTGCGGGACGCGCCGGGCCGATGCCGGCCGCCACCTCGGCCTGGTAGAATTCGAACCGGGTTTCGGCCTCGGGAAATGGGTCGGTGCCGTCGTAATGCGCCGCAACATAGGCGGTGCGACCGGCGGACCAACTGCCCGAACCCTGTATGGCACAGGTTCCCGAGGCAAAGCAGTCATCCAGCGGCAGGGACCGGTCCTCGCCCGCGCTCAGAGGGTTCGGCAGGCACAGTCCGGCGGGTGCCAGCAACCCGTCGAGCAATCCGGGGGCAACGGGGAAATCGCTGTTTCCGGCCAGGCCGGCGACCAGGCCCTGGAATTCACCGAACCGGGCATTCACGGCATCGAGAAGATCATTGCCGTCCACATTTGCGGCAATTGACAGCCCGCCGCCGCCACCGCAGGCGCTGGGCGGCTCCTGAGCGGCAATGAGACAGGCGTTCAGGGCATTGCCCAACAGGCCGGCACAGACCTCCAGCCCGTCCAGCAGGCCGCTCAGGGTATCCACTGCGATCATGTCACCCGGCAGCATCAGCTCTGCCGAGGCCGCGGTGCGGAGCGACAGGGAACTGCCGATGCTGGCCTCGGCGCTGAAATCCAGCGAGGGCAGGCACATCGCAATCGGGGTCACGTCACAGGCATCGACGGAGAACGAGGCGACAGCACTGGCCGCAACCGTGTCATCCACTTCGGCGCTGCCGCCAACCGCAGCCATTGCGGCGCTGAAAGGCAGGCTCACCGTCCGCTCGGCCAGGTTGGCCGACACATAGCGCGCATTGTACGGGTTGGTTGTGACAAGTCCGGGATCGCGGCTGAAGCCGCCATTCGCGTCGATCCGGTAGTAGGTCAGGGATATCTGTTCGCCGGTGAGGGCGCTGCCACCTGCGCCAAAGGTCTGGCTGTCGGTGATCAGGGTGCTGGCGGCGGTCTGCGCCCGTGTCAGCGCGTCCGCGCGCCCGTCAAGTTCGGCCGCAGCGGCCAGCGCCACGGAATCGGCATAGGACTGCAATTCGGACTGGGTGCTGACAAGCCGACCCGAGTCGACGACAACTGCGGCCAGCCCGAGGATGACCACCAGAGCCACGCCCCAAAACACCAGAATCCCGCCCGACTCGTCGGTTCCGAAGGATCTGAGGCGCGCGAGGGGCAGCATGTGAATGCTCCGGTAAAAGGGGGGGGGTAAAACGCAAGAATCCCGGGGCCATGACAGCGCCCGGGATCGTTGGGTGCGGGGCAGTCGATTACGGGGAAGTTGCCTGAACCGGCATGGCCGTGCTGGCTGCGGTCATGGTGGCACCGACATCCCCCGACAGGGTCAGCAGGGCGCCGGCACCCAGAGTCACGGCAAGGCCGAGGGCGATGCCGTACTCAACCAGGGTGGCGCCGTCTTCGTTGCGGCGGAAGCGCTTGAGAAGGGAAGTCATTTTTTTCATTGTTCTGTCCTATGATCCGTAGGTGCCCATGCGGGCCATGAGTGATGATCTTCGGTCCGGCACCAGAGTGATCTCAGAGCGGCTTCCGGACCCGATGAACTCAATTTAGACCAAGTTGTCGCCCTGCTCATCGCTCAGGTGGATGAGACATCAAGGTATCATTGCGGCGCAATTTGGTGGGTTCGGACACATACCGGATAGGATTGTGACTTTGCGCTCCGGACGGGTCGCGACGATGCCGGGTCCATAGAAATGCCGCAATATCAGGTCAGAACACGAAGTATTCTACAGACGCTGTTCCCACGGCGTCCCCCCGACACTCACGAATCCACGCATTCTCCGGCGTGGCAGCAATCACGGGCGAAGAGATGCCGAAGCGACAATATCAGGGACGATCCGATGTCCTGCCTTTTGACACTGCGACTGACCTGCAACACCGGATTGCCAGGTCCTTTTCGCTTGTCACCGACTGGATGGGGGCGCTGACCGGTCAGTATGACCTGGCCGATGTGCTGACCACCATCGCGCGCCAGACACAGGCGGCCAATGTTGGCCTGTACCGGCTCGATATGCCGCGCGGGCGTGTGACGCCCATTCTGTCACATGACCGGCTTGCCGACCGCAACCGGCCGCTAGTGGTGACCGGCGCGCTGGCGCGTTTCGTGCTGGCGCGGACCACGGGTCCGCTGCAGAACGGGCAGATCTGGCGGCTGAGCGAAGTGCGCGTCCTGCCGGGCTTTGCGGGCTCGGATGCCGAGCGCGAATGGCGGGAGCGGAGCGACAATTTCGAGGTCAGCCTGATCCTGCTGGAAGCGTCCGACAACCGTTTTGACCTGCTGGAACTCAGCTTTGAAACCGCACCGCCGCGCAGCCCGGAACTGCCCTCCAGCATCATAGCCACGGCTTTGTCCGACGTCTGGCGGATGCGGACACCGGGTGTGATCGCACGGATCATCGCCCAGAGTTCGCGCCGAAAGTCCGCGCCGCACCTTGAGGGCGCGGCACTGCTGAGTGCCGACAATCCCTATGCACTGACCCAGGCAGAAATGCGGGTCTGCAGCCACCTGTCCAACGGGCTGGCACCCAAGTCGATTGCCCAGACATTGGGCCTGTCGGTGGCGACGGTGCGCACACATCTGCGCAACCTCTACAGCAAGACCGGCACCGACGGGCAGGTGTCCCTGATTGCTCTGGCGCGCAACGGCACCGTCGATGATGACTGAAACGCTTGCCGGGGTGCTCGGGTTCGCGGCCTTGCCGGTGCCGGTCATCTGGGGTCTGGGGCTGCTGCTGGTTGTGACGATCCTGTGGGATCTGCGCCAGATGCGGATTCCGAACCGGCTGGTGCTGATGTTTGTCCTGCTGTTTGCCGCTGCGGTGGCGCCGTTCCTGACAGTGCCCGAACTCGCCCTGCGACTGGCAGTGGCTTTGCTGGTGCTGGCGGTTTTTGTGGCAGCCTTTGCCGCCGGGCTGATCGGCGGCGGTGACGTCAAACTGTTGGCGGCGCTGGTCCTGTTTGTGCCCCCCGGAACCTACACGCTGTTTGCCTTTGTCCTGTCTCTCAGCCTGCTGATCTGTACCGGTCTGCTGCTGGTGTCGCGCCGGGTCCTGCCGGCGGCGGGGCATGGCTGGCAGTTCCTGCAAGAGCGTCGGCGCCTGCCGATGGGCCCGGCCTTTGGCGCTGCCGGGCTGCTGTTCTGGGGTTTTCTGCTGGCGTAGAACCGCGTTGACCGGCCCCTGCGCCGCTTGCGCCCGGACCGGTCTCAGACAATGCCGCCCCCCGCACCACTGGACACCGGCCGCCGCGCCGCAACCCCGGCCCGATAGCCTGAGCGACGGTAAGCCGCGACCGGATCAATGGCGGCACCCTTGTCCAGCCGCGCCATTGCGAGGATCGGCCCGACATCCGTGCGGAATGCCCGTTTCAGCGTATCCGACGCCATCAAGGCATCGTTTTCATCCTGATATCCGGCCAGCGCGGCGCGATCCACCAGCAGGGCCTGTGCATAGGCCCGCTGCACCTCGATCGCGCTGCTCATCAGGCTTTCGATCGGATCGGTGACGTTGTGGCTTTGATCCAGCATATGGGCGGGGTCGAATCCCGGCGTGTCGGCGGCCTCGACCAGCTCGTTGAACACCAGGAACAGGCGGTAGGGGTCGATCGACCCGGTGTCCAGGTCGTCGTCGCCATATTTCGAATCGTTGAAGTGAAATCCGCCCAGCTTGCCGAACTGGATCAGGCGGGCGACGATCATCTCGATGTTGACGTTGGGCGCATGGTGTCCCAGGTCGACCAGGCAGAACGCGCGTTCGCCCAGCTCTTTGGCGATCAGGTAATTGCTGCCCCAGTCCTGAACGATGGTCGAATAGAACGCCGGTTCGTACATCTTGTGTTCGGTGAACAGGCGCCAGTCTTCGGGCAGCCCGGCATAGATGCTGCGGGCGCTGTCGAGATAACGTTCGAACGCGCGGGTGAAATGGCTCTGCCCCGGGAAGTTCGACCCGTCGCCGACCCAGATCGTCAGCGCCTTTGACCCGATCTGCTGCCCCAATTCAATACAGGCAAGATTGTGTTCAATCGCCTGGGTTCGGGTCGCCGCGTCGGTGTGCGACAGCGATCCGAATTTATAGCTGTGCGCCTGTGCGTTCTGGTCCTGAAACGTGTTCGAATTCATCGCATCAAAGCTGAGCCCGACCTCTTCGGCCTTGGCGCGCAGGTCCGCAGGGTCCGCCATGTCCCAGGGGATATGCAGCGAGACGGCAGGAGTCGCCGCTGTCAGGCGGTGGATCACGCCGCAGTCATCCAGCTTGTCAAAGATTCCGCGCGGCTCTCCGGCGCCGGGAAAGCGGGCAAAACGGGTGCCACCGGTGCCCACGCCCCAGGACGGAACTGCGACGCCGTAGGCCGCCACCCTGGCCTTGATCGCATCGATGTCGATCCCGCGACGGTCCAGATGCGCGCCAAGGGCCGCGTAGTCGGCGTGCAGGTCCTGGCGGGCGTCGTCGTTCGACGCCTCGATAACGGTTGTGTCAATCATTTTGGCCCCTCCCAAGGGTCGTCGTTCAGCGTGTGAACGCCTGCACATTTCCGGCATCGACATTCAGAATGTTGCCGGTCGATTTCGCGGAGAGATCCGAAGCAAAGAAATAGCAGGCCTCGGCAATATCTTCCGGCAGGACCGACCGCTTGAGCAGCGAGCGTTCGCGATACATCTCTTCCAGACCCCCCTTGTCGGTGCCATAGGTGGCGGCACGCTGGTCCAGCCACTCGCCGGACCAGATCTTTGATCCGCGCAGCACCGCGTCGGGGTTCACCACGTTGACCCGGATACCGTCCGGTGCGCCCTCCAGCGCCAGACACCGGGCAAGGTGGATTTCCGAGGCCTTGGCGGTGCAGTACGCCGCCGCCCCGGGGGATGCGGCCAGGCCGTTTTTCGAGGCGACGAACACCATCGACCCGCCGATGCCCTGGGTTTTCAGCAGTTTGAACGCCTCGCGGGCCACAAGAAAGTAACCGGTCGACAGGATTGACATGTTCCTGTTCCACAGCTCGAGCGATGTGTCCTCGACCTTTGCCGAAGAGGCGATCCCGGCGTTCGAGACCACAATATCCACGCCGCCGAATTCGATCGCCATATCCGTATAGGCCTGAATGACGGCCTCTTCCGAGGTGACGTTCATTTCGACCGTGCGCACGACATCCCGGCCATACACGCCCACAAGGGTCTGGGCCGTATCGGCCAGCGCCGCGGCGTCGATATCGGCCAGTACAACGCACGCCCCGTCGGCCAGATATCGCCGGGCTGTGGCGGCACCGATCCCGCCGGCACCGCCGGTCACGATGGCGACCCGCCCGGCAAGCGATTTCGGTTTCGGCATCCGCTGCAGCTTGGCCTCTTCGAGAAGCCAGTATTCGATGTCAAAGGCTTCCTGCTCGGGCAGGCCCTGATAGGTGCTGACCGCATCTGCGCCACGCATCACGTTGATCGCGTTGACATAGAATTCACCCGAGATCCGCGCCGTGGCCTTGTCCTTGGCAAAGGTGATCATGCCGACCCCGGGCACGAGGTAGACCACCGCGTTCGGGTCGCGGATCGCCGGACTGTCATCGTGTCTGCAGCGCTGGTAATACGCGGTGTAATCGGCGCGGTAGGCATCGACCATGGCGGCAAGCCCCGCCAGCGTGGCGTCGATATCCGGGGCCGCGGGGTCGAAATCCACCACCAGCGGCCGGATCTTGGTGCGCAGGAAATGGTCCGGGCACGAGGTGCCGAGCGCTGCGAGGCGCGGCATGTCGGCGGCGCCGACAAATTCCAGCACGGTGTCCTGATCGTCAAAGTGACCCACCTTGTGACTGTCGGCCGAGATCATGCCGCGAATCGCCGGCATCAGGGCAGCCGCGATACGGCGGCGCTCGGCGGCTGGCAGGGTGGGGTGCCTCTTGCCGCCAAAGGCCGGGATGGCGGCGGTCTGTTCCTCGAACCATGCAATCGCCTGGTTGATCGTCCCGAGCGTGGTGGCATAACAGGTCTCGGCGTCATCGTCCCAGCAAAACAGCCCGTGGCTCTCGAGGACCACGCCTTTGGCGTCCGGATTTTTCAGGCAATAATCCTCAAGCCAGAGGCCCAGTTCGTAGCCGGGTTTCTTCCACGGCAGCCAGCCGATGGAATCGCCGAAAATCTGCCGGGTGAGGTCTTGCGAATTCGAGGCTGCCGCGATGGCGATGATGGCGTCGGGGTGGACGTGGTCGACGTGTTTCTTCGGCACATAGGCGTGCAGCGGTGTGTCGATCGACGCGGCCCGCGGGTTCAGGTCAAAGGTACAGTGCGGCAGGTAGGCCACCATCTCGTCCTCGAAGGCCACGCCGCGGTACAGCGCCTTCAGGGCGGTCAGCTTGTCCATGTACAGTGTTGAAAACCCGGCCTTGTCCATGGTTCCGATGTCGCCGCCGGACCCCTTGACCCACAGCACTTCGACCTGCGCGCCGGTCAGCGGGTCGGTTTCCATCACCTTGGCCGAGGTATTTCCGCCGCCGTAGTTCGTCACCCGTTTGTCCGAGCCCAGCAGATTCGAGCGATACAGCAGCTTGTCGGACTCGCTGAGCGCGTCCGCATGGGACACGTCCCACAGGTTTTCTATCCGCGATCCGGAAACAGTCTTGAGCATGGATTTTCCTCCCCATGGAGCGGTCTGCGCCCCGTGCCAGTCGACCGCAAGGTTGCGGATTCGCCGCGCGTTGTCAATCAAGTTCAATCACAAACGATCATTATGCAGGCGCAGAAAGAGATATTACGATTATTTTTGATTGACACTGATTGGTTTGCTGAGGCATCGTGCCGCAACGGGAGGACGTCATGCACGAAAACGAACGCCACAGGATCATACTGTCTGCCATTCAGGCCAAGCCGTTCGTCACGGTCGCCGAAATGGTCGAACTGACGGAATCCTCCGAGGCGACGATCCGTCGTGATATCGCCACCCTGCACATGCAGAAAAAGCTGCGCCGGGTGCGTGGCGGGGCCGAATCCAACGCGCCGCCCGCCTTTGTCGGTCTTGCCGGGCGGCCGTTCTCGGTCAATCAGGGCAAGCATGCGCGCCAGAAGCAGGCGATTGCCCGCGCGGCGGTGGCGCTGTGCGAGGACGGCGAATCGATCATCATCAACGGCGGCACGACCACCTTTCAGATGGTGCACCCGCTGGCCAACCGGCGCTGTCAGGTCTTTACCAACTCGTTTCCCATTGCCGAACACCTGTTGAAGCAGACCAAGAATACGGTCGTCCTGTCGGGCGGCACGATCTACCGCGAACAGAACATCATCCTGTCGCCATTCGACAATGACGTGACGCGCAATTTCTACGCGCGGCGCATGTTCATGGGCTGTCAGGGGATCGCGCCGCTGGGGATCATGGAGGCGGATCCGCTGGTCATCCAGGCCGAGCAGAAGCTGATCGGGCAGGCGGACGAACTGGTGATCCTGGCCGACAGTTCCAAGTTCGACCTGCGGTCGAGCCTGATCCTCTGCGCGCTGGAAAAGGTCGGCACCATCATCACCGACGAAGGGATAGAGGACCGCCACGCGGCAATGCTGGACGCGGCGGATGTGAAACTGATCGTCGCGCCCCTCGGGTTCGGCGTGTCGGCAGAAGAGGCGGGTTGACCCGCGACAGGCGGCGGATGCGGGACAGCCCGCGGCGCCGGTGACAATTTTGTCAAACTTTGGGAGGAAGATCATGACATTTACCAGAAGACTGGCCATCGGGGTTTCGCTTGCCGCGAGCCTTATAGGCACCACGGCCATGGCGCAGGATCCGGTGCGGATCGCGCTTGTCGCCAAGTCGCTGGGCAACGGGTTCTTCGAGGCCGCCGCACGCGGCGCCGAAGAGGCTGCCGCCGAGCTCGGCAACACCGAGATCATCTATACCGGCCCCACCGACACCACCGCCGAAGGCCAGATCGAAGTGATCAACAGCCTGATCGCGCAGCGTGTCGACGCCATCGCGATTTCGGCCAACGACCCGGACGCCCTGGTGCCGGCACTGCAAAAGGCGATGCAGCGCGGGATCACCGTGATTTCCTGGGACTCGGGGGTCGCGGCGGAAGGGCGCGAGATGCACCTCGCGCCCTCCTCGGACGAGCTGATCGGCAAGACCATCATCAAGCTGGCCGCCGACCATCTGCCTGACGGCGGCAAGGTTGCGGTGCTGTCCGCGACCTCGACCTCGACCAACCAGAACACCTGGATCGCCGAGATGAACAAGGTGATGGGCGACTACCCCAACATCGAAGTGGTCGCGACTGTCTATGGCGACGACCTGGCGGACAAATCCTACCGCGAGGCACAGGGCCTCATGCAGTCGCATCCCGATCTTGACGCGATCATCGCGCCGACGTCGGTCGGGATTGTCGCCGCGGCGCAGGCCGTCGCGGATGCGGGCATGATCGGCAAGGTCAACGTGACCGGACTGGGTCTGCCGTCGGAAATGGCCGGGGCCATCGACTCGGGTGCATCGCAAAGCTTTGCAATCTGGAATCCGGTGGATCTGGGCTACACCACGGCCATGATCGCCCATGCGCTGGCCACCGACGGTGCCACGGCGGAACCGGGCGCGACGATCGGCACCGGCCGGATGGGCAGCGTGACGCTGGACGACACCAACAGCGCGGCAATGTCCGAGCCGTTCACCTATGACAAGAGCAATATCGAAGAGTTCAAGAGCATCTTCTGATTGCAGGCGGGCCTGTCCATGCGGGCGGGCCCGCTCCACCTGACTGCGGCGGGGCCGCAGACCGCATCCCATCGGGGGCCAGATGAATTTTTCAAGCGAGATCGCAGAACCTGTCGAGGTGGCTGCACACCCGGTGCTGCGCCTGTCGGGCATCACCAAGACCTTTCCGGGGGTGCGGGCGCTGTCCGGGGTCGAACTGGCGCTGTATCCGGGGCAGGTGACCGCGCTGGTCGGCGAAAACGGTGCCGGAAAGTCGACGCTGGTGAAAATCCTGACCGGCATCTACCAGCCTGACGAGGGGCGCATCGAGGTGGACGGCACCGAGATCCGGTTTCCCACCGCAACTGCCGCGTCCAACGCCGGCGTGACGGCGATCCACCAGGAAACCGTGTTGTTTGACGACCTGTCGGTGGCCGAGAACATCTATCTGGGCCATGCCCCGCGCGGGCGCTTCGGGTTGATCGACTGGGCCGGGATGAATGCGGGCGCGCAGGATATCCTGACCCGCATCGGCGCCCGGCTGGACCCGCGCACACCGCTGCGCGACCTTGGCATCGCCAGCAAGCATCTGGTCGCTATCGCCCGCGCTCTGTCGATCGAAGCCCGTGTCGTGGTGATGGACGAGCCCACCGCCGCGCTGAGCCAGGCCGAAATCGAAGAGCTGTACGAACTGGTCGACCGGCTGAAGTCGGACGGCAAGGCGATCCTGTTCATCAGCCACAAGTTCGACGAGATTTTCCGCATCGCCGACCGCTACACGGTGTTTCGTGACGGCGAGATGGTCGATGACGGGCTGATCGCGGATGTGAGTGAAAACCAGCTGGTGGAAAAGATGGTGGGCCGGGCGGTCGACACGATCTTTCCCGAGCGCCACCGCGCCGTGGGCGACGAGATCCTGACGGTCGCCGGCTATGCCCATCCGACGGAATTTGCCGATATCAATTTCAAGCTGCGCCGGGGCGAGATCCTGGGGTTCTATGGTCTGGTCGGCGCCGGACGGTCCGAGTTCATGCAGGCCCTGTTCGGTGTGACCAGACCCTCGAAGGGGGCGGTGCGCATCGACGGCAAGATCGCGGTGATCCGCTCGCCCGCCCAGGCGGTGGCCAGGGGCATCGTCTATGTGCCCGAGGACCGCGGCAAGCAGGGCGCGATCACCGCGATGCCGATTTTCCAGAACGTGACCCTGCCGTCACTGGGCCGCACGTCGCGCAGCGGGTTTCTGAATCTGGCCGAGGAATTCGCGCTGGCCCGCACCTATAGCGAACGGCTGGACCTGCGGGCCGCTGCTCTGGATCAGCCTGTCGGAGAGCTGTCGGGGGGCAACCAGCAAAAGGTGGTCATCGCCAAGTGGCTGGCGACACGGCCCAAGGTCATCATTCTGGATGAACCGACCAAGGGCATCGACGTCGGCTCGAAAGCGGCGGTGCATGCCTTTATGGCCGAACTGGCCGCCGAGGGGCTGTCGGTCATCATGGTGAGCTCGGAAATCCCCGAGATCCTCGGCATGTCCGACCGGGTGATCGTGATGCGCGAGGGGCGCATCGCGGCGGAATTCGACCGTGAGGGGCTGACCCCGGAAAAGCTGGTCCGCGCAGCCGCCGGATACAAGGAGAGCGCCGCATGATCCCGAGAATTCTGAAGTCGCGCGAAGCGATCCTGCTGGGGGCGCTGCTGGCGCTGCTGGTGCTGGTGGAAAGCCGGTTCTCGGGCTTTGCCGCGCCGCGCAACCTTGCCGCGGTGTTCAACGACACCTCGATCCTGATCATCCTTGCGCTGGGACAGACACTGGTGATCCTGACCCGCTGCATCGACCTGTCGGTGGCGTCCAATCTGGCGCTGACGGGCATGGTCACCGCGATGTTGAACGCCGCCTTTCCGGGCATTCCGGTGGTGGTGCTCATCGCGCTTGCGGTGGCGCTTGGCACTCTTCTGGGGGCCTTCAACGGTATCCTGGTCTGGAAACTGGATATCCCGCCGATCGTGGTGACGCTGGGCACGCTGACGATTTATCGCGGCCTGGTGTTCCTCCTGTCCGACGGATCCTGGGTGAACAGCCACGAGATGAGCGCGGCCTACAAGGCGTTTCCGCGTGCGGTGTTTCTGGGCCTGCCGGTGCTGTCCTGGATCGCTGTCCTGGTCATCGCCGGCTTTGCGGTGGCGGTGACGCGCACACCGCTGGGCCGGGCGTTCTATGCGGTCGGCGGCAACCCCCATGCCGCAGTCTATACCGGAATCGATGTCGGACGGACACGTTTCGCGGCCTTCACCATCTCGGGGGCGCTGGCCGGGCTTTGCGGTTATCTCTGGGTGTCGCGCTATGCGGTGGCCTATGTCGATGTTGCCGGCGGGTTCGAACTCGATGTCGTCGCGGCCTGCGTCATCGGCGGCATCTCGATCGCCGGCGGCATGGGCACCGTTGGCGGGGCGGTGCTGGGGGCATTGTTCCTGGGGGTGATCAAGAATGCCCTGCCGGTCGCGGGCATCTCGCCGTTCTGGCAACTGGCAATCTCGGGTGCTGCGATCATCATCGCGGTGGCCTTCAATGCCCGCGGATCCCGCCAACCGGGCCGCATCATCCTCAAATCAGCGGAGCGCACGGCATGAGCCTGACCGACATCCCCACACCCCGCCACATCCCCGACCGCCTGAGCGGGCAGGGCGCGCGGATCCTGCGCAGCTGGGAGTTGTTGCTGTTTGTCATCGCCGTGCTGATCTTTCTCGCCAACACCCAGGCCAGCCCCTATTTCCTTGACCCCTGGAACCTGTCCGATGCCACATTCAACTTTACGGAAAAGGCGATGGTGGCCTTTGCCATGGCGCTGCTCATCATCGCGGGCGAGATTGACCTCAGCGTCGCCGGGATCATAGCCCTCGCCTCGACGGCCATGGGCTGGGCCTTGCAGTTTGGCGTGGGCACGCCGGGTTTGATTTTCATCGGCCTGGGCGTCGGTCTGCTGTGCGGCGCCTTCAACGGTGTGCTGGTCACGCGGCTGGGCCTGCCGTCCATCGTGGTGACCATCGGCACAATGAGCCTGTTCCGGGGGCTGAGCTATATCGTGCTGGGCGATCAGGCGTTCAACGGCTACCCGACCGACTTTGCCTGGCTGGGGCGGGGCTATGTGGTCTGGGTGATATCCTTCGAACTGTTGCTGTTCGTGGTGCTTGCGCTGATCTATGGCGCGGTGCTGCACTTCACCAACTTCGGGCGGCACGTCTTTACCATCGGCAACAACGCCACGGCGGCCAGGTTCAGTGGTATCCGGGTCGAAAGGGTCAAGATGATCCTGTTCCTGCTCACCGGCCTCATGTCCGGCATCGCCGCCGTCTGCCTGACCGCGCGGCTGGGTTCCACAAGACCGTCCATCGCCTCGGCGTGGGAGCTTGAGATCGTCACGATGGTCGTGCTGGGCGGTGTGTCGATCCTGGGGGGATCGGGCAGCATCCTGGGCGTGGTGATTGCCGCGCTGGTGATGGGGATGGTGACCTTCGGGCTGGGACTGCTGAACGTGCCGGGGATCGTGATGTCGATCTTCATCGGCGGCCTGCTGATCGGTGTGATCGCGCTGCCGCGACTGTTCCGCCTGCTACGCCGGGGGCGGGTGTGATGCAGAAATTCGCCTTTCGCATGACCCTGTTGCCGGGCAAGGCCGCAGACTACCGCAAGCGTCACGACGAGATATGGCCGGAACTGGTGCACCTTTTGCGCGACGCCGGAATCAGCGACTATTCCATCCACCTCGACCCCGAGACCAACGCCCTGTTCGCGGTGCTGTGGCGGCGGGATGACCACACCATGGAGGCACTGCCGGGCCATCCGGTGATGCAGCGCTGGTGGGCGCATATGGCGGATCTGATGGCGACCAACCCGGATGCATCCCCGCAGGTGGTCGTGCTGGACACGGTGTTTCATCTGCCATGACCCCGCCCCGTCATATCGCGGTGATCGACGTCGGCAAGACCAATGCCAAGCTGGCGCTGGTCGACGCCGTTTCGCTGGACGAGATCGCCGTTGTCACCCGTCCGAACCATGTGCTGCCCGGGCCGCCCTGGCCGCATTTTGATCTTGAAGGGCATTGGGCCTTTTTCGTCGCCGCGCTGCGTGACTTTCACGCAACCCACGGCGTCGACGCCATTTCCGTCACCACGCACGGTGCCTCGGGTGTCCTGCTGGACGCACAGGGGGCACTGGCCGCGCCGATGCTGGATTATGAACACGACGGCCCGGATGCGCTGGCGTCGGAATACAATGCCCTGCGTCCCGCATTTGCCGACACCGGGTCGCCCCGTCTGGGCGGAGGGCTGAACCTCGGGGCACAGCTGCACTGGATGCTGCACACCGATCCGGGCCTGAACGCCCGGCTGGCGCATGTGCTGACCTATCCGCAGTACTGGGGCTTCCGGCTGACCGGGGAAATCGCCAGCGACGTGACCTCGCTGGGCTGCCATACCGATCTGTGGGATCCCTTTGCCGGAAAGCCTTCGGCGCTTGTGGCCGCGCTGGGCCTGACCGGACGGCTGGCGCCGCCGCGCCCGGCCTCTGACATTCTGGGCACCGTGCAGCCTGCCGTCGCCGATCTGACCGGCCTGTCCGCCACCACGCCCGTTGTCTGCGGCATCCATGACAGCAACGCCTCGCTCTATCCGCATGTTCTGGGTCGCGCCGCGCCCTTTGCGGTGGTGTCGACCGGAACCTGGGTGGTTGTGATGGCGGTGGGCGGGCGCCAGGTGTCGCTGGATCCGGACCGCGACACACTGGTCAATGTCAGCGGCACCGGGGCGCCCGTGCCGTCGGCCCGGTTCATGGGCGGACGCGAGTTCGACCTGATCGCCAAGGGCATCGGCGACAAGGCCTGCGCCGCCGACGCCGACGCGGTTCTGGCACGTGGCGTCATGCTCCTGCCCGCGGTCGAGCCCGGATCGGGACCGTTCCGGGGCCGGACGGGTGGCTGGGCTGTCGCCCCGGCCAGTGCGGACGAAAGGATGGTGGCGCTGGGCTGGTATCTGGCGCTGATGACCCGGACCTGCCTCGGGCTGACCGGCGCAGAGGGGCCTGTGATCGTCGAAGGACCCTTCGCCCGCAACCGCTGGTTCCTGCAGATGCTTGCCGCGCTGTGCCCGGGCGGGGTCGAGGCGACGCCATCGGCCACCGGCACCAGTGGCGGTGCCGCGCTGTTGTTTGCCACCGGGCACCGGGCGCGGTCGGGGCAACGGATTGACTGCGCCATGCCCGAAGATCTGCGCCGTTACGCGGCCCGGTGGCAGGCGGCGGTGCTGGCCCCGGCGTGACCGCCGTGGACCGGGTTTTCAGCGCAGGGTGCTTTGCCGCACGATCAGTTCGTAACCAAGGTTCACAAGCCGCTGTTCCGGTTCCTGTCCGTTCAACCGGGCCAGCAACATTTCACTGCCCTGTTGGCCCATTTGCTGGCGGAAGGTCCGCACGCTGCTCACCGGAGGTTCGGCGCAGGCCATCATTTCCAGGTCGTTGAACCCGCACAGACCCAGCCGACCGGGAATCTCCATGCCCTGCCTGCGTGCCTCGAACAGCACCCCGAGCGCGAGGTCGTCATTGTTGCACAGCACGGCGTCTGTCTCTGGTGCGCGGGCAAGCAGTTCGGCAAACAGCCGCGCGCCCAGGCTGACGTTGGACGGGTCGGCCGTGGTCAGCACCCGCGCCTCGCTGAACACGCCGGCTTCGGTCGTGGCGGCGCGGTAGCCCTGAAACCGGCGCTGTGACCGGGGATCCATCCGGGCGCCGATGAACGCGGGCGCGCGGTATCCCTGGGCGATCAGATGCCGGGTGGCCGCGCCCGCCGCGTCGAAGTGCGAAAACCCCACCATCATGTCCACCGGATTGCCGCCGGTCTCCATGATCTGCACAATCGGGCATCCGGCGGTTTCGAGCAGCCTGCGCGCTGCCGGGCTCTGGTCAAAGCCGGTCACGATCAGACCGGCGGGCCTCTGGCTCAGGAACACCCGAAGCAGCGCTTCTTCCTTGGCGGCGTTGTAGCGCGAGTTGCCCAGCTGAATGTCGTAGGCCGTGCCTTCGAGCGTGTCGTAGATCCCGGTGAGCACATCGGAAAACACGTTGTTGGTGATGGACGGAATGATGACGCCGATCACGTTGCTGCGCCGCGACGCCAGCGCCCGCGCGGCCGGGTCCGGCACATAGCCCAGTTCGCCCACCGCCTCGGCGATGCGCTTGCGCAGGGGTTCGGAAACCATGTCGGGCCGTCGCAAGGCGCGCGACACCGTGATGGCGCTGACGCCGACGCGGGCCGCGACATCGGCCAGCGTCGTCCGGCGGCTGTGTGGAGGCACGTCGTCGGTCATCTGCCGGCAGCGGTGGAGGTCTGGTGAGATTTCATGGTTCAAAGCTATCCTTGACGAATGACAGCGCTGTCAAGTAATGACAGCGCTGTCATAGGCGAGAATGTGACATTGATTCGGAGGAAACGTGCGGCATCTGTTGGTCATGGGCGTCTGTGGAACCGGTAAGTCCACTGTGGCAAAGGCACTGTCCGACAGGTTGGGCGCGGCCTATGTCGAGGCGGACGCCTTTCATTCCGCCGAAGCGGTTGCGCGCATGGCCTCTGGTCTGCCGCTGACAGACGCCCACCGTTGGGACTGGCTTGACCGGATCGCCACGGCGGCGCAGGCCGAACCCGGACGCGCCGTCATCGCCTGTTCGGCGCTCAAGGCAGTGTACCGCGACAGGCTTGCCGCGACCTTGCCGGGGCTTGCGGTCATCTACCTTCACGGCACGAAAAAGCTGCTCGCCGACCGCATGGCCGCGCGCGCCGATCACTTCATGCCGGCCAGCCTGCTGGAAAGCCAGTTTGCCGATCTTGAACCACCGTCGGGACCCGAAGTTCTGGCCATCGATGTGGCCCTTGCACGCGACGAAGTTGTCGCGCGGGCCAGTGACTTTGCCAACACCGTGCTCGGCACGGAGTAATACCTGAAACCAACGTCATCATGGGAGGAAAAGACATGAGACATTTCACACTTACGGCCATCCTGGCCGCCACCGTCGCCACGGGCGCCTGGGCGCAGGACATGACCCTGCGGTTCCAGTCGTCGGACCCGGCCGGCAATCCCAACTTCCTGCTGCAGCAGGACTGGGCCAAGCTGGTCGCGGAAAAGACCGGCGGGTCCATCGCCATCGACCTGCTGCCGGTGGAATCCATCGTTGCGCACAACGAAACCCAGGACGCGATTGCCGCGGGCATTCTGGACGGCCACATCACCGACACCTCGTACTTCTCGGGCAAGGACCCGGCCTTTGGCCTGATCGCCAACCCGGTCGGTGCCTGGGGCGCGCCGCAGGAAATGTTCGACTTCATGTACGAGGGCGGCGGTGCTGAGCTGTTGAACGATCTGGTCGAACCCTACGGCCTGCACTTCATCGGCGCGACCACGCCCGGGCTCGAAGCCTTTGTGTCCAAGGTGCCGCTTGACGGTGTCGCGGATCTCAAGGGGCTGAAGATGCGTGCCCCCGAAGGTCTGGTCCAGCAGGTCTTTGCTGCGGCCGGCGCCGCGCCGGTGAACCTGCCCGGGTCCGAGGTCTTCACCTCGCTCGACAAGGGTGTGATCGACGCGGCGGACTATACCGTGTTCTCGACCAACCAGGCGCAGGGCATGCATGACGTTGCCACGCACCCGATCTACCCCGGCTTCCATTCGATGCCGCTGGTCGAGATTTCGATGAACAAGGCCAAGTGGGAGTCGCTGAGCGACGAACAGCGCGCCGCACTGGAAGAGTCGGTCAAGGAATTCGGCCAGATGCAGGTTGCTGCGTTGAAGGAAGCGGATGAGGCAGCCGTTGCCGACGCCAAGGCCGGTGGCAAGATCACCGTGCATGACTGGTCGGCCGAAGAGCGCGCCAAGTTCCGCCAGATCGCCCAGGGCGAATGGGAGAAGGTCGCCGAACGCTCGGAAAGCGCCCGGAAGGTCTATGACGCGCTGACCAAATACCTCAAGGACGCCGGACTGATGTAAGGCCCGGCCTCCGGGCCAGTTTGGCGGGCCGGCCCCCGGGGGTCGGCCCGTTTTGATAGTACGACAGGGATCACAGGGGGACACCGGATGACTGATTTACCTGAAACCGTTCACCGCGATGAAGGCGGTCCGATTGCCGAGGCGGGTCTGCTGGGCCGCTGGATTTCTGCGGGGGGGCTGATTTTCGCCATCGGCATCGTTGCCGCGATGCTGATCCTGATTCAGGAAGTCGTTCTGCGGTATTTCTTCAACGCGCCGACCAACTGGGCGCATGAGACCACGATTTTCCTGTCCGGCATCGCCTTTGTCTATGGCGGACTGTACTGCACCGCCCGCGACAGCCACATCCGCGTGGTGCTGATCTATGACGCGATCCCGCCGGGCCCGCGCCGCATTTTCGATATCGTGATTTCGCTGGTCTGTGCTGCCGCAAGCCTGATGTTTGCCTGGGCGGCCTGGCTGATGGTCGCGCGCGCGGCATTCACACCCCAGGGTGATTTTCGGCTCGAACGCTCGGGCAGCGCCTGGGACCCGGTCTATCCGGGACTGATGAAGATCTTTCTGCTGGTGGTGATGAGCGTGATGGCGCTGCAATTTCTGATCCTTGCCTGGAACTATGCTCGCGGAGTCAAACGCTGATGGAAATTTTCGGATCCCTTCAGGCCCTGGGGGTCGAGGGCGGCACCTTCCTGATGTTCGCCATGCTGCTGCTTTTGCTGGTCACCGGCATTCCGCTGGCCTTCGTGACACTGCTTGTGGCGCTGATCTTTGCTGTTGGCTGGTTCGGCCCGATGGCGGTGCCGCTGATCACCAGCCGGGTCTATTCCTTTGTCTCGAGCTTTGTCTTTGTATCGGTCCCGATGTTCGTGCTGATGGCGGCGATCCTCGACCGGTCGGGCATCGCACGCGATCTGTTCGACGCGATGAAGCTTGTCGGCGGCCGCCTGCGCGGCGGCGTCGCGATCCAGACGATCATTGTCGCTGTGGTTCTGGCGGCGATGTCGGGCATCATCGGCGGAGAGATCGTTCTGCTGGGCCTGATCGCACTGCCGCAGATGCTCCGGCTGGGGTATGACCGGCGGCTTGCCATCGGCGTGGTCTGTGCGGGGGGCGCACTGGGCACCATGGTGCCGCCGTCGATCGTGCTGATCATCTACGGGCTGACGGCCAACGTCTCGATCGGGGCGCTGTTCACCGCCTCGTTCCTGCCGGGGCTGATGCTGGCGGGCTTTTACGTCGCCTATGTGCTGATCCGTGCCTATCTCAACCCGTCGGTTGCGCCGATCATGGAAGCGGACACAACCCCCACGTCGGAAAAGATCAAGCTGCTCAAGGGCCTGATCCTGCCGATACTCGTGGTCATCGGCGTGCTGGGTTCGATCTATGGCGGCATCGCCTCGGTGACCGAGGCGTCGGCCGTCGGGGTGCTCGGCGTGACGCTGTCGACGATCATCCGTGGCGAATTCACCCTGTCGCTGATGAAGGGCGCAGCCCTTCAGACCCTGCAGACCGTGGGCATGATCGTCTGGATCGGCATTGGCGCCTCGGCGCTGGTCGGGGTGTTCAACCTGATGGGCGGGATCAACTTCATCTCGCAGCTGATCACCGGAATCTCGGACAGCCCGCTGGTGATCCTGCTGTTCATGATGCTGATCCTGTTTGTGCTCGGCATGTTCCTTGACTGGGTCGGGATCGCACTTCTGGCGATGCCGGTGTTTGTGCCGATCATCGTGGATCTGGGGTATGACCCGGTCTGGTTCGGGGTGTTGTTCTGCATGAACATGCAGGTCAGTTTCCTGTCGCCCCCGTTTGGCCCGGCGGCATTCTACCTGAAATCCGTGGCACCACCGGACATCTCACTGGGCGAGATCTTCAGGTCGCTGCTGCCGTTCATCTGCCTGCAGATCCTGGCACTGGCTGTGCTGATCGCCTTTCCGGGGATCACCGGGCGATAGGACGCGTCCTCGCACGCACACCAGAGGGGAGGGCTGCGGCCTTCCCCTTTTGCGTTCAGACCTCGGGGGGCGACCAGCGGGCAGCCCTCAACCGCGCATTGCCGTCCGGCAATGGCACAGGGGGCTGTGTCCATGGCTGTCAATGCTGCGGGATACTGCCGGGCAGGCCCGGCGGCGGGCTGTCAGGACACCACGTGCGCGGACTTTTCCAGCACCAGAAAGGTCATCACGCCCATGGGGGGCAGGGATCTGCGTTCCACCACTGTCAGAGTGGGGTTCGCCAGCACCGTCGAGATGCAGAAATCCGAGTGCCACCCCAGCAGTTCCGAGAACGGCGCGCTCAGCTTTTCGACCACAGCCAGAATGCCCTTGTCGCTGGCAAAGTGGTTGGTGATCACGATCTTGCCGCCGGGTTTGCAGACCCGCGCCATCTCGGACACCACCCGTTCGGGTTCGGGCACCACCGAGACGATGTGCATCGCGGTCACGACGTCGAAGTGATCGTCGGGAAAGTCCAGCGACCGGGCATCCATCTGACGCAGGTCCGCCACATGGTCCAGCGCGTCCTCGTCGACGCGGCGCCGGGCCTTTTTCAGCATGTCCTCGCTGAAGTCGATGCCGGTCACCTTCAGGTCGTTGCGATAGTAAGGCAGGGCAAGGCCGGTGCCGACACCTACCTCGAGCACGGATTCGACCGGCTGGCTGTTGATGTAGCGCACCGTTGCGTGGCGACCGGCGCGGGTCAGGGCGCCAAAGGTGCGATCATAGACAGGCGCCCAGCGGGCGTAGGAAGATTTGACAGCGTCGATGTCCATGCAGTTATCCTTGCCCGCGCTTCGGGGTCTTGCCCGGGCGCAGAGCCCAGATAACGGTTGCGGCGTAGCCGATGCTCAGCAAGGCCAGCGTCGCCCAGAGATAGGTCAGGAGTGCGGCAATCAAGAGCACGAAGCCGACAACGACGAATTTTGCGTCGCGCCGCGAGACAGCGATCTTCTTGAAAGAATACGTCGGGATGTTGCTGATCATCAGCAATCCGACCGCCACCACATACCCGGCAAGCACTTCGACCGGCAGGCGCGGCATGTCCGGGAACAGAAACGCAACGAACATCGGCAACATCACCAGAAACGCCCCTGCCGGTGACGGCACACCAACGAAAAAGCTTTTGTCAGCGGTGTCGTCCGCGTCCTTGCTGGTGACGTTGAACCGGGCCAGGCGCAGCACGCAGCAGATCGCATAGACCAGCACCGCGATCCAGCCGGCGCCACGCCAGTGCTGCAGGGCCCAGACGTGTACGATCAGCGCCGGGGCCACCCCGAAGTTCAGGAAATCGGCCAGAGAGTCGAGTTCGGCGCCGATCTTGGATTCGCTCTTGAGCATCCGGGCAAGGCGCCCGTCCAGACCGTCCAGAACCGCTGCCAGCAGGATCAGCCGCACAGCGCGTTCGAAATCGGACTGAAAGCCAAAGCGAATCGCGGTCAGTCCGGCGCAGATGGCGGCGATGGTCATGAGGTTGGGCAGCAGTTGGACAAGCTGCAGATCGCCCTTCTGGCCCGGTACGTCGTCCCTCATCCGTTAACCCGTGCGTCCGACGCGGGCCGGTTCGTCCGACAGGAGATCTGCAAGCACGGTTTCGCCTGCCACCATGGTCTGACCGATGTTCACCATCGGCGGCACGCCGTCGGGAAGATAGACATCCAGCCGCGACCCGAAACGGATCAGGCCAAAGCGCTGCCCGGTGAGGATCTCGGTGCCCGGCGTGACGAAACAGACGATCCGGCGCGCCACGAGGCCCGCGATCTGCACGACGGCGATCTGGCGGCCGTCTTCCATGTCGATGCACAGGCTGTTGCGTTCATTGTCTTCGCTGGCCTTGTCGAGCGAGGCGTTCAGGAACTTGCCCGGCCGGTAGGCGATGGCGCTGATGCGGCCCGCGACCGGGGCGCGGTTCACATGGCAGTTGAACACGTTCATGAACACGCTCACCCGGGTCAGCGGCTGGTCGGACATGCCCAGCTCGGCGGGGGGCACCGCCGGTTCGATCAGGGACACCACACCGTCTGCGGGGCTGACGATCAGCCCGGCGCGGGTCGGCGTCGTGCGCTGCGGATCGCGAAAGAAGTAATAGCACCAGATGGTCAGGCCCAGACCGACCCAGCCCAGCACCTCCCAGACCAGGAACAGAACCACGGTGATGGCGGCGAATATCGCCACAAACCGGCGCCCCTCGGGGTGCATGGGCTTGATGAAGGTGTCGCGCATTTTCATGTCAGCATGTCGCCCGTTGTCGATACATGGTCGCTTCCTACTCTGATGTGGTGACAGGGTACAACGCGTTTGTTCAGGCGGGCCGGGTCCGGCGGCGATGAAACGCTGTCGGATGCACGCAAAGCAGGCGCCGACGCGCAGATCCTGTTCACCGAGGCCGGTCGGACAGCACCCGTGGCTGGTTTCCGTCAGCTCGCCCCTGTGGAGGGTCACGAAAATATGACCGCTCCGGTCCGCTTGCCGCCCCTGACACGGTGGTTCAGCGCAGCGGTTCCGTCTGCAACAGCTGGATGCGCAGGCCGCCGTGCGACACCGGCGGCAGCGGCGTGGTGAAGGGCAGGGCCGCCGCCTTGGCAAGCCCCAGGTCGGTTGTGACCATGCCGACGCGCCAGCCTTTGAACCGCTCGAGCAGAGTCTTGCCAAGCGCGCCATAGACCGCAAACAAGAGCTTTTTCTCGCCGATCCGGGTGCCATAGGGCGGATTGACCATGACCAGGCCCGGGCGGCCCTCGGGGCGGATCAGATCGCTGACCGCGTTGTGCCGGAAGCTGGCGATATCCTGCACCCCCGCACGTTCGGCGTTTGCGGTGCTCATGCGGATTGCGCCGGTGTCGCGGTCGCTGCCGAAATAGCGGCTGTCCGGGGTGCGGGGCGTGGCGGCGCCGCGCATCTGTGCCCAAAGCGCGGGATCAAAGCTCGCGAACTGTTCAAAGGCAAAGGTGCGGGATCGTCCGGGATACAGCCCGCGGGCGATTTCCGCCGCTTCGATGACGAAAGTGCCGGAGCCACACATCGGGTCGACCACCGGCTCGCTGCCGCTGTAGCCGCATTGGCGCAGGAACAGCGCGGCCAGGGTTTCGCGAATCGGAGCCTTGCCCACCGCTTCTTTGTGGCCGCGCCTGTGCAGCGGTTCGCCGGAGGTGTCGAGCGAAAATGTGCAAAGGTCATCCTCGATCCGCGCCATCAGCCGCAGCGGGGCATCGGCGGCAATCGTCGCGCCAAGGCTTTCCTTCAGGGCGGTTTCGATCCGCTGGGTGGCGGCACCGGCGTGGTAGATGCGCGACGCCTTGCAGCTGACGTCGACGCGGATCGGCACATCGGGGCGCAGCACTTCGGCCCAGGGAAATTTGCGCGCCCGCTTGTCCAGCTGGGCCAGATGCATCACCCGGATCGCGCCGATCCGCGCAAGGACGCGCGATGCCCCTCTCAGGGTCAGGTTGGCGCGCCACACCTCGGGCCAGCCGCCGGTGAAGGTGACGCCGCCCGGCGTCACAACCGCGCCGTCAAACCCCTTTTCCCGCGCTTCGGCGCACAGCAGGGATTCGAGGCCCGGGGGGGCGACAAGGAAGATTTCAAAAGGTGTGGCGTTGCTCATGGCGCCCTGAGTAGCGTCAAAGCCGGGCCGCTTCGAGGCCTATCTTGCTGTCACGACAGGATCACCGGCAGCGAGGTCGGTCCGCGAAAGCCAAATCCGCGCCAGAGCACCTTTTCCGGCGCCACCAGCCGGATGTCCGGGAAGCGTTCGAACAGCAGCGGCAGCATCACCACGCCGACCGCACGCCGGGCCACATGTGTGCCCTGACAGAAGTGGGGCCCGTTGCCAAAGGCCTGATGCGGGTTCTTGTCCCGATAGACGACAAACGCCTCGCCGTTGTCATACAGGTCTTCATCGCGGTTGGCCGAAGCCTGAATCGTCATCACGGTGTCACCTTTGGGGATCCTGCAACCGCGGATCTCGGTGTCTTCGGTGACCAGACGCGACGAGGCCTGAATGGGGGCGACCCAGCGCACGCCTTCTTCGAACGCCTTGCTCCAGTCGGCATTCGCGCGCACCTGTTCAAGCTGATCCGGATTGGTGAGCAGGCCGTACAGGATGGTGCACAGCGCGTCGCGCGGTTCGTTGATGCCGCCGCCGATGGCGATCTTGATGTTGGCGTAGATCTGGCTTTTGGGAATCGGGCGATCGGCGTTGAGCATCACCGACAGGGCCGAGTTGTTGGGCTCGGCCCGGTGACGCGCGCTGATCCGGTCGAACAGCGCGTCCATTTCGGCATTGGCGATGTCGGTCTTTTCAAAGGGTTCCGGCCGCCAGCCGAAGTTGCCCGCGCCGTCGATCAGCACTTGCGACCAACGGATCATTTCGGCATCCGACGCCTCTTCCGTGCCCAGCAGCACGGCAAGGCCGCGCGCGGCATAGGGCGCGGCAAGCAGGCTGAACAGGTCGACCGGTTCGTTCCGCGGCAACCGGTCGAGGTAGGCTTCGGCAATCTCGCGGTACTTGGGGACCCACTCGGTCTGGATGACCCGGGGATTGAAGGCCGGCGCCATGGCGTCGCGTTCGCATTTGTGCGCGTCGCCATCCTTGCGCATCAGCGTCTGCGCCAGAAAGGCGCGCTGCATCGGCGTGTTCGGGTCGTCCGAGCTGAACAGGCCGGGATTGTCCTTGACGTACTTGGTGTCCTCGGCACGGGTCAGAAGGGTGCGGCCGACGGACTGAACCCGCAGCACCGGCGATTCCGCACGCAGCCGACGGTAGATCGGATAGGGGTCTTCATCCAGTTGCTGGATGCTGATCGAGGTGTCGAGCGGGGCAAGGGGGGCGTCGGTCACGGTGGCGATTCCCAATCTGACTGGTTTGGGAAAGCTAGGCCGGTCGCAGATAAATGTCGACAATTATAATCTTGGCCTACCATATTTTTGCTATCATGTGGACGAGATGGCGATTTTCATGTGACAGATGAAAATTAATGTATACAAACATCCTCAGAGGACGCGAGGGGACCGGTGTGGCCGAAGCCGAAAAGAAGATCAGTTATCAGCGCGCCGTCATGGGCCTGCGCGAGCGGATCCTCACCGGCGCGCTCGCCGTGGGGGACCGGGTGTCAGAGGTTGCGCTGGCCCGGGATCTCGGGGTGTCCCGCACACCCCTGCGCGAGGCGATGTCGGAGCTGGTAGAGCAGGGCCTGCTGGAAAAGATGCCCACCGGCGGGTGCATGGTGCGCAGCCTGACCCGCGCCGACGTCGAGGATGGAATCGAGCTGCGCGGAACGCTCGAAGGTCTGGCCTGTCGGCTTGCTGCGGAGCGCGGCGTGTCCGGGGACCGGCTTGCCGCCTGCGATGCGCTTCTGGACAGGATCGACGTCGCGCTCGGGCGGAGTGCCGAGAATACGGATTTCGAACTGTACATGGATCTGAACGCGCAGTTTCATCACGCCCTGGCGCAACTTGGGGGCAGCGCGGTGGTGCTGCGGGAGCTTGAACGTGTGACCAACATGCCGATGGCGGGGCCCAGTGCCTTTTTGCAGGGGCAGGCGGTGATCCCGCAGACCCTGCGTTCGCTGCTGGTGGCACAGGACCACCACCGCTCGATCGTCGATGCCATTCGCCAGCGCGAGGGCGCGCGCGCCGAGGCGCTGGCGCGCGAACATGCCCGCCTTGCCCTGCGCAACCTGAATTTCTTTCTGGGTGAGGGGGCCAGACATTCAGCGCGGATTCCGGGAATCGCGCTGATGGCGGACGTCGGCACGCGCGGGGTGGGCTAGCCTGAAATTATAAATCACGGCATGATTGATATTTGCCGGTCACGCGCCGGAAAGGGTATCGATCACAACAAGTGTGGTGCCGGACAAGGACCGGCCTGCATAAAAGCAGAGAACAAGACCCGCAATCGGGAAACATCCAGGGAGGATACAATGAAGAGACGCACGATGATGGGGGCGATGGCGGGAACAGCCGTTGCCATGACCTTGGCCAGCGCCGCCGCGGCGCAGGATTACACATTCCGGCTGCACCACCTGCTCGGCGCACGGTCGCCGGCGCAGACCGAGATGCTCGAGCCCTGGGCCAAGCAGGTCGAGGAAAATTCCGGCGGGCAGGTCAAGATCGAGATCTTTCCGGCGATGACCCTGGGCGGGCGCCCCCCCGAACTGGTGCAGCAGGCGCGCGACGGTGTCGTCGACCTGATCTGGACGGTGAACGGCTATACCCCCGGTCTGTTCCCGCGGACCGAGGTGATGGAACTGCCAACGGTGTTCAAGAACGATCCAAGGGCGGCCAATCTGGCGCTGTTCGACATGTTCGAAAGTGATCTCAAGGACGACTACAAAGGCCTTGAGGTGATGTTCCTGCATGTCCACGCCGGTCAGGCCATCCACATGGTCGACAAGGAAGTGCGCGCACCCGCCGATCTGGCCGGGACCAAGTTGCGTATTCCGACCCGGACCGGTGCCTGGGTGATCGAGGCGCTGGGTGCATCCCCGATCGGCATGCCGGTGCCGGAACTGCCGCCGGCGCTGCAGAAAAAGGTGGTGGACGGAGCGCTGATCCCGTTCGAGATCATTCCGCCGCTGGCGATCCAGGACCAGACCCAATACCAGATCGAAGGCTTCGAAGAAGAGCGTCTGGGCACAACCACCTTCCAGGTCTCGATGAACGGCGACCGCTGGGCCGGGCTGCCCGACGATATCAAGAAGGCGTTCAAGGATGCCTCCGGACGCGACTGGTGGGGCAAGGTGGGCGATGTCTGGCGCGGCACCGATGACTTTGGCCTCAAGATCGCGACCGACGCGGGCAACACCCATATCGAACTGACCGAAGCCGAGACACAGGCGTTCCGCGACGCGGTGGCACCTGTTGTGGACCGCTGGATCGCGGATGTTGCGGGCAGCGGTATCGATGGCGCCGCTCTGGTCGAAAAGGCACGCAAACTGGTCGCGGACAACGCGGGCAGCATGTAAGTGACCGACCCCCTGAACAGGAGCCGCACCGGCTGGACCGGTGCGGCTGTCCGTGTGATCACCCTCTGGGCCCTGTTGGGCGGTGCGCTGCTGTTTGCGGTGGTTCTGATGAACGTGGCGTCCATACTGGGGGCCATCATCGGCCGTCCCGTGCCGGGGGATTTCGAACTGACCGAGTTGGGCGTCGCAATCGCGGTCTTTGCCTTTCTGCCCTACACCCAGGTGTCGGACGGTAATGTGACGGCCGACATCTTCACCTCGGGGGCCGGGCCGCGCACTGTGGCCTGTCTCAAGCTGGTGGGCGCGGTGATCGCCTTTGGGTTTGCGCTGCTGCTGCTGTGGCGCATGTATGCCGGCATGGGGGATCAGCGTGCGTATGGCTATACCACCACCATCCTGCAGGTTCCGGTCTGGCTGGCGTTCCTGCCGATCCTGGTGTCCCTGGCCCTGCTGGCGCTGGCGGCGCTGGTGTCGCTGCGTGACCATGCCGCGGTGCTGAGAGGAACAACCTGATGGATCCGATCACACTGGGGTTCACGGCGCTGGCCATTCTGGTCGCGCTGATCGCCATCCGCATCCCCATCGGTTACGCGATGATCCTTGTCGGCGGCGTCGGGGTGGCGCTGCTGAACGGACCCGCGCTGCTGCTCAACCAGCTCAAGACGCTCGCCTATGGCCAGTTCTCGATCTACGACCTGACGGTCGTGCCGATGTTCATCCTGATGGGCGCGCTGGCCTCCAAGGCAGGGCTGAGCACTGCCCTGTTCCGCTGCGCCAACGCCTGGCTGGGGCGGATGCGCGGCGGCACGGCGATGGCAGCGATCGCGGCCTGTGCAGGCTTTGGCGCGGTCTGCGGCTCGTCGCTTGCCACCGCGTCGACCATGGGGCGCGTGGCGCTGCCGGAACTCAAGCGCTACGGTTATTCCGGCGCGCTGGCCACCGGCACGCTGGCGGCTGGCGGGGTGCTGGGTATCCTGATCCCGCCGTCGGTCGTGCTGATCATCTACGCAATCATCGTCGAGGCGAACATCGTCACCATGTTCGCCGCCGCCCTGGTGCCCGGCCTGCTGGCGGTGCTGCTGTTCATCCTGACAATCGCTATCTACGTCTGGATCCGTCCCGAGGCGGGCCCGCGCGGCGCCGGTATCGACCGCGCCGAGTTTCGCGCGGCAACGCTGGGGGTGATCCCGGTCGTGCTGATCTTTGGTGTCGTGCTGGGCGGGATCTACGGTGGTTTCTACAACCCGACCCCGGCCGCCTCGATCGGGGTGGCGCTGGTCTGGCTCTATGGCGCGCTGCGCGGTCGCATCCGGACCGCCGAACTGGTCGACAGCATTCAGGAAACCGCCAGAACCGCGGGCATGATCTATCTGATCCTGCTGGGCGCCGAACTGATGAAGATCTTCATGTCGCGCGCGGGCCTGCCGCAGGCAACGGCAGAGTGGATCATTCAGTCGGGATATGCGCCGATGACGGTGATGGTCCTGCTGCTGATCGCGCTGGTGCTGCTGGGCTGCCTGATGGACAGCCTCTCGATGATCCTGCTGGTGATCCCGTTCTTCTGGCCGGTGCTGATGGATCTGAACGGCGGCATGTACCAGGGGACCGAAGGCGCCGGGTTCGGGATGAGCACCGAAGATCTCAAGGTCTGGTTCGGCATTCTGGCGCTGATTGTCGTGGAACTGGGACTGATCACGCCACCCGTGGGGATGAACGTCTTTGTGATCTCGGCCCTGGCCAGGGACACGCCGATGATCGAAACCTTCAAAGGGGTCATGCCGTTCTTTGGTGCCGAGATCGTCCGGGTTGTGGTGCTGCTGATGTTGCCGGGTCTGTCCCTGTGGCTGCCGCGGCTGCTGGCGGGGTAGGGCATGGCCACGAGGATCACTGCCGGGGGGGCCTTGTTCCCGCGGTTGAAGGCGCTGGGTGTGGACTGTGTCTTTGCCAATTCCGGGACCGACTTTCCGCCGATCATCGAAGGTCTGGCGCAGGCGGCCGAAGCCGGAGAAGACCTGCCGCAGGCACTGGTCATGCCGCATGAACACGCGGCGATGGGCATGGCGCACGGCTATTACCTGCTGTCCGGGCGGGCGCAGGCGGTGATGCTGCACACCAACGTCGGTCTAGCGAACGGTGCCATCGGCGCGCTGAATGCGGCCTGCGACCATGTGCCGATGGTGTTGATGTCGGGCCGCACCCCGGTGACCGAGGGCGGACGGTTCGGCGCGCGCACCGTGCCCATCGGCTGGGGGCAGGAAATGCGCGATCAGACCGCACTGGTGCGCGAAGCCGCCAAGTGGGACTACGAGCTGAAGTTTCCGGAACAGGTGTCGCCGATGCTGGACCGCGCCCATGCGGTTGCCAACTCGACGCCGAAGGGGCCGGTCTATCTGTCCCTCCCGCGCGAAGTGCTGTGCGAGACCATTCCCGCCAGCGGGCTCGATGCGGCCCCGTTGCAGCGCCCGGTCCGGATCGCACCGGATGCCGCGGCTCTGGAACAGGCGGCGACGTGGCTGGCCGCGGCCAGGGCCCCGCTGGTGATCGCACAGCGCGGGGCAGGGGATGCAGCCAGTTTCGACGCCTTTGGCGCGTGGGTCGCGGACTGGGGCATTGCGGTCAGCAGCTGGTGGGCGACGCATCTGGCGCTGGCGACCGACCATCCCTGCCATGTCGGGGCTGACCCGGGCGCCGCCTTGGCGCAGGCGGACGTGGTGGTGGTTCTTGACTGTCTCGCGCCCTGGTGGCCGGACAGACACCCGCTCAGACCCGGGGCGAAGGTCATCCATATCGGACCCGACCCGCTGTTCAGCCGCTATCCCGGCCGCAGTTTTCCGGCCGATCTGTGCATCGCCGGGGAAAGCGCCGACACCCTGCCGGCCCTGATCGCCGAGATGGGGAAACATGCACGCGACACCGACGAAATCGCCGTGCGCCGCCGCCGGGTGGGTGATCTGGCGCGGGCGGATCGGGACCGGACGGCGGCGGCGGCGCGGCCCCGGGCCGACGGTGCGCTGACCAAGGCCGGAGTGAGCCGGGCCCTGGGCGCCGCGCTTGACGGTCTGCCATCCGCGGTATTTTCCGAACTGGGCTGCGTGCTGGGGGCGCTGCCGCGCCGCGACCACCGGTCCTGGTTTCAGGAACCGCACTCCGGTGGGCTGGGCTGGTGTTTTCCGGCGGCCCTGGGGGCCAGGATGGCCGCGCCCGACCGCATGGTCGTGGCGACGATGGGCGACGGATCCTACATTTTTTCCAACCCTGTCGCTTGCCACCAGATCGCGGAATCCCTTGGCATCGGCATTCTGGTTCTGGTGCTGAACAATCATGAATGGGGCGCGGTGCGTCAGTCGGTGCGCGGGCTGTATCCCGACGGCGCAGCGGCGCGGGCGAACGAGATGCCGTTGACCGGGCTGGGTCCGTCACCGGATTTTGCGGCAATTGCCGGGGCCAGCCGCGCCTGGACCGCAACCGTCCGGGACGAAGCCGGGCTGGCAAAAGCTCTGCAAGAGGCGCTGAGCGAGGTCCGCACCGGTCGCCTGGCATTGATCGACGCACAGATTCTGCCGGACTGAACCGGCGTTCCGCCAACGGCGGCACGGCGTTTCCAATCCGTGGGCAATCGTTGTAGGAATGGCGACAGTGTCCCGGCGTGCGCCCCATTGTTTCCAGCAGGCTGCCGTCAGCAGGCCGCGGAACCTGTGTGACACCGGAAATACCATAAAATTGCCGAAATCTTTGTTTAGCCGAAAGGTCGGTGCCGTCGCGTGGCCGCGCGCGACAGCCGCCGCCGAATTTATTGCCGAGAGAATGGAGATTTGCCGATGTCTGAGTCCAGCGAGAGCCGCCTGTCGCGCATCGTGACCGCCGCCGAGTCGCATTTCGGCAAGCCGGTGGTCAAGACCTCGGCGCCCGGCGGCGACGGCCGTTCGAGCTTTCGGATCCATTTCAAGGATCAGAGCGTGATTGCGACGCTCCGGCCCAACTTCCGCCGCACCCACCTCGAAGCCCATGCGCTGGAACAGATTTCGGCGCATTGCGATGACGTGCCACGGATGCTGGGTGTTGTCGGCGAAATCCTGTTCCAGTCCGATGTGGGCCGCAAGAGACTGAACGTCGAGATTGCCCGCGTCGAGGGCAGCGAGCGTCAGCACATGGCCGAAAATGCCGTCGCCGGGATCTTTCGGTTCCAGAATGCGGCGCGCGCCACGGATCTGCACACCTTTCTGCCCAATCTCGGCAGCAATGGCGAGTGGTACGAAAACTTCATCAACGCGGCCACGGCCCTGCAGCCCTACGGGCCGGGCGTCGGCAAGGACTTTGACGGGCAGGCGGTGTATGAACGGCTTGCGGTCCCGATGACGCAGTTCATCAAATGGGACTGCCGGTCCGGCAATGCCGCCATCGGCGCGGACGGCAAGCTGCGCTGGTTCGACTTTGAATACTGCGGCGTGCGCCACGGCGCCGAGGACATCGCCTGGCTGATCGGTGATGAGGCCTGGCCACTGGAACCGGACGCCATGGTCGATGTGGTGATTGATGCCTTCGATCCCAGCTGCGGCCACAGTCTCGAAGAGTATTTCCGCTATCTGTCGACCTATGTGACCTTGCACTGCATCCAGCGCTTCAAGCTGATCCTGAAAGAAGAGGCCAAGCGCGGCTGGCTGAACAAGGACCGGGTGCGCAAGTATGACGACGCCGGTGTCCACCCCGAATTTGCGGCCCACATCTGCAAGGTTGGCGCCTATTTCGCGGCTCAGGACAAGCTGACTCTGCCGCTGCGCGATGCCTTCGAGGCGGCGATGGTGAATTTTCAATATGTCACGGTGCAGGAGGCACGACGCGAAGCGCGGGAAGCGGCGCGGCTGTTGAAGAAAAAGCGCCGCCCTGTGCTGAGGGTCTGAGGGTGCATCCATGCTAGACCAGCCCGATGACATCCAGGCGCGGATCGCGGCCCGCATGGCCGCCGCCACCAAGGTTGTGTCACGCGACAGCGGTATCCAGGTCAGCGTGATCGACACCTACGAGGGGTTTCAGGCGCTCAGACCCGGCTGGATGGCGTTGCAGGCCCGTGACCCCGAAGGCACGATATTTCTGTCCTGGGCCTGGCTGGATGCCGCCTTTCGCGCGGCGCCGGGGCAGTGGCGGGTTCTCGTCGCGCACGGCCCGGACCGCAATGCCGGACCGGTCTGCGTCATGCCGCTGCGGCTGCGGGTACACTGGAGCCGGTCGCGCTCTGAGTTCCAGACCGAGATCGAGGCCGGCGGTCGGTTGCTGTACAGCGAATACACCGGCTTTCTGTGCGATCCCGCTTTCGAGGACACCGCGATAGCGGCGATTGCGCGGCGCCTGCAGACCCTGCCCTGGTCGACCCTGTCGTTGCGCTACGAATCGTCGCGCAACCGGGCGGCCCTGTTCGCACAGTCGTTTGCGGACAACGACTTTGACGTCAGCTTTCGGCCCTACATGATCAATGATGGCGCCACCGACAACCTGCTGTGCCCGCATGTGCCGCTGCCGGGCAGCTATGAAACCTGGCTTCAGACCATGCCGCGCCCAGGCACCCGGCAAAAAATCCGCCGCTTTTCCCGCCGCTTCCTGACAAATGGCGACTGGCACATCAGCTTTGCCACCGCCCGGACATTCCGCCGTGACGTGGATATCCTGCTTGGGTTCTGGCAGGAAAAATGGCTGGCCAGCAAGGGCGCCGAGGCGGCCGCAAAGGTGGCGGCGAACTATCGGCTGATCCTGGAAACCGCGCTGAAGATCGACTGTCTCTTTTTGCCGGTGCTGTGGCAGGGCGACAGACCTCTCGGGGCGCTGGGGCATGTGGTGGATCACGAGATGGACCGTCTGCATTTCATCGTCGCCGGGCGTGACACGGGATCGGATGCGGCGGCGATCGGGCTGCTTTTGCACGCCGAGAGCATTCGCTGGGGTATCGAGAACGGGTTTGCCGACTACGATTTCTGCCACGGCAACGAGCCGTACAAGTATTCCTTTGGTGCCCGGGATCTGCGGGTGAGTTATTTCACCATTCGCCGCAAGGCGCTGGGCAACAGCGCCGTGCTGGACCGGCTCTGCCTGCCGACGGCACTGGCCCGGGTGCAGACCTTCCTGGAAGACGGCAAACACGACAGGGCGCTGGCGGGAGTCGCGCAACTGGCGCGGCTGGCGCGCTAGGCTGCGTCAGCGCGCGGCCATCAACCGCGCCATGTCGATCATGCGGGCCGAAAAGCCCCATTCGTTGTCATACCAGCCGAAGATCCGCGCCTGATTGCCGCTCTGAATGGTTTCCGGCAGAGCGATCACCAGGGATTCCGGGCGGGCGCGCAAGTCGGTGGACACGGTGGCATCTCGGGTGACACCCAGTACCGCAGACGTTTGTGCGATACATGCAAGATGATCCGCAAGCGGCTGATCCGGCAATGTTTTCAGAGTTACCACGAGGTCGATGGCAGAAACGCTGATCACCGGGACGCGCACCGCGGCACCTGTCACCCGACCTGCGATGTCGGGCAGAACACGGTCGATCAGCCGGGTGGCGCTGGTGGTGGTCGGAACCATGGACACGGCGCCGGCACGGCTGCGGGCCAGATCACCCCGGGGGGCATCGACCATCGGCTGACTGCCGGTGTAACAATGTATCGTGGTCATATGTCCCTGGACCACACCGCAGCTGTCCTGCAGGACGCGCAGCAGCGGCGCCAGTGCATTCGTTGTGCAGGATGCGTTTGACACGATGCGGGCATCCGCCAGAAGATGCGCGTTCGCCCCCAGAACAATGGTCTGCTCGGCCTCGTCGCAGGGACCCGATATCAGGACATTCCTGGCACCCGCCGTCAGACCGCGCGCCGCATGGGCACGGGTGCTGATTGTGCCGGTGCAATCCATGACCACATCGACGTCGGACAGGTCCAGATCGGCCAGATCACGTTTCTGGCGGAACGGGATGGTCTGATCGTTGATGATCAACGCGTCCGGATCAGTCCGTACTTCCCCCGGAAACGGCCCGAACACCGAATCGTAGCGGAAAAGATAGGCGCATGTGTCCAGAGGCGCGATGTCGTTGATCAGCGCGACGGTGATATCGGAATGCGTGGCCAAAAGCTGGCGCAGGATGGTGCGACCGATCCGGCCAAATCCGTTAAGAGCCACCCGCATGTCATTGCCTTTGCCTTGGAAATCAACCGAAACGGCAGTGCCGTTCCGGTGTGCAAGCTTCACCAATTTGGCGGCGACTGCAAGGTCTTGCAGGCCGGCTCCGGTGCCGTCGAACAGGGGGATTTCCGCATCAGAGGTGCAGCCGGGATCAGCGGCGTTGATGAGGGCGCCGATTTCGGTGACGTCGGCGGGCGCGACCATCCCCGAAGCGATGGCGTGCCGGGCTTCACCGATTCCGACGCTTTGGGCGATCAATTCGGTGCAGACGCCGGTCCGCCCCAGCCTCCTGCTTTCCCGGTGTTGGTTGTCGTGCAGGCAATGTGGGTTTCGGGAGTGTCACAGGCGTCACGCAGGATCGGCGCAAAGCTCGACGTGATCGAGGTGATCACTTCCGCAACGCGTCCAGGGGTTCCCAGAAAGACGCCGTCGAACGGCAGTCCCCGAAATCCGGGAGCTGCCTGCCACGTCAGCAGGCCTTGCCGCGTGCGAAGACCGGCCAGAGCGTTTCGACGCAGCTGTTGCGAAAACCGACATTCCAGTCATGCACATTGCAGGTCGGGTCGCTGTGGCCGGGCACGAAACCCGGCCTGTCGTTCACTTTCAGATCCGTGCCGGGGTCCGCGACGACGCCATGTTCGTCCGAGCATTTGACACGGATGACATCGCTGCGCCCATGGGCCACCGGCAGCCCCGGCTTCGAACTGGTCCCGCCGCCGTTGATGTCACATTCCAGTCCCGCTTGGCGACGCGCTGGGTCATGCGGCCAGTTCCGTCGCCCGGGGGCGGCCCCTGCGGTAAACGCTCTGTGCCGCAGCGACGCCGGACCCGAGGGTCACGGGCAGACCCAGATCGACCATGACCATTTCGGCGGTGGCGATGCCGGACAGGGCCATGGCGTCGGTGAGCATGCCCAGATGGCCGATGCGGAACACCTTGCCCGCGACATCGCCGAGACCGGTGCCAAAGGCCATGCCGTAGTCCTGCGCCGCACGTTCGACGATCGTGGTCGCGTCAAAGCCTTCGGGCGTGCGGATCGCCGTCACCGTGTTGGAGTAGAGGTCGGGCGTCGCGGCGCAGGGGGCCATGCCCCAGGCCGCGACGGCGGCGCGCACCCCGTCGGCAATCCGGGCGTGCCGGGCATAGACTTGGTCAAGCCCTTCGGCCAGCAGCATTTCTGTCGACAGCTTCAGCCCGTTCAGCAGGCCGACCGCCGGCGTGTAGGGGTAGGCATTGGCGGCATAGCCTTTGCGCATGTCGTCGATGCTCCAGAACGTCCGGGGCAGGGTCGCGGTCCTGGACGCGGCAACGGCCTTGGCGGAAAAGCAGGCGATGGCAAGGCCGGCGGGCAGCATGAACCCCTTTTGCGACCCGGCAACGGCGACATCCACACCCCAGGCGTCGAACTGGAAGTCCATGGAGCCGATCGAGCTGACGCCATCGACCAGCAGCAGTGCGCCGTGGTCCGCGTCGTCCATCGCCCGGCGCAGGCCGCTGATGTCGGACACCACTCCGGTTGCGGTCTCGTTGTGCGTGGCGAGGACGGCCTTGATGGTGCCCGACGTGTCGGCACGCAGGATCTCCCCAAACTTCGCGACGGGCAGCCCTTCGCCCCAGGGCACGTCAACCTGGGTGACATTCAGGCCAAAGCGACGGCACATGTCGATCCACTTGTGCGAAAACATGCCGTTGCGCGCGGCAAGAACCGTGTCGCCGGGGTTGAGGGTGTTGGACAATGCCGCCTCCCAGCCGCCGGTGCCGGAGGCGGGGAAGATGAACAGTTCGCCCTCGGTCGTCTTCAGCACTTTGCGGCAGCCGTCGATGGCGGGATGCAGGATCGTCGCAAACAGTGGCGAGCGGTGGTCGATTGTGGGCATGTCGCAGGCTTTGCGGATCGCCTCGGGAATGTTGGTGGGGCCGGGAATGAATACCGGGTTCTGAAGGCTCATGGCGTTTTCTCCTCGCTGTGGGATTGATGTACGCCGTACCCGTTTGGCGGGCAATTTTTTTGAAATTACATTTCATTTTTGTAATTTCAGAAATATTTCATGAAATTCAATGCCTTGTATTTTTCACGGTACGAGGGCGTTTTTCAAAGTGATCGAGCCGAGGTTGATCGAAGGTGATGCGGGTGGCGGACAGGCGCCGCGTGGGCGAGTCCAGTGCTGCGGCGGCTGCTGGAGAATACCGGAAAGACCGCGGACCTGGGCATCGAACAGGCAGGGCTGGTGGTGCGGATTCTCCACGAACAGGCGGCACAGCGGTTTACCGGATTCACCCTGCTCGCGGCTGCGCGGGACGTGACTGAGGGCATCGGCAGACAGGTCTCAGGCTGAAGTCAGATCCTTGCTGAAATAAATCCTGTCAAAGCCATCCTCGCGGCCACGTCCGGTGCGGACATATCCCAGGCGCGGATAGATCCGCAGATTGGCCGTCATCCGGGCATTGGTGTACAGCGACACCGAGCCGAACCCACCGACGCGGGCCTGGGTTTCACAATAGGTGATGAGGGCCCTGCCGATCCCCCGCCCCGTCATCTCCTGATCCACCGCGACATTTTCCAGAAACATCGACTGTCCCTTCGGGAAGAAGACGATGAATCCGGCCAAATCACCGGTATCGGTCTGTGCAACATAGGCGTGCCCGCCACTGATCTGCTCTGCATAATCCGCGTCCATGGGCGCGGGTCTGCGACCTATCGCCGGGATGTAACGGGCATAGGCTTGCTGCGCGATGCGTCGCATCTCGGGCAGATCGGCAATTTCAGCGCGACGTATCATGCACATCAGAACGGCCGGACGCACCGGCCCGTGCGGGGCGGTGCCGGTCGCGCCGGGAGAAAATTCTTGCGAAGAATTTTCACAAGAATTTTATTTAAAATTCTTGGTCCGGGTCGCGATGTCAGGCGACATTTTCCAGCTTTACGTCGGGTGCGACACCGAGGGCGAAGCAGACGTCACGCGTCAGTTCCGGCCGGTTGAGCGTGTAGAAATGCAGCTTGTCCACGCCACCGTCGATCAGGTCGGAACAAAGCTCCGTACACATCGCCGTGGCCAGCAGGTCCTGGCGTCCGTCGCGGGTTGCCGTTTCAAAGGCATCGATCACCCAGGCGGGAATATGCGTGCCACAGGCTTCGGCAAAGCGGCGCGCGCCTTTCCAGTTTTCGATCGGAAAGATGCCCGGAACGATCGGCTTGTCGATCCCGGCCTTCACACAGGCGTCGCGGAAGCGGAAAAATGTCTCGGCCTCGAAGAAAAACTGCGTCAGCGCTTCGTCGGCACCCGCATCCAGCTTGCGCTTCAGGTACTCGACATCCGCCGTCGCGGTGGGGGCCTCGGGGTGCTTGTCGGGATAGGCACCGACACGGATGGTGAAATCACCGGTCGCTTTCAGTGATTCGATCAGTTCGACCGAGTTGTGGAAGCCTTCGGGGTGCGGGACGAAGCCGTTTGCGCCCTTGGGCGGGTCGCCGCGCAGCGCAACGATGTCGGTGACGCCTGCGTCCGCAAAGTCGCGGGCGATCTGCAACGTTTCCGCGCGGGTGGCATCGACACAGGTCAGATGCGCGGCGGTGCGCAGGCCGGAGTGTTTGTGCAGGGTCGACACCACGTCGCGGGTCAGATCCCGCGTCGTCCCGCCGGCGCCATAAGTCACCGAGACGAACCGCGGTGCAAGAGGAGCCAGCACCTGCACCGTGTCCCAGAGCCGGAAGGTGGCTTCGATATTCTTGGGCGGGAAGAACTCGAAAGAGATTTCGGGGCGGGTCATGGCGGCGGTCCTTGTACTCGTTTCAGCTCTTGTTGCACGATCGCCTCTGTGAGACAAACTCATAAAACTCATCAACAACATGAGGTGGACGCGGGTATGCACATCGAATTCCGGCATCTGCGCACGATCAAGGCGATCTACGAAGCTGGCGGTGTCGCCAAGGCCGCGGACCAGCTGAACATCACGCAAAGCGCGCTCAGCCACCAGATCAAGGGGCTTGAGGATCAGGCGGGGGTCGAGCTGTTCGTCCGTCGGTCCAAGCCCATGACATTGTCGGCGGCGGGCATGCGCCTGTTGCGGCTGGCCGAGCAGGTGCTGCCGCAGGTCGAGGCGCTTCAGGACGAGTTCACTGGCCTGCGGGCCGGCTCTTCGGGGCGGATGCACATCGCGATCGAATGTCATGCCTGTTTCGAGTGGCTGTTTCCGGTGCTGGAAGCCTTTCGCAAGAGCTGGCCGGATGTCGATGTGGACATCCGCCCTGGACTGGCCTTTGACGCACTTCCGGCGCTGCTGAAGGAGGACGTCGATCTGGTGGTGTCGTCGGATCCCGAAAAAATTTCGGGCGTCACCTTTACCGAGCTGTTTGATTACAATGCGGTTTTTGTCGCCGCATCGACACATCCGCTGGCAAAGAAAGCCTATGTCGAGGCGCAGGACTTCCGTGGTCAGACGCTGATCACCTATCCGGTGGACCGCGCCCGGCTGGACGTGTTCAGCCAGTTGCTGACACCGGCCAAGGTGGAGCCGGCCGCCATCCGGCAGGTCGAACTGACAGCCGTCATCCTGCTGCTGGTGGCCAGCAACCGCGGTGTTGCCGTGTTGCCGGACTGGGTTGTGCGCGAGGTCAAGTACAACTCGGATTACGTCACCCGACCGCTGACCCGCGCAGGCATCACCCGGCGGCTGTATGCTGCGACCCGCAGCACGGATGTGGACAAGCCTTTTGTGCGTGACCTGATCGGATATGCCCGCACCGAAGCGGTCAAGCTTCAGGCGCAATAGCTCCGGCACGGGCAATCCCCCTGGAACAGGGCCCCCTAGAGAAGGGTAAGATCCGAAGCCATCTGCCGCCCATCGCGGCCTTCGCGCATTTCAAATCCGACTTTCTGATTGTCGGCCAGGCCAGTGAGGCCCGAGCGTTCCACTGCGGAGATGTGCACAAACACATCCTTGCCGCCATCATCGGGTGCAATGAACCCGTATCCTTTGGTGGTGTTAAACCATTTCACGGTGCCCGTCGGCATGTCCCGTGTCTCCTTCATGTCTTGCTTTTCCCTGAAAATGTCAGGGTTTCGGCGCGGTCCGCAGGGTTCGGAGGGCGGCAGATGCCGGGTGCGGAGTGCCGTTTTCGAACCGGCCCCGAGGGCCACGTGAGCAAAATGATTGCATGGGATATGTAAAAAGCAAGCAAAACAGGGTCGCAATGTGATGACGGGGCGATTATTTGAAGGTGATGACACAGGAGCGGGCATGATCCTCTACGGACTCAAGACGTGTGACACCTGCCGCAAGGCGATGAAGGTGCTGGACACAGCGACCTTCCGGGATGTGCGGACGGATGGGGTGCCGGTGCCGTTGCTCAGCCGTGCGCTTGAACAGTTTGGCGCCGATCTCGTGAACAGGCGTTCAACCACCTGGCGCGGACTTACACCGGAGCAACGCGCACAGCCTGCGCAGGCACTGCTGCAAGAGCACCCAAGCCTGATGAAGCGGCCGTTGATCGTTCAGGGTGACGAGATGTGGCTCGGCTGGGGCGGCGAGGTTCAGACCGCGCTGTCGGGACGGGGCTGAGATGCGCAACGCCGCCCTGACACTGGGCATCATTGCCGGGATGATCGGTATGGTCGTCGGTTTCGCCGGGTTCGGCTATACCGAAGTGGCCCGGCATTTTGGCGAAATCGAAGAGCTGTTCGGCATGTTCGACGATCCCGCCCTGGTGCGCATGGTGTCGATCCTGTCGCCGATGCTGGCGATTGCAGGCGGCGCCATGGCGGTGTCCCGGGCGCTGTGGGGCGGTGTCATGATGTTGCTGTCGGCCACAGGCATGTATGTCGCCTTTGGCTTTAACGTCTTTACCATGTTTCCGATCTGTTTTGCCGGTCTGGGCGGGGCTCTGGCGCTACTCGCCGGTCGCCCTGACGAACCGCGGGCCCATTTCTGATCGCTTCCGGCCTTCCGTTGTCGGCCGCGCGGCCCGAAACGCGCGGCGGTGCCGTCGCTGCGCGGTAGGGGCAACGGGTCTGAAGATACCCCGGGACCGGTTCAAGCGGCCAGCGAATGGCCGCCGGAACGCGCCTCGGGCAGGCAGCCGTAGGGTTCAGGAGCGCCGTAATTGCATCCGCGGGGCATCCGGGCTCGGCCCTGTCGCAGCGTGACGCCGTCGGCAGAGGTATTACACAGTTTCGGCCATCACCCTGTCGACGGCACGCGACAGACGGCCCACCATCTCGTCCAGTTCAGCTTCGGTCGCAATGAACGGCGGCGCCAGCAGCAGGTGATCGCCGTGGCGACCGTCGCGCGTGCCGGGCATCGGGTAGCAGATCAGACCTTCGGCAAAGGCGGCTTTCTTCAGCTTCCCCGCCACGCCCAGAGCCGGGTCGAACGGCGTTTTGGTTGCGCGGTCGGCCACGAACTCCAGGCCGCGGAACAGGCCTCGGCCGCGGATGTCACCGACATGGGCATGCTGGCCAAAGCGCGCCATCAGGGCAGACTGCAGGTAGTTGCCGCGTGCCTGGACCTGCGGGATCAGGTCACGCTCCAGCAGTTCGGACACCACGGCAAGGCCTGCCGCCGCCGCCACCGGATGCCCGATGTAGGTATGCCCGTGCTGGAAAAAGCCGGTGCCCCCCGCAATCGTCTCGTAAACTCCGCCGGAACACAGCATTGCACCGATCGGCTGATACCCGGCGCCCAGTCCTTTGGCGATGCACAGGATATCGGGGGCCACACCATCGCCATCACAGGCAAAAAGGTGCCCGGTACGGCCCATGCCGCACATGACCTCATCCAGGATCAGCAGCACACCGTGGCGGTCGCAGATCTCGCGCACGCGTTTGAAGTAGCCCGGCACCGACGGCACTGCCCCCAGTGTCGCGCCCACCACGGGCTCGGCGATGAAGGCGATGACGCTGTCGGTCCCGAGCCGCTGAATCTCGGCCTCCAGTTCGTCCGCGACCCGCAGGCCGTAGGCCTCGACGGTCTCGGTTCCGGCGCGTTCGGCGTATTCATAGCAGGGTGCGATATGGCTCATCTCGACCAACAGAGGGGCGAATTGCTGACGACGCCAGGCGTTGCCGCCGGCCGACAGCGCACCGATGGTGTTGCCGTGATAACTTTGCCGCCGGGCGATCAGGTGACGCCGCTGCGGCTCGCCGCGTTCGACATGGTACTGCCGCGCCAGCTTGATCGCGCTTTCCACCGCCTCGGAGCCGCCCGAGACAAAATACACCCGGTCCAGGTCTCCGGGGGCGTTGGCGATCAGCAGGTCGGCCAACTGTTCGGCAGGCTCCGATGTGAAAAAGCCGGTGTGGGCAAAGGCCAGCTGGTCAACCTGCGCCTTGATCGCCGCCTGCACCCGGCCGTTGGAATGGCCAAGGCAGGAGACAGCCGCCCCGCCGGAACCGTCAAAGTAGCGTTTGCCGTCCGCATCAATCAGATAACAACCGTCGCCCCCGACGGCGGTGGGCAGGGGGGTGTGACAGTGACGGGGAAAAACGTGGCTCATGGCATGTGCCTTTCAAGCAGGGTCTGCAACGCTTCAATCGACGCCGCGATGGTGGTTTGACCTCGCGGGGCCTTATCGGTCAGGTGGAGTGCGGGGCGGTGCCCTGAGCCGCAGGTCGCCATCGGTCGAGATCGGGGCCGCCCGGTGCGGCGGATCCGGCGCAGGCGCCGATCCGGCTTCGGGCTGACAAAGCTCATGTCCGGTGGCGGTGGCAGCGCTGACCGAGGGAGAGTTGCGGGCGGGGCGGGCATCGGACATGACGTCTTTCAGCAGAGGGTTGGCAGAGACGGTGGGGCTGGGCCGGAACTGCATGGCGCAAGTCTTGCGTAAAAAACGAAACCGGTCAATCTTGCCAATTAATAACATCTGATATTGCGAGGATCGGAAAGGCCGGCGCATGGACCCGACGCTCAGGAACCGTACTGTTGCCACCCTGAAAAACGAGATTCCCAATCTGCCACGGGGTCTGCGGATGGCGGCGAAATATGTGGTCGACCACCCCTCCGATTTCGGACTCGATCCAATTCGTGAATCGGCCAAGAAGATTGGGGTCAGCACCTATACGCTGGTGCGGCTGGCCGAACGGCTTGGTTTTGGCGGCTATGACGAAATGCGCGAACCGTTCCGACAGGCGCTTGTTTCAGCGGCCGCTGAGGAGAAACCCGAATGGATCGACGGGCTGCGGGAGCAGGGCGTGCTGGGCATCGTGCAGGCCGAGGCCTCGGCGAATGAGATGGCCATCGTGCGACGCACACTCGAAGGGCAGAAGGCCGCGCAGATGCAGCGGATTGTTGCGATGCTGAGCGAGGCGTCGACGGTGTATCTGACGGCGGTGCGTGCCAGTTATGCGCTGGCCTATTATCTGCACTATGTCGGGCGGATGGCGCTGCCGTCGCTGCAACTGATCCCGCGCCACATGAACAGTGCCATCGACGAACTGCACTCTGCCCAGCCGGGAGACGTGGTGATCGCGATCACCTTTACCCCATATTCCCGCGAAACCATCGAAGCCTGTGGCTTTGCCAGACGCAAGGGTCTGAAACTGATCATGATTTCCGACAGTGAGATCGTGTCTCCGGATTTCCGCGCGGACGAGACATTGATCGCGTCGGTTCTGTCGACATATCATTTCGGGTGCTACGCCGGGGCGATGGCCCTGATCGACACTTTGATCGCCATGCTGGTCGCCCGCGGAGGCGAGGCGGCGCAGACCAGAATCACTTCGTATGAAGACCTGCGAAAACACAGCCAGGCCTATTGGACGCCACAGAAAAAACCCTAGTTTTTTTGCGTGTGTCAACGCGTTGACACCGCTCGGTAATTCACGCCAGGCCAACCCTGTCCCGGCGGCGCCGACTTGTGCGCGAGGGCCGCCCGCCGGTCCACCGTCCAGCAGCCGGGGCCGCGCCCTCTGCGCCGCCGGGGCGATCAGCGCGCGAGGTGCAGCGCCTCGAGTCCATGAAAATGGTAGGTTGTCGCGTAGCGCACAGGCGCGGCAAGCCGCAGATCCGGCATCCGCGCGAACAGGATCGGCAGAGCGGTCTGCAACTCGAGCCTTGCCAGCGGCGCACCGACACAGAAATGCAGCCCGCCGCCAAAGCTGGTGTGTGCGGCCCTGCCGCGCGCGGGATCAAACACTTCGGGGTGGTCCCAGACCGTCGCGTCGCGGTTTGCCGAGGCCAGCAGCAGCGCCACCCTGTCACCGCGCCGGAAGGTGTGCCCGTACATCGGGATGTCCTCATAGGCGATGCGGGTAAAGATGTGCAGCGGAGGATCGTAGCGCAGGATCTCTTCGCTGACGGCGTCCGCATTGCTCGCTGTCGGGGTAATCCCGTGGTTCAGCAGGCAGGTGACGCCATTGCCCAGTGTGTGCACGGTGGCTTCGTGGCCGGCGTTCAGCAGCAGGATACAGGTCGAAATCAGCTCATCGGTTGTCAGCGCCGCGCCGGATTCCTCGGCGGCAATGAGTTGTGTCAGAAGATCGTCGCGCGGATCGGCGCGGCGGGCATTGATATAGCCGTTCAGAAAGACTGCGAATTCGGCGGCAGCGGCGTTCGCCGCGTCTTCGATCGCGCGGCTGCGCCCCGCCCGATACATCGCCACCATGGCATTGGACCAGCGCAGCAGCTGGTCGGCGTGACTGTCCGGGACCCCCAGCAATCGCGCGATGACGATCACCGGCAGCTTCTGGGCAAAATGCGGCAGCAGGTCGAAGTTGCCCTCGGGAATGGCGTCGATCAATGTGTGGCTCAGGTCGGCAATCTCGGGTTGCAGCGCCGCGATGCGCCGCGAGGTGAAGGCGCGCAGCACAAGGCCGCGCAACCGGGTGTGGCGCGGCGGTTCCAGTTCCAGCATCGAGTGATCCTCGATCGCATAGAACGCGGCAAGATGTTGGGGCACCGGAGCGGCAAGGTCGGGCGGAACTTCGCGACCAAAACGGCGGTCACGCAGGATGGCATTGACCGCGCGGTGGCTGACGGCGCAGACGTGGTCATACTGGGTCCAGCGCACCAGATCGCCAGCGGCGCGCATCGCCGCGTAGAGCGGATAGGGATCCTGATTGAATTCGGGATCGGTCGGGGACTGGTCAAAGCTTTGCATGCGGCCCGGCATGGCGTTTGACGCTGGCGTTTGCAAGCGGGCTTTTGCTAAGCAGGGGCATGCGGACCTGGATCTCTTCACGACCGGCGCTGATCGGACTTTACCTTGCCGCCGTGCTGGGTCTGTCGGTCGGCGTCTGGGTCTACGGCTATGTGCAGGCGCTGGATCAGGTGGCGGCCCGGGGCCGGTCGGATCTGGAGCTGGCAGCCGACAGGTTGGTCACGCAGTTGCAGCGATACCGCGAATTCGCGGTCCTGATGGCGCGTCACCCAACGCTGGAATTGCTGCACACGGTGGGTGATCGCGCCGTGGCCGAGGCGGTGCTGCTGGCCGCCGCGGACAAGACCGGCACGCTGACCGCACTATACGCCGACGCCCGTGGTCAGGTGCTGGCCTCGTCCACCGGAGACGTGCCGCCGGATCTGGCACAGTCCCCGCATTTCCTGCGGGCGTTGCAGGGGGCACTGGGGGTGTCGCTGGGCATTCGCAACGGTCAGCGGACATTTTCCTTTGCCGCGCCGAATTTCGGTGCCACCGGCAAGGTGCGCGGCGTTCTGGTGGCGGTGGTCGATGTGGTCGAGCTGGAACAGGACTGGCGCGGCACCCTGCCCACGGTCTATTTCACCGATGCCGACGGGCAGATCTTCATCACCAACCGCTCGGAGTTGCTGTTCTGGAAACCTGCCGGTGACGGGGCGATGGAGGCGCCGGACCTGGCGCGGTACGATGTGGCGCTGCAGCGGCTGGGCGGCCACGAGATCTGGCTGCAGGACTGGAGCCCCTATGTGCCGCAGCGGGCGCTGTACCTGTCGACACCGCTGCCGGTGATCGAAATGGAGGGGGGCGCTCTGATCGACGTCACCCCGGCGCGGCGGCTTGCAGCCTTGCAGGCGGCTGTGGTGGTCGCGGTCTGCCTGTTTCTCGGGGCGCTGCTGTTTCTGACAACCGAGCGGCGGCGTGCGCTGGCACTGGCCAATATCGTGCTGGAAGAACGGGTGGCCGCGCGCACGCGGGCGCTGTCCGCGACCAACACCGCGTTGCGCCGCGAGGTGCGAGAGCGCGAAGAGGCCGAAGCCGCATTGCGACAGGCGCAGACGGAACTGGTCCAGGCCGGCAAGCTGAGCGCATTGGGGCAGATGTCGGCGGGCATCAGCCACGAATTGAACCAGCCGCTGATGGCCATCCGGTCCTATGCCGAGAATGGTGTCGCCTTCCTGGACCGGCAGCGGCCGGAAAAGGCCGGCGAGGCGCTGGGTCGGATTTCCGAGATGGCGCAGCGGATGGCGCGGATCATCCGCAATCTGCGGGCGTTTGCACGACAGGAAAGCGCGCCGGTGACCCGGGTCGATCTGGGCCGTGTGTTGCAGTCCGCGGTCGAACTGACCGAGACGCGGCGCGAACAGGCGGCGGTGGACCTTGTCTGGCAGCGCCCCGAGGCGCCGCTGTGGGTGCGGGGGGGGGACGTCCGTCTGGGGCAGGTGTTCGTCAACCTCATCACCAACGCGGCGGATGCGATGGAGGGCGGCGCGCGGCGGCGGCTGGAGATCGGGATCGTGACCAGCGCACACACGCTGGTGACGTTCCGCGACAGCGGCCCGGGCATCGAGGAGCCGGACCGGATCTTTGATCCGTTCTACACGACGAAGGCGGTGGGGGGCGGTGACGGCATGGGGCTGGGTCTGTCGATCAGCTATGGTCTGGTGCAGAGTTTCGGCGGCACCATTCTGGGGGCGAATGCCGCGGGGGGTGGTGCCGTGTTCACCGTGGCGCTGGAACCCTGGGCCGAAGAGGTGGCGGCGTGAGGCGGGGCATGGCCGGTGACGCTCGGGCTGACGCCCGTCGCCCCACCCGCCATCCCGCAGGAGAGCGGCGATGATCCGGCGGGTATTGCTGGTCGACGATGACACCGCGGTGCGCGATGCGCTGTGCCAGTCGCTGGAACTGGCTGACATGCAGGCGCTTCCCGCGGGCTCGTTCATCGAGGCCAAGGATCACATCGCCCCCGGGTTTGCCGGCGTGGTGGTGTCGGATCTGCGGATGCCGGGCCGCGACGGATTTCATCTGCTGGAGTATGCCCGCGGCGTCGATCCGGATCTGCCGGTGATCCTTTTGACCGGCGAGGGTGACATCCCGATGGCGGTGCGGGCGATGGCCGCCGGCGCCTTTGATTTTCTCGAAAAGCCCTGCGCCCCGGGTGATCTCACGGCGGTGATCGAACGCGCCCTGCGTACCCGGACCCTGGTGCTGGAGAACCGCCGCCTGAAGGCGCAGCTTGAGACCGGGGATGCCGCCGCCCGGCTGATCTTTGGCAATTCCGCCCTGGCCGGAGATCTGCGCGCCACGGTGCGTGCCGCCGCGAAGGCGGGCACCGACGTGCTGGTGACCGGCGCGCCCGGAACCGGCATATCAAAGATTGCCGAAGTCGTGCACCTGTGTTCACCGAGAGCCAAGGGGCCGTTCGAGAAGCGCGCCTCGGCCGGTCTGACGCGCGACCTGCTGAGCGAAATCTGGCAGGCCTGCGCCCCCGGCACGCTGTTCCTGGACGATATCGGGGCGCTGCCGATGGACACGCAGCTGGCATTGATCGACGCGCTCGAGCGGTCGCAGGCGGGGGGCGGCACCCGTCTGATCGCAGGCAGCACGCAGGCGCTCGACGCCATGGTGGCAACGGGCGGATTGAGTGCCGAACTGTTCTACCGGTTGCAGGTCGTGACCGTGCGGATTCCGGCCCTGTCCGAGCGGCCAGAGGATATTCCGGTGCTGTTCCGTCATTACGTGGCGCAGGCCAGCGAGCAGGCCGGACTGCGGCCGCCCGAGATCACCCCCGAAGTGGTCGCAGGCCTGATGGCGCAGGACTGGCCGGGCAATGCCCGGGCGCTGATGTCGGCGGCGATGCGCTTTGCGCTGGGCCTGCGCGAAGCCGGAACCCCGGACACCCGGCTCGGGCTGAGCGAACAACTGGCCCAAGTCGAACAGTCGTTGCTGAGCGAAGCGTTGCGGCGCTGTGACGGGCAGGCCAGTGCCGCTGCCGAAGCGCTCAAGCTGCCACGCAAGACGTTTTACGACAAACTGGCGAAATACGGGCTGAAACCCGAGTCCTTCCGTTAGCCCCAACCTGGGCGACAGCGCGCCTGTGCCGGTGCGAAGTCCGCCGCTCTGCCGAGTCGGAGTTGTGCGGATTTTCGCACGGGCAGCGCAAACATTTGTGCGAAAATCCGCACAACCGGGTCGCTGATGCCAGTGGGGGCTCTGAGCCTTTCTTTATAAGATATTGAAAAATATAGATTTTAAGGATTTCAAGGCGTCACCGGAAGCGAAGCCTTGATGCGCCGTCGCAGGCGCTGTCTTCTAGGGACATCCAGCCGCCTCGGGGAGTGGCGCTTGGACCTCAAATTCAAAAAACGTTCCGGGAGGACACCGATGAAGAAGTTTCTCATGACCGCTGCCGCGGTAATGGCTCTGGGCGCCACGGCGCAGACCGCTGCCGCATCCTGCGAAGACGGCGAGATGGTCATCAAGTTCAGCCACGTGACCAACACCGACAAACACCCCAAGGGCATCGCCGCGTCGCTGCTGCAGCAGCGCGTAAACGACGAGATGAACGGCACCGCCTGCATGGAGGTGTTCCCGAACTCGACACTGTACACCGACGAGCAGGTGATCGAGGCGATGCTGCGCGGCGATGTGCAGCTGGCTGCACCGTCGCTGTCGCTGTTTGAATCGATCACCAAATCCTACCGCCTGTTCGACCTGCCGTTCATGTTCAAGAACATCGCGGCGGTCGACGCTTTCCAGGGGTCCGATACCGGGCGCGCGATGCTGGACGCGATGCAGCGCCGCGGCCTGCAGGGGCTGGGCTTCTGGCACAATGGCATGAAGCAGATTTCGGCCAACAAGCCGCTGCTCGAGCCCTCGGATGCCAATGGCCTCAAGTTCCGCGTGCAGCCCTCGGATGTGCTTGTGGCACAGATGAACGCGCTGGGCGCCAGCCCGCAGCCGATGGCCTTTGCCGAGGTTTACGGCGCGCTGCAGACCGGCGTTGTCGACGGGCAGGAGAACACCTGGTCCAACATCTACGGCCAGAAGTTCTTTGAGGTGCAGGACGGGATCACCGAAACCAACCATGGCATCATCGACTATCTGGTGGTGGCGAGTGTCGACTGGCTCGACAGCCTGGATGCCGCCGTGCGCGAGCAGTTCCTGACCATCCTGAACGAGGTCACCGTCGAGCGGAACGCCGAAGTCGGCAAGGTCGATCTCGAGGCGCGTCAGGCGATCCTCGATGCCGGCGGCACCATCCGCGAGCTGACCGCAGAGCAGCGCCAGGACTGGGTCGACGTGATGAAGCCGGTCTGGGCGCAGTTCGAGGAAGAGGTCGGCGCCGAGAACATCGCCGCAGCCCAAGAGATCAACGCGCAGAACTGAAGCGCGGACATCTGAAGGACGGCCCGGACATTCCGGGCCGTCCGATTCTGCCGGGGGAGGGACACCATGAGCGGCAAATACACACCCAAAGGCCCTGTCGGACGGGTCGTGCACGGGTTCGAAGAGACCGCCATCGCCGTCATGCTGGGTCTGATGACGATGCTTACATTCGTCAACGTGATCCTGCGCTACGTCTTCAACAGCTCGCTGATCTGGAGCCTTGAAATCGTGCTGGTGCTGTTCACATGGCTGGTACTGTTCGGGGTGTCCTATGCCTTCAAGGTGACGGCGCACCTCGGGGTTGACGCAATCACCAATCTGCTGCCCCCCGGGCCGCGCAAGGTTGTGGCGCTGATCGCCGGGGTGGTCTGCATTGCCTATGCGCTGCTGCTGTGCAAAGGCGCCTGGGATCAGTGGGCGCCCTTCGCCGATCTTCCCCCCACCACCGGACACTGGTTCCCGACCGGGCTGGACACCCAGGCCCGAGGACGTTCCTTCTTTGAAACCGACCAGATCCCGATGCCGGAATGGCTGCGGTTTCTGGAAGACTGGATCAACTACGGCGAGCGGTATTCGAAACTGCCGCGCGTGGTGCCCTACACCATCCTGCCGATTGCCGCCGTCTTGATTCTGTTCCGCATCTGTCAGGCGGTCCTGCGGGTCTGGAACGACGAAAGCGAAAGCCTGATCGTCAGCCACGAAGCCGAAGACGCCATCGAGGACGTCGCAGCCATGAACCGCGGAGACTGATTACATGGAAGTCCTCCTTCTCTTTATCCTGATCATCGGCCTGCTGTTTCTCGGCGTTCCGATCGCCGTGGCGCTTGGCTTCAGCTCGATCTTCTTTCAGCTGGCCTTTTCCGAAACCTCGCTCGCCTCGGTCGCCCAGTCGCTGTATCTGGCGATGGCCGGGCACTACACGCTGCTGGCGATCCCGTTCTTTGTGCTGGCCTCAAGCTTCATGTCCACCGGCGGCGTCGCCAAGCGGATCATCCGCTTTGCCATTGCCTGCGTCGGGCACCTGCAGGGCGGTCTTGCCATTGCCGGCGTTCTGGCCTGCATGATGTTCGCGGCCCTGTCCGGGTCCAGCCCGGCCACGGTGGTCGCCATCGGCTCCATCGTCATCGCGGCGATGCGGCAGGTGGGATACACCAAGGACTTTGCCGCCGGGGTTATCTGCAACGCGGGCACGCTGGGCATCCTCATTCCGCCGTCGATCGTGATGGTGGTCTATGCCTCGGCCACCGATGTCTCGGTCGGGCGGATGTTCCTGGCGGGGGTCTTTCCGGGCTTGCTCGCGGGGCTCATGCTGATGGTGACGATCTATGTCATCGCCCGTATCAAGGACATGCCCAGGGGCGAATGGCTGGGCTGGGGCGAAATCGGCGATTCCTTCCGTGACGCCGTCTGGGGTCTGCTGCTAATCGGGATCATCATGGGCGGCATCTACGGCCACCCCTGGATCCGGTTCGAGGACGGCCTGAGCCCGATCTACTGGAAGGGCGGGGCCTTTACCCCGACCGAAGCCGCTGCCGTGGCCGCCGTCTATGCCTTTGTCGTGGCGACCTTCATCTACCGCGACATGGGTCCGCTGGCCGCAACCGAACCGGGCGGCCGCCCGCTGCCGCTGCACCGCAAGCCCCTGGCGCTGGTCACCGCGTTCTTTCACCGCGACACGCAGGCGACGCTGTTCGAAGGCGGCAAGCTGACCATCACGCTGATGTTCATCATTGCCAACGCGCTGCTGCTCAAACACGTCCTGACGGACGAGCAGATCCCGCAGCACATCGCCAATGCGATGCTGAGCGCAGGCTTTGGTGCGGTGATGTTCCTGGTGATCGTGAACGTCATCCTGCTGATCGGCGGGCAGTTCATGGAGCCTTCGGGACTGATCGTGATCGTCGCGCCGCTGGTGTTCCCGATTGCCATTCAGCTGGGGATCGACCCCATCCACCTGGGCATCATCATGGTGGTGAACATGGAAATCGGCATGATCACACCGCCGGTCGGCCTGAACCTGTTCGTGACCTCCGGTGTGGCGGGCATGTCGATGATGCGGGTGGTGAAGGCAGCGCTGCCGTTCCTCGCCGTGCTCTTCGTCTTCCTGATCCTGATCACCTACATCCCGATCATCTCGACCTTCCTGCCCAACAGCATCATGGGCCCCGAGATCATCACCAACTGAGGTTGGTAACGAGTATCGGGCCCGCGCATCGCGCGGGCCCGTCTTTGTCGACCGTGTCGGTCCGCGCCGGAGCGTCTGTCCCGAGCACCAGCCGCGAAACGGCCCGGCTCCACCTGGTCTGTGGCCGGTCTCAGGTGTTGGGAGCGGCGTTCAGCGCCGAGACGATGGGCATGAAATCCGACGCCTTCAGGCTGGCTCCGCCGACAAGTGCGCCGTCGACATCCGGTACCGCAAAGATTTCCGCAGCATTCGACGCCTTGACGCTGCCACCATACAGCAACCGCACGCCACCGGCGATGTCGTCACCAAAGCGGCTGGCCAGTTCGGTGCGCAGGAAGCGGTGTACTTCGCCGATCTGCTGGGCGGTCGGAACCTTGCCGGTGCCGATGGCCCAGATCGGTTCGTAGGCAATGACCAGATTGCCGCCGGTGCTGCCGTCCGGCACCGAGCCTTTGAGCTGCGCCGCGAGCACCTCGAGCGTGGTGCCATCCTCGCGCTGTTCCAGGCTTTCGCCGACACACAGGATCACCTTCAGCCCGGCAGCCCAGGCGGCTTTGGTCTTGGCGGCGATATCGGCATCGCTTTCGCCATGGTCCTGACGGCGTTCAGAGTGCCCGGTGATCACATATGCCGCGCCGGCATCGGCCAGCATGCCAGCCGACAGATCACCGGTATGCGCGCCACTTTCGGCGCTGTGACAGTCCTGCGCGCCAATGGTGATGCCGGTCTTGAGGCCCGCCGCCGCATAGATCAGTGTCGCCGGGGGGCATATCAGTGTCTCAACCGTGCCCTGCGCCATGCCCTGCAGGGCCGCGAGTTCCGCCAAGGACACCTGCGTGCCGTTCATCTTCCAATTTCCTGCCGCCATCTTGCGTCGCATGAAGTCTCCTGTGTCTATTCGGGTTCAAATAAAATTTGCCTTCTGACGGTCGCGAGACCGCTTCCCGGCACCGGCAGCTCGGAACGTCCACAGACGAATGCTGCAACACGGTGCCGCCGACCCTCGGGCCGTCGTTCGTATGCTGGCGAAGATGCGGGGGTTTCAGGCCTTGCCGCCCGCCTGCTCGCTCTCGAGTTCGGCGATGTCCTTGAACTTGATCGACTCGCCGCAGCCGCAGGCATCCGCCACGTTCGGGTTGTTGAACCGGAAACCGGATTCCAGCAGTGAGGTCTGATAGTCGATTTCGGTGCCGAACAGGAACATCTGCGCCATCGGCGCAATCATCACGCAGGCGCCATCCTGATTCACCACCTCGTCATGGGGGTCGGCCGCGTCGACGTATTCCATCGTGTATTCCATGCCCGCGCAGCCGCCCTTTTTCACGCCGATCCGCAGACCGGCGCGGTTGTCGCGCGCCATCAGCCGGGTGATCTGGCTGATCGCCGCCGGGGTCATGGTGATCGGGGATTTGCCGGGAATGCCGAACATGCGCCTAACTCCTGTGTTGGCCTCAAGGTAAGGCGATCAGCCTTTGGAAACAAGGGGGCGGGCCGGGCTGCCCGCGACCGTGACCCCTGCGGGAACGTCGCGGGTCACCACGCTGCCCGCGCCGATGATCGCGTCGTCGCCGATGCTGACACCCGGCAGGATCACGGCCCCGCCGCCAATCCAGACATTGCGCCCGATGGTGACGGGGCGGCCGAACTCCAGCCCGGCGTCGCGGGTCGCCCCGTCACGCGGATGATCCGCCGTCAGGATCTGGACATAAGGGCCAATGGCGGTCTTCTCGCCGATGGTGATCGCACAGACATCCAGGAACACGCAGCCGTAGTTCACGAAGACATCGCGCCCGAGGGTGATGTTATAGCCATAGTCCACGTAGACCGGCGCCCGCACCGCCACGCCCTCGGCCTTGGCGAAAAGCTGGGGCAACAGGTCCTTGCGCGCGTCGTCGCCAAAGATCGTCTGATTATAATCGCGCATCAGCCCCTGCGCGCGCTTGCGCTCCGCGACAAGTTCGGGATCACCGGCCAGGTACAGCTCCCCGCCAATCATCTTCTGCTTTTCCGAGGGCATCGGCAAAGGCGCCTTCTGTCTGCGTCGCGGGGAGGGGAGGGGAAAAAGGGCGTCAGCCCGGTGGCGAACGCCTACATGAACCCCAGTTCAAGCCGCGCCTCGTCTGACATCATGTCCATGCCCCAGGGCGGTTCAAAGACCATGTCGACATCCACATGCTTGACCCCGGCCAGCGGTTCGATCGCCTCGGCCACCCAGCCCGGCATCTCTCCGGCCACGGGACATCCCGGCGCGGTCAGGGTCATGGTCACGTTCACGGCGTTCTCTGGCGAGATGTCGATGGTGTAGATCAGCCCCAGATCATAGATGTTGACCGGAATTTCGGGGTCATAGACACTGCGACAGGCCTCGACCACCTGATCATACAGCGGATGATCGGTGCTGGACGGCGTGATCAGCGGGGTGCCTTCAAGCTTTGGGCTTGCGTCGGTCATGGACGGTCCTTCCAAGTCTTACCTGAGCAAACATATAGGGAATGGCAATGACGGCGTAAAGGGCAGCCGATCTGCCGATCAGCACGACTGGCAGACCGCGCGACCGGTGCCGTCGCGCGCGCCCCGCTCAGCCCAGCAATTTGCGTTTGCGGACCGGCACCGGGCGCACACGTTCTTCTATGTGATCGTACAGCATTCCTGCGATATTTTTCTTCGATGCGGCCTCGATTCCCTCGAACCCGGGGCTGGAATTGACCTCGAGCACCTTGGGCCCGGCCTCCGAGCGCAGCAGGTCGACGCCCGCGAGGTTCAGCTTGAACGCCCGTGCCGCCCGGATCGCCGCTTCCCGCTCGTCCTTCGAGATCCGCACCACCGTGGCTGTGCCGCCCTGATGCAGATTCGAGCGGAAATCGCCTTCGGCGCCGGTGCGCTTCATCGCGGCGACGACCTTGCCGCCGACCACCAGACAGCGCACATCCTCGCCTGCCGCTTCCTTGACAAAATCCTGCACCAGGAAATTGGCCCGCAGACCCCGGAAAGCGTCGATCACCGATTGCGCCGCCTTCTTGGTTTCGGCAAGGACGACACCCTTGCCCTGCGTCGATTCAAGCAGCTTCACGATCAGCGGCGCGGTACCGACCAGCCGCATCAGCGAATCCGTGTCCTTTGGCGACGACGCAAACGCGGTGTTCGGCATGCCGATCCGGTGCTGGGCCATCAACTGGTGCGCGTGCAGCTTGTCGCGGCTCGCCGTGATGCCTTCGGACCCGTTCACACAGAAGGTGCCGATGGTTTCAAACTGCCGGATCACCGCCGTGCCATAAGAGGTCACAGAGGCGCCGATGCGCGGGATCACCGCATCATAGCGCGGCAGCCGCTTGCCGTCGTAATGCACCTCGGGCGCCATGGCGTTGATCGCCATGTAGCAGCGGGTGGTGTCGATCACCTCGACCGTATGGCCGCGCTCTTCGCCTTCGGCCACCAGACGGCGGGTGGAATAATTGTCCTCGCGGCTCAGCACCGCCACCCGCAGCGCCCGCTTGGGGGCGGCGCGGCGGACTTCGAGCGAGGAGTAGACGTCATAGCTCAGCTCGGGCTGGCAGAAACGGTCCGTGGCAACGATGGTGATGTGATCCTTCAGCGCTTCGCGTCCGAGCAGCATCCGGCTGTTCATCCGGTCGCGATTGGTCAGGGTGATCTCGATCGGCCAGTCTTCGCCGCCCACCCGCAGGGTCGAGCCGATGACGTAGCGGCTTTCGCTTTCCCCGTTCGACGACACCACGCTGCGCCGGTCGACTATGGGCGCGGAACAGGGGATCACCAGATCGTCCCGTCCCGGGATCGGGTGCACGGTAAAGCGCACGCGCGGCGCGCTGGCCGATCCGAAGGTTTCGATGTCAAAGGCATGCAGGGCGCTGGTGCGCGCCCCGGTATCGACCTTTACCCGCAACGCCGGCAGGCCAAGGTCGGGAAGTGCGACCCATTCTTCCCATCCGAAACGGATCAGATCGGGAGATACTGGAATGTCGTCGGTCATGTTCACGCCTTTGGTGCGAAGAGGGTCCCCAGCCCTAACAAGCAGGACGAAGCGCCGCAAGGTGTGCCTAGGGCGCGCAGATGACCATTGTGTTACAGTCGGGCCGTTTGACGGAACGTTTCGCACGGTGGGGCGGCTTTTCGGGCGCTCTGCCGGGCCGCCTCGGGCCGCGGAAACCCGCGCGGCTGCCGGGGCAGGCGGCAGTGACCCCGGTCGCGGTGCCGATGCCTTGCGGGATACCGGGCGGGCGGCAGTCCGGGCCGGTTTGCAACATTGCCGGGGCGTCGCGCACCGCAGCTGTCTTGTGCCGCGCCATCGGGGGGCTTAAAGCAGGCTCCCATGAGCACCTCATTTACCCTGAACGCCAAGGATGGCATGGCCCGGACCGGGGTCATTTCGACACCCAGGGGCGACATCCGCACACCTGCCTTCATGCCGGTCGGCACCGCCGCCACCGTCAAGGCGATGATGCCCGAAAGCGTGCGCGCGACCGGCGCCGACATCCTGCTGGGAAATACCTACCACCTGATGCTGCGGCCCACGGCCGAGCGGGTGCAGCGGTTGGGCGGCCTGCACAAGTTCATGAACTGGGAGCGCCCCATTCTGACGGATTCCGGCGGATTTCAGGTGATGTCCCTGGCCGCGCTGCGCAAACTGACCGAAAAGGGCGTCACCTTCAAAAGCCACATCGACGGGTCGAAACATGAAATCACGCCCGAACGCTCGATGGAGATCCAGCGGCTGCTGGGTTCGGACATCGTCATGGCGTTTGACGAATGTACGCCGTACCCCTGCACCGAGGCCCAGGCCCTGGACAGCATGCGGCTGTCGATGCGCTGGGCGCAGCGCTCGCGGGACGCCTTTGGTGACCGCCCCGGCCACATGCTGTTCGGCATCCAGCAAGGCAGTGTCTATGCCGACCAGCGCCAGGAAAGCGCCGATGCGTTGAAGTCCATCGGCTTTGACGGTTATGCCGTCGGCGGTCTCGCGGTGGGCGAGGGGCAGGAGATGATGCTGCAAACCCTTGATTTCGCGACGGACATGTTGCCGCAGGACAAGCCGCGATACCTGATGGGGGTGGGCAAGCCGGATGACATCGTCGGCGCGGTAAAGCGCGGCATCGACATGATGGACTGTGTTTTGCCGTCGCGTTCGGGGCGCACAGGGCAAGCCTGGACGCGGCGCGGGCAGGTCAACATGAAAAACGCCCGCCATCAGGACGATCCGCGCCCGCTGGACGAGCAATGTACCTGTCCGACGTGCCGGAACTATTCGCGCGCCTATCTGCACCACGTGTTCCGCGCCCAGGAGATGATCTCGGGCATGCTGCTGACCTGGCACAACCTGCATTACTACCAGGAACTCATGCAGGGTCTGCGCGAGGCAATCGCTGCGGGCGGCTTTGCCCGATTCGAGGCGCAGTTCCACGATTTACGTGCCGAGGGCGACATCGAGCCTGTCTGAGCAAAGCGTCCCGCGCCGGTCTGGTCGGGCCGCGCGGCAGCCCCCGGTTTCAGCAATCCGCACCATGTTTGCGCGCGTTCGGTCGCGGCCGGATGGATCCGATCCGGGATGCGGCGCGTTGCATCCGGACACCTGTTGCTGGCAGGCGCACCATAAAAGGACCGACCAATGACCAAACACACGTTGTTCACGCCGCATACCGCGGGCAAGATCGAGCTGAAGAACCGCATTGTGATGGCGCCGCTGACGCGCAACCGGGCGCGCCCCGAAGATGACACACCGCATGACCTGCACGTCACCTATTACACCCAACGGGCGGGCGCCGGCCTGATCATCACCGAGGCGACGCAGATCACACCCGAAGGCAAGGGCTATGCCTGGACGCCGGGCATTTATTCCGAAGCGCAGGTTGATGCCTGGAAACGCGTCACCGACTCGGTGCACGCTGCGGGCGGCAAGATCGTCATGCAGCTCTGGCATGTCGGCCGGGTGTCGCACACATCGTTGCAGGAGGACGGCAAGAAGCCCGTGGCCCCGTCGCCCATCGCCTCGGGGGCGCCCACCTTCGACGGCACCCAGATGATTGACACCTCCGAGCCGCGCGCCCTGGAAGTCGCCGAGATTCCCCGCCTTCTGGACGAATACCGCCATGCGGCGGCAAACGCCAAGAAGGCCGGTTTTGATGGCATCGAGCTGCACGCGGCCAATGGCTACCTGCTGGATCAGTTCATGAAGGATGGCCCCAACAAGCGCGAAGACACCTATGGCGGCTCGCTGGAGAATCGCACCCGGCTGACCTTCGAAGTGCTGGACGCGATCCTCACTGTCTGGGAACCGGGCCGCGTCGGTATCCGCCTGAGCCCGTTCTCGGGTGCCAATGGCGCGACAGACAGCGATCCGGCGGCACTGGCCGACTACGTTGTCGGCAGGCTGGCACGGTATGACCTTGCCTATCTCCACATGATCGAAGGCGAGACCGGCGGTCCGCGCAGCTGGCCGAACGAGACCGATCTGGCCGCGCTGAAGGCTAAGTTCGGCGGCACCTGGATGGGCAACAACGGCTATGACCGGGAACTTGCGCTCAAAAATGTTGCTGACGGCCCTGCCGATCTGGTCGCCTTCGGGGTGCCCTATATCGCGAATCCCGATCTTGCCCAACGCCTCGAGCTTGATGCAGAGCTCAACGCTGCGGACAAATCGACCTTCTATGGCGGCGGTGCCAAGGGCTATACCGATTATCCGTTCCTGAGCGAAGCGGAGCTGAAAAAGGCAGGCTGACACGGGCTTTGCGCCGGGCAGACCGTCTCAACGGGTGACGCGGCCCCTGGTTGCGGCCCCAGGCCGGAACCAGAGTCCGCGGCATCGCGATTGACAGGTAATAGTCCCCGGGACCATCCGGGCAGGTGCACAGCCTGCCCGGCAATGATCCGAAACTCCCCGGCAGTTTTACCGCTGCCCAACCCGCTTGCGCTTGGCGTCGCTGCGGGTCATGCTGCCGCAAGACAGTGTGGGAACAGCTTGAAACCGGCACCATTGTGCCCCATCTTCACTGTCCATGACCGGAGTTGGCCGGGGCTGCCGCACAGCGGGGCCGGTGCCATCTTGCCAAGAATAAGGATTGAGCATGAAAAAGCCTCTCAACACGTCTTATCCGGTGCTGCCCCTGCGCGACATCGTGGTGTTCCCGCACATGATTGTGCCGCTGTTCGTGGGGCGCGAAAAGTCGGTGCGCGCCCTCGAAGAGGTGATGTCGGACGACAAGCAGATCCTGTTGTCGTCGCAGATCGACCCCGCCGTGGACGACCCCACGTCCGAGGGCATCTACAAGGCCGGCGTGCTGGCCAATGTGCTGCAATTGCTGAAATTGCCCGACGGCACCGTCAAGGTGCTTGTCGAAGGTCAGGCGCGCGTCCGCATCACCGAATATCTCGACAATGAGGAATTCTTCGAGGCCAGGGCCGAGTACCTGACCGAGATGCCGGGTGACGCCACCGCGATCGAGGCACTGGTGCGCACGGTGGGCGATGAATTCGAGCGCTATGCGAAGATCAAGAAGAACATCCCCGAAGAGGCGCTGAGCACCGTTTCGGAAACCACCGAACCCGCCAAGCTGGCTGATCTGGTATCCGGCCATCTGGGCATCGAAGTGGGTCAGAAACAGGAGCTTCTGGAAACGCTGGCGATCTCCGACCGGCTCGAGAAGGTCTATGGCCTGATGCAGGGCGAAATGTCTGTCCTGCAGGTCGAGAAAAAGATCAAGACCCGGGTGAAATCCCAGATGGAGCGCACCCAGCGCGAATATTATCTGAATGAGCAGATGAAGGCGATTCAGAAAGAGCTGGGCGATGGTGAGGACGGCCAGAACGAGGTCGCCGAACTGGAAAAGCGCGTCTCGGAAACCAAGCTGAGCAAAGAGGCCCGCGAAAAGGCGGATGCCGAGATCAAGAAGCTGAAGAACATGTCGCCGATGTCCGCCGAGGCGACGGTGGTGCGCAACTATCTCGACTGGATGCTGAGCATTCCGTGGGGCGTCAAGTCACGCGTCAAGAAAGACCTCGTTCTGGCGCAGAAGGTGCTGGATGACGACCACTATTCGCTTGAGAAAGTGAAGGAGCGGATTGTCGAATATCTGGCGGTGCAGCAGCGCAGCAAGAAACTGAAAGGCCCGATCATGTGCCTCGTCGGCCCTCCGGGTGTCGGCAAGACCAGTCTGGGCAAATCGGTTGCCAAGGCCACGGGGCGCGAATTCATCCGCATCTCGCTGGGCGGCGTGCGCGACGAATCCGAGATCCGCGGCCATCGCCGGACCTATATCGGTTCGATGCCCGGCAAGATCATCCAGGCGCTGAAGAAGGCAAAGACCACCAATCCGCTCATCCTGCTGGATGAAATCGACAAGATGGGTCAGGACTTCCGCGGCGACCCTGCCTCGGCCATGCTCGAGGTGCTGGATCCGGAACAGAACGCGACATTCTCGGATCACTACCTCGAGGTCGAGTATGACCTGTCGAACGTGATGTTCCTGACCACGGCGAACTCGTACAACATGCCGGGCCCGTTGCTGGACCGGATGGAGATCATTCCGCTGTCGGGCTACACCGAGGACGAGAAGACCGAGATCGCCAAGCGCCACCTGATCGCCAAGCAGATCAAGAACCACGGCCTGAAAAAGGGCGAGTTCGAGGTGACCGACGGCGCGCTGACGGACATCGTGCGGTACTATACCCGCGAGGCCGGCGTGCGGAATCTGGAACGGGAACTGGCCAAGCTGTCGCGCAAGGCGGTGACGCAAATTGTGCGCGGCGATGAAAAGACCGTTGTGGTCACGTCCGAAAACCTCGGTGACTTCCTTGGCGTGCGCAAACACCGCTATGGTCTGACCGAGGACGAGCACCAGGTCGGCGTCGTGACAGGGCTTGCCTATACGTCGGTCGGTGGCGACCTGCTGCAGATCGAGGCGCTGCGCCTGCCGGGCAAGGGCCGGATGAAGACCACCGGCAAGCTGGGCGACGTAATGAAGGAGAGCATCGACGCGGCCTCGTCTTATGTCCGCTCGATCTCGCCTCAGATCGGGATCAAGCCGCCGCGGTTCGAGCGGTGGGACATCCATGTCCACGTTCCGGACGGGGCCACTCCCAAGGATGGTCCCTCGGCGGGTCTGGCGATGGTGACGTCGATCGTCTCGGCGCTGACGGGTATCCCGGTGCGCAAGGACATCGCCATGACCGGCGAAGTGTCCTTGCGAGGCAACGCCATGCCCATCGGCGGCCTGAAGGAAAAACTGCTCGCCGCGCTGCGGGGCGGGGTCAAGACCGTTCTGATCCCGAAGGAAAACGAAAAGGATCTGGCCGAACTGCCCGACAACGTGAAGAACGGGCTGGAGATCATCCCGGTCGAACATGTCGCGGAAGTGCTGGCCAAAGCCCTGATCCGCGCGCCCGAGCCGATTGACTGGGATGAAGAGGCCGAAGAGGCGGCATCCCAGGCGCTGTCCAAGGGCGACGCGCCCGGCGCGGCCCCCGTAGCGCACTGAGCCGAACGGATCCTGCCAGAATACGCCGCCCGGAACACCTCCGGGCGGCGTATGCGTTCCGGCAACGGCGTGACAGTTCCCTGTCGGCGACCAGTGCCTCCGGAATTTCGGAACGCGTTGTCAAACCCGTGCTGCCAGTCCCGGATACAGGTGCCAAAACAATTGCGGCTCACGGCTGAGTATAGGTGCCGCGACCCCCTTGCACAGTCCGCCGCAGGGCGTTAATAGGCCCCAGCGGGTGATTAGCTCAGTGGTAGAGCGCTTCGTTCACATCGAAGATGTCAGGGGTTCAAATCCCTTATCACCCACCATTATTTCAGCGACTTAGGCCAGAATTGCGAAGTGCACGGCAGTTCCAGGACCCTGCGAATCCGCAAGGTCGGCAAAATCAGGTGCTTGTCCGGCTCTTCTGAGGTGGTCTGGCGAACGTCCGAAATACAGCCGTTCGGTGACCCGGTGCTGATATCCGCAGATCACTCTGCCCGCGGCCCGGATCGACGCGGTCCCGGGTGGATTCCGGCTTGCGGTGACCCAGCGTCGGGGCGCAACGCCAGGACCGGCTTGCGGTGACCCAGCGTCGGGGCGCAACGCCAGGACATGCCACTTGGCACCGATTGCAACACGGTTTAAAGAGCGATTTCCGGTCGCAGCCTACCCGGGTAACAAAACAAGGGTGTAAAATGAAGACGATTGTCATCTGCTCCGGCGGATTGGACTCTGTATCGCTTGCGCATATGGTCGCAGACGAACGCGAACTGACGCGCCTCGTGTCGTTCGACTATGGCCAGCGTCATCGCAAGGAAGTGGACTATGCCGCGCTGTGCGCGCGCCGACTGGACGTGCCGCACGATATCATTGACCTGCGCGCCATAGGTGCCGTTCTGACCGGCTCTGCCTTGACCGACGATATCGCGGTGCCTGACGGCCACTACGCCGAGGACAGCATGCGGATTACCGTTGTGCCGAACCGCAATGCGATAATGCTGACCGTGGCTTTCGGCGTCGCCGCCGCGCGCGGCGATCAGGCTGTTGCCACCGCGGTGCACGGCGGGGACCATTTCATTTATCCCGATTGCCGCCCCGCCTTCACCGAAGCCTTTGCGACCATGCAGGCGCTGGCTTTGGACGGTTATGCCGATGTCCGCCTGTACACGCCGTTCGTGCATCGCACCAAGGCCGACATCGTGACCGCTGGCCAGCGCCACAACACGCCCTTCGCCGAGACATGGTCATGCTACAAGGGCGGCGCACTGCATTGCGGCCGCTGCGGCACCTGTGTTGAACGCCGCGAGGCCTTTCATCTGGCCGGGGTGACCGACCCCACGATCTATGAAGACCCGGACTTCTGGACCGAGGCCATCGCACGAAAGCACCCCGCCTGATGTATCGGATCACAAAGGAGTTTCACTTCTCCGCCTCGCATCAACTGTCGCACCTGCCGGAGGGTCATCAATGTGCCCGCCTGCATGGTCACAACTATATCGTCGTGATCGAGCTGGCGTCGGCCGAGCTGAACGCTGATGGTTTCGTGCGCGATTATAGCGCGTTGAAGCCGTTGAAGACCTATATTGACGAAAATTTTGATCACCGGCATCTGAACGATGTGATGGAAAATCCGCCAACCGGCGAAAACATGGCGCGGCATTTCTACGACTGGTGCGCGGCGCGCTGGCCCGAGACAGTGGCGGCAAAGGTCAGCGAGACCCCCAAGACCTGGGCGGAATACCGGCCGTGACAAGTTTGCGCATTGCCGAGATCTTTGGCCCGACCATTCAGGGAGAGGGGGCTCTGATCGGAGAGCCCACTGTTTTCGTGCGCACCGGCGGGTGTGATTACCGCTGTGCATGGTGTGACAGCATGCATGCGGTGGATCCCGCACTGCGCCACACCTGGGCGGCGATGTCGACCGACGCGGTGTGGAGCGAGATCACGCGCCTGTCGGGCGGCAAGCCTCTGACGATCTCTTTGTCCGGGGGCAATCCGGCCATTCAGGATTTCACCGCGTTGATCGCGCTGGGGCAGACGGCAGGGTACCGCTTTGCCTGTGAAACCCAGGGCTCTGTCGCAAGACCATGGTTCGCGGCGCTGGACACGCTGGTGCTCAGCCCCAAGCCGCCGTCCAGCGGCGAAAAAGTCAACTGGACCACATTTTCGGCCTGCGTCGGCGCGGCCTCGGGGGCCGGACAGGTCGTGCTGAAGATCGTGATCTTCGATGACGTGGATTATGCCTGGGCCCGTGACGTGGCCGACAGGTATCCATCGCTGCCGCTCTATCTGCAGCCGGGCAACCCGGAGGTCGACCCGGCGGTCGCAGTCGCGCCGCAAGCCCTGTCAGACCGGCTGTTGTGGCTGGTCGACAAGGTCATGGCCGATGGCTGGTTCGCGCCTCGGGTGCTGCCACAACTTCACGTTCTGCTTTGGGGTAACAAACGCGGCGTCTGACCCGCCACAGGAGCACTATATGGAAACCATTTACAGCGACTTGACACAGCTCGGCGGCAAGACGGATCTGCCGGCATCGCCAGAAAAGGCGGTCCTGGAACGGGTGTCGAACCCGCAGGCCGACGTGTCCTATTGCGTGCGCTTCACCGCACCCGAATTCACCTCGCTTTGCCCCATGACCGGTCAACCCGACTTTGCGCATCTGGTGATCGACTACGTGCCGGGTGACTGGCTGGTCGAGTCGAAATCCCTCAAGCTGTTTCTCGGGGCGTTTCGCAATCACGGCGCCTTTCACGAGGACTGCACCGTTTCGATCGCGCGGCGGCTGGTGGAGTTCCTGTCGCCGCGCTGGTTGCGGATCGGAGGCTACTGGTATCCACGCGGCGGCATTCCGATAGATGTCTTCTGGCAGACGGGCGCCATGCCAAAAGACGTCTGGATCCCGGATCAGGGTGTGCCGCCCTATCGCGGCAGAGGATAACCAGCCGCGATTGCACCACTGCGACTGCACCTGCTGCATGCGACTGTCACAGGCTTGCCGCAACGCGTCCGAGCTCATCCGGACCCGTGGCTGCCCGCTGCCTTGCCACGGGTGCGTCGCGTCGCTGCCTGGCAGGCGGTCGGCTTTTGCACACAAGGGCGGGCCGTTATCGGTGATTCAGTTCGCCGCCGGTTTGGGCAGCGCCTTGAGATAGGCGGCGACAGCCGCGCGGTCCGCGGCGGGAAGGCGCGCGAAATTTTCGACCACAGCGACCATGTGCCCGCCGACGCTGTCAAAGTCCGGGGTGAACCCGGTTTCGAGGTAATAGGCGATGTCGGTTTCCGACCAGTCAAGCTCATCGGGTGTCAGCGCCGGGATCTTCCCCGATCCGCTGGGATTGGGGGCGCCGCTCAGCCAGGCATTGCGTTTCAGCCCCCCCAGCGCGTTGCGCGGCGTGTGGCATTCGCCGCAATGGCCGAGAGCCTCGACCAGGTAGCGGCCCCGCATCGCCGCGGCGTTCGGCGGATCCTGCATCACCCACTGATCCGATGCGAACAGCAGCTTCCACACCCCGAGGCTCCGGCGGATGTTGAAGGGAAAGCCGACGTCGTGCGGCTTGCTGGGTTCGGACGAGGCTGGCAGCGTCTGGATATAGGCCCAGAGATCGGCCACATCCTGCGGCTCCATATGCGCATAGGCGGTATAGGGAAAGGCCGGGTAATAGTGCTGGCCATCGGGCGAGACGCCGCGAGTCACCGCGCTTGCAAAATCCGAAAGGGTCCAGTCGCCGAGTCCGGCGACGGGGTCCGGAGAGATGTTGGGTGACAGGAAGGTGCCGAATTCCGACGGGAATTTCTGTCCCCCCGACAGGACCAGCTTTGCCGCGCCCTTGGCGTCGGGCGCGTGGTGGCAGGACGCACAACCCGCCGCGGTAAAGACCAGTTCACCGCGTCCGGCATCGCCTCGCAGGTCCGCCACCGTCTCTGCGGGCATCGGGATGGCCCGGGTCACGATCAGACCGGCACTGGCGGCGACCACAGCCGCCAGCATCACAAGGGACAGGGTTCTGCGCATGCCGAAGTCAGGTGTCGGGCGCGCGGTGCTTGTCGTGGCAGGCCTTGCAGGCGCCACCGACCTTGCCAAGCGCCGGGCCAACCGCCTCCTGGCCGGTGCCAGCAACCTCTTGCATGCCGCTTACGGCTTCGCCCAGGCCAGCCCATTTCGCCAGGAAATCCTCGCGTTCATCCCAGATCGAGGGCAGGGCACGAGTGCCTTCGATGCTCATGTTGTCGGACCCTTCCGGCCAGAGCGGGGGCTCGTGAATCATTGATACTGCCTTCAGCGTGTCGGCGGCGTGCTGCGCGGCTTCGGCATCATAGGGTGTTTCCCCCTTGGCCATAGCGCCGAGAATGCCGAGGTTGATGGCCAGAATACGGAACTGCCCCTGTCGCGCCTTGAGATGACCGGAGAAATCGCTCTGGGCCACGGCAGCGGTGCTGCCCAGAAAGGCCAGGCCGGTAAGCAGAATAAATGTATTTTTCATTGTGAACTCCCTATGGATGACCAAAGGTAACTTTGGATCGCCCAGGTGGTGCAACTAAAGTTTTTGTGACAATTGCGTCAACGGCTGTGGGCAACGCCGTGTGGTCCGGGCCATGGCGGGACATCAACATCCGTGCCAGGTGTGCGGAACTTCCCCGGAAAATCTTTCGCGGCACCAGGCCGCATCATTGCCCCCTCAGCGCATCACCTGTGTCGGAGCCCTGACACCGTCAACACTCAGACCTTCGGGCCACCCGATCCAGCGTTCGACGGCATAGAGCCCCAGACACAGGGCAATCACCGCGAGCACGAGTTTCACCCGGGCCGCCGAGGGCGGGTTGCGCACCCAGCGGGCCATGTGCAGCAGATGGATCCAGTTCATGCCGCGTCGTTTTCGGGGAACCGCACCTTGCCGATATAGGGCAGGTTGCGATTGCGCTGGGCATAGTCGATGCCATAGCCGACGACAAATTCATCCGGGATTTCGAACCCGGTCCAGTCGGCGCGGAAATCGACTTCGCGCCGGGACGGCTTGTCCAGCAGCGCGATGGTGCGCAGCCGCGCCGGGTTGCGCGACTTCAGCAGGTTGGTGACATGGCTGAGGGTGTAGCCGGTGTCGACGATGTCCTCGACCACCAGCACATCGCGCCCCTCGATCTGGCCGCGCAGGTCCTTGAGTATGCGCACCTCGCGGCTGGACTGCATCGCATCGCCGTAAGACGAGACTTCGAGAAAATCGACCTCCACCGGCAGGTCCAGTTCACGCACAAGATCGGCGATGAACACAAAGGAACCGCGCAGCAGCCCGACCACCACCAGCTTGTCCGTCTGCTCGAATTCCGCGTGAATTTTCTGGCAGAGGACTTCGATCCGGGCGGCGATGGCTTTGGCCGAAATCAGTTCGTCGATCACATAGGGACGTTGTGTCATAGAGCTCTCTTGCTGGTTTCCCTTGATTTTCCGGGCGCAGCATACGACATGCACGGCCAATGTCACGGCGCAAACGGGCCGGGGACACCTACGGAACGCAACCAGATACGAGGCCGTATGCCAACCCATTCCGAAACCAGGACGCTGCCCTACAGCGCTCAGCAGATGTATGATCTGGTGGCGGATGTGGATGATTACCCCAAGTTTCTGCCATGGTGTTCGGCGGCGCGCGTGCGCTCCGTCGCTCCCGACGGGGAGGCGCTGGTGATGCTGGCGGACCTTGTGATCAGCTTCAAGGTGTTCCGCGAACGTTTTGGCAGCCGGGTGACGTTGCATCCTGGGGAGCGGAAGATCGACACCGAATATCTGGACGGGCCGTTCCGTTTTCTCAAGTCGAACTGGGCCTTCCGCGATGTCGAGGGCGGTTGCGAGGTGTCATTCTTTGTCGACTTCGAGTTCAAGAATGCGGTGTTGCAGGGCATCATCGGGCTGGTTTTCAACGATGCGATGCAACGCGTCGTGCGCGCGTTCGAGCGTCGCGCGGCAGAGCTTTACGGCTGAAGGCACGCTGCTATTGTGCCGCTGAAAACAGGGGGCGCAATGAAGGACCGGTCACAGCAACAGGGCATCACGCAGGCGTTGGCCGCGTTTGCCGTGCAGCAAGATGCACAGGACATCCCGCAAGAGGTCATGGCGGTGATGCGCCTGTCGTTGCTGGACTGGATCGTGGTGGGCTGTGCCGGGCGCGATGAACCGGTTGCGGCATCGGTGCGCGCGCTCGCCCGGGACGAGGGCGGTGCCGCGCAGGCGCATGCGCTGGGCATGGCGCAACGGGTACCGGCCCGGATGGCGGCGCTGGTGAACGGCACGGTGAGCCATGCGCTGGATTACGACGACACCCATTTTGCCCATATCGGCCATCCGTCGGTGGCGGTGGTGCCTGCGGCGCTGGCAATGGCGGAACGTATCGGCGCGTCGGGGCCGGAATTTCAGGCGGCTGCGCTGATCGGCTGCGAAGCTTCGGTGCGGGTCGGTCTCTGGCTTGGGCGCGGTCACTATCAGGCGGGATTTCACCAGACGGCCACGGCCGGGGCGTTCGGCGCCGGGCTAGCGGCGGGGCGGCTGTTGCGGCTTGACCCGGCGCAGATGGCGGATGTCCTGGGGCTGCTGGCAACCCGGGCCTCGGGCCTGAAATCTCAGTTCGGCAGCATGGCCAAACCCTTCAACGCTGGCATCGCGGCGGCCAACGGCGTCGAGGCGGCGCTGCTGGTCCACTACGGGTTGCAGCCGCGCCGGGATGCGCTCGAGGTGGCGCAGGGCTTTGGCGTGACGCATCACGGTGCGGCCGATCACGCAGCGCTGGACGGTCTGGGGACCGACTGGCACTTTGACCGGGTCAGCCACAAGTTCCATGCCTGCTGCCACGGCCTGCATGCCGCGCTCGAGGCGCTGAAATCCCTGGGCGCGGTGCGGCCCGACGCGGTGGCGCGGATCCGGGTCAGCACCCATCCCCGCTGGCTGAGCGTGTGCAATATCACGTCCCCGACCACCGGGCTTCAGTCCAAGTTCTCCTATGCGCAGGTGATGGCCATGCACCTGCTGGGCCATGACACGGCGCGGCTGGACAGCTACACCGATGCACTCTGTGCAGATACCGGCGTCGCGGCGTTGCGGCAGCGGGTCGAGGTCACGGGGGATGATACCATTCCCGAAACGGCAAGCCGGGTGACGCTGGTTCTGGATGATGGTTCGGACTGCCGGGCAGAGCACGATCTGGCGCACGCCTTGCCGCTGGAGCAGCGGCGCGCCAAGGTGCTGGCCAAAGCCGAAAGCCTGCTGGGCGAGGACCGAGTCGCCTGCCTGAGCGCGCTGATCGGTGACGGCGCGGCGCCGGGGCTGATCGGTGCGGCGCTGATCTGAAACCTCGGGGCGCAACAGCCGGGTGTCCGGCGCAAGCCTCAGGCAGTGCGGTCAGAGTTCCTTCAGGGCGCCAAGGATCAGTGTCAGCGCGTGGCGCGTCGCCGCCGCGCGCACCTGCGCCCGGCCAAGCGCCGTAAACTCGATGGTTTCGGTGTGCACCCCGTGCGACCGGGCGAGGCCAAAGCACACGCGGCCCTCGGGCTTGAATTCGGACCCGCCCGGCCCGGCGATGCCGCTGATGGAAATCGCCAGATCGGCCTGAGCCGCCGCCCTGGCCCCGGTGGCCATCTCGGCGCAGACCTCTTCGGACACCGCGCCGAAGGCATCCAGGGTTGCAGTGGTCACGCCCAGCATCTCCTGTTTGGCGCGGTTGGAGTAGGTCACGAAGCCCCGCTCGAAAATCGCCGAGGATCCGGCGACATCGGTGATCGCGGCGGCTACCAGCCCGCCGGTGCAGCTTTCGGCGCAGGTGATGGTGACGCCCTGCGCGCTGGCCCGGGCAAAAATCTCTTCGGCCAGTGCGTGGCTCACACCAGAACCCCATGCGCCAGACCGGCCAGCACCATGGCCACCAGGGCGGCAAACAGGCCGGCGACTAGGTCGTCCAGCATCACCCCCAGGGCATCGCCGCGCCTGTCCGCCATGCCCACCAGCCAGGGTTTCCAGATGTCGAACAGCCGGAACAGGACAAATCCCGCGACCCATCCGGGCCACAGCCGCGTCACATCGACCCCCATCATCTCGGCGCCGTACGAGATCGGCAGCAGGGCGATCCACTGACCCACAACTTCGTCGATGACAATTTCGGACGGGTCGTGATCGGCGCTGCCGACAGTTTCGCGGCTTGTCGCCCACCAGCCCAGAGCAAAGACCGCAACACAGGCGGCCAGCGCCAGCCAGAACCCGCCCAGCACATGCAGCACCCAGAACAGCGGCAAGGCGGCCAGCGATCCCCAGGTGCCCGGCGCCGGTCGCAGGTAGCCGACCCCGAGAACCGTGGCGACAAGGCGGCTCATGTCCGCACCAGGGCGGCTGTGGCCAGCGCCGCGATTCCTTCGCCGCGGCCGGTAAAGCCCAACCGCTCCGAGGTCGTCGCCTTGACCGAGACCTGATCCGGCGACAGTTCCAGAATTTCGGCCAGTGCCGCCCGCATCGCATCCGCATGCGGTCCGATCTTGGGAAACTCGCACACCAGCGTCACGTCGACATTGCTGATGGCATAGCCCTTTTCGCGCGCCAGCCCGCCCGCGTGACGCAGAAAGATATGGCTTTGCGCGCCCTTCCATTGCGGGTCCGACGGCGGGAAGTGCCGTCCGATGTCCCCCTCGGCCAGGGCGCCATACAGGGCGTCGGTGAGTGCGTGCATGCCGACATCGGCGTCCGAATGCCCGTCCAGTCCCTGTGTATGGGCCAGCCGGACGCCACAAAGCATCACGTGGTCTCCGTCGCGGAATCTGTGCACGTCAAACCCGTTGCCAAGGCGAATATCCATTCCAGTCTCCAGAAGTGCTGCGGCCCGGGCGAAGTCGCCGGGTCCGGTGATCTTGAGGTTGCGTTCGTCGCCCGGAGTGATGATCACGTCCAGCCCCGCGGCGCGCGCCACCGCGACGTCATCCGCAGCCCCGCCGGCATGGCGGCGGTGCGCGTCAAGGATGGCGGCGAAATGAAATCCCTGCGGCGTCTGCGCCCGGAACAGCCCGTCCCGGTCACGTGTGCCGCTGACCCGTCCCGCGGTTCCGGTCCACAACGCGTCGGTCACCGGCAGGGCAGGGGCGGCCGCGGGGGCCTGGTCCAGGGCGGCGATCACCGCGGCGATCACCGCCCGGTCGACACAGGGTCGCGCCACGTCATGGATCAACACCAGGTCGGGAGGAGCCGCCGCCAGCGCTTCGAGCCCCGCCCGGACCGAAGCGGCACGATCCGCGCCACCGGCCACCAGCGTGACCGCAAGCCCGTCGCTGACCTGCGCCGCAACCGCCATATCGTCCTGGGCAACGACCATGATCACCGGATGGAAATCAGCGAATTTTTCCAGCGTCCAACGCGCCACCGGTCGGCTGCCAAGCTGTTGCCACTGCTTGGGAACCGGACCGCCGGCCCGGGTGCCACGGCCTGCGGCGACGATCAAAGCGGCAATGGTCATCCTGGGTCCTCTTGCTGCTGCCCGGTTTAGGCCCTGCGCGAAGCCTGTGCAATCTCTTGCGATTAATCGCTTAATAATTGAGCAAAGGGGAATTCTGCGGATACGAAATCCCTTGTGGTCATTGTATGATAGGTCGGCCCTTGCTAGCTGCTGATCAATTGCACAAGGAATAGGCGCTTGAGCATCACGCTTGCCCAGACACAACTCAGCATGCCGGTCCTACTGGCGCCGTTGGCCGGAATCACCGACCTGCCGTTCCGCGCGCTGGTGTCGGGCTTTGGCGCAGGTCTTGTGGTGAGCGAGATGATCGCCAGCCAGGAAATGGTGCAGAACCGGCGCGGCACCCGCGAGCGTGCCGAACTGGGACTGGATGCGCAGCAGACCTCGGTGCAGCTCGCCGGACGCGATGCCTACTGGATGGCCGAAGCGGCGCGGATGGTGGCGGCAAACGGTGCGCGGGTGATCGACATCAACATGGGCTGCCCGGCAAAAAAGGTGGTGGGCGGCTATTCCGGCTCGGCGCTGATGCGCGATCCCGATCATGCGCTGCGCCTGATCGACGCCGTGGTCGGTGCCGTCGATGTGCCGGTGACGCTGAAGATGCGGCTGGGCTGGGATTCGGACTGCCTGAACGCGCCGGAGCTTGCCCGCCGCGCCGAATCTGCGGGGGTGCAGATGGTGGTCGTGCACGGCCGCACCCGTTGCCAGTTCTACAAGGGGCGCGCCGACTGGGCGGCGATCCGGGCCGTCAAGAACGCCGTGGCCATTCCGGTGATCGCCAACGGCGACATCACGGATGCGGACACGGCCCGGGCCGCTCTGCGGGCGTCCGGTGCCGACGGGGTGATGATCGGGCGCGGGGCGCGGGGCACGCCCTGGGTTCTGGCACAGATCGGCGCCGCTCTGTCCGGTACCGATGTCCCGGAAGGGCCCGAGGGTGCCGCGCTGTCCGACATGATCCGCAGTCATTACGAGGCGATGCTGGCCTTTTATGGCCCGGACCTCGGGGTCCGCGTCGCCCGCAAGCATCTGGGCTGGTACATGGATCAGGCTGCGACCCCGACCGATCTGCGCCGCCGCATCCTGACCGAGACGTCGCCCGCCGCGGTCTTGGCGCTTCTTGGCGGGGCTGTGGACATCCGCCGGAGAGCCGCCGCATGAACGCCGAGACCGATCTGATGCTGTGGTCGTCGCTGCCGGTGCCGGCAATTCTGCTCGACGCGGACGAGCGGATTGCCGACATGAATTCGGCTGCCGAAGGATTCATGAACAATTCGTCCAAATGGCTGATGGGGCAGCCGATCTGGGACAGGCTAGCCGTCGATGCGCCGCTGGAGGAAAGCCTGGCCCGGGCCCGGGCCAACGGCACGCCGCTGTTCGTGAACGATGTCGATGTCGGCACCGGGCGCCGCGCGCCGCTGGTGTGCAACCTGCAGATGGCCCCGGTGCAGGGTCGGCCGGGCTGGACCATCCTGCTGATCAGCCCGCGCGAACTGGCGGGGCGCATGACCCAAAGCCATTCGGTCAAGTCAGCGGCGAAATCCGCGATCGGCATGGCCGAAATGCTGGCGCACGAGATCAAGAATCCGCTGGCCGGCATCACCGGAGCGGCCCAGCTGCTGTCAATGTCGCTCTCCAAGGACGACCTCGAGCTGACCGACCTGATCGTTCAGGAAACGCGCCGCATCGTGAAGTTGCTGGAACAGGTTGAACAGTTCGGCAACCTCAGCCCGCCCGAGCGCCGGGCGGTCAATGTCCACGATGTGCTGGACCGGGCCCGCCGCTCGGCCCTGCTGGGCTTTGGGGCGCATATGAAGATCGTCGAGGATTACGACCCTTCGCTGCCGATGGCCCACGGCGATCCCGACCAATTGCTGCAGGTGGTGCTGAACCTGCTCAAGAATGCATCGGAAGCGGCGGCAACCAGGGGCGGCACCATTCGGCTGCATTCGTTCTACGAGCACAGCTTTCGCCTGCGCCGGGCCGACGGCTCTGGCCAGTCGCTGCCGCTGCAGATCGAGATCATCGACAATGGCCCGGGACTGCCGGACCATATCAAGAGTGAGATTTTTGAACCCTTCGTGTCGGGCAAGGAAAACGGCACCGGTCTCGGACTGGCGCTGGTCAGCAAGATCGTGTCGGACCACGACGGCTGGATTTCCGTGGAATCCGTTCCCGGCCGCACCGTATTCCGCATTTCGCTGCCGATGGCGCCGCGAGAAAAACAGGAGATAGACTGATGGATGGCACCGTTCTGGTCGCAGATGACGACCGCACGATCCGCACGGTACTGACGCAGGCGCTGACCCGTGCGGGCTGCAAGGTCCATGCCACGTCGTCACTCACCACGCTGATGCGCTGGGTGGCCGAAGGCAAGGGCGACGTGGTGATTTCCGACGTGGTCATGCCGGACGGCAACGGGCTCGAGATGCTGCCCAAGATCGCGCAGGACCGCCCCGGACTGCCGGTGATCGTCATTTCGGCGCAAAACACCATCATGACCGCAATCCAGGCCGCAGAGGCCGAGGCCTATGACTATCTGCCCAAGCCGTTTGATCTGCCGGATCTGATGAAACGCACCGCGCGGGCGCTGGAAAACCGCAATCTGTCACCGCGGCGCGACGAGCGGGTGGAACATGCCGACGGCCCGGACGAGCTGCCGCTGGTGGGCAAGACACCGGCGATGCAGTCGCTGTACAGGCTGGTGGCGCGGGTGATGAACACTGACCTGCCGGTGCTGATCTGCGGTGAATCCGGTACCGGAAAGTCGCTGATCGCCCGGGCGGTGCATGACTTTTCCGACCGGCGCAATCTGCCGTTCGTCACGGTGACCAGCTCGGATCTGTCGGATTTCGAAGGCCCCGCGCGGGTGCTGGCACGGGTCAAGGGCGGCACCCTGTTGATCGAGGAGATCACCGATTTCGACGACGAGGTGCAGGCCCGCATCGTGCGCATGATGGACGTCCCGGGCGAACACGTGCCGCGTTTCATGGCCACCAGCCAGACCGACCTGTCGCAGGCGATGGAAGAGGGGCAGGTCCGTCAGGATCTGTTCTACCGTATGAGCGGGGCGACGATCTTTGTGCCGTCGCTGCGCGAACGGGTCGAAGATATCGTGCTGCTGACCGAACACTTCCTGACACGGTCCGAGCGTGAGGGCAGCCCCAAGCGCTGGCTCAGCAAGGAGGCAAACGAGCTGTTCCGCGCCTACAGCTGGCCCGGCAACGTCCGTCAGCTGGAAAACGCCGTGCGCCGTCTGAGCCTGACCAGCCGCGCCGAAGAGATCACCCGCCCCGAAGTCGAGGCGGTGCTGGGCAACCAGCCCGAAACCGGCCCGGTGCTGCGCGGGGGAGATGGCGAAAAACTGGGCACCTCGGTGGCGCGCCACCTGCGGCGCTATTTTGACCTGCATGGCAACATGCTGCCGCCGCCGGGCCTGTACACCCGCATCCTGCGCGAGATCGAGGCGCCGCTGATCGAGATTGCGCTGGACGCCACCGGCGGCAACCAAGCGAAATGCGCCGACCTGCTGGGAATCAACCGCAATACCCTGCGTAAGAAAATTACAGATCTCGATATCCGCGTGACACGCCGCCGCAAATTGATGTAAAAGGGCCACATAACTGTGGCCGCGCCGCATCTCGCGGTGAAGAGACCACAACATATGGCGGTCAGCTGCGTATTGCAGCACATCGGAGTGAGGTTGGGCTGTGGCCACCTGGGCACGTTCTTGGAACTGGTCGCGACTGGTTCGTTTACGGCGACGGCGCAGACTGCAGAATGCGGCCACACTCGGGTTGGTCCTTCTTGGTCCCCTGCTGGCCGTCGCGACCTTTCTGGTGCTGGGACCGTTTGACCAGGGACGCGGGCAACAGCTGAACCTGCGGCTCGTGCTGCTGGCAGATCTTGTCTACGTGCTGTTGCTGGCGGCGCTGGTGTTGCAGCGGGTTGCCCGGATGGTTGCGGCGCGCCGTGCCAAATCCGCCGGTTCACGCCTGCACCTGCGGCTGACCGGGGTATTTGCGCTGATGGCGCTGCTGCCGACGATCACCGTCGCGGTCTTTGCGGTGCTGACCATCAACATCGGGCTTGAGACCTGGTTTTCCGAACGGGTCCGCAATGTGGTCGGCGCGTCGCTCAGCGCCGCCGAAGCTTATGAGGCCGAACACCGCGAGGGTCTGGTGCAGGACGCGCAGGCGCTGCGGGACTATCTCGACGCCAACCGCCGCGCGACCTTTATCATGGACGACGGCGAATTGCGGCAGGTCCTGAGCCAGGGCCAGGCGCAGATCCAGCGCGGCCTGAGAGAAGCCTATGTGATCGACGGGGCGGGCGAGATCCGCGCCCGTGGCGAGCGGTCCTACCTGTTCGACTTTGAAAACCCGGGCGCGGCCCGGATCGCCGAGACCGACGTCACCGGCATCGTTGTCATCGAAGACTGGGACAACGACGAATTTCGCGCCCTGCTGCCACTGGATGCGTTTGTCGACCGCTATCTTTATGTCAGTCGCGAAGTGGACGGCGGCATCCTGAACCTGCTCGACGATACGCAGCAGACGGCAAAATTCTATCAGCAGCAGGAAAGCGAACGGGGGCGGCGGCTGTTCGATTTTGCGCTGCTGTACCTGGGGTTTGCGGTTCTGCTGATCCTTGCCGCGACCTGGCTGGGACTGTGGTTCGCAGAACGGCTGAGCCAGCCCGTGGGGCGTTTGACCGGGGCGGCACAACGGGTCGGGGCCGGGGATCTGGATGTGCAGGTGATCGAGGATGAGGGTGACGATGAAATCGCCATGCTCGGACGCTACTTCAATCAGATGACCCGACAACTGAAGGGACAGCGGCAGACGCTTCTGGACAACACCCGCCAGATCGAACGGCGCCAGCGGCTGTTTGACTCGGTGCTCGGGTCGGTGACGTCAGGTGTGGTCGGGCTGGATGCCGAGGGGCAGGTGACCTTTGTCAACCGCTCGGCAGAAAAGCTTCTGGGCTCGCAGGACATTCGCCGGTCGGTTCCGATTTCGGTCGCCGTGCCGGAGTTCGCCGCGTTGTTCGACCGGCTGCGTGCCACCGGAGTGGAAACGGTGCAGGAAGAAATCAAGGTCAGCCGGGAAGGGCGGCTTGAAAACCTGCTGGTGCGGGTCGCCACCCGCCGCCGCGATGACGCCAGCCTCGAGGGCTATGTGGTGGCCTTTGATGACGTGACCGATCTGGTCAGCGCCCAGCGTATGGCAGCCTGGGGGGATGTCGCCCGCCGCATCGCGCACGAGATCAAGAATCCGCTCCAGCCGATCAAGCTGTCTGCGGAACGCATCACCCGCAAGTTCGGCAAGCAGCTGGATGCGGAACAGGCAGCCAGCCTGACCCATATGACCGAGGTCATCGTCCGCCAGACCGACATTCTGCGCCGCATCGTCGATGAGTTTTCGAAATTCGCGCGGATGCCGGAACCGGACCGCAAGCACCAGAACCTGATTGATGTGGTGCGCGACGCGGTGTCGCTTCAGGAAAGCGGCCAGCCCGGGGTGCACTTTGTCACCGATCTCGGGAACGGTGCTCTTGGCACCAGCGTGGATGAGGTGATGATCGGTCAGGCGCTGACCAACCTGATCAAGAATGCCGGCGAAGCGATCGAAACCCGGCGCGACGCCGAACCCGGGGACAGCTTCAAGCCCGAGATCCGCGTCAGCGCCGCCAGCATCGACGGCAAGGCCGAGATCCGCATCATGGACAATGGCACCGGATTGCCGGAGGACCGCGCCCGGCTGTTCGAACCCTATGTGACAACGCGGTCGTCAGGCACCGGACTGGGCCTGCCGATCGTCAAGAAGATCATCGAAGAGCATGGCGGCAGCCTGACTCTGGAAGACGCCCCGCTGTTTGACGGAGCGACCCACGCAGGGGCGATGGCGGTGATCCGTCTGCCCCTGACCGACGCAGGCCCGACCCTGCAGATTCTTGAACAAGAAACGGCATGAAGAGGTGAGGAGAGCACAATGAGTGACATTCTGATCGTCGACGACGAACGTGACATCCGCGAACTGATCGGGGATATTCTGGAAGACGAAGGCTATACCACGCGCCTTGCCGGCAACTCGAACGAGGCAATGGCGGAAATCAATTCCGAACCACCCTCGCTGCTGATCCTCGACATCTGGCTCAAGGACAGCAAGATGGACGGCATCGACATCCTCAAGTCTGTCAAGCGCGACAACCCGGATGTGCCGGTGGTGATCATCTCGGGGCACGGCAACATCGAAATCGCCGTGGCGGCGATCAAGCAGGGGGCATATGACTTTATCGAAAAGCCCTTTAATATTGACCAGTTGCTGGTGGTGATCCGGCGTGCGATGGAAACCAGCCGCCTGCGGCGCGAGAACCAGAAGCTCAAGCGGAAAGAGACGACAACTGCGGAAATGATGGGCGACAGCGCGTCGTTCCGGGTGTTGCTGGGCCAGCTGGACAAGGTGACCAAATCCAACGGCCGGGTGATGCTGTCGGGGCCCGCCGGCGCGGGCAAGGAACTGGCAGCGCGCTACATCCATGCCCATTCCGCCCGGGCAAACGCACCGTTTGTCACCGTCAACTGTGCCGGTGTCGCGCCGGAATCGATGGAAGAGACGCTGTTTGGTCGCGAAAGCGCCGATCGCGGCGTCGAGCCGGGATTGCTGGAACAGGCGCATGGCGGTGTGATCTATTTCGACGAAGTCGCCGACATGCCGCTGGGCACCCAGTCCAAGATCCTGCGGGTTCTGGTGGATCAGCAGTTCACCCGGGTTGGCGGTGCCGACAAGGTGCGGGTGGACCTGCGGGTGATCTCGTCGACGAACCGCGACCTCGGAATGGAAATCGAGGCCGGGCGTTTTCGCCAGGAATTGTACCACCGGCTGAACGTGGTGCCGATTTCCGTCCCGAGTCTCGAGGACCGGCGCGAAGACATTCCGTTGCTCGCAGGCTATTTCATCGAACAGTGCCACAAGACCCAGGGACTTGCGCAACGGGAATTGTCCGAGGATGCGGTGGCGCTCTTGCAGACGATGGTGTGGCCGGGCAATGTCCGCCAGCTCAAGAACCTTGTCGAACGGGTGCTGATTCTCGGCGATGGCACCGGTCTGATCGAGGCGCGCGAACTACCCCAGGACAACAGTCCGGGCGGCGGCGAAGAAGGCCGCGTCGTGCTGTCGGGCATACTGGCGACCCTGCCGCTGCGCGAAGCCCGCGAGGCCTTCGAGCGCGAATACCTGCTGACCCAGATCAACCGCTTCGGCGGCAACATCTCCCGGACCGCAAGCTTTGTTGGCATGGAGCGGTCGGCCCTGCACCGCAAGCTGAAGTCACTGGGAGTGGTGACCAGTGCCAAGGGTGGGCCGCGCATTGCCCAGTTCGAAGAAGAAACCGCCGACTGACACCGCCGCTGCCGGCAGGACCGTGCACCCTCATGATTTCCGGCGCGGGCGCAGGATCCGGCCCGCTTCGATCACGTAGTCGGTGTACGGCAGGGGGCCGGAGGGGCGGGCGCCCAGCATCCGGTCGGGCGCCTGAAGGAAGGGACGGCGACCGGCATCCTGCAGGCGATGGTTGGCCGCTTTGCACCGCCGCAGAAGGTCGGCCCGGTCCAGACCCTGCGCATCGCTCAGCCGCTCAGAGGGGAAGCCCCCCGTGGATTCACGGTGGGCAATCAGGTGCGACAGGACCGGGCCGCCGTGGGCGACCGGCAAGGGTTCGCTGACCGCGCACAATTCGTGTAGCGCCGCAGTCACGAAGATGCGCACCGCCACCGCATTTTCACAGTCGGACTGGGCCAGCATCCAGGCCAGCACATCAAGGTTTTCCGCGCTGCTGCAATCCAGCCCATCCGCCAGCTCGTGCCACAGCCCCGGGTCACGGTTCTGCGCCAGCCAGTCCTGCAAGGGGCCGTCCGTCACCGTCTCGAGTTCCGTCGGCTGCACCGATTGTATCACCTCGCCCAGCGCCGCCATCTGCCCGGGGGGCAAGGTTTCGTGCGGCGCGGTCGTTGCGTTGGCAGCCACGCGATTCCGCAACGCCGCTCCAAGGATTATCGGCCACAGGGACTTGTCTGACATTGGCAGTACTCTTCCATCGGTTGCATTCACCTGACCTCGGGAATGTGGGATCGCTTGGGCCGGGCCGGGGCAATTTGCGGGCACCGACCGTGATCGGCTGGATTCGGCCAGACGATTGCGCGATTTTCCGGCACCGCAGTGGAATCGCACCGGCACCGACGTCGCGTGTCGTGCCGAATTGACCCTCTGCGCGCGTCATGCGATGCACGTCTGGCAACCGATCAGGGAACTGGACATGAAAGTCATCATCTGCGGCGCGGGGCAGGTCGGCTGGCAGATCGCGCGGCATCTTTCGGGTGAACGCAACGATGTCACCGTGGTCGACAACAACCCCGATCTGGTGCGCCGGGCGACGGACACCCTGGATGTGCAGGGGATCTCTGGATTTGCCTCGTATCCGGACGTTCTGGACCGGGCCGGGGCGCGCGATGCCGACATGATCATCGCCGCCACCTATTCGGACGAGGTCAACATGGTGACCTGTCAGGTCGCGCACTCGGTGTTTTCCATTCCGCGCAAGATTGCCCGCCTGCGGGCGCAGAGCTACCTGACGGCGATCTATTCCGACCTCTACCGGCGCGACCACATGCCGATTGACGTGGTGATCAGCCCCGAACGCGAAGTGGCCGAAGCGGCCCTGCAGCGTCTGGCCATCCCCAGCGCCTTTGACACCGAGAGCTTTTTCGACGGCAAGGCCAAGTTGCTGGGCCTGACCATCGAAGAGGACTGCGCCATCGTGAACACGCCGCTGCGCCAGCTGACGGATCTGTTTTCGACCCTGCGTTCGGTGGTTGTGGGAATCCGGCGTGACGGCACGCTGTTCGCCCCCGAAGCGCGCGATCAGCTGTTCGTCGGCGACGCGGCCTATGTCATCTCGCATGCCGACGACATCCGCCGCACGATGGAGATTTTCGGAAAATCGCACCGCAAACAGGAACGCGTCGTGCTGATCGGCGGCGGCAATGTCGGCCTTGCCGTGGCCCGGGAGCTTGAATCCCGGGCGGAACGCATACGCGCAAAGGTGATCGAAAAGAACCGCGTGATCGCCGAGCGGGCCGCCGAGGCACTGGAAAAGACCATCGTGCTGCACGGCGACGGACTGGATGCCGGGCTGTTGTCCGAAGCCAACATCGAAAAGGCCGATGCCGTCCTCTGTGTCACCGATGACGACAAGACCAACATGCTGGCCGCCGTGCGTGCCAAGGCGGCCGGGTGCCACATGGCCATCGTGCTGATCAACGACCCGACCCTGATCCCGTTGCTGGAACCGCTCGGGGTCGATGCCTACATCAACCCGCGCGCCACCACCGTCAGTTCGATCCTGCGCCACATCCGTCACGGTCGGGTGCGGGCCGTCTATTCCATCGGCGACGCCGAGGCCGAGGTGATCGAGGCCGAAGTGCTGTCCACCTCGCCGATCGCGGGCCGGAAGCTGCGCGACATCGACTTTCCCGAGGGGGTGCTGGTGGGCGCGGTGCTGAAGCAGGGCAAGGTGGTGAAGCTGTCCGGCTCGCTGCAGATCGACGAGGGCGACCAGATCGTGATTTTTGCGATGGCCAAGGATGTCGCCGAGGTCGAGCGTCTGCTCCAGGTCTCGATCGACTTTTTCTGAGCCATGTACCGAATGCTCGCCCTGCCGTTCTTTTTACAACTCACCGGGATCGCCTGCGCCTCCATGGTGCTGCCGGCCGCCTATGCGCTGGCGATCGGCGAGTACCACGACGCGCGCAGTTTTTTCTATCCGGCCATCGTCGGCTTGGTGCTGTGCACCATGATCGCCATCGCCGTCAGCACCCGCCCGCACCATCACAGCGCGTTTCGGCAGTTGTTGTCACTGCTCGCGGCCTTTTCTGTACTGCCGCTGATCCTGGCGGTGCCGTTTTTCGAGGCGGTGCGCAACACCAGCTTTCTCAACGCCTATTTCGAGATGGTGTCCTGCCTCACCACCACCGGAGCCACGCTGTTCGAAGCGGCGCGCCTGTCCGGTCCCGAACACCTGTGGCGGGCACTTGTCGGCTGGATGGGCGGTTTGCTGATGTGGATATCGGCTGCGGCCATTCTGGCGCCTCTGACCCTTGGTGGGTTCGAGGTGACGGCCAGCGGCGAACCGGGCCAGGCAACGCCCATCGGCACCAAGCGGGACGACGTGTCCGAAGCGGCGCGGCGGTTGTCCCGCACCACCCAGGCGCTGGTGCCGGTTTACACCGGACTGACGCTGGCGGTCTGGATCCTGCTGCAGGTGGCGGGGGACAAGCCGCTGGTGGCGATCAGCCATGCCATGTCGGTGATGTCGACTTCGGGGATATCGCCGGTGGGCGGGATGATCGGCACGAACAGCGGCCTCGCGGGTGAGTTGATTCTGTTCTGCTTCATGTTCTTTGCCCTGTCGCGACTGACCTTTTCGGGTGACACCGGCCATGCCAACCACCATCGCCTGTATTACGACCCGGAATTCCGCATGGGGCTGGCGCTGGTGGCGCTTATTCCGACGATCCTGTTCCTGAGGCATTTTCTGGCCTCGTTCGAGATCGGGGACGAAGAGAATCTGATCGCCGCGCTCAGTGCCCTCTGGGGGGCGATCTTCACCACGCTGTCATTCCTGACCACCACGGGCTTTGTCAGCGTCGACTGGGCCACGGCGCAGGGATGGTCCGGCCTCAGCACGCCGGGACTGATCCTGATGGCGCTGGCGCTGATCGGGGGCGGCGTCGCGACCACGGCGGGCGGGGTCAAGCTGCTTCGGGTGTTCCTGTTGTATCTCAACGGCGTGCGCGAGCTGGAAAAGCTCATACATCCGCATTCGATTGGCCGCTCGGGCCTGCTCTCGGCCCGGGTCCGGCGCGAAGGCGCGTTTATCGCCTGGGTGTTCTTCATGCTGTTTGCGCTGGTGCTGGCGGCCGCGACGATGGGGTTGACCGCGCTTGGTGTCGAATTCGAATCCGCGATGATCCTCGCCATCGCCACCCTGTCCAACGCCGGACCGCTGATCGTGATCGCGGACGAAGCACCGCTGAACCTTGTCACGCTGGCGCCGCAGGCCAAATTGTTCCTGGCTCTCGCGATGATGCTGGGGCGGCTCGAGATGCTGGCGCTGATCGTGATCCTGACGCCTGAACTGTGGAATGAATAGTGCTGCGGCGCGACAACTCTGCCGCACATGGGAACAATCAACGAATTTCCGCTGGAAGTTCTGGGGGCGGCATTACATACTTGACGCAACGAGGGCGTGTCATACCGGGACACGAACAATAAAAAAAGGCACTTTCAATGGCTTCCGACAAACAGAACCTTCAGGATGCGTTCCTTAATCATGTCCGCAAGACCAAGGTTCCGGTCACCGTGTTCCTGATCAATGGCGTCAAATTGCAGGGCGTGATCACATGGTTCGACAATTTCTGCGTGCTTCTGCGCCGTGACGGCCAGTCACAGCTGGTCTACAAACACGCGATTTCGACCATCATGCCGGCCCAGCCGATCAATCTGTACGACGGCGAAGACAACAATTGAAAGAACATGCGGACCATGTAACCCGCGCCTGGGTTCTGCATCCCGACATCAAGTCCGACCGTAGCCGCCGCATCGCAGCCACTGCGCTGGCCGAGGCCGTGGCCCTGGCCGCCGCTCTGCCCAACCTCGAGGTGGTGGGCTCCAATGTCGTGCCGCTTCCCACGCCACATGCGGGCAAGCTGTTCGGCAAGGGCAAGATTGCCGAACTGAAGGGCGTGATGGCCGAGGCCGAAGTCGAGCTTGTGCTGGTCGACGGACCGGTGACGCCGGTGCAGCAGCGCAACCTGGAAAAGGAATGGAACGTCAAGCTTCTGGACCGGACCGGTCTGATCCTTGAAATCTTTTCCGACCGCGCTGCCACCCGCGAAGGCGTGTTGCAGGTGGAAATGGCCGCGCTGTCCTATCAACGCACCCGACTGGTCCGCGCCTGGACCCACCTCGAACGCCAGCGTGGCGGGCTCGGCTTTGTCGGCGGCCCCGGCGAAACCCAGATCGAGGCCGACCGGCGTGCGATTGACGATCAGCTGGTGCGCATCCGCCGTCAGATCGACAAGGTTTCCAAAACCCGCACCCTGCACCGTGCGGCGCGGGCCAAGGTGCCTTATCCGATTGTGGCGCTGGTCGGCTATACCAACGCCGGCAAATCCACCCTGTTCAACCGGTTGACCGGCGCCGACGTCATGGCCAAGGACATGCTCTTTGCCACGCTGGATCCGACCATGCGCTCGGTGAAACTTGACGGTGGTCTGGACGTGATCCTGTCGGACACCGTGGGTTTCATCTCGGATCTGCCGACCGAACTGGTCGCCGCCTTTCGTGCAACTCTGGAAGAGGTGCTGGCCGCCGATCTGATTGTGCATGTCCGCGACATCGCCCATGACAACACCGAGGAACAGGCGCAGGACGTGCGCACCATCCTGAAATCGCTGGGTGCCAGCGACGACATCCCGGTTCTGGAGTTGTGGAACAAGGTCGACCTGCTGCAGGGCGAGGCGCATGATGCCGCGCTGAACCGCGCGGGACGGGATCCGAACATCCATGCTGTCTCGGCCCTGACGGGCGAGGGGTTGTCCGGATTTCTGGCCACTGTGACCGGCCTGCTGGAAGAGACCAAGACCACGCAGGATCTGCACATTCCGTTTGATCAGGGCAGACGCCGCGCCTGGCTGCACCAGAAGGGCCTGATCGAAAACGAAGCCCAGGGTGACGATGGCTTTGACATCACGGTGCGCTGGACGGCGCAGGACGCGCGGACCTTCGAGAAACTCTGAGTCTGCGCGGTTCTCCGACCGGCAGCGACAGACCGACCCACGACCTCACAGATCCTGCGCTTTCCCCCGGACTATTCCAGTGAGTGGTCGGGGGCAGGCGCTGTGCCCTGGGCGCGCCGCCAGCCCTTTGCAACCTCTGTCTGCCTCAGTGTGCCTAACGGTGTGCGCCTAACGGTGTGCGCCTGACGGTGCTCACTCTCTGACCAGATGGGTGACCCCCACCGCCGCAGCCCGTGCCAGATCGACATCCAGCGACATCGGGATATATTCGCCCCGCCGCCAAAGCTGGCCCAGATCGTCATAATGCCGCGACAGGAAATGCCCCGACTGCCCGGTGGCATTGACGAAGACCGACGAATCCGGATCGGCAAAGTCATAAACCCCGCGGTAGCCCGCCCCGTGCACGTTCTGGAACGGGTCGGGGTCACGCCCCGAAGTGCGGCCGCGTTGCAGGGTATTGTCGCCGCCAGAGGTGCTTTGGCGGATGTTCACGAAATACCGCAGCACCGGCACGTTGCCCAGCACCTGATGATCATGCGTCGCCTGATGAGCATCGCCCCAGCGCAGCGATTCCAGTGAGGTGCCGTAGCGCTCGGCGATCCAGATCAGCGCATCGTCCAGCGCCAGGCGGGAAATCTCGCTGCAGGTCTCGACCGGGGCCGAGCGCAGGATGTCACACCAGACCGAGGCGCCATCCACATCGCGGAACACCCGCTCGATGAACAGCGGCTCGACATGGTCGAACGCGTCGGCCAGCGGCCCCAGATCGTCGCGGATCAGCCGCGCCTGCAAGGCACGTACCCAGGCCGCATACAGCAGCGGTTCGGGCAGGTGTTCGTTCATCTCGCCGTTCCAGTTGGCCAGCAGTTCCAGCGCCCGCTGTCGCTGACGCTCGGGGGTGCCGTCCGGCGCCGCCTCGCCGGTGAACCACAGATCGGCGCCGATCAGCGGCAACAGGGTGCGCGCCGTCACCGACACCGTGTCGAGCTGTGCTTCGATGAAGCTGTCGCGGGTGTGCACTTCGCGGCCCTGCATGAGACCCTGCCAGCGCATGATCCTCTGCGAGTCGCCCCAGTCAAAACTGACGTGCAGCGGAAACGGACGGTCCACCGTCTTGTTGTTGGTGTTGCCGACGATGCCGCCGGCCGGCGCGATGAACTCGGGGTTGGCGGAAAACGGCAGAATCCCCTGCCAACGGTTTTCGGCGCGCCAGCCGGGGGCGGGCAGGCGGCCCAGACTCTGGTGATTGGCATCGCGGCGCGGCATCGCGCCCACGGTCTTGAGCGCAATGCTGTCGTTGTCGATCAGCGTCAGGTTCTGCGACGGCGCGACATAGCTCTCGGATATCTCGAGCGCCTGCTCCACCGACCCTGCATGCATCAGGCCAATGGCCGCGGTCATCGACGTGTCGCGTCCCGACAGGGCCGTCCAGCCAAGAGACACCACATGACCCGGGGGTGTCACGGTGTTCAGGTCGAACTGCGTGGCGGGCAGCACCGGGCCGTTGTCGGTCCACCGCAGGGTGACGGTGACTGGCGGGTTGTCCTTGATGTCGATGATGGACTTGCGGGTGCGGAACCGGCTCCAGCCTTCGGGCGTGCGGTACTGTTCGGGGGCGTCGGGGTTCAGTTCTTCGATGAACAGGTCCTGATCGTCCAGATACGACGAGGTGATGCCCCATCCCAGTTTTTGCGACCGGCCCAGCATGATCGCCGGGACACCGGGGATGGTGCCGCCGATCACCCCGCCCGAGCTGAGCTGCAACCGCGCCAGATACCAGATCGACGGAGCGGTGAAGCCAAGATGCGGATCGTTCGCCAGCAGCGTGCCCCCCGAGGCCGAGCGTGACGGCGCGGCGGCCCAGACGTTCGACGCCCCGGACAGCCCGCGCGGGGCCACCGGCATCAGCATGTCCTGACCCGGCGATTCGGCTGCGGCGAACCGCGGCAGTCCGGGGAACAGAGCGGCATATTCCGGCAGCGCCGCCACCCCCTGGCCGGGCATGTCCGGCAGGATATCCGCCACGCGCGCGGTGTCGGGCAGCAGCAGAGAGGTGCGCGCCCGCAGCACTTCGTCGCGCAGATGCCCCGACAGCTGCAATGCCATCAGCTTGACGATGGCGATGGAATCGGCGGGCTGCCAGGGCGACAGCGGGGCGTTGAACAGAAAGAACTCAGGCGCGCCGCGACCCAGCGAATCCCGGTTGATTTCGGCAATCCGTGCATTCACCCCGGCGGCATAGGCATCCAGCGCATCGCGGGTGCGGGCGTCCTGGGCGGAAACCGACTGCACCGCGAGCGGATAGAGGTCGAGGCGGCGCAGCAGTTTGTCGGTCTCGACGGTGCGGGTGCCAAATATTTCCGACAGCCGCCCCTGCACCGTGCGGCGCAGCAGCGTCATCTGCCACAGCCGGTCCTGCGCATGGGCATATCCCAGACCGAAAAAGGCATCCCGGTCGGATTGCGCCATGATGTGCGGCACGTTGGAATTGTCGCGCACGATCTCGACATCCGCCGTCAGGCCCTGCACCGCCAGCGTCTTGTCGTAGTCGGGCAGCGACCGCGAGCCGAGATAGTAGACGACCAGCACTGCCAGCACCGTCAGCAGGATCGCTGCCGACGTCAGACGCAGCAGCCATCTGAATAGAAACCCCATGTCCGTCTCCGTCTTCCGCGCCAGGTCGCGTGGGGTCCGGGTTACCCCGACAGCCGCCCCTTGCCAAGAGCCGCCCCTGCGGTCAGGACTTGAGGGGACAGCGAAACAGAGGGAGCCGAGCATGGCAAAAGTCGCATTTCTGGGTCTGGGCGTGATGGGCTATCCGATGGCCGGGCACCTGGCAAAGGCCGGGCACGATGTCACCGTCTACAACCGCACCACGGCCAAGGCCAAGGCCTGGGCAAAGGAATTCGGCGGCGCGATGGCGACAACCCCGCGCGAGGCCGCGCAGGGCGCGGAATTCGTCATGGCCTGTGTCGGCAACGACGCGGATTTGCGTTCGGTCTGTCTGGGGCAGGACGGAGCCTTTGCCGGCATGGGCAAGGGCGCGGTGTTCGTCGATCACACCACGGTTTCCGCCAATGTGACTGCCGAGCTTTATGCCACGGCAGCCGGTGCCGGTGTCTCGTTCATCGACGCGCCGGTGTCGGGCGGGCAGGCGGGGGCCGAAAACGGCGTCCTGTCGGTGATGTGCGGCGGTGACGGCGCGGCCTTCGAGACAGCGGTGCCGGTGATCGACGCCTATGCCCGGACCTGCCGCCGCATCGGCGACAGCGGTGCCGGCCAGATGACCAAGATGTGCAACCAGATCGCCATCGCCGGTCTGGTGCAGGGCCTGTCCGAAGCGCTGCACTTTGCCGAAAAGGCCGGGCTGGACGGACGGTCGGTGGTCGAGGTGATCAGCCAGGGGGCCGCCGGTTCGTGGCAGATGTCCAACCGGTATGAAACCATGCTGGATGACAAGTTCGAACACGGCTTTGCCGTCGACTGGATGCGCAAGGATCTGGGCATCTGTCTTCAGGCCGCTGACGACATCGGGGCCTCGCTGCCGGTGACGGCGCTGGTGGACCAGTTCTACAAGGATGTCCAGAAACTCGGCGGAGGCCGCTGGGACACCTCCAGCCTGATCCGGCGCCTGCGGGCACTCGAAGCCTGATCGCGCCGACCTTTGTCTTTGACCGGGCGCACGCGGCGTGCCCCGGTCATTTGGCGCACCTGCCCGGATGTTCCGCCGCTCTGACCTGTGCGCGCCACCATTGTGACCTGATCAGGGAGTTCCGAACCCGCCTTGCAAAGCCGCGCCGCAGCACATAGGTTCCGCGCAATTCGAGCGGGGGTGCCCCGCCTCATGCCAAAGGAGCCCCCATGGATACCAGTGCCATCGCGCAGTTCGTCCCGCTGATCCTGATTTTTGCGATCATGTACTTCCTGCTGATCCGTCCGCAGCAGAAAAAGCTCAAGGATCACCAGAAGATGGTCGCGGCACTGCGGCGCGGCGATCAGGTCGTGACCCAGGGCGGGCTGATCGGTAAGGTTGTCAAGGTCAAGGAAAACAACGAGCTAGAGGTCGAATTGGCCGAAGGCGTCAAGGTGCGTGTGGTGCAGTCCACCATCGCGCAGGTGCTGTCCAAGACCGAGCCGGCCGCGAACACCTGATCCGGTCCGCCGACAGAACGACCCCCTTTTTACCGACCTCAAATAGGCCCATGCCATGTTGCAGATTGATCTATGGAAACGTGTCGTCATCTGGGGGCTCGTTGCCCTGGGCGTGTTCTTCGCCCTGCCGAACGCTTTCTATACCCGTGTCGAGATGCACAATGATGCGGTAAAAACCATCGAGACCCAGGGGACGACCGCCGAGCTTGCGGCGCAGGAGGCGCAGTGGCCGTCATTCCTGCCTTCGGGCCTTGTGAACCTCGGGCTGGACCTGCGCGGTGGCGCGCATCTTCTGGCCGAGGTCAAGGTGGCCGATGTCTACGCCGCGCGGCTGGAAGCGCTCTGGCCCGAGGTGCGGGACGCCCTGCGCCCCGAGCGGGACGCTGTCGGAACCGTGCGCCTGCAACCCTCGGAAGCGATGGAGCTGCGGGTCAGAATCTCGCGGCCCGAAGGCATGGCCCGCGCGCTGGAGGTTGTGCGGGGCCTGGCGCAACCGGTGGTGTCGCTGACCGGCGCGGGGTCGACCGACCTCGAGGTCAACGGCGTGGAGAGTGACATCGTCATCACCCTGTCCGAGGCGGAACGCCAGGCGACGGACGAACGTACCGTGCGCCAGAGCCTTGAAATCATTCGCCGCCGTATCGACGCCGTCGGCACCCGAGAGCCGACGATTCAGCGTCAGGGCACCAGCCGGATCCTGATCCAGGTGCCGGGCATCGGCTCGACCGCCGAGCTCAAGGCGATCATCGGCACCACGGCGCAACTGACCTTTCAGCCGGTGGTGGGCCGTGGTTCGGATGCGCAGGCCGTCGCCGGTGTCGGCAACGAAATCCTGCCCGCATCGGACGAGGAGGGGCTGTATTATACGCTTGAGCAGGCACCGGTCGTCACCGGTGAGGAACTGGTCGACGCTCAGCCCGCCTTTGACCAGAACGGTCGCCCGGCGGTGAATTTCCGCTTCAACCCTTCGGGCGCGCGCAAGTTCGGCGATTATACCGCGAACAACATCGGCTCTCCCTTTGCCATCGTGCTCGATGGCGAGGTGATTTCCGCCCCGGTGATCCAGAGCCATATTCCCGGCGGCTCGGGCATCATCACCGGCAATTTCTCGGTCGAGGAATCGACAAATCTGGCGGTGCTGCTGCGGGCGGGTGCCCTGCCTGCCGGTCTGGACTTCCTTGAAGAGCGCACCATCGGCCCGGAACTGGGGCAGGACAGCATCGACGCGGGCCGGGTCGCGACCGTGGTGGCGTTTGGCGCCGTGCTGCTGTTCATGTTCCTGACCTACGGGCTGTTCGGTCTGTTCGCCAACATCGCGCTGGTGATCAACATTGCGTTGCTGTTCGGCCTGCTCAGCATGATCGGTGCCACGCTGACGCTGCCGGGCATCGCCGGGATCGTCCTGACGGTCGGCATGGCCGTGGATGCCAACGTGCTGATCTTCGAGAGGATCCGCGAAGAGCTGCGCACCGCGCGCGGGCCGGCACGGGCAATCGAACTGGGGTACGAAAAGGCACAGAGCGCGATCGTCGATGCCAACCTCACCACGATCATCACCGCGATCATCCTGTTCGCGATGGGGTCGGGTCCGGTGCGCGGCTTTGCTCTCACCCTGGGACTGGGGATCATCACCTCGGTCTTTACCGCCATCTTTGTCACCCGGCTGCTGATTGCGATGTGGTTCCGCCGCACGCGCCCCGCAACCATCGAAGTCTGAAAGGTCTCTCCTGATGCGCATGCGACTGGTGCCCGACAATACGAACTGGGACTTCTTTGGCCGCTCCAAGCTCTGGCTTGGGATTTCGGCTGTGATGATGGTGGTCGCCCTGGCCTCGTTCTTTCTGCAGGGGCTGAACTACGGCATCGACTTCCGCGGCGGCACGACGATCCGCACGGTCAGCGCGCAGCCCGTGGATGTGGGCGCCTACCGCGCTGCCCTGCAGCCGATGGACCTGGGCGACATCAGCATCTCCGAAGTGTTCGATCCAAGCTTTGAGGCGGATCACAACGTGTCGATGGTGCGGATCGAGGCGCAGAACGCCGAAGAATCGATCTCGGCCGATGTCACCGAACAGGTGCGCCAGGCTCTGGCCACGGTTGCGCCTGACATCAGCTTTGCCTCGGTCGAATCCGTCGGTCCCAAAGTGTCGGGTGAGCTGATCCAGACGGCGGTGATCGCGGTGCTGCTCGCGATCGGGGCGGTGCTGATCTATATCTGGCTGCGCTTCGAATGGCAGTTTGCCGTCGGTGCGGTTCTGGCGCTGGTGCACGACGTGATTCTGACAATCGGCGTGTTTTCCGAGGTGCAGATCAAGTTCGATCTCGCGATCATCGCGGCGCTGCTGACTATCGTCGGCTATTCGCTGAACGACACCGTTGTCGTGTTCGACCGCGTGCGCGAAAACCTGATCAAATACAAGAAGATGGAGCTGAAAGAGATTCTCAACATCTCGATCAACGAGACCCTGAGCCGGACCATCATGACCTCGCTCACCACGATGCTGGCGCTGATCGCCATGTTCGTGCTGGGCGGCGACGTGATCCGGGGCTTTGTCTTTGCGATGATGTGGGGCATCTTTGTCGGCACCTATTCGTCGATCTTCATCGCCTCGGCGCTGCTGCTGCGCTTTGGGGTCAAGCGGGACTGGACCCGTCCTGACGCCAATTCCGGCAACCAATACGCCAATATTGATGCCTGACCTGCTGGCCCAGACCCTGGCTTTGCCGGGACTCTGGGCACTGGTCACAACCGTCTTTGTCGCCGGTGCCGTCTATGGCTTTGCCGGCTTCGGGGCGGCGCTTATCTTCATGCCGGTGGCCTCGACGCTGGTGCCCTTCGAGGTCGCGGTGGCAGCCTTTGCCATTTCAGCGGTATCGTCGCTGGTCACCGTGTTGCCGCGGGCCTGGGGACAGGTCGACCGGCGCGGCGTCGCGGTGATGATCGTCTGTGCCACGCTGTCAGCCTCGCTCGGGCTATGGGTGCTGCGGGTGAGTGACCTGATCGTGTTGCGCTGGACGGTGATCGCGGTGACCGCGTCGACATTGCTGGCACTGTGTGCCGGGTGGCGCTATGCGACCTCCCCGACCGTCGCGGCCCGCTCGGCCATCGGCTTTGCCACCGGGTTCGTGGGCGGGGCGACAGGGCTGCTGGGGCCGGTGATGGTGCTGTTCCAACTGGCAGGGCGTGATTCCGTGGCCACGTCACGGGCGACGGCGCTGGTGTTCCTGACCTTGACCAGCCTGTTGTTGGTGCCGCTAATGGCGATGCAGGGTCTGCTGACACTGCCTGCGGTTGTTTTGGGCCTGATTCTGCTGCTACCTTATGGCGCGGGTGCACGTTTGGGGGCGGTTTTGTTCCGGCCCGGACTTGAAAGATTTTACAGAAGCGTGGCCTATTTCATTATTCTTGTGGCAATCATTCTCGGGTTGCCGGTGTGGGACTAGGGGTTTGACGCCATGCGTATGAATGAAGTCATCTACACGGACGCGCTTCCGATCGAGGGATATGGCCCGGGATTCTTCCGGATCGACGGCAAGCCGGTGCGCGGCCCGGTCTGTGTGTCGCTGCGGGGAGTCGAGCCCTGGGGCGGGCTGGAGGATCTGGCCACGCTGGAGCGTCTGAGTGCGGACGTCGATGTGATCTTCGTCGGAACCGGCAGCGAAATCGCCCATCTTCCGCGGACGCTGCGCGACCGGCTCGAGGCGGCGGGGCTCGGGGTCGAGGTGATGAACTCGCCGTCCGCCTGCCGCACCTACAACGTGCTGTTGTCCGAGGGCCGCCGCGTGGCGCTGGCCGTGCTGCCGGTCTGATCGGGCGGGGCGCGGCTGCATTGCACGCTGCGCCGGTGGCGGAAGCCTGAGTGAGGGCCAGCCCCCGCACCCTTGGCATGTCTGCACCCCGGAGATGCCGGGGACGAGGGTCGGTGGTTGTCGCGTGTTTTGCCGCTTTTGTCCGTCGCTGGGGTGGGTTAGGTCATGTGCCATGATGGTGACGGTCACGGATCTGGAAATTTCGCGCGGCGGACGGGCGGTGCTGGAGGGCGTGAGCTTTGTGCTGGCGCCGGGCGCGGCGCTGATCCTGCGCGGGCCCAACGGCGTCGGCAAGACCACTCTGCTGCGCACCGTCGCCGGATTGCAGCCGCCGCAGGCCGGGTCCATTTCCGGCGCCGATGACCGTATGGCCTATGCCGGGCATTCCGACGGGTTGAAATCCATGCTGACGGTGGCGGAAAACCTGAGCTTCTGGGCGGCGGTCTTTGGTCGGGAGGACATCGACGCGGCGCTTGCTGCCTTTGATCTGCGCGATCTTGCCGCCCGTCTGGCGGGCAGTCTGTCTGCAGGACAGAAGCGGCGGTTGGGGCTGGCGCGGCTGATGGTCACCGGGCGTCCCGTCTGGGTGCTGGACGAACCGACGGTGTCGCTGGATGCGGCGTCGGTCGGGCTGTTCGCTGCGGCGGTACGGGCGCATCTGGCGGCTGGCGGTTCGGCGTTGATGGCGACGCATATAGATCTGGGGCTGGAGGAGGCAGCGGTTCTGGACCTGAGTGCCTTTCGGGCCGCGCCCAGGGCCGCGCAGGCCGATGAGGCGTTTCTGTGAGGGCGCTTCTGGCGCGGGATCTGCGGCTTGGCGTCCGGGCAGGGGGCGGCTTTGGTCTGGGGCTGGCGTTCTTTCTGATCGTCACCGTGCTCGTGCCGTTCGGAGTTGGACCCGAGACCGCGCTGCTGGCGCGGATTGCGCCGGGGGTGTTGTGGATCGGGGCGCTGCTGGCCTGTCTGTTGTCGCTGGACCGCATCCTGGCGCTGGACTGGGAGGACGGGTCCCTGGACCTGCTGGCCACGGCCCCCCTGCCGATCGAGGGAGTGGTCAGCATCAAGGCGCTGGCGCACTGGATCACCACCGGATTGCCGCTGGTGCTGGCGGCGCCGCTGCTGGGTGTGCTGCTGAACCTGGCGCCGGACGGATATCTCTGGGTGCTGGTGTCACTGGCCGTCGGCACGCCGGCCCTGTCGGTGATCGGAACGTTCGGCGCGGCACTGACCATCGGGTTGAAACGCGGCGGGCTGCTGCTGTCGCTGCTGGTTTTGCCGCTTTATGTGCCGACGCTGATCTTTGGCGCCGAGGTGGCGCGGCGCGGGGCGGACGGGCTCGACGTCGCCACACCGCTGATGTTGCTGGCCGGAATCAGTTTCGGGGCAATGGCGTTGTTGCCTTTTGCCAGTGCCGCGGTGCTGCGCATCAATCTGCGCTAGGGGCGCTGTGCGGATCTGTCACCTTGGCACGGAGCGCACGGCGGTTTGATTTGTAACCGGCGGACAGGGGGGATAGGTCAGGCACATGTCGCTTTGGGAATATGCAAATCCGGTCAAGTTCATCCGCACGACGGATGTCGTTCTGCCGTGGGTTTCGGGACTGGCAGTGCTGTGCCTGACCGTGGGGCTGATCTGGGGGTTCTTCTTCACACCCGAGGATTACCGGCAGGGATCGACGGTCAAGATCATCTACCTGCACGTGCCCGCGGCGTTGATGGCGATCAATGCCTGGATCATGATGTTGATCGCTTCGATGATCTGGATCATCCGGCGGCACCATGTCAGCGCGCTTGCGGCCCGGGCCGCGGCCCCGGTGGGGGCCGTCATGACGGTGATCGCCCTGGCGACCGGCGCCCTTTGGGGGCAGCCGATGTGGGGCACCTGGTGGGTCTGGGATCCCCGGCTGACTTCGTTCCTGATCCTGTTCCTGTTCTACCTGGGCTATATCGCCCTGTGGTCGGCGATCGAAGATGACGACACGGCGGCGGATCTCACTTCGATCCTGTGTCTGGTGGGGTCGGTGTTTGCGCTGCTCAGCCGCTATGCGGTGAATTTCTGGAATCAGGGCCTGCACCAGGGCGCGTCGCTGAGCCTCGACAAGGAAGAGAATGTGGCCGATGTGTTCTATCACCCGCTGCTGCTGAGCATCGCGGGCTTTGTGCTGCTGTTTGTCGCGCTGGTGTTCCTGCGCACCCAGACGGAAATCCGGGCGCGGCGCACCCGCGCCCTGATCGCACGGGAGCAGCAGGGATGATGCCGGATCTGGGAAAATACGCGGGCGCGGTCCTGTCGTCCTATGCCGTCTCGCTGGGTCTGATCGTCCTGCTTGTTGCGGTCAGCATCCTGCGGGCTCGCAGGACCAAGGCGGCGCTGGACCTGGTCGAGAAGCGGAGCAAGCGCAATGGCTAGAATTTCCCCGCTGATGATCGCGCCGCCGCTGATCTTTGCGGCCTTTGCGGCGCTGGCCTATGTCGGGATGTTCCGCGACGACCCGCAGGGGCTGCCCTCGACCCGGATCGGCCAGCCGGCCCCGGGCATCACCTCGGACACGCTGGGCGATTATCCCGGTGTCACGGCGGACATGCTGACGCGCGGCGAGGTCACCCTGGTGAATTTCTGGGCGAGCTGGTGCCCGCCCTGCCGTGCCGAACACCCCAGGCTGTTGCAGATGCAGGCCGAGGGCATGACGATCATCGGCGTGAATTTCAAGGATCAGGCCAAGGATGCGCTGAGCTATCTTGACGACGACGGCAATCCGTTTGCCGGTGTCGCATTCGATCCCAAGGGGCGCACAGCCATCGACTGGGGGGTGACCGCGCCGCCCGAGACCTTCATCGTCAGTGGTGAGGGTGTGGTGCTGTTCCGCTACGCAGGCCCGCTGGTGGGCAGCGATTACGAACAGCGCTTTTTGCCGGCTCTGAAGGCGGCGCAGGCAGAGTGATCCCTGCCTGCTGCTGTGTCGGATCTGGTCCGTTCCGCGGCTACAATTCGCACTGCGATTCGGCATGCAGAGAGGGGCAGCCCTTTGGGCTGTGGTTCGAGGCATAGGCCCCCGCCACCATCAGAACTGCCAGAATGGCCGCCTGGACGATTGTCATAAAAGTCAGTTTCATTGTCTCGCCTCTGCCGGGCCCCCTCTTGAGCGGGGAGCGTCTGCAGAGACTAAACGAGCGAAGACGCGATTCGTCCGCTCACGAAATGGTTATGGGCGGGTTGCTGCGCAGGATCCCGCCAGCGCTCGCCGCGTGCCGCCGACCTTGCAAAAGCAGACCGCCGGAGGCGCATGGCCCCCGGCGGTCTCGTCATGTCATTCGATCGCGTGAGCCTCAGGCGGCTGCGAGGTTGCGCAGCACATAGTGCAGCACGCCACCGTGTTCGATGTATTCGATCTCGATCGCGGTATCGATCCGGCACTTGATCTGGATGGTCTTTTCGGACCCGTCCGCCATCTTGATCGTGCAGGGCACCTCCTGCTGCGGCTTGATCGTGTCCAGACCGCTGATCGACACGGTTTCCTCGCCGGTCAGACCCAGCGATTTACGGGTGTCGCCGCCGGTGAACTCGAACGGGATGACGCCCATGCCGACGAGGTTGGACCGGTGGATCCGCTCGAAGGATTCCGCGATCACGGCCTTGACCCCCAGCAGGGCCGTGCCCTTGGCAGCCCAGTCGCGGCTCGAGCCTGCGCCGTATTGCTCGCCCCCAAAGATCACCAGCGGTGTGCCCTGCGCCTGATAGGCCATCGCCGCGTCGAAGATCGAGGTCTGCGCGCCGTCCGGTCCCTTGGAATAGCCGCCCTCGACGCCGTCCAGCATCTCGTTCTTGATGCGGATGTTGGCAAAGGTGCCGCGCATCATGATCTCGTGGTTGCCACGACGCGAACCGTAAGAGTTGAATTCGCGCTGGGGCACCTGACGTTCGATCAGGTACTTGCCTGCCGGTGTCGTGTCCTTGAACGATCCGGCGGGCGAGATGTGGTCGGTTGTGATCATGTCGCCCAGCAGCGCCAGAACCCGGGCGTTTTCAAGGTTGGTGATGACACCCGGTTCCTTGCTCATGCCCTGGAAATAGGGCGGGTTCTGCACATAGGTCGAGGACACCGGCCAGTCGTAGGTCTGGGCATCGGTGGTTTCGACCCCCTGCCATTTCTCGTCGCCCTTGAAGACGTCGGCGTATTTTTCCTGGAACGAGGCGCGGGTGACGGTGCGCTCGACCAGTTCGGCGACTTCCTTGCTGGTCGGCCAGATGTCCTTCAGATAGACATCGTTGCCATCCTTGTCCTGACCGATCACATCCCTGGTGATGTCGACGTTCATGTCGCCCACCAGCGAATAGGCGACCACCAGAGGCGGCGATGCCAGGTAGTTGGCGCGCACGTCCGGGCTGATCCGCCCTTCGAAGTTGCGGTTGCCCGACAGGATCGAGGTAGCGATCAGGTCATTGTCGCTGATGCACTTGCTGATTTCCGGGGCAAGGGGGCCGGAGTTGCCGATGCAGGTGGTGCAGCCATAACCGACGAGGTTGAAGCCGATGGCGTCCAGGTCTTCCTGAAGTTCCGCCGCCTCGAGGTAGGCCGACACGACCTGCGAACCCGGCGCCAGCGAGGTCTTGACCCAGGGCTTGCGGTTCAACCCGAGCGCGCGCGCCTTGCGGGCGACCAGGCCCGCGCCGATCATCACATAAGGGTTCGAGGTGTTGGTGCAGGAGGTGATCGAGGCGATCACGATCGAGCCGTCATGCAGCTGATACTTGTTGTCCTCGGTCGCCACAAAGCCCCGCTTGTGATGGCCTTCGTCGCCCGGGATGTCGGCAGGCTCGGGCTGGCCGCCTTCGCTTTCCCAGCGCACTTCGGCGTTGGCCGAGGCGCCCTTGGTGTCGCGCACGCCTTTGACATAGGTGCCGAATGCAGAGGCCGCCTTGTCCAGAGCAATATAATCCTGCGGCCGCTTGGGACCAGAGATCGCGGGCACGATGGTGCCCATGTCCAGCTCCAGCGTATCGGTGTACACCGGATCATAGCTCGCGTCGCGCCAGAAGCCGTTCTCCTTGGCATAGGCTTCGACGAGGGCGATGCGGTCGGTGTCGCGGCCGGTCATTTCCAGATAGCGCAGGGTTTCCTGGTCGATCGGGAAGAAACCGCAGGTCGCGCCGTATTCCGGTGCCATGTTGGCAATCGTCGCGCGGTCGGCCAGCGGCAGATGGTCCAGACCTTCGCCGTAGAATTCGACGAACTTGCTGACCACGCCTTTGGCGCGCAGCATTTCGACGACCTTCAGCACGAGGTCGGTGCCGGTCGTGCCTTCCATCATCCTGCCGGTCAGCTTGAAGCCGACGACCTCGGGGATCAGCATCGAGATCGGCTGCCCCAGCATCGCGGCCTCGGCCTCGATCCCGCCGACGCCCCAGCCCAGGACAGCGGCGCCGTTGACCATGGTGGTGTGGCTGTCGGTGCCGACCAGAGTGTCCGGATAGGCAACCTCGTCGCCGTTCTGGTCGACATCGGTCCAGACGGTCTGCGACAGGTACTCAAGGTTCACCTGGTGGCAGATGCCGGTGCCAGGGGGCACAACGCGGAAGTTGTTGAACGCCTTCTGACCCCATTTCAGAAAAACGTAACGCTCCATGTTGCGCTCGTATTCCCGGTCGACGTTCATCTGGAAGGCGCGCGGGTTGCCGAACTCGTCGATCATCACCGAGTGGTCGATGACCAGATCCACCGGGTTCAGCGGGTTGATCTTTTGCGGATCGCCGCCCAGTGCCTTGATGCCGTCGCGCATCGCGGCGAGATCGACCACGGCGGGAACGCCGGTGAAATCCTGCATCAGCACGCGGGCCGGACGATAGGCAATCTCGCGGTTGGACTGGCCGTTGTTCTGCGCCCAGTCACCGAACGCCTTGATGTCGTCCACGGTGACAGTCTTGCCATCCTCGAACCGCAGCATGTTTTCCAGCACCACCTTCAGGGCCACTGGCAGCCTGGAGAAATCCCCCAAACCGGCCGCTTCGGCGGCTGGGATCGAGTAGTAGCTGAAGGACTTGCCGTTGACGCTCAGCGTTTTGCGCGTCTTGGCGGTGTCCTGTCCGACGGAAATGGGCATGGGGGTCTCCCTTGAGGTACGAATGGATTTCGTTGGGTCTGGTACGCTATCTGCATCAAGCCTGTGGCCCGATCAAGGGGGGTGCGACAATTTTGGTATACCGTCGCACACAATGGATGGATAAAAGCAGTTGCGCTCAGCGGCGCATATTTCCTGAGCGCTGCCGGTATTCCGGGCTGCGCCGTTCACCGACTCTCGCAAAACCTTGATTGGTTATTTCAGAGCCGGATGGCTAGGGATCGTTAACAGACCAATCAGGATCGGACGTTTGATGCGACACCTCATCAGTTGCGCCATGGGCCTTTTGATGCTGGCCGCCGGAGCGGTGTCGGCGCAGCAGAGCCCGGTCGTCGTCGAACTGTTCACCTCGCAGGGATGTTCCTCCTGCCCGCCGGCCGATGCCCTTCTGGCGGACCTCGACGGGCGCGAAGATGTCATCCCGCTGGCGCTGCATGTGGATTACTGGGATTATATCGGCTGGAAGGACAAATTTGCCAGCCCGGCCTACACGACGCGGCAAAAGGGATATGCCGCCGCGCTAGGCAACCGGTCGATCTATACGCCGCAGATGATCGTGAACGGTCGGCACGACGTTGTCGGCAACAGGCCGAAAGACGTGGCCGCCCTGATCAAGGCGCACAAATCCAAACCTTCGCCGGTCAGTCTGCAGATTTCGCGCAGCGGCGATGTGCTGTCGATCCGTGCCAGCAGCGGCAGGAATGCGGGCCCGATGGAGATTGCAGTGGCACGCTACAAACCGCACGAGGCGGTTGTGATCCAACGCGGCGAAAATGCCGGGCGCACGATTGATTATTCCCACATCGTCACCGGATGGGCAGTTGTCGAACGCTGGAACGGTCAGGGCAGCTTTGCCGCCACAACCGCTGTCAAAGGCACCGAGCCGATTGTCGTGCTGGTCCAGGGCGCAAATTACGGACCGATTTTCGCCGCCGCGCGCCTGCGCTGACGCCGCGGCTTCCAACGGCGGTGAATCCAGAACCACTGCTCGGGGTTTTCGCGAATCCGCGCTTCCAGCCGCGCCGTCGCCTCGCGCATCATCGCCACCGGATCGCCATGCGGGATCGGCGCCTCAAAGATCGCCTCGAAACTCTGGCCATCCGGCAGGCGCAGACCGAAGAACGGCACCATCAGCGCCCCTGTGCGCAGCGCGATGTCCGCCGCCGAGGTCAGGGTCGGGGCAGGGCGGCCCAGGAAGTCGATGGGGGTGCCGGCGCTGTCATAGACATCGAACAGCAGCACGCCCATGCCACCGTCCTTGATGTGACGCAGCAGGCCCATTGTGCCGCGTCGACCCTGTTCGAACACGGGCCCCGACAGCCGGTGCATGTTCTGCGCATAATGGGCATTGAAGAACGGGTTCGACATCGGGCGGTACAGGCCGCCGATCTCGTATCCCTGTGCCACCAGCGCCGCCCGCGGCGCCTCGAAATTGCCGAAGTGGCCGGTGACGAACAGGACCGGCCGACCCTCGGCCCGGGCTGCGGCCACGGCCGAGAGCCCGTCGCCGGACAGCGTGGCCCCGCGCATCCGGTCGCGCAGGCCGATGACGTCATAATTTTCAATCATGGTGCGCCCGGCATTGTCGGCAACGCCGTCCGCAATCTTGCGCTTTTCCGACGCAGGCATATCCGGCCAGACGTGGGTCAGGTTCTCGACAGCCCGCTCCCGGTATCCGGTGAGGGGAGCTATGACACGGGCCACAAATCGCCCCATGAGCCACAGCCGCAGCCGCAGCGGAATCCGCAGCATCACCCAGATCACGCCGCGCAGTCCGCGATCGGTAAGCCAGTCCGGCCAACTGCCGTCGTCCTTGTCACGTGATGGGGTCTGACTCACGCAATGCTCCCGCAATAGAATTGTCCCAGACCTAGGACGCGGTGGTGCGGATCACAAGTCTGCGGCGCCCGCGTCGCTGCGACAGGTGACGCGGTTTTCCGGGGAACGCGGTGTCATCTCTGACGGAATTTTCGTCCCGGTCGACCCGGCCATGTGACCGACCGGTGGCGGCGGGATCGCCGGTCTCAGCCGTCGTCCTCAGCCTCGTCCGGGGAGAGCAGCTCGATCTCGCCGGCTGCGACGAGGTTGCGGATGGCCGAGACAACGGCATTCATCGCCTCTTCGGCGACGCGGGACTTGACGCTGCCCTTTTCCGCGGCCTCGTCGCGCAGGCCCTGCGCCATGCGTTTGGACATGTTTTCCAGCAGGAATTCGCAGGCGCTGGCCTCCTCTTCGCTGCGCGCGCCGGCGATGGCGGTGGCAAGGGTTGCGGCGTCCACATCGCGGGTGACCTTCGGCACGTCGATCCCGTTGAGCCGGTGCGGAATGTTGGGAAATGTAAAGATGGCCTTGCGTACCGCGTCGGCAAAGTCACTGTCACTTTCCTGCAACCCTTCGAGCACATCGTCACGGATCCCGGAAGCGGAATAATTCAGGATCGCGCCGACACGTTCGACCGGGGCCGTGTTGAAGGCGCGCGGCGGTTCGGCGTCCATCTGGCTGGCCAGACTGAGCCCGATGCGGTCCACGGCTTCGGGGGTGACGCCGGCGGTCATGGACACCGCATAGGTGATGCGCCGCGCCTTGACCCCGGGCAGACGTCCGAGCAGGGCGGCGGCCTTGGCCACGTCAATCTTGGACAGCATGACCGCGGCGATCTCGGTGCTTTCCGACAGCACCATGCGTTCGAGCCGGTCCAGATCCAGGGCACCGATTCGCGACCAGGGATCGCCGGTTTGCCGCACCCCGGCCTCTTTGCGCAGCCGGGCTGCGGTGCGGGCACTGATGCGCCCGTCGAGCGCCGTCAGCGCGCCGGCCATATTGCCCGGAAAGGACAGCCCGACGGATTCAAGTTCGTTTGAAAATTCCTGCACCACCTGGGCCAGAGTGTCCCGATCCACATAGCGCATGGTCCCGAGCTGCTGCGTCAGCTGTTCCTGCAGGGCTTCGGGCAGCGCGGACAGCGGTACATCCGCGCCTTCGTTCAGGATGAACTGAACGATGATCGCGGCCTTGGCCTTGCGGGTCATCCGGACGCTGCTGCCGGGTTTCGGCAGGGCGGCAATGGGGGTGAGGCTGTTCATGTAACGCTCCGTTGGACCTTGGACCAAGGGCTAGCGCATAGCGGTTAATTTTTGCTGGAATTATTGCCTAAAAAGCCATCTGACCGCGCCTGTGTCCAGGCGGTCCGCGTGACCGGGCCAGTGGTGCGCGGCACAACAAAAGGCGGCTGGTCAGCCGCCTTCGCTATCTGAGAATATGGCGCGGTTTCAGCCGCTTACGGCCTTGCAGCTATTTGAAGCGCCGTCATACACCATGCCGTCCGCACAGGACATTGCCGATTGTGAATGGCCCGTACATGAAGCACCCGCAAGGGTCGGTGCGATGACCAGGAGTGATGCCGTGAGAAGTGTTTTTAGCTTCATCAATTCCCTCCGGTGGTTGAAACCCGAGCGTAACACGGAAAATGAATTTCCGGCAGCAGTGTCATTCACAAATCCGCGAGGCCGGGGGCAGGCGCTGATTTCCCGAAACATTCGCAGCCTTGCCGCTGGAACAGGAGACTGTCGGGGACGGGGCCGCAGCCCCGTCCGGACGCTGGCTCACGCCTTGCCGAACACCCGGGCAAAGATCGTGTCGACGTGTTTGGTGTGGTAGCCGAGATCGAATTTTTCCTCGATCTGCGCCGGGCTCAATGCCGCGGTCACCTCGGCGTCGGCCAGCAGTTCGGTCTTGAAATCCGCGCCCTGTTCCCAGACCTTCATCGCGTTGCGCTGCACCAGCCTGTAACTGTCCTCGCGGCTGACACCGGCCTGGGTCAGCGCCAGCAGAACCCGCTGTGACATCACCAGTCCGCGGAACTTGTTCATGTTCGCCAGCATGTTGTCTGGATAGATCACCAGCTTTTCGATCACGCCCGCCAGACGGTGCAGTGCAAAATCCAGGGTGATGGTCGTGTCGGGACCGATGGCCCGCTCAACCGAGGAATGCGAGATGTCGCGCTCGTGCCAGAGGGCCACGTTCTCCATCGCCGGGACGACGGACATGCGCACAAGGCGGGCCAGTCCGGTAAGGTTCTCGGTCAGCACCGGGTTGCGCTTGTGCGGCATCGCCGACGAGCCTTTCTGCCCGGCCGAAAAGAACTCTTCGGCCTCCAGCACCTCGGTGCGCTGCATGTGCCGGATCTCGGTGGCGATGTTTTCGATGCTCGAGGCGATGACGCCGAGCGTGGCAAAGAACATTGCGTGGCGGTCGCGCGGAATCACCTGGGTGCTGATCGGTTCGGGACGCAGGCCCAGCTTGTCGCAGACATGCTCTTCGACGGCCGGGTCGATGTTGGCAAAGGTGCCGACAGCGCCGGAGATGGCCCCGGTTGCGATTTCCCACCTGGCTTTTTCCAGCCGGTTCTTGTTGCGGTCCATCTCGGCGTAAAACCGCGCGAAGGTCAGGCCCATGGTGGTCGGTTCGGCGTGAATGCCGTGGCTGCGCCCGATGCGGACCGTGTCCTTGTGCTCGTGGGCGCGGGTTTTCAACGCCGCCAGAACGCGGTCGACGCCCGCAAGCAGGATGTCGGTCGCGCGCACCAGCTGGACGTTGAAGGTGGTGTCCAGAACATCCGACGACGTCATGCCCTGGTGGACAAAGCGCGCCTCGGTCGAGCCGATGTGTTCGGCGAGATGGGTGAGAAAGGCGATGACGTCATGTTTGGTGACGGCTTCGATCTCGTCGATGCGGGCCACATCGAATTCCACGTCGCGGGCTTTCCACACCGCGTCGGCGCTGGCTTGGGGAATCACGCCGAGATTGGCCTGGGCGTCGCAGGCATGTGCCTCGATTTCGTACCAGATGCGGAACTTGGTGGCGGGTTCCCAGATGGCAACCATGTCGGGACGGGAATAGCGGGGGATCATTGGCAGCGATCCTTTCGTGGCTTGTGAGGACGTTCCGTGCGGTCATAGACTGCGCCTGCCTCAGCGACAAGGGCGGGGGCGGAGACAGGCGCGCGGACGGGCACGCGGACGGGGGCGCGGACTGCGTGGCCCGGGGCCAACGGCAGGATTGCGTTGCACGGCGAGGGGCCGGTATCGGTGGGACAGGTGGAGATGATCGCGGTATGAGCGCTTTGGAACTGCTGGATTTTGTCGGGTCGTGGCGGATCCGCCGCCGGATTGATGACCGGCGCGCCGGGCAGGTTGTGCAGGCAGACGGGCAGGCGGTTCTGAAACCGGCGGCCACGGGTCTGGTCTATGACGAGCAGATCCGTCTGTTTCTGCCCGGACAGGCCCCGCTGGACGGCCACCGGCGTTATCTGTGGCGGGCCAGCGCCGACGGCATCGCCGTGCTGTTCGCCGATGGCCGGGCGTTTCATGCGTTTGTTCCGGATTCCGGCGTCGCCTCGGCGGCGCATTGGTGTGACCCGGACCAGTATGACGTTGGCTATGATTTTTCCGACTGGCCCTGTTGGCGCAGCACCTGGGAGGTGTCCGGTCCACGCAAGTGCTATCGCATGGAGACCGAATATGTGCCGCAAACGGGGGGCGCGCAGGCGTCAGGCGCCGCTGCCGGCGATGACCCGAAGGCGTGAGGCAGAGTGATGCCCTGCCGCGGGCAGGGTTCAGGCGCCGGTGTCTCGGTTGCCCGTTCGCCGCGGCGTGGCGGCGGTGGCGGCCTCGGCGATGAGTATTTGGAAAGAGAAGAAACCGCTTGGGGTCAGACCAGTTCGGTTTCCACCCGGGCGCTGGTTTCCAGAGTGCGGTGGACCGGACATTTGTCGGCGATTTCCAGCAGCCGCTGGCGCTGTGCGCCGTCAAGCGGGCCGTCCAGCATGATCCGCCGGCGGAAGACATCAATCTTCGCCTCGGCTCCGGGGTCCGCATCCTGAGCATGCACCTTGTCGTGGCAGACTTCGACACGCACCTGCTTCAACGGCCAGCCCTTGCGCCGGGCGTACATCCGGATGGTCATCGAGGTACAGGCCCCCAGACCGGCGGCGACAAAGCCGTAGGGGGACATGCCGCGGTTGGTGCCGCCATAGGCCTTGGGCTCGTCCGCCAGCGTATGGTGATGCGGACCCGACTGCACATCCTGCAGGAAGCCGTCGGGGTCGGCTTCGGACACCCGGATGACGCCTTCGGGGGCGCCGATGGGCGGTGCCGGCGGTGTCAGGTCCAGATAGCGCCCGGCCCAGGCGGCGATGACATTGGCAGCGTATTCGGCATCCCGGGGGACGCTGATCAGGTGGTCTGCACCGTCGAGCGTGACAAAGCTTTTGGGGTGCCGCGCGGCGGTAAAGATCTGTGATGCGTTCGAGATGTCCACGGTTGCATCCCGCGGGGCATGCAGCACCAGCAGCGCCTTCTTCAGATGTGCAATGACCGGCGCAAGCTCGGCGGCTTCGACATCGCGGAGGAAACTGTCGGTGATGGTGAAAGACCGGCCGCCCAGCGACACCGGGGCGCTGCCGTCGCGGCGGATGGTGTCGAGAGCCTCGCCGAAATTGTGGGTGACATGTCCGGGATCGAACGGTGCGCCCAGGGTGACCACCGCCCTGGCTGACGGGATGTCAGGGGCGGCACGCAGGATTGCGGCACCGCCCAGCGAATGGCCGATCAGCAAGGTCGGCGCCATGCCGCGGTCGACAAGCAGGGCTGCGGCGGCGCGCAGATCGCCGACATTCGAGGTGAAGGTGGTGTTGGCGAACTCGCCCTGCGAATGGCCCAGGCCGGTGAAGTCGAAGCGCAGAACGGCAATGCCCATCGCCGCCAGCCGGGCAGAGATCCGCCGGGCCGCCGGGATGTCCTTGGAACAGGTGAAGCAGTGCGCAAAGAGCGCGGTCGCAAGATGCGGCCCGTCCGGCAGATCCAGGCGTGCCGACAGGGGGTCACCGGAGTGACCCGGAAAGGTGAGGCGTTCGGTCGGCATGAGACATCCTTGCAGCGGAGCGCCGGGCAGCGGCGGTGTTGGGTACAGAATGTGGCCTGGCCGGGCCGGCTGCAAGGGATGTGTCGGCGGCGTCACCATAAGGTGAGCCACAACGCAGCCGGAGTGAAGCGGGTGCGGCTTTCGCGCCCGGTGTGGGCGGCTTGTGATTTCGGGCGGTTTCCATGCTCTTCCGGGCGTGGCAGGGTGTCATGCACGTATAGAGGGAATCCCAGATGGCCAGCATCAACCGTATTGTCATGTCCAAGAGCAGTCGCACCTGGATTCGCGCGCTGGGTCCGGAAGGGCTGGACACGGCCGAGATTTCCGGGAGCTCCGGCAAGAACTTCCCGTTCCGCAGCTACAAGGTCTTTCATTATCCCGAGTATGACATCTGTGCCGCCCCGCTGGGCGAGCAGGAGGGCACGGGACGGCAGTTCGACCTGATCATGGCGGATCAGGTCTGGGAGCACCTCGACCGGCCCTATGCGGCGACAAAGCATGTCCTTGCCTCGCTCAAGCCCGGCGGGTTCTTCTGGCTGGCGGTGCCGTTCTTCGTCCCGCTGCATGCCGCCCCGGTCGACAACTCGCGCTGGTCGGCCCGGGGATTGAAGAATCTCCTGATCGAATGCGGTTTCGCCGAAGAGGACATCGTCGCGGATCAGTGGGGCAACCGCTGGGCCGGGATGCGCAACGTCGTGGGGCCGTTTCCGCCGGTCTACTATCCGGAAACCGACCGGCTGGACAACGAAGAGGATTTTCCGGTCTGTGCCTGGGCGCTGGCGCAGAAGGCCGAACCGGCGGACGTTGATTAGGCTTGCCTTGTGTCGGGCGCGGGCGCAGATCTTAACCATTCGTTAACATTGGCCGGACGGAGTCGCGATGCCGAGGTTATCCCTGATCTGCCTCGCTCTGACCGCATGCCCGGCCCTGGCCGCGCCGGAGGCGGACTTTGCCGACCGGCTGGCGGCGATCCGTCTGGCACAGGCATTCGATTGCCGGGATCTGAGTTGCAAGCAGCTCAGCTCTTGTGCCGAGGCCTGTTACAAGCTGCTGCAATGCGGGCAAAGCAAACGGGACGGCGACAAGGATGGCATTCCCTGCGAAAACCTCTGCAAGACCCGGTGCTGAGGCGCGCGCCGTGGTGTCCGGTTACCCCGTGGCGTCCGGTACCGGCCAAGGACCGCGCGACCGGACCGCTGTGAGCGGCCCGGCCTTCAGGGGGTGCTGAAACCGCTCAGCCGCGCCGACGCCGCCCGCCGGAACGCCGCCCGCCCGCGCCACCGTCTGCGGCATTGGGGTCGCGGTTGAACATGATCCACTGCGCACCCGAGGCGTCGTTGTCGGTCAGGAAGTTGGCGGCGCGGATCGCCTCCATTTCCTTGCCCGGCCGGGGTCTGGTGCTGCCCAGCCCGAACATCTGGCAGAATGTCTCGTCATCCATGTCCGGTGGCAGCATGATGCCTGCCGCCTCGACCGCCGCGCGCTTTTCAGCGATTTTTGTGGGCGGCACCGGCAGTCCGACCGGGTTCATGATGGCGCTGGTCATGCCGGCGGCCATCGCCATCGGCAGGAAGGCGTTGTTGATGCCGTGGCGGTTGGGCAGGCCAAAGCTGATGTTGGACGCACCGCAGGTGGTGTTCACGCCCAGTTCCTCGCGAAGGCGGCGTACCAGCGTGAACACCTGAAGCCCGGCGGTGCCCATGGCACCGATCGGCATCACCAGCGGGTCGACCACGATGTCATGCGCCGGAATGCCGAAGTCCGCCGCCCGCTGCACGATCTTCTTGGCAACGGCGAAACGCACCTCTGGATCTTCGGAGATGCCGGTGTCGTCGTTGCTGATCGCGACGACGGGAACGTTGTATTTCTTGACCAGCGGCAGCACCAGTTCCAGCCGCTCTTCCTCGCCGGTGACGGAATTCAGCAGCGGCCGACCCTCGCAGGCCTCGAGACCCGCCTGCAACGCGCCCGGCACCGAACTGTCGATGCACAGCGGCACGTCGACCACCGCCTGCACCCGGCGGATCAGTTCGGGCATCAGCATCGGTTCGACAAAGTTGTTGTCGGCATAGCGCGGATCTTCGGCCATCTTGTTCGAGAACACCGCGCCGGAATTCACGTCCAGCATGGTGGCGCCGCAGGCGACCTGAGCGATGGCATCCGCCTCGACCCGGGAAAAATCGTCCTGCTCAAGCTCTGCGGCCAGGATCTTGCGGCCAGTCGGGTTGATCCGCTCTCCGATCACGCAGAAGGGCTGGTCAAAGCCGATGATGGCGGTCTTGGTCTTGGACTCGACGATGGTGCGGGTCATGCAGAGAAAGCTCCTTGGGACGGGATACGCCGGGCCAGAAGCGCCGGCAGGATGGGGTCGGAAAAATCCGCGATGGTGACATGGGCGCCCGCGTCCAGCAGTGCCGCGTCGGTCAGCGACGACCGCAGTCCTATGGCAAAGGCGCCGGCACCCCGGGCGGACCGCAGGCCCGAGGGGCTGTCCTCGAAGGCGATGCACTGGTCGGGCGCGACCTTCAGCAAAGCCATCGCCGCCGCATAGGGCGCCGGGTCGGGTTTGCCGCGCGCGCATTCGTCGCCGATGACGCGAACGGGCAGGCGGGGGGCCAGCCCGATGGCAGTCAGCATGGCGTCGGCATTGTCGCGCGGTGCGTTGGTCACCACGGCGACCGGCCAGCCTTCGGCTTCGGCCCGGTCCAGCAGGGCGGTGATTCCGGGCATCGGCTGTGCGGAATCGCCCAGCAGGGCCCGGAAGGATGCTTCCTTGGCATCGCTCATTGCCTGCGCGTCTTCCTCGGGAAAATGTTCGGCAAAGATATCAAGGTTCTGCCGACCGTGTATTTCACGCAGATAGAACCCTTCGTCGATCACGCGCCCGGCGTCGGCGAACAAGCTGGCAAAGACGGCGGCATGCAGCGGATCGGTGTGCACAAGTGTGCCGTCAAGGTCGAAGAGCAATGCCAGCGTCATGAAAGTCCGATCCGTTCCCGGGGCCTGCGTCAGCCCTGTCGCGCAGCAGGTACCCCGGCGGCACCCCCGTTGGCAATTGCCCATTCCGCATTGGTTGCAATGCCGCCCAGCGGAAAGAAATGCACCTGCGCGATATTGCTGTCGGGACAGGCCGCCTTGTGCGCTGCCAGCCTGGACAGAACCTCGGTCGGCTCGTAGGGCAGCAGCAGCTTGGTCACGTCCATCGCCCGTTTCTGCAGCACTTTCAGCGAGGGGCCGACTCCGCAGGCAATGGCAAACCGGATCAGGGTCTGCAATTTCGCCGGTCCGGCGATCCCGACATGAACAGGCAGGGTGATGCCCGCGGCCTTCAGGCCCTCGGCCCAGGCGATGACCGGGTCCGCGTCAAAACAGAACTGTGTGGCCAACGCCATCTCGGCATCGGTGCGCTCGGAAAAAGCCTGTTTCCAGTGCAGCGCCTGCATCACGGCGCGGTCGCCGCCGTCCGGGTCGATGTCCCGGCTGCCCTCGGGGTGGCCGGCGACGTGCAGGCGGGTGAAGCCGGCCGCATCGAACAACCCGGATTCCATCAGCTGCATCGAATTTTCAAAGGTGCCCTGCGGGGTCGCGACGCCGCCCGCCAGCAACAGGGCCTGGCGCACGTCCGCCTCGCCCTGATAGCGCGCGATCCAGTCGGCCAGAGTGGCGCGGTCCTTGATGATGCGCGCCGGGAAATGCGGCATCACCTGATACCCGTCGGCGTTCAGGCGCCGGGCGGTCGCCACCATGTCCTCGATCGGAGTGCCGTCGATATGGGCGATGTAGACCCGGGTGCCCTGCGGCAGCAGTGCGCGGAAATCCGCGACCTTTTCGGCAGTGCGCGGCATCACCTCGATGGAATAATCCTGCAGAAAGCTTTCCACCTGACCGTTCGCGGTCATCGGAACAGTGTCCCGTCTCTTGAAGTTCAACAGCGCCATCACGGCCTCCTTCAGTCGCAAGGCCCTCAGGCCCACCCGTTGTTTGCGATCAGTGCCTTGATACGGTCCTGATCATATTCCGCCTCAAGCCTGTCGGCTTCGGAGCGTGCGATTTCCGAGGGCGTGCCCTCGACCGGGTAAGAAGCGGCCTTGCGCCATTCCGCGAGGTATTCATCCGTGCCCGCCGCGCCGGTCTTCATCGCGGCGCGGTCGATGGCCTGCTCGAAGCGTTCGGCCAACTGCACCTTGGCGCCGCTGCGGCCGCGGCCAACGATGACCTGGGCCGGGATGTCGCGCCAGTAGACAATGGTGACGTCGGGCATGGATGATTCCCAATAGTTCCGGTGCAGCCTGTGTAGCCGCGACATGCGGCACCAAAGGGGCAGATTTCGACGGATGCGACGCTTTCCGCGACGCAGGTGATGCGCCGGACCCTAAGCGAGTTGGCGCAGCGGCACCACCGCGCCGGACTGGAAAACGGTTCAGGGTCAAGTTGAACGATTTTCATCTTGGCCGGTTCATTGTCAGGCCGGACATTCGGCTGTAGCCTGTCGAAAACGCAGCGGGCAGGCATATGGTCATCGCGATCACGGCACATAAAATCGCCTATATGGCGCTTCCCAAGGCCGGGTGTTCGTCGGTCAAGGCTGCATTGGCGCGCCTCGACCCGGACGTGACCCTGCCGCCAAAATCCGAGATCGGCATCGATACCTGGCACGGCATCTATCCGACACAGCGTTTCCGGCCGCACCGCTGGCAGGAGTATCCGGACTATTTCCGGTTTGCAGTGGTCCGGGATCCGGTGAGACGGCTGATCTCTGCCTACACCAACCGGGTGGTGGATCTGAAAGAGCTGCACAATTGCCGCAAGATCCTGCGGGGCCGGATCGACCTGCCCAAAGACCCCGACCCGGATTTCTTTTTTTCCAACCTCTCCGCCTATTGCGAGGCGTCTTCGGTGATCAAACATCACTGTCTGGGCGCAGAGTTGTTCCTGGGGCCGAAACCGATGCGCTACGACCGCATCTACCGCACCGAGGAAATGGGGGATCTGGCCCGTGATCTGACGCGCATTTCCGGTCGCAAGGTGACGCTGGCCCGCGCGAACAAGAGCATGGCACAACTGGAACTGGACGATCTGAAATACGGCACCGTCCGGGCGATCCGCGACTTTCTGAACACTGAGTATCGTTATCTCTCGGGGTACTATGACAATCCTTTGTGATGGAACCTGCCAAGAAACTTGCAGCCCGCCGCGCGCCTGCGTATCCTGAGTGCAACTTGTATATCGGAAGGCGCACAATAATGGCGCCAGAGCGTCCCACGGGTGCGGGCGCATTCCCGAAACCGGTCGAGAGCCCCGCGCCCGACAAACCGGATCCTGCCGAGCTGTATGCCGCGCTGGATCTGGGAACGAACAGTTGCCGCATGTTGATTGCCCAGCCAAAGGGCAGTCAGTTCCATGTGATCGACAGCTTTTCCAAATCCGTCCAGCTTGGGGCCGGGCTTGAGAAAAGCGGCCGTCTCAGCCGTGCCTCGATGGGGCGCACGGTGGCGGCGCTGAAGGTGTGTCAGCAGAAGATCAACCGCCACAATGTCAAACGTATGCGCCTGGTCGCGACCGAGGCCTGTCGGCGCGCCGTCAATGCACATGACTTTATCCGTCAGGTCCGGCGCGAGGCGGGGTTGCAGCTTGAAATCATCCAGCCCGAGGAAGAGGCCCGTCTGGCGGTGATTTCCTGTGCGCCGCTGGTCTCGATCAAGACCGAGCAGCTGCTTGTGGTCGACATCGGCGGCGGCTCGACCGAACTGGTCTGGATCGACCTGTCATCGGTTCCCAATGCCGAACGTCCCAAGGCGATCATGCGGTTGCACGCCGGGTTCCATCAACTCGACAGCCCGTTCCCCGCGGCCAAGGTGGTGGACTGGATTTCGGTGCCGCTCGGGGTGGCGACCTTGCGCGACCAGTTCTCGGATGTGGACGACGATGCCGCGCGGTATGCGCTGATGTCCTGGTACTTCGAGGAAAACCTCGCCGAATTCGCACCCTACAAGGACGAACAGACCCGCGAAGGTTTTCAGATCGTCGGCACCAGCGGCACGGTCACGACCGTCGCCGCCTCGCATCTCGGGCTGCGGCGCTATGACCGGACCAAGGTCGACGGGCTGCGCATGACCAGCGATCAGATCGAGACGGTGATCAACCGCTACCTGGAGCTGGGTCCCGCAGGACGGCGCCGCGACCCGCGCATCGGGCAGGACCGGCAGGCGCTGATCATGTCGGGGGCGGCGATTCTGCAGGCGCTGCTGCGCTGCTGGCCGACCGACCGGCTTTCCGTGGCCGACCGCGGCCTGCGCGAAGGTCTGCTGTACGCGCAGATGACCGCGGACGGTGTACTGGAAGAGGGACCGTACTGACGGCCCCCGACTCAGGCGCGCGAGATCAGCATTTCGGAAAAACCGCCGAATGTCATGCGCTTGCCGTCAAACGGCAGCGCACCGCCCGGCTCTTCGGCCATCAACTTGGCCCAGCCGGCATCGCGGACCTCTTTCGATGGCCAGGTCACGTATCCGGCCGCCACGCTTTCGCCGTCGGCAAGCTTTACCGCCATCGGCAGCGACGTGACCTTGCCGTCCGGCACATCGTCACCCCACAGATCCGCCACCTCAAGCGCGCCGTATCCCAGAAACTGCTTGTGGGTCTTTTCGAGAAACGCCTGATAATCCGCGCGCTTGCTGTTCGCAACCGGGGCGAGAAAAATGTCAAAATAGGCCATTGGAACCTCCCTGATGGATGCTATGTTCAAATTAACATCCTTGCGGTTCAAAAAAGCAACTAAAAGATTTCACCCGGAAACCAAGCAGGCGGAATGGCACGCAAAAAACCTTATGACGACGGCTGTGCGACGGCCCACGCTCTGGAAATCATCGGTGAACGCTGGGCGCTTCTGATCGTGCGGGAACTGGTGCCGGGGCCATTGCGATTCTCTGATCTCAAGGCAGCGCTGCCGGGAGTCAGCTCCAACACCCTGACCACCCGCCTGTCCGAGCTGGAAGCCGCGCAGGTTCTGTGCCGCCGCAGCCTGCCGCCGCCCGCCTCGGTCACGGTCTATGCCCTGACCGGCTGGGGGGCGGAACTGAAGCCGCTGATCATGCAGCTAGGACGCTGGGCCGCACGCTCTCCCGGCCTTGTGCCGGGCAAACCGATGAGCGCGGCTTCGGTGCTGATGTCATTCGAGACGATGTTCGCGCCCGACCGCGCCCGGGGGATCGAGATGACCCTGCAACTGAACCTTGGCGGCCGCCCGCATGTCGCCCGGATCGAGAACGCCAGGCTGACCGTCACGGCCGGTGACGCGGACGATGCCGACCTGCACCTCACCGCCGACGATCCCACGGCGCTGGCGCAGGCAGTCTATGGCGGTGTCGCACCCTCAGAGGTGCCCGGCCTGGCCGTCGTGGGGGATCGGGCGCTTCTGGCGCATTTCTGCAGCTTTTTTCCCCTTCCGGGGCCGTGGCGGGCCGACGACCCCTAGCGCCGCCCGCCGCCGCGGCCTATGTCTGGCTGCGACAGAACGGATCGGACAGATGGCAAAAGACCCCACGGGAAAGAACACCTCAGGGCGCGGACAGCGCGAATTGAAGGTCAAGGTCAAGACCGCGCGCGGCCGCACGCTCAGCTCGACCCGGTGGCTGCAGCGGCAGTTGAACGACCCCTATGTAAAGCGCGCCCAGGCCGAAGGCTATCGCGGCCGCGCCGCCTTCAAGATACTGGAGCTGGATGAAAAGTTCCGCTTTCTGGTGCCGGGTGCCCGGGTGGTCGATCTGGGATGCGCGCCGGGGGGCTGGTGTCAGGTCGCGGTCAAGCGGGTCAACGCGTTGGGCGAGAAAAGCGGCAAGGCGGTTGGCACGGTTCTGGGCATCGACCTGCAAGAGGTCGACCAGATCCCCGGTGCCGACCTGCATGTGCTGGATTTCCTGGCGGAAGGCGCCGACGAACAGGTCAAGGCGTGGCTGGGCGGCAAGGCCGACGTGGTGATGTCGGACATGGCGGCGTCCTCGTCCGGACACAAGCAGACCGACCATTTGCGCATCATCTCGCTTTGCGAGGCGGCGGCCTATTTTGCCTTTGATGTCTTGGAAGAGGGCGGCACCTTTGCCGCCAAGGTGCTGGCCGGCGGCGCCGAGGGTGAGCTTCAGAAGATCCTCAAGCAGCGCTTTGCCAAGGTCGCCAACGTGAAGCCGCCGGCCTCGCGTGCGGACAGTTCGGAAAAGTTTGTCGTGGCGACCGGGTTTCGCGGCGTCGCCGCCAGGGAGGATGCCGCGTCGGAATAGGGACGCAGCGAGTCCAGGGCGCGGGTCTGGAGCAGCCGGGCAAATGCGGGCGAGACAACGCGATACTCTTCTGCCTCTCGCAGGATGTGCCCCTGTACCTGGGTCTGCGCCATCAGAGAGAACAGCCGGTCATGCCTGGAGACATCGGTCCGGCCCTGGGTGACACCTGCATAATGGTGCATGGCTTGGCTCTTTCCTGCCGTTGTTGTGCCGAAACGGCACGTCGTCACGCTGGCAGAGGATTGCGGCAAAACTGGCCCGGGATTGCAGCTTTGCAATGAACAGCCGTCCGGGTCAGCCCGGCAGTGCCTGGCGCATCTGTTGCGGCGACCGGCCAAATCTGGTCCGGAAGGCACGGGTCAGGGCCGAGGGATCGTCATAACCGCAGCGCAGTGCAATTTCCGACACCGGCAGGGTCGAGGATTCCACCAGTTGACGGGCCGCAGACAGCCGCAAATGCCGGTAGAGCGCGCCCGGCGTCAGGTTCAGCGCCCCCTGACAGCGTCGCGTCAAGGTCCGCGACGACGTGCCAAGCGCCCGCGCCAACGCGTCCAGGGCCAGCGGCGCTTCAAGGTGTTTGCGCATCAAGGCTGTCGCCCGCGTGACCAGGGGATCGCCGCGCACGGCCGCCGCCTGTGGCGCGGGCCGCTCGCTCAGGAACAGACCATCCACATCCAGCGCGATGGCCTGTCCCAGATCCGTCCGGATCATCGCGCGGGTCAGGTCGAATGCCGCCATCGCCCCGGCGCAGGTCACCCGGTCGCCGTCGCGCAGATGCGGCACCTGTTCGACCGTGATGTCGAGGAAACGCTCGGCAAACGCTTCGGAAAGGTCCCAGTGAATCGTTGCGCGCCGGTCGCGCAGAAGTCCGGCCCCCGCCATCAGCCAGGCCCCGGCATCCAGTCCCACCACCTCTCCGGCGCGCTGCCCGGCCCGCGCCAGGGCACGGCGCGTTTCCGCCGTGTCGTGGCGCAGGTGGTCATAACTCGCCAGTACAAACAGCCGGTCGGTTGCCCCGGACCCCGCCAGCGCCCCATCGGGCAGGACCGGCAGATCCGAACTGGTGCGCACCGGGCCGCCATCCATGGTCGCAAAGCGCCAGCGGTAGGCAGGTCGCGGCAAGAACCCGTTCGCGGCGCGCATCGGCTCGAGACAGTTGGCCAGACAAAGATTGGAAAACCGCTCGAACAGCAGAAAGGTGATGGTGATCGGGGTTTCTGTCGATTTCTGCATGAGAATGGCATTTACCGCATGGTGCGGCGCGGCGCCAGCGGCAAGGTTGAAAGCTGTCAACAGGAGGGTCCGATGCCGCTGAACATGAGCCAAGAGGTTTTCATCACCTGCGCCGTGACCGGCTCGGGTGCCACCCAGGACCGAAGCCCGCATGTGCCGCGCTCGCCACAGCAGATCGCCGACAGCGCGATCGAGGCTGCAAAGGCCGGGGCCGCCATCGTGCACTGCCATGTGCGCGATCCCGACACCGGCGCGCCCGCGCGTCATCTGGATCTGTACCGCGAGGTGACAGAGCGCATCCGCGACAGCGGTACCGATGTGGTTCTGAACCTGACGGCCGGCATGGGCGGTGACATCACCTTTGGTCCGGTCGAATCGCCGCTGCCGCTCAGCGGTGCGGGCACCGATATGGTGGGCGCATCCGAACGTGTCGCGCATATCGCCGAGTGCCTGCCCGAGATCTGCACGCTGGACTGTGGCACGATGAACTTTGCCGAAGCGGATTATGTGATGACCAACACCCCGGGGATGCTGCGCGCCATGGGGCGGATGATGACCGACCTTGGGGTGAAACCCGAAATCGAAGCCTTTGACACCGGCCACCTGTGGTTCGCAAAACAATTGGTGAACGAAGGCGTCCTCGACAGTCCGGCACTGGTGCAGCTGTGCATGGGCGTGCCCTGGGGCGCGCCGGATGACCTCTCTACATTCATGGCGATGGTGAGCAACGTGCCGCCGGACTGGACCTTTTCCGCCTTTGGCCTTGGGCGTCACCAGATGGCCTATGCCGCCGCGACGGTTCTGGCCGGGGGACATGTCCGCGTCGGGCTCGAGGACAATCTCTGGCTTGGCAAGGGCGACCTTGCCACCAATGCGCAGCTGGTCGAGCGCGCGGCCGGCATCGTCGAACGCATGGGGGCCCGACTCATGACGCCGCAACAGGTGCGCGCCAAGCTTGGCCTCAGCAAACGCGCGCCGGTGGCGCGATGAGAGCCCTGGCGCTGGTTCTGCTGCTCTCGGCCTGCGCCGCAGCGCCGGTCGCGCCGCCAAGCGTCGTCAGCCTGCGCGACCCGGCCTCTCAGGTCGCGTCTCAGGCGGATGTCACCAGCGACCGGTTGGGCGGTGACTGGGTTGTGGTGCAGGGGGCCGGGCTGCCCGCGGGGGCGACAGTCCGGATCGGCCCGGACCGAATGCAGATCGGGCACGGCGGCCAGAGCCGTGACAGCGCCTTTTTGCCCCGCGGGGCCGGACGGTACGCGACGGACGAGGGGGCGCTCTGGGTGCATTGGCTGGATGTCGGCAACCGCACGGCCGCCATCGGCGATCCCATGGGCCAACGGGTCTGGATCATGGACCGCACCGCCGCCAGCAGCCCTGACCGGATACGCGCTGCCCGCGAGATCCTCGAGTGGTACGGCTACGATCTGGCCCGTCTGGTCGGCCGGTGAGGCGGGTGCTGATCACGGGCGGTGGCGGCGGTCTGGGTCGCGCCATGGCCGAGGCCTTTGTCGCCGCCGGAGATCGGGTGGCGCTGTGTGATGCCGATGCCGACGCCGTCGCGGCGACCACCGCCGCATTGCCGGGACAGATCGTGGCCCGGGTGGATGTCACGGACGAAGCCGGCATGACCGCCTTTCTCGGGGATGTCGAAGCGGCCTGGGGCGGGGTCGACGTGGTCTGTGCCAACGCCGGGACCGGCGGGCCTGCCGGGCGCATCGAAGACCTGGACTATGCGGGCTGGAAAGCCTGTCTGGATGTGAACCTCTGTGGCACGTTCCTGACCTGTCGCTGGGCGGCGCGTCTGATGCGGGCGCAGGGCGGTGGTGCGATCGTGATCACCGCGTCGACCGCCGGCCTGATGGGCTATCCGCTGCGCTCGCCCTATGCCACCGCGAAATGGGGCCTTGTGGGCCTGACAAAGACCCTGGCCATGGAATTGGGCCCGGCCGGAGTGCGGGTCAACGCAATCTGTCCCGGTGCGGTCACGGGCGCGCGCATGGAGCGGGTGGTTGCGATGGAGGCCGCCGCTTCGGGCCTCGCACCCGATGCGGTGCGCGCGCAATACGTCAAAGGTGTTTCCATGCGCAGCTGGGTCACGCCCGGCGACGTGACCGACATGGTGCTGTACCTTGCCTCGCCGCAGGCGCGGATGATTTCCGGCCAGATCCTGGCCATCGACGGACATACGGAGACACTTGTGCCATGAAGACAGCAGCGATTATCGGCGGTGGCGTCATCGGAGGCGGCTGGGCGGCGCGCTTTGCCCTCATGGGCTGGGACGTGCGCATCTTTGACCCGGACCCCGAAGCAGAGCGCAAGATCGGCGCGGTCCTGAACAATGCCCGCCGCAGCCTGCCGATGCTGTATGACACTCCGCTGCCGACGGGCGGTGCGATCAGCTACCATGCGACCATAGCCGAGGCGGTTCGCGGCGCGCACTGGATTCAGGAATCGGTGCCGGAACGGCTGTCCATCAAGGATCAGGCCCTGGCCGAGATCATGGAGCACGCCGCACCGGAGGCCCTGGTCGGATCCTCGACCTCGGGCTTCAAGCCATCGCAATTGCAGGAAAATCACCCGGATCTGGCGGCGCGCCTGATGGTCGCGCATCCATTCAATCCGGTGTACCTGCTGCCGCTGGTAGAACTGGTGCCAAGCGTGAAGAATCCGCCGGAAAATATTGATAAAGCTAAGGAAATACTGAAATCTATCGGCATGTCGCCGCTGCATGTGCGGGCCGAGATCGACGCCCATATTGCCGATCGCTTGCTCGAATCCGTCTGGCGCGAGGCGCTCTGGCTGGTGCGCGACGGCATTGCGACGACAGAAGAGATAGACAATGCAATCCGTTACGGCTTTGGTCTGAGGTGGGCGCAGATGGGCCTGTTTGAAACCTACCGTGTGGCCGGTGGCGAGGCCGGGATGAAACACTTCATGGCGCAATTCGGCCCCTGTCTGGCGTGGCCCTGGAGCAGGTTGACGGACGTTCCGGAATTTACCGAGGATCTGGTCGAGCTGATCGCGGAACAATCCGACGCGCAGGCCGGTGGAAAGTCGATCCGTGATCTGGAAACCTTGCGTGACGACAACCTTGTCGCGATGATGCGCGCCCTGAAACAACAGGGCGCCGCCGCAGGCAAGTTGCTCATTGATCACGAAAATTCGCTTCGGTCGCCGCTGGCGGATTCGGTGCCGCTGATCACCCAGAACCGCAGTGTGCCTGTCGACTGGACCGATGTGAACGGGCACATGAACGAGGGACGTTACGGGCAGGTTTTCTCGGACGCTTCCGAAGAGGTGATGACCCATATCGGCGCGGACCGCGCCTACATCGCCGCCGGGAACAGCTATTTCACCGCCGAGTCGACGATCCGCTACTTGAATGAAACCCTTGCCGGGCAAGCCTTTGCCGTTGCAACCCGCGTGACCCTGGGCGAGGGTAAGAAACTGCGTCTTTTCCACGAGATGCGGCGTGTTTCTGATGCGGAACTTCTGGCCACCTGCGATCAGTTCCTGCTGCACGTAAACCTTGAGACCCGCAAATCCTGCCCGCCATTGCCAGAGGTGGCGGCGCGGCTTGCGGCGCTGTCCGCCGCACACACATAAGGTCAAGCGCATGCATTTCGGACTGAGTGACGAACAGGAGTTGATTGTCTCGACGGTGCGGGACTTTGTCGAACGCGAGATCTATCCGCACGAAGAGTTGGTCGAGCGTACCGGCGAGGTCCCGGCCGAAATCGCGCACGAGATCAAGCGCAAGGTGTTGAACCTGGGCTTTTATGCCGCGAACTTTCCCGAAGAGGTCGGCGGCGCCGGATTGGGACATGTCGATTTTGCCCTGGTCGAGCGCGAACTGGGGCGCGGGTCGATGGCGCTGACGCATTTCTTTGGCCGTCCTCAGAACATTCTGATGGCCTGCACCGGGGACCAGCGCGAACGCTATTTGCTGCCGGCCGTGCGCGGCGAGAAAATGGATGCGCTGGCCATGACCGAACCAGAGGCCGGGTCGGATGTGCGCGGCATGAAGTGCACAGCGCGGCGTCTGGGGGGCGACTGGGTTCTAAACGGGTCCAAGCACTTTATCTCTGGCGCGGATCATGCTGATTTTTTTATCGTTTTTGTCGCCACAGGTGTGGACGAAACGCCACAGGGACCAAAGAAACGCCTCACCTGCTTTCTGGTTGACCGTGGCCAGCCGGGCTTTGAAGTGCGCGACGGCTATCACAGTGTGAGCCATCGCGGGTACAAGAATTGCATCCTGGATTTCAGTGACTGTCGGCTGGCCGATGCCCAGGTCCTGGGTACGGTCGACGGTGGATTTGCGGTGATGAACGAATGGCTTTATGCCACGCGGATCACCGTGGCGACCATGGCGGTTGGCCGGGCACGGCGGGTGTTCGATCACGCGCTGACCTATGCCGCCGAGCGCAGACAGTTCGGCCAGCCGATTGGAAAGTTCCAGGGGGTGAGCTTTCAAATTGCTGATATGATTACCGAAATTGATGCGGCGGACTGGCTGTCGCTGGCCGCGGCCTGGCGTCTGGATCAGGGCCTTCCTGCCAACCGCGAGATCGCATCGGCCAAGCTCTACGCCAGCGAGATGCTGGCGCGCGTCACCGATGCCACCCTGCAGATTCATGGCGGCGTCGGGCTGATGGCCGACCTGCCGATCGAACGGTTCTGGCGCGATGCCCGGGTCGAGCGGATCTGGGACGGAACCAGCGAGATCCAGCGCCACATCATCAGCCGGGAACTGCTGCGCCCGCTTGGTGCCTGAGCGCACCATATTGGGGTCTTGCGTCGGGCAGATTTTCGGGCCTTGATGCGCGTCGGGGTGTAACCCCTTGCTTCACTTTGTCTATTATTCATGCGCTCGGGTTCGAAGCGCGTATTTCAGGCCTGTACACCCGCAATGACCCAACCCTTGACCCGCCTGCTAAAGCCCCGTTCCATCGCTGTGATCGGCGGCGGCGCCTGGTGTGAAGCCGTGATCGAGGGGCTGCGGCGCATGGGCTATGTCTGGGACGTCTGGCCGGTGCATCCCAGGGCAGCTCAGGTGGCGGGGGTCCGGGCCTATACCCGGGTCGAAGATCTGCCGCGGGCACCGGATGCCGCTTTCGTCGGTGTCAACCGGATGGCAACGATCGACGTCGTCCGCGCTCTGGCCGCGATGCAGGCGGGCGGGGCCGTGTGCTTTGCTTCCGGTTTTTCCGAGACCGGCGATGGCAGGATGCTGAACGCCGGCCTGTTGTCCGCAGCCGGAGAGATGCCGGTGATCGGTCCCAATTGCTACGGGTTCATCAATGCGCTGGACCGGGCGGCGCTCTGGCCCGATATCCACGGTCTGACCCACGTGACACGTGGCGTGGCCATCCTGACCCAAAGCTCGAACATCGCGCTGAACCTGACCATGCAGTCGCGCGGCCTGCCGATCGGCTATGTTGCGACGGCCGGCAACCAGGCGCAGACCGGTCTGGCCGCGATCGGTGCGGCCCTGCTGGCGGACGAGCGGGTCACGGCGCTGGGTCTGCATGTCGAAGGCTTCGGCGACCTCGACGCGTTGCAGGCGCTGGCCCGTCAGGCACAGCGCCTGGGCAAGCCTGTGGTGGTGCTCAAGACCGGACGCTCCGAGGCGGCGCAGGTCGCGGCAGTGTCCCACACGGCGTCTCTAGCGGGCAGCGACGCCGGAGCAGAGGCGCTGATCGCGCGGTTGGGCATGGTACGGGTCAGCTCGCTCGAGGCGCTGATCGAAACCTTGAAGCTGTTGCATTTCACCGGACCCCTGCCGGTCAACCAGATTGCCTGCATGTCCTGTTCGGGCGGCGAAGCCAGCCTGGTGGCGGATGCCGCCGCACAACAGGGGCTGGTGTTCGCCCCGCTGAGCGAAGTGCAGCGCGACCGGCTCGGGGCATTGCTGGGGCCGATGGTGCATCTGTCCAATCCGCTGGATTATCACACGTTCATCTGGGGCGAGACCGAAAAGATGGCCGAGGTGTTCGCCGACATGATGCGCGGCTCGGCGGTGCTCAGTCTGCTGGTGGCGGATTTCCCGCGCGAAGATCGCTGCCCGGCGCCATCCTGGGACCAGTTGGTCGCGGCGGCGGCGCAGGCCCGCGAACAGGTGGGCATGCCGCTGGCGGTGATCTCGTCAATTCCGGACACGATGTCAGAGGCGCGGGCGCAGTCCCTGATCAAGCTGGGGCTGATCCCGCTGTGCGGTCTTGAGGCCGGACTGGAAGCCGTGCGCGCGGCGGTGACCCTGGGCGCGGTCTGGCCCCGCCCGGCGCCGCTGTTCCTGCCTGTGGATCAGGCGGACCTGCGGTTGCTGGACGAGGGCGAGGCCAAGGCGGCACTGGGCGCAGAGGGGCTGGACCTGCCGGTGAGCCACCGGGTGCGGGACGCTGAAGCAGCGGCGCGCGCGGCCGGGAACATGGGCAGGGTGGTGCTAAAGGCGCTGGGGATGGCACACAAGAGCGGACAGGGAGGCGTGGTCCTGGGGCTGGAGGGTGCGCAGGCGGTGCAGGAGGCCGCGCAGGCGATGGCGGCGCCGGGGTATCTGGTCGAGGAACAGATCGCGGACGGGGTGGAACTGCTGATCGGTGTGCTGGCCGACCCGGCACATGGCTATGTGCTGACGCTGGGCGCCGGGGGCGTTCTGACCGAACTTTGGGCCGACACCGTGTCACGGCTGCTGCCGGTGGATGCCGACGACATCCGCTCGGCGCTGAACTGCCTGCGCATCGCGCCGCGGCTGGCGGGCTACCGCGGCGGCGCGGCGGTCGACATCGAAGCGGTTGTCGCGGCGGTGCTGGCGGTGCAGTCTTATGTGATTGCGGCACAGGGCCAGGTTGCCGAAGTCGAGATCAACCCGCTGATCGCCTTGCCGGACCGGGCCGTGGCGGTGGATGCGCTGATCCGCAGAGGAGAGGGACGATGAGCGATACACCTGTCAGACAGCAGCGCCGCGGCGCCGTGCTCGAAGTCACGCTCGACCGTCCCAAGGCCAATGCCATCGACCTTGCGACCAGCGTGATCATGGGCGAGGTGTTCCGCGATTTTCGCGATGACCCGGATCTGCGGGTGGCGATTGTCACCGGCGCGGGTGAGAAATTCTTTTGCCCCGGCTGGGATCTGAAGGCTGCTGCCGACGGTGACGCGGTGGACGGCGACTATGGTGTCGGCGGCTTCGGCGGCCTGCAGGAACTGCGCGGTCTGGGCAAGCCGGTCATCGCGGCGGTGAACGGAATCTGTTGTGGCGGCGGTCTGGAACTGGCGCTGTCGGCGGATATCATCCTGGCGGCGGATCACGCGACCTTTGCCCTGCCCGAAATTCGCTCGGGCACCGTGGCGGATGCGGCGAGCATCCGTCTGCCAAAGCGCATTCCCTATCACATCGCGATGGAGATGCTGTTGACCGGGCGCTGGATCGACGCCGAAGAGGCGGCGCGCTGGGGGCTGGTGAACCATGTGCACCCGGCAGCCGACCTGATGGCGCGCGCCCGCGCAATGGCCGATCTTCTGGCCTCGGGGCCGCCGCTGGTTTACGCGGCGATCAAGGAAATCGTGCGCGAGGCCGAGGACATGACCTTTCAGGACGCACTGAACCGGATCACCAAACGGCAGTTTCCGACCGTCGATGCGCTGTATGCCTCGCAGGACCAGAAGGAAGGCGCGCGGGCCTTTGCCGAAAAGCGCAACCCGGTGTGGCGGGGCAGATAACGGCCCCCGGCGGACGGCTCCGGCCGTGACCCGGTGGCGTCATGGCAGGATCGCCAGCCAGACCCAGACCGTGCCCAGCGACAGGGCGGTCGCAAGCAGGAGCGACGAGGCGGCCACCCGCTTGGCCCGGCCGTACATGTTGGCAAAGACATAGGCATTGATTCCGGGGGCCACCGCCGCGGTGATCACCGCCGAGCGGAAGGCGTCGCGTGGCAATTCAAAGTATGTGCCCAGGCTCCAGGTGATTGTCGGGTGCAGGATCAGGCTGACCGCGCAGATAAAGCTGATCACCCGCAAATCGCCTTCGGGGCGGTAGCGGCACAGCACCCCGCCCATGGCGAAGAGTGCGACCGGCAGGGCGCTGCGGATCATCATGTCCAGCGCGCCGGTGACCGGATCGGGCAGGGTCAGCCCAGCCAGGTTGAACACCAGGCCCAGGGCGATGCCGATGACCAGCGCATTGCGGAACATGGCCTTCAGCACCTTGAACGGCAGCTGGCCGGGGCTGGACCCACGGGCGCGGGCGATTTCCATCGCGGTGATGCCGATGCCGTAACAGAAGGGCGAATGCATGGCGACGATCGCATAGTTGGCCGCCAGACTGTCGCTGCCGTAGGCGCGTTCGGTGATCGGGAGACCCAGCATCAGCGAATTGGCGAACAGGCAGCAGAAGCCGATGGCGACGGCATCCTCCCAATCCCGCTTGAACCCGAACCGCGCCACCAGCAATCCGAGCACGAAACCGGTGACCGATCCGCTGTAAAAGCTGATCAGCAGGTAGGGATCGAAGTTATGGCCAAGGTCCAGCGTCCAGATGGCGCGGAACAGCAGGCATGGCATGGCAAAGCTCTGGGCAAAACTCATCAAGCCGTCGATGCCGCTTTCCGGGATCAACCTGCGCCACCCCGCGACATAACCGAAGCCGATGACCAGAAAGACCGGGAGAACGACGTCAAGGAGCGCTTGCATGGTGGCGGTATCCGGAATTGTCGGCGCGGCACCTCTGGCGCGGGCCGGAACGGGAGTATTTATGAAAGAGAAGAAGCCTGGATCAATGTCAGTCGGGCGCGCGGATCACCATGCCGTCAAAGGCCGGTGTGATGTGGTCTGGGGTTTCGGCGTCAAGCGTCGCATGATCGAGGTCGATATGCATGTTGGTGAGCACGGCGCGTCTGGGCTGTGCGCGTGCGATCCAGTCCAGCGACTGCGCGAGGTGGGCATGGGTGGGATGCGGCGTGCGGCGCAGCGCATCGAGAATCCAGCAGTCCAGGCCCTGCAAATGCGGCCAGACATCGTCGGGGATCTCTTTGACATCGGGCAGATAGGCGATATCCGCGATCCGGAAGCCCAGGGCATCGATGCTGCCGTGGTTGACAGCAAAGGGTGTCAGCGAGATGTCGCCGCCGCGCCCGCCGATGGTGAACGGACCGTCGATGTCGTGCATGTCGAGGATCGGCGGATAGGTGCTGCCCTCGGGCTGGACAAAGGCATAGCCGAAACGCTCGAGCAGGCTGGCCTTGGTCGGGGCGTCGGCCCAGACCGGCAGGCGGGCGCGCATGTTGAACACGATCATCCGCAGGTCGTCGATGCCGTGCACATGGTCGGCATGGGCATGGGTGTACACCACCGCGTCCAGCGCGCCGATGTTTTTGCCCAGCAATTGGGCGCGCAGGTCGGGTGAGGTGTCGATCAGCACCCGGGTGATGCCGTCCGTGGTCTCGCGTTCGACCAGAACCGAGCATCGCAGCCGGGTGTTCCTGGGGTTTTCCGGGTCGCAGTCGCCCCAGTGGCCGCCCAGGCGCGGCACGCCGCCGGACGAGCCGCAGCCGAGGATGGTGAGACGCAGTTCGGCTGTCATGAGTCGGCCCTGCAGGCGACAACCTTGGGAAACAGCCGTTCAAAGTTCGCCTCTGTCTGCGCCGCGAAACCGGCGTAGTCGAGGCCGAAGATCTCTGCCCCGCGCCGGGCGGTATGGGCGGTATAGGCCGGTTCGTTGCGCCGCCCGCGATGCGGGGGGGGCGCCAGATAGGGGCTGTCGGTTTCCACCAGGATCCGATCGAGCGGGGCGGCGGCGAAGATGTCGCGCAGGTCCTGGCTCTTGGGAAAGGCGGCGATGCCGGACATCGACAGGTAGAACCCCAGATCCAGCGCGGCCCGTGCCAGGTCGGCCGAGGACGAAAAACAGTGCATCACACAGGAATATGGCCTGGTGCGGAAGCCATCGGTCAGGATCCGCGCCATGTCGTCATCGGCCGCGCGGGCATGGATGATCAGCGGCAGGCCGGTTTCCTGTGCGGCCTGGATGTGGATCCTCAGGCTTTGTTTCTGCACCTCGGCGCTGTCGGCGGTGTAATGGTAATCCAGCCCGGTTTCGCCGATGGCCACAAACTTGGGGTGCCGTGCCAGCGCGACCAGTTCCGCCACCGTGGCCATCGGCTCCTCGGCGGCGCTCATCGGGTGGGTGCCCGCTGCATAGAACACCTCGGGGTGCGCCTCGGCCAGGGCGCGGACCTGGGGTTCGTTGCGCAGGCGGGTGCAGATCGTCACCATGCGGTGCACCCCGGCCCGGGCTGCGCGGGCGATGATTTCGTCGTGCTGGCCGTCGAAATCGGGGAAATCGAGATGACAGTGGCTGTCTGTGATGTTTGGTTCGGTCATGCCGTGACGGTTCCTTGGCCTGATGCCTGCGGTATCTAGGATGCAGGCGGGAGGGTCAAGACAAGGGGCCTGCCGGTGGCGCGCTGCGGCGCAAAATGCCGCGACGCGATGCCATTGGCAATTTCGCAGGCGGCGGCGGCGGCAATTGCCGCGCCTTTGCCGCCGCCGCCGCCCTAATGGCCGCCCGCACCATTGGCCAGGCTGCCTTTGAGCAGCTCCGGCAGGCGTGTGGCGGGCGGCGTGTTGCGCGAGCGTCCGGAACGCGGAACGCCGTCGATGACGGTCATGCCGACGCCGGGCAGGTTGCCAAGCTGCACCGATTCCAGCAGCGATTTCCCCGGCGCGTGCTGGGCCTGATCCATCAGCACAAAATCCGCCGCCTTGCCGACCTCGATGATTCCGGTGTCCAGTTCCCGCCGCCGCGAAGTGTTGCCGGTGCCAAAGCAGAACGCCGTCTCGGCCGGGACATTGCCAAAGGCCGAGAGCATCGCGATCATCCGCAGGATGCCCAGCGGCTGCACACCCGAACCTGCAGGCCCGTCGGTGCCCAGAATGATCTGGTCTAGCTTGTCGAGTTCGCGCGCGGTGTTCAGGGTCAGCACCGCCGCCCGTTCGTTGCCGTTGTGCACGATCTCGAGCGCGGCGGTGCAGTTTTCGCACAGGCAGATGATCTGGTCGTCGGGCAGGGCGGAATGGCCGCCGTTGATGTGGCCGACGACGTCGGTCCCGGTTTCCAGCACCATGTCGGCGTCAATCAGCCCCGAGCCGGGGATCGACGGGCCACCGGTGTGAATGGTCGACTGGATGCCGTATTTGCGGGCCCAGTCCACCATCTGGCGCGCGGTCTTGCCGTCCTTGACCGAGCCGAGCCCGACCTCGCCCATCAGGGTCACGCCCGCCTCGGCCAGTTCCTTGAAATCGTGCTCTTCCATGCCGTGTTCGATCACCGGCGCGCCCGCCCGCACCTTGACCCCCGAGGGGCGGAAATTCTCGTACCAGCGCTGCGAGGCGATCGCCATCGCCTTTAGCCCGACAATGTCCTTTGGACGGCCCGGCATATGCACTTCGCCCGCTGAAATCAGCGTGGTGACGCCGCCGTGCAGGGTGGAATCGATCCAGTGCAGCTGTTGCTGACGCGGGGTGTAATCGCCGACCACCGGGTGGATGTGGCTGTCGATCAGCCCGGGGCACAGCGTCACGCCATGGGCGTCGATCTCGTAGGTGGCACCGGAGGTGTCCAGATCCGCCTCCTTGCCCCAGGCGCTGATCCTGCCGTCCAGCGCGATCAGGCAGTCGGCGTCCAGCACTGGGTCTTCGATACGGCCCGACAACAGCAGGCCGATGTTGCGGATGACCAGTTTGGCCGGCGTGTCAGTCATGGCGGGGATCCTTTTGCGAAGATGCGGGATAAAGCGGCAATTTCATTTGAACGCTAACGGAAAATGCGCCCCGGTCAAGAACCAAGCGGCGAAACGCTTGACAGAAAAGTTGTATGTGTACTAACAAATATGACGAAAGATGAAACAGGAGGCAGACATGACGCTTGATACCGCGCCGCAAACCGGTTTTCCCATCCCCGCAGGCGTCTTTGCCGAAACGGTCACCGAAGTGCAGCACTACACCGATTCTCTGTTCCGGTTCCGGATCACCCGCCCGGCGGCGTTCCGCTTCAGGTCCGGCGAGTTCGTGATGATCGGCCTGCCCAACGCCGAAAAGCCGGTGTTCCGGGCCTATTCCATCGCTTCGCCGTCCTGGGACGAAGAGATCGAATTCTATTCGATCAAGGTGGCGGGCGGGCCACTGACCGAGCATCTGCAGAAAATCCAGGTCGGCGACACGGTGCTGATGCGGCGCAAGCCGACCGGCACATTGGTCAACGACGCGCTGCTGCCGGGAAAACGGCTGTGGATGTTCGCCACCGGCACCGGCATCGCGCCGTTTGCCAGCATCATCCGCGACCCTGAAACCTATGAGAAGTTCGACCAGCTGATCCTGTGCCACACCTGCCGCACCGCGGGCGAGCTGACCTATGGCCGCGACCTTGTCACCGCGCTCAAGGCGGATCCTCTGGTTGGCGAGATGGCTGGGAACCTGACGCTTTACGACACGCTCACCCGCGAAGACTGGCCGCGCACCGGTCGGCAGACTGACCTGATGGCCAGTGGCAAGATCTTTGCCGATCTGGGGGTGCCGACAATCAATCCCGACGACGACCGCGGCATGATCTGCGGCTCGATCGCGATGCTGCACGACACCAGGGCCGCGCTGGAAGGGTTTGGCCTCGAAGAGGGCGCCAACAACAGACCCGCCACCTTTGTGGTCGAAAAGGCGTTTGTGGACTAGGCGCATGTGGGCGGAAATTGCAGTGCTGAACGGAAATCGTTTGACAGGGCGGCCTGCGGGATTTCTTATTCGTATGCGAACAAAAATTCGGAGCGGATGCCGCTGGTTTGCAGGCATCGGGTTCCGGTTCGTCTTTCGCTGAGTTCAGGAGGCGTCATGAGCTACCTCATTCCCACCACGCTGGAGGACGCGCTGGACGCGCTGTCCGGTCCGGTGCCGGTTGCCGTCATTGCCGGGGGCACCGACTGGTTTCCGGCGCAGGGCGAACGGGCATATGGCGGCACGCTGCTGGATGTCACCCGCGTGGCAGGGCTGCGGGGCATAACCCCACATCATGACGGCTGGCGGATCGGTGCTGCAACCACCTGGAGCGATGTCCTGCACGCCGATCTGCCGCGTGCCTTTGACGGGCTCAAACAGGCCGCGCGCGAGGTCGGTTCGGTTCAAATCCAGAATGCGGGCACGGTCGCGGGCAACCTCTGCAACGCGTCACCTGCCGCCGACGGGGTGCCGCCGCTGCTGTGTCTGGACACCGAGGTCGAGCTGAGCAGCCTCCGTGGCGTGCGCCGAGTCGCGCTGGGCGCATTCATTGCCGGCGTCCGCCAGACCCTGCGCGCGCCGGATGAGCTGGTGACGGCGCTGTACATCCCGCCGCTGCCTGCGGGGGCGCGCGGCGGCTTCACCAAGATCGGCGGCCGCAAGTATCTTGTGATCTCGGTGGCGATGGTGGGCGCGGTTCTGGAGCTGTCATCGGGCCGGATCGCGTCGGCGCGTGTTGCGGTGGGGGCGGCCTCGCCGGTGGCGCAGCGTCTGGAGGTGCTGGAACAGGCGCTGGTCGGCGCCGATCTTGCCGGCGCGCTGGACCAGGTGACACCTGCGCGGCTGAGCACCCTGTCGCCGATCTCGGATGTCCGGGGCTCGGCGGAATATCGCGGCGAAGCGGTCGCAGAGGCGATCCGCCGTACCCTGAAGCTGATCATGGAGGGTCCGTCCCATGGATAAGGTCGCAACGTCCCAGGTCACAGGTTTTACCCTGAACAATGCCCCGGTGCAGGTCGCGGCGCGCCCGGGTGAGCGGCTGTCGCAGGCCCTGCGTGAACGGCTGGGGGCCAGGGACGTCAAGATCGGCTGCAACGCCGGCGATTGCGGCGCCTGCACGGTGCTGGTGGATGGCGCGCCGGTCTGTGCCTGCCTGATGCCGGTTCAGCAGGCGGCGGGCCGCAGGGTCGAGACTCTGGCCGGTCTGGCCCAGGGCGACCCGGATGCGCTGCGGCTCAAGGAAAGCTTTCAGCACCACCAGGCGGCGCAATGCGGCATCTGCACGCCGGGGATGATGGTCTCTGCCGTCGCCTTGCTGCGCGCCGAACCGCAGCCCGACGTGGCTCAGGTGCAGGATGCGTTGGGTGGCGTGCTGTGCCGCTGCACCGGATACCGCAAGATCATCGATGCGGTGGTCGGTGCCCATGCCGCCGACACGCTGCAGGAGGCGGCACAGGAACTGGGCGCGCCGGCACGGCGGTTCGACGGCAAGGCCAAGGTCGAGGGTCGCGATCTGTTCGGTGACGATGTGGCACCCGAGGGCGCGCTGGTCGCAAGGGTGATCCGCTCTCCCTATCCGCATGCGCGGTTTTCGTTCGGGGATCTCTCGGCCTTTGCGGCGCGCGCCGGCGTCGAAGCGGTGCTGACAGCGGCGGACGTCAAGGGGCTCAATGCCTATGGCGTGATCCCGGGCTTCATCGACCAGCCGGTGTTCGCGGTCGACACCGTGCTGTTCCGCGGCGAGGCGGTGGCCTGTGTCGTCGGTGACGCCGAGACGATGCTGGCGCTGGATCCCGCCGATTTCCCGGTGAGCTGGGAGCCGCTGGATGCGCTGATGACGGTGCCGCAAGCGCTGGCCGAAGGCGCGCCGCTGCTGCATTCCGACCGGCCCGGCAACATCATGTGCGGCGGCTTTGTCGCCTGCGGCGATGCCGAGGCGGCGCTGGCGGCGGCGGATGTGGTGGTCGATGGCTTTTATGAAACCAGCTTTGTCGAACATGCCTATATTGAACCCGAAGCCGGCTGGGCCGAGGTGGTCGAGGGCCGTGTCGTGGTGCAGGCCTGTACCCAGGCCACCGGCATGGACCGCGAGACGCTGGCGCAGGTGCTGGGCATAGACCGCGCCGATATCCGCATCCTGCCAACGGCGGTGGGCGGGGGGTTCGGGTCCAAGATCGACGTGTCGGTGCAGCCCTTTCTGGCGCTGGCGGCGCTCAGGACCGGCCGGGCGGTGCGCATGTGTTACACCCGCGTCGAATCGATGCAGTCGACGACCAAACGGCATCCGGCGCGGATCGACATCCGGGTCGGCGCAAAGGCCGACGGCACCCTTGCCGGGCTGAGCTTTCATGGCGATTTCAACACCGGATCCTACGCCAGCTGGGGTCCGACGGTTGCCAACCGCGTTCCGGTACATGCCTCGGGGCCGTATTTCATCCGCGACTACCGGGCACAAAGCCGGGCGGTGCACACCCATTGCCCGCCTTCGGGCGCGTTTCGGGGCTTTGGCGTGCCGCAGTCGGCCATCGCCCAGGAGACCGCCTTTGATGTGCTGGCTGACAGACTGGGGATGGACCCGCTGGAGTTCCGGCTGAAAAATGCCCTGCGCGACGGCCAGCCCACGGTGTGCGGGCAGGTGTTCGAACAGGGTGTCGGCATCCATGCCTGCCTTGAGGCGCTGAAACCGGCTTATCAGGCGGCAAAACGCGCCTGCGCGGTGTTCAACGCGGAAAACGACGGGGTCAGACGCGGCGTCGGCGTGGCCGGAGGCTGGTATGGCTGCGGCAACACCTCGCTTCCCAACCCCTCGACTTTCAAGGCGGGACTGCGCCCCGACGGCACCCTGGTGTTGCATCAGGGCGCGATGGACATCGGGCAGGGCAGCAATACGGTGATCGTGCAGATCTTTGCCCGGGCCTTTGGCGTCCCGGTGGCGGATGTCACCGTGCTGGGGGCCGACACCGACATCACCCCGGATGCGGGCAAGACGTCGGCCTCGCGGCAGACCTTTGTTTCCGGCAATGCCGCGCGCCTGACGGGCGAGGCGTTGCGGGCCCATGTCTTGCAACTGGCCAACGCGTCCGACGGCGCCGAGATCATACTCAACGATGGCCACCTGCATGTGCGCGACGCCGACCGGGTGCAGCATGTCGATCTGTCCCGGCTGGAAGCGGACCCCGAGGGCTATGCGCTGAAGGCGGTCAAGACCTATGACCCCCCGGTCGCACCGATGGACGGGAACGGGCAAGGCGTCCCCTATGCCCAGTTCGGCTATGCCGCGCATCTGTGTGTGGCCGAGATCGACCTGAAGCTGGGACAGGTGACGCCGGTCAGCTTTACCGCCGCGCATGACGTCGGGCGGGCGATAAATCCGCTGCTGGTCGAAGGCCAGGTGCAGGGCGGCATCGCCCAGGGGCTGGGCATGGCGCTGATGGAAGAGTTCATTCCAGGCCGCACCGAGAACCTGCACGACTATCTGATCCCGACCATCGGCGATGTCCCCCCGATCGAGACGCTGATCCTCGAGATCGAGGATGCGCATGGCCCCTATGGCGCCAAGGGGCTGGGCGAGCATGTGCTGATCCCGACGGCCCCGGCGATCTTCAATGCAGTCTACAACGCGACCGGTGTGCGCCTGATGCACGCGCCTGCCACGCCCGCCCGCGTCCGCGCGGCCCTGAAGGAGGCTGGATATGCCTGATGACCTGAAACCCGCGGACGCGGTGCCTGCAGAAAAGATCCGTTGCGATGCCTGCCCGGTGATGTGCTACATCGCCGAAGGCAAGTCCGGCGCCTGCGACCGCTACGCCAACCACGCGGGCGAACTTTTACGGCTTGATCCGCTGACGGTGATCCAGTCGGGCGCGCAGGCAGTGGCCTTTCTGGACCAGGGCGAAAACGCCCAGGACTGGGATGGCGATGTGATTCAGGGCAGCCGCACGTTTGTGACCGCTGTGGGGGCGGGCACCACCTATCCCGACTACAAACCGGCGCCGTTCATCGTCAGCCAGGAGGTCGAAGGCGTCGACATGGTCACGGTGGTGACCGAGGGCATCTTTTCCTACTGCGGCGTCAAGGTAAAGCTGGATACCGACCGGCACATCGGTGAGGAACGCGCCATTGTCCGGGTCGACGGCGAGGCCATCGGCCACGTGATGACCTCGGAATACGGCTCCAAGATGCTGTCGCTGGGCGGTGTTGAACACCTGACCGGCGGCTCCAAGAAAGAGGGCCGCGTGACCTGCGACGCCCTGTTGCGCCTGTGCAACCGCGCCGCGGTGGAAATGAGTGTCGACGACGGCGTGACCATGGTGGTGCAGGCGGGCCATGCGCCGGTCATCAACGGTGTCACCGAGAAACTGATGCGGGTCGGCTGCGGCTCGGCCACCATCGGCATGTTTGCCAAGCAGTGGCACGGCCATGTCGACGAGGTGGTGGTGGTCGATGACCACATCACCGGCATTCTGAGCGAGCACGAGGCCGGCAGGGGGCTCGACATGACACCGTCGGGCATACGGGTGAACGGGCGACGCTCGACCCCGGGGCGGTACTTTCAGGTGGCCGATCCCGGCACCGGCTGGGGCGGCACCGATGTTCAGGACCCTCTGAGCATCCTCAAGCCCGCCGATGCCAAAAAGGCCTGGCCGGGGCTGCGGCTGCTGATGATTTCGACAACCGGCGAGCAATGGGCCTATTATGTCCTGGACGACGCGCTTGTCCCGCAACCGGCCGAGATCACGCCGCCGCTGCTGGCCGTGGCCGAACGGATCGCGGAAAACTGCGAACCCTCGCTGTGTTCGGTGCTGTTCATGGGCGGCGCGGGCGGCTCGCTGCGCGCGGGGGTGACGGAAAACCCGGTGCGGCTGACCCGCTCGGTCAAGGATGCGCTGACCTACGTGTCCTGCGGCGGCGCCGAGGCCTATGTCTGGCCCGGCGGCGGCATCACGGTGATGGTGGATGTGATGGACATGCCGACCAATTCCTTTGGCTATGTGCCGACGCCGGCGCTGGTGGCGCCGATCGAGTTCACCCTGCGGCGCGAGGACTACGGCGCGCTGGGCGGGCACGTGAACCACATCCAGCCGGTCGAGACGGTGATCCGCAAGGACAACCGGCGCGTGGCGCCGAACGCGTCGCAACCCGATCCGCAGGACAGCCGCAATTACCGCTGGACCAGGGGCAAGCCGTGAGCGGCCCGGTCGCCGCGCTCTTGTCCGGGAACCGTCTGCATCTGCAGCACGGTCCCATTGATCTGGTGATCGGCGCGGACGGTGACCGGGACGCGGCCTTTGCTGCCGCTCGTGCGCGTTTCGCCACGGTGCTGGACGAACTGGTGACCGAACTCGCCCTGCTGCGGCGGCCGGTCGGCGCGGTGCCGCAGGGGGCGATAGCCCGCTGCATGCAGGACGCGGTTGCGCCCCATGCCGACGGCATCGTGACCCCGATGGCGGCGGTCGCCGGATCGGTGGCCGAGGCGGTGCTGGCGGCGATGGTCGCCGCGACGCCGCTGCGCCGGGCCTATGTCAACAACGGCGGCGACATAGCTTTGCACCTGACCGGGGACGAGACCTTCCGCCTGGCGGTCGCCGCACCCGACAGCACCGACCTCGGCCGGGTGGACATCTCGGCGCGTGACCGCGTGCGCGGCATCGCCACCAGCGGGCAGGGCGGACGCAGCCTGTCGCTGGGCATCGCCGATGCGGTCACGGTGCTGGCGGCCACCGCGGCGCAGGCGGATGTCGCCGCAACCCTGATCGGCAACGCGGTCGACCTGCCGGGCCATGCGGCGATCCGGCGCGCCCCGGCCCGCGAAGTGCAACCCGATTCGGACCTGTGCGACCATCCGGTGGTGGTCCGCATCGGCCCCCTGGGCTGCGCGGACATCGAGGCCGCGCTGGACCGGGGGCTGGCCATGGCGCAGAACATGGCGGCGCGGGGCCTGATCCAGGGCGCCGCGCTGTTTCTGAGGGGCGGCGTCCGGACGACCGGACTGCCGGGGACCGACATTTCACAAGGAAAGATCCTGACACATGCATGACGTCGAGATTCGCAAGATTGTCACCTCTGTCGAAGAGGTGTTCCACGAAGGCGGGCCGCGCGCCAACACGCCGCAGAGACGCGGCGCGATCTTCGCGGTGATCAAGAACCCCTTTGCCGGGACCTATGTCGAAGACATCCAGGGCTTCATGGAGGATCTCAAGCCGCTGGGGCTGGATCTGGCGCAGCGTCTGCTGGCGGCGCTGGGGGGCGACGCCAAGCTGATCGAGGGCTACGGCAAGGGCGCCATCGTCGGCGCCGCCGGTGAGCTGGAACATGGCGCGCTCTGGCATGCGCCGGGGGGCTATGCCATGCGCGAGGTGCTGGGGGGCTCCAAGGCGATCGTGCCGTCAACAAAGAAGGTCGGTGGCGTCGGCGCCCGGCTGGATGTGCCGGTCACCCATCTGGATGCCTCCTATGTGCGCAGTCATTTCGATTCCATCGAAGTCGGCTGCAATGACAGCCCACGCGCGAACGAGCTGCTGTTTGTGCTGGTGATGACCACCGGCGCGCGGGTGCACAACCGGGCAGGCGGGCTGGCCGCCGCCGACATCAAGGGCGAGGACGGATTGAGATGAGCGCGGACATTCGCAAACTGGCGGTCTGGGTCGAGGAAACCCACCGCGAAATCGGCAGGGCGATCACGCCACCCACCCGCAAGGCGGTGGCGGTGGCGGTGATCCGGAACCCTTTTGCCGGGGTCTATGCCGAGGATCTGAGCGATCTGATGGACATTGGTGCCGAACTGGGGGGGCTGCTGGGCGACAGATGTGTTGCCGCGCTTGGCATCACCCCGGCGCAGGCCGAGAGCTACGGCAAGGCGGCAATGGTGGGCGAGAACGGCGAGCTGGAACATGCCGCCGCGGTCCTGCATCCCAAGCTGGGCGCGCCCCTGCGCCGCGCGGTGGAAAAGGGCGCGGCCCTGGTGCCGTCATCCAAGAAGATGGGCGGCCCGGGGCAGGTGCTGGACGTGCCGCTGGGCCACAAGGATGCCGCCTATGTCCGCTCGCATTTCGACGGGATCGAGGTACGGCTGAACGATGCGCCCCGCGCCAACGAGATTCTGGTGGCGGTCGCCGTCACCGATTCCGGGCGGCCCTTGCCGCGGGTCGGCGGGCTGTCACATTCGGATGCCGTGGGCGAGGACGGTCTGCGCTAGGGCAGGCGACAGGCGGTGCAGGGGGGCACCGCCCCCGTCCCGCGGACTTCCCCCGGAATATTCGCAGCCCGGAGATGACGGGACGAAAGCGGGCTGGGCTCAGAGCTTGTCGAGCAGATCCAGCAGCCGGTCGACTTCGCGGGCGGTCAGGTTGGTGACGGTTTCCTGCGAGATGCGCCGCGCGGTGATCACCGCCTGATCGGCAAAGGCACGGCCCTCTTCGGTGAGCGAAATGTCCAGGCGGCGCAGGTCGGTCTGCGACGGCGCGCTTTGCAGCAGGCCCTTTTTGCGCAGCCGGTCGACGACCCCCTTGGTGGTTGCCGCGTCCATGCCGACCAGCCGTCCAAGCTGGTTCTGGCTGATCGTGCCTTCGTCCCGCAGCTTGGCCATCACGGCGAACTGGGTCGGGGTGACATCCGGCATCAGCCGGGCAAAGACCTCGAGGTGTTTCTGATTTGCCAGCCGCAGCTTGAAGCCGATCTGGGCTTCGAGGCGGTACTCAGGGCCTGCGCTGTCCGAATTCAGGTTTTTTAGCACCGGGTGTGTCCATGTCCTGCGGATCGGTGCGCGCGGAATTGACAGCGGTACCCAACCCATGATGAGCGCCCGGTCATTTGCAAACCGCACGGGAATTGTGCAGCATCTTTCCATGAATTGCACCCGGGGTAAACATGGAGTTTGATGCAATATTTTGTTTGACAACTAACAAGTTTTTGAGGCCACATGGCCTGGTGGCAGGCACCCGACCGATGCGGTGCCGCGAAAAAGCAGGGGAGCCTGGACCATGACCTTCGTGAAAAACGCCTGGTATGTGGCGGGGTGGTCGACGGATTTTGCCGAAAGCCTCGTCGCGCTGACGATCCTCAATCAGAATCTTGTCCTGTTCCGTGACTCGGAAGGCGAGGTCGCGGCGCTCGAGGATCGCTGTCCGCACCGGCAGTTGCCGCTGAGCCGTGGCAAACGGATCGGGGACACGATCCAGTGCGGCTATCACGGGATGACCTTCAACAGCCTGGGCAAATGCGTGCGGGTTCCCGGTCAGGACAACCTGCCGGCTTCGGCCTATGTGGACGCATTTCCGGTGCATGAGGCACATGGCATCGTCTGGGTCTGGATGGGGGATCCGGCGCTGGCGGATGTGTCGAGGATCTTCAGCCTGCCCGAACTGGGCAACCCCGACTGGCACCTGCACCACGGCGACAAGCTGCACATCCGGGCGAACTACCTGAACGTGGCCGAGAACCTTGTCGACCCGGCGCATGTGAGCTTTGTGCATCCCACCACGCTGGGCAATGCCGCGTCCGAGAATGTGCCGGTTCACGTCAAGACCAGTGGCGAGGCGATCGTTGCCTGGCGCTGGATCCGCGATGCGGAACCGATCGGGTTCTTCAAGGCCTTTGGCGGCTTCACCGGCAATGTCGACCGCTGGCATTACTACTATCTGCACCTGCCCAGTACTGCGGTGATCGACTTTGGCAGCGCGGACGCGGGCGCGAAACTGGCCGAAGAAGACCGCAATCAGGGCGTGCGGATCTTTGCTCTGCACTTTGTCACCCCGGTGACCGAAGAGTACACCATCGACCATTGGGCGCATCTGCGCAACACTGCCCAGGGCGATGCCGAGGCTTCGGCCCAGATGGACCGGATGTTCCGCGTGGCCTTTGCCGAGGACAAGGAGATCCTCGAGGCGGTACACGAGGAAGAGCAGCGCCCGCACCGGCGCAAGCCGATCCGCATCGCCATCGACAAGGGGCCGAATGTCTATCGCAAGCGCATCCGCGATCTGGTCGAGGCAGAGGCGACCGAAGACCTGGGCGAGCCGGTGCGCCCGGTGTTCGTCCAGCACGACTGAACTTACCCCTTCCCATAAAAGCCCCGTGACCCAATAAAAAGGGGCGTCTGACAGAGAGGATCTACTATGCAACGCAAGACATTCCTGAGAGGCCTGATCGGAGCCGCGCTGCTGGCCGGCACGTCCCCCGCCGCCTTTGCCCAGAGTGGCGAGCCGATCAAGATCGGCGAGATCAACCACTACAAGCGCATGGCGGCCTTTGCCGAACCCTACAAGAAAGGCATCGAACTGGCGCTGGAAGAGATCAATGCAGAAGGCGGAGTCCTGGGCCGCCCGCTGGAGTTCATCTTTCGCGACGACCAGGGCGACCCCGGCGAGGCGATCAAGATCGCCGAAGAGCTGATGACCCGGGATGGCGCGGTGATGCTCACCGGTACGATCCTGTCCAATGTCGGTCTCGCCATTGCCTCGCTTGCGGGCGAGAAGAAGTGGGTTTACCTCGCGGCCGAGCCGCTGGCCGACGCGGTGACCTGGAGCGCCGGCAACCCCTATACCTTCCGGCTGCGCGCTTCGACCTACATGCAGGCGGCGATGCTGGCCGAAGCGGCGGCCAAGACGGACGCGGTGAAATACGCCACGATCGCGCCAAACTATGCCTACGGCAAGGACGCGGTCGCGGCCTTCAAGGAGGTGCTGACCAAGCTCAAGCCCGACGTCGAGTTCGTCGCCGAGCAGTGGCCCGCCCTGTTCAAGATCGACTCGGGTGCCGAAGTGCAGGCGCTGGAGCGGGCCAAGCCCGACGCGATCTACAACGTGACCTTCGGCACCGACCTTGCCAAGTTTGTCCGCGACGGCAACACCCGTGGCCTGTTCCAGGGCCGCACCGTCTATGGGCTGCTGTCGGGTGAGCCGGAGTATCTGGAACCGCTGGGCGACGAGGCGCCCGAGGGATGGGTCGTGACCGGCTATCCGTGGTATGATTTCAACGAGGATGACGGGGCCAACAAGACCTTTGTCGATGCCTACCAGGACCGCTGGGGCGAGACGCCCAAGATCGGCTCGCTGGTGGGTTACATGGCGGCCGAATCGATTGCCGCCGCGATTGCCAAGGCCGGCTCGACCGAGACCGAGGCAATCCGGGCCGCCTTCGAAGGGCTGCCTGTCGAGACACCGGTGGGCCAGATCACCTATCGCGAGATCGACAACCAGGCCACCATGGGTGCCTTTGTCGGCACCACGGCGCTTCAGGATGGCGCCGGGGTCATGGTCGACTGGACCTACCTGGATGGCGCCGACTACCTGCCATCGGACGAAGAAGTGAAGAAGCTGCGTCCGTCCGAGTGAGCCACGGCGGCCCGGACCAGGTGTCCGGGCCACTTTGCCCAATTTTTCCCTAGAACTACAGGAGACCTGCGATGGGTCTGTTTCTTGCACAGCTTCTGACCGGGCTGGCCAATGCGGGCGCCTTGTTCATGGTCGCCTCGGGCCTGTCGCTGATCTTTGGCGTCACCCGGATCGTGAACTTTGCACATGGCTCATTCTACATGCTGGGCGCCTATGTCGGCTATACGCTGATGCAGGTGCTGCCCGGCATGGTGGGTTTCTGGGGGGCGATCCTGCTGGCCGGGATCATCGTCGGGCTGATTGGCGTGATCGTCGAGATCTGTGTGCTGCGTCCGGTCTATTCCGCACCCGAGCTGTTCCAGCTGGTGGCGACCTTTGGCGTTATCCTGGTGATCCAGGACCTGACGCTGATGATCTGGGGCGCCGAGGATCTTCTGGGGCCGCGGGCGCCGGGCCTGAAAGGTGTCGTGCGCATCCTTGACGAGCCCGTGCCGCAGTATGATCTGGCGCTGATCGCCATCACGCCCTTTGTCGCCTTTGCACTCTGGTATCTGATCAGCAAGACCCGGGTCGGCATTCTGGTCCGCGCCGCGACGCAGGACCGCGAGATGGTCGGCGCCCTGGGCGTGAACCAGAGCTGGCTGTTCACCGGCGTCTTTTTCCTCGGCTGCGCCCTGGCGGGTCTGGGCGGGGCCGTGCAACTGCCCAAGGGCGGCGCGGATCTGCTGATGGATTTCAACATTCTCACGTCGGTCTTCGTGGTCGTGGTGATCGGCGGCATGGGGTCGCTGCCGGGCGCCTACCTCGCCGCCGTGATCATTTCGGTGCTCAACGTCTTTGGCGTGTCCTACATGCCGCAGTCGACGCTGGTGCTGATGTTCGTGGTGATGGTCGTGGTGCTTATCTTCCGCCCGTTCGGCCTGTTCGGCAAGGAAGAGGTCGCAGGTGAACACGGTCAGGTCGGCGAGCCCGAGCGCCCGATCAAACCCGCCGGTCTGCGGGTGCGGATGCTGGTGCTGGCCGGTCTGGTGCTGCTGGGGCTGATCCCGGTGCTGGGGTCGAACTTTGCCGAGGTGCTGGCCACCGACATCCTGATCTTCTGCCTGTTCGCGGCCTCGCTGCATTTCATGCTGGGGCAGGGCGGGCTGGTCAGCTTTGGCCATGCGGCGTTCTTTGGCGGCGGCGCCTATGTCGCGGCGCTGCTGGTGACCTACGCCGACACCCCGATGGAGCTGGCGATGGTCCTCGCACCGCTTGGCGCCGGTCTTGCGGCAGTGGTGATCGGCTGGGTCTGCCTGCGCAGTACCGGCGTCTATTTCGCCATGCTGACACTGGCCTTTGCGCAGCTGCTGTGGAGCCTGGTGTTCCAGTGGGGCGACATCACCGGCGGTGATGACGGATTGGTCAACATCTGGCCCTCGGCCTGGGCATCGTCCAACACCGTGTTCTTCTATCTGGCGCTGGTGATCTGTGTCGGGGGCATCCTCCTGCTGCGCCACGCCGCGCATTCCCCCTTTGGCTACGCCCTGCGCGCCGCGCGGGATTCGGCCCGGCAGGCCGAGGCGATGGGCATCCATACAAAGCGCATCCAGTGGGTTGCCTTTGCCTTTGCCGGCGCGATGGCCGGTATCGCGGGTGGGCTGTTCGTGTTCTCCAAGGGCAGCGTCTTTCCGAACGAACTGGAGATTGCCCGCTCGTTCGACGCGCTGATCGTGGTGTTCCTGGGCGGGGTAAAGACCCTGTCGGGTGGCTGGGTCGGCGGCGCGTCCTTCGAGGCGGTCAAGGACTACCTCACCCGGTTCGAATACTGGCGCCTGGCGCTGGGCCTGCTGATCATCGGCGTGGTGATCCTTGCGCCCGAGGGCATCGTCGGATCCCTGCGCAAGCTGGGTGAACGCATCGGGTTTCTCAACGCAGCGGAGGACAAGCGATGAGCGCGGTTCTGACGGTCGAGCATCTGAGCCGCGCTTTCGGGGCCATCAAGGCGGTGGATGATGTCAGCTTTTCGCTGGAGCAGGGCGAGCTTCTGGCCCTGATCGGTCCCAACGGCGCGGGCAAGAGCACCTGTTTCAACATGCTCATGGGACAGTTGAAACCCACCGGCGGACTGGTCCGGCTGAACGGGGAAAAAATCACCGGTCTCGCGCCGCGCCAGATCTGGCGCAAGGGCGTGGGGCGGACCTTCCAGATCACCGCGACCTACAGTTCGATGACGGTGGTCGAGAATGTGCAGATGTCGCTGATTTCCCATCACCGGCGGATCTATTCGATGCTGCCCTATGCGCACAGACTTTACCGCGCGCGGGCGCTGGCGCTGCTCGACACCGTCGGCATGGCCGATCAGGCCGACCGCCACTGCGCCGTGCTGGCCTATGGCGATCTCAAGCGGTTGGAACTGGCCGTGGCGCTGGCGCATGAACCCAAGCTGCTGCTGATGGACGAACCGACCGCCGGCATGGCGCCGCGCGAACGCATCGCGCTGATGCAGTTGACGGCGGATATCGTGCGCGATCAGGGCGTGAGCTGTCTGTTCACCGAACACGACATGGACGTGGTCTTTGCCCATGCGCACCGGATCATGGTGCTGAACCGCGGCCAGCTTATCGCCAACGGAACGGTCGACGAGATCCGCAACAACCCGCAGGTGCAGGAGGTCTATCTGGGCGGCGGGATGCTGTTCAATCCAGCGGACGGGCCGGCAGGCACGCCGGAAAGGGAGACGGGCCATGCTTGAGCTGTCAAATGTCAACGCCTTCTACGGCAAGGCGCATGTCCTGAACGATCTGAGCTTCGAGGTCGGGCGCGGCAAGGTCGTGGCCCTGCTCGGGCGCAATGGTGCGGGCAAGACCACGACGATGAAGTCGATCATGCAGATGGTGCAGCCACGCGGCGGCAGTGTCAGCTATCAGGGCCAGAACATCACCGGCTGGGCGCCGCATCGGGTGGCCAAGGCGGGGCTGGGCTATGTGCCCGAGGAACGGCGGATCTTTACCCAGCTGACGGTGCTGGAAAATCTCGAGGTTGGCCGGCAGCCCCCGCGCGATGGCTGCGTGACCTGGAGCGAAGAGATGCTGTTCGAGCTGTTCCCCAACCTTGCCGAGCGGCGCGGAAACCGTGGCAAGGCGCTGTCCGGGGGCGAGCAGCAGATGCTGACCATCGCGCGCACCCTCATGGGCAATCCGGCGCTGGTGCTGCTGGACGAACCCAGCGAAGGCATCGCGCCGGTGATTGTCGAACAGATGGCCCGTGTGATCCTGCAGCTCAAGCAGGAGGGGCTGACTGTGCTGCTGTCCGAACAGAACCTGCATTTTGCCCAGGCGGTTGCGGATTCCGTGGTCATCATCGAAAGCGGCACGCAGAAGTTCGCCGGGTCGCTGGCCGCGCTTCAGGCGCAGCCGGAAATCCGCGATGCCTATCTATCGGTCTGATCCGCCGAACCTTCCGGTTGCGCCGGCAGAGTTTCCTGAGGTTGCAGCGCCCTGAGGATGGCGGCGCGGGTCTCAGGGTCGGTGACACCGGGATAGGGCTTCATCTTGTGCCCGACGACGACGCTGTCCGGGTCTTCGATCCAGGACCCGAGGGTTTCTTCGTCCCAGGTGATGCCTGACGCCGCCAGCGCGTCGCTGAAGGCATATCCCTCGATCGAACCCGCCTCGCGGCCGATGATCTGGTGCAGATTGGGTCCAAGCCGATTGTCACCCTCGTTCTGCGTGTGACAGGTGCGGCAGTGATTGTTGTATGCCACCTCGGGGTCGGTGTCCTGCGCGGACACGACCTCGGCTGACAGTACCAGCGCAGAGACAAGCACAAACGTTTTCATTTCATCCTCCACATTCAAGTCGGTGATTGCAGAACTTGCAGCCCGCCCTGGCGGTTCCGGGTGCGCACCGACATGGGCGGTTCGTCGCCGCTAGCCCGGGCAGGACCGGCGGGATCACTCCCGGCCCGGCACCGATCCCGGCGAATCGCCGTCCCGGGGGATTCCGGGGCACGCCGGTCCCGGAAAGCTGACGTAAGGTTCGGTTCGCGCAGGCTTTTGCAGAGTGCTCGGGGATTTTGCACAGACCAGTTGATTCATCGGGAAATCACGGCTACAAGACTGCATGTCAGAAATAAATTCTGCATAGTGGAAATTGGAGGGCACTATGAAGCGTTTTCTACTTGGCGCGACGGCATCTGCTTTGATCGCGATGACCGGCGCCGCACAGGCACAATCCTTGTTCGTCGGCGAAGCAGGTCCGAACCGCGGCGCCCGCGCCGTGGCGCTGCAGGCCTTTGCTGACAAGGCGGTCGAACTGTCGGGCGGTGCGCTCGATCTCGACATCCAGTGGGGGGGCGCCTTGTTCAAGGCGGACGCCGCACTGAACGGCATCGCCGATGGCGTCGCAGATCTCGGCACCATCATCGCGGTCTATTTTCCGCAGGAAATGGTGGCCTATGGCATCGCGGACCTGCCGGTACAGAACCCGGACGCCTGGGTCGGGATGAAGGCCACGGACGAGCTGATGCGCAACAACGACGCCATCAAGGCAAACCTGGCGGACATGAACCTGGTCTACCTCGGCACCTTCACCACCTCGGCCGTACACATCGGCTGCAAGGGGGCGACGATCCGCACGGTCGACGACATCAAGGGTCTGAAGGTGCGCGGCGTTGGCGCCTATGGCGACACGTTCCGCGAATTCGGCGCCAACATGGTGCCGATGTCGATCTATGACGCCTATCAGGGTCTGGACACCGGATTGATCGACTGCTCGCAGGGGTATTCCTATGCCATGGCCGCGCTCAAGCAGCAGGAGGTCATCGACAGCTACACCATGTTGAACTGGGGTCAGGTCGGGGCGCTGGGCGTGTTCATCAACAAGGAGTCGTTCGACGCTCTGGACGCCCCGGTGCAGGAGGCGTTGCTGACGGCTGGTGAAGGCATGGCGGATACGCTGGGCGAACTGATCACCGCCGACAACGACAAGGCCGTCGAAACCATGAAGGCGGCCGGCGTCGAGATCATCGAGCTGCCGGAAGCAGAGCGCGGCAAACTGGTCGAGACCAGCAAGCAGTTCCTCGATGACTGGGTGACACGCGCCGGGCAGGCGGGGCTGGACGGTGCCGCCCTGCTGGAAGAGTACCGCGGCCTGATCGAAAAGTATCAGGGCATCCGTGACACGCAGGGCTATCCCTGGGCACGCGGCTGAAGTGAACCGGGCCCGCCCTGCGGCGGGCCCGCCATGTCCACATTTTGCGATCAGAGGTGTCCATGCTGCGACGCATTGAACAGCTGTTGCTTGATCTGGCCGTCGTTGCGGTCATGGGGCTCGGCGCGTTGATCACCACCACGGTGCTGTTGCGGGTGTTCCTGAATTCGGGCGTGCCGGACGCAATTGTCATGGTGCGCGAACTGATGGTGGCGGCCATCGTTCTGCCGCTGGCGGTGACCACGGCCCAGCGGGCCCATATCGCAGTGGAATTTGTCGCCAATCGGCTGCCCCCGACCGGGCAGAAGGCGCTGGTGGTGCTTGGCTCGGTCTTTGGACTGCTGGCCCTGGCGCCGCTGATCTATGCCGGCTGGCGCGAGGCCGCGCATGCGATGACCTCGGGTGGATTTTTCTTTGGCGAGCTGATGCTGCCGAAATGGCCGGGGCGGGTGATCTTTCTGCTCGGGATGTCGTTCTGCTGGCTGCGGCTGCTGCTGATGGTGCTGGCAGATTTCCGGGCAATGCGACGCGGTGCGCCGTTGAGCGAAACCGGCTACGGAACAGGGGAATAATCGGATGGACGGAACACTTGTCGGGCTCTGCGCCTTTGCCGCCGTCATCCTGTTGCTGGGACTGCGCGTTCCGATTGCCTTTGCGCTCGCGGCTGTGGCGACGGTGGGTACCTTTGTGATGTTCGCCTTCCGCACCGGGGCGTTTGCGCCAGAGCGGGCGATGCGACCCACCACCTCGCTGGTATTCTCCAATTCCTTCGATCTGATCCATTCTTATGATCTGTCGATGATCCCGCTGTTCGTGGCACTGGGTCACATTGCCTACCGTGCCGACATCACCACCAAGATCTATCATGCGGCCCGGGTCTGGCTGGCACAGATTCCCGGCGGCGTCGCCATTGCCTCGGTTGTCGGCTGCGGCGGCTTTTCGGCGATCACCGGGTCCAGCATTGCCTGCGCTTCGACCATGGGGCGGATCTGTTCGCCCGAAATGCTGCGCATGGGCTATGACAAGCGGCTGGCGACGGCGTCGGTTGCGGCCGGAGGCACGCTGGGATCGCTGATCCCGCCATCGGTGCTGTTCATCATTTACGGGATCTTTACCGAAACCTCGATCTCGTCCCTGTTTCTGGCCGGCATCCTGCCCGGTATCCTGTCGTTGCTGGGCTTTATCCTCGTCATCTACGTCTGGGTGCTGCGCGACCCTTCGGCGGCGCCACGCTTTGTCGGCGTCATCACCACCCGGGAAAAGTTTGCAGCCGCGCTGGACGCCTGGCCCGCAATCGCACTGTTCACCATCATCGTCGGCGGCATCTACGGCGGGTTCTTCACCGCCACCGAAGCGGCGGCGGTCTGTGTCACGGCGGCCATCGCCATCGGCTTTGCCCAGCGCAAACTGACGGTTCGCGCCCTGATCGAAGCCCTGCGCGAGACCTGCGTGCAAACCACGGCGATCTTTCTGATCGCGGCGGGGGCCAAGATCTTTGTCGCGTTCATCGCCCTGACCGGTGTCGCCGGTGACATCGTGCAGGCAGTCACCAACGCACAGCTGTCGCCGGTGATGCTGCTGGCGGCCATCGCGGTGATCTATCTTTTGCTGGGCATGTTCCTCGATCCGATCGGCATCATGGTGCTGACCCTGCCGCTGATGGTGCCGCTGGTGGAAACCTACGGCTTTGACCTGATCTGGTTCGGGGTGGTGGTGATCAAGCTGCTTGAAATCGGACTGATCACCCCGCCGGTCGGCCTCAACGTCTTTGTCATCGCCGGGGTGGTGGGCAAGGAGGTTGCGATCGACCGGATCTTTGCGGGTATCCTGCGGTTCCTGACGGTGGATGTCATCGTGCTGATCCTGATCATGGCCTTTCCGGTGATTTCGCTTCTCATTCCGGGGTCGATGTAGATCATGGACGCACCGCACAAGGAGATGCAGATGCGCACCGAACAGGAAACCGACCGCCGTTTTGCCACCACACTGGCCCGGGGGCTGGCGGTGTTGCGCGCCTTCCGTCCGTCCGATGACGGGCTGGGCAATGCCGAAATTTCCGAACGCACCGGCCTGCCCAAGTCGACGGTGTCGCGGCTGACCTTCACCCTGCAATCGCTGGGCTATCTCAATCACGCACGCCGTCACGACCGCTATCGCCCCGGTCCGGCGCTGCTGGCGCTGGGCAATGTGGCGGCCTCGTCGATTTCCTTTGTCGATCTGTCGGGCAGCATAATGCAGCGGCTGGCGGACGAGACCGGCACGCTGGCGCTGCTGCTGGTGCGGGACCAGAACAAGCTGCTGATCGTCAAGACCTGGCGGCCGCGCAACCTGGCCTCGCTCTGGCTGGAGGTCGGGCACCGGCTGCCGTTCAACGGGTCGTCTTCGGGACACGCGATGCTGTCGGCCCTGTCCGAAGAGATGTTCGAGCGCGCCGTGGCCGAAGCCGACGGCGACCGCGGACTGACACCCGAGCGCGCCGCGGTGATCCGCCGCGACGGGTATGCGCAGCTGCTGGCCAGCGGCACGGTGATCGCTGACCCGGCCGAGTACTTCGCCACCAGCATTCATGCGGTCGCCCGCCCGTTCCATTCGCGCGACCTGAGCGAGCCGGTGATCTTTACCTGCGGCGCCATGCCGGCAGATCTCAGCCTGGAGCGGATGCGCGCAGAGGTCGGCCCGGCACTGAACGAGGCGGTGCGCGAACTCGAGCGGATGATGGGGCAGGGATCGTCCATCGCGATGCGGAGCTGATCCGGAGTTTGGCTGTGCGGTGGAACGCTGTGCAGCATGTTGAAATTATGCCGGTCAATGCATCGGTGAAACGTTGAGGAAATGGGGATCCATGACGCAACCCGTGACGTATGAACGCGACGGCCGCATCGGCCTGATCCGTATCGACAACGGCCCGGTGAACGCGCTCAGCCATGCTGTGCGCATCGGTATCGTGAGCGCGCTTGATGCCTTTGAACAGGACGCAGCGGCGGATATTGCCATCGTCCACGGTGCGGGGCGTCTGTTCATCGGCGGTGCGGACATCACCGAATTCGGCAAGCCGCCGCAAGACCCCTGGCTGCCCGAGGTGATCGACCGGATCGAAGCCTGCCCCAAGCCGGTCATCGCCGCACTGCATGGCGCGGCGCTGGGCGGCGGGCTCGAGGTGGCGCTGGGCTGTCACTATCGCCTTGCCATGCCGGGTACCAAACTGGGTCTGCCCGAGGTCACGCTGGGTCTGATTCCCGGCGCGGGCGGGACACAGCGAACCCCGCGGCTCACCGGGCTGGCCAAGGCCATGGAAATGGTGTCGTCAGGCACACCGGTCAGCCCGGAGGACGCGCTGGCCTGCGGATTGATCGACCGGATCGGTGCCGGCGCGCTTGTGGCTGAGGCCAAGGCCTATGCCACCGACCTGCTCGAGCAGGGCGCCCCGGCGCGGCCCGTGTCCGCGATGCCGCGTCCGGCGCCGGATGCCGAAGCGAGTGCCGCGATCCGGAGCAGGCTGGCCCGCACGGCCAAGGGGCTTGTCTCGCCGCTCGCCGCGGTCGAGGCGGTCGAGGCGGCCTGCGACACAGACCTGCGCGACGGGTTGGCCATCGAGCGTCAGAAATTCCGCGAGATGATGGAGACGCCACAGCGCGAAGGCCTGATTCACGCCTTCTTTACCGAGCGCAGGGTCGCACATCTGCCCGAGATCGCGGGCGTGGCGCCACGCCCGGTGGCGCGGGTCGGGGTGATTGGCGGCGGCACCATGGGGGCGGGCATCGCCACGGCCGCACTGTTGCGCGGGTTGTCGGTGACACTGATCGAACGCGACGCGGCTGCGGCGGCCAAGGCCCGGGACACCATCGGCGGCAATCTTGCCGCCGCCGTCAAGCGTGGCAAGCTGAGCGAGGCGATGCGGGACACGGCTTTGTCTCAGGCGCTGACCACCGCCATCTCGTATGACGCCCTGAGCGATGTCGATCTGGTGATCGAAGCCGTGTTCGAGGACATGTCGGTCAAGAAAAAGGTCTTTGCCGAGCTGGACCGGGTCTGCAAACCCGGCGCTGTGCTGGCCACCAACACCTCTTATCTCGACATCAACGAAATTGCGGCCAGCATTTCGCGGCCACAGGATGTGGTCGGGCTGCATTTTTTCTCGCCCGCGCATGTGATGAAGCTGCTCGAGGTGGTCGTCGCTGACAAGACCGCGCCGGAGGTGACGGCCACGGCATTCGCGCTGGCAAAGACGCTGGGCAAGGTGGCTGTGCGCGCCGGGGTCTGTGACGGGTTCATCGGCAACCGCATCCTGTCGCACTACCGCGCCGCTGCCGACCGGATGGTTCTGGCCGGGGCCAGCCCGTTCCAGATCGACGCGGCGCTGACTGACTTCGGCTTTGCCATGGGGCCCTATGCGGTGGCCGATCTGGCCGGTCTCGACATCGGTTTCCTGACCCGACAGCGCAAGGCCGCGACCCGCGATCCACAGGACGTTGTGCCGGTCTGGGCCGACGCGCTGTATCATCTGGGACGTCTGGGGCAGAAAACCGGCCGCGGCTACTACATCTACGAAGGGCGTCAGGGCACACCCGACCCCGAGGTCGACAGGCTGATCGCAGAGGCGCGGGCCGATGCGGGCATCACGCCGCGCAGCTTTGACAAGGCCGAGATCGTGCGGCGCTACATGGCGGCCATGGTCAACGAGGCGGCGCGGGTGGTCGACGAGGGCATCGCGCAGCGGCCGCTGGATGTCGATGTGACCCTGCTCTCGGGCTACGGTTTTCCCCGCCATCGCGGCGGGCCGATGAAATGGGCCGACATGCAGGGGCTGGAGTCACTGCTGGCGGATATCGAAGGCTTCGCACAGGAGGATCCGTTCTTCTGGCACCCGGCGCCGCTGCTGATGCGGCTGGTGGCGCAGAACCGGACATTTGACAGCCTGAATGCGGGCTGAAGGAGAACACACATGAAAGATCCCGTTATCGTTTCGATCGCGCGCACCCCGATCGGCAAGGCCGGGCGCGGCGCCTTCAACATGACCCACGGCGCGGTGCTGGCTGGACATGCGGCGGCGGCGGCCGTGGCGCGGGCCGACATCGACCCGGGCCTGATCGAGGACAGCATCTGGGGGTGCGGCTATCCGGAATATGTCACCGGCGGCAACATCGCCCGGCAGGCGGTGATCCGCGCCGGGCTGCCGGTATCCATCGCCGGAACCACGGTCAACCGGTTCTGCGCCAGCGGGTTGCAGGCGGTTGCGATGGGCGGACACATGATCGCGCAGGAAGGGGCCCGGGCGGTGCTGGTCGGCGGGGTCGAAAGCATCTCGATGGTGCAGCCGCCCGTCCGGCATTCACGCGAATCCTGGATCGAGGCGCACAAGCCCGACCTGTACATGGCGATGATCGACACCGCGGACATCGTTGCCGAACGGTATGGCATCACCCGTGCCGCGCAGGACGCGCTGAGCCTGCAAAGTCAGCAGCGCACCGCCGCGGCACAGGCGGCGGGCCGCTTTGATGCCGAGATCGCACCGATCACCGTGACCAAGGCGGTCACGGACAAGGCGACAGGCGCAGTCAGCGAAGTCGAGGAAACCCTGAGCCGGGACGAATGCAACCGCCCGTCCACCACGCTGGAGGGGTTGGAAAAACTGGAACCGGTCAAGGGGCCGGGCAAGTTCATCACCGCGGGCAATGCGTCGCAACTGTCGGATGGCGCGGCGGCGCTGGTGATGATGGAGGCGGGCGAGGCGGCGAAGGCCGGGCTCGAGCCTCTGGGCCGGTTCCGCGGCTTTGCCGTTGCGGGCTGCGAGCCGGACGAGATGGGCATCGGCCCGGTATACGCCATCCCGCGCCTGCTCGAGCGGGCCGGGCTGACGGTCGACGACATCGACCTGTGGGAGCTGAACGAGGCCTTTGCCAGTCAGGCGCTCTATTGCCGCGATTTTCTGGGCATCGACAACGACAAGCTGAACGTCGACGGCGGCTCGATCTCGGTCGGGCACCCGTTTGGCATGACCGGTGCGCGGATGACCGGCCACCTGCTGATCGAAGGTAAGCGGCGCGGGGCAAAACTGGGTGTCGTGACCATGTGTATCGGTGGCGGCCAGGGTGCGGCCGGCCTGTTTGAAATCTTCTGAAGGAGGCCGGATCGTGGACCTGAACTACACGGATGAACAAAAGGCCTTTCGCGCCGAGGTGCGCAGCTTTCTCGACGCGAACCTGCCCACGCGGCTGTCGGACAAGGTGGCAGGCGGCAAGCGCCTGACCAAGGCCGACTACGAGGAATGGCACGCCATTCTGAACGCCCGCGGCTGGCTGGCGGGCAACTGGCCCGAACAGCATGGCGGCACCGGCTGGAACGCCGTGCAGCGGCACATCTTCGAAGAGGAAACCACCCGGGCGCATGCGCCGCGCATCGTGCCCTTCGGTCTGGCAATGCTGGGGCCGGTGTTGCAGAAATTCGGCAGTGAGGCGCAGAAGGCGCAGTACTTGCCGCGGATCCTGAACGGCGACGACTGGTGGTGTCAGGGTTATTCCGAACCCGGCGCCGGGTCGGATCTGGCCAGCGTCAAGACCACGGCGGTGCGCGACGGCGACCACTATGTCGTCAACGGCCAGAAAACCTGGACCACGTTGGGCCAGTACGCCAACATGATCTTCTGCCTTGTGCGCACCGCGACGACCGGCAAACCGCAGGAGGGCATCTCGTTCCTGCTGATCGACATGGACACGCCCGGCATCACGGTGCGCCCCATCGTCCTGCTGGACGGGGAGCCCGAGGTGAACGAGGTGTTCCTTGACGATGTCCGGGTGCCGGTGGCCAACCTTGTGGGCGAGGAAAACAAGGGCTGGACCTACGCCAAGTACCTGCTCACGCACGAGCGCACCAACATCGCCGGGGTCGGTTTCGCAAAGGCCGGACTGGCCAGCCTGAAACGCATCGCCGGACTCGAGCGCGACGGTGACAGGACGCTGATCGAGAACCCGCTGTTTGCCGCCAAGGTGGCGCAGGTCGAGATCGACCTGATGGCGATGGCGACCACAAACCTGCGCATTCTGGCCGCGGCTGCGGCGGGGCAGGCGCCGGGGGCCGAAAGTTCGATGCTCAAGATCAAGGGCACGCAGATCCGCCAGGAAATCAACGCCCTGACCCGGCAGGCGGTCGGGCCCTACGCAATGCCGTTTGTGTCCGAGGCGCTGGACGAAGGCGCCAATGTCGAACCGGTCGGGCCGGAATACGCCATGCCCGCAACGCAGGCCTATTTCAACAACCGCAAGCTGTCGATCTACGGCGGATCTTCCGAGGTCCAGCGCACGATCATCAGCAAAGCCATTCTGGAGCTCTGAGCGATGAACTTTGACCTTACCGACGAACGCCAGATGCTGCAGGACGGCCTGCGCCGCTATCTGCGCGAAACGGTCACTGCGGATCTGCTGGCATCGGCCAGCCAGTCCGCCACCGGCCAGTCGGACAGGCTCTGGTCCGGTCTGGCTGAAATGGGCGTGATCGGCGCGCTGTTTTCCGAAGAACAGGGCGGCTTTGGCGGCGCCGGTTTCGACATCGCGCTGGTGTTCGAAGAGCTGGGCCGCGCCGGAACCTTCGAGCCACTGCTGGAAATGGGGGTGCTGTCGGGCGGATTGCTGGCGGCGCTGGGCCGGGACGACCTGATCGGGCAGATCATCGCCGGCGATGCCCGCGTGGCCTTTGCCCATGCCGAGCCGGGCGGACGCTATGACCCGTGCCATGTGACGACCACTGCGACCGCCAGCGACACCGGCTGGACCCTGCAGGGGCGCAAGGCGTTGGTGGCGGCGCTGCCGTTTGCGACCCACGTGCTGCTCAGCGCGCGGACCGGCGGCGCGGTGCGCGACACCTCTGGCATTTCGCTGTTCCTGCTGCCGGTGGACAAGGTGCAGGCGCGGGATTATCCGCTCAACGGCGGAGGCCGGGCGGCAGAGCTGGATCTGAATGGCACCGAGGTGCCGCAAGACGCGCTTGTCGGTCCCGAAGGCGGTGCCTGGGAGGCGCTGGAGCGTGCCAACGCCCGCGCCGTGGCGGCGATCAGCGCCGAGGCGCTGGGCCTGATGGAAAGCATCCGGACCCTGACCACAGACTATCTGCAGACCCGCAAGCAGTTCGGCAAACCGATCGGCAAGTTTCAGGCGTTGCAGCACCGCATGGCGGATGTGCTGATCGAGATCGAACAGGCTCGCTCGGCGGTGATCAACCTTGCCGGGCATCTGGATGCAGACCGCGTCACCCGCGAACGCCATGTCAGCGCCACCAAGAACCTGATCGGCCGGGCCGGGCGCCTGGTGGTCGAGGAATCGATCCAGATGCACGGCGGCATCGGCATGACCGAGGAATACGCGCTGGCGCATCTGGCCAAACGCCTGACCATGGTGGACCACCGCCTTGGGGACGCCGATTATCATCTGGAACGCTTTATCCGTCTGTCTGCAGCCTGACATGACGCTGATCGAGGGCGAAACCGGCACCCAGCGATCACTGGGCTATGTCATCGACGTCGGCCAGCCGGATGGCTGCGCACGCGTCTGGCTGGATCTGGACGAGGACCATACCAACCGGCATCTGGTGCTGCATGGCGGCATCGCCAGCCTGCTGCTGGACAGTGCGATGGGCGCGACCGGCAGTCTGACGGTAGACCCGGCGGGCCGCGCGCCGTTTCTGACGGTGTCGATGACCACGCAGTTTCTGGCCGCCGCGCGGGCCGGGCAGCGCGTGACGGCCACCGGCACGGTGACCGGCGGCGGGCGGTCGCTGCTGTTCATCGCCGGCGAACTGGTGGCCGACGACGGCACCCTGATCGCAACCGCCACCGGCGTGTTCAAGCGCGTGCCACAGGACAAGTTGAGAGAGGCGGCAACATGACTCCACGTGCCTTTGTGCAGGATCTGGGCGACCGTCTGGTGGTGGTCAACGCCTTTCCGGAGCGGCGCAATCCCCTGAGCCCGGAGTTGTATGCCGCGATCCTGGACGCGACGGCGCGCGCCGGGGCCGAGGACCGGATCACGTCGGTCATCCTGTGGGGGCAGGGCGGGTTCTTCTGCGCGGGCGGCGATCTCAACGTGCTGTCCGAACGCAGCACGCTGAGCGAGGCCGAGCGCCGCGGGCATATCGACGCGTTGCACGCCGTGATCCATGCGCTGCGCGACTGTCCCAAGCCGGTGATCGCGGCGGTGGACGGCGGTGCCGCGGGCGCCGGAGTGTCGCTGGCCTTTGCCTGCGATTTCATCCTGGCGGCCGAAGACGCATGGTTTACAGCCGCTTACGTCAAGGCGGGACTGGTGCCGGATGGTGGTCTGACCGGCACGTTGTCGGATGCCCTGCCGCGTGCGGTCGTGGCCCGCATGACACTGCTCGGCGAACCGGTCGCGGCTCAGCGGCTGTTTGATCTGGGCGCGGTGTCGGACCTTGCCCCGCCGTCTGGATCCCGGGCGGCGGCCCTGGCGCTGGCGGACCGGATCGCCGCCGGACCCGGCGTTGCAATGCAGCGGATCAAGCGGTTGTTGTCGACCGCCCGGCATGTCGATCTGCCGACGCAGATGAACCATGAGCGCGATGCCATGGCCGCGGCGCTGGGCTCGGAGGAGGCATCCGAAGGCATCCGCGCCTTTCTGGAAAAGCGCCGCCCCGATTTCAAGTCGCTGAGGGCGCGGCCATGATCCCCGCCGATCCCGCCTTCGAGACGCCGCTGACCCGGACGTTTGACCTGCGGCTGCCGCTGGTGGCCGGAGGCCTGATGTGGTTGTCGGATGCAGACTATGTCGCGGCGGGCGCGCGGGCCGGGGTGCTGTCGTTCCTGACCGCCGCAAGCTTTCCGGAACCGGCGGCGCTGCGGGCGCAGATCCGGCGCTGCCGCGATCTGGCCGGGGGCCATGCCTTTGGCGTCAACGTGTCGATGCTGCCCAAGCTGGTGCCGGGGGAAAAGACCGCGGATGTGTTCCGCCTGATCGCCGACGAGGGCGTGACGGTGGTCGAGACATCGGGGCGCAATCCCGAGGAATACCTGCCGGTTCTGAAGGACGCAGGCATCACCGTGATCCACAAGGTGCCTTCGCTGCGGTTCGCACAGAAGGCACAGGCGATCGGCGTCGATATGGTGGCGATCGTCGGCGCCGAATGTGGTGGCCATCCGGGCATGGATCTGGTCGGCACCATGGTCAATGTCGGTCTGGCCGAGCGACGGCTCACCATCCCGTTCCTGCTGGGCGGCGGCATCGGCGCGGGCAGTCAGATTGTCGCGGCACTGGCGGGCGGGGCTGCCGGCGTGGTCATCGGCACCCGGTTGCTGGGCGCGGACGAGATTGCCGCGCATGACGACTACAAGGCGGCGCTGGTGGCGGCCGGAGAGCGTGACACGGCGCTGACCATGGGGTCGGTGCGCAACACCATCCGCACCTTGAAGAACCAGACCACCGCCATTGTCACCGCTCTGGAGGCAGAGACTCCGGATATCGGGATCGAGGCGCTGCTGCCGCATGTCGCCGGTACAATCGGTCGGCGGGCTTATGAGACCGGCGATACATCCCACGGCATGTTGTCGGCCGGGCAGGCGCTGGGGCTGCTGGAGCGCACCGCACCGCTGGCGGATATCATCGCACAACTGGAGCAAGAGGCGCTCGCGGCACTGGCCCGGCTGCGCCCGCAGGCCCGGATTTCCCGACAGGAGGCTGCACAATGACGGCGATGAACCGGATACATGAACTGCTGGACCGCAACGCGAGGGCGTACCCGGCACAGACAGCCGTGATCGACGGCGATGGCCGCCGGGTGGACTGGGCGGACTACGCGCAACAGACCGTCGCCTGTGCTGACCTCATGACTCTGCTCGGGGTCAGAGGCGGCGACCGGGTGCTGGTGGTGGCCGAGAACTGTCTTGCGGTGGCGGTGGCGATCTATGCTGCCAGTCGCCTCGGTGCCTGGGTGGTGCCGGTGAATGCCCGCATGGCTGCGCACGAGCTGGAAAAGATCGTGGCGCATGCGGATCCGGCACTGGTGATGTTCACCAGCGCCGTGTCGCAGGAGGCGCTGGACCATGCGGAGCGTCTGGGCGCCGAGGTGGCGCAGACCGGCGCCGGGCGGGTGCATCTGCTGGCGCGGCAGGGGGCGAGCCGCGAAGTGACGGCCGCCGGACCCGACGGCATAGCGGTGCTGCTCTATACCACCGGCACCACCGGTGATCCCAAGGGGGTGATGTTGAGCCACGGCAACCTGCTGTTCGCGGCGCAGGCGTCGGCGGTGTTGCGCGATCTGGGGCCCGGCGACCGGGTCTATGGCGCCCTGCCGCTGAGCCATGTGTTCGGCGTCGCGTCGATGCTGATGGCCTCGGCACATGCGGGGGCGACGGTGCAGCTTGCGGCGCGGTTCAGCCCGGGGGCGCTTTATCAGGCGCTGCGTGACGGGGTGACGGTTCTGCCGGCGGTCCCGCAGATGCACGCGCTGCTCATGGCCTATGCGGTTGAGAACGGGCACGACACACTGGACAGCCCGGCCCTGCGCTATGTGTCCTCGGGGGCGGCGCCGCTGGATCCGGCCTGGAAGCGTCGGGCCGAAAGCTTCTACGGGATCGCGTTGCAGAACGGTTATGGCATGACCGAAAGCACGGCTGGCGTGTCCGGGACACGCAACCCGCCCGGGCTGGCAGATATCAGCGTGGGCCCGGCCTTGCCCGGCGTCGAGATTGCGCTGGACCCGTCGATGGGCGGTGAGCCGGGCGTGGGCGAGGTCCTGACCCGGGGCCCGCATGTGATGAAGGGCTATTTCCGCAACCCCGCTGAAACCACCAAAGTGGTTGACGCCGACGGCTGGCTGCGCACCGGAGACCTTGGAAAGATTGACGAAAACCAGCATCTGCATATCGTCGGGCGCTGCAAGGAACTGATCATCCGGGGTGGGTTCAACGTTTACCCGCCCGAGGTCGAGGCCGCGCTGAACGACCATCCGGCGGTGGTGCAGTCGGCGGTGATCGGGCGCGTCACCGAGGGTGGAAACGAAGACATCCTGGCGTTTGTCCAGGTGACCCGGCCGGGCGCAGTCGAAGTGACGGAGTTGAAGGCGTTCGTGGCCGGTCGGCTGTCGAACTACAAGCGTCCCAGCCGCATTCTTCTGGTTGCGTCGCTGCCCGCCTCGGCGTCGGGCAAGATCCTCAAGCACAAGCTGCTCAGTCACTTTGCCGATGAGCTGTCCGACCCGCCGAAGATCTGACACGGCGGGAGCGTCCCGGCGTCGGTCACGGTGTCTTTGCCGACGCCCGGGACCGGCCGGACCCTGAAGGGGAAGTCTGCCAGGCTTCGGGACGCCGTGCCTCCGGGCGGGTCGCGCTGACCAATAATCCGGCAAAGCGAAGGGCGGCAAACCGGCAAAAGCCTGCAAAACCGGCATTGTGTCACAATGGGGGGATGCAAATGCCCGATCTACCTGAAATGGTGACCGCAATGATCAGGGGAAGCCGATTCAGATGGCCATTTACGCAAGCATCCACCACCTTACCCACTACAAATACGACCGCAATGTCACCATGGGGCCGCAGATCATCCGGCTGCGCCCGGCGCCCTACAGCCGGACGCGGGTCATTTCGCATTCCCTCAAGGTGTCGCCGCAGCCGCATTTCGTGAACCATCAGCAGGACCCCTATGGCAACTGGCTGGCGCGGTATGTCTTTCCCGAACCGGTGCGGGAGTTCAAGATCGAGGTCGACGTGGTGGCCGATATGTCGGTGTACAACCCCTTCGACTTTTTCGTCGAGGATAAGGCGGAATTCTATCCCTTCGCCTATCCCGCGGAACTGGTGGACGATCTGTCCATCTACCGGCGGGCCGAGCCCGCGACCCCGATGCTGGCCGATTTCATCAAGCAGATCCCGACAGAAAAGACCCGCATCGTCGACTGGCTGGTGATGCTGAACGCCAAGGTCGCCGGCGACATCGAATACACCATCCGGATGGAGGCGGGGGTACAGACACCCGAGGAGACTCTGCAAAAGGCGCTGGGGTCGTGCCGCGATTCAAGCTGGCTTCTGGTCAATGTGCTGCGCCATCTGGGCCTCGCGGCGCGGTTCGTGTCGGGCTACCTCATCCAGCTGAAACCGGACCTGGATGCGCTGGACGGGCCGTCGGGAACGGATCACGACTTTACCGACCTGCACGCCTGGGTCGAAGTCTATCTGCCCGGCGCGGGCTGGATCGGGCTGGATCCGACGTCGGGCCTGTTTGCCGGCGAATCGCACATTCCGCTCGCCGCGACGCCGCACTACCAGAATGCCGCGCCGATCTCGGGCGGTTATCAGGCCGCGGGCACGCCGCAGGTGGAGTTCGAATTTGACATGTCGGTGACCCGCGTCGCCGAACATCCTCGCATCACCAAACCGTTCTCCGAGCAAAGCTGGCAGCGCCTGAATGCGCTGGGCAAGCAGGTCGACACCGCGCTCGAGACCGGCGATGTGCGCCTCACCATGGGGGGCGAGCCGACGTTTGTGTCAATCGACGACTACGAGAGCGCCGAGTGGAACACTGCCGCCGTCGGCCCGACCAAACGCGGGCTCGCCGATCAGCTGATCCGCCGTCTGCGCGACCGCTTTGCGCCCGGCGGTTTCCTGCATTACGGGCAGGGCAAATGGTACCCGGGCGAGACGCTGCCGCGCTGGACCTTCTCGCTGTACTGGCGCAAGGACAACAAGCCGATCTGGGCCGATGCCGATCTGGTGGCGCTGGAAAATGCCGAGACCGGGGCGGATGCGGAAAAGGCCGGGCAGTTCATTGCCCAGTTTGCCGAAGAGCTGGGCATCGCGCCGGACATGGCCGTGCCCGCCTACGAGGATCCCGCCGAATGGATCATCAAGGAAGGCAACCTGCCCGAGAACGTCACGCCGGAAAATTCAAAGCTGAAGGACCCCGAGGAGCGCTATCGCATCGCGCGGGTGTTTGCGCGCGGTCTGACCGAACCGTCGGGCTTTGTGCTGCCGATCCAGCGCTGGCAGTCCAGGGCGTCGGGACGCAAGTGGCGCAGCGAAAAGTGGAACCTGCGGCGCGGGCATATCTACCTCGTCCCCGGGGACAGTCCCGTTGGCTACCGTATTCCGCTGGGGGCGCTGCCCCATGTGCCGCCCGCCGCCTATCCCTATACCTACATCACCGATCCCAGCAGTCCGCGCGACCCGCTGCCCGACTATGATCAGGGCGACCCCGGCACCCCCGAAGTTTCGGCGGACCGCAAGCAGCCGGTGTCGGCTCCGGCGGAACAGAAGGCGGTGCAGGACGTGATCGAGCAGGAGCTTGGCCCGGTCGGCGGGGCAGTGCGCACCGCGATGACGGTCGAACCGCGCGATGGCAAGCTCTGCGTGTTCATGCCGCCGGTCGAAGACGTCGAGGATTATCTCGACCTCATCGCCGCCGCCGAGCGCACGGCCAGGAAGATGGGCCTGCCGATCCATATCGAAGGCTATGCGCCGCCGCACGATCCGCGCATCAACGTGATCCGCGTCGCCCCGGACCCCGGGGTGATCGAGGTGAACATCCACCCGGCGGACAACTGGGACGATGTCGTCGCCACCACCGAAGCCATCTATGAAGAAGCGCGCCAGTGCCGTCTGGGTGCCGACAAGTTCATGATCGACGGCCGCCACACCGGCACCGGCGGTGGCAACCACGTGGTTGTCGGTGGCGCGACGCCCAACGACAGCCCGTTCCTGCGCCGCCCCGATCTGCTGAAATCGCTGATCCTGACCTGGCAGCGGCATCCGTCGCTGTCCTATCTGTTTGCCGGCCTGTTCATCGGTCCGACCAGTCAGGCGCCCCGGATCGACGAGGCGCGGCATGACACGCTTTATGAGCTCGAGATCGCGCTGAGCCAGATTCCGGACCCGAGCACCGGCACGCCGCCGCCGCCCTGGCTGGTGGACCGGCTGCTGCGCAACATGTTGACGGATGTCACCGGCAACACCCATCGCGCCGAGATCTGCATCGACAAGCTGTTCTCGCCCGATGGGCCCACAGGGCGGTTGGGTCTCGTCGAATTCCGCGGCTTCGAGATGCCGCCGGATCCGAAGATGAGCCTTGCGCAGCAGGTGCTGATCCGGGCGATCATCGCGCGCTGCTGGAATGCGCCGATCCATGGCACGCCGGTGCGCTGGGGCACGGAACTGCATGACCGCTACATGCTGCCGCACTTCCTTTGGCAGGATTTCATGGATCTGCTGAAGGATCTCGACACCCACGGATTCAAGCTGGACCCGGAGTGGTTCGTGGCGCAGTCCGAGTTCCGGTTTCCGTTCTGCGGACAGGTTGAATATGAAGGTGCGCATCTGGAAATCCGGCAGGCGCTGGAGCCCTGGCACGTGCTGGGGGAAACCGGTGCAATCGGCGGCACAGTGCGCTATACCGATTCATCTGTCGAAAGGATGCAGGTGAAGCTGACGTGTTCCAATCCCGAACGGTATGGCGTGACCTGCAACGGTCGCGCGGTGCCGCTGCGCCGGACCGACACCAGCGGTGTGTCGGTGGCGGGCGTGCGGTTCAAGGCCTGGCAGCCAGCCGAGGCGCTGCACCCGACGCTGCCTGTCGATGCGCCGCTCACCTTTGACATCTTTGACAAATGGTCGGGCCGCGCCCTGGGTGGCTGTGTCTATCATGTGGCGCACCCGGGTGGGCGCAACTATGAGACCTTTCCGGTCAATGGCAACGAGGCCGAGGCCCGTCGGCTGGCCCGCTTCGAGCCGCTGGGCCATACGCCGGGCGCCTACTGGCCGCCGCAGGATCAGACCCATCCCGAGTTCCCGATGACGCTGGACCTGCGTCGGGCACCGGGCATCTGAACCGGTGACCGTCGGTGTGGCAAGCGAACACGACCCTGTCGCCGCGCTGATCCGCGGGTATCGCGTGCCACCCGGCGTCTCGGACGAGATGATCGGCGCGGACGGGCAGCCGCGCCCGGTCTGGCGCCCCTTCCTCCAGCGCTTTGCCCGGCTCTCGGCCGAAGACATTGCCCGCCGGTTCAACCGGGGCGACCGGTATCTGCGCGACGCCGGCGTGTTCTTTCGTCACTACCGCGAGGAAGGCTCGACCGAACGGGACTGGCCGCTGAGCCATGTTCCGGTGCTGCTGGCCGAAGCCGAATGGAAACAGATCAGCGCCGGGCTGCGGCAACGGGCGGATCTGCTGGAACGGGTGGTTGCGGATCTTTATGGCCCCGGCGATCTGGTCCGGCGCGGCATGTTGCCCACCGAACTGGTGGCGGGCAACCCGGCCTGGCTGCGCCCGATGGTCGGCATCAACCCGCCTTCGGGGCATTTCCTGAACTTTGTCGCCTTTGAACTGGGCCGCAACCCGGATGGGTCGTGGTTTGTTCTCGGGGACCGGACCGAAGCACCGTCGGGGGCGGGGTTCGCGCTGGAAAACCGGGTGGCGACGATGCGCGCCTTTTCGGATCCGTTTCCGCATGGCACCATCCACCGGTTGTCGGAATTCTTTCGTGAATTCCGCGAGGTGTTGCAGGGGTTTGACTCGCAACCCGAAAGCCGTGCCGCAATCCTGACTGCCGGCATCGGCACCGAGACCTATTTCGAACATGCCTATATCGCCCGGTTTCTCGGGATGATGCTGCTAGAGGGCGAGGATCTGGTGGTCGAGCAGGGGCGCACCATGGTGCGCACGGTGGCGGGCAACAAACCGGTGTCCGTGCTCTGGCGGCGGATGGACGCGGCGTTTGTCGATCCGCTGGAACTGAACGACAAGAGCCAGATCGGCACACCCGGGCTGGTGAACTCGATCCGCTCGGGCCATTTGTCGACGGTCAATGCGCTGGGCACCGGCGTGTTGCAGACGCGGGCGTTTCTGGCATTCCTGCCGCGGATCGCGCGGGAACTTCTGGGCCAGCCGCTCGCGATTCCCAACATCGCCACCTGGTGGTGCGGTGCGCCGAAGGAGCGCGCCTATGTGCAGGCACAATCGCACCGCATGACCATCGGCAATGCATTGGCACAGGACCTGCCGTTCGAGGTCGAAGACCGCACCATCATCGCCGGCCGGTTTCCGGACGGGCGGTTTGCCGATATCTCTGAACAACTGGCGGCGCAGGGCGGCGGGCTGGTCGGGCAGGAGGCGGTGAGCCTGTCGACAACACCGGTGTACGAGCATGGCCAGCTGGTGCCGCGACCGGTGATGCTGCGGGTGTTTGCGGCGCGCACCGCGCAGGGCTGGTCGGTCATGCCGGGAGGCTACGCCCGCATCGGCCCCAGTGGGGACGCCACGGCGCTGGCCCTGCGGCGCGGCGGCTCGGTGGCCGATGTCTGGATCGTCTCGGACCGCGCTGTGCCGGCAGACCGGTTTTCCACTGTCGACCGGCAGTTCCAGCGTGCCACCCCGAGCCTGCTGCCCAGCCGGGCGGCCGACAACCTGTACTGGATGGGGCGTTATGTGGAGCGCGCCGAAGGGCTGATCCGTCTGGTGCGCTCGTACCACATGCGGCTGGCCGAAACCGGGGTGCCCGATGATCCGCGTGTGGCGCGCATCGCCAGCTATCTGAAACGCACCGGGATCAGTCTGGACCAGCCGGTCCCGGGCGAGATCCTCGAGCAGCTGCGCAGCGCCATCCGCTGCGCCGCCAAGGTGCGCGACCGGTTCTCGATTGACGGCTGGCTGGCGCTGCGTTCGCTCGAGGCGGATATCGCCGGCGCCCGGGTGCCGATGGCCGGCGACGAGGCGGCGCGGGCGATGAGCTTCATGCTGCGCGGTACGGCCGGCTTCGGCGGTCTGGTGCATGACAACATGTACCGGTTTGTCGGCTGGCGGTTTCTGAGCATCGGGCGGGCGCTGGAACGGGCGCAGGCCATGGCCTGGATGCTGGCGGATTTTGCCGCACCCACCGCGCCGGAAGGCAGTTTTGACATTGCGATCGAGGTCGGGGATTCGGTGATGACGCACCGCCGCCGCTATCTGATCGAGACCAACCGCAACACCGTCATCGACTTGCTGGCGCTGGACCACCGCAACCCCCGGTCGGTACGCTATCAGGTCAGTTCGGTCCGGCGCCTGGTCGCCGAACTGCCCGGGGCCGAAGTCAACGGCGAGCTGTCGGAACTGGCCCGCGCGATCCTGCGGATCGAAACCCGTCTTTCCGTCGCCGATCCGGCGCGGCTGGACACCGACCGGCTGAATGCGACAGCCCGTTCGCTTGGGCGGATCTCGGACCTTCTGACCCGGACCTATCTGACGTGACGCCATGTTGTATGACATAAGCCTTTCGATCAGCTACACCTATGCCGCCCCCTCGGTGCAGGCGCGCAACGTGCTGCGGGTGCTGCCGCTGAACCGCCCCAACGAACAGCGGCGGCTGTCCGGCGAGGTGAGTTTTGAGCCGCGGCCGCAGGAGCGGGCCGACTGGACCGATTTCTTTGGCAACGCCATCACCGAAATCGGGTTTCAGCAACCGCTGACCCGGCTGACCGTGCATTTGAAATCCCGGGTCGAGCGGATGGCGCGGCCCCCCCAGCTGGACCTGTCGCCGAACCGGCGGCGTCTGGCCGAGGAACTGGCCGCCATGCCCGGACTTGCGCCCGACAGCCCGCACCACTATCTCGCGCCGTCCCCCCGGGTGAGTTTCGACGCTTCGATCACCCGGTTCGTCGGCAGCATTCTGCGCGAGGGCGGCACCGTGCTGGCGGCGATGTGCGACGTCGGGCGCGCACTGCACCGGGAGATGCGCTTTGATGCCGAGGCGACGGATGTGAACACGGCGCCGTCGGACTCGTTTCGCAACCGTCATGGTGTCTGCCAGGACTTCAGTCATATCATGATCGCCGGGCTGCGGGCGCATGGCATCCCGGCGGGCTATGTCAGTGGTTTCCTGCGCACCGAGCCGCCCCGGGGGCAACCCCGGCTGGAAGGGGCGGATGCGATGCACGCCTGGGTCCGGGTCTGGTGCGGCGCGGAACTGGGCTGGGTCGAGTATGACCCGACCAACGACCTGATGGTCGGCGCTGACCACGTGAGCGTGGCCGTCGGCCGGGATTACTCCGACGTGGCACCGCTCAAGGGGGCGGTGCGCTCGTCCGGCGGGCAGAAAAGCCGCCATGCCGTGGACATGGTGCCTCTGGCGGAGTGAGCATCGCGGCAACGGCCCGGTGCCGCCGACGGGGACAGCCGCGGTCTCGGGTCGTGGGCGCACCAGGGACCCGGCTGCCATTCCGCCCGATGTGAAACACCGATGTGAAGCATCTTCGGGCCATGCCGAACCGGACCCTTGGCAAGGCCTTGCGCCTGCCGGGAAACAGGACAGCTTGGACCAGGGCGATTGCGGTTCTATGTGCTTGGAATACCTGACTGGATAGCCCCCGGAAAAGGGCGGGTGCCGGGCCGGAGCCCGTGGTGTCGCTCAGGGGCGCCGAGAAACGGCCGCCGCGCTGCCGGGCGGCGGCCGGAGGGTCAGCGCAGGCGCTTGCCGCTGTTGGCGTCGAAAAACAGCACCTTGCCGGGGTCCACCGTCACCCCAAGGCTGTCACCTGTCCGCGACCGGGTGTCGCCCCGTTCCTCGACAAGAAGCTTTTCGCCGCCCGGCGTCAGAAGATGGGCATAGGACACACCGCCCAGGCTCTCTGTCAGGTCCACCGTCAGCGGCCCATCCCGGGACACCGAAAGATGTTCGGGGCGCAGGCCGACCTCGATCTGCTGGCCGCTGCGGGCCGAGGCGGGCGCGGGCAGGGTCAGATCCAGGCCGGGCAGGCTGACCCCTGCGGACGTCACCGTTCCGGACAGGAAATTCATCGCCGGTGAGCCGATGAACCCGGCGACGAACCGGTTGTCGGGATCGCGGTAAAGATCCATCGGCGCGCCGACCTGTTCGATATGGCCGCCGCGCAGCACCACGATCTTGTCCGCCAGGGTCATCGCTTCGACCTGATCGTGCGTCACATAGATCATGGTGGCGCCGATTTCCTTGTGCAGACGCGCGATCTCGACCCGCATTTCCACCCGCAACTCGGCGTCGAGGTTCGACAGCGGCTCGTCGAACAGGAACACCTCGGGGCCGCGCACGATGGCCCGCCCGATGCTGACGCGCTGGCGCTGGCCACCGGACAACGCGGCGGGCTTGCGGTTGAGGTAGGGATCCAGCTTGAGGATACGGCTGGCCTCGGCCACCTTTTCGCGGATCTCGGCCTTGGGGTGTTTGTTCATCCTGAGCCCGAAGCCCATGTTCTCTTCGACCGTCATGTGCGGATAGAGCGCGTAGGTCTGGAACACCATCGCCACGCCGCGCTCTGCCGGATCCAGCCGGGTCACATCACGGGCGCCGATGGCGATCCGGCCGGCGGTTGTCTCTTCGAGACCGGCGACCATGCGCAGCAAGGTCGACTTGCCGCAGCCCGACGGGCCGACGAAGACGCAGAATTCTCCGTCGTCGATGGCGAGGTCGATGCCGTGGATCACCTCAACTTCGCCATAGCGCTTGGTCGCGCCGCTCAGTGTCACTTGAGACATGTTTCAGGCTCCTCCCTGATGTCGTGTGTCGGATTGCGGAAAGGCCCAGGTCTGCGCCTCCTGCGCGATGTTCCGGGCCGTTGTCGTCAGCTGTGGCGCCAGTTCGCCCAGCCGGGCAATGTCGGTGCGTGCCGTGGTCGAGGTGACCGACAGGGCGCCCAGCACCCGCCCGCCTGCGGTCAGGACAGGCACGGCGACACAGATGATTCCCGGCTCGTGTTCCTCGTTGTCAAAGCCATAGCCGCGGGCGCGGATCGCCGTCAGCTCAACCCGCAGCGTTTCGGCGTCACAGAAGGTGTGTTCGGTAAACCGGTGCCAGGACTGCTGCTTAAGCGCGCGGTCCAGCTCGTCGCCCGGCAGATGTGCCAGCATCACCTTGCCGACGCCGGTGCAATAGGCCGGGCCGACCTTGCCGGCCTGGCTGAACATCTCGACTGGCTGGCGGGCATTGCGTTTGTCGACATACAGCACCTGGGCATGGTCGAACTGCGCCAGATGCACGGTTTCCCCGACGCTGGCGCTGAGCTGGTCCAGATGGGTGCGCGCGATCGGCGCCAGCGAGGACTGCGCCCAGGCGGCATGTGCCAGCCGCACCAGGCGGATCCCGGGGACATAGGTTCCGCGATCCGGATCATAGGCCAGCATGCGCTGATTGGTGAGCGTCTGCAGGAAACGGTAGAGCGTCGCCTTGGGGTAGGGCGCGTCAGCCAGCAGTTCGGAGAACCGCACCGGTCGCCCGTAAGAGGCCACGCGGTCCAGCACTTCGAGCGCCTTGCCGACCGTGCCATCACCCGCCGTGGTCTGCGCGGTTTCCACTGTCATGACGTTCCTCCGTTTCCGGGCCCTGGGTGACTCGGCTGTTGACAAGCATAGGCGAGTCGGGGTTATGTTTTCAATATACAAAACAAGGTTTCAATAAATGGAACAAAAACGATTTTGGAAACTCTGGGGAGGAGACCCAATGACACCCATGTTCAGAACCACAGCCGCCGCGCTGGCGCTCGGCTTTGCCACAGCGCCGATGGCCTTCGCCGAGGCACATGCCCTGTCGGGCGACCTTGTGATCTTTTCGGATATGTCCAACCCGGCGCCGCGCGCGGTCATGGAGGGGATGGTGGCCCGCTTTGGCGAAATGCACCCCGACCTCAATGTCGAGCTGACGGTGATCGACCGCGAGGCGTTCAAGACGCAGATCCGCAACTTCCTCACCGCCAACGCGCCGGATGTGACCAACTGGTACGCGGCAAACCGCATGCGGCCCTATGTGAGCGCGGACCTGTTTGACGATATCTCGGACCTGTGGGCCGAGCCTGAAATCGCGGACAACCTGGCCTCGACAAAGGGCGCGATGACGCTGGATGGCAAGCAGTGGGGCGTGCCCTATACCTACTACCAGTGGGGCGTTTACTATCGCAAAGACATCTTTGATCAGTACGGCCTGACCGAGCCCGCCACCTGGGCCGAGGAAAAGGCCAACTGCCAGACCCTGCTCGACAATGGTGTGAAGTGTTACACCATTGGCACCAAGTTCCTGTGGACGGCGGGCGGCTGGTTTGACTACCTCAACATGCGCACCAACGGCTACGACTTCCACGCGGCGCTCACCAATGGCGAGGAAAGCTGGACCTCGGACCAAGTGCGCGCGACCTTTGCCAACTGGCGCGAGCTGATCGACATGGGCGCCTTCATCGACAACCACCAGTCCTATTCCTGGCAGGAGGCGCTGCCGTTCATGGTCAACGGCGATGCCGCGGCCTACCTGATGGGCAATTTCGCCGTCGCACCGCTGCGCGAGGCCGGGCTTGATGACGACAAGCTGGATTTCTACCAGTTCGTGCGCATCAACCCCGACGTGGCGCTGGCCGAGGATGCCCCCACCGACACGTTCCACATCCCGACCAATGCCAGGAACAAGGAGGCCGCGCGTGCCTTCCTGCGCTTTGTGGTGTCAGCCGAAAACCAGACCATCATCAACGCGGGGGATGCGCTGGGCCAGCTGCCGGTGAATGCGGCGTCGTCGGTGGATGACGACAAGTTCCTCAAGCAGGGCTTCGAAATGCTCTCGTCCAACAGCCCGGGCGGCGTGGCGCAGTTCTTCGACCGCGATGCCCCGGCGGAAATGGCCGCGGTGGCGATGGAAGGCTTTCAGGAGTTCATGGTGATCCCGGACAACCTCGAGGACATCCTGCAGCGGCTCGAAAGCGCGCGCTCCAGCATCTACTGATCAGGTGGGGCGGGGCACCCCCGCCCTGCGGCGCGTCCGGGCCGGATGTGTCCGGGCGGGTATTGCCCGCCGGACCGCCGCTGCCCGGACCCCGACTCCGTCACAGGACTCCAGCCATGACCCATGCGACCCTTCCCACAACCTCGGCGCCTCTGCCGCGCAGACGCAATGCCCAGGCGATCGCGCCCTGGCTGTTCCTTGCCCCGGGACTGCTGTTCTTTCTGTTCTACGTGATCTTTCCGGTGTTCCAGAGCTTCAACCTGTCACTCTACAAATGGGACGGGCTGGGGGCGCCGGAATATGTCGGCCTGAAGAACTACCGCGATCTGGGCAGCGACCGGGCGTTTGAAACCTCTCTGTGGAACAACTTCAAATGGCTGGTCCTCTACCTTCTGGCAATCCCCGGGGGGCTGTTCATCGCGCTGTTCCTGAACCAGACGGTGACCGGCATCCGGCTCTACAAATCGCTGTTCTTCTTTCCCTTCGTGATTTCTCAGGTCGTCGTGGGCCTGGTGTTCACCTGGTTTTACGATCCGACCTTCGGACTGCTGAACATCCTGCTGGGCTGGGTCGGTCTGGGACCGATCAATGTGCTGGGAGATCCGACACTGGTGACCTACGGCATCATCGCCGCCGGCCTGTGGCCGCAGACCGCCTATTGCATGATCCTGTACCTCACCGGCCTGAACGCCGTCGATCCCGAACAGGTCGAGGCGGCGCGCCTGGACGGAGCCCGCAGCTGGCGGATGCTGTGGTTCGTGATCATCCCGCAACTGCGTCCCGCGACCTTCATCGCCTTCGTCGTGACGATCATCGGCGCCCTGCGCAGCTTTGACCTGATCTCGATCATGACCAATGGCGGCCCGTTCGGATCCAGCCGGGTGCTCTCGTTCTACATGTTCGAAAAAGCCCTGTCGGAATACGGCTTCCGCATGGGCTATGGCGCCGCCATCGCCGTGGTGCTGTTCCTGATCATGCTGGTCTTCATCGCCTACTTCCTCTGGTCGATGTACCGCGAAGAGACGGGACGATGACCTGTCGGCCCCACCGCCGCGGGCGGATCGCACATGCGCCGGTCGGCACCTGGGTCACGGCACCTGCATTTCTTCTCTTTCCAAATACTCACTTCCGCAACACCGACACCCTGCACGAGGTCTGAGACATGTTTCCGACACCCATCGAAAAGGCCCCGCGCAGCTGGCAACTGGGCTACCAGGGGCTGCTGCCGGTCATGCTGGTGGCCTGGCTGCTGCCGCTGATCGCGGTGGCCATGTTCTCGATCAAGCCGGATGTGGATTTCACGAACGGCGATTACTGGGGGGTGCCGTCGCGCTTTGCCGGGTTCGAGAATTACGGCAAGGTGTTCTTTGAGAGCGACATGCCGCGCTATCTGATGAACTCGGTGCTGATCACCGTGCCGACGGTGATCGGGGCCGTGGCCCTGTCCTGCATGACCGGCTTTGCGCTGGGCATCTACCGCTTCCGCAGCAACCTGTGGATCTTCTTCATGTTTGTCGCCGGCAACTTTGTCCCGTTCCAGATCCTGATGGTCCCGGTGCGGGATCTGACGCTGGACCTCGGGCTCTACAACACCAAACTCGGCCTGGTGCTGTTCCATGTCGCCTTCCAGACGGGCTTCTGTACCCTGTTCATGCGCAACTTCATCCGCGCCCTGCCGTTCGAACTGATCGAGGCGGCACGGGTCGAGGGCGTGGCCGAGTGGCGGATCTTCTGGTACGTGGTCCTGCCGCTGATGAAGCCGGCGATCGCGGCGCTGGCAGTGCTGATCTTCACCTTCATCTGGAACGACTACTTCTGGGCCGTGGTGCTGACACAGGGCGCGGAATCCCAGCCCGTCACGGCCGGCATCACCAGCTTCAACGCGCAGTACCGCGCCGCCTACCACCTGATGTCGGCGGGCAGCATCGTCGCGGCCCTGCCTCCGGTGGCGATGTTCTTCCTGATGCAAAAGCATTTCATCGCCGGTCTGACGCTGGGAGCCGTCAAGTGATGCAGAGCTGGAGGCTGGATGACGGCCGCCAGACCCTGGTTCTGGCGGCGCCCGACGGCGAGATGGTGGGGATCGTCTACTGGGGGCGCGCATTGCCCGCGGACGAGGATCTTGGCGCAGTGGCCGGACTGGCGGTCGGAGATGTCACCGGCGGCATGATCGACGCGCTGCCGCCGCTGAGCCTGTGCCCCGAGGCGGCGCGCAGTTTCCCGGGACAGCCGGGGATGGTGGTGCGTAGGCTGGACGGGGCAGCGATCCACCCGCGGTTCGTGTTTCACAGTGCCGAACACATCGCGGACGGCCTTGTCCTGCGGCACCGGGACGACGCGGCAGGGCTGCTGCATGAGGCGCGGTTTGATGTGTTTGCCGACACCCATGTGATCCGCGCCAGCGCGGCACTGCACGCCGACCGGCCGCTGCGGCTCGACTGGCTCGCCGCACCGGTGCTGCCGGCGCCGCAGAACGGGTCGATGATCGACGTCTCGGGGCGCTGGATCGGCGAGTTCCGCCTGAACCGCCTGGCCTGGCGCCCCGGTGTGCACCTGCGGGAAAGCCGTCTGGGACGCGGCGATCATGCGCATTTCCCCGGGCTGCTGCTCACCGGTGACGGTGCCACCAACACGCGCGGAACGGTGCACGGTCTGCACTATGGCTGGTCCGGCGGACACCGGATGCTGGCCGAAGAACTGCCGGACGGGCGCCGTCAGGTGCAGTTTGGCCATGCGGCGGGCACCGACACGGCCCCGGGGCAGAGCTTCGAGACCGCGGGGCTGTTCCTGACGGTGTCGGACAGCGGGCTCAACGGGGTCGGGACGGCGTTCCAGCGGCATCTGCGCGACAGGGTGGTGACCTGGCCCGCGCCGGACAGGCCCCGCAAGGTCCATTACAACTGCTGGGAGGCAGTGTATTTTGACCACGATCTGGCGCAGCTGAAGGACATTGCCAGCCGCGCCGCCGATCTGGGGGCGCAACGCTTTGTTCTGGATGATGGCTGGTTCGGAATGCGCGACGACGACACCAGTTCCCTGGGGGACTGGCAGATCGATCCGCGCAAGTGGCCAGAGGGCTTTGAGCCGTTCATCGCGCATCTCGAGACCCTGGGCCTGTCGTTCGGCCTCTGGTTCGAGCCGGAAATGGTCAATCGCCAAAGCGATCTGGCGCGGGCCCATCCCGACTGGATCCTCGGTCCGGACGATCAGATCGAAGGGCGGCAGCAGCGCGTTCTGGACATGGCGCGTGCCGAGGTGCGGGATTATCTGTACGATCGGATCGCTGCGTTGCTGGCGCGTTATCCGATCGATTATGTCAAGTGGGATCACAACCGGGTGCTGCCGATGCCGGATGCGGCGCAGGCGCGCGGCACCTATGCGCTGATGGACCGGCTGCGCGCGGCGTTTCCCCACGTCGAGATCGAAACCTGCGCCAGCGGTGGCGGGCGGATCGATTTCGGCATCATGGAACGGTGCGCCCGGGTCTGGCTGTCCGACAGCAACGATGCACTTGAGCGGGCGCGCATCCAGCATGAGGCCGCCTTGTTCCTGCCCGCGGCGGTGACCGGCAGCCACGTGGGGCCACGGCTCTGCCACACCTCGGGCCGGGTGATCGACATGCGGTTCCGCGCCTGGGTGGCGGCGCAGCGGCAGATGGGGTTCGAAATGGACCCCCGCGAACTGACGCCCGCAGAGGCGACGGTGCTGACACAGGTGACGCGCTGGTGGAAGGACAACCGCGACTGGCGCATGGCGGCCGACATCCTGCGGCTCGACAGTGCCGATCCGGCGGTGCTGGCGGAAATCCAGATCGCGCGGGACCGCGGCCGCTTTGTGGTCTTTGCGGCGCAGATCGCGGCGTCCGAGCAGATCGGACCGCGACCGCTGCCGCTGGCGGGGCTGGAGCCACAGGCGCGGTATGACATCACGCTGGTGAACCGGGCCGAGGCGGTGGCGCTGTCGCGTGGCACGCCGCTGCTGAAATCCTTTGATGTGACGCTGTCCGGGGCGTACCTCATGCAACACGGTCTGACCCTGCCGTGGTGCTATCCTCTCACCATGTGGGTCGTTGAAGGCAGGAAAGCAGAATGACGAAGAAACGGCGCAGCGCCGCATGGTATGGCAAGCTGGACAAGGACGGGTTCATCCACCGGTCCTGGATGAAGAACCAGGGCTATCCGGACCACGCCTTTGACGGCCGCTCGATCATTGGAATCTGCAACACCTGGTCAGAACTCACACCCTGCAATTCGGGGCTGCGCGATCTGGCCGAAGGCGTCAAGCGCGGCGTCTGGGAGGCCGGTGGCGTGCCGGTGGAGTTCCCGGTGATGAGCCTTGGCGAGACGCAGATGAAGCCGACGGCGATGCTGTTCCGCAATCTTCTGGCGATGGATGTCGAAGAGAGCATCCGCGCCTATGGCATCGACGGCGTCGTGCTGCTCGGGGGCTGTGACAAGACCACGCCGGGGCAGTTGATGGGCGCGGCCTCGGTTGACCTGCCGGCCATTGTGGTCAGTTCCGGTCCGATGCTGAACGGCAAATGGCAGGGCAGGGACATCGGCTCGGGCACGGATGTGTGGAAATTCTCCGAAGCGGTGCGCGCGGGCGAGATGACCTTGCAGGATTTCATGAACGCCGAAAGCGGCATGTCCCGCTCGAAGGGTGTGTGCATGACGATGGGGACCGCGTCGACGATGTCATCGCTGGTCGAGGCGATGGGCATGAGCCTGCCGACAAACGCCGCCCTCCCGGCGGTGGATTCCCGGCGGATGGCGCTCGCGCATCTCACCGGCAAGCGCATCGTCGAAATGGTGGACGAGGATCTGAAGCCATCGGACATCCTGACGAAGGAAGCGTTCGAAAACGCCATTCTGGCCAATGCGGCGGTTGGCGGATCGACCAACGCGGTGGTGCATCTGCTGGCGCTGGCGGGCCGTGTCGGCATTGACCTCTCCCTGCAGGATTTCGAGATCGGTTCCGGGGTGCCGCTGCTGGTGAACTGCATGCCGTCAGGCCAGTATCTGATGGAGGATTTCTGCTATGCCGGAGGGATGCCGGTGGTGCTGAAGGAACTCAGCCATCTTCTGCGTCCGGCGCGCACGGTTCTTGGCGGCGACATTGCCGCCTATCATGACGGCGCCGAATGCTGGAACCGCGATGTGATCCGGGCCTTTGATGCCCCTCTCAAACCTGCCGCCGGGCTGCGGGTGCTGCGGGGCAATCTGGCCCCAGACGGCGCCATCGTGAAGCCCTCGGCGGCGACCGAAGCCCTGTTGGAACACGAGGCGGCCGTCCATGTATTCGAGAGCATCGAGGACCTGAAGGCCAATATCGACCGCCCCGACCTGCCGGTGACCGCCGATACCATCCTCGTGCTCAAGGGCTGCGGGCCGCGCGGCTATCCGGGGATGCCCGAGGTGGGGAACATGCCGATCCCGCGGGTCCTGGTCGAGCAGGGGGTGCGCGACATGGTGCGGATCTCCGATGCCCGCATGTCGGGCACCGCCTTTGGCACGGTGATCCTGCACGTCGCGCCCGAAGCGCAGGCCGGCGGACCGCTGGCGCTGGTCAGGACCGGCGACAGGATCCGCGTCAGCGCAGCCAGGGGCAGCCTGGACCTGCTGGTCTCCGACGCCGAGCTTGCCGCCCGTCGCGCCGCCTGGACGCCGGAGCCCGCGCATTACACCCGCGGCTACGCAAAGATGTATGTCGATACCGTGCTGCAAGCCGACAAGGGCGCGGATCTGGATTTTCTGGTGGGCAAGGATACCCGCCTTGTCACGCGGGAGAGCCACTGATGTCACAGGCCACCTTTCATGATCTCAAGGGCGCGTCGGTGTTCATCACCGGTGGCGGTTCCGGGATCGGCGCGGCCCTGACCGACGGGTTCCTGGCGCAGGGCGCCAGGGTCGGCTTTGTGCAGCGTTCGGATGCCTCCGAGTTCGTCGCCGAAATGGAGGCCAGGCACGGCACCGCGCCGGTCTTTGTGCCCTGCGACATCACCGACATGGCAGCGTTGCGCGGCGCCATCGACCATGTCGCCAAAGCCCAGGGCCCGATCACGATCCTGATCAACAATGCCGCCAACGACCGACGGCATGCGACACTGGACGTGGACGAGGCATTCTGGGACTGGTCGCAGGCGATCAATCTCAAGGCCTACTTCTTTGCCGCACAGGCGGTGCTGCCCGGGATGCAGGCGGCGGGGCATGGCGCGATCGTGAACTTTTCTTCGATCAGCTACATGATGGGCAACGCGGGTTACCCCGCCTACACCACGGCCAATGGCGGCATCACCGCGATGACCCGGTCGCTGGCACGGGAATTCGGCGCAGACGGCATCCGCGTCAACGCGCTGGCCCCGGGATGGGTGATGACACAAAAGCAGCGCGACCTCTGGGTCACCCCCGAGGCGCTGGCGGCCCAGCTGGACCGGCAGTGTCTCAAGCAGGAGATCCTGCCCGAAGACATCGTGGGGGCGACGCTGTTTCTGGCCTCGCAGGCCAGCCGGATGATGACCGGCCAGCTGATGGCCGTCGATGGCGGCGTGGTGGTGACGGGATGAGCGGCGCGGTGACATGGATTGCGGCGGACTGGGGCACCTCGCATCTGCGGGTCTGGCTCATGGGCGCGGGCGGCGAGGTGATTGCGCGCCGCGACAGCGGCGACGGCATGGGCAAGCTCGAGCCGGACGGATTCGAACCGGCCCTGCTGGCTCTGATCGGCGAGGCTCTGCCCGAGGGGCAGAGCACCCCGGTGATGATCTGCGGTATGGCGGGGTCGCGGCAGGGCTGGGCCGAAGCCCCTTACGCGACTGTTCCCTGCAAACCGCCTTCGGCGGGACAGACACGGCTGGTGGGCACATCCGATCCGCGCCTGCGGGTGCGCATTCTGCCCGGCGTGAAGCAAGAGCACCCCGCAGATGTGATGCGGGGCGAAGAGACGCAGATCGCGGGGTTCCTGGCGCTCAATCCAGGGTATGACGGCATCATCTGCCTGCCGGGCACCCATTGCAAATGGGCACATGTCTCGGCCGGAGAGATCGTCAGCTTTCGCACCTTCATGACCGGCGAGCTGTTCGCGCTGTTGTCGCGCCAGTCGGTTCTGCGCCATTCGGTGCCAGCCAGCGGCTGGGACGAGGGTGCATTTGCCGACGCCGTGGACAGGGTGATGTCGCGCCCCGAGTCCCTGGCCGCCAGCCTGTTTGGCCTGCGCGCCGAGGCATTGCTGCACGATCTTGACGGGACGGCAGCCCGGTCGCGGCTCTCGGGATTGCTGATTGGCGCGGAACTCGCGGCGGCAAAACCCTACTGGCTGGGCCAGCAGGTGGCGCTGCTTGGGGATACGGCCATCGCCGCCCCCTATCGCGCGGCGCTGATGGCGCAATCCGTGCCCGTGACCCTGGCCGACGCCGAACGTATGACGCTGGAGGGGCTGAAGGCCGCCCAGGCAAAAGAGGAAACCACATGAGCCGTGAAATCATCGCCATCCTGCGCGGTATCACCGCGCCCGAGGCGGCCGCCGTGACCGAGGCCCTGATCGACGCCGGAATAACCAAAATCGAGGTGCCGCTGAATTCTCCGGATCCGTTCGACAGCATCACGGCGATGCTGGACGGTTTCGCAGACCACGCGACCATCGGAGCCGGCACCGTCCTCGCCCCCGAGGAAGTGCTGCGCCTGGCGCAGATCGGCGCCCATATGGTGGTCTCGCCCGACTGCAATCAGCGGGTGATCGTGGCCACCAAATCCGCCGGACTGCTGTCCTATCCCGGGGTGATGACCCCGACCGAAGCCTTTATGGCGCTGCGCAATGGTGCCGACGGGATCAAGCTTTTCCCCGGCTCGCTGATCGGGCCCGAAGGGTTGAAGGCGATGGCGGCGGTGCTGCCGAAGGGCACCAGGACCTATGCGGTGGGCGGCGTGGCGGCGGCGAACTTTGCCGACTGGTTTGCGGCGGGGGCCACCGGCTTTGGCATCGGCACAGGTCTGTACGTGCCGGGCCGCACCGTGGCTGATATCGCGGCGCGGGCCCGGGACATCGTCGCCGCCTATGATGCCGGAGCAGGCGCATGACCCACCTGATCTACAGCGATACCGCGTGTCAGCTGGGCGAAGGCGCTCTTTGGCACCCCGAAACCCAAGTGCTTTACTGGTGCGATATCCTTGGCAAACGGCTTTATGCCCGCGACGCACAGGGCCAGCGGCACTGGGATTTCGACCGCATGGTCTCGGCCGCGGGGTGGATTGATGACACCCGGTTGCTGATCGCCTCTGAAAGCGATCTGTTCAGTTTCGACACCGCGACCGCGACGCAGACCCACATCTGCCCGCTGGAGGCGGACAACCAGGTGACGCGCTCGAATGACGGGCGGGCCGATCCCTGGGGCGGTTTCTGGATCGGCACGATGGGCAAGGCCGCGCAGCCCGGAGCGGGGGCAATCTACCGGTTCTACAAGGGCACGCTGCGCCTGCTTTATCCGGATATAACGATCTCGAACGCGATCTGCTTTGCCCCCGGCGGTGCCTATGCCTATTTCGCCGACACGCCGACCGGCATCATCCGGCGGGTGACGCTGGATCAGGAGGGCTGGCCCGCTGCCGACCCCGAGGATTGGCTGGACCTGCGCGACGAACAACTGCGCCCGGACGGCGCGGTCTGTGACGGGCAGGGAAATGTCTGGAATGCGCAGTATGGCGCCGGGCGCGTGGCCTGCTATTCGCCGGACGGACGGTTCCTGACGGCGCTGGGAGTCGCGGCGGCCCAGACCACCTGTCCGGCCTTTGGCGGCGCGGATCTGAGCACGCTGTTCGTCACATCGGCGGCGCAGGGCGCAGCCGGGAACGATCCGCTGGCCGGTCAGACCTTTTGCGTGCCGACCAGTGTCCGGGGGCTGGCCGCGCATCGCGTGGTGCTGTGACCGGCATGAAGCGGACGCTGGGCACCTGTTATTATCCCGAACAGTGGCCGCGCGCCATCTGGGAGGACGATGCCGCGCGTATGGCGGACCTCGGCCTGACCTGGGTGCGGATCGGCGAATTCGCCTGGACCCGTCTGGAGCCGACACCCGGCGAGCTGCGCTTTGACTGGCTGGACGAGGCGATCGCGGTGCTGGGCGCTGCGGGGCTGCGGGTGGTGCTGGGCACGCCGACGGCGACCCCGCCGCGCTGGATGCTGACGCGCCACCCCGACATGCTGGCGATGGATGCCGAGGGGCGCGCGCGCCGGTTCGGATCGCGGCGGCACTACTGCTTTTCCCATCCCGGTTATCTGGGGGAGTGTCGGCGCATCGTCACCCTGCTGGCAGAACGATACGGCCGGAATCCGCATGTGGCGGCCTGGCAGACCGACAACGAATATGGCTGTCATGACACCGCGATCAGCTATTCGGACGCGGCGCGTGCGGCGTTCCGGGGCTGGCTGCGCCGGGCCTATCCCGGGGCGGGCAACGACGGCGACATCGCAGCCCTGAACCGGGCGTGGGGCAATGTGTTCTGGTCGATGGACTATGCCGGATTTGACGAGATCGACCTGCCCAACCTGACGGTGACCGAACCAAACCCGGCGCATGTGCTGGCGTTCAGGCGGTTCTCGTCGGATCAGGTGGTGGCATTCAACCGCGCACAGGTCGACATCATCCGCAGTCTGTCCGACGCGCCGGTCAGTCACAACTACATGGGGCGGGTGACCGAGTTTGACCACTTTGCCACCGGCGCCGATCTCGATATCGCGACCTGGGACAGTTATCCGCTGGGCTTTCTCGAAGACCGGGTCGGCGCGACTCCGGCGCAGCAGCGCCATTACGCCCGTCAGGGCGATCCGGATTTCCAGGCCTTTCACCATGACCTCTATCGTGCGGTCGGGCGGGCGCAGGGCGCGCACCGGCAGGGCCATGGTCGCTGGTGGGTGATGGAGCAGCAGCCCGGGCCGGTGAACTGGGCCCCCTACAACCCGGCGCCGCTGCCGGGAATGGTGCGGCTCTGGACCTGGGAGGCATTTGCCCACGGCGCCGAGGCGGTGTGTTATTTCCGCTGGCGGCAGGCGCCCTTTGCACAAGAGCAGCTGCATGCCGGGATGCTGCGCCCGGATGGCGTTGCGGCGCAGGCGTTCCACGAGGCGGAAGCGGTGGCGGCAGAGCTGGCCGACGCCCCGGACGTGGCACAGACGCAGGCGCCGGTGGCGCTGGTGTTCGACTATGGGTCGGAATGGATGTGGCAGATCCAGCCGCACGGCGCCGGGCTGAGCTATTTCGATCTCGTGCTGGCGCATTACCGGGCACTGCGGCGGCTGGGGCTGTCGGTGGATATCCTGCCGCCGACAACCCGGGACTTCGCTGGCTATGCGCTTGTTCTGGCGCCGGGTCTGATCGTTGTCCCGGAGGATCTGAAATCCGCACTGAACGCCTGCAATGCGCAGGTGCTGATCGGCCCGCGCACCGCCGCGCGGGACGCTGACTTCACTCTGCCCGTGCCGCTGCCGCCGGACTGGCCGGGGCTGGGGGTGACGGTGTCCCGGCTGGAAAGCTTGCGGCCCGATATGCCGGTGACTCTGGCAGGCGGAGGTGCGGTGACCGGCTGGCTGGAACAGCTGGAAGGCACGGCCCCGGCGGTGCTGACCAGCGAGGACGGGGCCGTTGTGGCACAGCGGGCCGGGCATGTGACCTACATGGGCGGATGGGGCGACGCGGCGGCGCTGCACCGGCTGCTGTCAGAGTTGTGTGATCTGGCCGGGCTGGAAACCCTGGACCTGCCGGAGGGCGTGCGCGTCCGCGACACCGGAACCGAAAGGTTCTGGTTCAACCACGCTCCGCATCCGGTCGACACCGTCGCGGGGACGCTGCCGGTGGCCGGGGTGCGGCGTGTCGCGATCTGAGACGACCAGACCCGGGCGGGCCGGTCAGCATCCTCAGCCCTTGCGGGTGAACACCAGCGCCATCGAGTCGCGCAGCACGATCGGCCCGCTCAGGTAGTCGGATCCGATCCCGGGCGCGCGCAAGGCACACTGCCAGCCGAAGCCTTCGGTGCCGGGCACGCCCAGCCGCAGCGGGTCGATGTCGGTGGTGGGTTTGCCCTCCATGTGCAGGACGCTGTAGACCTGCTCGCCATCGGGGCCATGCCGCAGTGCCGTGAACAGGGTGCGGCCGTTCAGTGGCTCGACATAGCCGAAATGGTCCTTTGGCCCGTAATTGTCGCGCAGCCACGGCCGCGCCCGGCGGAATTCGCGCAAAGACAGCGTGTAGGCCGACTGCACCGGGTCCAGCCCAGGCAGGGAATGCGAGATGTTGCAGTAGTCGTGCATGTCGTCCATCCAGGCCCGCGCCACCTGTTTCAGGGTGGCGACCGTGTAGTGCGGCCCGGCAAGCCTGGGGTCGGTGGCGTTGAGCAGGCGCGCGATGTCCTCGAGGTCGTATTCCGTCACCACCACCAGCGCCGGCAGGAATTCGCAGAACCGGGCCAGATCGGCGCGGGTTTCAAAGCCGAATTCCTTGAGACGGCGAAAGTTCGAGGGGATGGAATAGCTGTACTCATCGACCTGCCACTTGAGGCTGATCGCCTCTTCGGCCACGACCTTGACGCCGTATTTGTCGTCCTGATTGCGGATGAACCCCCATGACCCGCGCGCCATCGCGTTGAGGAAATCCATCGGCACACCGGGCAGGGCGGCATAGGTCAGGGTGTGCACAGCCGGGTTGTCATACGCCTTGTCGAGAATTTCCATCCGCGAATGCCCGAGCCCGGTGTTGATGTTCATCTCGGGGCTGACCTGGGTGCCCCGGCGCAGGGTGTCGTGGTTCGAAGTGCCGGAAATCCAGTTCGACCCGACCGACAGGCATTCGCGGATGCGCCAGAACTTGCCCAGCCAGAAGGTGTAGAGAAACGGCGTGTTGTGGGCAAAGGTCAGCGGCCCCCACTGGAACACATCGTCGTCGCGCTGCGTCTCGATCACCGATCGGTAGGTCGAACTCAGCTCCCAGTCCTCGTCCGGCCAGGGACGACCGTCCTCGAAGATGAACCACGGACGGTATTCCGTGCCCGCGACCTGCTGCACGATATCGGCCATGCTTTGCAGATAGTCGTCGTCATGCACCATGCGCTGTCCCTGCGGATCCCAGAACTTGAAATCCTGTGCCCCGTCGACACGCACGCCGTCGGCACCAAAATTCACCTTGCGCCGCTGCATTTCCAGCAGGATCGCCCGCACCGCCGGGTTCTGGTAGTCGAGGTTCTGGCCGTACATGTTCGGCCCGGCAAAGAAATGCGGGTTGAGCGCGTTCAGACCCTGATTGTCCGAATGGCCGAACACCACGTCGAACACCAGTTTCTTCGGCTTGCCGGGAAAGTTGTGCAGAACACAGGCAAGGTCGACCAGCTCGTCCGGGCGACCGCTTTCCAGCAGCACCGGGTTCACCGTGGCCATGCCCGAAATCACGATGTCATAGCCCCAGTTGGTGGTGTCGGGCCGCAGCAGCGACACGGTGACACCGGTGTCGGTGTCCTGGGATTCCTGCCAGAAATCGGGACCGGTTTCATAGACGGTGGTCGGCTCGACCGGCAGCAGCTGCACCGAGTCATAGCCGGTGAACAACTGGTCGGCGGGATCCAGCGGCAGACCGCGTGACACACGTTCTGCCAGGCGTTCGAACTGTCGGGTAAGCGCGGCGATGGTGCCGCCGGCCGTGGCCGAGGGCACGTGGATCTGCAGGATGTTGGTGGGGGGGCCGAACTTGTGCGGCACCGCGCCTTTCAGCGCCTGAAAATAGGCGGCGTCGGTGCGGGCGGACTGCATGGCGGCGACGTCGTAAAGCTCTGCCGGCGCCATCACGCCAAAGGGCAGGGACATCGCCAGCGGGTCGAGGATGCGATGCCAGACGTCGTTGCTGTCGCGCCAGGTCAGGGCGTAGAAATCGCCGATCCGGCCGCGACTGCCGGCCACCATGCCACGCACGGCGGTAAAGCAGTGCTCGTCCAGCCGGATGACGGGTATGTATGCCCGCTCGAACGCCACATCCTGATGTGCGACGGTCAGGTCCAGCGGCGTCAACGGCGCCAGCACCTCAAGAAACACATCCCCCCCCGGCACCCGGTGTTCCGCCAGCTCCGGCACCCAGAAGCCGAAACAGGCGGTCCCGCCGTCGATCTGCCCGCCAAGGTGGCGGGCGATCTGCTGTTCGCCGTCGAACCGGGTTTCCGCTGTCATCAGGATCTTGTGACAGGCGTCGGCCCGGGCCTGGGCCGCGGTTTCGTCAAAGGAGATACGGTCGTTGAGGGGCATGCACCCTCCTGTCATTGGTGTTCAGGTGATCACGTCAGGCTTGTCTCGCCCGGTACGTTGCTTGATCCCGGCCAGCGCCTCTGCGGCGGCAATGATCCCGGCCAGCGCCTCCTGCGGGTCATCGTGCATCCGGTCCGCATCGGTTTCGACCCGTTCAAGGTACACCCGCAGGGTGGCGCCTTCGGTGCCGGTGCCCGAAAGCCGCAACACGATGCGCCCGCCGCCGTCCAGCGTGAAACGCAGGCCCTGGCCTTCGCTGCGCGAACCGTCAACGGGGTCGTCATAGGCAAATTCGTCCGCCGACTCCACGCTTAGCCCGGCCGCCGTCGTCCCCGGCAGGTCCGGCAGACGTTTGCGCAGATCATCGACCAGGGCTTGGGCCGCGACGCTGTCCACCGCTTCGTAGTCGTGCCGGGAATAGTAGTTGCGGCCAAAGGTCTTCCAGTGTTCGGCCATCAACGCGGCGACCGAGATCTTGCGCGCCGCCAGCATGTTGATCCAGAACAGCACCGCCCAGAGGCCGTCCTTTTCGCGCACATGGTCCGACCCGGTGCCGGCGCTTTCCTCGCCGCAGATGGTGGCGCGGCCGGCATCCAGCAGGTTGCCGAAGAATTTCCAGCCGGTGGGAGTCTCGTAGCAGTCGATGCCAAGGCTTTCGGCGACCCGGTCGAGCGCCCGGGAGGTCGGCATCGAGCGGGCGACGCCCTTCAGCCCGCCGGCATAGGCCTTCACATGGCTGGCATTGGCGGCAATCGCGGCGAGCGAATCCGACGGGGTGACATAGATGCCCCGCCCGACGATCATGTTGCGGTCGCCGTCGCCGTCCGAGGCGGCGCCAAAGTCCGGCGCGTCGTCGGCGAACATCGTCTGCATGAGGTCCCTGGCCCAGATCGGGTTCGGGTCGGGGTGGCCCTGGCCAAAGTCGGGCAGGGGCACGCCGTTGGTCACGCTGCCCGGCGCGGCACCGAGGGTGTCTTCGAGGATGGCCTTGGCGTAGGGGCCGGTGATCGCGTGCATGGCGTCGAAACTGACCCGAAAACCACCCGCAAACAGTGCCTTGATCGCCGGGAAATCAAACAGTTGCTCCATCAGATCCTGGTAATCGGCCACCGGGTCGACCACCTCGATCTCGGTGTCGAGCAGGTGCGAGGTGCCGATGGTGGCGAGGTCTATGTCCTGCGCTTCGACGATCTTGTATTCGGTGATGGTCGTGGTGGCGGCAAAGATCTTTTCGGTGACACCTTCAGGGGCCGGGCCGCCGTTGGCGACGTTGTATTTCACACCAAAGTCGCCGTCCGGGCCGCCGGGGTTGTGGCTGGCAGACAGGATGATGCCGCCATCCGCCTTGCGCTTGCGGATCAGGTGGGACGCGGCAGGCGTGGACAGCAGCGCGTTTTGCCCGACGATGACCTTTTTCGCACCCGAGGCGGCGGCCATGCGCAGCATCACCTGAGCGGCGCGGTCGTTGAAGTGGCGCCCGTCGCCGCCCAGGACAAGCGTCTTGCCCGCAACGCCGCCGATACCGTCCCAGGTCGCCTGGAGGTAATTCTCGAGGTAGTGCGGCCCCATGAAGACGCGGGTTTTCTTGCGCAGGCCCGAGGTGCCTGGCTTCTGCCCTTCGATCGGCTTGGTCGGGATGGTCATAATGGTCATGGTCGTCTCCTCCTAACGCCCGTGGCGTTTCATCACGGCGGCGGCGTCTGCCAGCCGGGGGTCTTGCAGTATGGCATCCGGTCCCGCCGGAAGACGCTGGCGCCAGTTTGGATACTCGGTCACGGTGCCGGGCAGGTTGGGTTGATCGCGGATGCCCAGGATATTCTCGATCTGCAACGCTGCAACCCGCGAGGCGCTGCGGCCCAGATGGTCGTGCATCCGGCTGACGTCCGCCGGCGAGCCGGCGCCGGGTCCGCCGGTGTCGCGGTCCAGGGCGGCGACTTCGCCCGCGCGCCAGGCCCGCGCGGCCTCGGCGGTGGCGTCGTCGATGGAGCCGAGGGTGTGGCGCAGTGTGATTTCGTGCCCCTGCCGCCAGCCGTCCCAGGTGGGCAGGTCGTGGGTGGAAAAGCTGGCGATGCTGGCCTGGGCATAGGCCCTGGGGCTGCGGAACCGCGGCGATTTGCGGCCATTCTGCTCAAAGATCGTCAGACGGCAGCCCAGGATGCCAGAGGCCGCCAGCGCCTTTTGCAAGCCGTCCGGGATGTTGCCCAGATCCTCGCCGACCACCACTGCACCGGCGCGGGCGGCTTCGATCCGCACCACGGCGAGCATGGCGTCCAGAGGCATCTGCACATAGGCGCCCGGTGCGCCGTCAGGCACCCAGAAGGCGCGGTCAAACCCCAGGATGTGGTCAATGCGCAGCATCCCGGCGCTGCGGAACTGGCAGCGCAGCGTTTCGGCGAGCGCGGCAAAGTGCCCGTCGATCAGCGCCTGCGGGTTGAACGGCGCAAGCTGCCAGTTCTGCCCGTCCTTGGAAAAGGCATCGGGCGGTGCCCCCAGCGCGGCGCCAAAGGCGAAACTGGACCGGTCTTCCCAGGTTTCGGCGCCGTGCGGATGGGTGCCGACGGCCAGGTCAAGATAAAGGCCAAGGGCCATGCCGCCATCGCGGGCCGCCTGCGCGGCGGCGCCCAGCTGGTCTTCGGCCCGCCACTGCAGCCAGGCATGGAACCGCACCCGGGGGGCCAGCTCTTGCGCGGCTTGACGGACTGCCGTGCTGCCGGGGTCCTGAAGGTCCTCGGGCCAGAGGTTCCAGTAGGCGCCGTGGCGTTCGGACAGGGCCTGATGGGTGGCAAAGGTCTGCAAGGACGCGCCGTCCCGCAGCAGATAGGCTTCAAAGGCGGCGCAGTCGCCATTTTCGACAAAGTCGGCATACGCCTCCTCGAGGGCCGAAAGGCGCGCCGGAATCTCGGTGCCAAAGTCGATCAGGGGGCGCCCCGGCAGCGTCGTTTCCTCGGCATGCAGGTGCAGGGGCGACAGCCGGCGGCGGTGGGACGGCGTGTAGGGGCTGAACCCCGCAGGATCGCAGCCAAAACCGGCGTGCACCGGATTTATGCCCAGAAAGGCCGCGCCGTGACCGCCCAGTCCCCGCGCGAGCGCGCCGAGGTCGCAATAGTCGCCGATACCGCCGCGCGCGCTGGTGCGCAGACCGGCCAGCGGCACGATCAGACCCCAGAGCCGGGGGGGCAGCGGCAGCCGCGCCGGGGCCACCAGGAGGGTGGTCTGCGCCGCACCATTGCGCAGGACATGACGCCCCATCGGCAGGGGGGGCAGAACCGGACCGCGCCCCTCGATGCCACGTCCGTCCTCGCAGGTTATCTGCCAGTCGGCATCCTCGGGCAGGGGCAGGGTGGCGGGTTTTCCCGGCTGGCAGACCTGCCAGCGCGGCAAGCCTTGCGCCTGTGCGGCGATGTGCCGGGCCAGTTCCTGCGCCTCGGTCGCGCTTTCCACCCGGTGGCCCATCGCCGCGATCAGAGCGCGCGCCGTGTCCGGCGAAGTGGTCCGCGTGGTGCCGGTCAGATCGACAAACTGCGGGACGACTCCGAAACTGGCGGCCAGTTCTGTGAAGGCATCAGTCACGCCGTGCCTCAAGCACCATGGCGACCACGGATTCAGCGGCCATCGCATAAGTCGGCTCGTTCGCCGGTGCGGGCAGATGTTCGGGATTGGCGGTGTCGAGGTGCAGCACCCAGCGCTTGCCCTCCGGCGCCTCGGGCAGCGTCATGTCCACCGCCTCTCCGGCGTTGAAGGCCAGCAGGATCGCCTCTTCGCGGACAGCGTATTTCGGGGTTCCGCTTGCGGTGCGCATCTCGACCGCGAGAAACCGCAAGTCCGCGGAATTCCAGTCGTCCTGCTGCATGTGCTCGCCATCGGCGCGCCACCAGAACAGATCCTCGATCCCGTCGACGATACGTTCCCGGGCGTGCAGAAACCGTTTCTGCCGCAGGATCGGATGCGCCTTGCGAAAGGCGATGAGCCGTGTGGCAAAGGCCATCAGGTCGTGATCCGCATTGGCCCAGTCGAGCCAGCCGGTTTCATTGTCCTGACAATAGGCGTTGTTGTTGCCCTGTTGCGAATTGCCAAACTCATCCCCGGCCAGGATCATCGGCGTGCCCTGTGACAGCAGCAGCGTGGCCAGCATGTTGCGGCGGCGGCGGGCACGGGCGGAGTTGATTGTCGCGTCATCGGTCGGACCCTCGACACCGAAGTTGTCAGAGTGGTTCGATCCGTGGCCGTCGCGGTTGTCCTCGCCGTTCTTTTCGTTGTGCCGCTCGACGTAGGATGTGACATCGGCAAGGGTAAAGCCGTCATGCGCGGTGATGAGGTTGACCGAGGCGGTGGCCGGGCGTCCGGAATGGTCGAACTGCGGTGCCGACCCGGTGAGACGGTCGGCAAGTTCGGCCACCTGTCCTGCGTCGCCGCGCCAGAATTTGCGCACGCAATCGCGGTACTTGTCGTTCCATTCCGAAAACGGCGGCGGGAAGGCGCCAACCTGATAGCCGCCGGGCCCGATGTCCCAGGGTTCCGCGATCAGCTTGACGTTTGCCAGCGTCGGATCCTGCCGCAGCGCCTGAAAGAACGCGGCATTGCGATCAAACCCGGTGGCGGTGCGCCCCAGGGTCGAGCAGAGGTCAAAGCGAAAACCGTCCACATGCATCACCTCGACCCAGTAACGCAGGGAGTCCATCACCATGCGCAGCACCATAGGGTGATCCATGTTCACCGTGTTGCCGGTGCCGGTGTCATTTATGTAAAACCGCTTGTCGTCGGCGAGACGGTAATAGCTGGCATTGTCGAGGCCACGAAAGGCCAGCGTCGGGCCCTGTTCGCTGCCCTCGCCGGTGTGGTTGTAGACCACGTCAAGGATGACCTCGATCCCGACACTGTGCAGCCGCGCGACCATGTGCTGGAATTCCCACAGCGCGTTCTTGGTCAGATAGCGCGGATCCGGCGCAAAGAAGCCGAGCGTCTGGTAGCCCCAGTAGTTGGTGAGGTTCTTTTCCACCAGAAAGCGGTCGTTGATAAAGGCGTGGACCGGCAGCAGTTCGATGGCGGTGACGCCCAGTGCGACCAGATGTTCGAGGATCGGATCCGAGGCCAGCGCCAGGAACCCCCCCTTGCTGAGCACATCCGGGTGCAGCTCGGTCAGGCCGCGGACATGGGCTTCGTAGATGATGCTGCGCTGGATCGGAGTGTTGGGCGGCGCATCGTTGCCCCAGGCAAAGCTCGGGTCCTCGACCACGCAGCGCGGCATGTACTTGGCGCTGTCACGGGTGTCAAAGCTGAGATCTTCATCCTCGTGCCCGACGGTATAGCCCATCAAGGCGTCATGCCACTTGGGATGACCGGTCAGCCGCTTGGCATATGGGTCGGTCAGCAGCTTGTTGTAATTGAAACGGTGGCCTTCTTCGGGTGCGTAGGGGCCATCGGCGCGCAGCCCGTACAGCTGGCCAGGTTTCAGGCCGGCGACATAGCCATGCCAGACATCGCCATCACGTTCGGGCAGGTCGATGCGGTGGGTTTCGGTCATTCCATCCGCAGAAAAGAGACAGAGCGTCATCCGGGTGGCGTGTTCGGAAAAGACGGCGAAATTCACGCCTTCGCCATCGAATGTGGCCCCCAGAGGCGCAAAATGGCCGGCGGCCAGTGCTGGTGATTGGATCATGTGACCTTCTTGAGCGTCTGATAGAGCGCGGCATAGGTCCGGGCCGACTGATCCCAGCCGACCGGATGTGCCATCGCGTTCTCCATCATCTTCTGCCAATCCTGCGGGGATTGCCAGAGTGCACACATCTGCATGAGGGCCCCGCGCAGGCAGTTTGCTGTCACAGGGGCAAATTGAAAGCCTGTCGCCACTCTGGCGGCCAGTCCTGCGGGGCTTGCGGGAATCACCGTGTCCGCGAGTCCGCCGGTCAGCGCGACCAGCGGCAGGGTGCCAAAGCGCAGACCGTAAAGCTGGGTCAGCCCGCAGGGTTCAAAGCGGGACGGCACAAGAATGACATCACCGCCGGCTATCAGCCGATGCGCCAGCGCCTCGTCATAGCCGATGCGCACGGAGACACCGGAGTGACGTTCGGCGGCATCGCGGAACCCGGCTTCGAGCCGGGCATCCCCCGATCCAAGCAGCGCCAGCTGTCCCCCCGCCGCCAGCAGGGTCGGCAGGACGTTGAGCAGCAGGTCCAGCCCCTTCTGCTCGGTCAGCCGCGAGATCACGACGCAGAGCGGACCGTCACATTCGGGCAGTCCCAGCTCTTCGCGCAGGGCGCGGGTCATCGGCGCCTTGCCGCCCGGGCTGTTGTAAGGCGGTGTCCAGACATCGAGGTCGATGCCGTTCAGGATGCCGCTGAGGTCCGCCTGGCGGTCGCGCAGCACGCCATCCAGACCCATGCCGAACTCGGGTGTCATCAGTTCGGACGCGTAGGTCGGGCTGACGGTGCTGATCTTGTCCGCGGCAATGAGCCCGGCCTTGAGCGCCGATATCTGGCCGTAATATTCAATGCCGCCGGGGTTGTACCAGGACCGTGGCAGGCGCAGCGCCTCGAGCCGGTTTTCCGGGGCGAGGCCCTGGAAGGCGATGTTGTGGATGGTGAGCAGCGTGCCGACGCGACCGGCCGCGCCCATTCCGTGCAGATACACCGGGGCGAGCCCGGCCTGCCAGTCGTGCAGATGCAGCACTTCGGGGCTCCAGCCCTCGATACCTTCTGCCGCGATATGGGCGGCCGCCCAGGACAGCGCGGCAAAGCGTTCAGGGTTGTCGGGCCAGTCCTTGCCGTCCGGGCCAAGATAGATCGACCCCGCCCGGTCATACAGGTGCGGCGCGTCCAGAACGTACAGCACCTGGTCGCCCAGCCCGGCGCGGCGCACGGTGGCCGGTCCGCCGAACAGATCGCCAAGGTCCGCGACCACCTGCGCGCCCGCGCTCCCCGCCATGACAGCGGGATAGCCGGGCAACAGGGTGCGCATGTCGACATTGCAGGCCGCCAGCGCACCCGGAAGAGCGCCCGCCACATCCGCCAGGCCGCCGGTCTTGACCAGAGGAACACATTCGGATGCGACCGACAGGACCCTGGTCATTGCGCCGCGGCTCGCTTGTTCAGCATCTGCTGGGTGATCAGGGTCACGCCCCCCTCCGAGACGCGGAACCACTTGGCGTCTTCGTCCCGGTCCTCGCCCACCACCAGACCTTCGGGGATGTGCACGCCACGGTCGATCACCACCTTGCTCAGCCGTGCCGAGCGGGCGACCCGCACATAAGGCAGGACCACCGCCTGATCCAGCGACGCGTAGGAGTTGGTGTGCACCTGGGTGAACAGCAGCGAATTGCGGATTTCCGTGCCCGAGATGATGCAGCCCCCCGACACCAGCGAACTGACGGCGACGCCGCGGCGCTTGGCCTCGTTGTGGATGAACTTGGCGGGCGGGACGGATTCCGAATAGGTCCAGATCGGCCAGTCGGTGTCCCACATGTCCAGCTCGGGAGTAAAGTCGGTGAGGTCCAGATTGGCCTTCCAGAAGGCATCGACCGTGCCCACGTCGCGCCAGTAGGCCGGAGACTGCGGCGTAGTGCGAACACAGCTGTTGGTGAAGCGATGCGCCTGAGCCTTGCCGTTCTTGACGATGTCCGGGATCAGGTCGTTGCCGAAATCATGACTGGAATTCGGATCCTCGGAGTCGCGGATGAGCAGGTCGCGCAGGAACTTCCAGTTGAAGACGTAGATCCCCATCGACGCCAGCGTCACATCCGGGTTGTCCGGGGTGCCCGGCGGATCCTGCGGCTTTTCCAGAAACGAGGTGATCACGTCGTTGTCGTCGACCGCCATGACGCCGAAGGCCGAGGCCTCGGACCGGGGCACTGTGAGGCAACCGATGGTCACATCCGAGCCGGAATCGACGTGGTGCTGGATCATCAGTTCGTAATCCATCTTGTAGATGTGATCCCCCGCCAGGATCAGGACATAATCGACGTCATAGCTGTCGACGATGTCGATGTTCTGGGTCACCGCATCGGCGGTGCCGCGATACCACGCCTCATCACCGCCGCGCTGGCTGGCAGGAAGGATATCGAGGAATTCGTTGCGTTCGGCCCGGAAGAAATTCCAGCCGCGCTGGCAGTGACGGATCAGCGAATGTGCCTTGTACTGGGTGGCGACCGACATCTTGCGGATGCCAGAATTCAGCGCGTTTGACAGCGCAAAGTCGATGATCCGGAACTTGCCGCCGAAATAGACCGCCGGTTTCACCCTGAGGTCGGTCAGTTCCTTGAGCCGTGACCCGCGCCCACCGGCCAGCACAAAGGCCATGGACCGGCTGGCGAGCCGGGTGGTTGATAATCTCATGTTGGTCCCCTCCCTCATACGGCGGCACCGGAGGGCCACCTTGTTATCGTGCAAGACCGAAAAGCTGTCGTCCGTTCAGTCCCTGATCAGAAATATCGTCGTCAGTGGCGGCAGAACCACCGAGGCGCTGGCCGCCTGACCGTGGCTTGGTTCGTCCACGGCAGTGACCACGCCCATGTTCCCGCGGTCCCCTCCGCCATATTGCCCGGCATCCGAATTCAACGCCTCGCGCCATGTTCCCGCAGAGGGCAGGCCGATCTTGTAGGCGCTCTGCTCTTGCGGAGTCATGTTGCACAGCACCACAACCTCGGCATCACCGGGATTGCCGCGCCGGATCCAGGCATAGACCGAGGCATCGGCATCGTTGGATTCAATCCACTGGAAGCCGCCGGGATCGCAGTCCTTGACGTGCAGGGCCGGAGTCGCGGCGTAAAGCGCGTTGAGGTCGCGCACGAGCGATTGCATGCCCTTGTGCATCGGCGTCTGGGCCGCGCGCCAGTCCAGTTCGCCATCGTGGTTCCATTCCTGGGCCTGGGCGAATTCCTGGCCCATGAAAAGGAGTTTCTTGCCCGGGTGGCCCCACATGAAGCCGTAATAGGCGCGCAGGTTGGCGAACTTTTCCCATTCGGTGCCCGGCATCCGGTCCAGCATCGACCCCTTGCCGTGCACGACCTCGTCATGGCTGATCGGCAGGATGAAGTTTTCGGAAAAGGCATAGTGCAGGCCAAAGGTCATCTGGTGGTGATGATGCTTGCGGTAGAGCGGATCCTTTTTCATGTACTCGAGCGTGTCGTTCATCCAGCCCATGTTCCATTTGAACCCGAACCCGAGCCCACCGTCATAAACCGGGCCTGACACCTTGGGGAACGAAGTGGATTCTTCGGCCACGGTCATGATCCCGGGCATCTCGCCATAGGTGAAGACGTTCATTTCCTGCAGCATCGAGATGGCTTCGTAATTCTCGCGCCCGCCGTCCTTGTTGGGAACCCATTCGCCGTCCTTGCGGGAATAGTCGCGGTAGAGCATCGACGCGACGGCATCGACGCGCAGGCCGTCGACATGGTATTCGTCCAGCCAGTACAGCGCGTTCGAGGTCAGGTAGTTCGCAACCTCACGCCGACCGTAATTGTAGATCAGGGTGTTCCAGTCGTTGTGGAACCCTTCGCGCGGATCGGCATGTTCATAAAGCGCCGTGCCGTCAAAGCGGCCGAGCCCGTGGGCGTCGGTCGGAAAGTGCCCCGGAACCCAGTCCAGCAGCACACCGATTCCGGCCTGGTGGGCGGCGTTGATCAGGTCGCGGAATTCGTGCGGCGGCCCGTGGCGGATGGTGGGCGCGAACATGCCCACCGGCTGATACCCCCAGGAACCGTCAAAGGGATATTCGCTGACCGGCATCAGTTCGATATGGGTAAAGCCCATGTCCTTGACGTAACCGACCAGTTCACTGGCCGCTTCGATGTACGAGATTGGCCGACCGTGATCCTTGCGCCGCCACGATCCCAGATGCACCTCGTAGACCGAGATCGGCGCGGTGCGCGAATTGTTCGCGGCGCGTGTCGCCATCCAGTCGGTGTCGGACCAGCCATAGCCGGATATGTCGCGCACCACCGACGCATTCTCCGGCGGGTGCTGCGATCCAAAGCCCACGGGATCCGCCTTGAGCGGCATGACCGCGCCATGCACGCCGACGATTTCGTATTTGTAGACAGTGCCGTCGCCAACCCCGGGCACAAAGATTTCCCAGACGCCGGTCGACCCGCGCCGCCGCATCACATGGCGGCGTCCGTCCCAGTGGTTGAAATCGCCGACCACCGAAACGCGGCGCGCATTCGGTGCCCAGACAGCAAATGACGTGCCCCTGGCGCCCTGATGTTCCCGCACATGCGCGCCCAGCACCTGCCACAGTTTGCGGTGCGTGCCTTCGCCCAGCAGGTATTCATCGATCTGCCCCAGAACCGGCCCGAACCGATAGGTGTCCTCAACCTCCCAGGTGGCGCCGTCCTCGCTCTGGCCGCGCAGGACATAGGGCTTGGTGCCCGGCACAACGCCGCGAAAGATTCCGGGAAGCTGCTGGATCGGGTCCAGCACATGGGGCTTGCCGGCGACCACCGCGGACATGGCCGTCGCGCCGGGATCGTAGGCGGTGACACAGCGGCTGCGCCCGACCTTGTGCGGCCCCAGAATGGCGAAAGGGTCATCGCAACGCGCGTCTATGACGCGTTGCAACAGGGCGAATGTCTTGGGATCAATGGGCTCTGTCATACGCTAACACTATGCGGCTTTTCATCTTCTGCAAGTGTTTTGAACGCGAATGGGCCTGTCATGGCGCCGAAATCGGTTTGGCGAAAAAGTGACACCGTTCCAGCACAGTAAGGCGACCGCTCCTGCCCGGGCGGATGCAGGGCACCTGCGGCTTCCCGGCGCCAGTCCGGCCGGGAAGCGCAGGCGTTGCGCGCTCAGCTGTCACGCAGGCTTTTTGCGTCCCAGATCTGAGCCATGTAGTCGGTGATCGTGCGGTCAGACGAGAACCACCCGGAACGCGCGGTGTTCAGCGCCGCCATGGTCATCCAGTGCGACTTGTCCTTGAAGGCCGCATCGACTTCGCGTTGGGCGCGGTAGTAGTCGGTGAAATCCGACGATACCAGAAAGTAGTCCGGTCCCGACAGGTTCTCGGTGATGTTGTGGTAGCGCGCGGGCTCATCCGGCGAGAACACACCGTCGTGGATCGCCTTGAGTGCCGCGGCAAGACGCGGATCGGCGGCGATGGCCTGGGCGGCGTGATCCCGGATCGCGCGGCGTTCATCGACCTTGTCCGCGGTCATGCCGAACAGAAAGAAGTTTTCCGCCCCGACGTGTTCGCGGATTTCCACATTGGCGCCGTCCAGAGTGCCGACGGTCAGGGCGCCGTTCAGGGCGAACTTCATGTTGCCGGTGCCCGACGCCTCTTTTCCGGCGGTCGAGATCTGTTCGGACAGGTCCGCGGCCGGTATCAACCGTTCGGCCAGCGTCACGTTGTAGTTCGGCAGGAAGGCGACCTGCAACATGTCGCGGGTTTCAGCGTCGGCGTTCAGCACCTTGGCAACATCGTTGATCAGGCGGATGATGTCCTTGGCAAAGAAGTATCCCGGCGCCGCCTTGCCGGCAAAGATCTTGAGCCGGGGTGTCCAGTCCGCCGTGGGATTGGCCTTGATTTCCTGCCAGAGCGCGACCGCCTCGAGTATGTTCAGGTGCTGACGCTTGTATTCGTGCAGGCGCTTGATCTGGACGTCGAACATCATATCCGGATCGACGTTGAAGCCGGTCGTCCCGGCCATCCAGTTCGCCAGTTCGGCCTTGTTGTCGCGTTTGGCGGCGGCGTATTTGTCCAGCCAGGCCGCGTCGGCGACATGCGGCTCAAGCTCCCTGAGCAGTTCCAGATCGTCGGCCCAGCCTTCACCGATGGTGGCGGTGATCAGCCCCGACAGGCGCGGGTTGCACGACAGCAGCCAGCGGCGCGGCGTCACGCCATTGGTCTGGTTGATGATCCGGTCCGGATGCAGCCGGTGGAATTCACTGAAAACCGTGGTCTTCATCAGCTCTGTGTGCAGCGCCGAGACTCCGTTGACCTTGTGCGCCATGATGAACGACAGCTCGCCCATCTTCACCTGATGGTCGGACCGGGCCGACAGCGTGCGCGACGGGTTGGCCTTGGCATGGGCGTCGTCGATGCGGTCGACAATCTGCAGATGCCGCGGCAGCAGACGCCCGAACAGCGCCTCGGGCCAGCTTTCCAGAGCCTCGGGCAGAAGTGTGTGATTGGTGTAGCTCAGGCAGGCCTGCGCCATCTGCATTGCGTCCTTGAAGGGCAGGCCGCGTTCGTCATGCAGGATCCGCACCAGTTCCGGCCCGGCAATGGCCGGGTGGGTGTCGTTCATCTGGATTGCGACTTTGGATGGCAGTTTGGCCAGATCGTCATGCTCTGAATCGAACCGGCGCAGGATATCCTGAAGGGCCGCGCCGGTCAGGAAATATTCCTGCTTGAGACGCAGTTCCTTGCCCTGTTCGGTGGTGTCGTCGGGATAGAGCACGCGTGAAATCGTGCGGGCCAGCGCCTCGGGCTCTGCCGCGGCCGAAAAGTCGCCGCGGTTGAAACTGTCCAGATCAAAGGCACTGTCCGACGCCTTGGCCGACCAAAGCCGCAGCGTGTTGGCCCAGCGACCCTGCCAGCCGATGACCGGGGTGTCGTAGGCCTCGGCATCCACGGCACTGGCGGGGGTCCAGACGGATTTGCCGCCCTTGGTGGTCACCTCGCCGCCAAACCCGATGCGGTAGCGCGACTCGGGGCGTTCGAATTCCCAAGCGTGACGCTGCAGCAGCCAGGTTTCGGGGGCCTCCATCTGGCGCCCCTCGAAAAAGGACTGCCGGAACAGGCCGTGTTCATAGCGGATGCCGTAGCCATAGGCCGGGCAGCCCAGGGTCGACAGGGATTCGAGGAAACAGGCTGCCAGACGGCCGAGGCCGCCGTTGCCAAGTGCTGCGTCGGGTTCGTCTTCGAGCACGGTGTCGAAATCCTGGCCCAGTGACGCCAGCGCGTCGCGGGCCTGATCCACCAGCCGCAGATTGACGATGCCGTCTTCCAGCAGGCGGCCGATGAGGAATTCCATCGACAGGTAATAGACCCGCTTGGCGCCGGCCTCATAGGTCTTGCGGGTGGCCGCGAACCAGCTGTCGACGATCTGGTCGCGCACCGCAAAGGACAGGGCCATACGCCAGTCCTCGACCTGGGCGTGACTGGCATCCTTGCCCAGCGCATACGTCAGATGGCGCAGGATGGAGGCGCGAAATTCGTCGGTCGTGATGGTATTGCGGCTGACCATGTTCATGTCTGTGTGTCCCGATTTTTTTAAACCCTAGGGGCCGTTATCGCTATCAATAGAGCCAAATCGGCAAATGCAACTCTGCACACGGATAGTTTGCGCAATTTCGCGGCAGTGATGCCAAATTGAGCGGGATCCGGCGGCTATTGGCGGTTTTGTGCGAGGATTTCGGCGAGATGACAGGCAGATCCGGTCAGCGCGGCGTAGTCATCGGTGACAAGATGGACCGGGAATTGCTTCATGAAGTCGGAGAACCGGCCCTTGTCACAAAACGCCTGCGCAAAGCCCTTGTCCAGCAGGTGCGGACCAAAGTGCCGCGCGACGCCGCCACAGAGGTAGATTCCGCCGAACGGCAGGTTGATCAGGGCGAGGTTGCCCGCAACCCGGCCCAGCATTCGGGTAAAGACTTCGACGGCGCGGTCGGCGCGCGGATTGCTGCCGGTCCCGACGGCCTGCATGATGGTATTGGCGTCCAGCGGCTCGTCGCCGCCATCCTCTTCGCAGAGCCAGGCATAGACCCGTTCGAACCCGCGCCCCGACAGCACATCTTCGACACCCGGGGTGCCGTGCTTGCGGGCGATGAACGCCATCAGGCGCAGTTCTTCCTCGGTTTGCAGGGGCAGGGTGATGTGGCCGGATTCCGACGGCGGCACCAGCGTCTGCCCGCCCAGACGGAACACCGGAGCGGCGTTCATGCCGGTTCCGACCCCGATGACGAGCTTGGCGGCATGATCGCTGGCGGCCCGGCCCGGCATCAGACGGGTCAGGCTGTCGGTGGTCAGATGATCGAGCGCATGGCCCTGGGCCTGAAGATCGTTCAGCACCGCAACGGTGCGGGCGTGGGTGGCCTGCGCGATGACATCGCGGTCAACGGTCCAGTCGAGGTTGGTCAGACGCCCGACACCGTCGCGCACCGGCCCCGCCATGGCAACGCAGGCCGCGTCCGGGCTGGCGCTCTGGGCGTCCAGGTACTGCGCCAGCACTTCGGTCAGCCCGGCATGATCTGCGTTGCGGTAACGGCGGATGGAGTCGGTCTGCACCACTGTGCCTCGCGTCAGCGCTACGCGGGTGTTGGTCCCGCCGATGTCGGCGACGACGGCGATGATGTCTTTTGTATCGGCCATGGCTCTACTCTTTCAGTGCCCGTGCGAGGGCGTGGTACGAGTCTTTGGGCGTACGCACAAGGCTGTCGAAGTCCACATGCACCAGACCGAAGCGCTTTTCATAGCCCAATGCCCATTCGTAGTTGTCCAGCAGCGACCAGATGTAATAGCCGCCCACCGGCACGCCCTCGTCGATGGCGCGTTTGATCGCGGCCATGTGCTGATCCAGGAATGCGACGCGGCCCGGGTCACTGACCCTGCCGTTTTGCAGCAGGTCCGGCGCGGCCAGCCCGTTCTCGGTCACGATCAGCGGCAGGTCGCCGGTGTATTCGGCGGCGGTGCGTTTGAGGAACCGGTACAGGCCTTCGGGATAGATCTCCCAGTCCATGAAAGTCTTGGGCAGGGGGCCTTCTACCTCGTCCAGCGACGGCCAGGGTCCGTCGTTCGGGGCGATGACCTTGCGGGTATAATAGTTGATGCCGCACCAGTCGACGGCCGAGTCGATGACCGGGAAATCGTTCTGCCAGCCGCGGGGCAGGTGCTGTTCCATCCCCGCCAGCACGGTGTCGGGATAGCGGCCCTTGAACACGCCATCCAGATAGAAGCGGTTGTAATAGCCGTCATAGGTGGCGGCGGCACCGGCGGCTTCGGGGCTGTCGTCGACGGGCTGCGGCCATTCCATGTTGAACACCGCCCCCAGATTTTTCATCCCCATGCCGCGCATGGTCTGGATTGCCGTGCCATGCGCCAGAAGCACGTGGTGCATCGCACGGGCAGTGGCGCGGATGTCGCGCAGTCCCGGTGCGTGGAGGCCGAGGAAATGACTGATCCAGGCAACACACCACGGCTCGTTGATCGGCGCGACGGAATGCATCCGGTCGCCGATCCGGCCCATGATCACCTCGGTGAAGTCGGCGAACCACAGGGCGATGTCGCGGTTGGTCCAGCCCCCGAGGTCGGCCAGCGGCGCCGGCAGTTCCCAGTGATACAGCGTCGCACAGGGTTTGATCCCGCGCTCCAGCATGGCGTCCGTCAGCCTGTCGTAGAAATCCAGTCCTTCGGGGTTCGGCGTGCCGCGTCCCTCGGGCAGGACCCGGGCCCAGGACGTAGAAAAGCGGTAGCAGTCAAAACCGGCCGCCTGCACCAGGTCAAGGTCAGCTTCGTATCGGTGGTAGTGGTCACAGGCCCGCGCGCCGTTCTCGGCCCGCACCACATTGCCCGGGGTGGCGGCAAAGGTGTCCCAATGGGTGGGACCGGCACCGCCAAAACCGTGCCCTTCGATCTGATAGCTCGACGTGGCGGTGCCGAACTCGAACCCTTCGGGGAAATCGCTGCGCCTGTGCTGCATGGTGAACCCTTTCGTCATCTGCGTCATCAACCGGGCCGGGGGGCCGGGCCGGTGGACCGCCCGAGAATGAGATCCGCCTCGAGCAACACATGCTCCGGCGGCTGGCCGGGGTTTTCGATCATCCGTATCAGCATCTCGGCCGCGGTCGCGCCATGTTCGCGCACCGGCGACCGGGTGGCGGTGAACACCGGCACGTCCGCACGGTTGCGCAGATAGCTGAGATCGTCGTCATGGCTGACCAGCGACACGTCACGCCCCAGGACCAGACCGGCATCGTCCATGGCATGGCGGACGCCAAGCGCGATGATGATCGACGAGGTCAGCACCGCCGTGGGCGGGTCGTCCAGCAGCAGCATGTCGCGCATGGCGCAGAACCCCAGGTTTTCCGTCATCTCGCCGGCAAAGAGCAGGTCCGGGTCGCAGGGGATGCCGCAGTCCTCCAGCGCCCCGGCATACCCCTGCCGGCGCCGGTAGGCGAAATCCATCGCTTCGATGCCGTTGATCAGCCCGATGCGGCGGTGACCCAGTTCGATCAGCAACGTGGCGGCACGGTGAAAGGCGCGGCGGTTGTTCATGTCGATCCAGGCGTAATCCGAGCCGATGTCCGATGCCCGGCCGTGCACCACAAACGGCATGCCCAGCTCTGCCAGGAACTCGATCCGGCTGTCGACGCGCATCGGTCCGTGTACGATCAGCCCGTCGACATTGCCCTTGGCGTGCAGCTCGCGGTAACGCTGTTCCTGATCGCCGTCCTCGACCAGACTGATCACCAGATCGTAGCCTGCCTTGGAATAGACTTCGGAGGATCCGGTTATGAAATCGGCAAACACCGGGTTCACGATCTCATGCTTCTTTGACACCGGAATCACATGGCCGATCGACATGGCGCGCCCGGTGGCCAACCCCTTGGCCCGGACATTGGGGGCATAGTTGAATTCGCGCGCGGCGTCCTGCACCCGCTTGCGTGTGGCTTCGCGCACTTCCGGGTACCCGTTCAGCGCCCGGCTCACGGTTGTCTGGCTCAGCCCGAGGTGTTCCGCCAGTTGCTTCAGGTTCATCGCCGCCGCCCTCAAAGCGCTTTCAATCCAAGTCAGGTTTGTCACAAGCCGTCCTGAAGGGAAAGAGGCGAAGAGTCCCCGCTTTCTCTGCGATGCAGCAACGATTGTTGGATTCCGTGCCGGATTCAGATTGACTCATCGGGGTAACTGCGACAGCTTGCGGCTATCAAAGCGCTTTGGAAAACAGTGCTTGGAATTAAGTCTTGCGGTGAGGCGCCACTTTCCGCTGAGATGCACCAGGGAGGATGATGTACATGAAACACACTTTATACGTGAGCGCGGCTGCGCTGGCGCTGACCGCTGGCGGGGTCCTTGCCGACGCGCATCTGGCCTTTCCGGTGGGCGAGGGCGCCTTTACCTGGGACAGCTACAACAGCTTTGCCGACAGCACCGACCTGAGCGGCCAGACGGTCGAGATCACCGGCGCATGGACCGGCAACGAGAAGGAAAAGGTCGACAAGGTCTTTGACTATTTCGAAGCGGCCACCGGTGCGACTGTCGCCTATTCCGGCTCGGACAGCTTCGAGCAGGACATCGTGATCTCGTCCCGCGCGGGGTCTGCGCCCAATCTCGCGGCGTTTCCGCAGCCGGGGCTGGCCGCCGACATGGCCCGGCAGGGTCTGCTGACGCCGCTGGCCGAGGGCACCACCGAATGGGTCCGCGACAACTTTGCCGCCGGTCAGTCCTGGGTCGATCTGGGCACCTACGCGGACAAGGACGGCAACGACGCCCTGTATGGCCTGTTCTACCGCGTCGATGTGAAATCGCTGGTCTGGTATTCGCCGATCGCCTTTGACGAAGCCGGATATGACATCCCGGAAACGATGGAGGAGCTCAAGGAGCTCACGCAGCAGATCGTCGATGACGGTGGCACGCCGTGGTGCATCGGTCTGGGCTCGGGGGCGGCAACCGGGTGGCCCGCAACCGACTGGGTCGAAGAGATGATGCTGCGCACGCAATCCCCCGAGGATTACGACAAGTGGGTCACCAACGAAATGAAGTTCGATGACCCCAAGGTCGTGGCCGCGATCGAGGAGTTCGGCTGGTTCGCGCTGAACGACGATTTCGTGCAGGGCGGCGCGTCCAACGTGGCCACCACCGACTTCCGCGACAGCCCGGCCGGTCTCTTCACCATCCCGGCTGAATGCTACATGCACCGTCAAGCGTCGTTTATCCCGGCGTTTTTCCCCGAGGGCACCGAGGTCGGCAAGGACGTCGATTTCTTCTACTTCCCGTCCTATGCCGACAAGGATCTTGGCAAGCCGGTTCTGGGCGCCGGTGCGTTGTTTGCGATCACCAAACCGTCGGAAGCCACCAACGCGATGATCGAGTTCCTCAAGCTGCCACTGGCGCATGAACTCTGGATGGCACAGGGCGGGTTCCTGACGGCCCATGCCGGGGTCAACCTGGATGCCTACTCCGACGACAGCCTGCGGGCACAGGGCCAGATCCTGCAAGAGGCCTCGACCTTCCGCTTTGACGGTTCCGACCTGATGCCATCCGAGATCGGAGCGGGCGCGTTCTGGTCCGGCATGGTGGATTACACAACCGGCGTTCCCGCCGCGGAAGTGGCCAAGACGATCCAGACCCGCTGGGACTCGATCCGCTGAGCAGCGTCTGAAAACACCCCGCGCCCCTGACCGGGCGCGGGGGCCTGACCGTGTTGCCTGGCAAGTGCAGGCCACGGCGTCATCTCGCGCACCAGCGGACAGCAGTCTTCAGGGAGAAAACGCCATGTCCCCGATCCTTCAGGGTCTCATCACGATCATCATCGGTGTCGGCGGATGCGTCGGGTATTTCTTTGCCTCCAACCTGATCCTGGACAAGGTGATCTTTCCGCCCCGCAGTGACGATCACGGGCGCAACATCAACCGGGCAACGATGGTGCGCCCCTGGCTGTTCCTGTTCCCGGCGATGTTCGCACTGGGCCTGTACCTAGTGTACCCGGTGGTCGGCTCGTTCGTCCGCTCGCTTTACAATCGCTCGGGCGAAACCTTCATCGGTTTTGGCAACTATGCGACCATGTTCGCCGAAGATGGGTTCCGGACCGCGGTCTACAACAACATCCTCTGGGCGCTTGTCGTTCCGGCGGGCGCCACGTTTCTCGGACTGCTGGTGGCGCAGCTGACGGACAAGCTGCGCTGGGGGAATTTCGCCAAATCCCTGATCTTCATGCCGATGGCGATCTCGTTTGTCGGCGCCTCGCTGATCTGGAAATTCGTCTACGCCAATGACCCCGACATCGGCATCATCAACGCCATCCGCGACGCGTTCGGCGCCGCACCCATCGACCCGCTGCAAATCCCGTTCTGGAACAATTTCTTCCTGATGGTCATCCTGATCTGGATCCAGACCGGCTTTGCCATGGTGATCCTGTCCGCGGCGCTGCGCGGCATTCCCGAGGAAACCGTCGAGGCGGCGATCATCGACGGCGCCAACCCGTTCCAGATCTTCTTCAAGATCAAGGTACCGCAGATCATGGGCACCATCGTCGTGGTCTGGACCACCATCACCATTCTGGTGCTCAAGGTCTTTGACATCGTCTACGCCATGACCGGCGGCAATTTCAACACCGAGATCCTGCCGTCCTACATGATGGACTACATGTTCCGGGATGATGGACGTGCCACCGCCGTGGCCTTTGTCATCATGCTGATCGTGCTGCCGGTGATGATCTGGAACATCCGCCAGGCGCGGAAAGAGATGAACTGAGGCGACTGACATGGACAATATTGCCGGACAAAAGACCTCGCTCTCCATCGTCACCAACATCTCGGTGATTCTGCTGGTGGTGCTGTGGCTGATCCCGACCGTCGGACTGCTGGTGTCGTCGTTCCGCGACCGCGAACAGATTTCGGAAACCGGCTGGTGGGCGTCGATGTTCCCGGTCGAACAGGCGTTCCGCATCCAGCCCGAACCGACCGGGGTCACCCGGGACGGCGATCTTTACCTGTTCTCCGGCAATGTGTTCGACACGGGCTCGGGCAAGGTGTCGGGCTTTGGCATCACCGGCCGCGATCCGGGCATCGCCAAGCCGGGCGAAACCTACGGCCGCCTCAAGCTGGTGGTGAGCGAGGCCGACGGCACCACCGACGAGGAAAACTTTGAAACCTCCTGGCCCGCCGACGGCGCTCCCGCTGCTCCTGAAACCGATGACAAGAACCGCCCGGTCACCGGCTTCCACATCGACCGTGCGCTCACCGTTGCGGCCAATGGCGATTTCACCTGGATGCAGGACAGTGACATCAGCCGCGCGCCGACACTGTATGTCACCGCCGCGGCCCCGCCGGATTTCGGGCTGGGGAACTATGAACAGATCCTGACCTCGGACAATATGGACCGGGCCTTCATCAACACGCTGACCGTGACGATCCCCGCGACCATCATCCCGATCCTGATCGCGGCCTTTGCCGCCTATGCGCTGGCGTGGATGGATTTCAGGGGCAGGGGCTTTCTCATCGCCATGGTGGTGGGGCTGCTGGTGGTGCCGCTGCAACTGGCGCTGGTGCCGCTGCTGCAACTGCACAACAAGGTCGGGATCGGGCAGAGCTTTCTGGGTATCTGGCTTGCCCATACCGGGTTCGGCCTGCCGCTCGCGATCTATCTGTTGCGCAATTACATGGTCGGCCTGCCGCGGGACATCATCGAATCCGCCAAGGTCGATGGCGCCACCGACTTTCAGGTCTTTACCAAGATCGTCCTGCCGCTGTCGTTTCCCGCCCTGGCGTCCTTTGCCATTTTCCAGTTCCTCTGGACCTGGAACGACCTGCTGGTCGCCAAGGTGTTCCTGCCCTCGAATTCCGAATCCTGGGTGATGACGGTCAAGATCGCCGACGACCTGCTGGGCTCGCGCGGCGGCGACTGGGGCATCCTCGCGGCGGCGGCGTTCATCTCGATCGCGGTGCCGCTGTTCGTCTTTTTTGCAATGCAGAAATATCTGGTGCGCGGCCTTCTGGCCGGCTCTGTCAAGTAACCCCCTAGAATTCGAAAGACCACTGACATGAACCAACAGGCAGACCGCCTCGTGCCTTCCGCAACCCGGGACAGCGACTGGTGGCGCGGCGCGGTCATCTACCAGATCTATCCCCGCAGCTTTCAAGACAGCAACGGTGACGGCATCGGCGACCTGCTGGGCATCGCCCAGCGGCTGCCGCATGTCGCCTCGCTGGGCGTCGATGCAATCTGGATTTCGCCGTTTTTCAAGTCGCCGATGAAGGACTTCGGCTACGACGTGTCCGATTACTGCGATGTCGATCCGATGTTCGGCACCCTGGCGGATTTCGACATCCTGGTCCAGACGGCGCACCGGCTCGGGCTCAAGGTGCTGATCGACCTGGTGCTGTCACACAGTTCCGAAGACCACCAGTGGTTCAGGGAAAGCCGCCAGAGCAAGGACAACGCCTATGCCAACTGGTATGTCTGGGCAGATGCCAAGCCCGATGGCACACCGCCCAACAACTGGCTGTCGATCTTTGGCGGCAGCGCCTGGCAATGGGAGCCGTCGCGCTGCCAGTACTACCTGCACAACTTTCTGACCGAACAGCCGGATCTGAACTTTCACGAACCCGAGGTACAGGAATCGCTGCTGAACACCGCGCGGTTCTGGCTTGACCGGGGTGTGGACGGCTTTCGGCTGGATACCATCAACTTTTATGTCCACGACGCGCAACTGCGCGACAATCCGGCCCTGCCGCCGGAAAAGCGCAATCCGATCACTGCCCCGGCGGTGAATCCCTACACCTGGCAGAACCACCTGTACGACAAGACGCAGCCGGAGAACCTGGCGTTTCTGCGCAAGTTCCGCGCGCTGTTGAACCAGTACAATGCGGCGGCGGTGGGGGAAGTCGGCGATGACCAGCGCGGGCTGGAAATTCTGGGCGAATACACGACCGGCGATGATCTCATGCATATGTCCTATGCCTTTGAACTGCTGTCGGACAAGGTGCCGACCCCGGACTATATCACCGAGGTGATGAACAAGATCGCCGAGGTCGCGGCGGACGGCTGGGTGTGCTGGGCGTTTTCCAACCACGATGTGCCGCGCCATGTGTCGCGCTGGAAGCTGTCGGATGGCGCGGCGCGGTGTTTTTCGACGCTGCTGATGTGCCTGCGCGGGTCGGTGTGCCTCTACCAGGGCGAGGAACTGGCGCTGCCCGAGGCCGAGGTCGCCTTTGAGGATTTGCAGGACCCCTATGGCAAGCGTTTCTGGCCGGCGTTCAAGGGCCGCGATGGCTGTCGCACGCCGATGGTCTGGGAACCGGGGCATCAGAATGGCGGCTTTTCGCAGGGCCACCCCTGGCTGCCGGTCAGCCATGACCACCTGAATCGCGCCGTCAGCACCCAGGAACAGGATCCGGCGGCGATCCTGCACCATTATCGCCGTGCGGTGGCGTTCCGGCGCGCCCACACAGCGCTTGCCAAAGGCGATATCCGCGATCTGGGCACCGAGGGCAGCATCCTGCATTTTGTCCGCACCCACGGTGACGAACGTATTTTCTGCGCCTTCAATCTCAGCCCCGACCCGGCGTCGATGGCGATGCCCGAAGGCAACTGGCGCCAGATCGGGGCCGATCTGGGCAGCGCGGGCGCGGCACCCGACGGAAATCTTCACCTTGGACCCTGGCAGCCTGCGCTGTCGGTCCGGGTCCCGTAACATACCATTGATCCTTGGGGAGGGGACCGCATGGCCAACCTGAAACTCACCGACGTCGCAAAGACATACGGTGGCACGATCAACGTGCTGAAGGACATCAACCTGGACATCAAGCAGGGTGAACTTGTTGTCTTTGTCGGACCATCCGGCTGTGGCAAGTCCACCCTGTTGCGGATGATCGCGGGACTGGAAAAGATCACTGACGGCACGCTTGAGATCGACGGACAGGTGGTCAACAACGTCCCGCCCGCACAGCGCGGCATCGCGATGGTGTTCCAGTCCTATGCGCTGTATCCGCACATGACGGTGCGCGACAACATGAGCTTTGCGCTCAAGATCGCCAAGAAGTCGCCGGAAGAGATCGACAGGGCGGTGTCCAAAGCTGCCAAGATCCTGCAACTGGACCCGTACCTCGATCGTCTGCCCAAGGCGCTGTCAGGCGGTCAGCGTCAGCGGGTGGCGATTGGCCGGTCGATCGTGCGCGACCCCAAGGTCTACCTGTTCGACGAACCATTGTCGAACCTGGACGCGGCGCTGCGCGTGGCCACCCGGATCGAGATTGCCCAGCTCAAGGAATCGATGCCCGACAGCACGATGATCTACGTCACCCATGACCAGGTCGAGGCGATGACGCTGGCGACGCGGATCGTGGTTCTGGCCAACAAGGGCATCGCGCAGGTCGGCGCGCCGCTGGAACTGTACGAACGCCCCAATGGCGAATTCGTGGCCCAGTTCATCGGCTCTCCGGCGATGAACCTGCTGCCCGGCGAAGTGGTCCGGACCGGCCAGCAGACAACGGTCCGCATGGACGGCGGTGGCATGGCGGTCTCGCATTATCCGACCACGCAGGCAGACATGGGCCGCAAGGTCAACGTCGGCGTGCGTCCCGAGGATTTCCTCGAAGTGGCCGAGGGCGCGACGTATATCTTTGAAGGCAAGGTGAACATCACCGAGGCGTTGGGCGAGGTCACGCTGTTGTACTTTGACAAGGTCGCGGGGGGCGAGCCGGTGATCGGCAAGCTGCCCGGCATCCATGCGGATCTGCGCGGCAAGCAGGTCAAGCTGGGCGCCGTGCCGGAAAAGGTGCACATTTTCGCGGACGGTCAGTCGCTCTTGTATCGGTAGGGCGGGCGCCGTCACGCGGCTGGCTGAAATCCTTCGATCAGCTGGCGCAGTCCGATGGCCGCACCGGCAAAGATCGCCGCAGAGGTCACCGGGGCGCTGTAGGCCAGCAGGGAAAACGCGCTGAGGCCCTGACCCACGGTGCAGCCCATGGCGATCACCGCGCCGGTGCCCATCAGCACGGCGCCAAAGATCTGGCGGCGCAACTCGCGCGGGTCTTCGCAGGCTTCCCAGCGGAAATGCCCTTTGTACAGCGATCCGAGGAAGGCCCCGGTCCAGACCCCGGCCACCGATCCCACCGCAAAGCTGAGGGGGCGGGCGCTGCCGGACATGAACCACAGGATGGTTTCGCCCACCGGCGCGGCAAAGCTGTGCGAGGTGACCGGCAGCGCCTCGAAGCCGGTGGCGCCGATATGTGCTGTCCCCAGCCAGCCCGAGATCACAGCCACACCCACCAGCGCGGCCCAGACCACCTGGTGTGGTTTCTGCCAGAGCGGGCGGGACGCAAGGGCGGCAGCCAGAATCATCAAGCCCAGGGCCATCCCGATCCAGGCGGCGGGCAGACCGGTCCCGACGCCGATCAGATGGGCCAGGCCGGGCGGCACTTCACCGGTAGTGGCAACCTGGGGAAACAGCGCATGGCGCAACGGCGCAACCGGCCCGCTGAGCACGGTATAGGCGGTGACGCCCATGACCAGAACGATGACAAAGCTGCGCAGATCGCCGCCACCGAGGCGGGCCAGCGCGCCAAAACCGCAGTTGCCGGCCAGCGCCATGCCATAGCCGAACATCACCCCGCCAAAGACAGAGGCCAGCGGCTGCCAGCGGGCGCCCAGATAGGGCGTGGTCGAAACGTCCAGCCAACCCGCCGCGATCAGTCCGAAGGAGCCCAGAACCGCGACGCCGATTGCCACTCCCCAGAGCCGCATCCGTACCGTCGAGCCGCCATACAGCATATCCTCGATCGCGCCGAGACTGCAAAAGCGCCCCAGCCGCGCGGCCAGCCCCAGCAGCAGGCCGCCAAACAGGCCCACTCCGGCAACGGCCAGATGTTCATATGTCATGCCGAGCATGTCTGGTCCTTCCTCCCTGACCTGACGTGCAGTGAAGGCCGATTATGTAGACGTATTCAAATGTCTGCAAGTGAAATGCGTGCGGTCTCAGTCGTCCTTGCAGAACAGTTCGTAGACACATTCCAGCATCTTGCGCGGGCGATCGTCGGCCAGCCGGTAATAGATTGCCTTGCCGTCCCGGCGGGGCACCACCAGACCTTCGAGCCGCAACCGCGACAGCTGCTGCGAGACAGCAGCCTGGCGCGCCGACAGCAGGTCTTCCAGTTCGGTGACGGATTTCTCGCCGGTGACCAGATGGCACAGGATCATCAGCCGCCCCTCGTGGCTGATCGCCTTGAGAAAGGCGGCCGCGTTGCTGGCCTTGTCCGCAATACGGTCAAATTCCGCCTCGGACATGTCATTGCTTAGGACGGGCAGGGTCATATCGCGGAATCCTGTTTGGTCTCTATAAGTTGCGTGGTGAAGTTTGCCCGATGCATCAGGACGCCTCGGGCGCAAATTCTGTGTGTGACTGCAGCAAATGGCCCAGCAGGGCCCAGAAAAAATCTTCGCCCGGATAACCTTCGATGCGGGCCAGTTCGGTGCCGTCGTCGACCAGAATGAAGGTCGGGGTAAACGTCACCGCACGGGCGTAGACCATGTCAGCGGGCGGGCCTGCCCGCAGATCGGCCCGCACAAGGGGGGCGAATTGTCCCTCAGCGGTCTTGGGGTAGATCGGGGCAATAACTTCATCCCACATCGCGCAGTAAACACAGCCCGGCTGTTCGACCATGACCAGAACAGGATCTGCCAAGGCAGCCTGAGCCCAGAGCGCGACAGTCGCCGCGATGCTAGCGATCATTCGTGTCAAAATGTTGTATCCCGATTGACGTATCCTGATCGCACAACGTAATCTGAATATGTGAATTGATCAAGGATTGGCGCCACAAATGCTGGATATGTCGTTTGCCGGTGCCGCTTTTGCAGGCATTCTCAGCTTTTTTACACCCTGTATCCTGCCGATGGTGCCGTTTTACCTGTGCTACATGGCCGGGTTGTCGATGTCGGAGCTGCGCAGCGACACCGGGATCGCGCCGGGCGCGCAGCGGCGGCTTGTCCTGTCGGCGGTGTTCTTTGCCCTTGGCGTTACCACGATCTTCGTGCTGATGGGCATGGGGGCCACCGCGCTGGGACAGGCCTTTGCCGACTGGCGCCAGCCGCTAAGTTACCTGGCTGCGGCGGTGCTGGCGGTATTTGGCCTGCACTTCCTTGGTGTGATCCGGGTGCCGCTGCTGTACCGCGAGGCGCGGATCGAAAGCACGGCCGAGCCGACCACGGTGCTGGGCGCATATGTCATGGGGCTGGCCTTTGGCTTCGGCTGGACCCCCTGCGTCGGCCCGGCGCTGGCATCCATCCTGATGATCGCCTCCGGCATGGGCGACATCTGGCGCGGTGGGCTGCTTCTCATGGTCTATGGACTGGGCATGACCGCGCCGTTCATTGTCGCGGCATTGTTCTCGGGGCCGTTCCTGCGCTGGAGCGCGCGTCACCGCGGGGCACTGGCATATGCCGAAAAGGTGATGGGTGTGATGCTGATCGTCTTTGCTATCCTGATTGCGACCAACAGCGTGAATCTGATTGCCAATGCGATGATCCGGTGGTTTCCGGGCTTCACATCGCTGGGCTGAACACTGCGGACTGAAAGGGGGAAATCATGACACGGATGTTTATGGCCGCCGCGGCGGCGCTGGTGGCGCTGCCGGTCTGGGCGGCGGAGCTGGGGGACGACGGTCTGCACAAGACCGAGTGGATGCGCGACACCTTCAAGGACCTGCGCGAGGATCTGGCCGAGGCGAATGCCGAGGGCAAACGCCTGGTTCTGTTCTTTGAACAGCGCGGCTGCGTCTACTGCACCAAGATGCACGAAGAAGTCTTTCCGCGACCGGAAATCGGGGGCTACATCGACGAGAACTATTTTGTCGTGCAGTTGAACCTGCACGGGGACACCGAAGTCACGGATCTGGACGGCGAGGTGCTGAGCGAAAAGGCAGCGGCGCGCAAGTGGCGGGTGATGTTCACGCCGACCATCATGTTCCTGCCCGAGGAGGTTGCCGAATCCGAGTCGGCGGCAGAGGCCTCGGTCGCGGTGATGCCCGGCGCCTTTGGCCCGGGAACCACGCTGGACATGTTCACCTGGGTGAACGAAAAGAGATATGAGCTTGAATCCGAAGAAGATTTCCAGCGATACCATGCCAGAATGATTCAGGAACGCGACAACGGCAGGACCGACTGAACACACGCAATTATTCACTTTTGTGAATTTGTCTTGCGTCTGGGGCCGGTGGTAGCCTAGGCTGCACAACAGGCCGATACGACAAGAAATCGGACAGCCCAGGGAGGGACCATGAGGCTTACAACACTCACTCTGGCCACAACGCTGGCGGCGGGCGTGGCTTATGCCAACCCAGTCGCCCCCGGCGACGTGACCTATACAGAAGACGGTGCCATCGAGGCGTCGCTGAGCGGCACGGGCGGCGATGCCGAAGCCGGAGCCAAGGTGGCTTCGACCCGATCGATGGGCAACTGTGTCGCCTGTCACAAGATTTCGTCACTCGACGCCGCGTTTCAGGGCGAGGTCGGTCCGCCGCTGGACGGCGTTGCCGACCGCTGGAACGAAGCAGAGCTGCGTGGAATCGTGGCCGATGCCAAAAAGACTTACGAGGGCACGATGATGCCGTCGTTCTACAAGACCACCGGTTTTATCCGCCCGGGTGACGGGTTCACCGGCAAAGCGCCCACGGGCGAGCTGGAGCCGCTGCTCAGCGCCCAGCAGATCGAGGATGTTGTGGCGTTCCTGACGACGCTGAAGGCGCAGTAGGCAACGCTCACGAGACAAGGAGATGACAATGGATTTCACACGACGTGAGACTCTGGCACTGGGGGCCGGCGCCGCACTGCTGAGCTTTCTGCCGTTCCGCGCAAATGCGGCGGCGGTCGACGACCTGATCGCCGAGTTCACCGGCGGGGCCGAGATGGCCGATGCGGGTGTCGAGCTGAACGCGCCCGAGATTGCCGAAAACGGCAACACCGTACCGATCGAGGTCAGCGCGCCGGGGGCTTCGGCCATCCTGTTGCTGGCGGCCGGAAACCCGACACCGCCGGTGGCAAAGTTCGGCTTTGGCCCTCTGGCAGGCAGCCAGACCGCGAGCACCCGCATTCGTCTTGCCGGCACGCAGGAGGTCATCGCCATTGCGCAGCTGGGCGACGGCACCTTTGCGCGCACCAGCAAGACGGTCAAAGTCACCATCGGCGGCTGCGGCGGCTGAGTTAAGGAGTTCAAGAAATGGCAACAGGTGTAAAACCCCGCGTCAAGGTTCCCGGCTCGGCTTCGGCCGGAGAGGTGATCACAATCAAGACGCTGATCAGCCACCAGATGGAATCCGGCCAGCGCAAGGACAGCGACGGCAACAAGATCCCACGCTCGATCATCAACCGCTTTACCTGCGAGTTCAACGGCCAGAGCGTCCTCGACATGACGCTGGAACCTGCGATCTCGACCAACCCCTATGTCGAATTCCAGGCCACCGTGCCGGAAACCGGCGAGTTCAAGTTCACGTGGTATGATGACGACGGCGATGTCTATGAAGACAGCAAGCCGATCACCGTCGGCTGAGCAGGTCTGCGACCGGGCCTGAAAACGGCCCGGCGCCTCACAAGGGAGGGATAAGATGCTGAAAAGAACAACAACCGCTCTGGCAGCCGGGCTGATTGCCGTGGCAACCGGCGGCTGGGCTGATCCGGACGAAAACCAGTTGGTCGTCAATGGCGACATCGAGATTACCACACAGGCGGCGGCGCCGGCTCACCTCGAGGGGCTGTCCGAAATCTATTCCGGGTGGCGCTTTCGCGAAGTGGACACCCAGGCAACGCAGATGGATGATTTCGACAACCCCGCCTTCCTCGCCGTCGATGCGGCGCAGGAAGTCTGGAACACTGTCGAGGGCGAGGCGGGCAAGTCCTGCGCGACCTGTCACGGCGATGTCATGGAAAGCATGAAGGGCGTGCGCGCGACCTATCCCAAGTGGAATGGCGAGGCCGAAGAAGTTCGCACCCTGGCGATGCAGATCAACGCCTGCCGCACCGACAATCTGGATGCCGACGCATACGGCTACACGTCGGGCGACATGACGGCGATGGAAGCGCTGATTTCGGTGGCCTCGCGCGGGATGCCGGTCGACGTTGCGATCGACGGCCCGGCCCAGTCGATGTGGGAACAGGGCAAGGAGATGTATTACACGCGCTACGGCCAGCTCGAGCTGTCCTGCGCGAACTGCCACGAGGACAACTATGGCAACTACATCCGCGCCGATCACCTGAGCCAGGGCCAGATCAACGGCTTTCCGGTCTACCGCCTGAAGAACACCAAGCTGAACGCGTCGCATGACCGGTTCAAGGGGTGTATCCGCGACACCCGCGCCGAAACCTTCAAGCCGGGCAGCCCCGAGTTTGTGGCGCTCGAGCTGTATGTCGCGTCGCGCGGCAACGGTCTGAGTGTCGAGGCGCCCAGCGTCCGCAACTAAGGTTGACCCCGCGTCAGACAACTGACGCGGGGTCCTTCACCGCCAATTCATGCAAATATGCGAATATGTAAATCTTGAAAGGTCACGCGATGATATCAAGACGCGACTTCATGCAGGTCTCCATGGCCGCCTCCGCCCTGGTCGGTGCCTCGGGCTTTGGAAACTGGTCGCGTCTGGCCGCGCAGCAGCGGCTGACGCAGGACCAGCTTCTGCAGTTTGATACCTTCGGAAATGTCTCGCTGATCCACATCACCGACATCCATGCGCAGCTGAAGCCGGTGTATTTCCGCGAACCCGAGATCAACATCGGTGTTGGTGCGAATCGCGGCGAGGTGCCGCATGTGACCGGCGCCGGTTTCCGCAGGCTGTACGGCATCGAGGACGGATCGCCCTCTGCCTATGCGCTGAGCTACAACGACTTTTCGGCGCTTGCCTCGGAATACGGCCGGGTCGGCGGTCTGGACCGGGTGGCCACCGTCGTCAACGCCATCCGCGCCGAGCGGCCGGATGCGATCCTGCTGGACGGCGGCGACACCTGGCACGGGTCCTACACCTGCTATCAGACGGCCGGTCAGGACATGGTCAATGCCATGAACGGGCTGAAGCCTGACGCCATGACCTTCCACTGGGAATTCACCCTGGGTTCCGAACGGGTGAACGAGATTGTCGCGGGACTGCCCTTTGCCGCCCTCGGTCAGAACATCTTTGACGCGGAATGGGACGAACCGGCCGAGGCGTTCAAGCCCTACAAGTTCTTTGAGCGCGGCGGGGTCAAGATCGCCGTGATCGGTCAGGCCTTTCCCTACATGCCCATCGCCAATCCCGGCTGGATGTTCCCGGAATATTCGTTCGGCATCCGCGACCAGCACATGCAGGAAATGGTGGACGAGGTCCGCGGGCAGGGGGCCGAACTGGTGGTCTTGCTCAGCCACAACGGCTTTGACGTCGACAAGAAGATGGCCGGCGTGGTCACCGGCATCGACGTGATCCTGTCGGGGCATACCCATGACGCGCTGCCCGAACCGGTGCTGGTGGGTGAGACGATCATTGTCGCCTCCGGCTCCAACGGCAAGTTCGTGTCCCGCGTCGATCTGGATGTGCGCGACGGGCGGATGATGGGGTTTCGCCACAAACTGATCCCGATCTTTTCGGACGTGATCGCGCCGGACCCGGAAATGACCAGGTTGATCGACGAACAGCGCGCGCCTTACGCGGCAGAGATGGCCGAAGTGATCGGCACCGCGGGCAGCCTGCTGTACCGGCGCGGCAACTTCAACGGCTCCTGGGACGATGTGATCTGCGACGCCCTGTTGTCCGAGCGCGAGGCCGAGATCGCCCTGTCCCCCGGTGTGCGCTGGGGGCCGTCGATCCTGCCCGGGCAGGACATCACCCGCGAAGACATCTGGAACGTCACCTCGATGACCTATCCCAACGCCTACCGCACCGAAATGACCGGCGAATTCCTCAAGGTGGTGATGGAGGACGTGGCCGACAACCTGTTCAACCCGGACCCGTTCTACCAGCAGGGCGGAGATATGGTGCGGGTTGGTGGCATGGGATACCGCATCGACGTCACCAAGCCGCAGGGCCAGCGGATCACCGACATGACCCTGCTCGCCACCGGCGAGGCGATCGACCCTGCGCGCAACTATGTCGTGGCAGGCTGGGCCAGCGTCAACGAAGGCACCGAAGGCCCGCCGATCTGGGATGTGGTCGAAAGCCACATCCGCAAGTTGGGCACGGTGTCACCTACGGAAAACACCAGCGTGACGGTGGTCGGGGCCTAGTGCCCCGCGCGCCGCGCTAAAAAATTTGGCAATTTCATTCACATAGGCGAATGTGTTGATATGACGGAGGCAGGATATGACATCTGACACCACTCACAAAACCGCCTCGCGCCGGGCCTTCCTGAAGGGGTCGCTGGCGGCGGGCGGTACTCTTGCCGGGGCGGGCATGGCGCGGGCGGGTGATCCGCTGATCACCGAGGTACAGCCCTGGGCTCAGGGCTTCGGCGACCCGGTCGATGAGACCCCCTATGGCCTGCCGATCCGGTTTGAATCCGATGTGGTCCGGCGCAACGTGCCGTGGCTCACCGCGGATACGATCAGCTCGATCAACTTCACGCCGATCCATGCGCTGGACGGCACCATCACGCCACAGGGGTGCGGCTTCGAGCGGCACCACTCTGGCGCCATCGAACTGGCCAAGCCGGACTACCGGCTGATGATCAACGGTCTGGTGGACCAGCCACTGGTGTTCACCTATGAGGATCTCGAACGCTTTCCGCGCGAAAACCATGTCTATTTCCTGGAATGTGCGGCGAACACCGGCATGGAATGGGCCGGTGCGCAGCTCAACGGCGCGCAGTTCACCCACGGCATGATCCATAACATGGAATACACCGGCGTGCCGCTGCGCACCCTGCTGGAAGAGGCGGGCTACGACGTTTCGGCCAAGTGGATCTATGTCGAAGGGGCCGATGCCTCGTCGAATGGCCGCTCGATCCCGATGGAAAAGGCTCTGGACGACGTGATCGTCGCCTTCAAGGCCAATGGCGAGGCGCTGCGCAAGGAACATGGCTATCCGGTGCGGCTTGTGGTGCCGGGCTGGGAAGGCAACCTCTGGGTCAAATGGCTGCGCCGTATCGAGGTGATGAACCAGCCGGTCGAAAGCCGCGAGGAAACCAGCAAGTACACCGATGTTCTGGCCGATGGCACCGCGCGCAAATTCACCTGGGTGATGGATGCCAAATCGGTGGTGACCGCACCCAGCCCGCAGGCGCCGATCACCCACGGCCCCGGGCCGCTGGTGATCACCGGGCTTGCCTGGTCGGGGCACGGGCGCATCACCCGTGTCGATGTCAGCAAGGATGGCGGCAAGACCTGGGAAACCGCGCGTCTGGCCCGCGAGGGTGAGAACAAGGCGCTGACCCGTTTCTACCTCGACACCGATTGGGACGGCACCGAGATGCTGCTGCAATCGCGCGCGGTTGACGAAACCGGGTATGTCCAGCCGACCAAGGCGCAACTGCGCGAAGTGCGCGGGTTGAACTCGGTCTACCACAACAACTGCATTCAGACCTGGTGGGTCAAGCCAACAGGAGAGGCCGAAAATGTCGAAGTTTCCTAAAACACTCTGCATCGCACTGGCGGGCACGATGATCGCGGCGTCGGCCCAGGCCGGACAATACGGCCTGGGCCGCGCGGCCGCCCCGGACGAGATCGCGGCCTGGGATCTGGATGTCGCACCGGATGGGACCGGCCTGCCGGCCGGTTCGGGGTCGGTCGAAGAGGGCGAGCAGATTTTCTCTGAAAGCTGCGCCGTCTGCCACGGAGAATTTGCCGAAGGACTGGGCAACTGGCCGATGCTCGCGGGCGGCGACGGCACGCTTGCCAATGTGGACCCGGTCAAGACCGTGGGGTCCTACTGGCCGTACCTGTCCACGACCTGGGACTATATCCACCGCTCCATGCCCTTCGGCAATGCCCAGAGCCTGAGCGCGGACGAAGTCTATGCCATCACCGCCTACATCCTTTATTCCAATTTCCTGGTCGAAGATGACTTTGTGCTGAGCCGTGAATCGTTTGGCGAAGTCGAGATGCCAAATGCCGACGGCTTCATCTTCGATGACCGGGCCGAGACCGAATATGGCCAATGGCGGGCAGAACCCTGCATGCAGGACTGCAAGGACTTGGTCGAGATCACCATGAAGGCGACGGTTCTGGACGTGACGCCACAGGAAACCACCGAGGCCGCGGCCCCGCAGGCGGCTCCTGCGGCGGCATCTGAAGAAGCAACCCCGCAAGCCACGGAAAGCACGCCGGTCGAGGCATCGTTCGACCCGGATCTGGCCGCATCCGGCGAAAAGGTTTTCCGCAAGTGCAAGGCCTGCCACCAGGTTGGCAAGGACGCCGGAAATCGGGCCGGTCCGCAACTCAACGGCATTGTCGGCCGTGCCGTCGGCGCTGTGGACGATTTCCGCTATTCCGGCGCGATGGAAAAGGCCGGCGGCCATTGGGACGAAGCCCGTCTGGCCGAGTTTCTGGCCAATCCCAAAAAGGCGATGAAGGGCACAAAGATGTCGTTTGCCGGTCTGAAGAAGGACGCGGACATCACGGCTTTGACCGAGTATCTCAAAAGCGTTTCGCCCTGATCCGCACAGGGACGTAACACGCCATGCCGCCCTCTGCCCGGGCCCGGTCTTGCAAAAGGCCGGGCCCGGACTTGTTGTCCGGGCCGAAATGCGACATCGCAGTACCGTGTTCGACAGGGGGCAGGTGCTTGCGCGCGCCCCGGCGGACCCCTATTTGATGTCGGCCCCTTGCGGGGGTCGAAGCCCGACACTAAGACTCTGGTAATCGCAAGACGCTAGACACTTCAAACACAGCAGCAGGCAGGCCGATATGAGAGATCCAGTTGAAACCTACATGAACCTCGTTCCCATGGTGGTCGAACAGACCAGCCGCGGCGAACGGGCTTATGACATTTTCTCGCGCTTGCTCAAGGAACGGATCATTTTCATCAACGGTCCGATCCACGACGGGATGAGCCATCTGATCGTGGCGCAGCTGCTGCACCTCGAGGCCGAAAACCCGAGCAAGGAAATCAGCCTCTACATCAATTCGCCCGGTGGCGTGGTGACTTCGGGTCTGTCGATCTACGACACCATGCAGTACATCAAGCCCAAGGTCAGCACGCTGTGCATCGGTCAGGCCGCGTCGATGGGCTCGGTTCTGCTGGCCGGTGGCGAAAAGGGCATGCGCTTTTCCCTGCCCAACAGCCGCATCATGGTGCATCAGCCCTCGGGCGGCTACCAGGGACAGGCATCGGACATCATGATCCACGCCGCCGAAACGCAAAAGCTCAAAGACCGGCTCTATGACATTTACGTGAAACACACCGGCCAGACCAAGAAGGCCGTCGAAAAGGCGCTGGACCGTGACAACTTCATGTCGCCCGAAGAGGCGAAGGAATGGGGTCATATCGACGAAATCGTGACGAACCGGGAAGCCGTGGAAGACGCGAAGTCCTGATCGCGCAGGGGGTGCCGCAGGGGGAAGCCCCCTTGCGGCGAACTTTGCGATTGTAGAGCGGAAATGCCTGTCCTAAGCTGACAGGAACTTGGCGGCTGGCGTGTGATTTCCGCAATTCGGGGTCCGGCCAGGCGGTGACGAAAGCCGAGAAAGGTGCGATATGGCGACGAATTCTGGCGGTGACAGCAAGAACACCCTTTACTGCAGCTTTTGCGGAAAAAGCCAGCACGAGGTGCGCAAGCTGATCGCCGGCCCGACCGTGTTCATCTGCGACGAATGTGTCGAGCTGTGCATGGACATCATTCGGGAAGAGACCAAAGGCTCTGGCCTGAAGGCCGCTGACGGCGTGCCGACCCCGCGCGAAATCTGTTCCGTGCTGGATGACTATGTGATCGGCCAGATGATGGCCAAGCGTGTATTGTCGGTTGCGGTCCACAACCATTACAAGCGTCTGAACCACAGTCAGAAGACGAACGACATCGAACTGTCCAAGTCCAACATCCTGCTGATCGGCCCCACCGGCTGTGGCAAGACGCTGCTGGCGCAGACCTTGGCGCGGATTCTGGATGTGCCGTTTACCATGGCGGATGCGACAACCCTCACCGAAGCAGGCTATGTCGGCGAAGATGTCGAAAACATCATCCTGAAACTTCTGCAGTCGTCGGAATACAACGTCGAGCGGGCGCAGCGCGGCATTGTCTATATCGATGAAGTCGACAAGATCACCCGCAAGTCCGAAAACCCCTCGATCACCCGCGACGTGTCGGGCGAGGGGGTTCAGCAGGCCCTGCTCAAGCTGATGGAAGGCACAGTGGCCTCTGTGCCGCCGCAGGGCGGACGCAAGCATCCGCAACAGGAATTCCTGCAAGTGGACACGACCAATATCCTGTTCATCTGTGGTGGCGCGTTTGCCGGTCTGGACCGCATCATCTCGCAGCGTGGCAAAGGCTCGGCCATGGGCTTTGGTGCCGATGTGCGCGATGTCGATGCCCGTGGCGTGGGCGAGGTGTTCAAGGATCTCGAACCCGAGGATCTGCTGAAGTTTGGCCTGATCCCCGAGTTTGTCGGCCGTCTGCCGGTTCTGGCGACACTCGAGGATCTGGACGAGGATGCGCTTGTCACCATTCTGACCCAGCCCAAGAATGCGCTGGTCAAGCAGTACCAGCGTCTCTTCGAGATGGAAGACACCGCGCTGACCTTTACCGACGACGCGCTGACGGCGATCGCCAAGCGGGCCATTGCCCGCAAGACCGGTGCCCGCGGCCTGCGGTCCATTCTCGAGGCGATCCTGCTGGAAACCATGTTCGAATTGCCGGGCATGGATGAGGTCATCGAAGTTGTGGTCAACGAAGAGGCGGTCACTTCGGATGCAAAGCCGCTGATGATCTATGCGGATCAGAAGAAAGAGCCTGCCACTGCGGGCTGAACGGCACACACCTGGATCTACAAAAGGGCGGGAGTTTTCCCGCCCTTTTTCGTGGTCGATACCGAAGGATTGTTGACAGCACGCCCGACAGCGCGTTGATTCCAGACAACTTTAAGGGCCAGAAAGGGCTTCATATGACGATCAGACGCATTCATTCCGGTAGCCCGTTCGAAGAAAAGATCGGCTACTGCCGCGCGGTGGTGGCGGGCGGGTTTGTGCATGTTGCAGGCACCGTGGGGCAGGGTGACACCGTCGAGGAGCAGTGCCGCACCGCGCTTGGGACAATCGGCTGGGCACTGCGTCAGGCAGGCGCGGGATTCTCTGACGCCGTGCGCGTGACCTATTACCTCCCCGCCGCGGCGGACTTCGAGAAATGCTGGCCGATCCTTGCCGAGACCTTTGGGGAAAACCCGCCCGCGGCGACAATGATCGAATGCGGTCTGATCGACGCCAAATACCGCATCGAGATCGAACTGACGGCATTGGTGCCGGCACCGACCTGAAGCCGCCGACCCGCGCGCCGGTCCGCGCATTGACCCGGACCGGTGGCGCGGCCACGCTGGACGTTCAACCCCGGATGAGTCATAGAGGGGCAAGACCTTCAGAGGAGTGATCCATGGGTATTCTGAGCACCCTCCTGCGCGCTGCGACATGGTGGAACGGCCAAACGCTGAACACTCAGCTCTATACGTGGCGCTACGGCCAACGGGTGGGCGACGACGCCCAGGGCAACGTGTTTTTCCAGTCCAAGGACGGCAAACGCCGCTGGGTGATTTTCAACGGTGAAGCCGAAGCAAGCCGAATCGGCGCGGAATGGCATGGCTGGCTGCATCACACCTATCAGGAGCCACCGACCGAACGGCCAATGACACACAAGGTCTGGGAAAAACCGCACCAGGAAAACCTGACGGGCACGGCTCAGGCCTACGTCCCGGCAGGCTCCATCCGTCGCCCGGTCCCGGTCGAGCGGAGCGACTACGAGGCCTGGAGACCGGAATAGGCGCATGTCCACACGCACACTTGTGACCCGATCCCACTCCGGACAGCTCTGGCGTGGAGGCAAGCGACGGCCTTCGCTGTTGCTGCAAACCGGCGCGGTGCGGCGGGTCTTGCGGCTGGCACCGCTGCTGCTGGTCCTTCTTGGCACAGCGGCCAGGGCCCAGGAGGCGGTGACCGATGCGCCCGGGGCCACGCTTCGGGCGCTTGACAAGCTCAGCGGCAAGGTGACGGACATTCAGCTCTCGAACGGAGCCCGACAGGCGCTGGGACGGATCGAGGTCGAACTGGGGGACTGCCGGTACCCCGAAGGCAATCCGTCCGGGGATGCCTATGCGTTTGTGACCATCCGCGAGGCTGGCAAGGCGGATCCGGTGTTTCGCGGCTGGATGGTCGCGTCTGCCCCTGCGCTGAATGCCGTGGACCATCCGCGTTACGATGTCTGGGTCATGCGTTGCCAGACGTCGTGACCTGAGGTCGCCACTGGCGTCCCGGCAAAATCCGCCGTGTTTTCCAGCGCTTTTTTCAGCAGCGCATGATATGCGGCGCGACTTATCTCGACGGCGCCAAGTGAGGCGAGATGTGGTGTCAGGAACTGGGTGTCGAACAAGGTAAATCCGGTGCGCCGGAGATGGTCTACAAGCCATGTCAACGCCAGCTTGGAGCCATCGCGCTGGTGCGAAAACATGGACTCTCCACAGAATGCTGTCCCGAAAGTCACGCCATAAACCCCACCCACGAGCTGCCCATCCTGCCAGATTTCCAGTGAATGGGCCTCTCCCCGGGCAAACAGGGTGACATAAAGCGCTCGGATCTCGGCATTAATCCAGGTCTCGGAGCGCGCGGCGCAGGCGTCGATCACAGCTTCGAACTCGGCATCCACAGTTGCGGAATATGTGCCCCGCCTGAGCTTGCGGCCAAGGCTGCGTGACACATGGAACCGGTCCAGCGGAAAGATGCCGCGCCGCTGCGGATCGACCCAGAATATGTCAGGGTCTGTACGGCTCTCGGACATTGGAAAAATGCCGCTTCGATAAGCCTGTAACAGCAGTTCCGGCGACAGCGTCACAGCACGGCGCGAGCAAAAGTTTTGCGAAAACTTTTGCCAAGACTTTTTTGAAAAGTCTTGGGCGCCGCCTGACAACCGGTGTACGTCAACTGGGTTTCAGCGCCTGTTCCAGCCAGTGTTCCAGCCAGTGGATGTTGTAGTCTCCCGAATGAATGTCCGGCTCTTGCAGCAGGGCATGAAACAGCGGAATCGTCGTATCGACCCCATCCACGATCAGTTCGCCCAAGGCACGGTTGAGCCGCGCCAGCGCTTCGGTCCGGTCACGGCCGTGCACGATGAGTTTGCCGATCAGGCTATCGTAATAGGGCGGAATTCTGTACCCGTCGTACAAAGCGGAATCGATGCGCACCCCGAGCCCACCCGGTGCGTGATATTGGGTGATCCTGCCCGGCGAGGGTGAGAAGTTTGGCAACTTTTCCGCATTGATACGGACCTCGATCGCGTGTCCGTTGATGACGAGATCTTCCTGACGGAAGGACATCGGCAGGCCTGCGGCCACCCGGATCTGTTCGCGCACAAGATCGACGCCAAAGATGCCTTCGGTCACAGGATGTTCCACCTGCAGCCGGGTGTTCATTTCGATAAAGTAAAATTCGCCATTCTCGTACAGGAACTCGACCGTGCCAGCACCGGCATAGTCGATCTTTGCCACGGCATCGGAGCAGACCTTGCCGATGCGCGCGCGCTCCTCTTCGGTGATGCAGGGGCCGGGGGCTTCTTCGAACACCTTCTGATGGCGGCGCTGCAGCGAGCAGTCGCGTTCGCCCAGGTGCACCGCGCCGCCTTTGCCGTCGCCAAAAACCTGAATTTCGATATGACGCGGGGTTGTCAGGTATTTTTCGATATAGACTTCGTCGTTGCCGAAGGCCGCCTTGGCCTCCGAGCGGGCGGTCAGGAAGGCGCGTTCCATTTCGGTTTCGTTCCGTGCCACCTTCATGCCGCGTCCGCCTCCGCCGGCAGTGGCTTTGATGATCACGGGATAGCCGATCTCGGCACCGACCATTCTGGCGGTTTCAAGATCGGGAACGCCGCCCTCGGAGCCGGGAACGCAGGGCACGCCCAGCGCCTTCATCGTGTCCTTGGCGGTGATCTTGTCACCCATTACCCGGATATGTTCGGCGGTCGGCCCGATGAAGGTCAGCCCGTGGTCTTCGACAATCTGCACGAACTTCGCGTTTTCGGAGAGAAAGCCGTATCCGGGATGGATCGCCTGGGCGCCGGTGACTTCGCAGGCCGATATGATCGCGGGAATCAACAGATAGCTGTCGGTCGAAGGCGGCGGGCCGATACAGATGGTTTCGTCGGCCATGCGCACATGCATTGCGTCACTGTCGGCGGTGGAATGCACCGCGACCGACTTGATGCCCATTTCACGGCAGGCACGGATCACGCGAAGGGCGATTTCTCCGCGGTTTGCGATCAGGATCTTGTCAAACATTGCCTGGCCTTATTCGAGAATCACAAGCGGCGAGCCGTATTCCACCGGCGCGCCATCTTCGACCAGAATGCGTTTGACGCTGCCCGAACGCGGGGCCGGGATGTGGTTCATAGTTTTCATCGCCTCGACGATCAGCAGCGTGTCGCCCTCTGAAACCTGTTGTCCGACGCGGATGAAGGCAGGTGCGCCCGGTTCACCCTGCATGTAGACCGTCCCGACCATTGGCGAGGTGACGGCCCCGGGATGGGCGGCGGGGTCTTCGGCGACGTCCGCCGACGGCGCGGATCTCTCTGCCGGAGCACTGCCAGGGTGGGCCATGGCAGGAGGCGGGGCGTAGGCAGGGGCCAGCGGCGCCGGTTGCATGCGGCTCACCCGGACGTTCAGGCTGTCGTCAGCGCCATAGTCGCGTTTCACCTGAACTTCGGTCAGGTCGTTTTCCCGCAGCAGTTCTGCGAGGGCCTGAATAAAGGCCACGTCAGTGTCGTAGGTTTTTTTTGTCATGCCATCCTCGCCCGATTCCTGTCGCGTCATGCCCCCGAGGCTGCGCGTGCGGTTGCCCGCTTATAGGACATCAGTCCGGCCATGAAAAGCGATGCTGTGACCGCGTCGTTTTCTCCGCCCCGGCGAATGCTGCAGAGCCGCAACAGGCATCGAAGATTGCGAGCGAGATCCCGAGCGGATCAGGCCGACGCGTCGGATTGGGTTTTCTCGCGGGACGGGCCTTCATCCCGTGACAGAGCCGACAGCTGGCCATAGCCGGTCACGGGGGCTGCCGCGGGTTGTTCCGGCGCAGGGCCGGCGCTCCATGGCCCGGGCGGCAGAAGCGCCGCCGTTTCTTCGGCATTATCTGTTCGCGGCACCGGCTCCGCATCCTGCGTTCCGTCCGGTCCGGACAGGCGCTGAGCCTGCCGGTCGAGCATCTCGCTGATCTTGAGCTGGATGATCGAGGGCGGTGCGACATGGTGCTGATCATCGCCCTTGCCGCCGACGGGTTTCCAGAACCGCGTCGGCGATTTTTCCTGTGTCGACCCGGTGTCGCCGAACGATTGCTGCGTCACCGCAGGCACGTGTGTCACGCTCTTGGTCCGGCTGTTCACGTCCGGCAGGCCAAACGGGTGCCCGGTGGAAAGGGGGGCGGCCCAAGGGGGAAGGACCGAGAATTGCATCTTGGGTTCCTTTCGTTGCAAGTCCTTGAAAGGTTACGATATCACAAATCTGGCGCCGAACTTCGGAAAAGCCTGTCAAATGCGCATCTTTTGACTGCAAAGGTTAACACAAGGCCCTGATTTCGTTAATAAAGGCAGGCTCGGTTCCCGCGACTGGTGACCGTGTCCGCTGGTGAACCTCGGATTGCAGCCAGTCCGGACCTTGCCATGTGACGGTGACGCTTGCCGGGCCAACCCCGGGTATTCTGTCGGCAGAATCACTGCCGGGCGACGTTACGTGACCCGCGCATTGGGGAACCGCGCGCAGCATCAGGGTTGCGCCTGTCCCGCGATCCTTTAGGTTTTCCAGTTCAGGCGGGACACACCGCCATTCAACCGGGAGGACGAAAAATGAAAAATACCGCAGCCAAACTGACCGTGGCAGCGCTGAGCCTTGGCATCGCGACCGAAGCGATGGCAACCGAATGGAACGTGTCGGTTTGGGGCAAGCGCCGTGCCTTTACCGAACATGTGCACAAGCTGGCCGAACTGGTCGAACAGAAGACCAATGGCGAGTTCACCATGAACATCTCTTATGGCGGCCTGTCGAAAAATACCGAGAACCTTGATGGCATCAGCATCGGTGCCTTCGAAATGGCCCAGTTCTGCGCCGGCTATCACCCGGACAAGAATCGCGCGATCACCGTGCTGGAACTGCCGTTCATGGGCGTGAATACCCTGGCCGAGGAAGTGGCCGTGAGCCATGCCGTCTATGCCCACCCCGCCGTGGCCAAGGAGATGGCGCAGTGGAACGCCCGGATGCTGATGACGTCGCCCATGCCACAGTACAACCTGGTCGGCACCGGTGATCCGCGCGACGAGATTGCCGAATTCGAAGGAATGCGGGTGCGTGCCACCGGTGGCATCGGCGAGGCCTTCCGCGCCGTTGGCGGTGTGCCGACCTCGGTCACCTCGTCCGAGGCCTATCAGGCGATGGAATCCGGCGTTGTCGACACGGTTGCCTTTGCCCAGCACGCGCATCTTTCCTTTGGCACCATCAACGAGGCTGACTGGTGGACCGCGAACCTGAACCCCGGCACGGTGAATTGCCCGATCGTGGTGAACATCGACGCCTATGACGCGCTGACAGATGCCGAGCGCGGGGCGCTTGACAGTTCGGTGGACGAATCGATCGCATACTACATTGAAAACTATGGAAAACTTCTCAAGCGCTGGGACGAGGTGCTCGAGGAGAAGGGTGTTGAAAAGGTCACCATCTCCGAAGATCAGCTTGCAGAGTTCAAGAAGGTGGCCGGCGATCCGATCCAGCAGGCCTGGATCACCGAGATGAGCGCCCAGGGCATGCCCGCGCAGGAGCTCTATGATCTGGTGAACGACACGCTGGCCAAGTCCCGCGTCAGCAACTGATCCCCGCGGCCCCGGCATCGCGCCGGGGCCATTTCCCGAACGATCAACAACCACGATCAATAACCAAGGAGTGCGCCTGACATGGCCGGCACGTCCTCTGTACTGCGCGACAATTCCATCCTCAGCCGACTGGACGAGGGACTGGACGTGCTGGAGCGGTTCTTCGCATTGATATCCGGTCTGTTCGCCTTTGGCCTGATGGTTCTCGCGGTGGTCTCGGTTACCGGGCGCACAGGCTTCAACAAGCCGCTGTCCGGCTACGTCGACTGGATCGAGGCGTTCATGCCGCTGATCGCGATTCTCGGAATTTCCTACGTGCAGCGCAACGGCGGCCACATCCGGATGGACATCGTGGTCGGCGCGCTCAGGGGGCGGGCACTGTGGCTGGCCGAATTCATCACCACGCTCGGCATCCTGCTGCTGATGGCGGCGCTGGTCTGGGGCACATGGGCCCATTTTGACCGCAGTTTCGATTTGTCGGCACCGCTCTGGAGCCGGGACAGTTCGATTGACATCGGTCTGCCGATCTGGCCGGCCAAGCTGGTGGTTCCGGTGGCGTTCTTCGTGCTCTGTCTGCGGCTGATCCTGCAGCTTTGGGGATATGGGCGCGCCTTCGTTCTGGGGCAGGAAAACCCCGTTGCCGTACCGCTGATCATGAGCGTGGCAGAACAGGCCGCTGCTGAGGCCGAACATATTCAAGGGCGGGACTGAAGCCATGGACTCGATTGAAATCGGCCTTTGGGTCACCGGCGGAATGCTGGTCATGGTGGTGCTGGGAATGCGTGTCGCCTTTGCCGCCGCGCTGGCCGGCCTTGTCGGCCTGATCTGGATCTTCTGGGACAAGAAGGACTATGAGATGGCCCAGCTCGGCTGGGCCCTCACGGTCGCGATCAAGACCGCGGGGCAGGTGCCCCACGGCAAGGTCGCCAGCCAGGCTCTGAGCCTGATACCGACCTTCATCCTGATCGGCTATCTGGCCTATTATGCCGGGCTGACCCGGGCGCTGTTCGAGGCCGCGAAACGCTGGGTGGCCTGGGTGCCGGGCGGGCTTGCGGTGTCGACGGTCTTTGCCACCGCCGGATTTGCCGCAGTGTCCGGCGCCTCGGTTGCCACGGCAGCGGTTTTCGCCCGCATCGCCATCCCCGAGATGCTGGCCGTGGGATATGACAAACGCTTTGCCGCCGGGGTGGTCGCTGCCGCCGGCACGCTGGCCTCGTTGATCCCGCCCTCGGCGATTCTGGTTATCTATGCGATCATCGTCGAACAGGACGTCGGCAAGCTGCTGCTGGCGGGTTTTATCCCGGGGGTGTTTTCGGCCTTTGTCTATACCGGCCTGATCATTGGCCTGGCATTGACGGTCAAGGGCTTTGGTCCGCCCGTCACCGGGTTCACCTGGCGCCAGCGGTTTGCATCGCTGCCACCGGCGCTGCCGATCTTTGCGGTCGTGATCATCATCATCTTCTTTGTCTACAATCCCTTCGGCGGTGACGCCTGGGGCACGCCGACCGAGGGCGGCGCCATCGGGGCATTCATTGTCTTTCTCATGGCGGTGTTTCGCGGCATGCGTTGGGCCGAGCTCAAGGATGCGCTGATGGAGACGGCCAAGCTGTCGGTGATGATCTTCACCATCATCTGGGGCGTGCTGGTCTATGTCCGCTTTCTGGGCTTTGCCGATCTGCCAAGCGCATTTTCCGACTGGATCACCTCGCTGACCTACAGCCCGATGACGATCCTGATCTGTATCCTTCTGGCCTATGCGGTGCTGGGGATGTTCATGGATGCCATCGGCATGCTGCTTCTCACGCTGCCGGTGGTCTACCCCGCGGTCATGGCGCTGAACGGCGGCGAATTCGTGTCGGCGGCGGACAGTGCGTTCGGCATGAACGGCACGATGTGCGCGATCTGGTTCGGCATCCTGGTGGTCAAGATGGCCGAGTTCTGCTTGATCACACCCCCCATCGGGCTCAACTGTTTTGTCGTGGCGGGCGTGCGGGACGACATATCGGTCCAGGACGTGTTCCGCGGGGTGATGCCGTTCTTCTTTGCTGACGGTGTGACAATTGCCCTGCTGGTGGCCTTTCCGTGGATCGTGCTGTGGCTGCCGTCTCTGGCATAGGCCGAGGTCGTGGCGATACCCAAGGGACGGGCAGGGCGCGACACCTGCAGGCAGGGCCTGAATCCGGGTCCGGCCCCTGGGCGCGAGGCCCGGGTGACCGGGGTGTCGCGGCGACGGCAGGCAACGTAAAACTCTGTGGAATTTCCACGTACCTGCGGGAACCAGTCAAACCCTTGTGACGTTGATCCTGCAGAAATCCTGACCCCAACGGCAGGATCAAACAAAGGAACGTCACATGCTGGAATATGCAGGCCTTGGCGGTCTCATTGTACTCGGGCTGGACCTTTACGCGATCATCTCGATCTTTGGGTCCAACCGCGGCACTGGATCGAAAGTGCTCTGGATACTGCTGATTCTGGTGCTTCCGATACTCGGGTTCATCATCTGGCTTGTCGCCGGACCCCGGTCGGTACGCAGCCGCGTGTGATCTTCCGTCACTAGGAGTTAAACCATGCTGTACTGGGCTCTTCTGTTTTTTGTTGTCGCCATCATCGCCGCTGTCTTCGGGTTCGGCGGCATTGCCACTGCCTCTGCCGGCATCGCGCAGATCCTGTTCGTGATCTTCCTCGTGCTGTTCGTGGTGGCGCTGCTGTTCCGCGTCCTGCGCAAGGTCTGACCGGGCAGGCCCCGACACAGACCGGGGCCTGTTTGCCGCAGGTCCGCCAAGCCCCGCCCCTGAAAATGCAAAGCGTGCCGCAATCACGGCGCGCTTTGTCGTTGCACATGGTGCCGAAGGCAGGGCCCGACACTTGCCGGACCCCCTCGGCTCAGACCTTGAGCGTTTCCGTGGACGAAAAGAACATCGCCTGAGAAATTGCCGAACGCACCTGATCTTCTGAATAGGGCTTTGAAATCAGGAAGGCCGGTTCGGGCCGTTCCCCCGTCAGCAGACGTTCGGGGAATGCAGTGATGAAAATCACCGGGCGATGCCCCAATTCGTTCAGCAGGTCATGTACCGCATCCACACCCGACGAATTGTCGGCGAGCTGGATATCGGCCAGGATGAGATCCGGCGCTTCGGATTTGCCAAGTTTCACCGCACCGTCCCGCGTGCGGGCAACGCCGGTGACCCGATGCCCCAGGTCGGCGACGATGCTCTCGAGGTCCATGGCGATGATCGCTTCGTCTTCGATGATCAGGACGCGGCCAGAGATGCCATCCGCCATCTCCTGGCGGGCAACATTCACTAGCTGCTCTGCCTCATCCGCGCCGATCTGCATGATCTCGGCGACTTCGCTCAGGGTGAATTCTTCGATCGTATGCAACAAAAGCGCTTCTCGGCTGTTGGTTGTCAGACGCTGAAGATGTTTCTGGGCTGCAGCCCGGGGGCCGCTGTCCTCCTCGACCACCGGCGCACCCGTGGTGACCCAGATGCCGTGGAACATGGCGAACAGCCCGGCCTTGGGCGAAGACGCATCTTCCACAACGGCTCGGTCGGCAAGGACTGCCTCCAGTGTGGCGGCGGCATAGTTGTCTCCGCTGCCCTGGCTGCCGGTGAGTGCGCGCGCGTAGCGGCGCAGATATGGCAGAGCGGCGCCAACTTCGCTGCTGAGATCCACCTGTGTCATTAATATTTTCCTTCCTGCACTTTTTCTGGAACCAAACGCCTGCAACTCCAGTTAGTTCCCAAGAACAGCTCGGCAAAGCAGTTTTTTATGTCGTATGTTAAATAGCAAGGGCGCAAGTGTAGTGTCTGGATGCAGGGGCGCATCCGGGCATCATCAGGCAGCAGCAAGGTAAGAGAATGGCGCAGGACCGCAACAAGGCTAGACAATCACAGGTGATCGACGACAACCTCAAGCGTGTTTATCAGGACATGCTCGAAGAAAAGGTCCCTGACCGGTTTCTTGACCTGCTTTCGCAACTGAAGGGGCAACAGGACAAAGAGACCCACGGGGACGCAAAATGAGCGTTGACCCGCGCGACGAGATTGTGCAGCACCTGCCTGCCTTGCGTGCCTTTGCGCTCAGTCTGACGCGCAATGGCGCGCTGGCTGACGACATGGTTCAGGACAGCCTGGTCAAGGCCTGGACAAAAATTGACAGTTACGAGCCCGGCACCAACATGCGGGCCTGGCTGTTCACCATCCTGCGCAACACCTATTATTCCAATCGTCGCAAGGCCGGCCGCGAAGTCGCGGACGTCGATGGCGTCTACACCGCCTCGCTGTCGGAAAAGCCGGCACATGACGGTCGGTTGCAGATGTCGGATTTCCACATTGCCTTTGCCAAACTCAACGACGAACAGCGCGAGGCGCTGATCCTCGTCGGCGCCTCAGGATTTTCCTATGAAGAGGCGGCCGAAATGTGTGGTGTGGCTGTCGGCACAATCAAGAGCCGGACAAACCGGGCACGGTCGCGCCTGGCCGAGCTGATGCATCTTGACATGGACGAAGCGCTGGAGATGACTGACGGCGCAACCCTCGCGGTAATCTCAGGTAACAGAACAGCTTCGGTAGGATAGCGATGATTGGAGCGGCAGGGCCCCGCCCGCTGTCAGGCGGGCTCGCGGCGCGCATCATCGGATTCTTGTCCGTCGCGCTGATCCCGCTTGGCGTGGTCGCTTATCTGCAGACCGCAGAGCTGAGCGAGGAAACCCGCGCCCGCTCGCAACTCAGCCTTGCCGCGCTGACGGAATCCGCAGCCTCTGGCGAACGTCAGACCATCCTGCGCACATTGGGCGCGGCGCAGGTGCTGGGCACGGCTGCCAATCTCTATCAGTCCGACAAGGAGCAGTGTTCCGCGATCTTTCGCGAATACGCCGAGTCGCGTCCCAATATCACCTTTGCCGGTATCCTGGCGCTGGACGGCCTGATCCGGTGCTCTTCTGCGGGCGAAACGGTTGATATCTCGGACTCGCCGAATTTCCATTACATTCTCGACAATCCGCGCTCGACAGTTCAACTGAACGAAGCGCCCCGGATCAGCAAGCAATCGGTTCTCGTCGTGGCCGAGCCGTTTTTCTACCGCAACGCTCTTGCCGGATATGTCGCAATCTCGATCCCCGCCGTCGGGTTGCGGGATCGCGAACTGCCGGACCCGGACAGCGATCTCGAAGAGCTGTTGACCTTCAACAGCGCCGGTCAGGTTTTGTCGTCGCGCTCGCCGCGCGAAAGGACCGTGGAATTGCTGCCGGACGCGCTGGACCTCGCGACGTTGTCCGAGGCCACGGCCAGCAGTTTCAAGGCCCGCAGCGCGGATGGCAAGTCCCGGATCTTTGCCGTCGCACCGCTGGTGCCCGGGCTGGTGTATGCGCTCAGCATCTGGCCGGAAAACAGCAGCGCCGCGAGCGCGGTGCAGGGCAACGACTTCGCAAAGCTGCTGCCGTTCCTGATGTGGGCCGCCAGCGTCATCGTGGCGTTTCTGGCGATCAACCGTCTGGTCATCCGGCAGGTCCGAACGCTGAGCCAGCAGATGCGCAACTTTGCCCGTAACCGCCGCGTGCCGCAGGAAGCTGCCGGCGCGCAGATGACGCTGGAACTGCGGGACATGGAGAGCGATTTCCTGCACATGGCCAACGCGATCCTTCAGGACGAGGCGCAACTGGAAAATGCCCTGCGGGAAAAGACGATCCTGCTCAAGGAAGTGCATCATCGCGTAAAGAACAACCTGCAATTGATTTCGTCGATCATGAACATGCAGATACGGCAAAGCGAGTCCGAGGAAACCCGCGTGGTGCTGCGGCGTCTGCAGGATCGCATCCGCGGGCTCGCGACGATCCACCGCAACCTGTATCAGACCGAAGACCTTGGGCATGTGGATGCCGGCCGCCTGCTGGACGACCTGATCCGCCAGATGTCGCTGGTGGCCGATCAGTCCACGTCGCGCATCCAGCTGGATACAGAGCTCGAGAATGTCGAGCTTTATCCCGATCAGGCGGTGCCCTTGTCGTTGCTGACCGCAGAGGCGCTGACCAATGCGGTCAAATACATCTGTCCGGATCATAACGGCACCCTGCACGTGCAGGTCCGCTTCAAACGTCTCGAGGCGAGCCGCGCGCTGATCGAGATCAGCAATACCTGTCATCCGGAACCTGAACTCTCTTCGGACAGCACCGGGCTTGGATCGCGTCTGATCCGGGCCTTTGCCACCCAGCTCGGAGGCGAGTTGGAGCAAGGCGTGTCAGACGGAATCTATTCAGTGCGGGTCACCTTCACCCTGACCGATTTCATTCCCGAAGCCGGCGATTACTGAAGGCCGTGCAAGAAGAGACTGGAGCCGATATGTGCGTAACGATCGATCAGCTTCCCCAGCCCTGTACCAGCGCGGGAAAACCGCGACGTGTCGGGGTCGAAGTCGAGCTTGGCGGGCTGACCGAAGAGCATGTCGCGGATATCGTGCAGGCGCACCTTGGCGGGCGGATCGACACCCGCCCGGCGCAGGGCCGTCTGGTCCGGGACACGTCGCTGGGCGACATAGAAGTGTATCTGGACAGCCGTTACCTGGCCGATGCCGAGACCGAGCTTGAAAAACGTCTGCGGGAACTCGCCTCGGTCGTGGTGCCGGTGGAAGTTGTGACGGAACCGCTGCTGCCCTCCGACATCCCTGTCCTGGACGACATGCTGCCAAAACTGCGCCGGGCCGGGGCCACCGGAACCCGCGCCGGGATCCTGTTGGGGTTCGGGGTGCATTTCAACCCGGAAGTGACCGGCACCGAACTCTCCGACATTCTGCCTGTACTGACTGCCTTTGCCCTGTACGAGGATGCGCTGCGCGAGACGGCGCAGATTGATATCTCGCGCCGTGCCCTGCCATTTGTTGATCCCTATCCCCGGGCTCTGGTGGATGCGCTGGCGCGCGGCGGGATCTCGGACACGGCCCAGCTTATCGACCTCTACCTGAAACATGCGCCGTCGCGGAATTACGCATTGGACATGATGGCCCTGTTCGCCCATCTGGATCCCGAGCGGGTCGGCAAGGTCATGGACCTTGAACCGATATCAGCCCGGCCAACCTATCATTTTCGCCTGCCGGATTGCCGGGTGGACGAAGCTGACTGGTCGCTCGCGCTGGAGTGGAATCGCTGGGTTCTGATTGAACGGATCGCCGCGGATGCCGCGTTGCTGGAACGTCTCAAATCCGCATGGCATGCACATCGCGCATCCTACCTTACCCTGCGCGGCGATTGGACCAGGACCTCGCTTGATCTGGTTCAGGGCGCGCTATGAGCGGGGTGCGGTCCGGCAGGCGGCCGATGATCGGGGTCACCGTTTCGCGCCGGTCCGGCTGGCGGATCTTTCCGCTGATGCAGCTTAGCCTGTGGATCGCCGGTGCCCGTGCCGTGCGCTGGCAGTCCGGCTCGGCCAGTGTCGACCTGGACGCGGTCGACGGCGTTGTGATCGGCGGCGGTGATGACATTGCCCCAACGCTTTACGGCGGCGAGCTGCGTCTGGGGGTGCGGCTGGATCCGGATAGGGATTCGCTGGAAAAATCGGTGATCGAAGGCGCCTTTGCCCGCAGTCTGCCGATTCTCGGCATCTGTCGCGGCTCGCAGATGTTGAATGTCGTGCTGGGCGGGGACCTGCATCAGGACGCCTACAGCGTCTACGACTCACGCAAGTTCCGCACCATCCTGCCGCGCAAATGTGTGAACGTCACCCCGGACAGCCTGTTGTTCCGCACCACGCGGCAGTCGCAGGTGTACGTCAATGCGCTGCATTCGCAGGCGGTTGACCGGCTGGGCGACAGGCTGAGGGTGGCCGCGCGGGACAGCGGCGGCATGGTGCAGGCGATCGAGCGCACATCGGATCCCTTTGCCATGGGGGTCCAGTGGCACCCGGAGCACCTTTTTTACCGTCGCGCCCATCGCCGGATTTTTGCGGCACTCACGCAAGCGGCGCGCGCCCGTGCCGCCGAAGTCGGTCAGATCGCCGCCGCCGAAGAGCAGGCCCTGGCGGACACGTTTCTGTAACGCTCCGGTGCAGGTCGTGGCGGGACGGCGCGAGCCAGTGTCTACAACGGCATCATGAAATAGCTGTGCAGGTCCGCGTGCCAGTGGCGTTTCAGCCGTTCCATCTGGTCTATCTGTGGCGCCTGCCGAAGCCGTTCCGCCGTAAGGTTCAGCACCAGGTGCCCGCCGGTCGCCCGGTAGCGCAGAACGGAATAGGGCACGGCCAGCATCTTGCCCGGCTGGACATCATCGCTGCTGACAACAAGATGTGTGACCCGGCCCGCTTCGGCGTCCAGCAGCAGATCCCCCAATGTGCCAAGTGGGCCGTCGCGACCGAACATTTCGGATCCCAGCCAGCCCCGCGCCATTTCAAACTGGTCGAAAGCGGTCTGCGCGCGCGGATCGGTGTCTTTTGCGGCGCTCTGCGGGCCCAGTTCCGCCGCCATTGCCAGTGGGGCATATGTCGATCCGAATGGCCCGACGACAAGCGGCGGCAGCGCGGCCAGCAGCGGGATCAGGGCCTCGTCGCTGCCCTGCCAACGTGGGGCCTGGTCAAATTCTTCGCGGCTGGCACGCAATGCGACTTCGGCGTCCTCGACGTCTATTGCCCCGATAAGAGAGGCGGCTACCAGGGTTTGCTGGGTTTCCAGCCAGGCACCGGTGTCCACCACCAGATATTTCAGCGCGCCGTCGGCGGCATTGAACAGAAGGTCGGTGATATCGAACGCATCCTCGCCCAACCGGGCGTGATAGTTCATCAGATCCGTGTAGCTCGTCAGCATAGTGTTGCCTCCCTGCATCCCAAACCCGTGAACACCCCCTAAGTTCCGGAACCGCAGCTTGCCCGGCGACGTTACCACTGTGACAGCAACAAATGGACCGAGCAATGACGACCGACATATTCATAGCTGGATTGGCCGCGCTCACCCTGATTGCGGCACTGATATTTGCGCTGACCAGCAAGCGCGACGAAGACGGGCTACGCGAGCATCGGCATAATGACCGATCTTCGATGGGCTGACAGATCCGAAAAATCGACGGACTCACATAGGTGGAGTCAGAGAAAGAGGCGGGGTGATCCTGCCTTTTTTTTCGGGCAGCCGTTTTTAACCTGACTGTGGCCCCGGGTCATGCGCCTTCGGCCCCTTGTCCTTGGTCCCCGGATCGGGTCTGCTGGCGCATGAAACGGCGACACGCTGCACAACAGACAGGGGCATGACATGGCCGAGCTATCCCGGCGCATTGCGCAGGCACGTGGGGACATACCGGCCGACACCGTGCTGCGCGGCGGGCAGGTGTTCGACCTGATGACCGGCGAGATGCTGGCCGGAGACGTTGCCATCTGCGGCGATACCATCGTGGGAATCTGCGCCGACTATGACGCGGTGCAGGTGATCGACGTCAGTGGTCTTACCCTCGTGCCAGGCTTCATCGACACCCACCTGCACATCGAATCCTCGCTGGTCACCCCGTTCGAGTTTGATCGCTGTGTTGCGCCGCGCGGCGTCACCACTGCCATCTGCGACCCGCACGAGATTGCCAATGTCGTCGGAGCAGAGGGCATCCGCTATTTTCAGGCCGCCAGTGAGCGCACGGTGATGGACATCCGCGTCCAGCTCAGCTCGTGCGTGCCATCCACACATATGGAAACCGCCGGGGCCGAACTTCTGGCCGATGACCTTGCGGCGCTGATGGGGCACCCCTCGGCCATCGGTCTGGCCGAATTCATGAACTATCCCGGCGTGATCCATCGCGAGCCCGAGGCGATGAAGAAACTCGCGCTGTTCGAGGGCGGCCATATCGACGGTCACTGTCCGCTGCTGACCGGGCGCGATCTGAACGCCTATATCGCCGCCGGCATCCGCACCGAGCACGAAGCGACCAGCGCCGCCGAAGCCCTGGAAAAACTGCGCAAGGGGATGCGCGTGCTGATCCGCGAGGGGTCGGTGTCCAAGGATCTGCATGCCCTGCAACCGCTGCTGACCGAGCGCAGCGCACCCTACATGTGCCTGTGCACCGACGACCGCAACCCGTTGGATATCGCCGAACATGGTCATCTCGACTATATGATCCGCACGCTGATCGCCCTGGGTACGCCGCCGTTGGCCGCCTACCGCGCGGCGTCTCTGTCGGCCGCCGAGGCGTTCGGTCTGAAGGACCGGGGCATGATCGCCCCGGGCAAGCGTGCCGATATCGTCGTGATCGATTCGCTCGAAGGGTGCCATGCGCAGATGGTGCTCTGTGCGGGCAGGGTGGTGAACGACACCGCCTTTGCCGCGCGGGAGATCATCGCACCGGTCGGGCGCAATTCCGTGCGCGCACCGGAGGTCGTGCCGTCGGAATTCCGTGCCCGTGCCAACCGCACCGACACGGATGTCATCGGCATCCGTCCGGGGCAGATCCTGACCGACCACCTTCACGAAGACATCCCGATCCGGGACGGCGACAAATTTCCCGATCCGGCCCGCGACCTGGCCCGCATTGCGGTCATCGAACGCCATGGCAAGAACGGCAACATCGCCACCGGTTTTGTGCGCGGCTTCGGGTTGCAGGCCGGAGCCATCGCCTCGACGGTCTGTCACGACCATCACAACATCGCTTGCGTGGGCGTCGACTACGCCGACATGGCTGTGGCCGCCAACCGGCTGAGCGCGCTCGAAGGCGGCTTTGTCGTCGTGCGCGACGGTGTGGTTCTGGCCGAACTTTCGCTGCCGGTTGCCGGCCTGATGAGCCTTGAGCCGTTCGAGGTGGTGCGCGACGCCCTCAGCGGGCTGCGCGCCGCTGCCCGCGACCTGGGCGTGACCCTGGAAGAGCCGTTCCTGCAACTTGCATTCCTGGCCCTGCCGGTGATTCCGGCGCTCAAGATCACTGATCGCGGCATGGTGGATGTAACCCGGTTCGAAATTCTGTCGTAAATTCGGCCCGGAGGCGGAGCACGCCGCATTTCGGCGCGTTCTGTCATGGATCTGTCATCTATTTCATATATCCATGAAATATGGAAAAGCAGATTCTCGAACAACTTGCCGCCCTCGGCCATGCGCAGCGCCTTTCGGTGTTCCGGCTATTGATGCGGCGTTACCCCGATGCCGTGGCCGCTGGCGAGATTGCGGCCGCTCTGGGGCTCAAGGGCTCGACGCTTTCGGTGTATCTCGGGGCGCTGCGCCAGGCCGGGCTGATCACTCAGACGGCAAAGGGCACCTCGCGGCTGTACCGTGCCGACACCCGGTCCGCTGACGCACTGGTCGGCTTCCTCTTCGAGGACTGTTGCCGCTCGCGGCCAGAAACATGTCTATCCCGTGCTGCCTTCGGAATTGAAAAAAATGAAGACACCACAAGGGTATACAATGTATTATTCATCTGCTCCGGCAATTCCGCCCGTTCGGTCATAGCAGAGAGCCTGCTGCGCGACCTGGCGCCGGAGCGCTTTGCAGTCTACTCGGCCGGCACCACTCCGGCGTCGCACCTGAACTCCGTTGCAGTGCGGATGCTGGCCGACAAGGGGCACGACACTTCGCAGCTGCGTGCCAAACATGTGTCCGAATTCCAGAGCCCCGGCGCCCCGAACTTCGACTTTGTCTTTACCGTCTGTGACCGCGCCGCGAACGAGGATTGTCCCGCCTGGCCGGGTCAGCCGATCTCGGGGCACTGGGGCCAGCCGGATCCGGCCCGGGTACAGGGCACTGAGGCCGAGAAGATGCTGGCCTTCCAGCAGGTCTACGGCGCTCTGAGCAACCGCATCAGTGCTTTTGCGGCGCTGCCAATTGGCGCGATGGACCGCAATTCCCTGCAACACAGCGTCGACCAGATGTCGCATGATACCAAGGAAATACAATGACAACCTACGCCATTAACGGGCTTGGCCGCATGGGCAAGCTGGCGCTTCGCCCCCTGCTGGAAAGCGGGGCCGAGATCGCCTTTGTCAACGACGCCGTCGGCGATCCGATGATGCAGGCGCATCTGCTGGAATTTGACACCGTCCACGGGCGCTGGCCTGCGGAGTTTTCACATGCTGCTGACAGCATAACCATCAACGGCACCCGTATCGCCTGTTTGCAGACCCGCAACCTTGACGACCTGCCGCTCGCGGGCGTCGATGTGGTGATCGACTGCACCGGTTATTTCAAGACGATGGATCGGATCGCGCCCTACCTTGCGGCCGGGGTGAAAAAGGTTGTCGTTTCGGCGCCGGTCAAGGATCCTGCGGTCGCCAACATCGTCTTTGGCGTGAATCACGACAGCTATGACCCTGCGATGCATGACGTCGTGACGGCGGCGAGTTGCACCACCAATTGCCTGGCGCCGATCGTAAAGGTGATACATGAGAATATCGGCATAAAACATGGAATGATAACGACAATCCATGATATTACCAACACGCAGACCATTGTCGATCGTCCTGGAAAGGATCTGCGTCGTGCCCGTTCCGGGCTGAATGCGCTGATCCCGACGACCACCGGCAGCGCCACCGCGATCACGCTGATCTATCCGGAACTCACCGGCAAGCTGAACGGCCATGCAGTGCGGGTGCCGCTGCTCAATGCCTCGCTCACCGACTGCGTGTTCGAGGTCAGCCGCGCCACCAGCGCCGAAGAGGTCAACGCCCTGTTCGCCGCAGCCGCCGAAACCGCTCCGCTCAAAGGCATTCTGGGCTATGAGGTCCGCCCGCTGGTGTCGACCGATTACACCAATGATCCGCGCTCCTGCATCATCGACGCGCCGTCGACCATGGTCACGGACGGCACGCAGGTAAAGATCTATGCCTGGTATGACAACGAATGGGGCTATGCCCAGCGGCTGGTCGACGTCGCCCGCATGGTCGGAGACCGGTTGTGAGCCGACCCGAAGGGCTCTCCGCCTATATCGCCGTGACCGCGGCCTACTGGGCGTTCATGCTGACCGACGGCGCGCTGCGGATGCTGGTGCTGCTGCATTTCCACGCCCTGGGGTTCACGCCGGTCCAGCTCGCCTATCTGTTTGTGCTGTATGAACTGGCCGGCATCGTCACCAACCTGAGTGCCGGCTGGATCGCGGCGCGGTTCGGGCTGACCTCGACGCTCTACGCCGGACTTGGCTTGCAGGTCGCAGCGCTTCTGGCATTGGCGCAACTGGATCCTGCCTGGGGCATTGCGGCCTCGGTCGTGTTTGTGATGCTGGTGCAGGGCGCCTCGGGCGTGGCCAAGGATCTGGCCAAGATGAGTGCCAAGTCAGCCGTCAAGCTGCTGGCCCCCGATGGTCAGGGCGGGTTGTTCCGCTGGGTGGCGCTGCTGACGGGGTCGAAGAACGCGGTCAAGGGGCTGGGCTTCTTGCTGGGGGCGGTCCTGCTGGCGCTTGCCGGGTTCGTGCCGGCGGTTCTGGGCATGGCATCGGTGCTGGCGCTGATCCTGTTGGCGGTCGTCCTGAAGATGCCGACCGGATTGCCTACCGGTCGCAAGGACGCGAAATTCAGAGAGATTTTTTCGCGCAACGCCAACATCAACTGGCTGAGCATGGCGCGGGTATTCCTGTTCGGCGCCCGCGATGTCTGGTTCGTGGTCGGGATACCGATCTATTTCTACGCCGTGTTGTCGGATGGCAGCCCCGAAGGCAACCGCGCCGCGTTTTTCACCATAGGCAGCTTCATGGCGGTCTGGACGGTGCTGTACGGCGGTGTGCAGGCCGCCGCGCCAAAGCTGTTGCACGCGGATACCCGCCCCGAGGCCGAGATCATCCATGCCGCGCGCCACTGGGCGGCCGGCCTTGCGGTGATCCCCGCCGTTCTGGCGCTGCTGGTGTGGCTTGGCGGCGCGCCCTCTGGCGGGCTTACCGTGGCGCTGATCCTGGGGCTGCTGCTGTTCGGTGCGGTGTTTGCGGTGAACTCGGCGCTGCATTCGTACCTGATACTGGCGTTTTCCACCGGGGCGCGGGTCACAATGGATGTCGGGTTTTACTACATGGCCAATGCCGCCGGGCGTCTCATGGGAACGCTGCTGTCGGGACTGAGCTATCAGTTGGGCGGTTTGCCACTGTGCCTCGGGACGGCGGCGTTGATGGTGGCGCTGAGTTGGGTCGGCGCGGCGCGGTTGCAGGGTGCGCGGGGGCGGCCCGTGTCAGAATCGAAGCCCTAATACCGAGTAAAATTATCAGGTTTGACAACCCTGACTGTTTTGGTCAGGTTGCGGGCATCGCGATTCCGTCGCGCACAGGGCCAAACGCCCAGCTTCTCACGGAAAGGGTTCCACATGACACGCATCCTCCTGGCCGGTCTGGCCACGACCGTCCTGACCGCCGCACCGGTCATGGCTGTTGAAACATCCGAGGTGCTTGCCACCTACGCCGACATTGCCGAGGCCAAATACTCCGACAGCCTGACCACGGCGCAGGTCCTGAAGAACGCCATCTCGGCGCTGATCACTGCCCCGTCGGAACAGACTCTGGCCGAGGCGCGCGCAGCCTGGATCGCCGCGCGGGTGCCCTACATGCAGACCGAGGTCTACCGCTTTGGCAATGCCATCGTCGATGACTGGGAAGGCCGGGTGAATGCCTGGCCGCTGGACGAGGGGCTGATCGACTATGTGGATGCCTCCTATGGTGGTGCGACGGATGAAAATGCCATTGCCGCGCTGAATGTGATCGCCAATCCCAGCTTTGTCCTGTCCGGTCAGACCGTGGACGCCGCCGAAATCACGCCGGCGCTGCTCGAGGAGACCCTGCAGGAAGCGGACGCCGTCGAGGCGAATGTCGCCACCGGCTATCACGCCATCGAGTTCCTGCTCTGGGGGCAGGATCTGAACGGCACCGGGGCCGGGGCAGGTGCGCGTCCCTGGACCGACTATGCGGCTGGTGCGGACTGCACCAACGGCAATTGCGACCGTCGGGCGGACTATCTGCGCGCCGCGTCGGATCTGCTGCTGTCCGATCTCGAATGGATGGTCGCGCAGTGGGCGCCCGACGGCGCGGCCCGCACCACGCTGACCGGCGACGAGGCGGCGGGCCTTCAGGCGATACTCACCGGAATGGGGTCGTTGTCCTACGGTGAACTGGCGGGCCAGAGGATGAAACTGGGCGTGTTGCTCAACGATCCGGAAGAAGAGCACGACTGTTTCTCGGACACCACGCAGTGGAGCCATTACTACGACGCTCTGGGCATCCGGCAGGCCTATCTCGGGCAATACACGCGGAGTGACGGCACCCAGATTTCCGGTGCGTCGCTGGCCGATCTGGTGGCCGAGGTCAACGCCCCGGCGGACGCACAGTTGCGCACTGATCTGGACGCCACGATGGTTGAGATGACGGAAATCGTCGATGCGACCAGGAACGGCATGGCCTACGACATGATGCTCGCGCGCGGCAACGATGCGGGCGAAGAACTGGTGATGTCGGCGGTCGCGGCGCTGGTGGCGCAGACCCGGTCGATAGAACGGGTGGTGACGGCGCTGGATCTGGGCGGAATCACGCTCGAAGGGTCGGACAGTCTGGATGATGTGAACGCAGTGTTCCAGTAAGCGCAGAAGGGTGCGGCGGTCCGTCCCGTTGAACCCCGGGATGCCGCACCACATCTGTTCCCCAGTTTCACGTCCCGCCCGGAACGCACCCGGGCGGGCTACCAACACGGTCTGTTCGCCATGAGCCCGCTTTCCCGTCTGCAACTTGTCATGATCGGTGCCCTGTTGTTGAGCTTCAGCCTCGTGCCGCTTGCGCATTCGCAGACGCCGCCTGATGTCGCGGCGGCGCACCTGGACGAGGTGCCCCGCACCAGCGCCGAAATCGCCCGCATTCGTGACGTGACCCGACTGACCGCGGATTTCAGCGCGCCGGAACCGTTCGAGGCAAATTCCGGCGGCGGGGCCACGGTGCGTGCCAGGACCACGGCGGATGCGTTTTCGCAGGCCTCGGGCAACATGGCGTTCGAACGCGAGCTGGACTTCAAGGTCGGCGACGGGCTGTTCCGCAAGCTCTGGGTGTCGTCGCCGTCGTCGACGCTGGTGTCGGACGGTCTGGGGCCGCTGTTCAATGCACGCTCATGTCAGGCCTGCCATCTCAAGGACGGGCGCGGCCATCCGCCGGAGGGGCCGCAGGATGACGCGGTGTCGATCTTTCTGCGGGTCTCGGTGCCCTCGGCCCAGGATGCCCCGCTGAGCGAAATCGAGGCCTTTCTGGCCGGCATCGGTGACGACAGCCCGCGCACCCGGCCCGACCCGGTCTATGGCGGACAGATGCAGGATTTCGCCACCGCGGGTCATGCTGCCGAATACCGTTTCGATGTCCGCTACACCGAACAGACTCTGGCGTTGTCGGGTGGTGAAACGGCCGTCTTGCGGGTGCCGACCTACCGCGCCGCGGATCTGGGGTATGGTCCACTTGCGCCCGGTGCAATGCTGTCACCACGCGTGGCGCCGCAGATGATCGGCCTTGGCCTTTTGGAAGCGATTGCAGCCGGGGACATCCTGGCGCTGGCCGACCCCGATGACGCCGATGGCGACGGCATCTCGGGGCGGGCGCAAAAGGTCTGGTCGTTCGAACACAACCGCCCGATGCTGGGCCGTTTCGGGCTCAAGGCCGGCGCCCCGACAGTGCGCGAACAAAGCGCTGCGGCCTTTGCCGGCGACATCGGCATTTCGTCGCCGATCTTTCCGGCGGCGTTCGGCGACTGCACCGAGGCTCAGACCGACTGCCGCGCCGCTCCCGACGGCACCTCCGGCAGCCCCGAGGCCACCGAGATCGGCGCCGATGGTCTGGGCCTCGTCACCTTTTACGCCCGCAACCTCGGGGTGCCTGCACGGCGCGATGTCGCCGATCCGCAGGTGCTGCGCGGCAAGCAGGTGTTCTACGACACGGGCTGCACTGCATGCCACCAACCGAAGTTTGTCACCGCCCGTCTGCGCGGCCAGCCGGAACAGAGTTTTCAGCTGATCTGGCCCTATACCGACCTGTTGCTGCACGACATGGGGCCGGGACTGGCCGACAACCGCCCCGAGGGCCGGGCCACCGGCAGCGAATGGCGCACCGCACCGCTCTGGGGGATCGGTCTGACCCAGACCGTGAGCGGTCAGCAAAGCTATCTGCACGACGGCCGCGCCCGCACCCTGCTGGAAGCGGTACTGTGGCACGGCGGCGAAGCCTTGCCGCACAGACAGCAGGTGATCGACATGCCGCCCGCCGACCGTGCAGCCCTGATCAGATACCTGGAGAGCCTGTGAGACACCTTTTTGCGACCCTCTTCGCCCTGACCTCGGCCGCCGGTCCGGTGGCCGCCGACCTGGACCGGGTGGTGGATGCGCACATCCTGCCCGGCTATGCGGCTTTCGCGGACACCACGGCGACGCTGGCCAGGGCGGCCGCCGACGGCTGCGACCCGGACCCGCTGAGGGCAGAGTGGAACGCCGCCTTCGACGCCTGGATGGCGGTGAGCCACCTGCGCTTTGGTCCAGTCGAGGAACAGGGCAGGTCGGTCATCATCGCCTTCTGGCCGGATGACAAGGGCATGACGCCGCGCAGCCTGGCACGGCTTGTCGCCGACCGCGATCCCGTTGTCGGCGACCCGGAAGAGTTCAAGGAGGTATCGGTCGCGGCCCGCGGTCTCTTTGCGCTGGAATTTCTGCTCTATGACCCGCAATTCCAGCCGCAGGATCCCTATACCTGCGATTTGATCCGCATGGCGACCCGCGATCTGGCAGAGATTGCGGCAGTGGTTTCAGAGGACTGGCACGGAGGGTTTGCCGATACCCTGCGCGGCGCCGGGGCGCCCGGCAATGCCGTCTACCTGTCCGAAAACGAAGGTCTGCAGGTGCTGTTCACCAACCTTGTGGCCGGGCTGGAGTTCACTGCAAACGAGCGGTTGGGCCGCCCCCTCGGCAGCTTTGACCGCCCCCGGCCCAACCGTGCAGAGGCCCGTCGCTCGGCCCGGTCGCTGCGAAACGTCACCCTGTCGGTACAGGCCCTGCAACAGCTTGTTGACACGCTGGTCGATGTGCCGCTGCCCGAGACCGATGCCGCGTTTGACGGCGCGGCCTGGGCAGCCGCCGCTCTGGACGATCCGTCCTTTGCCGGTGTCAGCGACCCGGGCGACCGGCTGAAGGTCGAGATCCTGCAGCAGTCCATCAAGGCGATCGAGGTCGCGGTTCTGGCCGAAGTCGGTCCCGCCCTGGGCGTATCCAAGGGTTTCAACGCCGGTGACGGCGACTGACATGGGATCACGCCGCCAATTTATCGCATCACTTCTCGCCGCATCGGCACTGCCGACACTGAGCTGGGCGGACGCGGGCAACCCGCGCTATCTGGCGGCGGCGCGGGAACCGGGGGGCGGGTATGCCCTGTTCGGTCTCAGCGTCGCGGGGCGGGACACCTTTCGTGTGCCGCTGCCAGCCCGGGGCCATGCGGCGGCGGGGCACCCGCACCAGCCGCTAGCCGTGGCCTTTGCCCGCCGTCCCGGCACCTATGCACTGGTGATCGACTGCGCCGACGGCCGGGTGCTGCACCAGCTGGATCTGCCCGAGGGGCGGCGTTTCAACGGGCACGGCGCCTTCTCGGCTGCGGGCGACGTGCTCTACACCTCTGAAATCGTGGCCGGGTCCGGGCGGGGCTTGATCGGCCAATGGGACACCACCCGCGGCTTTCGCCGCATCGGTGAATTTGCCAGCCACGGCATCGGTCCGCACGAAATCGCCCGCCTGCCGGGTTCGGAAGATCTGGTTGTGGCCAATGGCGGCATCCATACCGCGCTGAACGATGAGCGCAGCAAGCTGAACCTCGACACGATGCAGCCGAACCTGAGTTATGTCAGCGCCGGAGGCAGGCTGCTGGAACAGGTCACGCTGGCGGCGGATCTGCACCGCAATTCGATCCGCCACCTTGCCCTGCGTGCGGACGGGCTGGTTGCCTTTGCCATGCAATCCGAAGATCCCGCCGCGCTGGCGCCGCCGCTCCTGGGCCTGCACCGGCGCGGCGCGCCTCCGGTTCTGGCGACGGCCCCCGAGGCGCAACAGACGCGGATGAAGGGCTATGCCGGCAGTATCGCCTTCAGCGGGGACGGCGCGCATATCGCCCTGACGTCGCCGCATGGCAGCGTGGTGTGCGTCTTTGAGGCGGCCGGGCAATTCGTCGGGATGCTGAACCGCGCCGATGTCTCTGGTGTCGGTCCGGCGACAGGCGGATTCCTCACCACCGATGGCCTCGGCGGGCTGTGCCGGATCAAGGGCGGCGCCCTGTCGCCGCTTGTTGCCGCGCCGCGGGCCTGGGACAACCACCTGGTCACCCTGCCGACCTAGCCCCGGGGCACAGGTCTCAGCCGCGTGCGGCGCGGGGTGGCGCCACGCTTTTGCGCGGGATGAATTCGACCTCGACCACCTCGGACGGGCCGGTCAGGCTGCCGGCGTCGATCATGTCCACCAGCAGTTCGGCGGCGCGCACCCCGATGACCGTGCGCGGCTGGCGGATCGTGGTCAGGGCAGGGGTCAGATGCGCAACCACGTCGATGTTGTCAAAGCCGACAATCGACAGATCCTCGGGCACGCGGATGCCGGCGTGCTGCACGGCCCCCATGAACCCGATGGCCATTTCATCCGACGCACAGAACAGCGCGGTTGGCCTGTCGTCCAGTGCCAGCCAACGTCGCGCCGCCGCCGCCCCGGAATCCATGCTGAAATCGCCGCCGAACACCCAGTCCGCGCGGGCCTGCAACCCATGCCGGGTCAGGCCGCGCTGAAAGCCTGACAGCCGGGTTTCGGTCAGCACATTGCCCGGCGGACCGGTCACATGCCCGATGGCGCGGTGCCCGACGTCAGCCAGATGCGCCACCGCCATTTCCGCGCCCCGGGCATTGTCCACCCGAATGGACGGCAGATCACCCCCCATCCATTCGCAGGCCATGAGCACGGGCGGACGCCCCGGCAGATCCAGCGCCCCGGGCGACATCGTGCCGTCGAACAGCACCAGCCCGTCGGCCTGACCGGACTGGAGAAAATCCGCCAGCCGCGCCTCGGGGTCGGTGCCGGTCTGCGTATCCGCCACCAGCAGGCCCAGCTGCGCCGGGGCGAGGACAGAGGACATGCCCGCCAGGATCTGCGAGAAAAACGGGTTTGCGAGGTTGGGGATCAGCGCGATGACGCTGCCGGTGCGCTGGCGGCGCAGGTTCGAGGCGGTGGAGTTGATCCGGTAGCCGGTCTCGGCCACGGCACTCAGAACCGCCTCGCGGGTTGATTCGGCGACCACGGATGGCTTTGACAGCGTCCGGCTCACCGTGGCGGTCGAGACACCGGCAACACGGGCAACATCCTGAATGGTCGCGGTTTTCCTGTCCATCGTCACCCTTTCTTTCGGCGCGGAGAATGGCGGCGAAAAAATCTGTTGTAAACGATTTCATCTTTTGTCAGTCTCGCTGCAAACGATTACATCGTCAAGATGCGCCCGAAAGAGGCGCGGGGGAGGATCAGATGAAAACGATTCAGGGTCCGGCCCTGTTTCTGGCGCAGTTCGCCGGGGACACAGCGCCCTTTGACACCTGGGACGGGATCACCCGCTGGGCTGCGGACTGCGGGTATGCCGGCGTGCAGGTGCCCAGCTGGGACAACCGGCTGATAGATCTGCATGCGGCCGCGACGAGCCGGGACTATTGCGACACCTGGAAAGGTCAGGCGGCAGAGAACAACATCACCGTGACCGAGCTTGCCTGCCACCTGCAGGGCCAGCTGGTCGCGGTGCATCCCGCATATGACACGGCCTTTGACGGCTTTGCCGCCCCGTCGGTGCGCGGCAACCCCGCCGCCCGGCAGGCCTGGGCGGTCGATCAGGTGAAAAAGACCATCACCGCGTCGCGCAATCTCGGCCTTTCTGCCGCCGCAACCTTTTCCGGTGCGCTGGCCTGGCCCTATGTCTACCCCTGGCCACAGCGTCCGGCCGGGCTGGTCGAGACGGCCTTTGACGAACTGGCCACCCGCTGGCGTCCGCTGCTGGACCACGCCGAAGACCAGGGCATCGACCTGTGTTACGAGATCCACCCGGGCGAGGATCTGCACGACGGCGTCACCTTCGAGATGTTCCTGGATCGCGTTGCCCAGCATCCGCGGGCGAAAATGCTCTACGATCCGAGCCACTATGTGCTGCAATGTCTCGATTATCTCGACAATCTGGACATCTACGGCGAACGGATCGGCATGTTCCACGTCAAGGACGCAGAGTTCAATCCGACCGGGCGACAGGGCGTCTATGGCGGCTTTCAATCCTGGGTCAATCGCGCGGGCCGGTTCCGCAGCCTCGGCGACGGACAGGTCGATTTCGGGGCGGTGTTTTCCAGGCTCGCGGCGATGGATTTTGACGGCTGGGCCGTGGTCGAATGGGAATGTGCCCTGAAGCACCCCGAAGACGGTGCCCGCGAGGGGGCGGCATTCGTGCGCGATCACATCATCCGCGTGACGCCACATGCCTTCGATGATTTTGCCGCGGGCGGCACCGACGAGGCGGCCAACCGCAAGATGCTGGGACTGGACCGATGAGCCGGTTCGCAGACCGCAGCGGCCCTATCCGCCTGGGCATGGTCGGCGGTGGGCAGGGGGCGCTGATCGGCGCGGTCCATCGGGTGGCGGCGCGCCTGGACGGTCACTACGAACTGGTGGCCGGGGCTCTGGCCTCGACGCCGGAACGGGCGCGCGCCTCCGGCCTTGACCTCGGGCTTCCCGACGACCGGATCTATGGCAGCTACAGTGACATGGCCAGGCGCGAGGCGCGGATCAAGGACGGGATCGAAGCGGTCGCCATCGTGACCCCGAACCACATGCACCTGCCTGTCGCCCGAGAGTTCCTCAAGCGGGGCATTCATGTCATCTGCGACAAGCCGCTGACCGGCACGCTGGCGGATGCGAAAAAGATGCAGGTGGCGGCGGCGAATGCCGATGCCCTTTTTGTCCTCACCCACAATTACACCGGCTATCCGCTGGTCCGCGAGGCGAAAGAGCGGGTTGCGCGCGGCGACCTGGGCGATATCCGGCTGGTGCAGGTCGAATATGCCCAGGACTGGCTGGGCGAGGTGCCGGATCCCGGCAACAAGCAGGCCGACTGGCGGACCGATCCGGCGCGCAGCGGCGTCGGGGGGGCCACGGGTGACATCGGCACCCATGCCTTCAATCTCGCGCGTTTTGTCACTGGTCTTGCCCCCGAGGCGCTGGCCGCCGATCTGCAAAGCTTTGTTCCGGGCCGGGCACTGGACGACAACGCCCATGTGATGCTGCGCTTCGTGGGCGGCGCGCGGGGCATGCTGTGGTGCAGCCAGGTGGCGTCGGGCAGCGAGAATGCCCTGCGCCTGCGGGTCTATGGCACCAGAGCCGGACTGGAATGGAGGCAGGAGAACCCCAATGAGCTGCGGGTCACGCCGCTGGGCGGATCGACGACGGTGGTGACCCGCGCCTCTGGCGCGACCGGTTCTGCGGCGGGGCGGGTGTCGCGCCTTCCTCCCGGCCATCCCGAGGGGTTTTTCGAAGCCTTCGCCAACCTGTACGCGGAAGCGGCACAGGCCATTCGGGCGCATCGTACCGGGGCGGCGTTGCCCGAAGGTGTGACCTACCCCGACATCTCGGACGGGGTTGAAGGGGTGGCATTTGTCGAGGCCTGCGTGCGGTCGTCAAAGCGCAACGCCGCATGGGTGCCGCTGTGACCGCCATTCTGTCGGCGCAGCAGATCATCCGGCGGTTCGGGCCGATCCAGGTGCTGCACGGCGTCGATTTCGACCTGGTGCCGGGGCAGGTGCATGCCCTGATCGGCGAAAACGGCGCCGGCAAATCGACGATGATGAAAATCCTCGGCGGATATCTGGCACCTTCCGAAGGTCAGTTGTTCCTGGACGGCCAGCCGGTTCAGTTCAGTGACCAGAAACAGGCCGAGGCGCAGGGGCTCCTGATGATCCATCAGGAATTCAACCTCGCCCTGCAACTGACCGTCGAAGAGAACATCTTTCTGGGCCGCGAAAGGATGCGCGGGCCGTTCCTGGATCACAAGGCGATGCAGGACGAGGCCCGCGCCTTGCTTGTGCGCCTGAATTGCCATGTCGACCCCCGCAGCCGTATCCGCGACCTGTCGGTGCCGAACCGGCAGATGGTCGAGATTGCCCGCGCCCTGGGACGCAACGCCCGCGTGCTGATCATGGACGAGCCGACCGCCGTGCTGACCAACCGCGAGACCGACATCCTGCTGGAACAGATCGACAGGCTGCGCGAGAGCGGCACGGCGATCCTCTATACCTCGCACAAGCTGGACGAAATCCGCCGCATTGCCGACCGGGTGACCGTGCTGCGCGATGGCAGGCATATCCTGACCCGCGACGCCGCAGGATTCACCGAGGACGCCATGGCCACCGCGATGGTGGGCCGTGAACTCAGCGACCTGTTTCCGGCAAAGCCTGTGCCGCAGGACGAAGTTGTGCTGAAGGTCGAGAACCTCAGCGTGCCGGGCCGGGTGCGCGATGCCTCTTTCACCCTGCGCCGGGGCGAGGTTCTGGGCTTTGCCGGGCTGGTCGGGGCAGGGCGCACGGAACTGATGGAGGGCATCGTCGGTCTGCGTCCCGCGAGCGGCAAGGTCGCGGTGCTGGGCAAACCGCTGAAACCCGGTTCGGTTCTGGCCGCGCGTGAGGCCGGGCTGGTGTACCTCACCGAAGACCGCAAGGACAAAGGCCTGCTTCTGGGCAAGAACCTGACCGAAAACCTGACCCTGCTGGCGCTGGACAGGTTCGGGACGGTTCGCATCGACAAGTCGGCCGAGGATGCCGCCCTGACCACGGCAATCCACGACTTCGATATCCGGGTGAACGACCGCGCCATGGCCGCAGGCAGTCTTTCGGGCGGCAACCAACAGAAACTGCTGCTGGCCAAGACCATGCTGGCAGAGCCCGAGATCGTCATCATCGACGAGCCGACCCGCGGCATCGACATCGGCACCAAGCAGCAGATCTATGATTTCATCGCCGCCCTGGCCGCCAGGGGCAAAAGCGTCATCGTCGTCTCGTCCGAACTGCCCGAGGTGATTGGCCTCGCCGCGCGGGTGATCGTGATGGGGCGCGGTCATATCGCCGGAGAGTTGTCCGGGACTGCCATCTCGGAGGACGCGATCCTGCGGCTTGCCATGGGTGTCGGCGCAGAAAGGGAAACAGCATGAGTGATACAACCGCCTCCGCCGCGCCACCGCGCCGCCGTCTGAACCTGCATGTTCTGGGACCGGTGCTGGCGCTTGTCGCGCTGATTGTCCTGGGCGCGTCGCTGAACGCGAACTTTCTCGGCTATGGCAATGTCACCAACGTGCTGGCCCGCTCGGCCTTTATCGGCATCATTGCCGTGGGCATGACCTTCGTGATCACCGCCGGGGGCATCGACCTGTCCGTCGGCTCGATGGCGGCCTTTGTGGCCGGGGTGATGATCATGGCGATGAACGCGATGATCCCCACATTGGGCGTCGGCGTGCCGCTGATCCTTGCGGGCATGTGTGTGGCACTGCTCGCAGGTCTGGCGGCGGGGCTGCTGAACGGTTTTCTGATCTCGAAGGTCGGGATCGAAGCCTTCATTGTCACGCTGGGCTCGATGGGCATCTACCGCAGCCTAGTCACCTGGCTGGCCGATGGCGGCACGCTGAGCCTCGATTTTGCCGCGCGCGGGTTTTACCGCCCGGTTTATTACGACGGTCTTCTGGGCGTCAGCTGGCCGATCATCGTCTTTGCCATTGTCGCCGTTCTGGGCGAACTGACCATGCGCCACACCCCGTTTGGACGCCATTGCGCAGCCCTAGGCGCCAACGAACAGGTCGCGAAATACTCGGCCGTCAAGGTCGACCGGGTCCGCATGGGCACATATGTCCTGCTCGGCATGCTGGTCGGGCTGGCCACCATCATGTATGTGCCGCGCCTCGGCTCGGCATCGGGGTCGACCGGCACCCTGTGGGAGCTTGAGGCCATTGCCGCCGTGATCATCGGCGGGACCGTGCTCAAGGGCGGCTTTGGCCGGGTCTGGGGCACCGTCGTCGGGGTGCTGATACTGAGCCTGATCGACAACATTCTGAACCTCGCCTCGATCGTCAGCCCGTATCTCAACGGTGCGATCCAGGGGGTCATCGTCATCCTCGCTGTGGTTTTGCAGCGGGAAGGGAAGTCCGCAGATTGAGCGGCAATTTGGGAGGAATATTATGAAACGCAGAGATATCTTCAAGGGCGCTGCACTGGGCCTCGCGCTCGCGGCGGGACCGGCTGTCGCACAGGATCAGACCTACACCATCGGTGTGGCGATCCCTTCGGCCACACATGGCTTCATGGGCGGGCTGAATTATCACGCCCAGGACAGCATCAAGCGGCTCGAAGCGACCTATCCGCAGCTCAGCTTTGTGCTGGCGACGGCGGGAGACGCCGGCAAGATGGTCAACGACATCGAAGACATGGTCGCCACCCGCAACATCGACGCGCTGGTGGTGCTGCCGTTCGAATCCGAGCCGCTGACCTCGCCTGTGCAGGCGGTCAAGGAGGCGGGGATCTGGGTCACGGTGGTGGACCGGGGCCTGTCGGTGCCGGGCATCGAGGATCTGTATGTCGCCGGTGACAACCCCGGGTTCGGTCGCACGGCGGGCGAATATTTCGCGGCGAACCTTAAGGCCGGCGACAACATCGTCGTGTTGCGCGGCATTCCGACGACATTGGACAACGAACGGGTGGACGCCTTTACCGCCGCCATCGATGGCTCGGGGATCAACGTGCTGGACATGCAGCACGGCAACTGGAACCGCGACGACGCGTTCAACGTGATGCAGGATTTCCTGTCCAAGTATGATGACATCGACGCGGTCTGGGCGGCGGATGACGACATGGCCATCGGTGTGCTCGAGGCGATCGCGCAGGCCGACCGGTCCGCCGACATGTGGGTCGTCGGCGGTGCCGGGATGAAAGAGATCATCAAGCGCATCATGGACGGTGATCCGCAGCTTCCGGTGAACGTGACCTACCCGCCGGCCCAGATTGCGACCGCGATCGAGCTGACCGCCCTTGGTCTGGTGTCGGCCACGCCGGTGTCGGGCCGCTTTATCATCGGCAGCCAGATCATCACGCCGGAAAACGCGGAAAGCTTCTATTTTCCCGACAGCCCATTCTGATTTCCCCGACGTGTGAACCGACAGGCCCGGGCAGCGATGTCCGGGCTTCTTGCTGTCTGCCCGGCGGCGCGTGTGCGGCGGAGCGGGTCCGGTCGACCTTAGCAGTTCCCCCTTGCGCCGTTCCCCTGTAGAGCGTCCGCAGCGAATGGAGGGTCGGACATGAATGATGAACGGATTCTGGCAGAGGTCAGCGCCTCGGGGCCACGGCGCGTTCTGGGTGTCGGGATGCTGTGGTTTCTTGGCGGGTTTCTGATCTATGTCGCCGCGGCGACGCCGCCGTCGGCGGGCTGGCAGATCTTTCTGGTGCTGCTGGGGGCCTGCGCGCTGTGGCTGGGGTATGCGCTGATGCAGGCCACGACCCTGATCCTGCAACTGACCGCACACGAGCTGCGCGACTCCGAAGGCACGGTGCTGGCGCGGATCGCCGATATCGAAAAAATCGACCGCGGCGTCTTTGCGATGAAGCCGTCGAACGGGTTCACCCTGATACTGAAACGGCCGCTGGCGCGAAGCTGGCGGCCGGGACTTTGGTGGCGGCTCGGGCGGCGGGTTGCGGTGGGCGGTGTCACGCCCGGGTCGCAGACACGGCCGATGGCCGATGTGATCGCCGCCCTGGTCGCGGGCGTCGGGCCGGTCTGACGACCGGCCCGACAGCTAGCCTTATCAGGTCTTCTTTTCTTTCTTCGCGGGCTCGACATTGGCCTGACCGGAGTCGTTTGTGCAGTTGGTGGCATTTTCCGCGTTGTTGTTGCAGAGCGAGCCGCCGGGCGCATCCTGATCGCCGTTGCCCCAGCCGTTGTTGCCCTTGACCATGTCTGCGTGCAGAACCTGCGGCGCAAAGCGCGGTCGGGTGAACGAGTAGGTCTTGATCCGGAAGTCATCCAGTCCGACGCTGAACACCGGGTTGTAGTCGTCCCATGTCTCGACCACGACCACCTGGTCGGCGTTGGCCATGATCGGCAGACGATCCCGGTAGGCCACCAGATCGCCGGTGGTGAGCGGGGGATAGGCCCCCCGCGACTCCGACCAGAACACTTCGTAGCGGTCGTTGTTGGCCTTGTAGGACACCACGGTGACGCGCAGGTCGGTCTCGTTGCCTTGCGATTTGTCCAGCAGGTAAAGCAGCTTGCGGGAGTTGTCGATATAGGCGTCGGTCACGGCATCGGTTTCGCGGCTGATCATGTCGCCGATGGTGTAGTTGCCCTTCTGGTTGACCGTCTGCTGGCGCATGACGTCAAAGTAGACCCAGGAGGCGCCGAACAGCCACAGCAGGACGGGAAGGATGATCATCGCCTCGACGGTGATGTAACCCTGCGTATCGTCGCGGAAACGGCGCAGGCGGGAGGTAAGAATATTCAGCATAACCTGTTCCTTAGCTCGGTTCCTGCACAAAGGCAGAGGTGGACACGATGGCGGTGAAGCCCTGATCATCCTGGCGCAGTGCAGAACTCAGGCCTCCGGCCGGTGAAATCGGCGAGTACTTGTAGCAGGCGCGCAGCAGCATCAGCTCGTTGTCACGGCCATAGGTAAAGCTGCGCACAGGGTTGACCGGCAACGCGGTGTCGATGCAATCCGCTGTCCGGTTGGGATCGACCCAGGAGCGGACGTTCATCTTGACCATCTCGAGCTTGAGCTTGTTGGTGCAGTCCGGAAGGATCGCCGCGGTGTTGCAGATCTCGGTCTTGAGCGAGTCGTGTGTATAGTTGGTGCCTGTGCCAAGCCGGACATCGCGGACGGTTTCGTCAAGGGCCCGTTCCAGCGCCGTGTGGCGGATGGTGACGGCGCCGAGTTCGATGCCCGACAGGATGAGGCCGACAAACAGCGGCAGCCAGAGCGCGAAGGGGACCACCATGGACCCCTCCTCGGTGTCGCGGAAGCGACGGAGGGTTTTGTTAAAGGAGCGGATCATTGTGTGAGCCTCAACTGGTTGATCGCACGGGCGATGGAGTAAAAGGCCTCTTCGATCTCGACGCCTTCGACCCGGAAGAAGTGGGCGGGGGAGGACGCGCAGTTCTGCATCACAGATGCGCCGTGGTCGGTGACTTCGAAGCCGATGGACCAGATAACGATGTTGTTCGCCTTGGCCGCGTCGCAGACACTGTCGAGCAGGGAGTCGCCAAGAGCGGCATTGTACTTCTGGGTGTAGAACTGGCCCCAGTTGCGCGATGACACGTTGCGCTGGAGGTAATACCACAGGTTGTAGTTGTCCCACTGCGCGATTTCGCTCGCCGAGTCGTAGGCCCAGTTCTGTATTCTGAAAGAGCGGTCATGCTGGCCGTCCGTCATCAGAACAACCGTCTTGAGCGTCTCGACATCGTCGAAAGCGGCGGGACGTCCCTGAAAGATGCTGTCGACCTTGCCGGTTGCAATCAGGTTGCTGGTCATGTTGCGGGTCGAGGGATCCAGGAGGGCGGCGCCCCATTTCATCCCCATGAAGATCGACGTTCCGGCACGCGGCTGCAGTTGCGCGACCTGTGCCTTCAGCGCGGTCGCATTGTGGCTGAACGGACTGATCCGCTCGTAGGTATACCGCGGGCAAACCGTATCGGTGCGGGTGTTGTCGCCAAAATAGTTCCACTGGAAATGCTGCATCTGCTGATACTGCATCGAGGTGTTCAGAGCCGTCGAGTTGAACTCGGATTCCGGAAACTCGAGGCAGTGCGAGTAGCCATGCACCCAGTTGACGTTCATCTGGCTGGTGAGCAGCGGGCCGGCGTTGACCTGTTCGGAATAGGGCACCAACGAGATCGATATGAGATCCTGGGTATCGCTGCCCAGCACCGTGTCGATAAAGGTGTTGGATGCCGACTTCAGGCGCACGAGCTTTTCGTTGTTGGCCATGGACCCCGAGATATCGAGCACCATGGAGATTTCGACCTTGGAAATCCGCTCTTCCGCCTGGGCCAGACCATCGGCGCGCATGCTCTCGATGCCCAGCATCTTGGTAAAGTTGGCCGGATTGCTGATCGAGGCGTCCGCAGTGACTGTCTTGTGATTGAGACCACTGTCGACGGTGACAGACGTCAGGGCACCCGAGAGGTTCATCTTGTTCATGTAGTCGGTGACAACTTCGGCCGGATCCAGCATTTGATCCAGATCCGCAGCCGCCAATACCGCGCGGTCCAGAGTGTTCTGGATCTTGTTCCGCTTCAGTTCGGTCTGGATCATGTCGATCCCCATACCGCCCATGATCATCAGAACGATTGCGCCGGTAACGCCGACATAGGTCATGGCGCCGGATTCATCCTTGATGAACGGCAAAACACGGCCCAGGCCCGTCAGCGGCGACCCGAAAACACCCGTTTCAGGTCGTTTTTTAAGAGCAGGTTTCATATGTGCATCCGTAACCTTCCTCCCGGTAACACTCCGGGAACTCGCCCCACCACTGACAGAGTTTCATGGGCCATATATGGCGGCCCAAAGTGGCCAAACTTGGGCGAAACAAGGCGCTATTTTCTTAAAATTTCGGATGTATTAGGACATTCTAAACGGTTCGGGGCCTTCTGTTTCCCGGAGGGCGACAATCGCGACCTTTGCGTGATCACATCCCCTGAAATCGGGACTTTTTGCTTTGCCACAATTGGGGGTCTTTTCCAAAGTCATCTGGCCTAGTCTGGTTGCACGGAAAACAGGCACAGCTGAGTCGCTGCCCGCATCTGCAACTGGAGAACCAATCATGTCAGCCACACCCACCCACGAACCGAGCTTTCGCGAAAGCGTAGACCTTATGTTCACGCGCGCGGTGGCGCTGATGGATCTGAGCCCCGGGCTCGAAGAAAAAATTCGTGTCTGCAATGCAACCTACACTGTGCGGTTCGGGGTGCGACTGCGAGGAGGTATACAGACCTTTACCGGTTACCGCTCGGTCCATTCCGAACATATGGAGCCGGTAAAAGGCGGTATCCGCTATGCTTTGGGAGTAAATCAGGACGAGGTCGAGGCGCTGGCGGCGCTGATGACCTATAAATGTGCGCTCGTCGAAGCGCCTTTCGGCGGATCAAAGGGCGGCCTGCGCATCGACCCGCGCCAATACGAGGAACACGAGCTGGAACTGATCACCCGGCGATTTGCCTATGAGCTGGCCAAGCGCGACCTGATCCACCCGTCACAAAACGTTCCCGCCCCCGATATGGGAACCGGGGAGCGTGAAATGGCCTGGATCGCTGACCAGTATGCCCGGATGAACACCACCGACATCAATGCTAGGGCCTGTGTCACCGGCAAGCCGCTGAACGCAGGCGGCATCGCCGGTCGGGTCGAGGCGACGGGGCGCGGCGTGCAGTATGCGTTGCAGGAATTTTTCCGTCACCCCGAAGATGTCGCCAAGACCGGACTTTCGGGATCCCTGGATGGCAAGCGGGTGATTGTGCAGGGGCTGGGCAATGTGGGATATCACGCCGCCAAATTCCTGAGCGAAGAGGATGGCTGCCGTGTCACGGGGATCATCGAACATGACGGCGCCCTGTTCAACGAAAAGGGTCTGAACGTCGAGGCTGTCCGCCACTGGATCATCAAGCATGGCGGGGTGGCGAACTACCCCGATGCGACACATCACGCCAAGGGCGCAAAGGTTCTGGAAGAAGTATGTGACATCCTGATCCCGGCTGCACTGGAAGGGGTGATCCACCTGGGCAATGCCCACAACATCAAGGCGCCGCTGGTCATCGAGGCTGCAAACGGTCCGATCACCGCCGGCGCCGACGAGATCCTGCGCGACAAGGGGACGGTGATCATTCCGGACATGTACGCCAACGCAGGCGGCGTGACCGTGTCGTATTTCGAATGGGTCAAGAACCTGAGCCACATCCGCTTTGGGCGCATGCAGCGGCGGCAGGAAGAGTCGCGCCACCAGCTGGTGGTGGATGAACTGGAGAGAATCTCGGATTCTCTTGGCAAGACCTGGAGCCTGAGCCCGGATTTCAAGCAGAAGTACCTGCGCGGTGCCGGTGAACTGGAACTGGTGCGTTCGGGGCTCGATGACACGATGCGCATCGCCTATCAGTCCATGCGCGAGGTCTGGCATGGCCGGGCGGATGTGACCGATCTGCGGACAGCGGCCTATCTGGTGTCGATTGGAAAAGTCGCGGCAAGCTATCGGGCAAAGGGGCTTTGACGGCAGACCCCGGCAGGGCGGCGCGCCTTGCCGGGACATTGACACGGGGGTGTCTTCTGACGTTCGAAGCTCAGGCCGTTGCCACGCGGACCCGGCGGAATTTCTGGGACATCCGGGTGCGCAGGGTTTCAAGGCGCGGCATCAACAACGCCGCCAGTCCCAGCAATGCAAAAAGCAACGACTGCGGCAACGGTACGGTGCTTATCGGGGTCACAGACGCCAGGGTCAGCCTGGCCGAGGTAAACGTGTCGCCGTAGCGAATGGCATTTTCGCTCTTGCCGGACACCGGGTTGAAGAACTGCAACTGCACATGACCGCCGGAACTGTCGGCGAACGTCTTTCTGGTCAGGTCCGACACCACGGATGCGAGGTTGTCCGGGTTGGAGAAAAAGCCTGCTCCGACGTCGAGTTTGATCCCGGACTTCAGGCTGAAAGGCTGAAGCAGCGACGCCGAGCCGGTGTTGAACTCCACGCGGTTGTCGCGGGAGGTCACCAGAAGCGACTGCGAAAATGTCAGGTTCGTGCCCGAGGTCTGACCTATGAAGCTGAACAGGGCAGAGGTCGAAAAGGTGCCCTCGCCGGTTCTGGCGCTGGAATCGACAACGCTGTCATCAAAGACCAGTCGCGTGAGCACGGTTTCACCCGTGCGGAAACCGGTGAGGCCGCCGACGGATGCCAGGCTGATGTTTTTGCCAATGTCATCAATCGGGCCACCGATCAGGTCGATGCTGACGACAGCAGCATGTGAAGAGGGTGCCGCCGCCAGGGACAGGACAATGGCGAGAGCGGACAGAAGGCGGCTCATGGTGCTTTCCATTCCATTCGGAAAAAACGTGTTGAATGCAAAAATAGCCCCGGGGCATGGCGAAAATGTGGCTGACTTGCAGCGTCTTCGTGACTCTGCAGCGCAGTTGGCTCTGGGCAGGCATGCCTTGAGGCCAGCAAATTCAGGGCTTTGAGCAAGCGTCGCTGCCAGGGACGCGGTCTGTATGTTCCCCTCGACAGCCACAAGGTACATCTTCGCGCAGTCATCCTGCGGTGCTGGACCCTGTCCGGGGCGCGCGGAGACCATCCCGAAAGCTCAGAGGCAGGAGACCACGGTGGTGCGATTCGATTGCAGTGACGGTTCAGGAGCCGCCGGGCTTAGGCCAGTCGGGTTCGGGAGCGGTGCATGTCGGCGGACAGATCAACAGCCCGGCGGTCTCGGCCAAACACGGAATTGTCATCGTGGCGCGCGCCTGTGGCCAGATGACAGGGTCAGGTTTGGGTCCTATTCTGGGGCCAGTATGATACAGGCGGAACTCTACCAATGAAATTCACGATGCTGGCCGCGCTTGTCGCTGCCACCTTTACCGCGGAAAGCGCGCTGGCTCTGGGCGCGAAAGAGTGTGCCTTGCAGGCAGGTCTGGTGATGCAGGTGGTTGACGCCCGCAGCGCCGGCGCTGAGAGCGAGGCGGCCCTGCAGCAGATTCAGGCCGGCCTGAACGGCGAGACGCAAAAATTCGCCACCATTGTTTCCGTGGTGGTTGATTGGGTCTACACGCTTCCGGACGAACAGCTTGGCGCTGCGGTGGGGGACGCCTGGACCGAGGGTTGTCTGAAAGGCTAACGCCCGGTGCAGCCTGGCGGTTTTCCGCATGGGCCCACCTGTTCCCTGCCAGCGTGCCACACTGCCGGTCGTCAGGTGTGTCGCGGCCCTTTGCGCGGCTTCGGTAAACGGGCGGGAAGGGCCCGAGCTCAGATCAGATCCATGATGACAGCAATTGCCTCGGGCAGGATAGGCTTCTCGAAGATCCGTTGTTTCGGTGCCAGTTGCTCGAGCGACTTGTCAGAGTGGCCGGTCAGGAATATCAGCGGGATGCCCCGTTCGTTCAGCACTTCTGCCAGACGTTCACTGGTGTGATTGCCCAGGTTGAAGTCGATGATTGCAAGATCGGGACGGTTTTTTTCCAGGCTGGCCAGCGCTTCGGCGGACCTGTGGAACGGTCCGATCACAACGCCGCCCGCCTCTTCGACCATCAGCGCCACATCCATGGCAATGATCACGTCATCATCAAGAACTAGAACAGTCTTTTGAAGACTGGAATCTGAGGCCATCGGAACAGTACTTCTGCTTGCGGGAGCCCTGTGGACGGACACTCTGCAAGCCAAGCCCAATTTGCACTCCGGGTCAATCGCGATCCGGATCTTTCATGACACGAAACCGTATGGAACGCGCCGTGCATCGCGTTGACAGGTGCGTGCCTGGTCAAGGGGCGCGCAACCTGACGGCCTGAGCCCTGATGGTGGTTTGTCCCGGCGTCACACAAGCCCCACAGGTCGCGTTGCGCACAGCCTGCGTGCCGGTGGATGCTTTCTGCCGACCCGGACCCGGAAAAACGCGCGATGACGCCGATGGCCGGGGGCCCGCGCTGATGTGACTTGCACGCAGCGCGCATCCGGCACGAAGTGCGGCAATCCGACCTTGCCGACGGAAATGAATCGACATGAGCACAAAGCGTTTTCTGACGGGTGAAACCCGGATCTGGGTTGAAATCGCCCTTGCCATCCTTTTGGCGCTGTTCGCCTTTCAGCAGGTCTCGTCACTGCAACCAGACATGCGGACCATTGAGATCGCTGACAGCTGGCCCCACAGCCAGGAGCAACGATCTCACTTCACAACTCGGGCAGAGAAGGCGGAAGGAGCCTGACGTTCGCGCAACAGAGGCCCGCACTGCGGCCGATCCTGTGCGGCGGCGGGGCAATCGGCGGATCAGCCCGCTTCACTGTCCCGCTGCTCGGACAGGTGTGCATCCAGCCACTTTTCCACGGAGTCCAGGCGGGTGCGGGCAATGGGGATCTGCGTGTTGTCGGCCAGCGTCAGCACATGCCGGTTTTCGTTCCGCGCGATGCCCTTTGCCTCGGACCGGGCGACCCACCAGGACCGGTGCGGCTGGACGCCATCTGCGGCACGGGTCTGTGCGACAATGTCACTTAGCCGGGCCCGTTGTGACAGGGTCGTGCCGTTCAGGGTCACGTGGACATGGTGCTGGCGCGCCTGGATGTACCGGACCTTTGCGATGTCCACGCTGTGCTGTCCGATCTGCAAATGCCGGGCTGTCTCCTCAGTCGCGACAGTCTCGGAGGGCGTACCTCCGGTGTCGGCAGGGGGAGAAGCCGACTGCAGGACGGGCACGACAAATCCGTAGAATACGGTATCAAAAGCCAGAATCGTGGGCGCAAAGTAAAATGAATGGGTCCAGATGTCGGACTGGAACTGACCTCTCATTAGCAGCCAGGTCACCCCTTCTGCCGCGGCCGCCGCAGGCAGAACTGCCAGGATGGCGGCCACAGGCAGGGGCCAGGTGATTTTCGGGATCCGGAGCTGAACCAGGGCGACCAGCCAGAATATCGCAAGGTAGCTGAACAGATAGGTGGCTGCAGCGACTGGCCAGACAATCGCCAGCATCCAGGTGTCCAGTGAGACCGACACGCCGGGCGCGTCTGCGGTCATCAGAACGCTCAGGGCGAGGGTGAAAAAAATCGCCGACTTGGGCGTCATCAGCAGCGCGATGAGAGATTGCAGGCTCAGTTCGAACCGATCCCCGAGCAGCGCGCGCAGAGAGAGAGTTTGATAAAATGGCTGCATGACTGGAAAGCGTGCCGGAATTTGGTCAGTTGAGTGACGCCTAATAGCGCCAGCTTTGAGATATGGACCGGAATTCAGAGGTTTGCGAGATTGAAACTTGGGTGACGCTGCGTAAACCTGTGCGCGGCCGGCCGAGGCAGATTCCCTGGTCTCCAGACGCCTCTGCAAATGCGCACAGCGGCCTTGCGCGGCGTGCGGCTTTACCCGTGACCTTCATGCTCCTACGTTTTTCGCCACACCCAACAGTAAAGCGAGAAATGCCATGAGTTGGAATCCCGCCCTGGACCCGCATTGCCCCACCGGAGACGAGGTTGACGCAATCGAAACAGTGATCGTGCCCCGAGCCCGCGACCTGGGCGGCTTTGAGGTCCGTCGCGCCTTGCCCGCGCCAAAGCGGCAAATGGTCGGGCCGTTCATATTCTTTGACCAGATGGGCCCGGCCGAGTTCCTGCCGACACGCGGGCTGGATGTCCGGCCGCACCCGCATATCGGTCTGGCCACGATCAGCTATCTCTATCGCGGCCGCATGCACCACCGCGATTCGCTCGGCACGGACGCCTGGATCGAGCCGGGTGCGGTGAACTGGATGGTGGCGGGCAGCGGCATCACCCATTCCGAACGCACGGACGACGCGACGCAGACCGACGCGATGCCATTTTTCGGGATCCAGACCTGGGTTGCCCTGCCCAAGGACCACGAGGATCGCGGCGCGGAATTCATTCATGCCGGGCGTGATGCGTTGCCGCTGCTGGAGGGCGAAGGCAAGACGGTGCGGCTCATTCTCGGCACTGCCTATGGCGAACGTGCGCCGGTCAAGACCGCTTCGGAAATGTTCTACGCCGACGCCCAGCTGGAGGCCGGGGCAGGGCTGCCGATGCCGGATGACCACGAAGACCGCGGCGTCTATGTCGTTGAGGGCGCAGTGATCATCGCAGGTGTGCGTTACGAGGCCGGTCGCATGATGGTTTTCCGTCCCGGTGACCAGATCAGCTTGACCGCCGCCGAGGCCGGGGCGCGGGTGATGCTGTTGGGCGGTGAAACGCTGGAGGGTCCGCGGTACATCTGGTGGAACTTTGTCGCGTCCTCGCAAGAGCGCATCGAAGAGGCAAAGGAGGCCTGGAGGCGGCAGGACTGGGCCAATGGACGGTTCCATTTGCCGCCGGGAGATGATGCGGAATTCATTCCATTGCCGGATCGCTGAGGGCAGGAAAATGGCCCCCGCCAAGGCCCCCCGGCGCCAGTACGCCCGGTTGTGATTTTTCTGCAATTCCTTGCTTGACGGGGCAGGGCGCTCCGCCTATTACCCCCCTCACGCTTGGGAGACCATGCGGCAGTGAGCGGTTGTAGCTCAGTTGGTTAGAGTACCGGCCTGTCACGCCGGGGGTCGCGGGTTCGAGCCCCGTCAACCGCGCCACCACTGCCCTTGATCCTTCCGTTGCGATGCGCGGTTGTAGCTCAGTTGGTTAGAGTACCGGCCTGTCACGCCGGGGGTCGCGGGTTCGAGCCCCGTCAACCGCGCCACTTTTCCTGTAAAATCACACCCCTTCATGGGGCACAGAAAAAGATTGGGTTCCGACGGAACCATCGGTCTGATCGGGCGTTTTGTCGGCGAGCAGCAGGAATTACCTGTACCACCGATCTGCCCCGGATCGCTCAATGCAATATTCGGTTTGCCCCGGATTCGGCCTGTCCCGGATTCGGATTGTCCCGGCTGAAACGGCAAAAGGCGCCTTCCGGCGCCTTTGCGATTGAACATAATGAGGTTTCTCGGACGGTCAGCTGCCCCAGGAGCGCACCGGTCCGCAGTCCATGTGCACAAAGTTGGATCCGCTGTAGCGTCCAACCCCGCCTGCCTGGCATGCTGCTGCGGCGCGTGCCATCTGGCTGACGGAACGCGAGGAAAGACGGAGATCGGCGGCTTCACCGCGCAGATGGCGCGAATTCTTGGCCACACCCGACGAGCGGGAGCGCAGCAAGGCATTTGTTGCCGGGCTGCGATAGCCGGAAATGAGCATGTAGGGCTCACTGACGTCCATCATGTTGTGGGCTGCGGCCATGATATCGACCGTGCGCAGGTCAATCCCCTTGACCTGATCGTTGCGCCAGTCGCGCATGAAGTAGGTGATCTCCTTGACCGCGTCGGCAATGTACTGGCCTTCGACCCAGTATATCATGTCGAGGCGCTCACCGGTGCGGCCGGAATACATTCGGACTCGTCGGATGTCGCCGCCGCCGCGCAGAAAGCCTGCGGCGTTGGCAAAGTTCGGTGCTGCCGTGATCATTGTAGCCGCGAACGCGCCCAGAAGGCCGCGCCGCGAGATTACGCTCGCGCTTGCATTCGTCATGGTAAAGAGCCTGTCCCGTGTCCTGTACCTGTGTGCCCGCGACGTTGCGCGGACCCTGCCATCTCATCCCCAGATGCAGGAGTTGTATGCCACAATGGTGAAATTTTCGTAACCCGAAAATGCCGACTTTCTGGATATTCAAGCGTTTTCGGCGGGATTTTGCTTAAAGCGGGCGCAGTGTGGCGCAATCGCAAAGGGAACTTTTCCGACAGCGGTGCAGTTTGGCATCAGAGCAGGAGAGGTTCGCAGATCACGTCTTTTGTGAATGGACAGTGATCAAGCCACTCTGAGAAAACAATAAAAGACGCGCGTTCTGCATCGGAGTCGAGATTATGTCGTTGAACCTGTCATCCCACGCCCGACGTACGCTGAACGTGAGCCTGCTGCTGGCAGCGCTGGCCACCGCCCTGCCGCAAGCCGGGCAGGCGCAGGTCACGGCTTTCAAACAGGCTGTGGCCGAGCAGGCGTCGCAGAGCGACGGCATCGCCGCATTCTACCGGACGCGCAATTTCGAACCCATCTGGACCGGCCCGGGCGCAGATCACCTCGCGCGACGCGAAGCGCTGCTTGAAGCTTTGGCGATGGCAGAGGTGCACGGTCTGCCGGCATCGCGCTATGACGCGGACGGTCTGGTATCGATGATGCGGTCGGCGCAGTCCTCCCGCGATCGCGGTGCGGTCGAAGTGGCCCTGAGCCGTGCGTTCATGGCCTATGCACACGACATCCAGACCGGGATTCTGACCCCCGCCAAGGTGGTCTCGGCGATCAAGCGTGAAGTGCCGCTGCGGGATCCGGCGGCGACGCTGACGGCTCTGACCACCGGTGATCCGCGCGCCGTCATCCGTGCCCTTGCGCCCAAGTCGCAGGAATATTCCCGGCTGGTGAAGGAAAAGCTCACCCTGGAACGCAAGCTCCTGCAAGGAGGCTGGGGTCCGGTAGTCAAGACCACAAAGCTGGAGCCGGGGCAAAGCGGCCCGGACGTGGTGTCGCTGCGCAATCGGCTGATAGCGATGGGCTACATGGCGCACAGCGCCGCTTCCACCTATGACTCCGAAGTGCGTGACGCGGTCATGTCGTTCCAGAGCGATCACGGACTGCTGTCTGACGGCATCGTCGGCGCGGACACGCTTGGTGCGCTCAACGTCGGTGTCGAGGAGCGGCTGCAGTCGGTTCTGGTCGCGATGGAGCGGGAACGCTGGATGAACCTGCCGGAAGGGCTTGGCAAACGGCACGTGCTGGTGAATTTGACCGATTTCACCGCCAAGATCATCGATGACGGCAAGGTCACCTTTGAAACCCGGTCGGTCATCGGTGCCACCGGCCCGGACCGCGAGACCCCGGAATTCTCGGATGTGATGGAGCACATGGTCGTCAACCCGAGCTGGTACGTCCCGCGCTCGATCGTGGTCAACGAGTACCTGCCGCTGCTGCGCTCGAATGCGGGCTCTGTCAGCCATCTCGAGATCACCGACAGCCGGGGGCGCCGGGTGAACCGCGGCCAGGGTTTCAGCCAGTATACCGCGTCGAGCTTTCCGTTTTCGATGCGCCAGCCACCCGGTCCGCGCAATGCGCTGGGTCAGGTGAAGTTCATGTTTCCCAACAAATACAACATCTACCTGCACGACACGCCGTCAAAGAATCTCTTCGACAGAGAGGTGCGCGCCTACAGCCACGGCTGCATCCGCCTGAACGATCCGCAGGATTTTGCATATGCGCTGTTGGCGGTTCAGACCAACGATCCCCAGGGGCTGTTTCAGTCGCGGCTGCGCTCGGGGGCCGAGTCCCGGATCAACCTCGAGACGCCGGTACCGGTGCACCTGGTCTACCGGACGGCCTTTACATCGGCCAAAGGCAGGACCAGCTATCGCAACGACATTTATGGCCGCGACGCGCGGATCTGGTCGGCACTCAGCAACGCGGGGGTAGCCCTGCCGTCACAGGGCAGCTAGAACCAGCCCGGACGCTTCCGGGAGACGGTCATGCAGCACAGGATCAAAGACATCGCCACTGCGCTTGGCCTGGCGGCCGAGGGCGATACCGATCTGGTGGTCACCGGGGTGTCAGAGCCGGCCCTGGCGCGCCCTGACCAGCTGGCGCTGGCGATGCGCCCCGAATATGCACAGGCGCTCGGGCAGGGTCGGGCCCGCGTCGCCATGCTGTGGGCCGGGGCCGACTGGCGCGGTTACGGCCTGAATGCCGCCATCCTGTCGCCCCGGCCCCGCTTTGCCATGGCGGGGCTCTCGGTCCTCATGGACCCGGGGCAGGGGTATGCCGCGGGCATACACCCGACAGCCGTCATCGATCCCGACGCAGTGCTGGACAGGGATGTCTCGGTTGGCCCGTTCTCCTTTATCGCTGCGGGTGCGCAAATCGGCGCGCATTCGGTGATCGGTCCACAGTGTCACATCGGTTGCGACGCGGTCCTGGGCGAGGCGGCACTGCTGCACGCCGGTGTGCGCATCGGGGCCCGGGTCCGTATCGGTGCGCGCTTCATCGCCCAGCCCGGAGCAGTGATCGGAGCCGATGGCTTTTCCTTCGTGACGCCCGAGGTCTCCGGCGTCGAACGTGCCCGGGATTCGCTGGGCGAAGCGGGAACCGAGAGCGCGCAGTCCTGGGCGCGGATCCACTCCCTTGGCGCGGTGCGCATCGGCGACGACGTGGAACTTGGGGCAAACTCCTGCATCGACCGGGGCAGCGTGCGCGACACGACTGTGGGGGATGGCTGCAAGTTCGACAATCTGGTGCAGGTCGGCCACAATGTGGTCATCGGTCGCGACTGTCTGATCTGTTCCCAGGTGGGAATCGCTGGGTCTACGGTGATTGGCAACAACGTGGTTCTGGGCGGGCAGACCGGCGTCAGCGACAACCTTCGCATCGGCGACAACGTGATTACGGGTGGCGGCACGAAGGTGCTGTCCAGCGTTCCGGCGGGCCGGGTGATGCTGGGCTATCCGGCTGTCAAGATGGAGACACATATAGAGAGCTACAAGGCGCTGCGGCGCCTGCCGCGGCTGCTGCGCGAGTTGGGCCGCTCGCAAAAAGCGGTTCCCAAGTCGGATGAGAGCACTTAAATCAGCGCACAACGGTGCGCAGCGAAGGGATCTGGGCCATGGACGTTGAAACCAAAGTACGCGAAATCATCGCCGAACAGGCGATGCTGGATCCGCAGGATGTGCAGATGGACAGCACCCTCGAAAGCCTGGGTGTCGACAGTCTCGGGCTGGTGGAAAGCATTTTCGCCATAGAAGAAGCCTTTGACATCACCATTCCGTTCAATGCCAACAATCCGTCGGAAAGCGACTTTGACATAACTTCGGTCGCGACAATCGTCGCCGGCATCAGAAAGCTTGTGGACGAGAAGGTTTCGTGAACCGCGTTGTCATCACGGGTGCCGGCACGATCAACGCGCTGGGGAAGTCCGTGCCGGAGACGTTGGAGGCGATGCGCGAAGGCCGCTGCGGTATCGCCGAACTCGAATTCCGCGATGTCGACCGCCTCGCGATCAAGATCGGCGGCCAGGTCAAGGGATTCGAGCCCGAGGCGATCTTCAACCGCCAGCAGCTGACCCTGTATGACCGGTTCACCCAGTTCACCCTGATGGCGGCGCAGGAGGCGATCACCCAGTCCGGTCTGGTCTTCGGAGGCGAACTGGCGGCGACCACCGGCGTGGTGCTGGGCACCGCCGGGGGCGGGGTCAGTACCTGGGACGACAATTACCGCTCGGTCTACGAGGACGGCAAGAACCGGGTGCATCCCTTTGTGGTGCCAAAGCTGATGAACAATGCCGCGGCAAGCCATGTCTCGATGCAGTACAACCTCAAGGGTCCGAGCTTTACCGTCTCAACCGCCTGCGCCTCGTCCAATCACGCGATGGCGCAGGCCTTTGCCATGGTCCGCTCGGGCATGGCACGGGCAATGGTGACCGGTGGATCGGAATCGATGTTGTGCTTTGGCGGGGTCAAGGCCTGGGAAGGCCTGCGGGTGATGAGCCGGGATGCCTGCCGCCCGTTCAGTGCCAACCGGAACGGCATGGTGCAGGGTGAAGGCGCGGGGGTGTTTGTCTTTGAGGACTACGAACATGCCCGCGCGCGCGGCGCCGAGATCCTCGCGGAAGTTGTCGGCTATGCGATGACGTCGGATGCGGCGGATATCGTCATGCCCTCGAAACAGGGCGCGGCGCGGGCCATCGCGGGCGCCCTGGCGGACGCGGGGGTGGCACGTGACAAGGTCGGCTACATCAACGCCCACGGTACCGGCACGGCAGCCAACGACAAGACCGAATGCGCGGCGGTGGCGGATGTCTTCGGCACCCATGCCGACAAGCTGATGATCTCCTCGACCAAATCCATGCACGGCCACCTGATCGGCGGGACCGGCGCGGTCGAGCTTCTGGCCTGTATCATGGCGCTGCGCGACGGGATCGTCGCGCCGACCATCGGTTATGAGGAACCGGACCCGGAGTGCGCTCTGGATGTTGTCCCCAACGAAGCCCGGGACGCCCGTGTCGATTATGCGCTGTCCAATGCCTTTGCCTTTGGCGGGCTGAATGCGGTGCTGGCTCTGAAGCGGGTCTGAGCGCCACGGGGCCGAAAGATCCGTTCTGCGGGAGCGAGGGGCCGACGCCGCGCGCTCCCCGGGATATTATTAACCGGAGAAACCTTCCGGTGCGGTCGCCAGATGGCCAACAGACAGGGGGTAGATCCGCGGGCGATCATCGGCATCTCCGCCTGTACCGCCGCTTCAGTGAGGCATGGTACAGGCCAAGACACCCTTGATCCTCCGGGTGGCAATTGTCCTCGGGCGGACGGGCAGTGCAGAGGCGGCCTGCGGAGCGCCGCGATGGTCCGGGTCGGTCTAATGTCCGCGCCAGATCCAGCCACCCCCCAGGATGCGCGTGCTGTCCGGGTCGTAGAAAACACAGGCCTGACCGGGAGACACCCCCTCTTCGGGCGTGATCAATTCGACCTCGGCCTCGGTGGCCGACAGCGGGCGCACAATGGCGTCGCGCGGCGGGCGGGTCGAGCGGACCTTGACCGATATGGCCCACTCTGACCGGCTGTCGAACGGCTCGTCGCCCAGCCAGTTGATTTCACGCACCGGCACAACCCGTGTCGAGAGCAGCTCCTTCGGCCCCACGATCACCCGTTTTGCATCCACGTCCAGCTTGACCACATACAGCGGGTCGACCAGACCGCCGATGCCGAGCCCGCGGCGCTGACCCACGGTATAATGGATGACGCCGTTGTGCCTGCCCAGAACAGTGCCGTCCACATCGACGATCTCACCCGGTTCCGCCGCGCCGGGGCGCAGCTTTTCGATCACGCTGGCATAGTTGCCGTTCGGCACAAAGCAGATGTCCTGGCTGTCCGGCTTGTCCGCGACGCTGAGCCCGTATTTCGCCGCAAGGGCGCGGGTTTCCGCCTTGGACGCGAGGTGACCGAGCGGAAACCGCAGGTAGTCAAGCTGCTCGGGAGTGGTCGAGAACAGGAAATAGCTCTGGTCGCGGTTGGCATCGGCTGCGCTGTGCAGTTCGGGCCCCGCCACCCCCATCTTGCGCTGAATGTAGTGACCCGTCGCCATGCAGTCGGCATCCAGATCCCTGGCGGTCTGCAGCAGATCCTTGAATTTCACGCGCTCGTTGCAGCGGATGCACGGCACGGGGGTTGCCCCGGCCAGATAGCTTTCGGCAAACTCGTCGATCACCGCATCCTTGAAGATGTTCTCGTAATCAAGGACATAGTGCGGAAAGCCCATGGTCTCGGCGACCCGGCGGGCATCGTGAATATCTAGCCCGGCGCAGCAGGCGCCTTTTTTGGCCAAGGCAGCGCCGTGATCGTAAAGCTGCAGCGTCACGCCGACGACATCATAGCCCTCTTCGGCAAGCTGCGCGGCCACGACGGAACTGTCGACGCCTCCGGACATGGCGACGACAACACGGGTCTCGGAAACCGGTTTTGGCAAGCCAAGCGAATTAAGCCTGGGCGCGTCGAGGGGCATGACATTCTCCTGATGATCGCGGGCAATATAAGAAAATCCGAGACATTCTCAAGGGGCCGTTTCACGCGCCATTAAACGGGTTTCGCTCAGATGGAGCGAGCGATGATTGGAACGAGCGATGTACCTGAAGAAAATAGACGGTCCCAGGGCCGTGACCTTGCCGGACGGAACCGTCATGACCCGCGCCGATTTGCCCCCGCCGGACACCAGGCGATGGGTCGCGTCCCGAAAGGCAACTGTCGTGCGTGCGGTTCTGTACGGCCTGCTGACCCGGGACCAGGCGCTTGTCCGTTACCGGTTGAGTGACGATGAATTGCAGGAATGGATGCGTGCTGTGGCCACATATGGTGAAGAAGCGCTCAAAGCCACGGCTGTGCAAAAATACCGACAACCTTGAGTTGAGATTTATCTTGAAGCGGCCAATAGTTCCCGTCATGATATAGTAATCAAGCGTTAACCTATTTTCTGCAGTTTCGGAATTGTACTCAATTTCAAGAACGGAGACAGCTTATGCGAGTGCTGCTGGTTGAAGACGACCCGACGACTTCAAAAAGCATCGAATTGATGCTGACACACGCCAATCTGAATGTCTACGCCACCGATCTTGGGGAAGAAGGCATCGATCTGGCCAAACTCTATGACTACGATTTGATTTTGCTTGATCTGAATCTGCCCGATATAAACGGCCACGAAGTTCTGCGGCAACTGCGGCTGGCGCGTATTGAAACGCCAATACTCATCCTGTCCGGCGCGGACGATACCGATAACAAGATCAAGGGTTTCGGCTTTGGCGCCGATGACTATCTGACCAAGCCATTCCACCGAGATGAATTGATCGCACGGATCCACGCGATAATACGGCGGTCCAAAGGCCATTCGCAATCCATCATAAATACCGGAAAGATTTCGGTGAATCTCGATGCCAAGACTGTGGATGTCGGCGGTGCCTCGGTGCATCTGACCGGCAAGGAATACCAGATGCTGGAGCTTCTCAGTCTGCGCAAGGGCACCACCCTGACAAAGGAGATGTTCCTGAACCATCTCTATGGCGGGATGGACGAACCGGAACTCAAGATCATCGACGTTTTCATCTGCAAATTGCGCAAGAAGCTTTCCGAGGCCACCGGAGAAGAGAGCTACATCGAAACGGTCTGGGGGCGCGGCTATGTCCTGCGCGATCCCGAAAGCGCAAAGGACCGTGTGCCACCGCTGGCCATCGGCGCCTGACCACCACACAGATCGGACGAGAGCACCTCTGGACCTGCGCCGACCCGCCGCCTATCACTGAGCCGGTAAAACGACTTTCAGAGGGCTCAGGCCGGTGGCGAGAATTGCTGTGGACAAGCTGGACGAGGCAGAAGCGCGCGAAGAACTTGCGTGGCTTGCCCAAACACTCGGGCAGGCGAACAAGGCCTATCATACAGAAGATGCGCCCACGCTGTCGGATGCAGAATACGATGCTCTGAAACACCGCAACAGCTTGATCGAGGCCCGGTTTCCGCAGCTCAAACGCCGGGACAGTGCAAGTGATCAGATCGGCGCGGCCGTGTCCGAAGGGTTCTCAAAGGTCGCACACGAAGTCCGGATGCTGTCGCTGGGAAATGCCTTTGACGCTGCAGAAATTGTCGAGTTCGATACCCGGGTCAAACGCTACCTGGGGATGGAGCCGGACACCGGCTTGAGCTATACCGCAGAACCGAAAATCGACGGACTGTCGCTGAGCCTGCGATACGAAAACGGCAGGCTGGTCCAGGCGGCGACCCGGGGCGACGGAGCGGTCGGCGAAAACGTCACTGCCAATGCCCGCACCGTGGCGGACATACCTGAAACTCTGAAAGACGCTCCACGCCTGCTTGAGGTGCGGGGTGAAGTCTATATGAGCCATGCGGACTTTGCCGCGCTGAACGCGCGCCAGGCCGAGAAGGGTCAGAAGACATTTGCCAACCCCCGCAACGCCGCAGCCGGGAGCCTGCGTCAACTGGATGCTGAAATCACCCAGTCACGCCCCCTGAGATTTTTTGCCTATGCCTGGGGAGCCCTGTCGGAACCGCTTGGCGAAACCCAGATGGCGGCGATTTTCCGGCTTGGCGATCTCGGGTTCCAGACCAACCCCCTGACCCGGCTTTGCGACGGCACTGCGGAAATACTGGAGCATTACGCGCGGATCGAAGCGCAGCGCGCGACGCTGGGCTATGACATCGACGGGGTGGTGTACAAGGTGAACGATCTGGCGCTGCAGGCGCGGCTGGGGTTCCGCTCGACCACACCGCGTTGGGCCCTGGCGCACAAGTTTCCCGCCGAACTCGCCTGGACCCGGCTGGACGCGATCGACATCCAGGTCGGGCGGACCGGCGCCCTGAGTCCGGTTGCGCGTCTCGCGCCGGTGACGGTCGGGGGGGTCGTGGTCAGCAATGCAACGCTGCACAACGAAGACTACATCGCAGGCAAGGATTCCACCGGTGCGCCAATCCGCGAAGGACGCGACATTCGAGTTGGCGACTGGGTGCAGGTCTACCGCGCCGGCGATGTCATCCCGAAGATTGCCGATGTGGATCTGGAAAGACGACCTGAGACCTCTGAGCCCTACAGTTTTCCCACAAAGTGTCCCGAGTGCGGCAGCGATGCGATCCGCGAAGAGGGCGATGCGGTGCGCCGCTGTTCCGGCGGCCTGATCTGCCCGGCGCAGGCGGTGGAAAAGCTCAAACATTTTGTCAGCCGTGCGGCCTTTGACATCGAGGGGCTGGGCGCCAAGCAGGTCGAACAGTTCTATCAGGACGGATGGGTCCGCGAGCCTGCGGACATATTCGAATTGCAGAGCCGGTACGGCACCGGCTTGCAGCAACTGAAGAACCGGGAAGGATGGGGCGAGAAATCCGCGCAGAATCTGTTTGCCGCCATTGAGGAACGCCGGTCGATCGCGCTGCGTCGACTGATTTTTGCGCTGGGTCTGCGTCATGTGGGCGAGCAGGCTTCGACGTTGCTGGCCCGGCACTACGGTTCCTGGCAGGCTTTTGAAGCCGCGATGCGCGCCGCCGCTGACCCCGAGGATCCGGCATATGGTGACCTTCTGGCGATTGATGGCGTGGGAAAAGTGATGGCACAGTCGCTCGTCGCCAGTTTTGCCCAGGACAGAGAGCGGGCATCGATCGACAGATTGGTGGCGTATCTCGACGTGCAGGAGGCCGAACGCCCCAGGACAGAGGGCAGCCCGGTCGCGGGCAAGACGGTGGTCTTTACCGGAACGCTGGAACGCATGACCCGGGCCGAAGCCAAGGCGCGGGCCGAGTCGCTTGGCGCCAAGGTGTCGGGCTCGGTCTCGGCCAAGACGGACATCCTGGTCGCGGGGCCCGGGGCCGGGTCGAAGGAAAAGAAGGCGGCGGAACTGGGGATCGAGATCCTCAATGAAGACGACTGGCTGACGCTGATCGGCCGGATATGAGCAGCCGCCCCGAGGTTCTGTTTCCGCTGTTCGGAGATCTGACCAAGCTCGCGGGAATCGGGCCCAAGAGCGTACAGCTTCTGGGGCAGCTCGATATCTCGGCGCCGCGCGACCTGGCCTACACATTGCCGCATTCCGGCATAGACCGGGCGCTGCGCATGTCGCTGAAGGACGCGGTGTTGCCCGGCGTGGTGACGGTCGAGGTCGAAATCGGCCAGCACCGCCCGTCCCGGGCCAAAGGCGGCGCGTATCGGATCGACGTTCAGGACAGCGAAACCGGATTTCAGCTGGTCTATTTCCATGCCCGCGGCGATTATCTGACCAAACTCCTGCCGGTTGGACAGCGCCGCATCGTGTCGGGGCGGGTCGAGCTGTTTGATGGGATGGCGCAAATGGTGCATCCCGACCATGTCCTGAAGCGGGAAGCAGCCGATAGCCTGCCGAGATTCGAGCCGGTTTACCCGCTGACAGCCGGCCTCACGCTCAAGGCGATGACAAAGGCCGTTGCGGATGTGCTCGACCGGCTGCCGGACCTGGCCGAGTGGATCAGCCCCGGGCAAAAGGCCAAAGTGGGCTGGCCCGGTTGGCGCGATGCGTTGCGGCAGGCCCATGCGCCGGAGTCTATGGCCGATCTGGTTGCGGGTGCGCCCGCCCGCATGCGGCTGGCCTACGATGAATTCATGGCGCACCAGCTCACGTTGGCGCTGGCCCGGGCGCACCGCCGCCGCGCCGCCGGGCTTGTCTCGCAGGGGTCGGGTCATCTGCGTAACAAGGTGTTGAAATCGCTTCCCTATCAGCCGACCGGCGCGCAGATGCGAGCGATGGATGAGATCGCAGCCGATATGGCCCGTCCCGAGCGGATGAACCGTCTGTTGCAGGGGGACGTCGGCTCTGGCAAGACGCTGGTGGCCTTTATGGCGCTGCTGGTGGCCGTCGAAGCCGGTGGCCAGGGCGTGATGATGGCCCCGACCGAAATTCTCGCCCGTCAGCACCTCGAAGGCTTGCAGCCCCTGGCGGAGGCGGCGGGCGTGGTTCTTGAGCTGCTGACCGGGCGTGACAAGGGCGGCGAGCGGCAGGCCAAACTGGCCGCCCTGGAACGCGGCGACATCCAGATTCTGGTTGGCACCCATGCGGTGTTCCAGAAAGACGTGTTGTTCCAGGATCTTCGCATCGCCATTGTCGATGAACAGCATCGTTTTGGCGTGCGCCAGCGCATGGAACTAGGGCGCAAGGGCGCGGCAGCGGACGTGCTGGTGATGACGGCCACCCCGATTCCTCGCAGTCTCGCGCTGGCGCAGTACGGCGATATGGAGGTCTCGGTGCTGGACGAAAAGCCCCCGGGACGCAAACCGATCCAAACCGCGCTGGTGTCGGTCGAACGCCTTGACGAGGTGGTGAGCCATCTGCGCCGCGCGATCTCGGAGGGGCGGCAGGCATACTGGGTCTGCCCGCTGGTAGAGGAAAGTGAATCGGTGCCGCTGATGGCGGCAGAGCAAAGGTTCCAGTCACTGCGGGCGGCCTTGGGCGACGGCGTCGTCGGGCTGGTACACGGCCAGTTGCCGCCGTCGGAAAAGGATGCGGCCATGGCTGCCTTCGTGGCCGGGAAGACCTCGGTACTGGTCGCGACGACAGTGATCGAAGTCGGGGTGAACGTGCCCAACGCCACGATCATGGTGATCGAACAGGCCGAGAGCTTTGGACTGGCCCAGTTGCACCAGTTGCGGGGACGCGTCGGGCGCGGCGCGCAGGCGTCGACCTGCCTGCTGCTGTATCAGCCGCCGCTGGCGGAGACAGGGATGAAGCGTCTGACAACGCTGCGGGAAACCGAGGACGGGTTCCGCATTTCCGAGGTGGATCTGGAAATGCGCGGTTCCGGTGATCTGATCGGCACAGCCCAGTCGGGTCTGCCGCGTTTTCGCGTCGGCGATATGGAACACCAGTCCGATCTGATGGCCGTCGCCCAGTCTGACGCCCGGGCGCTGCTGAGCGAAGACCCGGATCTGGCGGGCCCGAGAGGGCAGGCGGCGCGGGTTCTGCTGTGGTTGATGCGGCAGGACGAGGCGATCAGGCTGATCTCTGTCGGCTGAAACATTCCGCGGTGAGTGCCGCTTTGTTCGCGTGTGTTCCCATAAAGTTCTTTACACAACGTAAAGAGTGTGAGAACAAAGGGGCAACAGAGAGATGCTCAGACAGAGGTGACACCATGTTCGATCAGATCAAGACGGCGGCGCAACGCTCGCGGGATACGCTGCTGACAGATGCCATTGGCGCGATAAGCCTGATTGTGATGCTGGTCACCGGGCTGCATCTTCCCGGATTTTACTGACGTCGTTTTCTGCCTGCGTGAACTGTGCCGGGCGCTCTCGCATCCTGTCCCAAATCTGATGCGCTGCGACTGACACTGCCTGTCCCGTCCTAGGGGGTCGCCTTACCCCAGCCAGAGCGGACCTGGATTCCCACGGTTCACGTTCCTTGCCGCCGCCTTCGTCCCCGAAGTGCGGCGGCTTTTTTTCGCACGTCCGCCTGCCTCTGTTTCCAGATAAGCGGGTAGATGGTTACGATCTGGTTAAATCGGATGATTGGAAACGGGACGGTGGCGCGGGACGGTGGCGCGGCCTCAGGCGCAGTGGGCCGAGCGGGCCTTTTCCACCGCTTCGACTGATGCTTCGAGCGTCAGCATGATCGACGCGTGACGGTTCTTGTAATCGACCGCCGGGCGCAACACCTCGAGACCGTCAAAAGGCGCGACCGGGGCAGGGCCGCCGGATTTCAACATCGCACGCAGTGAATCACGCGCCGCCACGATCTGATCCGCCGTGCAGCCGATGATCGCAGCCCCCACGACCGACGCAGCGGCCTGTCCCAGCGCACAGGCTTTGACGTCCTGACCAAAGGCGCTGACCTGTCCGTCCCGCATGTTCAGGTCCACGGTCACCGTCGAGCCACACAGGGGCGAGCGCTTCTTGACGGTTGCATCGGGAGAGTCGAGCCGGGTGGTATTGGGAATATCCGCCGCAAGCGCAAGAATGCGCGTCGAGTAGAGCTTGATCAGGTCGCTTTCGCCGGACATGGCTTTTCCTTTGGCTGTCTGACCCATAAATAGGCACCAACTGAGCGGATGCAAAAAGGTTTTTTCCCATGTCCTTCGATCCTTCGACTTTGGTCTATGATGCCCGTGGCCTGATACCCGCCATTGCCCAGGATGAGGCCAGCGGCGAGGTGCTGATGATGGCCTGGATGAACGCCGAGTCGCTGGCCCGGACCATCGAGTCGGGGCGCGTCACCTACTGGTCGCGGTCGCGGTCCTCGTTCTGGGTCAAGGGCGAGTCCTCTGGCCATGTTCAGGAGCTGGTCGACCTGCGCATTGATTGCGACCGGGATTGCCTGCTGGTGATCGTGCGGCAGACCGGACCGGCCTGCCACACCAACCGGCGCAGCTGTTTCTTCACCGCGGTGCGGGATCGGTCCGAGGTGGAACTGATGGCGCCGCTCGCCTGAGGGCGGCGCGGGTCATGGCGGCCGAATCCGAGTATTTTTGAAGAGAAGAAACCGGGGGACGGGATCAGAGCCCGACCATGGCGCGGATGTCCCGGGGGCCGAGACCGTCGGCGCGGTACTTGGCCAGTGCGCGCGCGTCGTCGCGTTTGGCAAGGCGCTTGCCAGTGTCGTCGCGGATCAGCCGGTGATGGTGATAGCAGGGGGTGGGCAGCGCCAGGAGTCGCTGCAGCAGCACATGTATCTGGGTGGCCTCGAACAGGTCGGCGCCGCGCACGACATGGTTGATCCTCTGGTCGGCATCGTCGAGCACGACCGAGAGATGGTAGGACGTGCCCATGTCGCGTCGGGCCAGTACGACATCGCCGACACTGTGCCGCAACGCGCCAGCCTCGAACGAGATATCTCCGGTCCTGCCTTGCGGTCCGGATCCGGTTTCCTGAAATGAAAGCAGGCTGGCGCCGGCGAGGGTGGCGTCCCGCAGCGCCGCGGTGAGATCAAGCCGAAGTGCCGCGTCGCCGGGGCGCCGAGCCGGTCTGGGGCGGGTGCGGCAGGTGCCGGGATAGATCAGCCCGTCCGGGCCGACCGGTGGCAGGCTGCCCTCCTGTGGCGCGCTGGCGGCCTCGGTGATGTCGCGGCGGGTGCAGCTGCAGGGATAGAGCAGGCCGCGGCCCCAGAGTGTGTCCAGGGCGGCCTGGTAGGTGTCCTGGCGGTCGGATTGGCGCAGCGGCGGCGCGTCCCAGCCAATCCCGAGCCATGCCAGGTCGTCATAAATCTGCTGTTCCCAGTGCGGTTTGCTGCGGGCGCGGTCGATATCTTCGATCCGCAGCAGGAAGCATCCGTTCCGGGCACGGGCCATGTCATGTGCAAGCAAAGCCGAATAGGCATGGCCCAGATGCAGGGGGCCGGTCGGGGATGGCGCAAAGCGTGTGGTGAAAATCAATTCTTTTCAAGGATGTAAATTGTGGACTTCAGGTTGATTCCCGGAAGGTGTGGGCCGACTTTGGCATGCAGCAGGGTGGCGCTTCCGGTGTCGAGATGTTCGTGGATCCGCGCCATGCTGCCGCGTCGCTTGCGGGCCAGGTCGTTCTGGGAGAACACCAGTTTTCCGCCTTTGGCGAGTTTGGACATCAGCCCGTCCAGCAGGCTGATGGGCGCCGCACCGGCGCCCATGACGCCGATTGCGGTGATCGCAGCATATGTGCCGGGGGCGATGTCGGGCGGTGCATCGAAATCGACACGGTCGAGCGTGCGATAAACCGCCTTGTCCGTAGCGCGGGCAAGCATTTGTGTGGAAATGTCGCAGCCGTCGATCACCTTGAAGCCCACAGTCTGCAGTGCCACACCGCACAGCCCGGTGCCACAGCCGTAATCGAGAATCGGAACGTCGCGGCTGGCCAGATGCTGTGCCAGCGCCTTTGCGGCGCGGGCCGGGGTGGCATATCCATTTTCCGTCACCTCAGCGTCGTAACTGGGGGCCCAGGCATCGTAAAGCTCGCACACGTTTTCCGGCGGTGTGGCGCCGTAGACCTTGTCCAGAAATGTATCTGCCATGCGAGCAGTAAATCATTCCGCGACGCTGGCGTCCAGCGTCTGTGCCTCGAGCCAGGCCGACCAGGCAGCCTTGGCGCGGTCAGTGTAGGCTTTGTAGCGGGTCACACGCCCGCGGCGTCCGCCCTTGACCCCGTCGAGCGGGCGGAACAGACCGAAATTCACATTCATCGGCTGAAAGGTCTTGGCCTCGGCGCCGCCGGTGATGTGGTGCACCAGGGCGCCATGCGCGCTGTCCTGCGGCACCTGCGGCAGGTCCTGGCCAAGAATTTCGGCAGTCGCAAGCCGACCGGCGAGAAGGCCCATGGCTGCGGATTCGACATAGCCCTCAACACCGGTGATCTGGCCTGCAAAGCGGATATTCGGCCGGGATTTCAGCCGCATCTGATCGTCGAGCAGGATGGGTGAGTTCAGAAACGTGTTGCGGTGGATGCCGCCGAGGCGCGCGAACTGGGCGTTTTCCAGCCCGGGGATCATCCGCAGCACGTCCTTCTGGGCGCCGTATTTCATCTTGGTCTGGAAGCCGACGATGTTGAACAGGGTGCCCAGGGCATTGTCGCGGCGCAGTTGCACCACCGCATGTGCCTTGACTTCGGGCTGATGCGGATTGGTCAGACCGACCGGTTTCATCGGGCCGTGCCGCAGCGTTTCGCGGCCTCGTTCGGCCATCACCTCGATCGGCAGGCAGCCGTCAAAGTACCCGGCGGTTTCACCTTCGTGGAATTCGGTCTTGTCGGCGGCCAGAAGCGCGTCGATGAACGCCTCGTAAGTCTCTTTGTCCATTGGGCAATTGAGATAGGCGCGCTGTTCCTCTTCGGTTTCGCCCTTGTCATAGCGCGACTGCATCCAGGCCTTGGACATGTCGATGCTGTCGGCATAGAGGATCGGCGCGATGGCGTCGAAGAAAGCCAGTGCCTCGGAGCCGGTTTCGGCCTGGATGGCGCGACCCAGTCCTTCGGAGGTCAGCGGACCGGTGGCGATGATCCACTGGCCATCCCCAGGCAGTTCCGAAATTTCCTCGTGGGAAATCCGGATGTTGGGGTGTGCCTTCAGCCGGTCGGTGATGCTGGCGGCAAAGGCGTCGCGGTCGACGGCCAGGGCGCCGCCGGCGGGCAGGCGGTGCTGGTACGCGGTCGAGATGATCAGCCCCTGGGCGGCGCGCATTTCCCAATGCAGCAGGCCGACGGCATTCTGTTCGGAATCGTCCGAGCGGAACGAGTTGGAGCAGACCATTTCTCCAAGGTTTTCAGTCTTGTGCGCAAAGGTCTTCACCTTGGGGCGCATTTCATGCAGTACCACCCGGATGCCACGGCTTGCGGCCTGCCAGGCGGCTTCGGATCCGGCCATTCCGCCGCCGACGATGTGTAGCTCTTGTGTCATGTGGGCCATTTAGGCGCATTGGCACCGTTTGTCACGGGGGTTGCTGCGCCATGACGGCGAATGCCGTGACCGGACCGGGCGCCCTAGTTCTGGGGCCAGTCCGGATCGCGCTTGGCGAGAAAGGCGGCGATGCCTTCGGTGGTGTCGCGGTCGAGCATGTTGCGCACCATGACATCCCCGGTATGGGCATAGGCGCGGTCCAGCGGCATCTGCAACTGTTGGTAGAAGGCCTGCTTGCCGACAGTGACGGCCGACCCCAGCTTGGCGGCGATGGTCTCGGCGAGCGCACGTGTTGCGGCCCCGAGATCGCCGGGGGGCACCACGCGGTTCACCAGACCAAGCTCGGCGGCGCGGTCGGCATCAATGAAGGCGCCGGTGGTCAGCATCTCGAAGGCGTGTTTGGTCGGGATGTTGCGCGACAACGCCACCATGGGGGTCGAGCAGAACAACCCGATGTTCACGCCGTTCACTCCGAACCGGGAGCCCTGCGCCGCGACCGCGAGGTCGCAGGAGGCCACAAGCTGGCAGCCGGCGGCGGTGGCCGTGCCATGAACCTGGGCGATCACTGGTTGCGGCAGGCGGGGCAGGGTCTGCATGAAGGTGGCGCAGCGGTCGAAAAGGTCTTTGAAGTAGGCCGCGCCGCCGTCCGGTGCCTGCCGCCCGGCGGTCATTTCCTTGAGGTCATGACCGGCGCAGAACGCCTTGCCCGTGCCGGACAGGATCACGACGCGGATGCTGCGGTCGTCCATCAGGGCCTCGCATTCTGCCTGAAGTGCCGCGAGCATGGCGTCCGACAGGGCGTTCAGCCGTTCAGGCGCGTTCAGTTGCAGATGCCGGACGGCGCCGGTATCGGTGCGGGTTACGATTGTCATCTTGTCCTCCTTCGCGCTTGGCGGCAGCTTAGGCGGGCAGGTCAGGGGAGGACAAGCATGGCGCTGAAAGTGACAGCAGAAGAGATGGGGCCATTTCTGGACTCGGTGTTTCCGCAGGTCCGGGGAATGTTCGGAATTGATCGGCTCGACGAGGACCTGCTGGTAATGCGCCTGTTGGTGAAGGAAGAGCATCTGCGGCCCGGTGGGACGGTCTCGGGGCCGTCGATGTTCGCGCTGGCGGACGTGGCGGCCTATGTTGCCACCATGGCGCGGATCGGTCGGGAGGCGCTGGCGGTGACCACCAACTGTTCCATAGATTTCATGCGCAAGCCTGCGGCGGGGCGCGATGTGCTGGCGCAGTGCCGGGTGCTCAAGTTGGGGCGGGTGCTGTCGGTCTGTGACGTGCTGCTGTTTTCCGAAGGCGCATCCGAGCCTGTCGCGCGTGCCTCGCTGACCTATTCGTTGCCGCCCGTGGGCTGAGCCGCGCAATTTGGGGCCTTGTCGGCGCCCTTCAGGGGCAGATGAAACCGGAGGTCGGCCGGGTTGGGGGGCGAGATTTGCCCGAGCGAAGCAGGCAGGGCCGACAGGGCGACAACAAAAAGGGGCGCGGCAGAACCGCGCCCAGGCAAGAGGTCTGGCAAGTCAGGGATCAGCCTTGCCAGAACATGCGGCTGGCCTCGTGCCGTGCGGCCAGGGAGTCCAGACCGATATCGCGCAGCAGGTGCGGTTCGAGCCGGGCGAGCGCACGGCGGGTACGGTGACGGGTGCTCCATTTGGTCAGAATCACCGCCGCAAATACCGCGAAGGCCGGCAGCGGCGCGAGGTGGGCCTCGGCGCTGAGAAAGGCGAGGTGCGGGGCATGTGATGTCTGTGCCATCAGAGTGTTCCTTTAAATTGTATTGACACAATGTAGCGATATTGCTACGCATTTAGAGATACAATGTCGATTGTGTGGCGTCGAGTGAAAGATTGTAATGGATACAATTCTCAATCGTTATGAGTCCTCCGGCAAGGGGGCAAAGTACCGTTCGGTCGTGGGGGCGATCCGGTCGGCGCTGGAGGACGGCGCGCTGCGTGTCGAAGAGCGGCTTCCGCCGGTGCGCGAACTGGCCTGGGCGCTGGGGATCACCCCGGGCACAGTGGCGCGCGCCTATACTGTCCTGACCGACGAGGGCGTCTTGCGGGCCGAGGTCGGGCGCGGGACGTTTGTCGCCAGTCCCGCAGGCCCTGAAACGCCGCCGGACATTTTATGGCAGCAACACACTGCGCCCGAAGAGACCGATCTGGTCAGCCTGTTTTCGGCCAAGCTGCCGGATATGGGGCAGGTTGCGATGATCCGGGACGGGCTGCGGCGCCTTGCGGACCGGCCGGCGGCTGACCTGCTGAACTATCCGTCCCGCGCCGGGTTCGCGTCGGCGCGCCGTGCGGTGGTGCGATGGCTGGAGGACACGCCGCTGGGGCCGCTGGACCAGGAAGATATCGTGCTGAGCCATGGCGGGCAGAATGGCATATCGCTGGTGATGCAGGCGGTGCTGCGCGGGCGGCGCCCGGTCGTTCTGCTTGAAGAGCTGAACTATGTCGGTTTCCGCCGCGCGGCAGAGCTGTTGCGGGCAGATGTGGTCGGCGTGCCGATGGATGCGTTCGGCATCATCCCCGAAGCTCTTGAGGATCTGGTGCGCCGTCATGAGGCACAGTTGCTGTGCACCTCGCCGGAAATGCACAACCCGACCGGCCTGTTCACCCCACTGGAGCGGCGGCAGGCCATTGCCGAGGTTGCGCGGCGGACCGGGTTGCAGGTGCTCGAGGATGATTGTTACCGGGTGGGCCAGGCGCGGGAGCTGTCCTATCGGGCCTTGCTGCCGGGTCAGAGCTGGTACGTGTCCTCGATCTCCAAGACCATCACCCCGGCCCTGCGCATCGGTTTCGCCGTCGCTCCGCAGGAGCGGCGGGCGGATCTGCGGCGCGTGGCCGAGCACGGCTTTTTCGGGCTGGCGAGACCTCTCGCGGATCTGACCGAAGATATTCTGAGCCGGGACGAAACGCCGAAGATCATGGCGCGCGTGCGCGAAGAGCTCGGGCGCTATATCCGGGCCGCGGTGAATGTGCTGGGCACACACGATCTGGTCTGGCGCGCGGACATGCCGTTCCTGTGGCTGCATCTGCCCTCCGGCTGGCGGGCCGGTGCGTTCTGCCAGGCGGCCGAGGCGCAGGGCGTGCAGGTGCGCGCGGCGGACGAGTTCGCCCTGCGCGACGGCTTTGCGCCCCATGCCATACGCATCGGAATCAATGCGCAGGTGACGCTGGCGAGCTTTGAGGCGGCGATGGAGCGGTTGCGGCGGCTGCTGGAAAACCCGCCCGAGCAGATCGCGGTCTGAGGGGCCTGATCCGGCGGGGCGCGCCGCTGGCGCGCGCTGGTTTCCGGCGCGGGCGGCAAAGCGAGCCCGGTTCCGGGGCGCGGCGGCGGTGGCCGATGTGGTTCCGCAGTGGCTCCGGATTGGGGTATCTGGATACCTTAATTTCAAGCCATTGAATACGCAGTATTATATTTGACTTCACGCGCTTGACTGTGCGTGTCCAGCCCGTATAACCCGGCAATCGGATTTCGCGGGCCTCATGCCCCACGCATGAGTCCGGAACACGTCAAACCAAGGGTAACCCCATATGAAAACCTTTTCTGCAACACCTGCAGACATCGAGAAGAAATGGATCATCATCGACGCCGAAGGCGTGGTGCTGGGCCGTCTCGCTTCGATCGTCGCCATGCGTCTGCGTGGCAAGCACAAGCCGTCGTTCACACCGCACATGGACATGGGCGACAACGTGATCATCATCAACGCTGAAAAAGTGCAGATGACCGGCAACAAACGCCAGGAAAACTTTTACTGGCACACCGGACATCCGGGCGGCATCAAGTCGCGCACCAAGCAGCAGATCCTTGAGGGCGCACACCCCGAGCGTGTTGTCGTCCAGGCGATCAAGCGCATGCTGCCGGGCAACCGTCTGAGCCGGTCCGTCATGACCAACCTGCGCGTCTATGCAGGCGGCGAGCATCCCCACGAGGCCCAGAGCCCCGAAGTGCTGGATGTGAAGTCGATGAACTCCAAGAACACCCGGGTGGCAAAATAATGGCTGAACAGATCAATTCCCTGGAAGACCTGGGCACCGCCGCCGGCGTCGAAGCCGTGGTTGCAATCGCCGAACCCCGCGAGCCGCAGCGCGACGCTCTGGGCCGGGCCTATGCCACCGGCAAGCGCAAGGACGCGGTCGCCCGCGTCTGGATCAAGCCGGGCTCCGGCAAGGTCACCGTGAACGGCAAGCCGATCAACGATTATTTCGCGCGCCCCGTGCTGCAGATGATCCTGAAGCAGCCGTTCACCGTTTCCGGCACCGAAGGCCAGTTCGACGTTGTCGCCACTGTCAAGGGTGGCGGACTGTCCGGTCAGGCCGGCGCGGTCAAGCACGGTGTGTCCAAGGCACTGCAACTCTATGATCCCTCGCTGCGCGCGGCACTGAAGGCGGCGGGCTTCCTGACCCGTGACAGCCGTGTCGTCGAGCGGAAGAAGTTCGGTCGTGCCAAGGCCCGCAAGAGCTTCCAGTTCTCCAAGCGTTAAGCGTTTCGGAACGGTGTTACAAAGGGCGGCCTTCGGGCCGCCCTTTTGCGTTTCAGCCAGACAGATGGGCGTGCGGCCATGCGGTGCGCGCCTCAGGGAAGCGGGCCAGGCAATAGGCGTAATCGGCGGCAAAGGTGTCGAACACGTCGCGGGCGAGGGCGGGCGCAACCCCCGAGCGGTCGCCGGAATCGTTCACCCGCTGGCGGCTGGCGGCGGGATTGCTGTGAATTCCGGCGAAATCGCTGAGGCGCTGCACGGCCTCGGGGGTGAACATCGTCTCGAACAGACCCAGATAGGCGCGTCCGGGGCCAAAGGCGGCGTCGATGTTGCGCAGTGAAGTCTCGTAGCTCACGCCAAACCCCGCGCGGACAGCCTCGCGAAAATCGGATTCTGCGGATGTGTCGCCGTCTCCGCCGCTCCGGCCCTTGCGGCGCCGCATCTTGACGATGGACCAGGCGCGCTCGATCGGATCGCGCATGACGAACAGCGGTTTGACCGCGATGCCCCGGGTTGCAAACGTGGAGTCGATCATCTGCAATACGGACACAGGCAGCCCGGCATAGCCGGGAGAGATGTCGCCGGTGACGCGGATGCCCGGCTGGGCCAGACGGTGCTGGAAATACTCAAAATAGCGGGCGGGGTTCTGTTGCAGGCCATAGCGGAAAACCGGACCCTTCACCGGCAGGCCAACGCGGACGGCAAGCGCGGCCTCGAGCCGCTGCACCAGTCCGGGACGGGCAATGCGGTAGCGGCTGTTTTCCGGCAGATGCAACGCGTCCCAGACCTGGTATTCGCCCAGACGCCCCATGTCCACGCCCTCGGCCCGGTGCAGATATGTCTGGATCCAAGTGGTGCCGGACTTTGACGCGCCCAACCCCAGAACAAAGGTTTTCTCTGGCATTCCACCCTCTTGATACTGTGCGCGCCGCATGTGGTTGCGCGCCGCGATCTGCCCTACGCCATCCCGGATGCGGGCCCAAGGTTCTTCGGCACCGGTGCCGACAAACCGGGTCCGGCCCGGGTCATTTGTCCGGCGGCAGCAGACCGAGGCCGCGCAGATAGATCCCGATGCCGGATTCCAGCAGATCCTCGGGCGGATAGGGGCTTTGCGTGCCGGGAGAGTTGCGCGCATACAGCTCCACCACCCCGTGACTCAGGGCCCAGATATGGGCAGAAACCATTGCGGCGGGCGGCCGCTTCGCCGTCGGGATGTGCTGGCTCAGACCAGCCGCGGCACGTTCCTGCACGCCGCGCGCCCGGGCCGACACCGCGGCAAGCTCGGGCGAATGGTTGACGGAAACGCCGCTCTCAAACATCGCGATATAGTGGCCGGGGTACTTGCGCGCAAAGGCAAGGTAGGCCCTCCCCGTCGCCTCGAATGAGGCCAGGGCCGAGGGCTGGCCGCTGTCATAAGCATATTGCATCAGGTCGGCAAAGATTTCATAGCCCTGCAGCGCCGCTTCGGCGATCAGATCCTCGCGGCCCGAGAAATGCCGGTAGACGGCAGCCGGGGTCACACCGGCCTGCTTGGCGGCCTCGGAGAGGGTGAAGCCGGTCGGACCCTTCTGTTCGATCAGGGTCAGCGCGGCATCGACCAGCGCCTGCGCCAGATTGCCGTGGTGGTAGCCGCGTTTAGGCATCCCAGAGCTCGGGGCCTCCGCAGATCCTGGCATCTGTCTGCCCCAGCGCCTTGGCATCCTTGTTGGTGTAGTTCAGCCCGCACAGAACCGCGCGGATCGCCTCGAGCCGCGCCCGCCGCTTGTCGTCCGAGCGGATCACGGTCCAGGGGGCGGACTGGGTGTGGGTCAGGGTCAGCGTCTCGGGGATGGCGGCGGAATAGGCATCCCAGCGTTTCAGTCCCTCGACGTCGATCCAGCTGAGTTTCCACTGTTTCAGCGGGTCTTTTTCCCGGTCGAGAAATCGGCGCAGCTGTTCGGCCTGACCGACGTTGAGCCAGATCTTGAACAGGTGGATGCCGTCCTCGACCAGCATCTTTTCGAGATCCGGCACCTGGGCAAAAAAATGCTGGCGCTGATCCGGCGTGCTGAATTCGAACACGTGTTCGACGACGCCACGGTTGTACCAGGAGCGGTCAAAGAACACGATTTCGCCGCCGGCGGGCAGGTGCGGGATGTAGCGCTGAAAATACCACTGCGTCGCCTCGGTGTCCGAGGGTTTGGGCAATGCCACGGTGCGCGCCCCGCGCGGATTGAGGTTTTCGCGGAAACGCTTGATCGTGCCGCCCTTGCCGGCGGCGTCCCGGCCTTCGAACAGGATGGCGATGCGGGCGCCGGTCTCGCGCGCCCAGGACTGCATCTTCACCAGTTCGATCTGCAGCTTCTCAAGGTCCTTTTCATAGGCCTTTTTCGGCAGGATTTCGGAATAGGGATAGTTCGGATTCAGGATATCTTCCTTTTCGGCACGCTGAATGGCGTCGCGCACCTCTTTCGGGGCGTCTTTGGCGAAAAAGGCGCTGATGGCGCCGTCAAAGGGAAGATCCATGCGGGTTGTCCTGTCTTTTGCGGGCAATATGGGATGTTAAACCGGTTAACGCAATTGTGGAAGCCGAGGTCCCGCAGCGGGACGGTGTGGGAGAGGAAACGTCTCGGACTCTGGCGGGGATTCTTGCAACTCCGGGAATGTGGGGCGTGTGTTTTGGCGCCGGGGCTGCTAGCGCAGTCCGGCCTTGCGCGCGGCGCGGTCGATTGCCGCGACGACTGCCTGCGGCCGGGCGTGATGCGGCATGTGGCCGACACCGGTCAGCACGGTCAGGGTACTGTTGGGCAGCAGCGCATCCAGCCGCCGTGAGTGCACGTCCAGCGGCACAGTGTTGTCTGCATCGCCGTGTACCAGTTCGACCGGGATTGTGATCGCGGGGTATCTTTGCGACATGGCAACGACATGCGGCCGCAGGCTGTCGACCTGGCGGCCGTTGGCGCGCAGGGACTCGCGGCGCAGGGTCAGGCCGGGACCGACGTATTGCAGATAGCCCGCAGGCGGCTGATCCGGGGCAAAGATGGCGGCAACCGCGCTGTTGATCCGATCCTCTCCGGCAAAGGCCGTCACCAGCGGTGGCAGCACTGCGCCGCCCAGGGACGAGCCGAGGACGGTATAGGACAGGCCAAGCTCACCGGGCCAGGGCATGGTGGCGCCCGCGACAATCACCAGTGCTGCGGCGGGATGATCCAGCCCCCAGGCCATGGCGACGGATCCGCCGTAGGAGTGGCCCAGCACGATGGGACGGGTGACCCCCAGTTTTTCTGCTGCCTGCCAGAGCATGTCGGCCTGCTGCGCGGGGCTTTCGGCCGCAGTGTTGAAGGCACCGCCAAAGGCATCCGAGGGGCGGTCGGAATACCCAAGACCCGGGCGGTCGAACGCGATGACCCGGTAGCGGCCCTTGACCTGGTCGACGAAATCGAAGGCAAAGTCGCGCAGATTGCCGGATGCGCCGTGGATCAGCACCAGATCCGGGCCGGACCCGGTGACAAGGGCGTGTACCCGCCGCCCGCCGCCCACATCGACAAACTGACCGACGGGTGGCCATTCGCGCACCGCCTCGGCTTCGCGTGTATCGGCGCGGCGTTCCACCAGCGCGGAGCATCCCGCCGCCAGCACAAGTGTCAGGACGGACAGGAAACGGACACTCATGCAAACACCTTTGGATTATGTGCGCAGGTCGGTGCTGGCGCTGCCGATCTGCGTCATGTCAAACGGAGTTGTCAGGTAGAGCTCGGAGACCCAGTTGCCATAGAGAAGGTGCGCATGACTGCGCCAGCGGTTCTGCGGGCGCTGGGTCGGGTCGTCCGCGGGGTAATAATTTGCGGGCACATTGATGGTCGTGCCGGCCGCGACGTCGCGGTCATATTCCTGTTTCAGCGTGTCGCTGTCGTATTCGAGGTGGTTGAAAATGTAGAGCGCGCGGTGCGCGGTATCCTCGACCAGACAGGGGCCGGTCTCGGGGCTGTCGATCAGCACCGGCAGGCCCGCGGATTCGATTTCGTCGCGCCGCAGCTCGGTCCAGCGGCTGACCGGGATCACCATGTCGTCGGAAAACCCGCGCAGGTAGGGTGAGGCGGGCACAAGGTTCTGGTGACGCACGCAGCCGAACGCCTTGGCGTCCAGCAGGTGTTTCGGCACGCTGTGGAAGTAGTTGATCATCGCCATGCCGCCCCAGCACACGCCAAAGGTCGAATGCACATGCGTTTGGGTCCAGTCGAACACCCGGGTGAGTTCGTCCCAGTAGGTGACGTCGGTGTACTCCAGCCGCTCGATCGGGGCGCCGGTGATGATCAGCCCGTCAAATTTCTCGCCGCTGGCTTCGACCTCGGTGAAGGGGCGGTAGAACGTCTCCATATGTTCGGCGGCGGTGTTGCGGGTTTCATGTTCGCTCATCCGGATCAGGCTGAGCTCGATCTGGAGCGGATTGGCGCCGATCAGCCGGGCGAACTGGGTCTCGGTCTGGATCTTCTTGGGCATGAGATTGAGCAGCCCGATGCGCAACGGCCGGATATCCTGATGGCTGGCGGCATCCTCGGGCATGACCATGACACCCTCGCGCGACAAGACGGCATAGGCGGGCAGGTCGGAGGGCAGCTTGATGGGCATCGGTCAATCCTTGGCAGTCGTCGCGGGCGCTGGGCGTGGCAGAGATAGGCCAGAGCGGCCGGCATCACAAGCGCTGAGCCGACTTGTCCGGCACGGCGTGGCGGCGGTTTGTTGCGAACGGTCGGGCACCACTCTCTGGCAAGGTGGCGGGACTGGTGTAGGCTGGACACCGGTTGAGTCGGGGATCGGAGCCCTTTGATGCGAGTTATTGTGCCGGTGGTGGTGTTTCTGGGCCTTGTACAGGCTGCGTCGGCGCAGGTCGGGGTCGCCGACCAGCAGTGCATCTGGAGCTGCCTGCACGGGCCCGACGGGGGCGCCGAGGGCAGCGCGGCCCACACGCAATGTGTGCAGCAGCGCTGTACGGCCGAGGTCGGCACCCTGCCACCAGGACCGGGGCTGAGCGACGCCGGCCGGGCCTGGCGTTACGGGCGATCAGGGAACGGCACGGGTTATGCCACGATTGACGCACCGGGGCGGGCTGAGGGCGCGCGGGTGATATTCTTCTGCAAACGCGGGGGAGAGATGTTTCTGCAACTGGATGGGATTGGACAAAGCGCGCTGCACGGCCAGAACCTGATCATTGTGATCGACGGCAAGACCTACCCGCTCGGCTTCCGGGCGGACGGTGACACGCGGGCGCTGGCGGCCTTGTCCTCGGATGCCGCGGTGATCGCCGCCATGCAGTCCGGCAGCCACCTGGTGGTGCGCAACCCCGCAGGGGAAACGCTGTTCGACCTGCCCCTGCGGGGCGCCCGCGAGGCGGTGGCGACGGTGATCGCGGGCTGCTAACGCGCGGCCAGCGCAGCGGCCACCACCGCTTCGAACGCCGCCGGAGTGGTGGCCCCGGCTAGATCCGCCGCCTCGACCGTTATGCCCCAGTTCCGGGCCATCGCTTCGTAGCGCGGCTGCCGGTGGGCAAGCGCCTGGGCATAGGTCCAGCGGATGAAATCATCGGGATCAACCTCGGATTCGCCACAGCCCTTGAGCGCAAGGTATTCCGTCCAGACCCGCAGGAGGAATTCGGGCTGATACGCCATCGGCTTGGGGGCGCGGTCAAAGCGGCGGATCAGTTCTTCGGTATGGGCTTCACTGCCACGGATCCAGATCATCAGGCATTGCTGCGACAGCGCCGACAGGATCGGATCGGCGGGATCCTCGGGTGACACCCATTCGCAGATCGACCCGCCGGTGTCGCAGACGAAATGCGGATAGCCATAGAGCGCATCGGCCCGGTCGATGAAATAACCGGTGTCCAGCAACGCCTGTTTTTCCGCGCGGGCGAACTGTTCCTGACGGCGCTGGTAGGTGGCCATCGGCAGACCGCCCTTGGCCTGCGCGCCCGGTTTGCCCAGATAGGCGGAAACGGCGGCCAGGTTGTGAAAGGTGATATTCGAGCCGATGTAGATCGAATCGCTCATCAGCAGGTCGCGCAGAAACGGCACTTTCATTGCCTGCTGTTTGGCGTTGTCGGCGATGTATTCGCCCATGTAGCGGGTGCCGATGCGGTAATCTATGGAATAGTGGAACCAGTCGCCGTCACTGCGCAGCATGTTGGAGACATGGGTCTTGCCCAGGCCCGACATTGCGAAAAGCACCACACGTTTTCGCGGCGCCGCAAGCCAGGATTCGGCAGAGTCGTACAGCATGGTTCGTGCGCCTTCCGGTTGGAGGAGTTGCGCCGTTACGTATCCAGCGCGGGCAGCGGCGTCAAACCCTACGCAGGGCGGCGCGCCAGATCCGACCGTCCAGCACCATGAGCCCCAGTGCCAGAAGGACAAAGCCGCCATAGGCACCTGCGGACAATGCCTCGCCGCGCACCAGCGCACCCAGTGTGATCGCAACCGGGGGAATCAGCAGTGTCACCAGCATCAGGTTGCCGCTGCCTGCCATCGCCAACACCCTGTAATACAACAGGTAAGCCAGGGCTGTGGCGATTCCGGCATAATAGCCTATGGCCAGCCAGGTGGCAGGGTGCAGGTCGAAGCTGGGCACGCCCTCGGTCCACAGGGTCAGCGGCGCCATGATCAGGGTCGATCCGGTCAGCATGCCGGCGGCGGCCAGTTCGGGCGGCAGACCCCGCAGTGTATGCCGCGCCCAGGCTCCGGCGCAGGCGTAGGATAGGGTGCCCGCCAGCACCGCAAGCTGCGCAAGCGAGGTCACGTCAAAGGATGTCAGCGCGGCGGGGCCGACGGCGATGGCAACGCCGGCAAAACCCAGCGCCACACCCAGGGCCTTGCGCGGGCTGAGCCGCTCGTCGGCAAAGACCAGTGCCGCGACCAGAACGCCGAATATCGCCGTCGCCGCATTGAAGATCGAGGTCAGCCCGGTCGGGATATGCAGCTGGCCCCAGGCCATGAGCGAAAAGGGCAGGACATTGTTCAGCAGTCCCATGACCAGGAACGCCCCCCACAGGCGCGGATTCCGGGGCAGGGCGATACGGCGCAGGGCGATCACCACCCAGAGGGCGCACATGGCCCAGAAGGTGCGGTGCAATACCGATGTCAGCGGACCGATTTCGTCCAGCGCGGTGCGGATGGCAAGAAAGGATCCGCCCCAGATCAGCGCCAGAAGCGCCAGTTCGCCCCAGGCCCGGGCGGTGAGTGCGGTTTGCTGTATCATATCGCGGTTCTAGACCCGGTTGCCGTGAGTCCGCGACCCGGAACATGCTCAGAAAGGGAAAGGAACGCGTCATTAACGATCAGGGGCGGGCAGATGCTGTCCGGTCGGACATTGCCGGAAATGCAAACCGCCCGGACTGTCTGGTCCGGGCGGTCTTCGGTGCAAATCCTATCCGGTTCAGAACGTCATTTCTGCCTTGAATCCAATGCCGACGGCCGAGTTGTCGCGGAACTTGGCGACCGATCTGTCGGCCACACCCGCATCGGCATCGCCGAGTTTGGAGTAGTTGATCCCGGCCGAGATCTTCATCGGTCCGTTCACATAGCGCCCGCCCAGGGAAACCCCCATCAGCCCGTCGGTCGGCCCCAGCGGCGAGACGGTCTTGGCGCCGGTTTCAGGCTCGTAGATGAACGAGATCGAGCCGGCGAACTGATCGTTGAACTGGCGCGCCAGCCCGATGGTGTAGCGGTGCGAATCTTCGAGATTCACAAGATCCGAGTTCAGCGTTGTCGGGATCACGTCGACCTCTGAAAAGTCAGTCCAGCGGTAGCTGGCCGTGAGCAGAGTGCCCGCAGCGATTCCGGTCTGGAAATCCAGGTTGAGCGACTGCGGTGTGACGTATTCGACATCACTTTTGAACGTGGTGCCGTACAGCCGTTCCGTGGTGTCCGCCTTGTGGTCGATCTCGAAGCTGTAGGTGGCGGCTAAGCGCAGGGCGATATCGGGGATCTCGTAGGCCGCACCGACAACGTAGCCGACAGAGGAGTCGTCTTCCATCTCGAAGTCGTAACCGCCGTTGGCAAAGTAGCTGCCGATCTGTCCGGCGACCGCGCCCCCCAGGGCAGCCGTGGTCCCGGCGCCATAGGTCGTGTCGATGGTCCCGGCGGCGGTGGGGCTGCCGGCAAGTGCCGCCCCCAGTGTCGTCGGCGACAGGGCCGGGGCACCGGCGGGCAGGGAGCCCGAGAAGCTGCGGGCCACGGCAGCGGTCGAAATCGCCTGGGCATAGGCCTGGCCATTCAGCGCCACTTCGGCGGAAACGCGTTCGCCCTTGATGCCGCCAAAGACGCTGAAGCGGTCGTTGATCTTGTAACGACCGACAAAGCTGATCGCCTCGGAACGCAGATCCGCGCCCGTGCCGGCCAGCGTGCTGGTCGCAGGGTTGCCGTTGTAATCCACATTGACCCCATAGGGCTGATCCAGGATCACCGAATAATTGAACTGGCTGTTGACGGCGTTGGTGTAGGTCAACCCGGTCTGTGTGTAATTTTCGCCGACATCGTACTTGTTGCCCAGCGCGTCACGGCCGGTGACGGATGGCTGCACATAGCCAAAGGACAGCGTGGCAGTGTTGTCGGCATCGAAGATGCTCAGCACGCTTTGCCCTGAACGGTCGAGCCCGGCTGCCGAGGCTGATCCAGCGGCAAGGGCAAGCGCCGAGGCGCTGACCAGTATTTTTTTCATTGTTTCCTCATCCCTGATTAGAAGTCTCTCCTCAAGGTAGAGGGTACAGGCGTTCTCGAACCGGTCAATCTTTGACCGTACGTCACGGGAAGCTTATGCGCCGCTACGTAACTTTCCCGTAACAGGCCGTGTTTCATGCAGGATATTATAGTAATTCGCGGCGAAAATGACGGCGGCACCGAGAATGACATAGGGATCCAGAGGTTCGGCATAGACCAGCATTCCCAGAATTGCGATCACCGGCAAGCGGACAAAGTCAATCGGCATTACAACCGTGGCGGGTGCGATGCGCAGCGCTGTGGTCAGGCAGAAATGAGCCAGCAGACCCGCGCAGGCAATCAGCACGATCCACGGCCAGTTCGCCGCCGACGGCAGGGCGATGTCGCCGTCATACCCCGCGCAGATCAGGCCAAAGACCGCCTGCATCACCGTCAGATAGAACAGGATGCAGGTGATGGTTTCCGTGCGGGTCAGGCGGCGGGTGAACACCGCCGATCCGGCAAAGCCGATCGCGGCCAGCGCGGCCGCCAGCAAGCCGATGTCAAGGGTTTCGGGGCTGGGGCGGGCAACGATCAGGATGCCGACAAAGCCGAACAGCGCCGAGATGGCCCGGGTCCGGGTCAGCCGCTCGCCCAGGATCAGCGGCGAGAGCACCATGACCCAGAGCGGCGAGGTGAATTCCAGCGCGAAAACCTGGGCCAGCGGGATCGCGGTGATGGCAAAGAACCACAGGTTCTGCCCGGTGAAATGGCTGATGTTGCGGATCAGGTGCCAGCCGAGGCTGCGGGTGGTGATCTGCGACTGCGTGCGCGCCAGTCCCGACACCACCAGGACGATGGCGACGCCGATCAGGCTGCGGTACATCATGATCTCGAACGTATCGAGATCAAGGCTGACGGCCCGGCCGGCCACAGCCATGGAGGTGAAGGAAACGATGGCTCCGATCATCCAGAGACAGGCGCGCAAAGTCTCGCTCATCGGGGTCTGTGCCGGCGCATGTCGGGCTCTCCTTCTCCACCTGCGCATCTGCCCAGACCGGGCCGGGAATGGCAAGCCGGGATCAGACCTCGGAGACGGTGTAGTCGCGTGTCATGCCGACGGTCGCCGTGAACCAGTCGCTGGCTTTCGTGCGGGTCTGGTGGACCTCGTAGGCCGCGCGGTCGACAAACAGTTCCGAGACCGCAAAGACCCCCGGGCGCGTTTCGACCACCTCGAATTCGAGGCAGCCAGGTTCGGCCCGGGTGTGGCGGATGTGCGCGGGCAAGGCGTCGCGCACCGTCTGCCGGTCCTGCGGCGCACAGGTCAGTGTGCCGGTCAGGTGGATCATTCCCACTCGATGGTGCCCGGAGGCTTGCTGGTCACGTCATAGGTGACGCGGTTGATGCCCTTGACCTCGTTGATGAGCCGCGTGGCGGTTTCGCCAAGGAAATCGTGCGTGAAGGGGTAATAATCCGCCGTCATGCCGTCAACGGATGTCACCGCACGCAGGGCGCAGGCAAAATCATAGGTGCGCCCGTCACCCATCACACCGACGGTCCGCACCGGAAGGATCGCGACAAAGGCCTGCCAGATCTCGTCATACAGACCATGCTTGCGGATCTGGTCGATATAGACCGCATCGGCCTTGCGCAGGATCTCGAGCTTTTCGCGGGTGATTTCTCCGGGGCAGCGGATGGCGAGGCCGGGGCCGGGGAAAGGATGGCGTCCGATGAAGCTCGCGGGGAGGCCGAGTTCGTGGCCCAGTGCGCGGACTTCGTCCTTGAACAGTTCGCGCAGCGGCTCGACCAGTTTCAGGCCCATCTTTTCGGGCAGGCCGCCAACATTGTGGTGGCTCTTGATGGTGACACTGGGGCCGCCCGAGAACGACACCGATTCGATGACATCGGGGTACAGGGTGCCCTGAGCCAGAAATTCGGCGCCGTCGATGGTGTTGGCGTATTTCTGGAAAACGTCGATGAACAGGCCGCCAATGATCTTGCGCTTGGTTTCCGGATCGCTCACGCCGTCGAGCTTGCCGAGGAAAAGTTCGGATTCATCGGCATGGATCAGCGGCAGGTTGTAGTGTTCGCGGAACATGGTGACGACTTCGGTCGCCTCGTTCAGGCGCAGCAGCCCGTGGTCGACAAAGACACAGGTCAACTGGTCGCCGATCGCCTCGTGCAGCAGGACCGCCGCGACCGAGGAATCGACACCGCCCGAGAGGGCACAGATCACCTTCTTGTCGCCGACCTGCTCGCGGATCTTGCGGATCGCCTCTTCCCGATACGCGCCCATGGTCCAGTCACCGGTAAAGCCGGCATCTTTCACGAAGTTCTCGTAAAGCGTCCTGCCGTTCGGGGTGTGGTGCACTTCGGGGTGGAACTGAACGGCGTAGAAGCGGCGTTCGAGATCGGCCGTGACCGCGAAAGGTGCGTTCGGAGAGGTGCCATAGACCTTGAAACCCGGTGCGATGGCCGAAACGTGGTCGCCATGGCTCATCCAGACCTGTTCGCGGCTGTCCAGGAACCACCCCTTGAGCAGGTCGATGCGGTTGTCCCCGGGAGTAACGTAGGCACGCCCGAATTCGGCGGTGCCGTGGCCGCGTTCGACCTTGCCGCCCAGCATCTGCATCATCACCTGCTGGCCGTAGCAGATGCCCAGCACCGGCACACCGAGATCGAACACCTTGGCGGGCGGGCGCGGAGAGCCGTCGTCGATGACGGAAGCCGGGCCGCCGGACAGGATCACCGCCCTGGGGGCGAAGTCGTCCAGAAAGGCGTCTGTCACCAGGTTGAACGGGTGAATTTCGCAATAGACGTTCAGTTCCCGCAGGCGGCGCGCGATCAGCTGCGTCACTTGCGATCCGAAGTCTATGATGAGAAGGCGGTCATGCTGGGTCTGGGTCATAGGCTCTGATAGGCAGGCGCCGGGAAAAGTGCAATATCCGGCAAGAGACTGTTGGGAGGGAAATCCAGATGCGGTTGCTGAGCGAGTTCGGAATGGGGACGTCCCTGCGCCGGGGCGATTACACAGAGGCAGCGGCACGCGCGGTGCGCGATGCGCTGTGGCACAATTCGATCAATCTGGCCGAGCTGTTCGGGTTCGCCAAGGAAGACATGTTGATTGACGTGCAAATCGGGGTGCAACAGCCCGAAGCAGTGGATGTCGGCGTGCTTGCCGCGCTGTTTCCCTATGGACAGCCGACCATCACCGTGGTGCGTGGCGGGCTGGACATTGCCCGTCCCGAAGGCCACGGCAACCCGACCATCCTGGCCAATGCCGCATTGTCCGTGTCGTTCGACATGGAGCGCGCGACATGAGCCAGCGCATGATCATCGAAATGGGCACGGGCAACGATCAGCACGGTCAGGATTATACCAAGGCGGCGGGCCGCGCGATCGAGGATGCGCTGCGACATTCGTCACTGCCGATCATCGCGCAGTTGGCGGTGTCGCCCGCGGACATGCGGGTGCAGGTGACGGTCGGTGTGCAGGCACCGGACCAGGTCGACTGCGACTCGTTGGTCGGGTTGCTGCCGCGCGGTACAGTGACGGTCACGGCTGTGCACGGCGGGCTCGACCTCGTCAATCCGGACACCAGCGCGGTGACGGTTGTGGCCTCGGCGGCAATCGAGGTGTTCCTGCCGCCGCAAACAGGCTGGCAACTGGCCTGAACCTCACGGCCGGTGTCGCTTTTTCCCCTGAGGTGGCGCAAACCGCACAAAGGCGCGCGACCTGTCAGGCTAGAACCGCTTGAAAATAGGCGGGGGCAGTCCCTGCAGACGGGATAAAGGGTGGCACATGGCCGAAGTAGCAAGACGGACACGCGGCGGCGGCGGAGCGGCCCGAAGGGCCGAGCGTTCGGCCATAAGCATCGAGACCGCCAAGTACATCGAACGCAACATTCCGAACTACGAGGTGTTGAGTGAGGAAGCGCTTGAGGTCATCGAAACCAACGCCGAGACGGTCCTGGCGACGATCGGCGTCAACTTCATCAACAATCCGGCAGCACTGAAACGCTGGCAGGACGCCGGTGCCGAAGTCGAAGGCGAACGCGTGCGCATTCCGCGCGGGCTGGCGCGCCAGCTGTGCAGCACCGCGCCCGCACAGTACACCCAGCACGCCCGCAACCCCGAGCGCAACGTGGTTGTGGGCGGCAAGAATCTTGTCCTCGCCCCGGTCTACGGCCCGCCCTTCGTACATGACGCGGAAAACGGCCGTCGCTATGCCACGATGGAAGATTTCCGCAACTTCGTGAAGCTGGGATATATGTCCAAGTGGCTGCACCATTCCGGCGGCACGGTCTGCGAGCCGACCGATGTGCCGGTCAACAAGCGCCACCTGGACATGCTGCACGCCCACATGACCCTGTCGGACAAGCCGTTCATGGGCTCGGTCACCGAACCCAGCCGGGCGCAGGATTCGATTGATATGTGCGAGATCCTGTTCGGCAAGCAGTTCGTGCAGGACAATACGGTGATGACATCGCTGATCAACATCAACTCGCCGATGACGTTCGACGACACGATGATGGGGGCGCTCGAGATCTATGCCGCCAACAATCAGGCCTGCATCATCTCGCCCTTCATCGTGGGGGGCGCCATGGCGCCGGTCTCGGTCGCGGGCACGCTGACGCAGGTTCTGGCCGAGGTGCTGGCGGGGATCGCCTATTCCCAGCTGGTGCGCCCGGGCGCGCCGGTGATCTTTGGCGCATTCGTGACGTCGATCGACATGAATTCGGGGGCACCGACCTTTGGCACCCCCGAAGCCTCTCTGATCACATATGGCGCCGGGCAGCTGGCCCGCCGGATGGGGTTGCCCTATCGCAGTGCCGGGTCGTTCTGCGGATCAAAGCTGCCGGATGCGCAGGCCGCCTACGAGACGTCCAACTCTCTGAACATGGGGCTCTTGTCCGGTGTGAACTTCATGCTGCATGCCTGCGGCTGGATGGAGGGCGGGTTGGTTTCGTCCTACGAGAAGTTCGTGATGGATGCCGATCAGCTCGGCACGCTGCACCATCTCGCGCGTGGCGTGCGGATCGACGAAGAAGCTCAGGCGATGGATGCCATAGCCGAGGTTGGTCCCGGCGGGCATTATCTGGGCTGTGCGCACACGCAGGCGAATTTCAAATCCGCGTTCTGGCGCTCGGACGTGTTTGATTACAAACCTTTCGAGACCTGGAGCGAGGAGGGTGCGCGCGATACCATGGCACTGGCCAGCCTGCGGGTAAAGCGGCAGCTGGACACCTATCAGCAACCGCCGCTCGATCCGGCGATCGCCGAGGCGCTGGACGCCTTTGTTGCGAGCAAGAAGGCGTCGATGCAGGATTCCTTTCTCTAACCCGCCGCCACCAGTGACACAGGAGCCGAGGCGCGCAGCAGTTGCGCCTCGCCCATCATGGCGACCAGAACCTCGATGTGGCGGCTGATCGAGTAGCTCGCCGCGCATTCCTGTCGCTGTGTGTCGATTTCCTGTTCCAGGGTGATCAGCTGTTCCAGTGCCGCTTCGTTCCGGGGCAGGTGCGCCAAGCCCAGCAGCCGGTGCAGATGAACATTCCGCCGATAGTCTGCGACACCGATCCGGGCGGTCCGGATCAGCAGGCGCGGGCGGCGAATCGTGTCAAGGCAGCGAAGGGCGGTGGTCATGGCGTCTCTCCCAAAAAGCGTGTCTCTGGAATGTGACACAACTTTTGAGGGTGTTGCGCGAAGCCGAATGTCACCGTCCGGAATGTTCACAACTGTTTAGAAATTCGCAACAATCCTTACATAAGCGTAAATTTGTTAACCAGCGGGTAACGATAACAGTCAAATGTTCCACACCAAGCTGGGGATATCTCTGTGGATATCTCAGCGGGCATCAAAGGAAGCCGGACCATGATCCGCAGCACGCAGCGTGACACTGAACAGACCCTGCCGGGGTGGGTGCCGGAGGCAGCACGCCATTACCTGGTGCACATCGAAACCGGATTGCCGATCCGGGCTCTGGCCAGGCAGGCGGGCTGTCATGCCTCGACGGTGTTGCGCCAGGTGCGCAAACTGGAAGGTCGGCGCGACGATCCCCTGGTTGACGCTGCGCTGCGCCGTTTGGGTCAACATCTCATTCAGCCGACAGCCGGACAGCTTGAAAAGGAATCTGCCAAGATGAATGCACTCTCCTCTTCCAACCCATCGAACATCGACCAGAAGACCCTGGCACGTGAGGGACGCCGGATCCTGCGGCGGCTGAGCGAAACCGGGGCGGTCCTTGCGGTTGCGGCGGAAATGGAAAAGGCTGTCGTGGTGCGCGATACGGCGGATGGCGGCAGCACGAGAACCGCCGTGGTGGACAGCACGATTGCCCAGGCGATGGCCCTCAAAGACTGGATCGCCTGCGTCACTCCGGGCCGGATCGCGCGCTACCGGATCACGCCGGCCGGGCGGGCGGCCCTGTCTCAGCTGATTGCCGAGCAGGAAAGCCGGCTGCGTGGCTTTGCCGAGACGCAAACCAGCTTTGCCGGACAGTTGACCGGGCGTGCCGCCGAAGAGGCGATGGAGCGCCAGGCGCTGGACCCGCGCGCGGCGCGCACGCGCTATGCGGTCGGTGACAGCCCGCTGGCCGCTCTGGCCCGCCGCCGCGACCGGGACGGCAGTCCGTTTCTCGAAGATGCGCTGGTCAGTGCCGGTGAGCGGCTGCGCGAGGATTTCGAGCTGAGCCAGATGGGGCAGCCGGGGCCGCAGACCTGCGACCGGGTTCCGAGTGCCGCGCCGGGCAAGCCGCAATGTGCAACCACCGAGCCACGCGGGCAGGAAGCGGCCCGCAGCCGGGTTTCGGCGGCTCTGTCGGAACTTGGACCCGGACTCGCGGATGTCGCGGTGCGTTGCTGCTGCCACCTCGAGGGTCTGGAGACCGCCGAGAAGCGCATGGGCTGGTCGGCCCGGTCGGGCAAGATCGTATTGCGCATCGCGCTGCAACGCCTGCGCCGCCATTACGACGAGACGGTGGGCGCGGGCGGCGGGTTGATCGGCTGAGCGTGACGGCGGGTAAACCGGCCCGGTGCCCGCCAAATGCCTGCGAATTGGTACGACCGCCGGGCAGGGGGCGGCAACAAGCGGCCCGCCCGGACACCTAAGGTGCCGCAGTTCCTGTCTTCTTCAGAACATCGCGCATTGCATGGCAGCTATGCGATGCTGGTACTGCCTGCCAGCGTGACATATGCTATAGGCCAAGCGTCAGGACACAGCGGGGGGCACCACATGCGAGATCTCAAGATACCCGAGCAGCGGCACCCCGAAAAGGCGCATCGCGCCGACAATGCCCAACCCAAGAAACCCGACTGGATCCGGGTGCGCGCACCCGGCGGGCAGGGCTATGCCGACACGCGCAAGATCATGCGAGAAAACAATCTGGTCACCGTCTGCGAAGAAGCGAGCTGCCCGAACGTCGGAGAATGCTGGAGCCAGGGCCACGCGACGATGATGATCATGGGTGACATCTGTACCCGGGGCTGCACCTTCTGCAACATCGCCACCGGCCGTCCGGAGACTCTGGACGCCTTCGAACCCGGTCGCGTGGCGGATGCCGTGCAGAAGCTCGGGCTGAACCACGTGGTGATCACCAGCGTCGACCGCGATGATCTGGACGATGGCGGCGCCGAGCACTTTGCCCAGACCATCCGCGCCGTGCGCCACCGGGCGCCGGGCACCACGATCGAGATTCTGACACCGGATTTCCTGAAATGTGCGCCCTCGGTTCTGGAAACGGTTGTTGCCGCCAGACCGGACGTGTTCAACCATAACCTGGAAACCGTGCCCGGGCTTTATCCGTCGGTCCGTCCCGGCGCGCGCTATTTCCATTCGCTGCGCCTGCTGCAGCGGGTCAAAGAGCTGGATCCGTCGATCTTTACCAAATCCGGCATCATGGTTGGTCTCGGCGAGGGCCGCGAAGCAGTGCTCCAGGTGATGGATGACATGCGTGCCGCGGACGTGGATTTTCTGACCATCGGCCAGTACCTGCAACCGACGCCCAAGCATCATGCCGTGGATCGCTTCGTGCATCCGGATGAATTTGCGGGCTACGAACGGGCGGCGCTGGGCAAGGGGTTCCTGATGGTGTCAGCGACGCCGCTGACGCGGTCTTCGTATCACGCCGGCGACGATTTTGCCCGCCTGCGCGCCGCCCGAGAGGCCAAGCTGGCACGCGCCTGACCCGAAGGGGATTCCCGGGCCGGGGCGTCGCCGGGCTGCGCAGCCAGCACGCTGATATCCGCTGCGTGCTGCATGGACGCAACCTCGTCGGCAACGGCTGCGCACAATCCGCCGCACCCGGGTGCAAAGGCGAAAATCTGCGCCACGCGCCGGAAAACTTCTACCATGATGCCCGATCGTCGACTGTCGTCCCGCGGGTGTCTGGCGTGTGCGGAATTCCGATATCACGCGCCAGATGCGGTGTCTGACGCAGCAGTTCCAGACGACGGCGGTCACGGCGGGCTCGTGACCACTGTTTGAGGCGTTGCCATAGGCGCGGCCGGCGGCGCAACGGAAACAGGAAATCGAGATGGTGGACGGACATGGAATTCTCCTTGAGGAATCGGTCAGTCTGTCTACTCTCGGACCTCAAGTGAACTTGAGGTCAAGCCCGATGTCAAAACCTGCCCGCAAAATACTGCCCGCCGATCTGAGTGTCGGAGAGATGGCCCGGCGCGCCGGGGTTGCAGTGTCGACCCTGCATTATTACGAGGCCGAGGGCCTGATCAGCAGTTGGCGTACCCCGGCCAACCATCGCCGGTATGATCGCCGCGAATTGCGTCGGGTTTCGGTGATCCGCGTGGCGCAGACTCTTGGCATTCCGCTCGCCGAGGTGCGCGTTGTCCTCGATCAGGTGCCCAGCGGTGCCGCCGTGGGCAAGGCTGACTGGGCGGTCGCGTCAACCCGCTGGCGTGACGAGATCGACCGGCGCATGGCGCTGCTGGCAAAACTGCGCGACCAGCTGGACCATTGCATGGGCTGCGGCTGCCTTTCCCTGGAAAACTGCCCGCTCTACAATCCGGGGGATGCGCTGGGCCGCACCGGCGCGGGACCCCGGCGCTGGCTGGAGAAAGACGGCGAAAATTCTATTGGCTGACAGGCCCAAGATGCCTTGATCTCCGCGCCGCAGGATTCTAAAAGCCGTTCAGTCGGGTGATTAGCTCAGTTGGTAGAGCGCTTCGTTTACACCGAAGATGTCAGCGGTTCGAGCCCGTTATCACCCACCAAAATCAAACACTTACAGCCTAATTTTCTGACTGGTTCCCAATCCAGCCGGGCCGGTTCCCAATTTCCGGCAACAGCAGCAGCGTTTCGTGGTTCAAATGCTCGACCTCCGCACGGCGGGCATAGTGCTTGGACATGCTTTCTGAGAGGTGGCCCAACATAGCCTGAACCCGCGCGATTCCCCCAAAGATCTCGGCATTTCTGGCCACCGCGTTTGCTATGTTCGTTGCGTTCGTGTGGCGAAGCCCGTGCAGGGTGGCGCGAAACGCGCCCTCTGGCAGATTCTCCACACGGTGCGGGCGCAGCTTCAGCCGGATGAGCTCGGTCCGCCACGATGCTCCAAAGCCGCTCGGAGTCCATGGGTTGCCGCGAGAGTTTGTCAGTAGCGGACGGCCGGGATCGATGATGCTGGCCTTGCGGCGCGCGGCGCGCTCCATGTCGAGAATGGCCAGCACAACAGGATGAAGGGGAACAGGGACGCTTGTCCTGGTCTTGCCCTGTTCCAGGTACCAGACGCTGTCCTTGATTGCCTTGTCCGTCAACTTGCGCAGCACGTCCTCGCGTCTCTGGCCTGTGTAGGCGGCGACAAGGGCCACCTTCACGATCTCGCGCTTGCCCTGATCGATCAGCAGCTGCAGCTTTTCCTCTGGCCAAGGTTCGTAGCTGACGTCGCTCTGGACCCGCTCGATGCCGGTGCAGGGGTTTGTGTCCACAAAACCCCGCGGCTTGCCCCATCCGAACACGGCGCTGATGTCGTCAAGGCGGCGGTTCGCGGTGGCCGGACGATCGGCCAGAGAGTCGTAGAGGGCCTGAACGTGCACCGGTTTGATGGCAGAGGCTTCGAACTCTCCCCATCGCTCCAGCATAAGATCGCATGCGAGATTGCGCAGGGTGGTCGACGCCTTTGGCAGCTTGCGGAACCGTTCACTGTCGCGGTGATCGCGCACCATGCGGGCGATGCTAGTCTTGCTTTCGAATTCCCCCGGGATCGTGCCGAAGACTACACGGTGCGCGCTATTGTACGCGGCGCGATAGTCGGAATCAAAAGGGTGAGGCAGAGGGAAGCGTTGTTCATTGCCGTTGCGCACTACTCGGAAATAGAAGAATTCGCGGCCGCGCTTCACCTTGCGCTGAACATAGCGCTCCAAGCGAAATTCACTTCTGGCCACGGCTTGCTCTCAAAATTGGATCGTCCTCTACGTGGTTTGACCCAGTGTTGAGCCGATTCTCGACATCGGTCCACTTCCATCGTGTCGCGCCGCTGCTGATCTTGATCGGTTTGGGCAGGACGCCGGTCCGCGTCCATTCCCGGATGGTGGTTTCGCTGGCGTCGAGCAGCTGCGCCAACGTCGCGGCCGATACATATGCCAATGGTCGCGCTGTTTGCGCGATCTCGGTCGGCACTGTCACGGTAATGGTGCGGTGCTGTCCCATGTCAGTCGAACTCCCCCGCGACCAGATCCATCCACCGGCTCAGATCCGCCCGCGTGTCAGCCGCCAGCGCCAGCAGCACGTCGGCATGGCAGGTCGCATCTGTGGCGCACCAGCAGCACAGGTCGAGGCCGCGCAGTTCGCCCAGACTGAGCGCCTGCCAGATCGCCGCGCGGCGGGCCTGCATGTCGTCACGCCACCGGCGCCGACTGGTCGGGGGCAGAATGTCGGGGCGCAGCCGTACCGGCACCGGATAACCATGGATCCAGACCGCGAAGGCACCCACGGCCTGCTCTGCGGTCAGCCTGCCTGCCGGGGTGCGGTGCGACGACTGCCAGCCCGCCCGGGTGCCACGCGGCCAGCAGTACGCGCCATCCGCGCCGACCACCCAGGGGTTGCCGAAGATCGTGTTGCGCGCGACCACGCGGGCCTCTGGTGGCTTGCGCCAGCCTTTGGTGCGGCACAGAAGGATGCGGGAGGGGTCAGCCATGTCAGTTCACCCTCTGATCTGGCCAGAAGCCGGACACCGCCGCCTTGGCATTCTCCCACATCGCCGCGAGGGCCCGCTCAGGGTCAGCGCCTGATTTGACCGAGATCAGGACAAATGCGCACTTCAAGTCAGCAGCGGCAGTGGCGTCATCGCCGCCGTGGTTCCGCGCGTTCATCTGAGAGGCAATGACAGCGGCCTCGATGCGACGTTTGGTGATTGTTGCCTCGTCGGTCATTCCATCATCCTCACGCTGCAATCTCCTGTCCGAGGGCATGCCCGCCCCATTGGTCTGCCCAGGCCTCGGCCATGCCGGGAAACGTCTTGCTGCGGATCTTCCAGCGGTCCGGTCCCGGCGGCGCGCGGTGGATCGCGGACCAGGCCTTGTGTTCTGCCGTGCCGGGCCTGGGCGGCTCCAGGCGCCCGGTTGCCGACAGATCGGGCAGGTTGCGCAGGTAGAGGCCCGTTGCCTTGAATGCCGGATCCCCGAACCACCAGGGCTGCACGATCTGCGGCTTGATCCATCCTGTGATCCGTTCGCGGGCGTGTCGGTGCATGACGGGGTTCTCGACCGCAACATGGGCGATGGGGGCATTGAGACAGTCGCTGAACAGGGCCGCGCCATCGTCCAGCTCGGCCCACATCTCGACGGCGGTCTTGTCTGGCGGTGGCGTGTGCAGCCAGCGGACCCCGGAGTTGCAGAGCCGGGTGCAGGGCGGGTTGCTCACGATCAGCAGATCCCATCCCCAGCCGATCACATCGCGGATGTCCCCCTGGATGTGCCGGTTCGTCGGCTTGTCCGCGGGCAGCAGATCGCACTGCCAGGCGTCGTGGCCCCGGGCAAGGAAAGCGTCCAGCGCCACGCAGCTGGTCGCGCAGCCGATCAGGACCCGGAGGGGCGACGTCATGCGGATGGCTTTCCGAGGAACATCTGCCGGGTGCGGCGGGCGCGATGTTTTTCCGCCTCGTCCGTGTCGGCGTGGCCGATCAGGAAGGCGCAGGCCAGGTGGATCGTCTCGTCGTCAAAGTGGGCCAGATCGGCGAGCACGGAGCGCGCGTAGAACAGCGGCTCTGCGCCCGCCTGCAGGCCACCCGCCTGGGGGGAAGTGCGGGTAATCATGTCATCCGCCATGGCTCAGCACCCCGTCAGGGCACAGGGTGTGCCGTAGGCATGGGTCAGCGCCAGAAGCTGCAGCAGGTCGCCGGTGATCAGCGTGGCCAGCAGGGTGGCGATGCTGACCGAGGTGAGGGCGATGCCATAGGCCAGCCAGTTGGGCCGGATCCGCTGGCTGCGGGCGTAGGTGTCGGCAAGGTGGTCGATCATTGCAGCACCTCTGCGTCCGGGCGCACCGGGAGGTCGCCGCGCAGGATCATGATGCCTTCGCCCACGTTGGTGTTGTTCCAGACGGCCTCTGTGATCTCGTCGCAAGACGGATCGAGATCGCAGAGGTCCGCCAGCAGGGTGGCCATGCGGTCCGCTTCGGCGACGAGTGCCAGCGCCATCACCAGCAGGCATGTGGCGCGGGCGCGGGTGGAGTCGTCGTGCAGGGGGCTGGGAGTGCTCATGCCGCATCACCCCCGGTCGGGGCGGACAGGCCGAACCTGCGGGCGATGGCGGCGCGGGTCGGGGCCAGGGCGG
>NZ_VOJI01000019.1 GCF_007923445.1 Puniceibacterium confluentis | reverse complement strand
GCACAGCGCCACGCCCTGCTCAAAGAGCACGGCTTTGCCCTGCCGGTCTCTCTGGAAAACGGGTGAGCGACATGCGCAAGATCTATGTGGCAGGCCATCGCGGCATGGTGGGGGGCGCCATCCTGCGCCGCCTGCAGGACCGCAAGGCGGCCGGCGAGGCGCTGGAGCTGGTGACCCGCACCCACGCCGAACTCGACCTGACCAGCCAGGCCGACGTGCAGGCCTTCATGGCAGGCGAAAAGCCCGACACGGTGATCCTGGCCGCCGCCCGGGTCGGTGGCATCCATGCCAACAACACCTATCCGGCCGATTTCATCTACGAAAACCTGATGATCGAATGCAACGTGATCCATCAGGCCTTTGCCGCGGGGGTGACACAGCTGCTGCAGCTGGGCAGCTCCTGCATCTATCCCCGCGCCGTGGCCCAGCCGATGCGCGAGGATGCGCTGCTGACCGGCGTGCTGGAACCCACCAACGAACCCTATGCGGTGGCCAAGATCGCCGGCATCAAGCTCTGTGAAAGCTACAACCGCCAGCACGGGGTCGATTACCGCTCGGTCATGCCCACCAACCTGTACGGGCCGGGCGACAATTTCCACCCCGAGAACTCCCATGTCCTGCCCGCCCTGATCCGCCGCTTCCACGAGGCGGCGCGGGACGGCGTTCCCGAGGTGGTGATCTGGGGCTCCGGCCGCCCGCGCCGCGAATTCCTGCACGTGGACGACATGGCCGAGGCGTCGCTGTTTGTGCTCGACCTGCCGCGCGACGTCTATGCCGCCAACACCCAGCCGATGCTGAGCCATATCAACGTCGGCACCGGCAGCGACGTGTCGATCCGCGAACTGGCCGAGATGGTCGCCAGGGTGACCGGCTTCAACGGCACGATCACCCAGGACACCAGCAAGCCCGACGGCACCCTGCAGAAGCTGATGGATGTCGGACGTCTGGCCGGGATGGGCTGGACCGCACGTGTCGGCCTGCAGGAAGGCATCGCACAGACCTATGACTGGTTCCGCTCAAGCGATGCGCTGCGGGAGGTCTGATTTCCCGCGCCGATGTGACTATTGACCCTCTGTGGCGCGGACCATACCGTTCGCGCAACGCCCTTTACCCCGTTCAGCCAAAGGTTTTCCGAGATGTCCGAAAAAAAGAGTTTTGTCCCCGAACGCTATGAGCCCGCTGAATACTGGAACACCCGGGACCAGCCCAACACCCAGGCCAATCCCACCGTCAGCCAGCCGCACGCGGAGTTCTTCAGAAAGCATGTTGCCGACGGATCCCGCATCCTTGAGATGGGGCCGGGCATCGGCCGTCTTTTCCCGCTGTATGCCGGGGCGCAGAATGCCAGATTTTCCACTGTCGACCTGACCGAGCAGCACCGCGCGACGCTGGACGCCGCCGCCGCCGCCCACGGGCTGACGGTGGACCAGAACCACATCATCAATGCCGATGATCCCTATCCCTTCGAGGACAACGCCTTTGACGTCACGGTGTCGTCCTTCGTGCTGCTGCACGTGCCGTTCGAATATATCCGCAAGACCCTGCTCGAGATGGCGCGCGTCTCCCACCGGGTCATCGTGTTTGATGCCAATGTCGACACCCGGGCCAAGACCGAGGCCGAGCGGACCCCTTCGACCCATGTCTTCGGCCATGACTACGATGCGCTGTGCCGCGAACTGGGGCTGACGATCTTTGATCAGACCCTGTTCAGGAAAGGCCGCCCCGACACCCAGCCTTTCGGCCTGATCTACGGCAAGGCATAAAAGTCCCCCGCCACAGGGCAGTATGCCCCGGAAACCTGCGGCCCTTGCCGCTGCGGGCGTGAAACGCGACAGCGGCAAGGGCCGGGTCTGCCGGTGATCCTGCCGGGCTCGGGCCGGAACAGAGACACCGCCGAAGGCAGGCCGGAGAAAGGCGCAGATCCATGAAGATCCTGGTTCTGGGATTCAGTGTCACCGCGGAAAAGCAGGGCTATGTGGAAACCGCCATCGCCCGGCTGCCCGCGGGCACCGACCTGCAGATCGTCAAGGCCGGTTTCGGGGGCATGCAGCCCTATCATGCACGCTACCTGTTTCCCGGCATCATCGCCGAACACGCCCCCGATGCCATCGTGCTGGACCATGCGACCCCGGCGTTCCGCAATTTCTCGGTGTCGCACGACCCCTACCGGAACGCGTTCCTGAGCATCCTGCGCGCGTGCACCGAACGCGGCATCCGCCTTGCGGTGCTGGACCTGCCCAGAAACGATGTCGATTACGCGGATGACTGGGTCAGTCGCGAGAACGCGGAGCTGTGTGCGGCGCTGAACCTGCCCTATCACCGTGTGCCCCTGACCGAGGGGCTGCTGCGGGACGAGGTCCACCCCACCGCGCAGGGTCTCGAGACCTATGCCGACGCGCTGCTGTCGCTGATCCCGCAGGCCGCCCCGGTTGCCGTCGCGCCCGGGCTGGTCAGCGCTCTGCCACGGTATGACGCCATCACCGTCACGCAGATGGCCGGTCCCGCCTTTGCGCGTCAGGTGATCGACCGGGGGAACTTTGTGGTCACCCTTGTCGAACTTGCGGCCGGGGCCGACATCCGGCTGGAGTTTGCCGACCCGGTCAGGGTCTGCGGCCTGACCGCCCGGATGGGGCCGCGCACCGGGCTGCTCGGGCTGGACATGGACGGCAGCACGCTTCGCCAGATGAGCTATGACAAGTTTTGCTACTATGACCGTGTCGGCGCCTTTCTGTTCGGGGGCCAGAACGCAGGCGGCGCAAGGACCTGCAGGGTGCTCAGAATCGAGCAGTTGCCGGACCTGCCGGAGACAGAGCTGCTGAAAGGCACAAAAAACACCGACAGCCGGGTTGGTGCGCTTGGCCATGTCTTCATAGAGCGCTAAGGAAATTTGAGGAAGGAATGTCGCGATGAAGTTTCTGGTCTTTGGGTTCAGTGTCACCGCCGAATCCGACGGATACGTAGAGCGTTGCGCGGCGCTGTGTGCCAGCGCACACCCCGACCACGAAGTGACGAAGGTGGCGATCGGCGGCCTGCAGCCCGACCATGCCCGCCACCTGGTCGAGGACATCGTCAGCAAGCACAAACCGGATGCGCTGATCATCGAAATCGCCACCGCCGTCTATCGGCTGCGTCCTGAAAACCCGGCACAGATCGCCGACCACACGGCCGGCATGGAGGCCCTGTTCGAGATCTGCCGCCGCCGCGGCATGCACTGCGGCATCCTTGACCTGCCGCTGACCGGCGTGCAGCCGGACCGCGACTGGATGGCGGCGACTGACGCCGGACTGTCGGCACGCTACCGGGTGCCGCACCGGGTGGTGCCGCTGACCGAAGGCACCCTGCGCGACAACGTCCACCCCAATGACGCGGGCAAGGACATGTACGCCGCCGCGCTGTTTGACCTGATCGAGGAGGTGGCCGCCACTCCGCCGGATTTTTCGGCCCTGAAATCACGGCGGCAGTTCGGTGCCTATGCGATCAGCGATGTCTCGGTGCCGGGCGGCGTCTACCGGGATTTTTCCCGGGCCGGGTTCCGGGAAAAGATGCTGTCGATCCCCGAGGGCGGAACCGCCGAGATCCAGCTGCCCGACAGGGTCAGCATCACCGGGCTGATCATGCTGATGGGGCCGACCAGCGGCACCTTCCTGATCCGCATGGGCGAGGTCGGGGACAGGATGCACTGCTACGACCGCCACTGCTATTATGAACGTGTCGGCGGCAAACCCCTGAAGCCGACGGTGTCGGACCGGATCACGATCTTTCAGGACAGCGCCCTGCCGCCGGAGGAACTGCTCAAGGGCGACAAGGACCACGGTCCCCGCGCCGGCGGGATCACCCATATTCTATATGAAACCGCCGTCCCCGGCTCCGACCGGGCCTGAGCGGCGCAGCACATCAATGACGAGGTTATAATGTCGGCTCAAATTACTCCCATCCTGCTCTGTGGCGGCTCCGGCACCCGGCTCTGGCCGCTGTCGCGCAAATCCTATCCCAAGCAGTTCGCCCGGCTGATGGGGTCCGAAAGCCTGTTCCAGGCCTCGGCCAAGCGGCTGACGGGCGCGGGCTTTGCCGCGCCGATGGTGCTGACCGGCGATCCGTTCCGCTTTATCGTCACCGAACAGCTGGCGGCCATCGAACAGGCGCCCTCGGCGATCCTGATCGAACCCGAGGGGCGCAACACCGCCCCGGCGATCCTTGCCGCCGCGCTGTTTCTCGAACGCGAGGATTCGCAGGCGCTGATGCTGGTGGCGCCCTCGGATCACGTCATCCCCGACGCCGCCGCCTTCCGCACTGCGGTGCAGGCGGCTGTGCCGCGTGCCGAAGCCGGGGATCTGATCACCTTTGGCATCAGCCCGGACCACCCGGAAACCGGCTATGGCTATCTCGAACTGGCTCCGGGCGCGCAGCCGCAGGCCTCGACGCCGCAGAAGCTGGCCCGCTTTGTCGAGAAACCCGACGCGGCGCGGGCGGCCGAAATGCTGAGCCTGGGCAATTTCCTGTGGAACGCCGGGATTTTCCTGTTCACCGCCGCAACCATCCGCGCCGCCTATGAAAAACACGCCCCCGCCCTGATCAAGGGGGTGCAGGCCGCGCTTGACGGCGCCCAGACCGACCTGGGCTTTACCCGCCTTGCGCCCGAACCCTGGGGCCAGATCGAGGATATCTCGGTCGATTACGCGATCATGGAAAAGGCCGACAACCTGGCTGTCATGCCCTATGGCGCCGGCTGGTCGGACCTGGGTGGCTGGGATGCGGTCTGGCGCGAATCCGGCCCCGACGCGGCCGGCAATGTCGCCTCGGAGCGGGCCACGGCGATTGATTGTTCCGACAGCCTGCTGCGCTCTGAATCCGAGCGGCTGCAGCTTGTGGGCATCGGCCTCAAGGACATCATCGCGGTGGCGATGGACGATGCGGTTCTGGTGGCGCACAAATCCGAAGCCCAGCGGGTCAAGGAGGCGGTCGCGGCGCTCAAGGCGAAGGGCGCGAGCCAGGCGGTGCAGCTGCCGCGCGACTATCGCCCCTGGGGCTGGTACGAAAGCCTGGTGATCGGCACGCGCTTTCAGGTCAAGCGCATCGTCGTGCATCCCGGCGCGGCGCTGTCCCTGCAAAGCCACCATCACCGTTCGGAACACTGGATCGTGGTCGAGGGCACCGCAAGGGTGACGGTGGACGAGACGGTGAAACTGGTGACGGAAAACCAGTCGGTCTACATCCCGCTGGGGGCCGTGCACCGGATGGAGAACCCCGGCAAGGTGCCGATGGTGCTGATCGAGGTGCAGACCGGCACCTATTTCGGCGAGGACGACATCATCCGCTACGAAGATGTCTACGCCCGCAGCTGAGACCTGCACCCTGCGCTCCGGTGCCGCCCTGCGCAGGGGTGTGCCCGGGGCGTGGCCGCCACGCCTGGCCTGTCCTGACGCAAATTTAGGCAAAATCCTGCGGTCCGGACTGTCAGCGGACAAACAGTATTTCTGCGCTGCGGAAAAACGTATATTCCGGTTGTGCGGCCCGTTTCAGACCGCGCGGCACTTGAGAGAAGGTTATTGTTCATGAATGCGCAGGCGATTCTGCCGTCGGTCAACGCCCATCTTCAGGACGGCGATCTTTCAGCGGCCCGCAAGATCCTGCACGCGGCGCTGGACGCGCAGCCGGACTTCTTCCTCTATCACGAACGCCTGGCCGAGATCGCCCGCCAGGAAGGCGACGACCGCACGGCCCGGGCCGCCTATGCAAAGGCGCTGGCGCTGCACCCCGACGCCACCTGGATCGAAGGCAAGCTTGCCGATCTTGACGGCATCCAGGCGCGCGACGGCTTTGCCGGGAAATACGACCGCTATCCGGACCTGACCGGCCGGCGCCAGGCCGAGGGCGGCGCGCGGATGCGCGGGCAGTTGAAATCCTCGCAGCCCGACCTGCCGCTGGTCAGCATCGTCACCGCCGTCTACGACAACGACACCACCTTCCAGCGCTGCATCGAGTCGATCCGGGCGCAGACCTATGCCAATATCGAATACATCGTGGTCGACGGCGGCAGTCCGCAAAGCACCGTCGACATCATCCGCGCCAATGACGACCTCATCGACTATTATATCTCGGAACCGGACCGGGGCATCTATTCGGCGATGAACAAGGGCATCCGCCTGGCGCGGGGCGATTATGTCTGCCTGCTCAATTCCGACGACCGGCACGGCCCCGAGCATGTGACCCGGGCGGTCCGCGCCGCACTGGAACAGGGGCCGGTGGGTGCCGTCGACATCGTCTATTCCGATTTCTGGGACGGCGACAACCTGCTGCCCGCGCAGCCGCTGAACGACGGCATCCTGCTGGGCAACCTCAACGTCAATCACTGCACCTTTCTGGTGCACCGCGACTGCTATAACCGTGTCGGACCCTATGCCGAAAACCTCGGTATCGTCTCGGACATGGTGTGGATCCGGCGCGCCTATACCACCGGCGAGCGTTACCACCTGCTGAGCGAGGCGCATTTCCGCTTTACCCCGGGGGGCGCGTCCTCGGGGAACTCCCCCGAGCGGCGGCGCAAGATCATCTTCGAGAACGGCCAGTGTTACCGGGTGGAATTCCCCTTCCTGACCCAGGACGAGGCCGAGACGCTGTATCTCTTGCGCTTCGGCGATTCCCGGCTCGAGGCCGCCGCCGCGATCGGCCGCCGCCACGGGCCGCAGCAGCCGCGCTTTGCCGCCGCCCTTGCCGCCTATGTCGAACACTGCTTTCGCGACCGCGGCGCCTTTGCCCTGGCCTATGACCAGGAAGAGCGGTTCACCATGTACTGGCGCATTGCCGCCGAGCTGGGCGTCGACCGCCGCCACATCCGGATCGAGACCAGCAGCGGCTGCCTGTCACAGCAGCTGGCCCGCATCGCCAACATGCGGCTCAAGCCCCGCAAACCCGGGGCCAGGCGCATCCTGCACTACGCCACCGTCTTTTCCGCCCCGTCCGAGACCTTCATCTACGATCTGGTGCAGCGGCTCGAGACCGAGACAGATCACGACAACATCGTCCTGTACCAGCACGGCCAGCTGCGCGAGGAACGCCCCTATGACAAGGCGCTGCACCTGTCCTGGGAAAAGTACCGGGGTGCGGTGGGGCGGGCGATCTATGAATATCTGATCGAAACCTGCGGCATCGACGTGATGGTGGCGCATTTTGCCATCAACGAACACCGCCTGCACGACCGCATCGCCGAGACCGGCATCCGCCTGCCGACCGTTGTGATGACCCATGGCATCGACGTCTTCCAGCTCAAGAAACCCTCGGCCTATACCGACTATGTGTGCCGCGACCTGGCGCTGCGCACCGATGTCTGCTTTACCGCCGTTTCCAACTATCTGCGGGACGAGCTGACCGGCGCCGGCGTGGCCCCGGAAAAGGTCTTCGTACTGCCCAACAGCGTCAATCCGCGGTTCTTCGAGCACCGCAGGTCAGAGGGTTTCTTTGACCGCTCCCGGAGGCTGGAACTGCTGTCGATCGGGCGGCTGATCGCCTGGAAGGGGCATCGCTTCCTGCTCGAGGCGCTGGCGCGTTTCCGTGCCGAGGTCACGGGCGATGTGCGGCTGACCATCGTCTATGGCAATGGCGACGAAGAACTCGGGAACCTGACGGCGCAGGCCGCCGGGCTGGGTCTGAGCGACCATGTGGTGTTCCAGCCCTTTGTCGATTTCAGCAAGGACCCCGGCTATCTCGGCCGGTTCGATCTTTACGTCCACCCCTCGACCTACACAACGGACAGCAGCCGCAAGTCCGAGACCTTCGGCGTGGCCGTGCTCGAGGCGATCGCCGCGGGCCTGCCGGTGCTGACCACCGATGCCGGCGGGCTGCCCGAGGTGATCGGCCCCGACACGCCGCACGCCCGCATCGCCGCACATGGCGATGCCGGGGCGCTGTTCGAGGCCCTGTCCGACATGTATGCCAGCCCCGCCACCTTTGGCGACAACCGCGCCTATGCCGAAGAGCGGCTGCAGGTGTTTTCCGGCACCCGCCAGGCCGAGCGGCTGGACGCGCTGATTTCCAAGGTCACCGACCCCGTCCGGGTGGCGCTGTTCTCGGCTTCGACCCTGCAGGGGGCGGGATATGCCGCCTACCGGGTGCACCGCGGGCTGCTGGGCCTGCCGGGGGTGGCGCCGACCATGTTCACCTCGATCCGGCATCACGAGAAGGAACCGGGGGTGCAATTCGTGCAGCACCCCAGCACGGACGGCACCCGCTGGCGCACGCTGCAGCCCGCGCCCAAACCCGGCAACACCATCTTCACCGTGAACCAGACCCATATTCCCTCTGCGGATCTGCTGCGGATGGTCGAACCCTATGACGTGATCAACCTGCATTTCCACGCCCGCTTCCTGTCGGTGGAAAACATCGCCACGCTGACCCATTGCGGCAAGCCGGTGGTGATGACGATCCGCGACATGATGCCGATCACCGGCGGCTGTCATTTCTTTCACGGCTGCGACAAGTGGATGACCGACTGCAGCGACTGCCCGCAGATTCCCTCGGATCAGACCGGGTTCCCGGCCGAGGTGCTGGCGGCGAAACGCGCGCACTACAACTTTGACAACCTCACCCTGGTGACGATCAGCCACCACACCCGCGGCATTCTCGAGCGCAGCCCGATGTTCCGCGACTGCCGGATCGAGACCATCCCCAACTCGATCGAGACGGATGTGTTCTATCCCTATGACCGGATGTCGCGGCGGCGCGAATTCGGCCTGCCGACCGACCGCAAGATCATCGGCTATGTCCCGAGCTTCTCGAGCGAGATCAAGGGCTACCGCGAATTCATGGCGGCACTGAAGTTGCTGGATCCCAAGGAGCTTGGGTTCGATCCCTTCGTGATGCTGGTGGGCAATGACATCGCCGCCACCGAGGCGATCACCCAGGACAAGAAGGCGCTGGGATATATCGCCGACAATGCGAAACTGGCGCGGGCCTACTCCTGCGCCGATGTGGTGGTGGTGCCCTCGCTCGAAGAGACCTTTTCCAACACCACCGCCGAGGCGATTGCCTGCGGCGTGCCGGTGGTCGGGTTCCGCACCGGGGCGATCCCCGACCTCGCGATTGCCGGCAAGACCGGCTATTGTGCCGAGATCGGCGACGTGGCCGGACTTGCCGAGGGGATAAAGACGGTGCTCACCGGGCCATCCCTGCGGGAAAACTGTCGTCGGCACGCGCTTGAGACCCTGTCGTTCATGAAGCAGGCGCATGGCTACGAGGCGCTGTTCGCCGATCTGCTGGCGCGCGCCCCGGGGCGTCGCGGCCCCGGCGCGCCGAAGGTGTTCGACAGTTTCGACAAGCCGGGGTTCGGCCTTGCCCAGATCGCGATCGAGGCGAATCTCCGGCAGGCCAGGGCCGCGCGCTAGGCGCGGCCTCTTCCCCGCCCCGGAAGGGCCGGGACCCCTGCCGGGCGGGGCCTCTTCCGGCTGCTCTTTACCTGACCTGCGAGTTTTCATAGAAGTCCCGGAGGGAAATTCGGCGGGGCGTTTGCGTGCAGGTCTTAATCCATATCGGCGATGCCAAATGCGGCAGCACTTCGGTCCAGGCCAGTCTCTATGACACGCGTGAGACCCTGTTGCGGCAGGGGATTCTCTATCACCCGGCCACCGCCGCCAACGGGCACTACAGCTATATCACCCTGCTCAAGGGCCGCACCCGTGGCAACGACGCCACCCAGACCCAGCTGGCGCGCAAGAATGTCGAGGAAACCCAGGCCCTGATCCGGCAGCACAGTCCCGACTATCTGCTGCTGTCGGCCGAGAACCTGTTCAACATCAAGCCCGAGGTGCTCTATCCGCTGATATGCGAGATCACCGGCACCGAACCGCAGGTGCACATCATCGCTTTCCTGCGCCACCCGGTCGGCCTGTTCCTGTCCTCGGTGCAGCAGCAGCTCAAGGCCGATCACGTGTTTTCGGACCCGCGCAGCTTTACCCGCGACATGACCGGCCCGTTCCGGCGCTGGGGGCCAATGGCGCAGTGCAAGAGCCTGCATGCACGGCTGTTCGACCGGGCGGCGCTGACCGGCGGCTCGGTGGTGGCGGAATTTGCGACGCTGTTGCGCGCCATCACCGGCCTGGGCGACATCGACCTGCCGGACGTCACCGAGAACTCTTCGCTCTCGGTCGAACAGATGATCCTGCTGCAGAACGTGCGGCACGATTTCCTGGCCAGGAAACAGGGGGTGTTCAGCCCCCGGTCGAACTGGCTCATCGACTTTTTCAACAGCATGAACACCGCAAACGGCGGTGTCGTGGGGACGCGGCCGCAGCTGCTGCCCGAAGTGCGGGCCTGCATCGCCGCGGGCAACCAGGCCCATATCGACAGCATCGAGAAGATCTTTCCGGATCTGAAGATGGCCGAGTCCTGCCTGATTCCGCAGGTCGACTGGAAATCCGCCGAAGGCAGCTGGACCGGAGATGTCGCCACGATCCTGACGCCGGCGGATGCCGGGGTTCTCGACCTGCTCAAGCAACTGACCCCGCTTTATGGCAAGGCGCTGGCCGCGACCGACCCCGATGCCGCGCTGCGGGCGCTGGACACCCTGGGCGGACGGGCCAAGCTGCGCCCGGCCTATCAGGCCTATCTGAAACGCAACGGTCTGGACGCAGAGGCCGCGCGGCTTGTGGGCCCGGCGCCGGTGACCCAGCCCCCGGCGGCCCCGGGGGCACCGCGCCGGAAGCTGCTGATCCTGGGCACCTCGAACTCGATCCTGCGCGATGGCTGGGTCCGGGGATTCACCGAGGCCTGCCCGGACAATGTCGAGATCATCAACAAGTCGGTTGGCGGCTCGCCCGGGGCGCAGTTCGCGGCCTGGTGCCACGAGGACCTGTCGGTCTACGATCACATCATCTTTGATGCGGTGGTGAACGACGAGAACATGATGCAGCAGGGCCATCTTGGCACCTTCGGCTATTACACCACCCTGCTGCGCGAGATCCTGTCGACCATCGCCAGCCAGACCCGGCTGACGGTTCTCGGCTTTTGCAACCAGCGCTTTGCCCAGAACCGCAGCGACATGTACCGCTGCTATGCCAGACTCTCGAAAGAGATCGGCGCAGAGTTCCACAGCGTGATCGATTATGCGCGGGTGCTGCCCTCGCCGATCTTCCGGGACGGCGCGCATATCTCGCTGAACCATGCCCAGGCCTTTGGCCGGGATCTGGTTGCCAGGCTGGACAAGTTCCAGGGCGGCGACGTGCGGGCGCACTCCTTTGCCCCGCGGTTCCGGACCCGGCATCTTGCCACCCTGACCGATGCCGAGCTGGTGAGCCGCGAGAACCGCTTCATGAAACAGGATTTTGTCCGGCTGAAACCCGGGAGCAGCGTGCCCGTCGAAGGTCTTGGAACCCTGATCGGCTTTCAGATCGACGCCTGCGACAGCAACGGCTATCTGGTTCTGTCCGGAGAGGACCAGCCACATGTGCAGTCGCTGCGCTATACCGCGGATCCGGACAGGATGCTGGCGTTCTTCATTCCGGTGGCAAACGGCTTCAGGGCGTCAAAGGTGCTGCATGTGGCAGAGCAGGCCGAAACCAGCGTTGCCTCGCCGCACGAAACCGCAGTCGGCGGCACGCCCTGCCGCATCGCCATGTCCTCGCTCACCTTCTGGGACGGCTACTGACGCCCCCGAGACCGGCAGACGGCAGGGGCCTCAGGCCGGATATTCCAGCCGCTCGCACAGGCGCGCATAGGCCGCACTGGTCGTGAGGCTGTCCTGCAGATCCCCCGGCACCGCGCGGCGTGGCCGGGAACTGATCATGGTGCCGCTGCGGCCGCTGTCGCCCGACAGCGCCATCAGTGGCAGCAGCGCTTCGAAGCCGGGGCTGAAGGACAGATCCAGCGCGGCGCAGATCTCCTGCAGCACCCCGGCGGGATCGGCGACAAAGGCCTCGTACTGCCAAAGCGGCAGGCCGGCATGGGCGTCCAGGAAATCGCTGTAGCGCAGGCAGTATTCCTCGAAGGTGGCGGGCTCGAAATGCAGCCACTTGTTGTTGCGCAGCGACAGGAAGCTGTCGAGCGGGTGGCGCACGGTCACCACGGCCCGCACCGGCAGGATATCGGCCACCATGCGGTACAGGGTGGGGCGGGCGTGGCGGTTCTGATGGGTGCAGAACTGCGAATGGGCATGATCGCGCAGCACCAGTGTCAGACCGCGCGCGCCAAGGTCGTCGTGCAGCGCGCTCAGCGCCGCCCCGAACATCCGCTGGATCGTCTCCTCGCCGATGCCGCGCGGGCTGTAGCGCAGGCCGGCAATCAGGTCGGTGGGCAGGAACGGCGGTCTTGGCGCGCGCAGGTGCAGGGTGCTGAGCGGATCGATCTCGCTCATCATCACGGTGTTGGGCATCGCCGCCAGCGCCTTGGCGATCAGGGTTCCGCCGGTGCAGGCCATGTGGTGCAGCGTGCGCACCGGCCGGGCAGGGGCGGCCTCAAGCGCGGCAACCCGGTCGGCGCATTGCGCCAGCAGACTGGGCAGCGGCAGGCCGGGCTCATCCGCAGATTCGTCCGCCTGAATGCCGCCGTCGCGCTGCAGCAGTTCCAGTGTCCCCTCAAGAGCCGCAAGAAGCTCTGCCCGGGCCGTGGGCTCTTCGGTCATTTCGGGGCCTTTTTCTTGCCGCCCGCCGGGCTGCGGCGCGGCGCGGGGGCCTTGCCGGTGCCGGCTGTCTTGGCGGCGGCCCGGCGTCTGGGCCGGGTGGGGGCCGCCTCGGTCGTGCCCGCCCCGGGTGTCGCCGCGTCCGCTGGACCCGCCGTCTGCGGTCCGGTCTCCTCGGGGGCGGCGGCAGGCACCGCAGGCGCGGCAAGCGGATCAGGTGCTTCCCCGGGCAGGGCCTCGGCCGGGTCCAGCTGCTGCAGATAGCGGGCCGCCTGCTGCAGCCGTGCGGTGACACTGCGCAGCAGGCTGTCCTGGGCGGCCTTGTCCGCCAGAAGCTGGTTGTGGCGGCGGCGCAGGTCCAGCAGGTCCTCGCGGTCCAGGGTCTGCAGGCGGACCGCCATGCTCACCTCCTGCTGCGCCCGGGTATGGATCTCGGCACTGTCGCTGCGCAGCTTCTGCTGGGTCTGTTCCATCTGTGTGATCAGACCCTGTTTCTGCTCGCGCAGCTTCTCGGCCTGGGAAACGCGGTCTTCCAGCGCGCTGATCTTTTCCTGCGCCCTGGCCACGGCAATCCGGGCCGCGTCGCGTTCCGCCGTCACCCCGGTGGCGGTCTTCTCGGCGCTTTCGGCCTGGCTGCGCACCGAGGACAGGCTTTGTTCCAGTTCGCTGACCCGGGCTTCGCCGCGGTCGGTCCGGGCGTCGGTGTCGCGCAGGCGGGTCTCCAGCGCGGCGATGCGGTCCTTCTGGCTGCGGGCCTCGGCTTCGGCCTTTTCCTGCGCGGCGGTCATGTCGTTTATGCGGGCGCCGCGGCGCTGACGCTCGACCTCTGATTCGCGCATCTTGGCCGCCAGGTCGGGCAGCTTGGCCGCCTCGGTGCGGGCGCTGTCGCGTTCGGTGGTCAGGGCGGCGACCTGGGCCTCGAGCGGGGCCAGCGCGGCGCGGGCCTGCTCCAGCGCGGCCTCGGCGGTGCGCGCCTGCGCGTCGAGCGCCGTCAGGCGCTCTTCGGAATCGCTGAGCGCTCTGGCCTGGTCCTCTATGCGGCTCTGTTTCGCCTCCAGCGCCTCCTGTGCGCGCCGCTGCTCTGCCTCGCTGTCCGCCAGCCGCTGGCGCAGTCCGGCCAGTTCCCCTTCGAGCAGGATGCAGCGCAGCCGGGCCGGATCGCGGTGCAGCCAGTATTCGGGGAAATCCGGATCGTCGGTCAGGGTGGCCTCGAGGCTGTAGCCCCGGGCCTCAAGGGCTGCCAGCACCGGCTCGGCGGCGCCGGCATCGCCGTAAAGACCGGACAGGGCGGTGCGCAGGAACACATGTTCGACCGCCAGGTCCTGTGGCAGATCGGCAATCTGGCGCGCCGCCGTGGCGCTGTCGCCCGGCATGTCGAGACGCAGCACATGGCAGCCCCCGGTCGGCAGGCCGATCCGGCGCAGCACCTGCTCCAGCGGCGCCGTCGGCACCTCGGTCGCCCCGGTCTGGCGCAGGCCCGGGAACAGCTGCAGCAGGTCGCGGGGCGGGCAGAGGCCGGACAGTCCGGCAAGGCTGAGGCTGTGGAACGGCGCGGTCCCCTCGGTGCCGGCAACCGCCACCGGCGTCAGGCTCAGCCGCGGGTCGCGTGCCATCTCCTGCTGCAGGGCGTCCCTCTGACCGGGATTGGCGTCAACCAGGGCGATGCGCGCGGCGCGGCTGCTCAGCACCGGCCCGAGCACGTCCGGCCCGGCGGCGCTGACCAGCACGAGGGTGTCGATCTTCTGGCGCTGGTCCGTTGCCGCCAGCCAGTCGGTCCAAGCGTTCATGCGGCCTCCTCCGTTCATGCGGCCTACTCTTTTTGTCTGCGGATCGCGCGCAGGCGACGCAGGGGTTCCATGATCCGGTAGGAGCGCGAGGCCATGATGCCGTGAATCCAGTCCTCGACCTCGGCCAGCTTGCCTTCCAGCGCGGCTTTTTCGGCCGCCAGCTGCCGGACCCGCAGATTGAGCGACTTCTTGGCGTTCCGGTTGGCCTCGAGATCGGCAACGATATTGCGGTGCTCGTCGGACTGGCCGGCAAGATCGGCCTGGGCCCGGTGCAGCTGCACCATCAGCGAGCCCTGCTCCTCGATGACGCTGCTCAGGCGGCTGCGCGACTGTGCCAGCGCGCTCTCAAGCCCGGCGGCGTGGTCCTGCAGCATGGCCAGATCGGCGGTCAGGCGGCCCTGTTCCTGCTCTGCTTCCTGCTGCAGGGCCGTGAGCACATCCCGGATGGTGTCGCGTTCGCCGCTCAGTTCGGCGCGGCTGCGCTCCAGTTCGGCGGCCAGCGCCGCGTTGCGGGTGTCGGCGCTGCCGAGACGGGCGCGCATCTGCTCGAGCTCGGTCTGCAGCGCGGCGCTGTGCTGCCCGGCGGCCTGCAGCCTGTTCTCGAGCCCGTCGACGGCGGCGGCGCGTTCGGCCAGGGCCGCGTCCTGTCGGGTCAGCTGGTCGGCGATCTGTTGCATTTCGGCGCCGCGCGCCTGATCGGCAAGGTACTGCTGCTCGAGGTGGCACTGGATCTCGGCCAGTTCCGAGCGGGTCTTGGCATAGTGCTGAAACGCGGCGTCCAGATCCTGCGGCGGGGCCGGATCGCCGTTGGACAGGTCCAGCGCGCTGGCGGCCAGTTCCTCGCTCAGAACGCGGGCCCGGGGGCTGCGCAGCACGCAGGCGTCGGCCATCGCCAGCAGCACCGGGTCGGGCCGTGGGCGGGGCAGGGCGGCCAGGGCCGCCGCCGTCTCCTGCGCCAGCCCCAGACGGGCGGTGAACACATCGGCATAGACCTGCGCCACCCGGCCTTCGACCAGGGTGGTGCGGCGGCGGTTGCGGCGCAGCACCTCCAGCAGGACGGTGGCAGAGGCGATCCAGTCGTCCAGCGCCGCCCCGGGGGCCGTGCGCTGCATCATCGCCTGGGCGAGCTGGGCCTGTGGCGGGCTGAAGATCAGCAGCAGGCGGCTTTCGGGCTGCGCCGCCATCGCGGCAGCGGCCTGATCCAGCCTCAGGCCGGCATTTTGCGGCGCCGCCTGTTCCAGCAGGGTGGCCAGGGCGGCCTGATCCGACAGCCCGGCGCCGCAGATCAGCAACGGGGCATCGGATCCGGCTGCAACCTCTGGCTCGGCGGCAGACTGTTTGTTCGCAGAGACGTCCATATATCGGTTCTCTTCAATTTTCCTGATCCCCGCCGCCTGACGGACGGGCGCAAAACTTCGTCTGACTTACCCTCTTGTCCGGCGAATTGTCCATATTGCATGCCGCCGCACCGGCGGGTTCATTGTCAGCCGCCCGGTTTCTGTTCCATATCGGGGGCACAGGCCGGGCAGGACCGCCCCCTGACAGGAGCAACGGCCGCCATGATCCGCGTCTTTCCCCTTGGGCGCTATGCCCACCGCCTGCCGCTGGCCTATGCGCCGCTGCGCGAGATGTGCCGCCCGGCGATCTGCGTGACCGAGGCGGCGGCGCAGGCGGATCTGCTGGCCGTGGCGCACAGTCGTGATCTGCCCGCGGCGGCGGCGGCGCTGCAGTCCGGCCAGAGGCTGGTGCTGCTTTCGGAAGAGCCGCTCTGGGACACGGTCTGGTCCGCCGATCCGCTGCGGCGCCGGCAAAGCCTCGACACTCCGGCGGGACCGGTGCCGTTCACGGTGCTCAACCATGCCACCTCGACGGTGTATGATTTCGCGCGGATTCCGTATTTCCTGCTGACGGACAGCGCGTTCTTTGCCCGCTATGCCCGCTGGTTCGCCCGCAATGCCACCCTGAGCGCCGCCGACTGGCGTGCGCGCCTCGGGGCGGCGCGCTGGGACGTGGCCTTTATGGCCGAGCTGCGCCAGGAGGCAGTGTTCGACGTCGACTGGCCCGGCCGCGACCTGTTCGGTCTCGGGGCCGCGCGCACCCGGATCGCGCTGGCCTGCAACCAGGGCCGGGTGCTGCGCACCGGGGCGGGCTGGAACACCCTGCCGCGGCGCCAGGACCTGCCGGACTGGCATCTGGAAAAATTCCTGGATCTTGACGGCCAGTGCCGTCTGCTGTCGGCGATCGAGAACACCCACCAGAACAACTATGTCTCGGAAAAGATCTTCGATGCCTACGCCGTGGGCGCCGTGCCGCTTTATGTCGCCGGCCCCGGGCACCGGGTGCATGACCTGGTGCCCGGGGCATCCTTTCTCAACCTTTACCGTCTGTCCGCGGAAGCCGCCGCCGAACGGATCGCAGGGTTTGTCCCGGATGCCGCGCAGATCGAGGCCTATGGCGCCGCACAGGCGCGGCTGGCGGCGCTGTTTGCCACCCCCGCGGCCCTGCTGGCGGAACACGCGCGGCTGCGCGCCGCGCTGGTGCAGGAACTGGAACAGGTGCTGTCCGGGTAACACCTGCATGGTCTTTGGCCTTTCACACTGGCGGCGCCGGGCGGCTTTTGGCAAAAGTCCCCCAAGCAGGCAACAAGAGGCTCCGATGCAGATCGAACAGACCGCCCTTCCCGGTGTCGTCATCCTGACCCCCGCCCGCCACGGCGATGCGCGCGGCTTCTTCTGCGAAAGCTGGAATGCCCGGCGGATGGCGGAGGCAGGGCTGGACCATGCCTTTGTGCAGGACAACCATTCGCTCTCGGCGCAGGCCGGCACGGTGCGCGGGCTGCACTTTCAGGCGCCCCCCCATGCCCAGGCCAAACTTGTGCGCTGCGGGCGCGGTGCGCTGCTGGACGTGGCGGTGGACATCCGGCGCGGCTCGCCGACCTACGGGCAGTCGGTCGGGGTCGAGCTGAGTTTCGAGAACGGCCGCCAGCTGCTGATCCCGGCGGGGTTCCTGCACGGCTTTGTCACCCGGGCTCCGGAGACCGAGATCATCTACAAATGCACCGATTACTACGCGCCCGACTGCGACGGCGCGGTGCGCTGGGACAGCTGCGGCGTGGACTGGGGCTTTGACGGCACACCGCTGTTGTCGGCCAAGGACGAAGCCGCGCCCGCGCTGGCGGACTTTGTCTCGCCCTTTGCCTGGGAGGGCTGAGCGATGAAGCTTCTGGTCACCGGCGGCGCCGGGTTCATCGGATCGGCGGTGGTGCGGCTCGCCATTGCGCGCGGCCACCGGGTCGTCAACCTCGACGCGCTGACCTATGCCGCCTGTCTTGACAATGTCGCCTCGGTGGCGGGCGATCCGAACTATGCCTTCGTGCAGGCCGACATCCGCGACCGCGCCGCGCTGGACCGGGTCCTGGCCGAGCATCAGCCCGATGCGGTGATGCATCTGGCGGCGGAATCCCATGTCGACCGGTCGATCGACGCGCCGGGCACCTTCATCGAAACCAACGTGCTGGGCACCTTTCACCTGCTCGAGGCGGCGCGCGCCTACTGGCAGGCCCGGGGCCGCCCGCAGGGCTTTCGCTTCCACCACATCTCGACCGACGAGGTGTTCGGCAGCCTTGGGCCCACCGGGCAGTTCAGCGAAAACACACCCTACGACCCGCGCTCGCCCTATTCCGCCTCCAAGGCCAGTTCCGACCATCTGGTGCGCGCCTGGGGGGAAACCTACGGCCTGCCGGTGGTGCTGACCAACTGCTCCAACAACTACGGCCCCTATCATTTCCCCGAAAAGCTGGTGCCGGTGGTGATCCTGAACGCGCTGGCAGGCCGCCCGATCCCGATCTACGGCGCCGGGCTGAACGTGCGCGACTGGCTGTATGTCGAGGACCACGCCGATGCGCTGCTGCTGGTGCTGGAAAAGGGTGTCCTTGGCGAGAGCTACAACATCGGCGGCGAGAACGAGCGCAGCAATCTGGACCTGGTGCGCACGATCTGCACCCTGCTGGACGCCAAGCGACCGCGCCAGACCGGCTCTTATGCCGATCTCATCACCTTTGTCACCGACCGTCCGGGACATGATGCCCGCTATGCCATCGACCCCTCCCGCATCCGCGATGAGCTCGGATGGCGGCCTTCGGTGACGGTGGAAGAGGGGCTGGAGCGCACCGTCGAATGGTATCTGCGCCACGAATCCTGGTGGCGCGCCCTGCAGGACCGCGACGGGGTCGGCAGACGGCTGGGCACGGCATGAAGATCCTGATGTTCGGCCAGAGCGGGCAGGTGGCCTGCGAGGTGCAGCGCCAGGCCGGGGTGACGGCGCTGGGACGTGCCCTGGCGGACCTGTCCGACCCGGCGGCCTGCGCCGCGGCGATTGCCGCGCACCGCCCCGGCGCGGTGATCAACGCCGCCGCCTGGACGGCGGTCGATCATGCAGAGGACGCCGAGGCCGCAGCCCATGTGGTGAATGCCGGGGCTCCGGCGGCCATGGCGCGGGCCTGTGCCGATCTGGACATTCCCTTCGTGCAGATCTCGACGGATTACGTCTTTGACGGCTCCGGCACGGCGCCCTGGCGCGAAACAGACCCTGTCGCCCCGCAGAATGCCTATGGCCGCACCAAGCTGGCGGGCGAAGAGGCGGTGGCGGCGGCGGGCGGGCGATACGCCATCCTGCGCACCTCCTGGGTGTTTTCGGCCCATGGTGCGAACTTTGTGAAAACCATGCTGCGGCTGTCGGAAACCCGCGACGCGCTGAACGTGGTCGACGACCAGATCGGCGGGCCGACTCCTGCCGCCGCCATCGCCGCGGCCGCCCTGACGATCGCGCCGCAGCTCGAGCGCGACGCGGCGAAATCGGGTCTCTATCACTTTGGCGGCCAGCCCGCGGTCAGCTGGGCGGATTTCGCCCGGGCGATCTTCGAGCGCGCCGGGCGGGCGGTAACGGTGCGCGGCATTCCCACCGCCGAGTATCCGACACCGGCGCGGCGGCCGCTCAATTCCCGGCTGGACTGCGGCGCCATCACCGCGGCTTTCGGCATTCCCGCACCCGACTGGCAGGCCGGGCTCGACCGGGTGCTGCAGGACCTGGAGACACGCACATGACCAGACCCCGCAAGGGCATCATCCTGGCCGGCGGCTCGGGCACCCGGCTCTACCCGGTGACCATGGGCCTGTCGAAACAGCTGCTGCCGGTCTATGACAAGCCGATGATCCACTACCCGATCTCGGCGCTGATGCTGGCGGGCATCCGCGAGATCTGCGTCATCACCACACCGCAGGATCAGGACCAGTTCCGCCGCGTGCTGGGGGACGGCACCCAATGGGGCGTCGGGTTCACCTATGTGGTGCAGCCTTCGCCTGACGGCCTCGCCCAGGCCTATCTGCTGGCCGAGGAATTCCTTGACGGCGCCCCCTCGGCGCTGGTGCTGGGGGACAACATCTTTTACGGTCACGGGCTGCCGGACCAGCTGGCGGCGGCCGATGCCAAGACGGTGGGGGGCACGGTCTTTGGTTACCGCGTGGCCGATCCCGAACGCTACGGCGTGGTGGATTTCGACGCCCAGGGCCGCGCCGTGTCAATTGTGGAAAAACCCGCGGTGCCAGCCTCGAACTATGCGGTGACGGGGCTGTACTTCCTGGACGCAGAGGCCCCGGCGCGGGCGCGGCAGGTCGCGCCTTCGGCCCGCGGAGAGCTTGAGATCACCACCCTGCTGGAAATGTATCTGCACGACGGCACCCTGTCGGTGGAGCTGATGGGGCGGGGCTATGCCTGGCTGGACACCGGCACCCACGGCAGCCTGCTGGATGCCGGCAACTTTGTGCGCACGCTGCAGACCCGGCAGGGCCAGCAGGTCGGCTGTCTGGAGGAGATCGCCTTTGCCCAGGGCTGGATCGACGAGGCGGCGCTGCTGGAACGGGCGGCGCTGTTCGCCAAGAATGACTATGGCCGCTACCTCGCCGGCCTGCCCGCGCAAAGCCGTCGGCGGCGCTGAGCGCAGATGACAGGCACAGGATCCAAGGCCGGAACAGAGCCACATATCGGCATCCTGCTGGCCGTCTACAACGGCGGCAGCCATCTGCGCGAACAGCTGGACAGCATCGCCCGGCAGGATCACTCGGACTGGCAGGTGCTGGCCAGCGACGACGGCTCGACCGATTCCAGCGCCTCTGAACTTGACCGCTTTGCCGCGGCGCATCGGCTGACCCGGCTTGACGGCCCGCGCCGGGGCAATTCCGCCGACAACTTCCTGTCGATGATCCGCCGCTCGGGACAGCATCTGCCCGACGACGCCTGGATCTCGTTCTGTGATCAGGATGACATCTGGCTGCCTGACAAGCTGTCGCGCGGGGTGGTGGCGCTGCAGGATCTGCCCGAGGGGCGGCCGGGGCTCTATTGCAGCCGCACCTGGATCACCGACGAGACGCTGAGCACCCGGCGGCTGTCGATGCCGCGGCCGCGCCCCACCGGGTTCCGCAACGCGCTGGTGCAGAACATCGCTTCGGGCAACACCATCCTGCTCAACCCCGCCGCCGCGCGGCTGATCCGCGCCGCCGCGGATGAGGTCGCCGAGGTGGTGGTGCATGACTGGTGGCTGTACCAGATCGTCACCGGCGCGGGCGGCTGGATCGCGCATGACGACGCGCCCACGCTGCTTTACCGCCAGCACGGGGTGAACCAGATCGGCGCCAATGACACCACGCTGGCCCGGATCCGGCGGGTTCGCCAGCTGCTGCGCGGCGATTTCCGCAAATGGAACCGGATCAACATCGCGGCGCTGACCGCCTCGGCGCACCGGCTGACACCGCAGAACCGCGCCCGGCTGGAGCGTTTTGCCGAGATCCACGACGCCGGGCTCTGGGGGCGGCTCTCCGGCCTCGCGCGGCTGCGGCTTTACCGGCAGAGCAATGCCAGCACCATCGCGCTGTGGGTTTCGGCGCTGCTGGGGCGGCTCTGAGGCCGCAGGACCCGGCCTGCGGAGGGGCCGCGGGTGCATGGCTTATGGACATTCGTCCTGGCGGCACTGTATTGGAAACCGGGTTCAGACGCACTGGTTGTGATCCGGTTGCCCCCGGACGCGCCAAAGCAGACACGCGAAAGCAAGAGACGAGACATGATGGATGCCTCCCTTCCCCAGGCCGGGCGCGCTACCCCCCGGGCCCTGACCTCTGCGCCCTTTCTGATCTGTCAGAGCAGTCCCGATGCGGTGCAGACCGCCCTGGTCGGCCTGCTGGACCGGGAAGAGGTGCTGGCCGGGCCGGTGCTGAGCCTGTCCCAGGCCCGCGGCGCGCTGGACCAGGCGTCCGACCGCCTGCTGGTGGTGCTGACCCGCAGCCCGCGCAGGGCGGTGGCGCTGGCGCTTGCGGCTGGCGCCTCGCCGGAACAGGCCCTGGCGCAGTGGATGGCCGAAGCGGTGGCGCTGCTGGCGCTGCGGCGCCTGAACCGGCGCCAGGTGATCCTGCTGCAGACCGGCGCGGCGCTGGCGCACCCCGATGCCCTTGCCGCCAGCCTTGGTCTGGACGCGGCCCTGGCCCGCGATATCGCCAGCCTCGCCGCGCCCGGCCCCGATCCGGTCTGTGCCTGTCTGGCCGAGGTGGCGCTGAGCCAGTCGGCCAAGGCGCGCGCCCTGCGCGATGAATTTTCCGCGGCCTGCCAGGCCCTGACACCGGACGCGGCCCCCGATCCGGTGGATGTGGCCGCAGCGGCGGTGCAGCATGGCCGCCAGCAGCGCAGCGCGGCCCGCAACGCCCGGACCCGGGACGCCGACAGCGGGCAGCAGGCCCGGATGCAGGACGAGATCCTGTCGCTTTATGAACAGCTGCGCCAGGCCTCGGCCGCGCAGGCGGAAAAGACCGCGGCGCTGGCCGAACTGCGCACCCGCCTCGAGACCGCGCCGGACGCGGGCACGGACCCCGCAGCCCGCGACGCGGAGATCGCGCTCTATGCCGACCAGATCCGCGCACTGCAGGCCCTGCTGGAAGAGCGCGAGGCGGCGCTGCAGGCTGCGCAGGCCCAGAGCAGCGCGCAGGGCGCCGAACTGGTCCGGGTGACAAAGGACGCCACCGAGCTGAGCCAGCAGCAGGAGCTGCTGATGTCGCAGTTGCGCGCCGGTCAGGCCGCGCTCGAGACGCAATATACCCGCAACCGCAAGGCCGAGGACAGCAAGACCGCCCTGGCGTCGGAAAAATCCGCCCTGACCTCGGAACTGGCGCAACTGCGCAGCGACCTCGACCGGACCCGGCAGGAACGGGACGCCGTGCAGCAGAAGCTGGCCGAGGTCGAGCAATGGATTCACGGCATCATGGGGTCGCGCTCCTACCGGCTCATGGAACCTCTGAGGCGGCTGCGCCTGGCGGCAAAACCGAAGGACAAGTAGAATGGCATCCTGGACATCCTGGCTGCGGGGGCTTGATCAGAGCAACCGGATCGGCGCCCTGGTGCATGTCGGCACGGTGACCGGAGAGGCGCTGGATCAGCTGCTCGCCACCCGCGCCGGGCTGATCTATCTGGTCAGCGCCCACCCCGCCCAGCACAGCGCCCTGCAAAGCCTCGCCGACAGCGATCCCCGGGTCGTGGTCCTGCCGGTGGTGCTGGCGGGCCGGTCCGGCCAGGTGCCGTTCCACGCCCTGAGCCTGCCGCATCTGTCCAGCTTCTGCCCCCCGCGCGAGGTGCAGGCGCTGTTTCACGGCCTGCAGCAGATCGAGCAGGCGCAGGTCCCCGCTGTGACGCTGGCCGGGCTGCTCGACATGCTGATCCTGCCCGAACAGGGCAGCCATGTGCTGCGCATCGAAACCCCGGGATCAGAGGCGGTCCTGGTGCAGGAGGCGGCTGTGCTGAGCGCAGAGCCGGCCTTCGAACATGTGTTCGTGCGCGGCTGCGCCGACGGGCTTTATGACGGTGTGGCCGCGTTTGACGACACCGCCCCGGCGCTGCAGCAGGCCGGCTACGAGACCCGCCAGAGCAACCTGACCGACGACCCCGACTTTCCGGAACACTGGCTGCACCGCGACCCGGTGCGGCTGCACAACAGGGTCCTGACCGCCCGGCTGGCCGAGCTTGAGGCCGCGCTGTCGGCCTGCCGCCAGACCTGCGACGCTCAGGCCGGCAGGCTCTCGGAGGCCGACAGCGCCCGCGGTGATGCCGACAGCCGGCTGGCCGAGGCCCGGCAGGAGACGGCCGCCGCGCGCGAGTCCCTGGCGCAGGCCCGGGCCGATCTTGAGGAGCTGCGCGCCCGCTACCGCGCTCTCGAGGACCGCAAGGCCAGCCAGGAGGCGCTGCTGGACCGGCTGGCCGCGCAGATCGGCGACCTGGTGGCCGCGGATCCGGCAGGCGGCCCGGAGCGCAAACCGGGGCGCAAACCGGAGCGTAAACCGGGGCCGGGGCGCGGCAAGAAATCCAGACGCAAGGACCGGGCGGATTAGGCCGGTGCGGGCCGCCCCCGGCCACATGGCAGCGACGAAAGCGACTCCGGATATGGACGACATGAGACGGGACGCCACGATCCCCGCCCTGATCCCCGAAGTGTTTTGCCTGGGCGAAGCCGACCGCGCCGCCTGTGCCGCCCGCCTGTCGTCCGGCCCCGGGCGGCCGCTGGCGGACTGGAGCGCAGAGGCCGCAGAGGCCCTGCTGGCAGCCGAGGGTGCGGACCGGCTGTACATCGTGCTCTATTGCCCGCTCGGGCTGTGCCTCGAGCGGGGCCACGACGCGGGCAGGCCGCCGGAAGAGACGCTGCAGCACTGGGCCGCAGAGATCCGCGCGCTGCTGACAGTCCAGCGCCGGGCGCGCCGTCACATGGTGCTGGTCGACGAGACCACGTTTCTGACCGCGCCCTCCGGGATGCTGGGCGCCGCCCTGGCGCAGCGGGGGGCAGGCGGGCTCGGGCTGGCCGACCCCGCCCCCCGGGACGAAGAACTGTCGGTGCCCTGCCTTCTGGCATTGCAGATGCTGCGCCAGTCGCCACAGCTGCAGGCGCTGGACAGCGAACTGTCGGGGGCAAGCCTTCTGGGGGGCACGACCGGCACAGCGACCGCCGCCATCGGCCAGAGCCTTGCGGCCCATGCCGCGCGGCGCGACGCCCACCGCGCGGTGGAGACCCAGCTTGCCGAGACCGCCTGGCACCTGCGCCGCGCCGAGGCCGAACTGGGCGCCCGCGCCGCGGCGCAACAGGCGCTGGCGCAGGACTGTGCGGCACTGCAAGGCGAACGCGACATGCAGAGCGCCGAGATCGCCCGCCTGACAGAGCAGCTGGCCGCCGCCCCGCAGGACGGCGACGCCGCCGCGCGGGCCGCACTCGAGGACCGGCTGCGGCAGCAGACAGCGCAGGCGGTGCAGGCCCGGGCGCAGCACGACTCGGAACAGCGCCTGTTGCTGGACCACATGGCCGAACTGCAGCAGGACCACGACCGGCTGAGCGCCACCGTGCACCAGCTGCGCGCGGCGCTGGCCGACAGCAGCCGCGCGCTCGAGACGCAGGCGGCAGAGGCGCGCAGGACAACCGCCCGGCAGGACAAGAGCGCCGCCGACCTCGGCGCAAGGCTCAGGGCCGCCGAGGACAGCGCCCGCCGCGCCCGCGAGGAGGCCGCCGCGCAGGAGGCGGCTCTGCGTGCCGAGCTGACGGCGTTCGAGGCCGAATTCAACAAGCTGGTGCAGTCACGCTCCTGGAAGCTGACAGCGCCGCTGCGGATGCTGAACACACTCTATCACCGGCTTTCCGGCCCGCGGTGACACAGGCCGCGCCCGCCGGTCTGCCTGATCCGCAGGCAGAAACCGGGCCTGGGCGCCCGGTCGGGAGCGCCGCGCCGCTCAGGGGCAGATAGACCTTTGTTCTCGCGCCTGCAGCATGTATAGGCTGGGCACGTCCGCTGTCGGCTTCCGGCCTTTCACAGGGCGCCTGCAGGCACTGACGGATGGCCCCGGTTCCGCGCGGCACAAGGGTTCCGCGTGCCATGCACGCCCCCGCTGTATCGCGCCGGTGGACGGTGCCGCGGGTGCCGCCCTGCTGATCTGACCTTTGACCCGAGCGACTGTGTTTGAATGAAGAAAATCCACCTTTACACACCTTATTACCTGTCCGAAGACTACGATCGCCAGGCCGAGCTTGACCGCTGTCTGGAACAGAACCTGGCCGTGGCCGGGATCGCGCGGATCTTTCTGCTGGTGGATGACGGCCATACCCCGCCGGTCAGTTCGGAAAAACTCACCATCGTGCCGATCACCTCCCGGCCCCGCTACAGCGACTGGCTGGAACTGACCGCGCAGCACAGCCCCGATGCGATCTCGGTACTGGCCAATTCCGACATCTACTGTGACGACACCATCACCGGTCTGCGGGCACTGTTCGCCAGCGCCCCGCAGGCGCTGGTGGCGCTCAGCCGCTACGAGGTCGCGGGCCAGGAGGTCAGCCTGCACCCGAACCCGCGCTGGTCACAGGACCTCTGGGCCGTCGACGGCAGCGTGCCGGTGCCCGAGGCGGTGCGGCAGAAGCTGGACATCGCCCTGGGCGTGCCACGCTGCGACAACAAGATCAGCTATGTGTTCTCGGTGCATGGCTATGACGTCTTCAACCCCTGCCATTTTGTGCGCAGCTATCATCTGCATGAAACCCAGGTGCGCTCTTACGACATGCATGTCGACAAGCGCATCCTGGGCGGCACCGCCTGGGTGCACCCCAGCGAAACCCTGACCACCCCGTCGCAGCTGGTCTATGACATCTGGTCGCTGAAGCCGGCCGCGGTCGAGCGGATCAAGGTCAACGACACGATCACCGTCAAGGAACGCCAGGGGCTGGGCCGGACGCCACGGCGCAAAAGCCCGCTGATCGTCGCCTATGACCACAACTGGCAGTTTCCGGCGATCACCGAACAGCACGCCTTTGAACGGCTGAGCGAAAGCCTGCAGGTCGACAGCCACGACGGCAGCGTGCTCTACCTCGCCTTTCCCTGGGCGACGCTGATCGACAACCTGCTGCACAACAAGAAGAACCCGGCCAAGACCGCCTTTCTGCAGCAGAAGCTCGCCACGCTGAAATCACGCCTGGCGGGTGCCCGCAGCATTGTCACCACCTGCCAGCACATCCACATGCTGCGGTTCCAGAGCCTGTTTGACTCGGTCGGCGTCACCGACATCTTCTGGTCCCATGCCACCAAGGGCCAGACCGCGCTGCCCGAACACCCGGGCATCGCGCTGCATCCGTTTCCGCTCTATCCGGTGCAGGCCAAGGACAGCGACAAGGTGCCGCCGCAGTCCAAGCAGCACCTGTTTTCCTTTGTCGGCGCCCGGGCCAACCAGTTCTATCTGAAAGACACCCGCAACATCATCATCGATGATCTGGCGCAGGTGGCCGGCGGCTTTGTCGCGGGCAAGGACAGCTGGCACTACAACAAGATCGTCTATGACTTCCAGGTCCGCGGCGTCACCGACAAGCCCGACACCCTGGTGGACACCGACGCCTCGGAAAGTTTCCGCATCAACCTCAAGCAAAGCGTGTTTTCGCTCTGTCCCTCGGGGACCGGGCCAAACTCGATCCGGCTGTGGGAATCCATCGGCCTGGGGGCGATACCGGTGATCATGGCCGACACGCTGGCGCTGCCCGGCGATCCGGCGCTCTGGGATCAGGCTGCGGTGTTCTGCGCCGAGGACCGCGACAGCATCCGCGCCCTGCCGGCCCGGCTGGCCGAGATCAACCGCAACCAGGATCAGCTGCGCCGGAAGCGTCATGCCATGGCGCAGATCTGGAAGCTTTACGGCATCGACAGCTTCACCTGCGACATCGAGGCGCTGATGCTGCGCAAGCTGCAAGAGGCCCGCCTGCCTGCGCGCGCCGGAGCGCAGACCGCTGCGGCGCGCGCCGAACCCGCAGCCGCAGCCGCACCCGTCCCGGCGCGGCTTCCGGGCGGGCTGCACAGTCTGGTGGGGGTGACCTCGGCCATTCTGGTCAGCCCGAAGGAGGCCGGCACATTGCTGCGAGACAACGCCGGTGCGGTCACAACCCTCTACGAGGCCGCGAGCGAGGCGCAGAAGGCGCTGTTCCGCCGGGCGCTGGACATGCGCAACCTGACCCAGGCCTGGAGGTGAGGCGATGCGCATTCACATCATGGGCCGCCACGCCCACCGCACACCGTTTGCCTATCCTGCCTACCGCACGCTGTTCTCGCAGCGTTTCGACTATGTCGATGACCCCGAACAGGCCGATGTCATCCTGTTCGGCTATGTGCTCAACATCGATGAAAACGCCGAGGCCCTGGCGCGGCTGATCGCCCGCAAGCCGACGCTGAAGCTGGTTGTCGTCTCGGAAGAGCCGCTGTGGGACACCACCAACAGCGGCGATTTCCGCAAGCGCCACAACATCCGCAACACCGGCGCGCACAGCTTTGCCTATGCGGTGATCAACCACCACACCTCGCAGGCCTATCACTTTGACCGGCTGCCGTATTTCCTGACCACCGATGACAGGTTCCCGCTGCGCTATGCCCGGGAGTTTGCCGCCAATGCCCGGCTTGGTGCCGCAGACTATGCCGCCCTCTGGAAGGCCGCCCCGATCCGGTATGCCTTCTTTGCCGAAAACCGCGACCTGGTGAAGAAATACAGCATCTCGCATCCGGACATCGAAACCTTCGGCCTGTCGGTCTACCGCAGCGATGTCGCCAAGGGCATGCCGGACAAGGGCACGCTGCGGGTCGGGCAGGGCTGGGGCACCGCGACCACCCGCCAGAGCCTGCCGGACTGGCATCTCGACAAGATCGTGATGCTGCAGAACAACGCCTTCGTGATCTCGGCGGTCGAGAACACCAATCAGATCAACTATGTCTCGGAAAAGCTGTTTGATGCCTTCGCCTGCCGGGGGCTGCCGCTCTACTGGGCCAGCGGGCAGCACCGGGTGACAGAGATCGTGCCGGAAGGCGCCTTCGTCAACCTGCACGGCCTGTCGGCGCCAGAGGCCGCCGCGCGGATCACCGGCCTGCGCCCGGACAGCGACTTTCTCGACGCCTATGTCGCGGCGCAGACCCGGCTGCACCGGCTGTTCCGCGCCCTTGATGGCGTGATCGAGGCGCGGCTCGGCTTTTACCGGCGGCTCTCGGACGAGCTTGAGGCGGTGGTCAGCGAAGAGGCTGCAGCCGCCGCCTGACGGGCGCCGCGCGATCCGCCGCTGCCCGGTCTCAGGTCCGGTGCTTGGTCAGGTCGTCGATGGCGCGCAGGCCCTGCAGCAGCCCGCCCAGCCGGTCGACCGGCACCATGTTCGGCCCGTCCGAGGGCGCGGTGTCGGGGGCCTCGTGGGTTTCGATGAACACCGCCGCGGCCCCGACGGCCAGCGCCGCCCGCGCCAGCGGTTCGACATACTGCCGCTGGCCGCCCGAAGAGGTGCCCTGCCCCCCGGGCAGCTGCACCGAATGGGTGGCGTCCATCACCACCGGATAGCCGGTCTCGGCCATGATCGGCAGCGACCGCATGTCCGACACCAGCATGTTGTAGCCAAAGCTGGCGCCGCGCTCGCACAGCAGGATCCGACCGTTGCCGGTGCTGGCGATCTTGTCGGCCACATGCGCCATGTCCCAGGGCGCCAGAAACTGGCCCTTCTTGACGTTGATCGCCGCGCCGGTTTCGCCCGCGGCCAGCAGCAGGTCGGTCTGCCGGCTGAGAAAGGCCGGGATCTGCAGCACATCGACCACCGCCGCCACCGGCGCGCAGTGCTCGGGGGCATGCACATCGGTCAGCACCGGACAGCCGAATTCGGCCTTGATCGCGGCCAGGATCTCCAGCCCCTTGTCCATGCCCAGGCCCCGCTTGCCGCCCAGCGACGACCGGTTGGCCTTGTCGTAGCTGCCCTTGAAGATCCAGGGCGTGCGCGCCGCCTCGGCGGCTTCGGCGATGCGGCCGGCCAGCATCCGGGCATGCTCCAGGCTTTCCAGCTGGCAGGGGCCGGCGATCAGCGCGAAGGGGGCGTCGTTTGCCACCCTCACAGAGCCGATGGTGACGGATTTGGGCGCGGTCATGGCTGTCCTTCCCGGGCCAGCACCGCCTCGATGCGGGCCACGTCAATGGGGTTGTTGAGTTCCCAGAACACCCTGCCGCGGCCCTCGACCGCGACGCAGGTGACGGGGATGCCGTTTTCCAGAAACCGCAGCTGTTCCAGCCCCTCGGCCCGTTCCAGCGGCCCCTCGGGCCAGCTGCCATAGGCGTCCAGGGCGCCCGGGCGGTAGCCGTAGACACCGACATGGTGCCAGACCTCGGGCGGGGCTTCCAGCGTGCCGACATAGGGCAGCACTTCCTTGGAGAAATACAGCGCGCTGCCATCGGCGCGCATCACCGCCGTGGTGCCGCCGACCCGGCCATTGCGGCGGTCGGTGACAAAGTTCTCCAGCGTTTCGGCATCACATTTCAGCACCGGCGTCGCCATCTGCACCGAGAGGTCGGATGCCATGCGCCCGATCAGCGCCTCGACGAACCAGCCCGGCGTGAGCGGCGCATCGCCCTGCAGGTTCACCACGATGTCGGGTCTGCGGGCAAGCTGTGCCAGCGCTTCGGCACAGCGCTCGGTGCCGTTGCGCGCCGCTTCGCTGGTCATCAGCACCTCGGCGCCAAAGCCGCGCGCGGCCGCCGCAATGCGGCTGTCATCCGTCAGCACATAGACCGCCTCCGCGCCCTTGACCGACACCGCCGCTTCCCAGCTGCGCTGGATCAGGGTCTTTTTCACGCCGCTCGCCCCGGTCAGTTCCACCAGCGGCTTGCCCGGATAGCGGGTCGAGGCGTAACGCGCCGGAATGAAGATCACCGCGCTCATGCGACACCGGCCCGCAACGCATCATGGATATGCACAAGTCCCACCAGCTGATCCTCCTCGACCACAAAAAGCGCGCTGATCTTGGCGGCATTCATCACGCCCAGGGCTTCGATCAGCAGGATATCGGGCGAGATGCTGTGCGGGTGCGGGGTGGCCACGTCACCGGCCCGCCGCGTCATCAGCCCGTCAAGATTGCGCCGCAGGTCACCGTCGGTGATGACCCCGGTCAGGCGGCCCTCTTCGACCACCGCCGCCACGCCGAAACTCTTGGCGCTCATCACCAGCAGGGTTTCCCCCATGCCGGTCTCGGGGCTGACCGTGGGCAGGGCATCCCCCCGGTGCATCACCGCGCGCACCCGCAGCAGCTGTGCGCCGAGGGTGCCGCCGGGATGGAAGGTCAGGAAATTCTCGCGGTCAAAGCCGCGGTGCTGCATCAGCGCCACCGCCAGCGCATCCCCCAGGGCCATGGTCATGGTGGTCGAGGTGGTCGGCGCCATGCCGATGGCGCAGGCCTCGGGGGCATCCGGCAGGGTCAGCACGTAATCGGCCTGAGCCGCCAGGGTGCTGCCCGGGTTGCGGGTGACGGCAATCAGCGGGATGGCAAAGCGGCGGCAGTGGGCGATGATGTCCGCCAGTTCGCGGGTCTCGCCCGAGTTGGAAATCAGGATGACCGCATCGGCGGGGGTGATCATGCCCAGGTCGCCATGGCTCGCTTCGCCCGGATGCACGGTCTGCGCCGGGGTGCCGGTCGAGGCCAGCGTCGCCGCCATCTTGCCCGCCACATGGCCGGATTTGCCCATGCCCGAGACGATCACCCGGCCGGGAATCTGCAGCAGGCAGGTCACCACCGCCTCGAAATCCCGGGGCAGTTCATCGCCCAGCCGCGTCAGTGCGGCCGCCTCGGTGTGCAGCACGCCGCGGGCGATATCGGCGGGGGTCTGGGTCATCTCGCGGGGCGTCCTGTGGCTGCTGGTGTGCCCGTCATACCGGGCAGGCCGGGGCGTGTCCAACGGATCGCGGCGGCCGGGGTGTCCCCGCCGCAGACCCGGGCCGCCGTGCCGCGCGGCGCGGGGATGTTTCCGGGCGGAGGCGGGCGGAAGCGGCTCAGTCACCCCGCCGGATGGTGTAGAGGGCACCGGCCGCGAGCGGACCGGCAACCCGGGTCACCTGCCCATCGGCCCAGCGCAGGGACAGGCTGGCCGCCTGATCTGCAGACCCAAGGCCGAAATGCACCCGGGGCGCATCGAACGACATGAACCCGCCGCCCAGCTGGATTTCACGCGTCATGATGCCGCCCGCCACGCCGGTCAGGGTCAGCAGCGCGCCGATGCCGTCGCGGTTGCCCAGACGATCGTCCAGCTGAAACGCGATGGCGTTGCCGCCTGCGGCATTGTTGCGGAACAGTTGCAGCGGGCCGTTGACCGGATGGGTCACCATGTCGAGATCACCGTCATTGTCGATGTCAAAGGCGGTGGCGGCGGCGGTCATCAGGTAATCCTCGAGCCCGAAGGGGCCGGAGGCCTCGGTGAAGGTGCCGCCGCTGTTGTGGAAAAACAGGTTCGACGGGCTGACCTCGTTCGGCACCCAGGTGCCGTTGACGATATAGACATCCTGCCAGCCGTCGTTGTCAAAATCCGCCACCTTGGTGTCCCAGGACCAGCCGCCGACCTCGAGCCCGCGCCGCCCGGCGGTGTCGGCATAGGCCGCGCCGTCCCGTTCGAGCAGCACGTTCGAGCGCAGGATCTGCTGCACCGAGGCTTCGGCCTCCTGCGCGGTCACGGCGCGGACCGGCAGGAAGTGCAGTTCGCAGAAACTGCGCGGGCGCGGCTGGGTGTCGGGGATCAGCTTGCAGATCGACGGGTCGTTGCGCTGGATGGCGAGATCCTTGATCAGCATCGCCCGGCATTCCGCCTGCAGGCGTCCGCTCAGCTCCTGGCAGTTTGACGCATAGGTCGGGTCAAAATTGTTGCCCGACTTGTACCAGGTCTTGATCGCCATGTTCTGGGCGCAGGTGGCTTTTGCCGCGGGGTTGATGATGGTGTCGCAGTAGCGCGACAGGGGCTGCATCTTGAGCTTTTCCGACACCCCCGAGGAGCGCCCGGCGATCTGGGCAAAATAGATCTCGGGCACGCCGTCGTTCATCAGATCGGCGGTCTTGATCGCCATGGTGGTGGTGGTGGTGTGCGGCAGCATGGCGTCGGCGTGGGTGATGGCGGTGAAGCCGCCGGCGCCATCGCCGCGGTAGATATAGTCGGGGATCTCGAAATCGTTGCCGACCAGCAGATCGGCGGTGCCGTTGCCGTCGATGTCCGAGAACAGGATCGACAGGGTCTCGCCGGGGATGCCGGGCAGGTCGGTATAGCGCGCGCCGTCCAGGCCGCCCCCGCTCTCGCCGCTGTTCCAGACCACGCGGTTGCGGCTCTCCTCTCCCGGCACGCGGCGGTACCAGCCCGAGGTCCAGTTGCCAAGCGCGAGGTCAAGGTCGCCGTCACGGTCGGCGTCGGCGAGGCTGAGGGCCAGCGAGAGCACGGCGCCATCGCGGTTGGCGATCGGCGTGGCCGCAGAGGTGAACCCCCGGGGGCCGTTTTTCCACAGGAAATTGCCCTGGCGGTAGGTGGCGAGCAGCAGATCGCGCCAGCCGTCGTTGTCGACATCGGCCAGCACGGCGTTGAACACCGGCAGGGCGGCCAGCGGGCCCGGATCGACACTGATCCGGCTGAATCGGCCGGTGCCGTCATTGGCATAGAGATAGAGACCGGCCTCGGTCGAGGCGACCACAAGGTCGAGATCGCCGTCATTGTCGATGTCCCCCGAGGCGAGGCTGCGCCCCTCCCAGAAGGGCGGCCACATGTCGGCCATGGAGAATTCCAGCGGTGCGTCGATCCCGGCCTCTGCCGCCTCCATGCGGGTGAACCCGGTGGCGGCGGCGGGCGATTTCGGCGCAAAGGGTGCGGCGGTCACGGTGATCCGGGCCGCATCCGCGCCGGTCACGCTCCAGGGGGCGGCACCGGCGGCCTGCGCGGCCCACAAAAGCCGCGGCGGGGTCGCCTCGCCGGTGAGAAGTTTCAGCGCCTGGTCGGATTTGTAGTCATGCCAGAGCTGCGCGGCACAGCCCGAGACGACCCCCATCAGCAGCACCGCCCCCGCCAGCATCACCGCCGCGCGACGGCCCAGGGACTGGGCAACGATGAAGTAGGAATAGATACTGAAACTGCCCAGGGTGAACAGCAGCGCCATGACATATCCCTGTGCCATGCCGCTGGCCAGCAGCACTCCGGCCATCACCACGTCAAAGCCGATCGGCACCGGCAGGAACACCCCGACGGCGGCGACCAGCACCAGCACCCCGAGGCTGAAGCCCAGGCCCATCACCATGTCGGCCGGCAGCAGCACCGCCGCCAGGGTGCCCAGGACCCCGGCCAGCAGCATCAGCGGCACGGTCATCCGGACGATGTACCACAGGTTCCACAGGTAGCTGCGCGCGACCTGCCACAGGGCCCTGTGCAGGCCTTCGCGCTCCGGGGCGCCGGGGGCCAGTTCCGCCGCGCTCCAGGGGGTCTGGATGCGCTGATCCTCGGCGATCTCGGTCTGCGGCAGCAGCCGTGCCATCAGCGGAATCACCAGCAGGATGATCACCAGCGACAGCGCGATCTTGGTCAGCGCCATATAGAGCGGCAACAGCGAGAACAGCATGGTCAGCACAACCACGTTCAGCGTCGGCGAGGCGATCATCGCCGACAGCGTGGTTTCGGCGCGCAGGCCGCTGGAATACATCCCGCGCGCGATCGGAGCGGCGCAGTTGACGCAGACCCCGAGCGGGGTGCCGATCACAAGCCCGAGCAGCGAATTCGAGAACCGCCCCCGGAAGCTGCGCCTGCGCAGATGGCCCGCGGCGGTCAGGAAGGCGGCGGCGAAGAGCACCCCAAAGGTCATGCCCTTGCGGTTGGTGTCGATCCAGTTCAGCGTCGACCAGAACAGATGCTCGGGCAGGGCCATGTCCGGGGTGATCGGGAACCTGGCCTCAAAGCTCAGCACGTCTTCGAGCTGGATCGCGCCGGACATCATCGCCTTTTCGTTCAGCGCCGGATACCGCGAGCCGGACCAGAACAGGGCGGCCAGCACGGCGAGGATCAGCAGACTGAGGGCAAAGCGCATCCGGTGGGACGGATTGTGCAGAAACGGTTCGGACATGGGATCAATCGATATGCTGCAATGGGATGGTCAGAGGCTACTCCAGGGCAGCGGCTTTATCCATGTCCGATTGCAGCGCCCGCGCCGCGGTCAGATCGGCGCCGGGAAAGCCGGACAGGGGCCGGTCGCTGCTGCGCCCGATGCTGGTGGGCCGCAACAGGTCGGCGGGCAGTTCAAGGCCCTCGGGGGCGCCGAGAAAGCGGCGGATGCGCGGCCATTGCGCCGCGGGGTCGGCACAGAACGCCTCGTAGCGCACGACAAGGAACCGCCCGGGCATGTGCTGCGTGCCGTACAGCAGCGCGGCGCGGTTGGCGGCGGTCCAGAAGCGCAGCTGGCGCAGCGGCATCGGCGTGCCCGCCCCGGGCGGCAGCGGATAGAGGTGTTCCCAGTGCCGCGCCTGCCAGGTGTTGGCGCTGAACGCCATGTCCAGCCCGTCGCGCAGCACATGGATGTAGCGCAGGCCGGGGATCTGGCGGTCGAGCGCGGGCAGGAAGACATGGGTGTTGGGCTCTTTCCAGCCCCAGGGTCGGGGTCCGGCCGGCGGCGGGAGCGAATCCGCCAGCGCCTGGGCATGGCACGTATGCGGGCCGCATTTCCAGCCGCCGTCAGGCGGCAGGTCAGCGCCCAGCCGGGCGATCAGCGCGCGCTCGGCCGGGTCCAGCCCGTCCGCCAGGCCACAGGTCATGGCGCGGACAAACAGGGCCGCGGCCTGGGCCACCGCCTCGGGGGGCGGACGGGTGCCGGTCCAGGCGCGGCGCTTGAACAGCACCGCGAACCACAGGTTGTCGAGCGGCTCGTTCAGGGTGTCGCCGATATGGATCCCGGCATGGCGCAGCATCGCCGCAAACACCCGGGTGCCCGAGCCGCCAAGCCCGCCGATGGCGGTGGGGGAATCGAAGGTGTCCATATGCGCGCCCTGCTGCCGGATGCCGCGGGTGTGCCTGATCGGCGCGGCCCTGTCAGCCGGGGAGTGAAAAAAAATGCCGGCCGGAGGGGATGCAAAAACGGGCGCCCCGGGGCGCCCGCCTTGATGCCGGAAATCGGTGCAGGATCTCAGTCGGCCAGAACGCGGCGTTCCAGCAGGTCGAGCCGGGCGCGCAGATCGGCGTTCTCGGCGCTCAGCGCCTGGATCGCGGCCAGGGCCACGCCGGTGCTGTCCAGCGTTGCGATGCCCTTGTCGGTGTGGCCGGTGCCGAAGGCGGCATAGAAATCCTGGGCCATCGGGCCGATGTGGCGCACGCCGGTCTCGGCCTCGTCGATATAGGTCCAGCTGGTGACCGGCAGGGCGGTGACCTTGGCGAGGATCTCGCCGGTGTCGACCGGCTCGATCGCCATCTTGGCGTTCTTGTCCGACAGTTCGGTCAGGGTGCCGTCGATGGTCAGGTTGCCGTTGGCGGCCAGATCGAACACCGCGTTCGAGGCGGTTTCATTCGGCACGATCAGCAGGTTGGCCCCGGCGCTGAACATCCACTGCGCTGCGGCATTGGTGGTGTTGTTCATGTAAAGCTGCACCGCGCCGTCGTTTTCCAGACGCAGCATCTGCAGCGGGCCGGTGCCGCCGGTGTCCTGCACCAGCATCTGCCCGGTGCCATTGGTGCGGCTGACGTGCAGCGCGGCGGTGGGGGCGGTGATGCCAACGCCGATGTCGCCGGTCGACCCTTCGATGTTCAGCGCGTTGCTGGGCGCGTTGGGGAAGATCCGGAACGGCAGTTTCGAGCCGTTGGTGGTATCGCGGACGAAGAAGTTCGCCTCGTTGCCGGCCAGGTCCCAGACCTGCGGGGTAAAGCCCGAAGATCCGTCCTGTTCCAGCCGCAGGGTCGGGGTGTTGCCCATCTTGGTGTGCAGGGTCACCACCGGCGTGCTGGTGCCGACGCCGATCCGCATGGCATTGTCGACATACAGCGTGTTGCTGGGAGTGTTGCCTTCGATGGTGAACGGGATGCGGCCGCCGTCGACGTCGGTGACGGAAAACTTGTCGGCGCCGCCATTGGAGGATTCGTTGAAGGTGAGTTCCCAGTCCCGGGTCGGGAACGAGGCCGAATTCGAGGTGTCGAAGGCCCGGATGCGCAGGTTGTTTTCCTTGAGCCGCAGGGTGTCGAAGCCGAACGACTCGCCGTTGACGCAGTCAAAGCCGACGCAGATCGAACCCTGGACGATCAGATCGTCGGGGATCACCTGATCAGCCCGGGCGCCGCCGGTCAGGGCAATCAGGGCGGTGGCACCGAGAAGGAGCGAAATACGGGTTGGGGGAAAGGCGCATGACATGCTGGAATCTCCTAATAATGGCTACAAAGACATTTTCTCCGCACACCCGAAAACAGCGGCCGCGGAAACGGGTCCGGTTCAATTGCAGAAAGTATAGACAGGTTTCTGTTTCTTTTGAAATATTTTTCTCGGATCTGACCCGGGCTGACACGAAACCGGCGGCCGCCGGCGGTCCGTCCTGCGCCCCTCCCCGGGGCGGCTTCAGCCGTCGCTGCTGCCTTCCTGTTCGTCCTTGGGGGTGATGATCGCGCCGCGCTCGACGACAAAATGCCCGGTGGCATAAAACGGCACCGCGGTCGAATCGCGCTGCGCCTCGCCGCGGCCGTCATCGCTGGGGTTGATGATGGCTTCGCGCTCTTCGGTCGCGGCGCGCAGTTCATAGCGGTAGACGCCGTCCTGCGCCTCGGCGCGGTCCAGTTCGAACACCGGGGTGCCCGAGGCGGCGTAGATCTCGGTGATCTTGCCGTTGGGGGCGACGACCACCAGGGTGGCATTGCTCAGCCCGGTCCAGTTTTCGAACCAGACGGCGCTCGAGTTGTGCTGCTGGACCGGGTCGGTGGCGGCAGCGGCGGCAGCGGCCAGGCCAAGGCTCAGCCCGGCGGCGAGGCAGCAGCGCCGGACAGCGGGGCGGAAGGATGAGAACGGCATCGGGACCTCTTTCACAGGTTTACAGTTGCATCGGAGTTCAGCCCCCCGGCGAGTCGGCGGACGCCAGGGCGGAACGGCGACTGTCCCGTGCATAGCGCAGGACAGCCCGGCAATCATCTGCAAACAGCCCGAAGGCCGGATCCCGGCCCGGCCCGGGCCTGTCCGGGATGCGCCGTGAACCGGGCAGCAGAGCCGCGCGGTCTTCTGTCTGCCGAAATCTTTTGCAATGAATCCGGTTCTGGCCGATGGTTCATCTACGTTAAGATGTATTTAACCGGAGAGATCCCCATGAAGTATTTGAAAAAGGTCCTCTGTGCCACGGCGTCTCTGCTGGCACTGGCCGCACCGATATCGGCGGTTCCGGACCGGGCCGCCGCCGGGGCAAACCCGTATCTGGGGGATATCATCGCGGTGGGCTATACTTTCTGCCCGCGCGGCTGGACCAGCGCCGAAGGGCAGCTGTTGTCGATCAATTCGTTCCAGGCGCTGTTTTCCCTGCTGGGCACCACCTATGGCGGCGACGGGCGCACCACCTTCGGTCTGCCCGACCTGCGCGGCCGCGTCGCGATGGGCCAGGGTTTCGGGCCGGGGCTGTCCCCGCGCTATGAGGGGCAGAAATTCGGCGCCGAGACGCGGGTGTTGTCCGTGAACCAGATGCCGGTCCACAGCCACGCGGTCAACGCCAACAATCTGGATGGCGACAAAGCGGGGCCTGGGGACAAGCTTCTGGCGGCGGCGCCCCCGAGCGGCACCGGGTCCGAGACGATCTATTCGGACAAGCCCCATGACCGGCAGATGTCGACAGAGATGATTTCGACAGTCGGAGGGAATCAGCCGCTGGGCATTCAGGACCCCTACCTGGCGCTGCGCTACTGCATTGCGCTGCAAGGCATCTTCCCGTCGCGGAACTGAGCGGCCCGGCGCCGCGAGACATGAACCGGCGTCCTGCCCCGTGGCAGAGGCGCAGGATTTTCCACCAGGAATTTCGGAGAAACCGATGACATATCTGAAAAAGGCCGCCGTCACGGCGCTGAGCGTGCTGACACTGACGACGGGTCTGGCCGGAACCCCGCACCGGGCCGAGGCCGGGACCACCCCCTATGTCGGCGACATCATGATCGTCGGCTTTGACTTCTGCCCGCGCGACTGGGCCAGGGCCGACGGCCAGCTGCTGCCGATCGCGCAGTACGACGCGCTGTTTTCCCTGCTCGGCACCACCTATGGCGGCGACGGGCGCAACACCTTCGGTCTGCCCGACCTGCGCGGCCGGGTCACTATCGGTCAGGGCACCGGTCCCGGGCTGAGCACGCACCGCCAGGGGCAGGTCGGCGGTGTCCTGACCCGGACCATGACCCAAGAAACGATGCCGGCCCACAATCACCTGGTCAATGTCAACAACGAGGATGGCGACAAGCCCGGGCCGGGCGGCAAGCTTCTGGCCGCGGCCCCGACGGGGGGCACCGGCAACGAGACGATCTATTCGACGAAGCCCTACAACAAGACGATGTCCGACCAGATGATCGGCGCGACCGGCGGCAGCATCGCCTTCAGCACCCAGGACCCGAACCTGGCGATCACGCATTGTATCGCCTTGTTCGGGATCTATCCGTCTCGGGACTGACGGCGGTGCCCGGCCTCACCTCAGTCCCGCCGCGCCCCTGGCGCCGTGCATTCGACCCGCATCTGGAGATTTCCATGACATATCTGAAACAAGTGATACCCACATCCCTGCCGGTTCTGGCCCTCGCCCTGGCCGCCCTTGTCACCCCCGACCGGGCCGCCGCCGATGCTGATCCCTTTTTGGGAGAGGTCGCGCCGATGGGCATCGTGAACTTCTGCCCGCGCGGCTGGGCCAGCACCGACGGCCAGTTGCTGTCGATCGCTTCGAACACCGCGCTGTTTTCACTGCTCGGCACCACCTTTGGCGGCGACGGGCGCTCCACCTTCGGTCTGCCCGACCTGCGCGGCCGCAATCCGGTCGGCGTCGGCTCCGGCCCGGGGCTGTTTCCGCGTGCCCTGGGATCGCGGATCGGACAGGAGGAGGCGACCCTGAACATCATCAACCTGGCCGGCCACAACCATCAGGTGAGGGCCAACAACGAGGATGGCGACAAGCCCGGCCCGGCCGGCAAGCTTCTGGCGGCGGCGCCCCCGGGTGGGAACGGGACGGAAACGATCTATTCCGATCAGGGCCCCACGGTCACGATGTCGGCGGACATGATCGCCGACGCCGGCGGCGAAGTTCCACTGAGCTTGCTGGATCCGACGCAGGTCATCCGCTACTGCATCGCCACTGTCGGGACCTACCCGTCGCGGCCCTGAGCCCGCGCCGGAGCGGATGGCCCCTGCATGGACCGGGGCGGGCAGCCTCTGTCCGCGCGCCCCGGGTCCCGGCGGCCCGGACCACCGGACATCAGACCACCGGATAGACGTAGCGCGACAACCGCGGCGCCGCGGTTGGCCCCGGCGCGGCGGACAGCGTGCCGTCGCGCAGCCCCGTGTCCAGCGCCGCCAGCAGCGCCGCCAGCTCCGGCATGCCCTGCACCCCGGCTTCGGCCTGCAACTGCACCAGCAGCTGCCCGTCGGCCCCGTAGACCTCGGCAAAGCTCCGCGGCGGCGCGTTCAGGGCCGCCATCGGCGGCGCCAGCAGGCTCTGCCCGTCGGCGGGGGCCTGCGGCGCCGGCATGGTTTCCGGCCCGGCGGCGGTCAGCAGCACCCGCAGGCGCTCGAACAGGGCGGCGTCATCAGTCTGCGGCTCAGTCTGCGGCAAAGCGCATCCTCCCGATCTTTTGTTGCACCCAGTCCGGCTGGGCCGATTTGTGGACCAGAAACGGCCCGATCGCCAGCAGGTCGAGATGGGTGTTGAGAAAACAGTCGATGGCATCCCCGGGGGCGCAGACAATCGGCTCTCCGCGGACGTTGAACGAGGTGTTGAGCAGCATCGGACACCCCGTCATGGCATGAAACGCCTGCAGGATCGCCCCGGCCCGCGCGCCGCCCGCCGGATCGACGGTCTGCAGCCGGGCGCTGAAATCCACATGGGTCACGGCGGCAAAGTCGCTGCTGACCGCGCCCTGCAGATCCATCGGCGCATTCAGGCCCCGGGCGCGCGCCTGCTCCAGATCATCCGCGCCGCGGAAGGCAGGTTTCAGTTTGGTCACCAGCAGCATGTAGGGGCTGTCGCTGGGCGCCTCGAACACCGCCGCCGCCTGGTCGGCGAGCACGATGGGGGCAAAGGGGCGCCAGTCCTCGCGGAACTTGATGCTGCGGTTGACCCGGCTCAGCGTCTCCGTGCCGCGCGGATCGGCCAGGATCGAGCGGTTGCCGAGCGCGCGCGGACCAAACTCCATGCGGCCGTCGAAATGGCCGACGATCTGCTTGTCGGCCAGCGCGGCGGCCACCTGCCGCGCCAGGGTTCCGGCGTCGGCGGGTTCGTCATGGACCAGACCGGCGGCCTCCAGCGCGGCGCGGATCTCGTCTGCGGGGTAGGCGGGTCCCAGCAGGCCGGCCGCCATGGCGTCGTGGCCCCTGCGGCGGGCGGGCGGCGCCGGGGCGCGGCTGTGGCCAAGCTCGAGCGCCGCGCCAAGTGCGCCGCCGGCATCCCCCGCGGCCGGCTGGATCCACAGCCCGTCAAGCCCGGGCAGGTCGAGCAGCAGCCGGGTGTTGGCCAGACAGTTCAGCGCCACCCCGCCGGCCAGGCACAGATGGCGCTGGCCGGTGCGCTGCAACGCGGTACGGGCCAGCGCCAGCACCGCCTCTTCCAGCACCGCCTGCACCGAGGCCGCCATGTTCATGTGAAATGGTGTGACCGGCGCATCCGGGCGGCGCACCGGCTGGCCGAACAGCATCTCGAACAGCGGGGTGATCGTGCTCAGGGACCGGTCAAAGCCGAAGTAGTCCATGTTCAGCGCGAAAGAGCCGTCGGCGCGCAGGTCGATCAGCCTGTCCAGGATCTGGCGGCGCATCAGCGGGGCGCCGAACGAGGCCAGCCCCATCAGCTTGTATTCCCCCGAGTTCACCTTGAAGCCGCAGTACTGCGTGAAGGCGCTGTAGAACAGCCCGAGCGAATGCGGGAAGCGGATCTCGCCCACGGCGGTCAGCCCGCCGGCCTCGCCCGACCACAGGGTTGTCGTCGAATATTCCCCGACCCCGTCCAGCACCAGCACCGCCGCCCGCTCGAACGGCGCCGGGTAGAAGGCCGCCGCCGCATGGCTGCGGTGGTGCGGTACAAAGAACAGCTTTCCGGGCTCGCCCGCCACCTCCAGCAGCTGGCGCGGCAGCTCCTGCGTCAGGCTGCGCAGGGTGCTCAGCATCTGCGGCCAGAGCGGCGCGCCGCGCGGCGCGAGGCTGCGGGCCGTGTCGAGGATACGGCGGGTCTTGAGGCCGGGATCCTCGTAATAGGCCACCGCGTCGGGGCTCTGCCCGCCGGGAAGCTGCGACAGGCAGTAGCGGATGGCCTGTTCGGGAAACCGCCAGTCGGCCTTTTCCCGGCTGAAGCGCTCCTCCTGTGCGGCGGCGATGATGCGGCCGTCCTGCACCAGTGCGGCGGCGGAATCGTGAAAATGCGACGAGATGCCGAGGATCCTCATGCGGCGCCTCCTGCGGGCAGCGCCGCGCACAGGCCGGTGACGACCGGCAACAGCCGTTCGGCGAACATCCGGTTGGCCGGCACGTTGGGATGGATGTCCATCGGCATGAAGGTGTGCGCCGCGTCATAGGGGGTCGAGATGTCGCGGGTGTCGGGAAACCGGCCCTGCACCGCGGCGTTGAAGTCGGGGTCCAGCGAATCCAGCAGCACGAAGGCCAGCGGGATGGCGGCCGCGGCCGCCGCCTCGCGCACCCGGTCAAGCACCGCCAGGGTGGCGGCATTGATCATGTAGTCGTCGGGCAGGAAGATGTCGAACTCGGCATCGCGGATCACCGGCTGCCAGAGCGGGTGATAGACGATGCGCGCCCGCCCCGAGGCCTCCATCCGCGCCACCGGCACCTGTTCGACCCCCAGCCGGTACCAGTCGGGGCTGAGATACTGCCGCATCCGCTGGGGATGGGCGATGTTGCGGAACCGGTGGTCGCTGATGATGGCAAAGACCGCCACGTCGACCGCGCCATCGGTGATGTCGCGGCGGAACTGCAGGTAGTTCTGCACGGTGCCATGGCCGCCGATGCCGCGGTTGCGGATCCGCACCTGCGGCCGGGCCTTTTGCAGGCGGCCGGCAAAGGTCTCCGCGTCCGACAGGCCGGTGCCATAGGTGAAGGAACAGCCATACAGCGCAACCTGCGGCCCGGTGGCGGTGGCCGCCCCCGGCACATGGCGCCAGCCGTCGGCACCGATGGTCTGCAGGATGTGGCGGCGAAAGCCGACCCGCAGGCCGTGGCCGGGCGCCAGCGTCCAGCCGACCACCGGGTCGGGGCGGAACAGGTGGCGGGGCCGGGAGACGACCCTGTCAGACAGGGCGGGCGTTTCGGGAGCAAGGGTCATGCCGGGGTCTTTCTCAGGTCCGCTGCTGCGGAGCGGGGTCTCAGGGGGAAGGGGTGGGGGCCGAGGCCGGAGCGCCCGGCACGGCCTGGGCCCATCTGGCCTCGGCCAGGGCCTGGGCCTCGTTGATCTGGCCGCTGGTCATGCGGGCCTGCAGTGCGGCGCTGAGGGCAGGCGCACTGTCCAGCCCCGCCGAGCCGGCCAGCACCAGCCACATCTGCGCCAGCACATAGTCCTGCGGCACGCCGCGCCCCCGCATGTAAAGCAGCCCCAGACCGGCCATCGAGGCGGCATGGCCCTTGGCGGCGGCGCGCCCGAACAGCGCGGCGGCCTGCTGCCAGTCCTCTGGCGTCGGCTCCGTGCCCTGCACCAGCAGCCAGCCAAGCTGGAATTCCGCCACCGGGTCACCGGCCCGGGCGGCGGCGCGCAGCGCATCCCGCGCCGCGGGCTCGGACGGGGGCGGGGCAAGGCGGGGATCATAGGCAAAGCCGGTCTCGGCCACCGGTGCCCCGGCGCTGCCCAGCCGGTAAAGCCGGGCCGCCTCGGCGTCGTCCTGGGGCACGCCATAGCCGTTGTCATACATCACCCCGAGGTTGGTGATCGCCTGCGCCAGCCCCTGTTCGGCAGCCGCGGCAAACAGCTGCGCGGCGCGGGTGTAGTCCTGCGGCACACCGCTGCCGCGCACATAGAGCAGGCCAAGGTTGTTGAGCGCGCGGGCGTCTCCGGCGGCGGCGGCGGGTTCATACAGCGCCCGGGCACGGTCAGGATCCTGCGCCACCCCGGTGCCGTTCTGGTACATCACCCCCAGGCTGACGGCAGCCCCGGTGTGGCCCGCCCCGGCGGCCCGTTCATAGAGCCCGGCGGCGCGGGTCAGGGTCTGCGGATCATCGCGCGCCTCTTCCAGCACGCCGGCCAGGTCGTAAAGATGCTGCGGCGCGCCCTGATCCGCCGCGGCCCCGAGCCAGCGCAGGGCGGCGGCACGGTCGGCCTGCACCCCGAGCCCGCTGTGATAGTAGCGGCCAAGCCGGTTCTGCGCCTCGGCCACACCGGCCTCGGCCGCGCGGGCGAACCAGTCGGCGGCGCGGGCAAAGTTCTGCACCACGCCGTCGCCGTCATGATAGCGCTGCGCCAGGGTGATCTGGGCGGCGGTGTCGCCGCTCTCGGCCGCCCCGGTCAGGCTGGAAATATCCGCATCCTGCGCCACCGACACGGCGGGCAGCAGCGCCAGCAAGAGCGCCAGAACGGCGAGCCCCTGCGTCCTCATGGCGACCCCGTCACGGTCTGCACGGTCGCGGGCACCCGGGCCGCGATATCCGCATGCAGCTTGCGGGCACGGGTCTGCGCCTCGGCAATCTGCTCCGGGGTCATCAGCGCGGCGATCACTTCGCGGGTCTCGGCAGAGGGCTCGTCCCCCGCCCCGGCAGCCAGGTTGAGCCAGCTGTGCGCGGCGACGTAATCCTGCGCAAGCCCGTGGTCGCCGCCGGCATAGGCCTGCCCGAGCAGCGCCTGCGCCGGCACATCCCCGGCACCGGCGGCGCGGATCAGCCAGCCGGTCGCCTCTGCCTGCCGGGAGGGCTGCCCGGCGCTGTCCTGCAGCAGAACCCGCCCCAGCATGGCCTGCGCATCCGGCATGTCCTCTCCGGCGCGGGCGGTCAGCCAGTCCAGCGCCGCCGCATCCCCCTCCAGCGCCGCCACCGCCGCCCAGGGCACGGCGCGCTGCGGTGCAAGCCTGCCGTCCAGCGCCCCGGCCCCGGCCATCCGGCCCAGCCGCTGCATCGCCGGCCTGTGGCCGGCCTCCGCCGCCTGACGATAGAGCGCGATGGCCCGGTCGGGATCAGCGGCGGTGCCGCGCCCGGCCTCGGTCAGGGCGGCGAGCGCGGTCACCGACTGGGGCAGCCCGACCCTGGCGGCGCGCTCGTACCAGTGATAGGCGCGGGCATCGTCCTGCGTCAGCAACCCGCCCATGGCATAGGCCTGCCCGAGGTTGTTCATCGCGCCGGGATCGCCCGCCTCGGCGGCCTCTTCCAGCCAGCGCAGCGCTTCGGTGGCATCGGCGGGCACCCCGGTGCCATTCAGGTAATGGGTGCCAAGGAGACGCTGCGCCAGCGGCAGCCCGGCCTCGGCGGCGCGGCGGTACCAGCGCAGCGCCTGTGCCGGATCGGCCGGGCGCAGGCGGCCCTCGTCATAGCTCAGCGCCAGAAACACCTGCGCCTCGGTGTGGCCGACCGTGGCGGCCTCTTCGAGCCAGCGCAGCGCTTCGGGCGGATTCCTGTCCGTGCCGGTGCCGTCGATATAGGCGCGGGCCAGGTCGAACTGCGCCGCGGCGTGGCCCTGCTCGGCCGCCGCCAGGAACCAGGTGAAGGCAGCCCCGGGATCGCGTTCCATGCCATCCCCGGCCAGCGCCAGCCGCGCCAGCGCATACTGGGCGGCGGCATGGCCGCGCGCCGCCGCCCCGGTCAGAAGGGACACGGCGCGCGGCGCGTCCCGGGTCACATCCGGCAGATCGGCGGCCAGCAGGATCTCGGCCAGCAGGGTCGCGGCCTCGGCATGGCTCTGCGCCACCGCGCGCTCCAGCCAGGTCATGGCGCCCGGCAGATCACGCGGCCCGCCGCGGCCCTCGGCCAGCACCCGGCCATAGCGGTACTGCGCCAGCGGCGCGCCGGTCTCTTCGGCCAGTTGCCTGAGACCTTCGCGCACAAGCACATAGTCACCGCGCTGCCAGGCCTGTTCGATGACCGCCATCGACGTCAGGTCCTTGTCCTGGGTTTCGACCGTCTCGGTTTCCGAGCCCTGGATTTCGGAGCCCTGGGTTTGTGAACCCGGGGCTTCGGGGGTCTGCCCGGCCTGCACCGTTGCCTCCTGGGCGAGGACCGGCAGGGCAGAGGCGGCGAGGATCAGCAGGGCGGCAATCGGCTTGGGAAATCGGGGCATTCGGGACCTTTTCTGCAGGCGAAATCGAGTGGGTTCAAATGCGCCCCGGCGCGCGGCGGCCCGGGAAAACAGGCCAAGGGTAACGCGGATCCATGCGGCGTGCGAGCCTCAATTCGCCAGCATCGGGACCAGCCAGACCGCCGCGCCGCCCGCCGCCAGCGCCGCCCCGAACGGCAGCGCCCTGCCGGCCCGCCAACCGCCCTGCGACACCGCCGCCACCGCCAGCGCCAGCAGGGCCGAAACCAGCACCAGCAGCGGCAGGTCCAGCGGCCCGCTGAGCGCGCCGAGGCCAAACATCAGCTTTACATCGCCGAGCCCCAGCCCTTCGCGGCCCCGCAGCGCGCGGTAGCCGATCCGCAGCGCCAGAAAGCTGCCCGCCCCGATCAGCCCGCCGGTGAGGGCCGATCCGACATCGCCGAACAGCACCGCCCAGACCAGCGCCAGCAGCGCCAGCGCAAGGGTCAGCGGGTCGGGCAGGCGGAAATGAAGCAGGTCACACAGCGCCAGCGTCCAGAGCAGCCAGAGCCCCAGCGCGATCAGCCCCGCCGCCAGCGGTGTCGCCGCCAGGGCCACCGCAAGCAGCGCCGCGCCGGTGGCGGCCAGTTCGGTATACAGCAGCCAGGGCGGGACCGCCGCCCCACAGTGGCGGCAGCGCCCGCGAGTCCGCACAAAGGACAGCACCGGCACCAGATCGCACGGACGCAGCCGGGTGCCACAGGCGCGGCAGGCCGAGCCGGGCCAGACCACGCTTTGCCCCCGCGGCAGCCGGTCGATCACCACCCCCAGGAACGAACCCACCACCGGTGCCACCAGCACCAGCAGAATCGAAAGGGTCCGCGCATCGGGAAGGAAAACGTCCGCCATGGCGGCAAGCTGTAGGGGCCGGCGCCGGTGCTGTCCATTGCCGGTTGGCGATTGCCCCGGCGCGGTCGGCTGCCTATCATGCGGCGGGCAACGATCAGGATTTCAGCACGATGCACGACAGCCACTCCTCCCGGAAGACGACAGACCCCCGCGACGCCGGGTTCTCGCTGCTGGAACTGATGGTTGTGGTGGTGATCCTGTCGATCCTGGCGCTGGTGATCGTGCCCCGGGTCATCGACCGCCCCGATCAGGCCCGCGCGGCGCGGGCGCAGTCCGACATCGCGGCGATCTCGTCGGCGGTGAACCTCTACCGGCTGGACAATTTCCGCTATCCGACCACCGAGCAGGGGCTGGCGGCGCTGGTGAGCGCGCCCGCCTCTCCGCCCGAGGCCGCGAACTGGTCGGGCTACATGGACCGGCTGCCGCAGGATCCCTGGGGGCAGCCCTACCAGTATCTCGCCCCCGGCGTGCACGGGGACTTCGACATCTTCACCTATGGCGCCGACGCCACGCCCGGCGGCGCGGGGCCGGATGCGGATATCGGGTCATGGATGACAGAATAGTCTCGGACACGGCGGGATTCTCCCTGATCGAGCTGCTGGTGGTGGTGGCCGTGCTGGCCATCCTGGCCATCGGCGCCAGCCTTGCCGCAACCCGGGGCAGCAGCGCGGACAGTGATGCGCAGCGCTTTGAGCGGAGCTATGCCATGGCGCGCGCACTGGCGGTGCAGGGCCAGGAGCGGCGGGGGCTCGTGATCACCCCGCGCGGCAATCAGGGCGCGCGCTGGAGAGACGGGCGCTGGCAGCAGACCGGACGCGAGCACCGCTGGCGCGGACGGGTGACCTTTGCCGTCACCGGCCCGCAGACGCAGGACCCCGGGATCGTGTTCCTGCCCAACGGCCGCACCACCGCCTTTTCCATCCGCTTCGGCGACCCCGGGACAGTGCAGTGCCGCAGCGACGGCTGGACAGGTCTGACATGCGACGCAGGCTGACCGGCGAGCGCGGCCTGACGCTGCTGGAACTGGTGATCGCGGTGGCGGTGCTGGCGATCGGCACCCTGGCGGCGCTGCGCGCCACCGACCAGTCGCGCCGCGCGCTGGCCGGGGCGCCGCTGCGGCTGCTGGCGCAGGTCGCCGCCGAGAACCGCGCCGAAGAGCTGCGGCTTTACGGCACGGTGGCCGCGGGCGGGCTGCCCGCCAGCGTCACCCTGGGCGGGCAGGTCTTTGCGGTGGAGGTGCGTCTTGCGCCCACCGCCGCCGGCCTCAGCGAGGCCAGGATCACCGCCCGCGCCCAGAGCGGCGAAGGCGCCCTGCTGGTCGCGGTGCTGCCCGGCCCGGGGGCAGAGTGATGCGCGGTGCCCGCCGGCACGAGAGACGGGACGGTGACCGGGACGGCGGCCTCACCCTGATCGAGCTGGTGGTGGCGATGGCAATCTTTGCACTGGTGGCGGTGATGGGCCTGCAGGCGCTGACCGGGGCGATGCGGATGCGGGACCGGCTGATACAGATCGACACCGACACGGCGGAACTCGGCCTTGCCCTCAGCCTGCTGCGCGCCGATCTGGGGGCTGTGGTGCCGCTGCTGTTCCATGCCCCCGGCGCGCCGCCGCGCTCGGCGCTGGACCTGGACGCCACAGGCCGGGTGCTGGGCCTGTCGCTGGCGGGGCAGCCGGCGCTGCCGCCGGTGCCCGGACCCGGGTTGCAGCGCGCCGAATGGCGGCTCGAGGCGGGGCAGCTCAGCCGCCGGGTCTGGCCCGCGCTCTATCCGGCGGCGGCGGGGGATGTGGCGCCCGGCGTGGTGATGCTGCGGGGGGTGCGCGGCTGGGGTCTGCGCAGCCACTGGGCCAAGATCGGCTGGGTCGGCGGCGTCGCCAGCGGTGAGCTCGACAGCGCGCCGGAGCCGTCGGGCGGCGACAGCGATGCGGGCCTCGCGAGCGTGCCCGAGAGCTATTCCAGCGTTCTGCCCGAAGCGGTCGAGCTGACGCTGGACACCGAACGGTTCGGCCGCATCGTGCTGCTGGAGAGCCTGAAATGAGCCCCCGCAACCGCGGCTTTGTGCTGGTCAACGCGCTGGTGCTGGTGGCGGCGCTGGCGGGCATCGCGGTGCTCCTGCTGGGCCGGGCCGAAGGCGCGCGCGCACGGCTGGCCGAAACCCAGGGCGCGGCGCAGATCGGGCTGTACCTCGATGCCTTCGAGGCGCTGGCGGTGACGCTGCTGGCCGCGGACCGGGCCGGGGGGGCGGCGGATCACCTGCGCGAACCCTGGGCGCGGGCAGAATATGACGTGCCGCTGGACCGGGGCCGGGTCGCGGGCAGCATCCGTGACCTGCAGGGCCGCTTCAACATCAACTGGCTGGCCAATGTGAACAGCCCCCGCACCTGGGAGAGCTTCCATCTGCTGCTGCAGCGGCTGGCGCTGCCCTCGAGCCTGGGGGACGAGATCGCCGGTTTCCTGAGCCCGGACGGGCCGGTGAACACGGCGCCCTATGCACGCCAGAACCCGGCAATCAGGCCGGTGGGCGGACCGGTGCTGCTGCTTGACCAGCTGCGCGGGATCCCGGCGCTGCAGCCGCGCGATTTCGACCGCCTGCAGCCCTTTCTGGCGGCACTGCCGGGGGAGTCGACGCTGAACGTCAACACCGCCCCGGCCGAGGTGCTGCAGGTGATGATCCCGGGGCTGGCGACGGCGGTGACCGACCGGCTGGTGCAGAGCCGGACCCTGGCGCCGTTTGTGTCGATGGAGGATTTTGTCGACCGCATGGTCGGGTTCGGCGCCACCAGCGGTCTGAGCGAGGAGGATCTGCCGCGCTTCGGGGTGGGCAGCCGCTGGTTTGGCGCCGAGATCGCAGCGACGCTGGAGGGCCGCGAGCGCCACAGGACGACCGTCTTCGAACGGCTGCCGCTTCCCGGCGGCGTCCGGGTGGCCTATCGTCTGGATCAGGTGCCCTGACCCCGGGTGCGCGGCAACAGGAACGAGGTCCCCGTGAGCAGCAGAAAGCAGATCGCCATGCACCCGCTGGGAGCGGCCCCGGGCACGGGGCAGCATGTGGCGCTGGTGCCCGGCGCCGAGGTGCCGCTGCTGGCGCTGGACCTGCCGGCCCGGCTGCGCGGCCCGGCGCGCGAGGATGTGGCCCGCCGCCAGCTGCGCGACCGGATCGGCGTGGCCGGCGAACATGTCGAGATGCGGCCCTTCTTTGCCCCCGGCCGCGGCGAGCACTGGCACCGCGCCCTGGTGGCGGACGGCGCACGGCTGGCGGCCTGGCGCGCCGGGGCGGGCCCGGGCTGCCGGGCGGTGCTGCCCGACTACCTTGCCCTGCCGGTGGCAGCGGGCCTGTGGTCCGTGCAGATCGAAAATGGCTCGGTGCAGGCGCGGCTGGGGCTGGAGGACGGGTTTTCAGCCGATCCCGATCTGGCCCGGCTGATGCTGGCGAGAGCGCTTGAGGACGGTGACATTGCCCCGCCCAGGGCCGTGCTGCTGCAGGGCGAGGACGCGGAGATCACGGCGCTGATGGCGGCGCGTGACATTCCCGTCGTGCGGGACGCCGCCGCACTGAGCCCATTGGGTCTGGCGCGCCCCGAAGCGCTGGCGCATGGCGAGCTGGCGTTTGATCTGCGCGCCGATCCGCGCGCCGCCCGCGAGACGCTGCGCCGCCGGGTGCTGCCCTGGCGCTGGCCGCTGCTGATCGGGCTGCTGGCCTCCGGGCTGTGGGCGGCGGCGCAGGTTGTGGCGACGCAGGCCCTCGAGGCCGAGACCCGGGCAGAGCGCGACGCCACCCTGGCACTGGTGCGCCGTCATTTCGTGCCAACGGGGCCGGTGCTGGACGTGCGCACCCAGGTCGCGCGCGCGCTGGCCGAACGCCAGGATGCAGCGCGCGACTGGCAGGGGCGGGTGTCGCCGCTGACGCTGTTCGGACAGGTGGCGCGGGTGGTGAGCGGGGCGGGCGCGGTGTCCGGTGAATATACCTATGAGCGCGACAGCCTGACGGCGGTGTTGCGGCTGGAGGATTTTGCCGCCGCCGAGGCGCTGGTCACCGCCCTGCGCGATGCCGGGCTGGGGGTCGAGGTTGTCGATCTGCGGGTCAGCGACAGCGCCACGGGCGTGCGGGCCGAACTGCGGCTGAGGGCGGACCCATGAGCGCGCGGCTGATCGACCTGCTGGCCCGGCTGGCCCCGCGCGAGCGGGTGCTGCTGGCGGTGCTGGTGCTGGGCGTGCTGCCCGCCGCGCTCTGGTTTGCCGTGCTGGAGCCGCTGGCGACACGGCGCGTCGCGGCCGAGGCGGAGCTGCGCGAGGCGCGCGCGCTGGCGGGCTGGGTCAGCGCCCGGGCCGGGGAACTGGCCGCGCTTGACCAGGGCGACTCCACCGGGCCCCGCGCGCCGGTGGGGCTTTCGGCGGTGGAGCAGAGCCTGATTTCCGCGGAACTGCGCGGCGCCGTCTCGGAGCTGTCCAACCGCACCGGGGGCGGCATCGAACTGCGCTTCGAGACGGTGGCCTTTGCCGATCTGATGCACTGGCTGAGCGCGCAGGACCCCGGCTGGGGCTATGACATCGACGCCTTCCGGCTGCGCGCCGCAACCGCGGCCGGAGAGGTGGCGGCAGAGCTGCGGCTGATGCCGCAGGACTGAGACGGCCCCCCGCCAGACAACATCCGGCCAGACAGCGCGCCTGGTTCCGGTGCCCTGTGGACGCCGTGCCCTGTGAACGATCTGCGGCAGAGGCCGCCGCGGGGTCTACCCCAGCGTCCTGAGCCGGACCCGGATGCTGGCCTGCCGCCCGGCCAGGGCGCCAAGCGGGTCGAGCGCGGGCTCGTGTTCCAGCACTTCGGAGATCGCCAGTTCGGCCTGGCTCAGCAGACGCCTGCCGGCGCCGGTGTCGCCGGACTGGATCGCCACCAGGCCCAGTTCGTGGTCCGCCGTGGCCTGTACCGACAGCGCGGCGCGGCGGCCGGTCCCCGACTGGCTGCCGGCAAGCTGACGCGCCTCGCGGGCGGCCGCGGCATAGTCCCCGGCGCGCAGCAGGGAATGGGCGTATTCGAGACGGATCCGCGGCTCGAGCGGGCCGGCCCGGGTCAGCAGGCGGGCATAGGTGCGGCTGGCCCGGTCATATCGGCCCTCTTCGAGCGCGTCGCGGGCCGAGAAATACTGGGTCCGGAACCCGGCATCACCCGGTCCCGCGCCCTGTTCGCAACTGACAAGCATCAGCGCGGCGAGGGCAAGAACCCCTGCCCGGAGGGTGTGACATCTCTGCATGACCTGCTCGTTCTCGGTTTTTATTGTTTTGCGAGTAACTGCGATTTTACCATGGAAGCGGGTGTGCGTCTACAAAAGCGTGCGCCCCGGCCGGGACAGTGTATCTGGACAGGAACCGGGCGCTGTACGACCATGCGCTGTGCCGACTCTGAAACCCGAGGATCCGACCGTGATGCGCCTGCTTGCCGTTCTCGCCGCCCTGGCCGCGCTTGCCGCCACTGCCCTTGCGGGGCAGGAACTGTGGCTGGTGCTGCAGGCGCCGGTGCCGAAGCAGGCCGAACCGCAGCCCCATGTCAGTCGAGTGGAACCCCCGGATTGCCACCGCCTCGGGCACGCCCCCGCCGGTCCAGGGGGTGC
>NZ_VOJI01000018.1 GCF_007923445.1 Puniceibacterium confluentis | reverse complement strand
CACATGTCAGCACCCGGTGACGCGCTGAAGCCAGCTCTAAAATTACCTCTTGCGCATGGGGCGGTTACACATGTTGCACAAACCGGGCGATGACCGCGCGTGACCTGTCCCCACCTGTCCCCCGTGAGATATTTCGGCAGGTTTGGAACGAGGATGGCAGGAACGGTGGCGCGGTGCGGCGGCAACCGCACGCCGCTTGAAGGGCGCCATTGGCCTTCTCTCCGTCATCACGTTAAATGCCACGAGGGAGAATCCGCGATGAGGGAAATGACACTCCGCCAGGTCGAGGTGATCCGCGCGGTCATGCTGCGTGGCACGATCAACGGCGCGGCCGAACATCTCGGCGTTTCACCTCCCGGAGTGAGCCGGCTGATCAAACACACCGAAGAATCACTTGGCATCCGCCTGTTCGAACGGCGGGCGGGGCTGTTCGTGCCGGCGGTCGAAGCTGGTCCGGTGTTCGATCAGATCCGGGAAGTCTACAAGGGCGTCGAAAACCTGCAAAGCGCTCTCGGGTCGCTGCAAAAGGGCGAGGATGTGCGTCTGGCCTTTGCCTCGGCGCCGTCAGTGGCGCAGTTCATCGCCGCCCGGGCCGTCCGCACGATCCGCGCACGCTACCCGGATCTGTTCATCGACCTGAACATCCTCAAGATCGAGGAGACGCTGGATTACCTGCTTCTGGAACGCGGCGAATTTGTGATCATGAGTTCCTCGTTCAACAACCCCGGCCTCGAAAGCGAGGAAATCGCGCAGGGCAAGGTGGTGGCGATCCTTCCCGAGGGTCACCGGCTGGCGGACAGAGAGGTGATTTCGGTCCACGATCTGGCGCAGGAGCCATTGATTGGTGTCGATCCCTCTGACCCCTACGGCGCGGCGATGGCCCGCCCGTTCCGCAACGCCGGAATCGAAGCCAATCACACCATGCGCGGCCGGTTCGCGCAGACCGTGGTCAGTCTGGTGCGGCACGGCCTTGGTGTCGCGCTGATCGACGAATTCTCTGTGGCCGAAATCTACATGCCCGGTGTCGTGCGTCGCCGTCTGGCAGAATCCGTGCCGGTCTCGATCTCGGTGGTCACCAAAAAGGGCCGCGTCCTGTCCAACTTCGCCGAGTTCGCCATACGGCAGTTCCGAAAGGAGCTGTCAGAGGCGCACACTTATGTCCAGACTGACGTCAAGAAATAACATCAAGTTAATTATATCGCGAAATGGGTATTTGACGTTACGGGGAGTCAGCGGCGATAGTTTGCTGGACGAACGGACTACAGCGTGCGTTCGCAGGACATCTCAGGGAGGAGACCCAATGAAACATGTCGTATTCGGCGCCGTATCGGCGCTGGCCCTTGGCCTTGGCGCCGCACAGGCACAGGATTACCCGACCAAGGAAATCCAGGGCATCATCCAGTGGGGCGCCGGTGGCTCCACCGACACCGTGATGCGCGCCGTCACCCCCCACGCCGAAGAGGTTCTGGGCGGCACCGTCGTCATGCAGAACATGACCGGCGCAGTCGGAGCCATCGCGCTGAACTATGTCGCCGATGCCGAAGCCGATGGCTACACCGTCCTGATGGGCGCGGAAAATCCGATGCTCTACAAGATCATGGGCCTGGGCGACAAGGACTACTCGGAGTTCACCCCGATCAACATTCTGGCCCGCGGCACGCCGCTGCTGGTTGCCAACAGCGACGCACCCTTCAACGACTATGCCGAAATGGTCGAATACGTCAAAGCCCACCCCGGCGAAGTGCGTTTCGGCGCGACCGGTCCGGGCGGCCTGCCGTCGGTGATCACCGCGATGATCAACACGATCGAAGGCAAGCTTGACTATATTTCGGTGCCCTATGATGGCGACGGTCCGGCACTGACCGCTCTGCAGGGTGGCGCGATCGACGTGATGCCCGCCGTTCTGGGCGCCGCGATCGAAGGCGTCCGCGCCGGCAACATGAAGCCGCTGGCGGTGTTCGACGTCGCGCCCAACAGCAAACTGCCCGATGTCCCGGCCGTGACAAGCTTTAACGACGGGTACAACACCTACCTGCCCTGGGGCCCGTTCTTTGGTGTCTTTGTACCGAACGGCACACCTGACGACGTGGTGGCCAAGTTGTCGGCAGCCTATTCCGAAGGCGCCAAGAATCCCGATTTTGTCGAGCTGATGGACAACCGCGGCTTTACCCTGATGGGCATTTCCGGCGACGAGGCCAATCAGTTCCTGACCAAATGGCAGCAGGGCACAGCCTGGTTGCTTCAGGATGCCGGCGAGACCAAGGCTTCGCCGGAAGAGTTCGGCATCGCACGCCCTGCCAACTGAGCGGACCCCGTGGGTCCGCACCTGTGGCCCACGGCGCCGCAAGACTGACTGGCGCCGCCTTCGAAACCCGAAGCGCGGCGCCTATTCGTTAGGAGCAGGCCAGTCGGCCTGGGGAGGATTTCATGACCACACCTGTACCCGAGCATCACGACGGCACATCGGATGCCACACCCGGTGGCTACGAGAACGACCGCCGCCCCGGCGAACTGGGTTTTGCGCTGTTCATGCTTGCCGCCAGCCTCGGCCTGCTGTGGAGCGCCTATGACATTTCGGGCTTCGAGGCACTGTCGGCGCCGGGGGCGATCCCGATGGCGACAACCCTGGCGATGGTGATCACCGCGCTGATCATCGCGCTGCGCACGGCACGCCTGCCGCTGATCCGCGGCGAGGGATTCGTCAAGGACATCCTGCCCGGCACGGTTGTGGTGATGACCCTGTTCCTGATCGCCTATGCACTGCTGCTGCGCCCCCTGGGGTTCCTGCCGACATCGGCCCTGTTCCTGGTCGCAGCGGTCAAACTGCTCTCGGGCCGCGGCTGGGCGTTCACCCTGACCGTATCGCTGGGCAGCCTGGTAGCGATCTGGCTGATCTTCCGCATCGTGTTCAGCGTTCTCATGCCCGCCGGCATCGTGCCGGAAGCTGAATTCATCCAGATGTTCCGCAACCTCCTGGGAGGGAAAGCCTGATGGAGACCCTGCTCGCCTTTCTCACTGTCTTTACCCATCCCGAGCTGCTGCTCCTGGTCGGGGTCGGCACCTTTGCCGGGGTATATGTCGGCGCGATCCCCGGGCTGTCGGTGACGATGGCAGTGTCGATCCTGATTTCGTTCACCTTTTCCTGGGATGTGCACCCGGCCATCGCGCTGATGATCGGCATCTACATGGGGGGCGTTTACGGCGGGTCGCGCACGGCGATCCTGCTGAACATTCCCGGCGCGCCCTCGGCCATCGCCACGGCGCTGGACGGCTATCCCATGGCACAGCGCGGAGAGGCCGGCACCGCCATCGGCGTGACAACGGTCATGTCCTTCTTTGGCGGCTTCATCGGCATCGCCGTGCTGGCGGTGGCGGCGCCCTTCGTGTCGGACTTTGCTCTGAAGTTCCAGCCGCGCGACTACATGCTGCTGGCGGTTCTGGGCATTCTGCTGGTCGGCTCGCTGTCCACCGGTTCCCTGCTCAAAGGCATCTTTGCCGGTGCGCTCGGCATTGCCATCGGCGCTGTGGGCCGCGACCCGCTGACCTTTACCGAACGCTTCACCTTCGATCTGAAACTGATGGAGGGGGGCATTTCCTTTATCGCGGTGATGATCGGCATGTTCGGTGTCTCCGAAGCGCTGATGCAGCTGCATCACGTCAACAAGGCGGCCGTTCGGCAGAAGATCTCTCGGATTGTGCCGTCGTTTTCGACGATCCGGAAATACCTGCCGCTGTCGCTTCAGACGTCGTCCATCGGCGTGATCATCGGCGCCCTGCCCGGCACCGGCGGCGACATTGCGGCGCTGATGGCCTATGACCATGCCAAACGCGTCACCAAGTCCCCCGAAGTGCCGTTTGGCAAGGGCGCGATGGAAGGCCTGGTCGCCCCGGAGACCGCCAACAATGCCGCCGTCGGCGGAGCCTTCATCCCGATGATGACACTGGGCATTCCCGGCGACGCGGTGACGGCGATCATGATCGGGGCGCTGTTCATCCACGGGCTCAACCCCGGGCCGATGCTGATGATCGATCAACCCGACATGTTCTGGTTCATTGTCGGCGCGCTGGTCATGGCCAACTTCTTCATGCTGCTGTTCGGCCTGACCGGGATCAAGCTGTTCACCAGGATCGTCGAGATGCCGCGCGCGGTGTTGATCCCGCTGATCATGCTGCTGTCGATTGTCGGGGCCTATGCCGTCAACAACTCGATTTCGGATGTGTACTGGATGCTCGGGTTCGGCGTGTTCGGATACTTCATGCGGCACTATGGCTATCCGCTGGGGCCGGTCATTCTGGGGGTGATCCTGTCGCGGCTGCTGGATGACAACTGGCGCCGGGCCATCATTTCCGAACGCGAGGATCTGGGGCGGTTCTTTGCAGGCCTGTTTTCAAGCCCGCTGTCCACGATCCTGTTCCTGAGCGTTGTCCTGATCTTCGTCTCGCAAACGCCCCTCTGGACCCGCGCCAAGGCGCGTCTTGCACGAAAGGCCGCATGATGATCGAGGCAAACACTCTCAGTCTGGGCCTGATCGGGGACAACATTGCCCGCTCACGCTCGCCCGGACTGCACCGGCTGGCCGGGGGGCAGAACGGCATCGCGGTCACCTATGACAGGCTGGTGCCCAGGGATCTTGAGGAAAGCTTTGAACAGGTCTTTGCCCGCTGCCTGACCGGCGGCTACCGGGGCATCAACGTGACCTATCCCTACAAGGAACGTGTCACACAGGCCCTGCGGATCGATGATCCGCTGGTAAAGGCCATCGGCGCGGTCAACACCGTGATCTTCGAGCCCGATGGTCCGCGCGGGCACAACACCGATTATTCGGGCTTTGTGGCGGCCTACACCCAGGTGCGCGGCTCTGCCGGGACCGGTCCGGTGCTGATGATCGGCACCGGCGGTGTCGGCCGTGCGGTCGCCTTTGGTCTGGTTGCACTGGGAACCCGCGAATTGCGGCTTGTGGATCGCGACGCCGCCAAGGCGGAAGCCCTGGCAGAGGCGTTGCAGGCCGCAGACCCGCAGATGCAGGTGACAATCTGGCTGGATCCGGAAAAAGCCGCCGAAGGGGCGTCGGGCCTGATCAACTGTACCCCGGTCGGCATGGTCGGGTATGGCGGCACGCCGTTGCCGCGCGCGGCCATGACCGGGGCCAAATGGGCGTTTGACGCCGTCTACACCCCGGCGGACACGCAGTTCCTGACCGACGCCGAGGCCCAGGGGCTGACAGTGATTTCCGGGTGGGAGCTGTTCTTTTTCCAGGGCGTTCATGCCTGGGCGTTCTTTTCCGGCCTGCCGCTGGACGAGGCACAGCTGCGCCGGGATCTGTCCCGCGAAGAAGAGACCGCCTGACGGCAGGCCGAACCGCACAGAACCGCATGGGCCGGGGCGGGCGGGCCTAGCGCCGTTCCTTGCCAGCCGCCGACCCGCCCGTCCCGAGAATCGCACAGGCCGTCATCAGATCCAGATGCGCCCCGCCGCCATTTTTGAACACGGTGATCTGTTCGGGGCTGGTGCGCCCCGGGCTGCCCTGGTTGAGCTGGTAGAAATCCGCCAGTACATCCGCCTCGGTGATCGCGCCCGATGCCAGCGGTATGCTGAGTTCGCCGATATGGTGCAGCGTGGTTTCCCGGCTGTCGACAAAGATCCGCGCCTTTTGCAAAAGCGCGTCATCAGCTTCGCGCATGTCCGCGCGGAAGGCGCCGATCAGGTCCACATGGGTGCCGGGCCGGACCCAGTCGCCCCGCAGAACCGGAGTCTGCGACATGGTGGCGGTGACGATCATATCCGCGCGCCCGACCGCATCCGGCAGGTCCGTCACCGCGGATGCCGGCAGCCCCTGCTCCGCCAGCTCCCGCGCCAGTGTCGCGGCCTTGTCCGCGGTCCGGTTCCACAGGCAGATCTGCGAAATCCCGGGAAAGATCTGCCGGTAGGCAGCGGCGACATTGCGCGCCACCTGCCCCGCCCCGATGATCAGCAGCGACCGGCTGTCCTTGCGGGCCAGATAACGTGCGCCGAGTGCCGAATCCGCCGCGGTCTTCACATCGGTCACCAGCCCGCTGTCGATGGCGGCGATCAGCGCCCCGGCCCGATCCTCGAACACCAGCATCGCACCCTGTACCGTCGGCAGGCCCCGCGCCGCGTTCTGTGCCATCACGGTCACGCTTTTGACGCCGTACCCCAAACCTTCGATCCAGGCCGCCCGGCTGAGCAGCGTACGCCCCGGGGGACCAAGAAAGACATCCTCGATATGTGCGGCCGGATAGCGGTGCCCCTGATCGAGCGCCTCTACAAATCCTGCCCAGTCAATCAGGCTGCCAAAAGTTTCCCGGGTGACAAATTTCATGGCGTTGCTTCCTTGGTGCGTTCACGGGTGCCACAGCAGTTAAAGCAGCGGGCTTGCGCGCGCCACCGCTGTCGTTCACCCGGCGCGGATGGGCTGGCCCCTCTCTTGTTCATCGACGATAATACCGTGACATTCCGGCGTTGCCGCATCCGCACGGGACAACTGTGCACAACGGGGAAGCATCGCAAAAATATATCGCCCGCAAGCAAGGTGTACCACGGTATACCGTAGACGTTCCGGAATGAATCCGATATGGGTCGGCCAACGCAAATCCCAAGAGGTTTCCATGTCTGATATCATCTACACCAAAGTCGACGAAGCACCCGAACTGGCGTCCGCTTCCTTTCTGCCGATCATCCAGAAATTTGCAGCGGCTGCCGGTGTGTCCGTCGGCACCAAGGACATCAGCCTCGCGGGTCGGATCCTGGCCACATTTCCCGACTACCTGACCGAAGCGCAGCGCCAGCCGGACGATCTGGCCGAACTGGGCCAGCTGGTGAAGACCGCTGATGCCAATGTGATCAAGCTGCCGAACATTTCCGCCTCGGTGCCGCAGCTTGTCGCCGCGATCAAAGAGCTTCAGGCCCAGGGCTATGCCCTGCCCGACTATCCCGAAACCCCGGCGACGGACGAGGAAAAGGCCGTGCGCGCCAAATACGACGGGATCAAGGGCTCGGCGGTGAACCCGGTCCTGCGCGAAGGCAACTCGGACCGCCGCGCCGCCAAGGCCGTCAAGAATTTCGCGCAAAAGAACCCGCACCGGATGGGCGACTGGAGTGCTGACAGCAAGACGCGCGTGGCCTGCATGACCAGCGGCGACTTCCGCTCGAACGAGGTGTCGGCAACACTTGCCAACGCAGCCACTGCCAAAATCGTTCTGGAAACGGCTGGTGGCCAGACTGTCCTGAAAGAGGGCATCAGCTATCCGGCAGGCACGGTGGTCGATGCCACCTTCATGAGTGCCGCGGCACTGGGCCGGTTCCTCGCGGAGGAGATCGAGAAGACCAAGGCCGAAGGCACGCTGTTTTCGCTGCACCTGAAGGCCACGATGATGAAGGTGTCGGACCCGATCATCTTTGGCCACGCCGTCAAAGCCTATCTCGCGCCGGTGATCGAAAAGCACGGCGCCGCCCTCGCCGATCTGGGTGTGACCCCGAACTCGGGCCTTGGTGACCTGCTGGCCAAGGTTCAGGACAATGCTGCGATCATGGCGGACATCGAAGCCTGCATGGCCGCGCGCCCGCCGCTGTACATGGTGGATTCCGACAAGGGCATCACCAACCTGCATGTGCCGTCGGACGTGATCGTCGATGCCTCGATGCCGGCGCTGATCCGCGCAGGCGGCAAGGGCTGGGGCCCTGATGGCAAGGAATCCGACGCCAACTGCGTGATCCCGGACAGCTCGTACGCGTCGATCTATGACGAGGCGATCCGTTTCTTCAAGGAGAACGGCAAGCTGAACCCCGCAACCGCCGGCACCGTGCAGAACATCGGCCTGATGGCGCAGAAGGCCGAGGAATACGGCTCGCACCCGACGACCTTTGAAATCGCCGAGGCCGGCACCGTCAAGATGATCCTCGACGACGGCACCGTGCTGCACAGCCACGAGGTCCAGGCCGGCGACATCTGGCGTTCGGCATCGACGCGCAAGGCGCCGATCGAAGACTGGGTCAACCTGGCCATCGACCGTCAGAAGGCCGAAGGCATCCGCGCCATCTTCTGGCTGGATGCAAGCCGCGCCCATGACGCCGAACTGATCGCCTACGTCAAACCGATTCTCGACGCCAAGGGCCTGTCCGACACCTTCGAGATCATGGCGCCGCGCGAAGCCACCCGCGCCTCGCTCGAGACCATCACCAAGGGAGAAAACACCATTGCCATCACCGGCAACGTGCTGCGCGACTACCTGACCGACCTGTTCCCGATCCTCGAACTGGCGACTTCGGCCAAGATGCTGTCGATCGTGAAGCTGATGAACGGCGGCGGCCTGTTCGAGACCGGTGCAGGCGGATCCGCCCCCAAGCATGTTCAGCAACTGATGGAACAGAACCACCTGCGCTGGGACAGCCTTGGCGAGTTCTGCGCCCTCGGGGAAAGCCTGACCTTCCTTGCCGACGCCAAGGGCAACGAAAAGGCCCGGGTGCTCGGCCGGGCAGTGGACGCAGCAACCCAGGGCATCCTGGACAACGACCGTTCACCGTCGCGCAAGGTCGGCGAGCCGGACAACCGTGACAGCCACTACTGGTTCGCACGCTATTGGGCCGAAGCCCTCGCCGCGCAGACTGACGATGCCGGACTCGCGTCCCATTTTGCCCCCATCGCTGCGGCCTTGGCGGAAAATGAGCAACAGATCCTGTCCGAACTGGCCGCTGCACAAGGCGACGCAGCCGATCTTGGCGGCTATTACCACACCGATGCCGGAAAAACCGGTGCCGTGATGCGCCCCTCGGAAACGCTGAACGCGCTGATCGGCTAGGGCAAGCACACGCAAGACCAACGCCGCCGCGCCTCTGAACGAGGCGCGGCGGCATTTTATTGCGCCCCGTGCGGGCGGGTTTCCGTACAACAGACCTCGCCCTGCACCGCAGCCCCTGCGAGGTGTCGACGCGGGCCAGAGCCCGTTCCAGAGACGGTTGCGCCGGATCTGGGCCGCATCGCATCAGACCAGTGCCCCCTGCGCTGGCGGGCCGTTTTCGCCGCCCGAAGCGGGACAAGGTTGCCTGCCGAGCGAAGCCATGCGGGGACGTCACCGTTTGTATCAGATTTCTTGACAGAACCGGCGCCGCCTGCTCCGATGACGCCTCGTTCATCGCAAGGAGTAACCGACCGCCGGATGGCGGCCACGGACCAGCCGTCTTGGCAGTGACCTCGGTGACCTGCATGCCCTGCGACCGCACTCTGTCCCCATTCCGGCCACGGGTGAGCCCCCCGGCTGCGCCCGACCATCACCCCGGCGTTTTTTTCGGACTTCGGCCCCTGCAGGCAACGCTGGCGCACCGTACCACGGGGTGCAGCTGTCAACTCCGAGACCCGCCGGAAAACGGTGAAGCAAGCGAAAAAGTACAAAACCGGGCAGTCGCAAACACACCTGCCTGCAGGATCGTCGCCCGACCAAAAGGCGCGATTCAAAAGTGATTATATTTTGCGCACATCGCACAAAATTTAATCCTGACCCTCGAATTGCGTTGCGCTTGGCGCACCAACCACGATCAATCCGATTGTGACGGCGACCCCGAGATGGTCTGAGCGTCAACCAACGGATTTGCGAGGAGACGGGCCGTGAAAAAGATCGAAGCGATCATCAAACCGTTCAAGCTGGACGAGGTCAAGGAAGCTCTGCAGGAGGCCGGCATCCAGGGCCTCAGCGTGATCGAGGTCAAAGGTTTTGGCCGCCAGAAGGGTCATACAGAGCTGTACCGCGGCGCCGAATACGTCGTTGATTTCCTGCCGAAGGTCAAAATCGAGGTTGTGCTTGACGACGATCAGGTGGATGGCGCTATCGAGGCGATCATCTCGGCTGCGAAAACCGACAAGATCGGTGACGGAAAGATCTTTGTCACGACCGTCGAACAGGCTATCCGCATCCGCACCGGCGAATCCGGCTCGGACGCGCTTTAACAAACGCTACACGCTATACCAGGACAGAAAGGGACCCAGGGAATGAGCACAGAAGCAGTTCTTAAGCTGATCAAGGACGAGGAAGTCGCCTACGTCGACATCCGCTTTACCGACCCGCGCGGCAAGCTCCAGCACGTCACACTGTGCGAAGACCAGGTTGATGCGGATTTCCTCGAAGAAGGCTTCATGTTCGACGGTTCGTCGATTGCAGGCTGGAAGTCGATCGAAGCCTCCGACATGAAACTGATTCCGGACACGAACAGCGCCTATATCGATCCGTTCTACGCGGAAAAGACCCTGTGCATCCACTGCACCGTGGTCGAGCCGGACACGCTCGAGCCCTATGACCGCGACCCGCGCGGCACCGCCGAAAAGGCCGAAGCCTATCTGAAGTCGACCGGTATCGGCGATGTGTCCTACTGGGGCCCCGAAGCCGAGTTCTTCCTGTTTGACGATGTGCGTTTCAGCAACAAGATCAACAAGGTGTCCTATGAAGTTGACGCGATCGACGCGTCCTGGAACACAGACACCGAATACGAGATGGGCAACACCGGCCACCGTCCGGGTCTCAAGGGCGGCTATTTCCCGGTCAACCCGATCGACGACGCCCAGGACATCCGCGGCGAGATGCTTTCGACCATGAAGCGCATGGGCATGAAGGTCGACAAGCACCACCACGAAGTGGCCTCGTGCCAGCACGAACTTGGCCTGATCTTCGGCACGCTCACCACCCAGGCGGACGAGCTGCAGAAGTACAAGTACGTCATCCACAACGTGGCACAGGCCTATGGCAAGACCGCGACCTTCATGCCGAAGCCGATCTATGGCGACAACGGCACCGGCATGCACTGCAACATGTCGATCTGGAAAGACGGCAAGCCGCTGTTCGCAGGCGACAAATATGCCGATCTCAGCCAGGAGGCCCTGTGGTTCATCGGCGGCATCCTGACCCACGCCAAGTCGCTCAATGCCTTCACCAACCCGTCGACCAACAGCTACAAGCGCCTGATCCCCGGCTTCGAGGCCCCCGTCCTGCGCGCCTATTCGGCCCGCAACCGCTCGGGCTGCGTCCGGATCCCGTGGACCGACTCGCCCAAGGCCAAGCGCGTCGAAGCCCGTTTCCCCGATCCCTCGGCGAACCCGTACCTGTGCTTCTCTGCCCTGCTGATGGCCGGCCTTGACGGCATCAAGAACAAGATCGACCCGGGCGAGGCGATGGACAAGAACCTGTATGATCTGCCGCCCGAGGAACTGGCCGGCATCCCCACCGTCTGCGGCTCGCTGCGCGAAGCGATGGAAGAGCTTGAAAAGGACCACGATTACCTGCTGGCAGGCGACGTGTTCACCAAGAGCCAGATCGAAGGCTATGTCGCTCTCAAGATGGAAGAGATCGAACTGTTCGAGCACACACCGCACCCGGTCGAGTTCGGCATGTACTACAGCTGCTGATCCCTACCTGGATCACGCCAAGCTTTTGGACGCCCCCGCACCGGGGGCGTCTTTTTTTGTGGCCGGGCCCATGCCGGTGTGACGCTGCCCCGGGCTTTGCGGTGTCCGCGCAACCGAAAATCCGGTCACACCGCGCCGGTCGCGGATCGTTCAGCGATTCGCATCAAATCCCGGCAAACCTGCGGAATGGTTTCCAATTGCGGCAAAATCGATGCAAAGCGCCACATTCATCCATGATTGCGGCAACTTCGACTTACTCTCCTTTAGTTTGTGGCAACGCTTCCCTTACTGTTTACATATTTTGAACAATTAACCTCGGTTAACTGCAGGCACTGTAGGTCGGCGCAAAGTCCGGCGGCAAAATGAAACGGAACAGGCTATGCACTCCACGCGACTCAAATTCACCGGCGACCCCACGATCACTCTGGACGTCCTTGATGGCCTTCTTGCTGCTGCACTGAGGCAGGACGGCGACCTGCCGACCCGTCGCGAATACCGCTCCACCGGGATCAGCCTGCACGGGGCAGAGCTGAGTGTGCGGGCAGACCTGGAATTGGCCAATGACAACCGGTATCTGTGTCTGTCGCTTGCGGCTGCGGAAGGCACCTGCCTGCCCCGCGCCCAGATGCATGCCCGGTTTGCAACCCTGGTGGAAGATTTTACCGCCGCTTTGCCGCTGGAACTCACGGCCGGAGCCCGCAAGGCCCGCGCGGCAACCCTGCGCCCCGTGCCGCGCACGCCCGTTGTTGCGCGCGTCACGCGCAGACGTGCCAGTGACGACAGTATCACCCCCCGCCGCATTTCCCGCGCCTGCGTTGCCCGCCTTCGCGAAACCACGGCGCAACCGGGTCCCCGCCGTCATCATCGTCTGCCCAGCCCGGCGCTGTCGGTCCCGGTCACGGCCAGCCCCGGACATGCGGTGGCGCGCAAGCTCGACAGCCACGTGCAGGCCTACGAACGCGCCCTGCGGGCGACCCTTGTGCGCCGGGCCCTGCCCGACGAGATGGACGCCCTGCGCGAAGAAACCGGAATCCAGCCGGTCGAGGCACGCCTGTCCGCCTGGGCGGTTTCGCTGGCGGTAGCCACCATATCGCTGCCCATTGCCATGCCCGTCATCATCCACAACCTTGTCAAGGGTGAGGACATGCGCGTCGCATCCCTGTCGATGGGACTGGCCGGATTCTTCGTGGCGCTCGAATCCTCGGGGCTGATGGCCGGGCTGATGGCGTACCTCTGATCACGCGGACGTGACGCTCACGGGGCGCTGGCACTGCTTTGCGGCCGATTTCCCCACTTTGCGACCATGTCGGATACCGTTACCCTTCCTGCAATTCCGAATGCAGGAGAACGTCATGCGCCGTATACTATCCATAGTCCTCGCAGCCAGTCTGGCCACACCAGCGCTGGCTGCTCAATGCGGCAACAGCGGCGGCGGGTTCGAATCCTGGAAGGCCGCCTTTTCGCGCGAGGCGCAGGCTGCCGGAGTAGGACAGCGCGGGCTTCAGGCACTGGCCGGCACCAGTTATGCCCAGAGCACGATCAACGCCGACCGCAACCAGAAAAGCTTCAAGTACTCTTTCGACAAGTTCATGCAGGTACGCGGCGCCGACACGATTGTCGCCCAGGGGCGCAAGCGCAAGGCCCGCAATCCTGCCTTCTACGAGGCGCTGGAACAGCGCTTTGGCGTTCCTGCCGGCATCCTGATCGCCATTCACGGCATGGAAACCGGTTTTGGCGGCTTCATGGGCGACAGCTCGGTGGTCTCGGCCATCACCACGCTGGCCTACGACTGCCGCCGCTCTGACTTTTTTGTGCCCCATGCCATCGGCGCGCTGAAGCTGGTCGATCGCGGCTCGATCTCGGCGTCGACCCGCGGCGCCAAACACGGCGAACTCGGCCACACCCAGTTTCTGCCCGGCAATGCGCTGTCCTTCGGCGTCGACGGCAACGGCGATGGCAAGGTGGATTTCTACAATGAAACCGACGCTCTGGCCTCGACTGCGAACTTTTTGCGGCAGAAAGGCTGGCGTCCCGGTGCGGGTTATCTCGAAGGGCAGCCGAACTTCTACGTGATCCAGCAATGGAATGCCGCCGGCGTCTACCAAAAGGCGATTGCCGTGATGGCATCGCGCATAGACAGCTGAACATTTCGCCAGAATGCGGGACAAATCCCCGCCAAAACGCACGATTTGTGCCGCATTCTGACCCAATTCCGATGACATCTCTGGGACCAGGAAACCCCTTTCAACAGCACATCGAGTGCCAGACATGTCCAACGCACAATCCGCCTACGTCGCGCTGATCCTGCCCGATGCCGCCACCGCCCCGGACGCCGTCTTCTTTTTGAAGAGCGCCCGCCGCGCCCTGTCGCGTCTGGATGCGGGCTCGGGAGAGGCGCCGAAAGTCTCGACGCCCCGGCTGCGGACAGCGGCTGACACGCTGGATCTGCGGGTTCAGTTGACCACCAGCGAAACCCAGGGCCTGCGGGCTACAATCCAGGCCACAGCCTTCCGGCAGGCCCCTTTCTGCCCGGATCACGCCGCACAGGTTCTGTCAGCCCTGGCGCTGGACATGATCGACATGGCTGAAATCAGTGCGGTCGAATGGGACGACCCCGGCGTGTCGCTCAGCGTCGAGGATTTCATCAACCTACGTCGCTATGTCTCGCCCCGCCGCAAGAAGTCTCCCCCGGCGCCCCAGTCCAAGACCCGGCCAGCCGCACCAACACCGCCATCAGGCACAGGCGTGCAGCGCGCCGCGATTCCGGATTGTGATGCCGCCGCCCGCCGCCTGATCCGTCGGTTCATGGAAGAGGTGCCGGACGCCGACCTGCCCCAGCGTCCGCCGGAAAAGGCACCGAGCCTTGCCGCCGGGACATCCGGCACGGTCGAAGCCGATGCCATCGAGCAGAACATATCCGCCGACCCAGCCACGCCACTGCGACCGACCGGGATGTTTCAGGGTCTGCGCGACCTGCCCGGTCGTGCTCTTTGCCGCGCGCGCGCCACGATCCGCGCCATCAATTTCCGCATGGCGACACATGTGCTGACCGTTTCGGCGCTGTTTGCGATCCTGCACAGCTCGGACCGGCTTACCGGGATGCTGAACCATCTGACGCGCTGAGCGCGGCACGCGGAACCACGTAGGTGTGGATGGAAAACACCACCGCCCGGCTCAGTGGCAGCCGCAGCAGACACTGTCGCTCGGTCCGCAGGAAAGGTGCCTCCTGCGCTGCGTTCTCCGGCCGACCTGGCCGGGGTCCGGGCTGGAACAACGTCGGATCCCAGTCCCACAGCGTGTTGAAGCGCCAGAGCGGTCGCCCCGGCTGAAGACCATCAAACAACCGCTGCACCCGCTTTGCGATATTGGCATCGTAAGACGGCACCGGCGCATGAATTTCGACCAGCGGGCGCAGGAACTTGTCCGCCAGCCGCCAGCGCGCCGGAAAACACAGCAGTGCCCCGACCAGCACATGCACACCGTCCTGCGGCAGCAGCAGGCACAGATCCTCCTGCAGCAGATGGCCCAGCGTGATCAACGGCGCCTGCCGGTCCAGCGCGATCACCACACCATCCGGTCGCGTGATGTGCCCGCCCTGACGAAGAAATCCGTTGGGAAGCTGTTCCAGCACCGTATCCAGAAGCTCTTCGGCCGCCGGGCGCGCACGCGGGTCCAGCGCATGCACGGCCTGCTGGTGCCGTGCGATCAGACGCGCCTTTTCCGCCAGCTGCGGACCATAAGCCTCGTCCACCAGAAGCCAGTCTTCGGTCAGCGGCCGCACCCCGGGCAAGGCGGGGGGAGTGCTGACATCAAAGGGAAGTGCGGATTGCAAGATCATGCACCGCCATAGCGAACCGCGCGGCACCGGAAAAGGCCCAGGCAACCGAAAATTGCATCACGCGGCGCTGCCGCCGGATATCCCCGCCCCGCTGCACGTCGCGAACCCTGTCACGGTCGTGGCTCCGTCGCGGACAGCGCCTTTCGGCCTGGCCCCCGCAGCCTGCCGGAATTCGGAAACGACCCATGTCCGCGGCGGCGCGGATTCCGCCGGATCAACCGGTGCGATGCCAGTCCGGCGACACGGCGCTGACGCCCCTGAGCCGATGGCTCGATTTTTCAGGTCGCAGATATCCTGTAGTGCCCGGCACCGACGCCGGCGGCAACGCCGCCAGACGCAGCCTCAGACAGACGCAGCCTCAGACAGAGGTGCGGCGCTTCTTCTCTTCGACCAGCTTTTCGGCCAGATCGCGGGCAATGCCAAACGCCCCCTGGATCTTGTCCTTCTCCCGGGCCCAGTCCCGGCGCACGACAATCTTGTTGTCCTTGACCTTGGCATTGCCCTGTTCGGCGGCAATGAACTCGACCAATCCCTGCGGCGCGGCAAACTTGTCGTTGTGGAACTGCACGGTCGCGCCCTTGGGTCCGGCGTCGAGCCGGGCAATTCCCGCCCGCTTGCACATTGCCTTGATCCGCACCACCAGCAGCAACGTGTTGACCTCGCGCGGCAGCTTGCCAAAGCGGTCGATCAGTTCGGCGGCAAAGCCTTCGAGCTCGACCTTGGTGGTCAGGGCCGACAGCCGCCTGTACAGCCCCAGCCGCACGTCAAGATCCGGCACATAGTCTTCGGGTATGAGCACCGGCACACCCAGATTGATCTGCGGTGCCCATTGGCCGTCTTCCTCGCTCAGCCCTTCCATCTGGCCCGAGCGGATCTTGGCAATCGCCTCCTCCAGCATCGACTGGTACAATTCGTAGCCCACGTCGCGCATCTGGCCCGACTGTTCCTCGCCCAGCAGGTTGCCGGCACCGCGGATGTCCAGATCCTGACTGGCCAGCGTAAATCCGGCGCCCAGGGTGTCGAGCGATCCCAGCACCCGCAGCCGCTTTTCCGCCGTCGTGGTCAGCTTGGCGCGGGGCTTTGTCGTCAGATAGGCATAGGCCCGGGTTTTCGAGCGTCCGACCCGTCCGCGGATCTGGTACAGCTGCGCCAGACCGAACATGTCGGCGCGATGGATGACCATGGTGTTTGCGGTCGGGATGTCCAGCCCGGATTCCACGATCGTCGTCGCCAGCAACACGTCGAACTTGCCGTCGTAAAACGCATTCATCCGGTCATCCAGCTCGCCCGCAGCCATCTGACCATGCGCCACCACATAACTCAGTTCGGGCAGCTGGTCCCGCAGGAATTGCTCGATCTCGGGCAGATCAGTGATGCGCGGCACGACATAGAACGACTGCCCGCCGCGATAATGTTCGCGCAGCAGCGCCTCGCGAATGGTGACGGAGTCGAATTCCGAGACATAGGTGCGGATCGCCAGACGGTCGACCGGCGGCGTGCCGATGATCGACAGATCCCGCACCCCGGTCAGCGACAATTGCAGCGTACGCGGAATCGGTGTCGCCGTCAGGGTCAGCACGTGGATGTCGGTGCGCAGCGCCTTCAGCCGCTCCTTGTGACCGACGCCGAAATGCTGCTCTTCGTCGATGATCAACAGGCCCAGGTTATGGAACCGCACCCCCTTGGCGAGCAACGCATGCGTGCCCACCACGATATCGACCGACCCCTTGGCCATGCCGTCCCGGGTCAGCGCCGCCTCTTTGGCCGACACGAACCGTGACAGTGCCCGCACCTGCAGAGGAAAGCCGCGGAACCGTTCTGCGAAACTTTTGAAATGCTGCCGCGCCAGCAGCGTGGTCGGTGCGATCACCGCCACCTGCACGCCCGACATGGCGGCAACAAAGGCGGCGCGCATGGCCACCTCGGTCTTGCCGAAACCGACATCGCCGCAGATCAGCCGGTCCATCGGCTGGCCCGAGTGCATGTCGGCCATCACGTCCTCGATGGCACTGAGCTGATCGTCGGTCTCGGCATAGGGGAAGCGCGCGGAAAAGGCATCCCAGGCCCCGGGTGGCGGGTCCATGATCGGGGCGCGGCGCAGCGCACGTTCGGCGGCGATGCGGATCAGCTTGTCCGCCATTTCGCGGATGCGTTCCTTCAGCCTGGCCTTCTTGGACTGCCACGCCCCGCCGCCCAGCTTGTCCAGCAACCCCTCTTCGTGGCCATAGCGGCTCAGCAGTTCGATATTCTCGACCGGCAGATACAGCCGCGAACCCTCGGCATATTCCAGCAAGAGGCACTCATGCGCGGCCCCCAGCGCCTCGACCACTTCAAGGCCCTGATACCGGCCGATGCCATGATCGACGTGCACGACCAGATCGCCGGGACTGAGGCTCTGGGTCTCGGTGAGGAAATTCTCGGCCTTGCGGCGTTTTCGCGGCGCGCGGATCAGCCGGTCGCCCAGCACGTCCTGCTCGGAGATCACCGTAATCCGCGCCGTGTCCCCGAACGGCGCCTCGAATCCCGTCTCGAGCGCCCAGACCGCCAGGTGCAATCCGCGCTTTCCGATGCGCGTTCCGTTGGTGACAGGAATGGCTTCGGCCAGTCCTTCATCCTCGATCAACCCGGTCAGCCGCTCGCGCGCGCCTTCCGAATAAGAGGCGATCAGCACCGGACCCGCCTGCAGCCTGTTCCGGATATGGTCGGCCAGAGCGCCAAACAGGCTGATGCTTTCCTGCTGGCGCTCGGCGGCAAAACTGCGCCCGATGCGCCCGCCGCCATCCACCACACCGGGGCCCGAAGCCTGTGCCAGCGGGTGCATCTGCAACACGCGCCGCGTCCCCAGCGCCTTGTCCCAGGCAGCGTCATCCAGATACAGCAATGCCGGCGGCGCCGGTTTGTAGACCGAATCCATCCGGTTCTTCTGCTGCATCGCCAGGCGACGGGTTTCATACTGATCGGCAATCGTGTCCCAGCGCGCCAGCCGCGATGGCGTCACCTGATCGTCCAGCAGAACCGGAGCCCCGGGCAGGTAGTCGAACAGGGTTTCCAGCCGCGCGTGGAAAAACGGCAGCCAGTGCTCGATCCCCTGGTGCTTGCGCCCGGCGCTGACCGCTTCGTACAAGGGATCGTCGGTGCCGGCCGCGCCGAATTCGATGCGGTAGTTCTGCCGGAACCGCGTGATCGCCGCCTCGTCCAGAATGACTTCGGAGACAGGGGCGAGTTCGACCATGTCGAGCTTTTCGGTGGTGCGCTGGGTCGCCGGATCGAACCGTCGCGCGCCGTCCAGCACATCGCCGAACAGATCCAGCCGCACCGGCCCGCCGTCCCCCGGCGGGAAGATGTCGATGATCCCGCCGCGCACGGCATAATCCCCGGGCTCGAGCACTGTCGGTGCCTGGGTGAACCCCATGCGCACCAGAAAGTTGCGCAGCGCCGCCTCGTCGACGCGGCCGCCCACCGTGGCGGTAAAGGCCGCCTCACGCAGCACCTCGCGGGCCGGCAGGCGCTGGCTTGCGGCATTCAGCGTGGTCAGCAGCACAAACTTTGGCGGCATGCCGTGCACCAGCCCCGCCAGCGTCGCCATCCGAGTGGCCGAGATATCCGCATTCGGAGAAACCCGGTCGTAGGGCAGACAATCCCAGCCGGGAAACAGGATCACCGGCATCTCGGGCGCCCAGAAGGCCAGCGCATCGCGCATCTGCGCCATACGTTTGTCGTCGCGCGCCACGTGCACAACCGGGCCGTCCGCGCGGGACAACTCCTGCAGGATCAGGCGGGCATCAAAGCCTTCGGGCGCGCCACCAAGGACTAGGGGTTTGTTATGGGCCATGGCCGGTTCACATGGCGCGGAAAGCCGCCTTCGTCAACCGAGGAAGCTGGCCGAGAGGTTCTGATACATGCCCCAGAGCGATGTGACAAAGATCGAGATCATACCGATCACCTGCGTGGCGATGCGCAGACGCGACAGGCGCTTTTGCGCCAGCGCGCCGGTGGCCCCTTCGGTCCGGATACGCTGGGCCGTGCGCAGGCTCAGCATACCGACAAGCGACATCGGAAACCCCAGCAGGAACAGCGCCTGCGCCAGTTCGATCCAGTAGACAAAGGCCAGCAGCGTCAGCACCGCCAGCATGAAACAGGCCAGCGCCAAAAGCCACAACCCGGCCTCTTCGGCGATATACAGCAGGCGGTTGGTGTTGATCCGCACGAGATCATCCAGATCGGCCTCGGCCTGCCCGCCGAAACGCCGTGCCCGCGTGACCATGTCGAACGGTACACCCAGCACCCAGTGACTGGCCGTCGACCACAGAACCGCCAGTGCGATCCAGAACCAGAGGTTCGAGAAGGACCGCATGTCGATCACTTCAAACACGATGAGATGCCAGTCCACACGCCGCCCCTTTGGTCCCACAGGTCGGCCTGCGTTCCGCGCGCCCCGCCGTGCCGGAGCCTTTGCGCAACGCAACCCTTGAGATAACCGCCATTCCATGCCACCCAAATACGGCGTTTACAAGGACCAGCCCGATGAAACCCACGCTAGCCGCCTTTCCCGCCACACGTCTGCGCCGCACCCGCCGGACGCCCGCGCTGCGCGATCTTGTCCGAGAGACCACGCTGACGCCCGGCGATTTCATCTGGCCGGTGTTTGTGCGCGATGGCGACGGCATCGAGGAACCCGTCGCCTCGATGCCCGGAGTGATGCGCCGTTCGGTCGACAAGGTGGTCGCCGCGGCGGTCGAGGCCCACGCGCTGGGCATTCCGGCGATCTGTCTGTTCCCCTATACCGATCCGGCCAAACGCAGCGCCGACTGCGCCGAGGCCTGGAACCCCGACAACCTCAGCAACACCGCCACCCGCGCCATCAAGGCGGCGGTACCGGATCTGGCGGTGATGACCGATGTGGCGCTCGACCCCTACAGCGACACCGGTCACGACGGCTTTGTCGAGGCCGGTGAGATCGTCAATGACCGCACTGTCGAGGCGCTGGTGAAGCAGGCGCTGAGCCAGGCCGAGGCCGGCGCCGACATCATCGGACCCTCGGACATGATGGACGGCCGCATCGGCGCCCTGCGCCGCGCCCTGGAAGGGGGCGGTTTCCAGAATGTGCTGCTGCTGAGTTACGCCGCCAAATATGCCTCGGCGTTCTACGGCCCCTTCCGCGATGCGGTGGGCGCCTCGGGGGCGCTGAAGGGCGACAAGAAGACCTATCAGATGGACCCGGCCAATGCCGACGAGGCGATGCGCCTGATCGCGCGTGACCTGTCGGAAGGCGCCGACATGGTCATGGTCAAGCCGGGGATGCCCTACCTCGATATCTGTCGCCGCGCCAAGGACATGTTCGGCGCCCCGACCTTTGCCTATCAGGTGTCGGGCGAATACGCGATGCTGGCGGGCGCGGCGCGGAACGGCTGGGTCGACGGCGACAGGGTCATGCTGGAATCCCTGATGGCGTTCAAACGGGCGGGCTGCGACGGGGTGCTGACGTATTTTGCTCCCGCAGCAGCGAAATTGCTCAACCGATAGCGCTACAGCGCCGAAGACGCGCCAACGGTGGTGACACCCGCGGCCTTTCGCGGTATAAACTGCGACAACCGGCGACACAGCCGGACCCGAGGCATGTCAAACAACAAAAGAGCGGTTCCATGACAGATTTCACGCGACGCGGCTTTTCCCTTGCGCTTGGCGCTGTGGCCTTTCTGGCCGCCTGTAACAACGGCATCGGCAGCCGCGGTCCGGCCACCATCGACGCCCGCGTCGATGCCACACTGTCGCAACTGTACAGCGAGTACCCCAACACCCGTCAGCTCGAGACAAAGTCGACCGGCGTGCTGGTGATGCCACTTGTCACCGAAGCCGGTCTGGGTCTTGGCGGCGCATATGGTCGCGGCGCGCTGCGGGTCGGCGGCGTGACGGTGGACTATTACTCGACCACCAAGGCCAGCGCCGGATTGCAGATCGGCGCGCAGCAGTACGCCCATGTGCTGTTTTTCATGACCGACGACGCGCTGATGAACTTCCGCCGCTCGCCGGGCTGGGCCGCCAGCGCAAACATCGAGTATGCAACGCCGGAGCGCGGCGAGACCCTGGCGGCAGAGACCACCACGTCCCTGTCCCCGGTCATCGCGGTGGTCTTTGGCCAATCCGGCCTGCGGGTGGGCGCCACGCTGGACGGCGTCAAATACAGCCGCATCATTCCGTGATGGTATCGCAATCCCGGGACGCGCGGGCCCCGTAGCGCCATCGCTGCGGGCGCAGGTAAGCCCGCCCGCCCTTATCGGCGGAGGGAACCCTGGCGACCGCGCGCGGCAATACCTGCGCGGAGGAGGACTGTCCCCCTCCGCGACCCGGCCTCCAATCCACCCTCAATGATAGCGGAATTCGCCCACGACCTGGCGCCATTCGCCGGCCGCGATCATCTTGCGGTGGGTAAAGCGGACCGAATGCAACGGTCCCTCTATGCTGTCCTGCCAGAATTCGATGAAATCGAACAGTTTCCTGTGGTCCGGTGCCAGATCGTATTCCTGCCAGATGAACGTGTTCAGCACGTTCTTGTAGTCCGGCATCCGATAATAGATCTCGGCCGTGGTCAGACCATAGCCACGCAGCATCAACTCCGTTTCGCTCTGCATCTCACTACTCCTCGTGTTTGCCTCGGCAACAAAGGAATCATGCCAAGCAGCAATTTACTTTTCAATAAAAACAGTGTGTTATCAGTCACCTCCGGTGGCTGCCAGAAATGCCCGCCAGCAGCCATTGCGCCCTGCATCCTGCGTCTGATATACCCTCCCCAACAAGATATAGAAAAATGACGGACAGGTAGATCACGTGAGCGATACGCCGGAACCCCCTGATAACGAAGAAGAAAATCACCCGGTGCGTTCGCCGCACGCGGGTCCGTCGATTTCGATCACAGACGAGATGAAATCGAGCTATCTTGATTACGCAATGAGCGTGATCGTGAGCCGCGCCATCCCGGATCTGCGCGACGGCCTCAAACCTGTGCACCGGCGCATCCTGTACGCCATGCACGAGACCAACAACGCGCATGACAAACCCTATCGCAAATCCGCCCGCCCCGTCGGCGACGTGATGGGTAAATACCACCCGCATGGCGACTCTGCGATCTATGACGCGCTGGTGCGGATGGCACAGGATTTCTCGATGTCGCTGCCGTTGCTGGACGGACAGGGCAACTTTGGATCCATGGACGGCGACAACGCCGCGGCCATGCGCTATACCGAAGTGCGCATGGACAAGCCTGCCGCCTACCTGCTGGCGGACATCGACAAGGAAACCGTCGACTTCCAGGACAACTACGACGGCAAGGACCGCGAGCCGACTGTCCTGCCGGCGCGGTTCCCGAACATGCTGGTCAATGGCGCCGGCGGTATCGCCGTCGGTATGGCCACCAACATCCCGCCGCACAATCTGGGCGAGGTCATTGACGCCTGTCTCGCGCTGATCGTCGAGCCGGATCTGACCTCGGAACAATTGATCGAATATGTCCCGGGTCCCGATTTTCCCACAGGCGGGTTGATGCTGGGCCGCTCGGGCGCGCGCAAGGCCTACCTCGAGGGCCGCGGCAGCGTCATCATCCGCGCCAAGACCAGGGTCGAAGAGATCCGCCGTGACCGCTGGGCGATCATCATCGAAGAGATCCCCTATCAGGTGAACAAGGCGACGATGATCGAACGCATCGCCGAGACCGCCCGCGACAAGAAGATCGAAGGCATCAGCCACGTCCAGGACGAATCCGACCGCGACGGCGTGCGTGTGGTGATCGAGCTCAAGCGGGATGCCACTGCCGAGGTGGTGCTGAACCAGCTGTTCCGCTTTACCCCGATGCAGACCTACTTTGGCTGCAACATGCTTGCGCTGAACGGCGGCCGCCCCGAGCAGCTGACCCTTCGCGCCTTTCTCACGTCGTTCCTCGATTTCCGCGAGGATGTCGTGGCCCGCCGCACCGCCTATCTGCTGCGCAAGGCGCGCGAGCGCAGCCACATCCTGTGTGGCCTGGCGGTCGCCGTCAGCAATGTCGATGAAGTGGTCCGCACCATCCGTGCCTCTGCCGATGCCGCCGAGGCGCGGGTGAAGCTGATGGAACGCCGCTGGCCTGCCGAAGAGATCCTGCCGTTCATCAAGCTGATCGACGATCCGACTCACACCGCGAACGAGGACGGCACCTACAACCTGTCCGAAGTGCAGGCCCGCGCCATCCTCGAACTGCGGCTTCAGCGTCTGACCCAGCTTGGCGTCAAGGAAGTCACTGACGAGCTCGAAGAGCTGGCCGGCAAGATCAAGGAATACCTCGAGATCCTGGGATCGCGCGAGCGGATCATGGGCATCATTTCGGACGAGCTGCGCGAAGTGCAAGAGCTGTTTGCCGTGCCACGCCGTACCGAAATTCTCGACTGGTCCGGCGACATGGAAGACGAGGACCTGATCGAGCGCGAGGACATGGTCGTCACCGTGACCCAGTCCGGCTATATCAAGCGCACGCCCCTGGCTGATTTCCGCAGCCAACGGCGCGGCGGCAAGGGTCTTTCGGGCGGCGGGCTGAAAGAGGACGACGTGGTTACCACGCTGTTCGTTGCCAACACCCATACCCAGTTGTTGTTCTTCACCACCGAAGGCATGGTCTACAAGCTCAAGACCTGGCGTCTGCCGCAGGGCGGGCGCACCTCCAAGGGCAAGGCGATCGTCAACATTCTGCCGATCCCGACCGGAATCTCCATCGCCGCGATCATGCCGGTGGACCGGGATGAACAGGACTGGGACGACCTCCAGATCGTCTTTGCCACTTCCAAGGGCTCGGTGCGCCGCAACCGGCTGTCGGATTTCACCAATGTGAAATCCAATGGCAAGATCGCGATGAAGTTCGAGGGCGAGGACGCGGATACCCGTCTGATCAACGCCCGTATCTGTTCCGAAGACGATGACGTGATGCTGGTCACCAACTCCGGACGCGCCATCCGCTTTCCGGTGCCGGACGTCCGGGTGTTCAACTCGCGCAATTCGACCGGTGTGCGCGGCATCAGGCTGCTGAACGGCGACGAGGTCGTGTCGATGTCAGTGATCCGGCATTTCAACGCCGAATCCGACGAACGCGCCTCCTACCTCAAGATGCGCCGGGCCATGGCCGGCATCGCCGACGATGCCGAGGCGGTCGAGGGCGACGAAGAGGAAGGCAATGCCAACAGCCAGCTGCCGCCCGAACGCTATGCCGAGATGTCGGCGGCGGAAAACCTGCTGTTGACGGTCACCGCCGGGGGGCTGGGCAAACTGAGTTCCAGCCATGACTACCCGGTGCGCGGTCGCGGCGGCATGGGCGTCACGGCCTGGGAAAAATCCATGCGCGGTGGCGACATTGTCGCGTCCTTCCCGGTCGAACTGGACGATCAGATCATGCTCGCCACCTCAAAGGGTCAATCCATCCGGGTCCCTGTCGAAGGCATCTCGTTCCGCTCGCGCAGCGCCGGCGGGGTCAAGGTGTTCAACACCGGCAAGGGAGAAACCGTGGTCTCGGTCGCCTGGATTGCCGATCAGGGTGATGAGGACATCGCAGAAGATCTTCCCACGCCCGAGGCGTGACGGCCTGTCAGCCTCAACCGGAAACCCAAAAGCCGGGCAGAAATGCCCGGCTTTTCCTGTTCCGCCGACCGGGCCGTGTGACCCGGACCACCGGCTGAAGCCACCTTCACGTTTCAGGGATTGGCAGCCCGGCCACCGGCTTTGGCCAACTGCGTCAGCGCGGCATTCAGATCCCTGGTCCTGCCCCGGGCCAACATCTTCTGACAGCGGATCAGCGCCTGCGGCATCTGCGCCGGATCAAGGATGTCATCGTTTCGCCGCAGGACCTCAAGATTGCCCAGTTGCAACGTCGTGCTGGCGTAGTGGAACTTGTAGGGCTCGGTGCCATGTCCAAAGTCGTAGAGGCGCCCGCCCCTGCGGATGACATCCGAAATCGCGTGGGCATGCATCAGCAACCCGACGTCGATGTCCCCGACCCCCGTGTCGCGGCCGGTCACCATGCAATGATAGGCGCCGGCCTCGGGATCGACGACAAAACCCAGTGCGCCGATCATCCTGTCGCCCTGCCACAGCGACGGCATGTACAGCAGACCCAGAGCCTGCGCCCGGTCAATCATCCGGCGGTACTTGCCGCGCACAAGCTCCAACCGCGCAGGCGAATTCTCGGCTTCCCAGCGGGCGGCCCAGTGATCCAGCAAACCTTCGCGCAGAGGCTCAAAGGCGACATCTTCCTGCGTTTTGGCCACAACCTCTCCTGCGCCGAAATACCGCCGCATGGTCTTGCGGATCTTCTTTCTGGTGTTGCGGCTGCGGCCCTCGAGATAGCTGTCAAAGTCCCCGGGCAGCGGGATCTGCGGGCAGACAAGTTGATCCGTCTCGCCACGGTTGATCCTGTGATCGGGCCAGGAGACGGCAAACTCTGGGGCGGAAAAGGCGGCGGAAAAGGTCCGCAACCGGCGGTTTGTCGGCTCGTAGCGCAGGGCAAACCGGGCCCAGGGCTGCGCCGCGACATGGCGACCCAAAGCCGCAAGGGCCCAGGATTCCCGGGCCGGATCACAGACAAAGCCGGTGTATTCGGTGAAACACAGCCGTCCGGCCGCTGCATAGGTGGTGAGAAACCTCTGTTGCGACCGGCTCCAGCGCAATTGGCGGCGCAGGGGTAGACCGGCGACGAGCCGTGCAGGGTCGCCCGGATGGCGCAGAGCGAACACAACCCAGTCGCCAGGGTTCTCTGCAAACAGCGCCCGCAGCCATCCATGTGACAGAAACACCCCCGAGTCCGGGTCGCCTGCGTGCAGCTGATCCCAAAAGGGACGCAGGCGATCGAACCCGTCCAGCGTGTCGATCTGGTCGATCCTCACCGGCACAGGCGCGGCCGCGTCCTGGCCCCGCGCTGAACCGGAATGCGTCGCAATGGGTCTGTTCATGGCGTCTACCTCTGATCCAGAGGTCGGCATACTGCCTGAATGGGGCCATTTTATGCAGGTTCTCTGCCCCCGCGGCGCCCGCGCCCGGAGGCACCCCCGGACTGCGGCACTGCGCGCCGCGTCGTGCCCGGGGGATCAGATGGAGTAGATGTCGCCGAATTTCGTGTCGAGATAGTCCAGCAGCGGACCTTCGTTCGGCTCAAAGCCGCACGCCCTGGCGATCACGTCGCGCGGGTGATGCAGGCCGCCGTATTGCTGTACGTTTTCACCCAGCCAGGTCGTCGCGGCCCCCAGTTCGCCCTGCGACAGCTGATCGTCCAGATCCGGAACCGCCGTGCGAAGCGCCTGATGCAGGCACCCGGCATAGACATTGCCCAGCGTGTAGGTCGGAAAATATCCGAACAGCCCCACGGACCAGTGCACATCCTGCAGCACCCCGTTTGACGGACGATCCACCGCAAAACCGAAATCGCTCAGAAAGCGGGAATTCCACGCCGCCTCGAGATCCTCGACCTCGAGCGCCCGGCTGATCAGAGCGCGTTCTAGATCAAAGCGCATCAGCACATGCAGGTTGTACTGCACCTCGTCGGATTCGGTGCGGATAAAACCGTTGTGCACCCGGTTGACGGCGGCATGGAAGTCCACCGCATCCCTGACGCCGATATCGCCGAAGGTCGCGACCATCTGCCCGAACAGCCATCCGGTAAAGGCCCGGCTGCGGCCCAGCTGGTTCTCGTAGATCCGGCTCTGGCTTTCATGCACGCCCATCGACACCCCCTCGCCCAGCGGCGTGAGGTGGTAGTCCTGCGCCACTCTCTGCTCGTAACAGGCGTGCCCGACCTCGTGAATCGTCGAGTATATGCAGTTGAACGGGTCTGTCGGACTGGTACGCGTGGTGATGCGCACATCGTTTCCGGAACCGGACGAGAACGGATGCACCGCCTTGTCGACCCGGCCGCGGCTCATGTCATAGCCGAACACCTTGGCAATCTGGCGCGACAGCTTCATCTGTGCCGCCTCGTCAAAGTCGCCCTGCAAACCGCCGGGCTGCGGTTGCGCCAGGATACGCTGCCGCAGATCCACCAGACGCGGGCGCAGTGCGCCGAACATCTGTTCCAGACCGGCCGCGGTCGCTCCGGGCTCGTAGTTGTCCAGCAATGCGTCATAGACATCGCCGCCCTGCGACAGCGCCGCCCCCTCTTCGCGGCGCAGCGCAAGCACCTGTTTCAGGGTCGGGGCAAAAGCGGCAAAATCGTCCCTGGCACGTGCATCGGCCCAGACGCCCTGAGCGGCGCTGGTCACCCGGGCGAGTTCGGCGGCCAGCCGGGACGGAACCCGGCGCGTGCGCTCATATGTGCGGCGGATGTGGCGCATCTGTGCCTGTCCCACCATGTCCAGCGCTTCGTCGCTGATCAGGTCAAGCCAGTCGCCGACCTTTGGGTCGGTGCGGCGCGCATGCAGCACTGCTTCGATCGCGGCCATCTCTTCGCCGCGCTGCGCCCCGGCACCGCGCGGCATCACCGTTTCCTGATCCCATCCCAGCCGACCGGCGATCTGGCCCAGTGCCGTGGTTTCGCGTTGAAAGGCCATCAGATCGTCATATGCGTTCATCGCACGGTTCCCCTTACGGATTGGAAGATCGGAAACTGCGCCACAAAGCGCGCCCGCAACAGCAGGACCCAAAGCGCGACCGCGCCGATCTGGTGCAGGATTGCCGCCTGCCAGGGCGCGCCGTACAGCACTGTCGCAATGCCCAGCACCATCTGCAGAACCAGCATCGCCAGCACCGCGTTGAAGCGGAACCGGGTCTGTCCGTTGGGCGAACGGCGTGATCTGACCCAGACATGGATGCCGAAGGCCAGCAGCAGATATCCCACCATGCGGTGGATGAACTGCACCAGCCCGTCGTTCTCAAAGAAATTGCGCCACAACGGTTCGATCTCGAACGGCGTCGGCGGCAGAAAGGCGCCGGCCATCAGCGGCCAGTCGGTATAATTGCGCCCGGCGTCTATTCCAGCGACCAGCGCCCCGATCAGGATCTGCACGAAAGCAAGCGCCGCCAGCGCGGTCGCCAGCCTGGCCAGCCCGGTCTCGCGGGCCCGCCGCGCCTGCAGCATCTCGCGCTCGTCCCGACCCAGGGCGAACACATACCAGGCGATCAGCCCCAGGATGACGAACGCCAGCCCCAGATGTGTCGCCAGCCGGTAGCTCGCCACGTCGAGACGCTCGCCGCCAAGCCCCGAGGACACCATCCACCAGCCGATCGCCCCCTGCGCGCCGCCCAGAACGCCCAACAGCGCCAGACGCGCGGTCCAGCCGCGCGGAATCTGCCGCGCCGCCAGAAAACCAAGGAACCCCAAGGCCCAGACAAGCCCGATCACCCGGCCCAATTGCCGGTGGCCCCATTCCCACCAATAGATGAACTGGAACTCGGCAAGGCTCATGCCCTTGTTCTGCAACTGGTATTCCGGAATTGCCTGGTATTTTTCGAACTCGGCCTGCCAGCTGGCCGCGTCCATCGGCGGCAAGGCACCGGTGACGGGACGCCATTCGGTGATCGACAACCCCGAATCCGTCAGCCGCGTCAGTCCACCGACGACGATCATCACCAGCACCAGCGCAAACAGCAGCATCAGCCACAGACGGATACCGCCCCGTGCGCCACGCTTGCCCGCGTCGATCATGCCTCCCTTGGGCAGCGCGGCCCTAGCCTTGGCGGGTTCCGCGCCAACCTCTTCAAAGATACTGCGTTTTCCGCTCATATCCCGCTCCTTCATGTCGCCGGAACAGTAGGCTCCACACCCCGGAGCTTCAAGTCAGTCGCCACGTTCTTTCCAGCGCACCATTTGCCGCATGATGCCGTGTAGCATCCGCACATCCGCCTGGGTCAGCGGCATCCGCGACCAGAGATTGCGCAGGTTCAGCTTCATGCTGTCGGCCTTGTGTTCGGGAAAGAAGAATCCCGCGTCGCTCATCCGGTCCTCGTAGTGTTCCGACAGCTTCTGCACCTCGGTCTGGTTCGCCCATTGCCCGCCGGCAAGCTCGGTGGTTTCGGGCGTGATCTCGACCGCGTGACGCTGCCATTCATAGGCAGTCAGCAGCACACATTGCGCCAGGTTGAGCGAGGCGAACGCGGGGTTGACCGGCACCGAGATGATCGCATTGGCCAGTGCAATGTCCGGGTTCTCGAGTCCGGCGCGTTCCGGCCCGAACAGCACCGCGACCTTTTCACCGCGTCCGATGCGATCGCGGGCGATCTGCATGGCGTGCTCGGGCGCGTAGATCGGCTTGGTCAGATCGCGGTTGCGCGCGGTTGTGGCCATGACAAAGGTGCAATCCGCCACCGCCTCGGCCGTGGTCGCCGCAAGCAGCGCCTCGTCCAGCAACCGCCCGGCCCCCGCGGCCATCGCCACCGCGCTCTGGTTCGGCCAGCCGTCGCGGGGCGCGACCAGCCGCATTCGGTCAAGGCCGAAGTTCCACATCGCCCGCGCCGCGGCGCCGATGTTCTCGCCCATCTGCGGGTTGACCAGCACAAAGGCAGGTTGCGGCGTTTCTGTCGGCATGACGAGGCTCCTGTCGGACTGTTGCGGTCTCATACCATGCGGACGCGCGGCTGCAACAAAGCGCGGCAGGCCACGCGAAAACCCTCTGCTTTCCTAGGGGCTGCCGTTTGGCTACTTTGGCATCCAGGGGAGGATCAGAACATGGCCGTTGATCCGGGGCTTCTCGACCTCATGCGCGGTGATCTGGCAGACCTGGAGGGCATCCGCGAAGTCCGGATGTTCGGAGGTCTGTGTTTCATGCGCGAGGGCCACATGCTCTGTGGTCTGCACAAGGGCGGCGCCATGTACCGGGTCGGCAAGGCCAGCATCGACAAGGCTCTGGCCATACCGGGCGCCAGCCCCATGGCCTTTACCGGTCGCACCATGGGCGGGCTGATCGACGTCGACGCCGACGGCATGGCCGATGACAAGAGCCGCGCCGCCTGGCTGAAGATGGCCTGCGACTTTACCGACTCGCTGCCGCCGAAATTGCGCTGAGAACAATGGTCAAAAGGGATTTGTCCCTTTATAGCGAGCCAAATCCTATCAGGAGCCGACCCGATGGCCGAAACCGAACACCCGCAGATCTATCTCATAACACCGCCAGAATTTGACCTGAGCACTTTTCCGCAAACCCTTGCGGGGGTTCTCGATTCTGCCGAGGTCGCCTGTATTCGCCTGGCCCTGTCGACCCGTGACGAAGATCGCATCCTGCGCGCGGCGGACGCGGTGCGCGATGTGGCGCATCAGTATGACATCGCGCTGGTTCTGGACACACATGTGGTGTTGGCGCAGCGGCTTGGACTGGACGGCGTGCATCTGCTCGACGGTGCCCGTTCGGTCCGTTGGGCACGCAAGGAGTTGGGGGATGACGCGATCGTTGGCGCCTACTGCGCCCAGTCCCGGCACGAAGGCATGGCGGCGGGTGAATCCGGCGCCGACTACATCAGCTTCGGCCCGGTCGGACCGACCGCTCTGGGCGATGGCGCCGTGGTCGATCCGGAATTGTTCAAGTGGTGGTCGGAAGTCATTGAGCTGCCCTGCGTCGCCGAGGGCGCATTGGGCGAAGAACAGATCGCAAGCCTCTCTTCTGTAACAGATTTCTTTGCATTCGGTGCAGAGATCTGGGAAAGTGACAACCCCGGCGAAGCCTTGGCCAGACTGACCCGCGCCATCACCGGCTGATCAGCCCGCGTGCTCGCCGGCCAAGCTGTGACCGGCACGCACCTGTGTTTCCAGGTGGCTCGCCAGTGACTTGCGGTTGGGAAAGGCGTCGATCCGTACCGGGGGGTGGTAGACCAGTTCAACGATCCCCTGTCGCCGTGCCGCGAGTGTCTTGAGCAGGTGCTCGCCAAAACTCATGTCACCCCACCAGCCGTAGAACCGCGGATCTTCGCCTTCGGGGGCATGATAGATCACGCTGACCGGCTGAATCTGCAACTCATGTTTCAGACCATTGGCAAAGAACGCCGCAAAAAGCGTTGATTTAAAAGGTAAAACCCGCAATCCGTCGGTCGAGGTGCCTTCCGGAAAGAACAGCAGCCTGTGGCGGTGCAGCAGCCTTTCCTCGAACATTTTCGCCTGCTGCGCCGCTTCGCGCGGGTCGCGGCGGATGAACACCGTTCCGGTCGCCCGCGCCAGCCATCCGATGCCCGGCCAGCCGGCGACCTCGGATTTTGATACGAAATAGACATTCTTGCGGGCATTCAGCGCAAAGATATCCAGCCACGAGGAATGGTTGGCCACCACCGCCCCGGGGCCCGTCATCCTTGGTCCGCGTACCACCAGCGGCAGCCGCAGTATCACAAAAGCCGCGCGACACACCCCTTGGGTGATGTATGGCGTGACCGGCCGGTCAACGCCGCACAGCGGCCTCTCGAACAGACGCAGCAGCAACAGCAACGCCAACCCGCCAAAGACCACGGTGCCCAGCACCAAACCGCGCCCCAGAATGCGCAGCCACCCCGCCACGCCCGGGCGGTGCGGTGGCAGAGCGTCCGGTGTGGTCCAGGTCGGGTTCACCCGGCAATGTCCCGGGAATACAGGTTCTTCTGCCGTTGATTCATCTGCGCGGTGTCGATCAGCAGACAGACATCCGTGGTGTTGAACGCCTTGTCCACAAACGCGCCGTCCCCGACACAGCCACCCAGCCGCAGATAAGCCTTGATCAGGGCCGGAGTCTCGAGCATGGCGCGTTTGCGATCCACCTCGGACTCGGGCAACAGGGCCATCGGCTGATAGGTGCGCGCACGCGTGCGCAGCGTTTCGGGCGCTCTGTGACGATAGTGCAGATGGCTGAGCGGATGCGCCAGTTTCTGCACATCGGTGCCGTGAAAGCTTGCCACCCCGAACAGGATCTCGATCCCGTGATCCGCGACATAGGCCGCCAGCGCCTGCCACAGATGGAACATGGCCGAACCGCCGCGATAGTCCGGATGCAGGCACGACCGCCCCAGTTCCAGCAGTTTCCGGCCCGACTTGTGCAACGCGTCAAGGTCGTATTCCGCTTCGGAATAGAACCCGCCGGCGGCGGCGGCACGATCGCCGCGCAACAGTCGGTACACGCCGATCACAGCGTCCTGCCGCGCATGATCCACCAGCAGAAGGTGGTCGAAAAACGGGTCGAACCGATCCTTTTCCAGCCCGGCCTCGTGATCGACAAGCGCGCCGCCGCTGCCAAGTTCGCGCACGAAGACATCATAGCGCAGGCGTTGCGCGGCCCGTATATCCGCATCTGTCCGCGCCAGACGCGCACTGAACTGGGGGGACTGGGCGTTCATCGGCGACATTTCCGCTGGGTGAAACCTGTTGCCCGCTTCTAGGCAAGCTGCATAGACTTGGCAACAGGTGCGATGCCAGGCTGCCTGACACCAGACCGCCATTTGTTAACTATTGAGAAACCACTTTGTCCTATTCACTTCCGAACACCGGCATGAGTGTGACACGTCGACCGTCGATGACCACCTTCCCCGCCTCGCGGAAGTTGACTGTGATACGCCCGCCGATATTCGACTGCACCTGTCCCATGCCCCAGTCGGGACGGTCCGGGTGCGTAACCAGCATCCCGGGTTCCAACAATGCATTCAGATCACTCATTTCCGTTCCTTCGCCCCGAGGTGTCGATGCAACAGGATAACGCCGACCTGGCGACTTTGATAGGCTCCCGTATCTGCCACGATCTGATCAGCCCGATCGGCGCGATCAGCAACGGGCTGGAACTGTTGACGCTGAATGGCGCGGGCGGCATCGGGCCGGAATTCGACCTGATCAATGACAGTTGCAGCAGTGCAACGGCGCGGATCCGGTTTTTCCGAGTGGCATTCGGGACGTCCTCTGCCGGACAGCAGTTGCGGCGCGACGAGGTGGTCAGCGTCCTGGAAGGCATTGCCAGGGGCACGCGCCTGCAGACGCAGTGGCACCCGGATGGAAATCAACACCGCCGCGATGTCCAGCTGGCATTTCTGGCGTTGCTGTGTTTTGAAACCGCGCTGCCACAGGGCGGTACCGTGGTGTTTGATCTGCAGGACGGGCGCTGGCAGATCGCGGGCACGGGGCCACGGCTTTCGCTGGATCCCGATCTGTGGAAAATGCTCACGGATCCGTCGCACAGGACCGAAATTTCGCCCGCACGGGTGCAGTTTGCGATGCTGCAGGTGGTTGCCGCCGACCACGGGCGCACAATGACATACACACAGGCTGACAATCACCTGCGGCTGCAACTGTGAACCGCAGGATCGCCCCCCGACCGGGGAAAAACCCGGCGGCTGTGTTCAGCCGCGTATGGTCCCGTCCCCGGTGACCAGATACTTGAAGCTGGTCAGCTGCTCCGCTCCGACCGGCCCACGCGCATGCAGTTTTCCGGTGGCAATGCCGATCTCTGCGCCCATGCCGAATTCACCGCCATCGGCGAATTGAGTCGAGGCATTGTGCATCAGTATGGCGCTGTCCAGCCGTTCGAAGAACCTGGCCGCCGCCTCGGGATCCTCGGTCAGGATGCAGTCGGTGTGCTGCGAGCCATAGAGCCGGATATGCTGGATCGCGGCGTCGACATCATCCACCACACGGGCAGCGATGATGGAATCGAGATATTCGCGGCCCCAGTCGTCCTCGGTTGCCGCCACCGTGCCGTCGATCGACAAAAGCTCGGCGTCGGCGCGCACTTCAACTCCGGCGTTCAGCAGTGCGCGGATCACGCCCTGACCGATGGTGTCGGCAATGTCGCGATGGATGAGCAGACATTCCGCCGCGCCGCAGATACCTGTGCGGCGGGTCTTGGCATTCAGGATCACATCCAGCGCCTTGACCGGATCGGCGTCCTTGTCGACATAGATGTGCACAATCCCTTCGAGATGCGCGAACACCGGCACACGGGCCTCTTTCTGCACCAGCCCGACCAGTCCCTTGCCACCGCGCGGCACAATCACGTCGATGCTGTCGGTCATCGCCAGCATCGCCGACACGGCCTCGCGGTCCCGGGTCGGAACCAGCTGGATCGCCGCCTCGGGCAGACCGGCGGCGCGCAGTCCCTCGACCAGCGCGGCATGGATCGCGGTCGAGGAATGCAGGCTTTCCGATCCGCCGCGCAGGATCACCGCGTTGCCGGACTTCAGGCACAGCGCACCGGCGTCCGCGGTCACGTTGGGACGCGATTCGTAGATCACGCCGATCACCCCCAGGGGAGTGCGCACCCGGCGGATGTGAATGCCCGACGGCTGATCCCATTCCGCCATCACCTTGCCCACCGGATCCTCCTGTGCCGCGATGGCCCGCAGCCCGTCACACATCGCCGCCACCCGCGCCTCGTCCAGGTGCAGGCGGTCCAGCATCGCATCGCTCAGACCCTTTTCGCGGCCAAAGGCCATGTCCCGTTCGTTGGCGGCCAGCACCGCCTCACGGGTACGCCAAAGCGCATCGGCCGCCACGGTCAGTGCCTGCGCGCGACCCTCGGCCGGGGCATGGCTCAGCTCGGCCGCAGCGGCGCGGGCGCGGGCGCCGATTGCGGCCATCAGGGCGGGGATGTCTGTCATGTCCTGCATCGTTTCTGCCTTTGGCTGCGTCGGATTGTGAGTATTTGGAAAGAGAAGAAACCCTGACGCTCAGAGCGCCATGTCATCGCGGTGCACCAGTGCCGCCCGGCCCGGATAGCCCAGCAGCTCCTCGATGTCCTGGCTTTGATGGCCACGGATGGCGCGGGCCTCCGACGCGGTGTAGCGGCACAATCCCTGCCCCAGCGTGCGACCGTCCGCGGTACGGATCGTCACCGGGTCACCGCGCCCGAACCCGCCCTCGACCAGCGCAACCCCGGCCGGCAGCAGGGATTTCCCGGCGGCCAGTGCCTGCGCGGCGCCGGTGTCGACCACCAGCGCGCCCTGCGGCTTCATCGCCGCGATCCAGCGTTTGCGGGCGAGGTGCGGATCGAGGTGCGGCGTGAACCAGGTGGCATTGGCGCCGTCTTCCAGGGCCTTCAGCGGGTGCAGCACAAAACCGTCGCTGATCGCCAGGGCACAGCCCGACGCCGTTGCGGTCTTGGCCGCCATCAGCTTGGTCTTCATGCCGCCCTTGGAGAGACCCGATCCGGCGTCGCCGGCCATGGCTTCGATCTCGGGTGTGATCGCGTCGATCACCGTGTAGCGCGTGGCGTCGGGGTCGACCTGCGGGTTGCCGGTGTAGAACCCGTCGACATCCGACAGCAGGATCAGCTGGTCGGCGCCGGCCGTCACCGCCACCTGCGCCGCAAGCCGGTCGTTGTCGCCGTAGCGGATTTCGTCCGTCGCCACGGTGTCATTTTCATTCACGATCGGCACGACCCCGAGCCCGACAAGCGTTTCCATCGTCGCGCGCGCGTTGAGGTAGCGGCGGCGGTCGGCGCTGTCTTCGAGTGTCACCAGAATCTGCGCCGTGGTGATGCCGTGCGGTGCCAGCGCCTCTTCCCAGGCGCGGGCGAGTCGGATCTGTCCGACCGCGGCGGCGGCCTGCGACTGTTCCAGCGGCAGCACGGTGGCGGGCAGTTTCAGTACCTGCCGGCCCAGAGCAATGGAGCCCGAGGACACCAGAATAACATCGGTGCCGCGCGCCTTGATCCGCGCCACATCGGCGGCCACGGAGGCCAGCCAGTCCAGCCGCAGGGCACCGGACCTGCGGTCCACCAGCAGGGCCGAGCCAATCTTGACAACCAGCCGACGCGCCTCTGTCAGGGACGCCAAGGCGCGTCCTCCTCAGCGTCCGCCGCGCGACCGCGAAGACGGTTTTCGTCGACCTCGGCCCGCAGCGCCCGCAGCACCTCGACCGTGCCTTCCTTGCTGACGCCGGACATCAGCATGACCTTGGCGCCGACCGCCTGTTGCAGCTCTTCCCGCAAGAAGGCGCGCTCTTCGGCGTCCAGCGCGTCGACCTTGTTGAGCACGGTGATGCGGGGCTTGTCGTTCAGCCCGGCGCCATAGGCTTCGAGTTCGCCGATGATGGTGTGGTAATCTTCGATCAGGGTGCCGGAGGTGCCATCGACCAGGTGCAGCAGCACCGCACAGCGTTCGACATGGCCCAGAAACTGGTCACCAAGGCCGCGTCCCTCGTGCGCGCCCTCGATCAGGCCCGGAATGTCGGCGACGACAAATTCCACATTGTCCACGCCGACCACACCCAGATTGGGGTGCAGCGTGGTAAAGGGATAGTCGGCGATCTTGGGCCGGGCGTTGGAGGTGGCAGCCAGGAAGGTCGACTTTCCGGCATTCGGAAGCCCCAGCAGACCGACATCCGCGATCAGCTTGAGCCGCAGCCAGATGGTGCGTTCCACCCCCGGCTGGCCGGGGTTGGCGCGGCGCGGCGCCTGATTGGTCGCGGTCTTGAAATGCAGGTTGCCCCAGCCGCCGTTGCCGCCGCGGGCAAGCTGTACCCTCTGGCCGAGCTCGGTCATGTCGGCCAGCACGGTTTCCTCGTCCTCGTCGAGGATTTCCGTCCCGACCGGCACCCGCAGCACGATGTCGTCGCCGGTCTTGCCGGTGCGCTGCTGACCCATCCCGGGCTGGCCGCTCTGGGCGAAAAAGTGCTGCTGGTAGCGGAAATCGATCAGCGTGTTGAGCCCGTCCACGGCCTCGGCCCAGACCGAACCGCCGTTGCCGCCGTCGCCGCCATCCGGTCCACCGAATTCGATATACTTCTCGCGACGAAAGCTGACGGAGCCGCCGCCGCCGCCGCCGGAACGGATGTAGACCTTGCACAGATCGAGAAATTTCATCTTGGTCGTCCTGCAGTGCGCCTGCGCGCGGGTTTAGCGCGTTCCCGCAGCCGCCTCAAGCGGCGCGGATCAGCGCAGTTTTCTGAGATAGGTCCAGGTTGAGACCTTGGCGTTGCGGGCCACCGAAAACGCTTCGGCATCGCCAATGTATTCGAACCCGCAGTTGGTCAGCACCCGGGCGGATGCAAGGTTTTCCTGAAACACCGACGCGAACATCGTGGCGCTGCCCAGGGGATTTGCCTCGACCAGCGCGCGTACGGCGTCGGAAGCCAGCCCGGTGTTCCAGAACGCCGGCGCAACCCAGTACGAGACTTCCGACTGTTTGCGGTCGAGCCGTTCCAGCGAGATCACGCCCATCACCTCGGGTCCGTCCGCCTTGGTGCCGTCCATCGCCCAGACATCCATGGTCCGTTCGCTGGACATGGCCCGGGCAACATAGGCTTCGGTCGCGCCGGGCGGCAGCGGGTGCGGCACGTTTGCGGTCATGTCGGCCACACGTTTGTCACCGGCATAATACTCGATGAGGCCGGTGTCCGACGGGCGCAGTGGGCGCAGGTCGAAGCGTTCGGTCCGGATGGTCGGCTGAACGTTGGCATGGTCCAGGCTCATGTGTCTTCTCCTCCAAAACACGGCGGGTATCAGCGCGCCTGTCCCGTGGTCATTCCTCTGACGGGAACGCGGCACGGAGCGGAAAATGCACCAATACGAAAAAAGGGGACCGGCGTTTCTGCCGATCCCCTAATGTCTCTGAAACCTTAAGGTCGGCTTACTCGGCAGCTTCCGCCGCTGGCAGGACCGAAATAAAGGTGCGGCCCTTGAGGCCCTTGTGGAAGGTCACGGCGCCTTCGGTCATCGCGAAGATCGTGTGATCCTTGCCAAGACCAACGCCCTCACCCGGCCAGAACTTGGTGCCGCGCTGACGCACGATGATGTTGCCGGCAATCGCCTTCTGACCACCGAAGAGTTTTACGCCAAGGCGGCGACCGGCAGAGTCGCGCCCGTTGCGGGAGGAACCGCCTGCTTTTTTGTGTGCCATGGGTTGGTCTCCTTATTTCGCAGCCAGAGCTTTGGCTTGTTCGATCCAGCCTTCACGCTCGATCCGGCCCTTGAAGGACAGCAGTTCGCCGAACTTCTCGACGTCTGCCTCGCTCCATGCCGCGATCTGCGCATAGGTCGTGATCCCTGCATCGTGCAGCTTCTTCTCAAGCGCCGGACCCACGCCCGACAGTTCCTTGAGATCGTCGCCACCGGCAGCGGCGGGCGCGGCCTTGGGTGCCGCGGCCTTCTTTTCGGCTTTCGGCGCAGCCGCCTGAACCGTCGCGGGCACCGAGCCCGTTCCGATCGCAACCTTGATGCCGGTCGAATCGCCGCCCGAGGCGAGGATGTCGGTCACGCGGACCAGGGTCAGCTTCTGGCGGTGCCCCTTGGTGCGCTGCGAGCCGTGCTTCCGGCGACGCTTGACGAAGTGGATGACCTTGTCACCCTTGACCTGGTCGATGACCTCGGCCTGTACAGCGGCGCCCGCCACAAACGGCGCGCCCACGGTCAGGTTGTCGCCGCCGATCATCAGAATATCGTTGAACTGGACTTTTTCACCAGCATCCGCTGCAAGCCGTTCCACCCGAAGCGTATCGCCGGACTGAACCTTGTATTGCTTGCCGCCGGTCTTCATCACCGCAAACATGCGTGTCTTCCTTTGTCTGCCGCGTCCTGTGGCCCCTGCCCGTCTGCAGGTGTTTCCCGGCTTTTGCCGCCTCGGACAGCGCGCCCTCTGGGGGCGTCATGTCAATAACCTCTGAGACCGATGCAGAAGCTCCGGCCCGAGAGCCGCGCTTATGTTGCGCCCGACCCCGATTGTCAAGCACCTCCCGGAGCCAATCCCCGCGGCGCTGGCGATCCTAGAGTTCCTGCGCCTGCATCTGAAGCGCCGAAGCATGGCCCAGCTGGCGGGAGATGTCATCATACATCGTGTTGAACCCCGCGAACAAGGCCCGGTTCATCAACTGCCCCGCAGGTGAGGACGACAGGTCGATATAACCCTCCAGCACGTCGTCGCTGAGCGGTCCGTAGGCCAGCAGCAGGTAGCCGTACAGCCATTCACGGGTATCCTCGCGCGTCTCGTCCTCCTGGGCCCAGACGTCCGCCAGTATCTCGGCTTCGGACATCTCCAGCGCGCCGCCTTCGACCAGCCCGGAGTAAAACTTGAAACTGGCGTTCAGCGCCCCGGTCACATTTGCCTCGATCAGATCGTTGGCCTCGACAAAGGCCTCCAGTCGTTCAAGCCGCTTGTCCCCGCTGCCGTCCAGGTCGCTGAACGTCGCGCGCGCCATGTCCTCGACATCGGCGTCGACCATCGCCCGCCGCGCCTCCAGTTCCAGCTCAACGATGCGGCGACCCTCTTCAGAGGTGAAATACGCCAGCAAGGGACTGAGGTCCTCGTCACCCAGCGTGGCCGCGAATTCGGTGCGCACCGTCTCATACATCCAGTCGGTGTCATAGATCGTCGACACCGCCGCAGACCAGGCGCTGGACCTGCCGCCGGGCAACATGTCCCGCGCCAGCTCGTCGCCATAATCCAGGCCCTCCGCGCGCATGACATCGACAATCTCCCGGACCCCAAGCGCGGTCAGCAGGTCGTCGGACGGCGTCGCCCAGGCGGGGCACGCGATGACGGCTGCAATTGCGAAGGCGCTGATTCTCGCGAACATGTGACGGTGGTCCTTTTGCGGCGTTTCCTTCCTAGCTATTCCCCCTGCCGTCCATTTCCAAGCCGTATCGGGGCACGTCGCCGTGATCCTTCGGAGGAGTTTGCACATTTGCGCATTTTCCCTGTTGCACCCGCCCCCCGCATGAGGCTAAACGCACCCACCAGACCCCCGCGGAGAGGTGCCGGAGTGGTCGAACGGGGCGGTCTCGAAAACCGTTGAGCCTTCACGGGTTCCCAGGGTTCGAATCCCTGTCTCTCCGCCACTTGCCTTTGATTTCATAGGCTAAAAGGCAATTAACCCACACTTGCCCCACATAGAATAAACGCTTGGGATTGCGTTCGGCTTTTTTCCTCCGAACTGCCCGCGCGTGAATTTTGCTACCCCGGGCGGTCCCGGATCAAGGGTAACAGAGATGCGCCCCCCTGGCCTGCGTCGGTTCTCAGGAATGTGCATGCCCGCGAAGTGCAGTCCGATCCGGTCCCTGCGCGCATGGTCATTAGGATCCGCCCGCCCCCTCCCGGTTCAGCGGGTCAGGGTGTTCAAGCCATCCTGCGCCAGATCCATTAGCCGTTTCAATTCGCGCAGGATCTGTTCAGATTCACCCGTCCGCTCGCCATGTCGCCAAGCACCATTGGCTGCGCCGGTCGGGGCACCGCCGCGCGCGCCGTGCATCCGGCAGACGTGCCACCCACGTACGGCAGGCGACATGCAGCAATTGCCGGTTGTCTTTGTCCTGGCTTTGCATCTGGGGGCCGCTCTTAAGCGATTGACAGCATTCAACGCCTTCAAACCTTCGTTTTACTAGGCTCAGGACCCATTGATTTTCGCTTCGTTGCGTGATTCACGGCTCAAAAAATGATCGGTGAACATGTCTGATCTGATCTGGTTGTCCGACGCGCAGATGGCGCGTCTTGAGCCCTGCTTTCCCAGATCCCACGGCAAGCCACGCGTCGATGGCAAGCGCGTGCTTGGCGGGATTATCTTCATCAATCGCAACGGCTTACGGTGGCGTGGCGCGCCGAGGGAATACGGCCCGCACAAAACGCTCCACAACCGGTGGAAACGCTGGAGTGACAAGGGCATCTTTGCCCAGATGATGGCCGGTCTGGCTGCTGATCACGGCGAACAGACGACGGTCATGATCGACGCCACTTACCGCAAAGCTCATCGAACGGCGTCCAGTCCGGGCATCAAAAAGCGGGGCGCGGTCGCCTGATTGGTCGAACCAAGGGGGGCAAGAACACGAAACTGCACGCCATCTGCGACAGCCAGGGACGTGCGCTCGATCTGTTCGTGACCGCCGGTCAGGTCAGCGACTACATCGGTGCCCGAGCACTGCCGAGCAGCCTGCCGGATGTCGTCTGGCTGCCTGGGGATCGCGGCTATGACGCTGATTGGTTCAGAGAAGCGTTGAAAGACAGCGGGATACGCGCCTGCATCCCGGGTCGCAAGCAACGCAAGACTACAATCCGATACGACAAGCGGCGCTGCACACGCCGCAACCCTCTCGTGACATTGCTGCGCAATGCACTGCCGGGCAGTGATCGAGATCATGTTCGGCAGGCTCAAGGACTGGCGGCGTGTCGCAACCCGCCATGACCGCTGCCCCGAAGTCTTCCTCTCCGCAATCGCCCTCGCTGCACTCGTCATCTACTGGCTATGAGGCCTGATCCGAGGGCGGACTCTAATCGGCGGTGGAGGAAAATTCCCGTGGCAGGACAGCGGATGCAGCCTCTACTCGACCAAGAGATGCGTCAGTCTACAGCGCGCGACAGCCGCTTGTAACTCCCGCGTCGCAGCGTCGAGGATTGCGTCTTCGTCCAGATCGGTCTTCCGGTGCCGCATGCGGATGTTACCGTTCACGATCACGGTATCCACGTCTGCCGCGTTGGCAAACTGTGCCACTGTCGTCAGTGGCATCATCGGCGGGTAGAGATGCGGCTTGCGGCGGTCGAGCATGACGATATCGGCCTTTTTGCCCGGCTCAAGTGAGCCCAACTCATCCTCCAGCCCAATCGCCCTTGCCGCGTGGATGGTACACATTTCAAGAACATCGAGCGGCATCATCACTGCAGGATCACGGAAGTGGCGGCGGTGGTAGTGCAAACACTGGGCCATATGCCGGAACATGTCATATCCGCGATCCGGGGCCGCCGCATCTGACCCCAAGGCGACGGTCACGCCCATGTCGCGCAGTTCTGGCGCGGGGCAGCGGCCAAGGATGGACATGATTGCCGACGGGTTATGCACGATAGACGCGCCACTGCGCTTCGCGGCGGCCATGTCTTCTGGGGTGAGGTCGACCGAGTGAGAGAGGTAGGCCCACGGGCCGAGAATGCCGAGATCTTCGGCCAGCGCGATGGAGCCTTCGCGGTGGCCGTCCTGGGTAAACAGCAGACCCTGCCTTTCGCGCAAATCCATCGCCGCGCGGCACATCTGGCGGATTTCATCCGGGTCTTGGGCGAATTCAGCAGGAGAATAGACCGGCATGATCAGACAGATGCCGGTGCCTTCCCCCAGCAGATCGCCATGCGTGTCTGCCAATTGTCCGCAAACCGCGAGTTGGTCTTCGAATGAAAGGGTAAGATCCTGGCTGAGATCGAGGCTGCGGTAGGTCCTGGGGAATGGCCGTCGGTTCAGCCCAACAGCGAGCATTGTACGGATGCCGATCTCTCGCGTGGCGGCACAGTGCAGATCGCCTGCCTCGATGGTATCGGTGCGGTAATGATCAGCTCCGCCGCCGAGCAGCATGGTGCAGGTGGTGATCCCCGCCTTGAGCCGCTCAAGCCCCGAAAGCCGCGCTTCGGCCTGCCAGAATCCGGGGGTAGACCCGCGGGTATAGAGGTCTTCGCAGGCCTTGAACCACGCGTCACCGTCGCCGCCGCCAAGGTTGCGTGTCAAACCGTGTCCGGCATGGGCATGGCTGTCGATCAACCCCGGCAGGGTGATCATATCCGCCCCCCCGATCCGCTCAGCCCCTTCCGGCACGGCCACCTCATCAGCAGAACCAACGGCGGTGATGCGATCATTTTCAAAAAGGATCGTCGCGTTCTCAAGCACTCTCCGGGCGGGGTCCATCGTGATGGCGGTGGTGTTGGTGATCGCATGAATAGCCATTCTCAACCCCCGCTCAAGGCGATGCCGAGGACGTCGTCCTGCAAGGCGTTGCCTTCGCTTGACGCTTCCAGTTTCAACGTTCTTTCCGCTTCCTGCAGATGTTCATCCATCGCAGTCTTGGCAGTGTCAAAGTCCCCTGCCGCCAGCGCGGCGACGATGGCGGCATGTTCATCCGGGCCACATTGCGTGTCGCATTTCGGCTGGAAAACCGCCGTTACCAAGGTGCTTTTTGACACAAGGTCGCGCAGGATATCGGCGAGAAGGGGTGAAGCCGCGAGTTCGGCCAGCAGCATGTGAAAGGCACCGGAAAGGCGGATGATCCGGGCGGTATCGCCCTCAGCCAAGGCTTCGCGCTCCTCGGCGATATGGGTTTCGAGCACCGCCAGCTTGTCCTGGGCGCCATGCTTCCTGAGCGCTTCGATAACGCCCCGTTCCACCACCCGCCGGGTGAAGAAGACATCGCGGGCCTCTTCGACCGAGGGCGTGGTCACAAACGCCCCCCGATTGGGGATGTGGCTGACCAGCCCATCATGGGTCAACTGGTCCAACGCCCGGCGGATTCTCGGGCGACTCGCGCCAAAGATTTCACACAGACGCTCTTCTTTCAGGCGGGTGCCGGGCGGCAGGCGGCGTTCGGCGATGGATTTCCAAATCCGTTCATAGATCTGCTTTTCCGTGAGCTTGGCTTTCAGCAACTGCTTATCCCCAACCATAATTTCTCCGGGTCTTACGTCGCACAACTGTCGCCGATGGGAGGCCAGAAGCGCAAGCATTTAATGTTTGCAAAAATTGTTAACAATAATTGTAGACAGAAAAAACGAATTGTGCCAGCTTTTCTCCAGTTGCTGAAATGCAGGCCCCTTGAGCCCGCTTGGCGACAGAAACAGGGAGACAACCATGACACCGCGCAACCTATTATTCACCGCTACCTCGGCACTGGCGCTGGCCTGTGCCGGCGCCGCGCAAGCCGAGACATTCCGGCTGGGCACCAACGGCGATCTTTACGGGCTGGACCCACATTCGATGACGGACAGCTTTACCGTCTCGTTCCTCAACCACGTCTATGAGGCGCTGGTGCGCTATGACGCGGACCTCAAGATCGAGCCGGCCCTGGCGACAGGCTGGGAGCAGATCGACGAGACCACCGTGCGCTACACGCTGCGCGAGGGGATCAAGTTCCACGACGGTCAGGACTTCTCGGCCGAGGATGTGGTGGCATCGGTGAAACGCGCGGCGCATGAAGACTCGCCCATTCGCGGAAATATCGCCGGGCTGGTCGATGCCAAGATGGTTGATGACATGACCGTCGACCTGATGCTCGACGGGCCGAACCCGTTGCTTAACAACTTCCTGACCAACGTGCTGATCTTCGACAGTGGTTGGCTGGAAGAGCATGACGCGCTGGACCCGATTGACGCGCAGAAGGGCGAAGAAGGCTACACCACGTCAAACGCCAATGGCACTGGCCCCTTCCGCTTTGAATCCCGCACCCCCGACGCGCAGACCGTTTTGACGGTCAACGGCGATTGGTGGGACGAGCCGCAGCACAACCTGACCCGCATTGAGCTGAACCCGATCAACTCCGACGCGACCCGGGTGGCAGCGATGCTGTCGGGTGAACTCGACATGATCTTCCCCTCGCCCCTGCAGGATGCCAAGCGCATCGAATCCACCGACGGAATGCATGTGTTGGAAGCGCCCGGCCTGCGCGCGATCATGATGGGCATCAACATGTCCGACAAATCCAACAACCCCAACCAAGAAGGCAATCCGCTGCAAAAGGTCGAAGTGCGCCAGGCGCTGGTCCATGCGATCAGCTATGACCTGCTGCGCGACAAGATCATGCGCGGCAAGTCCCGCAATCTTGGCGGGCTGGTCGCCCCGCAGGTGCCGGGCTTTGACGAAGGTGTCGATGCGATCCCCGCCTATGATCCCGACCTGGCCAGGAAAATGCTGGCCGATGCGGGCTACCCCGAGGGTTTCAGCCTGAACATGAACTGCCCGAATGACCGCTACGTCAACGACGCGGCGATCTGTCAGGCGCTGGCGGCGATGTTCGCACGGGTCGGCGTTAAGGTGGACCTTACGGCAGAGACCAAGGCGATCCACTTCGAGCGCGCCCGCGCCAATGAAACGGATATGTTCATGCTCGGCTGGGCGACCCTGCCAATGCTCGACGGCTACTCGGTTCTTTCGGCCATGCTGCACACGCCCGGTGGGCAGATGGGCACATGGAACCCCGGCGGCTATTCCAACGCCGAGGTCGACCGCCTGACCAAGGCTGTGGCCACGGAACTCGACGCCGAGAAACGCCTCGAGATGATGGCCGAAGCCTTCCGCATTGCCGATGAGGAAGTGGCTTGGTTGCCGCTGCACGCGCAGCCGCTGTCCTGGGCCGCCCGTGACGCCGTGAAGATTCCCCAGACCGCGGATGACAAGCCGCGCCTCTGGCTCGCCCGGATCGAGTGACCTGTCGCGGCGGGCGTGATGACCGCGCCCGCCGTCCTTCCCCTGCCAGCCGGAGGCCAGCATGTTTGCCTTTCTTATCCGCCGCATCATTCAGGCCGCGCTGGTGATGCTCGTCGTCGCTTCGATCGCCTTCTTGATGTTTCGCTTTCTGGGCGACCCGATTTCCAACCTTCTGCCCGAAGACGCCACCGTTCAGGACCGCGCCGAGATGCGCGAGAAAATGGGGCTGAACGACCCGGTAGTGGTCCAGTATGGACGATTCATCGTCGATGCCGCGCAGGGTGACTTCGGCCAATCCTACCGCAACAACCGCCCCGTGTCGGACCTTCTGGCCGAACGCTTTCCCGCTACCGCCGAACTGGTGCTGGTCGCCGCGAGCCTCGCGCTGGCGCTTGGCATCCCTCTGGGCATCTACACCGCGCTCAACCCGCGCGGCTGGCTGAGCCAAGGTTTACAGGTGATCTCGCTTCTGGGCATCTCGGTGCCGACCTTTGTGACCGGCATCCTGCTGATCCTCGTCTTCTCGGTCTCGCTGGGCTGGCTGCCCAGCTTTGGCCGGGGCACGGTGGTTGATCTGGGCTGGTGGACAACTGGTTTCCTCACCGTCTCCGGCCTCAAGGCGCTGATCCTGCCCGCGATCATGCTGGCACTGTTCCAGATGACGCTGATCATGCGGCTGGTGCGCGCCGAGATGCTGGAGGTACTGCGGACCGATTACATCAAGTTCGCCAAGGCGCGGGGCATTCCCAACCGGATGCTGCATTTCAAATATGCACTGAAGAACACGCTGATCCCGGTAATGACGATCTTTGGCCTGCAATTGGGCGGGTTGATTGCCTTTGCCATCATCACTGAGACGGTCTTCCAATGGCCGGGTATGGGGTTCCTGTTCATCCAGGCCGTGAACTTTACCGATGTGCCGGTGATGGCCGCCTACCTGGTGCTGGTGTCCTTCATCTTTGTCGTCATCAACACGCTGGTCGACCTTTTGTACAATGTGGCCGACCCGCGCCTGCGGGCCGAGAAAAAACCCGCGCGCGGCGTCTGAGGAGCAGAATATGTCAAACTTCGTGCCCATGCTGTACTCCGTCTGGGACAGCGATATCTCCTACAGTTTCCGCAAGTCGCGGGTGGCTGTCATCTCGGCGCTGGTACTGCTGGCGATGTTCCTCACGGCGATCTTCGCGCCGAGCATCGCGCCGCAGAACCCTTTCGATATCGCCGAGCTGGACCTCTTTGACAGCGAGTTGCCCCCATTCTGGGCCGAGGGCGGCAATACCGCCTATCTGCTCGGCACCGACACACAGGCCCGCGATGTGCTCTCCTCGATCATGCACGGAATGCGAATTTCGCTGCTGGTGGGGTTCGCCAGCGTGATCCTTGCGGCCGTGATGGGGGTAACCCTCGGTCTGCTCGGTGGCTTCCTCGGCGGTATCGTCGATGCGGTGCTGATGCGGATCGCCGATGTCTTGCTCAGCTTCCCGCCCATCCTTGTGGCACTGCTGATCAATGGCGTGTTGCGCGGCGCCCTCCCCAGTTCGGCGCAGGCAGAGTCGGCGCTGATCGTGCTGATCCTGTCGATCGGCCTGACCAATTGGGTGCAATACGCCCGTACCGTGCGCGGCTCGACCATGGTGGAACGGCGCAAGGAATATATCGAAGCAGCGCGCACCCTCGGCACCGGCAAAGTGGCGATCATGATGAAGCATATCCTGCCCAACGTGCTTGGCCCGGTGCTGGTGATTGCCACGATCAACCTGGGCATGGCGGTGCTGACCGAAGCGACGCTGAGCTTTCTGGGTGTCGGCATGCCGCCCACCCAACCGTCGCTGGGCACGCTGATCCAGATCGGCAATGAATTTCTGTTCTCCGGCATCTGGTGGGTCGTCGTTTTCCCTGCCGCAGCACTGGCGATCCTCGTGCTGGCGGTGAACCTTCTGGGCGACTGGCTGCGCGATGCGCTTAACCCCAAATTGCGGTGAGGTAACCGAATGTCACTTCTTGAACTGGACAATATCGTTGTCGAATTCCCCACCCGCCGCGGCCCGCTGGAAGCGGTCAAAGGGCTGAGCCTTGACCTCGACGAAGGCGAAATCCTCGGGCTGGTCGGTGAATCCGGTGCGGGCAAGTCGATCACGGGCGCGGCCATCACCGGGCTGATCGAACCACCCGGCCTGATCCGCTCGGGCGAGGTGCGGCTGCGCGGCGAGCGTATCGACAATCTCCCCCCCGAAAAGATGCGCCGCATCCGGGGCAAGGAAATCGGCGCGATCTTTCAAGACCCGCTGACCAGCCTCAACCCGGTCTACACCGTGGGTGACCAACTGATCGACACGATGCGCGTGCATCTGGGCCTTGATCAGAAAGCCGCCCGCAAACGCGCCGTTGAATGGCTGGCCGAGGTGGGCATTCCCGCCCCCGAAACCCGGCTGGACCAGCACCCGCACCAGTTTTCAGGCGGGATGCGGCAACGGGTGGTGATCGCGCTGGCGCTTTGTGCCGAGCCGAAGCTGATCATCGCGGATGAGCCGACAACGGCGCTCGACGTCAGCGTGCAGGCGCAGATCCTGGCCCTGCTCAAGCGGCTCTGCCGCGAGAACGGCACGGCGGTCGTTTTGGTGACGCACGACATGGGCGTGATCGCGGAAACCGCCGACCGCGTGGCGGTGATGTATGCCGGACGGCTGGTCGAGATCGGCGACGTCCGCCAAGTCATCGAAGACCCGCTGCACCCCTATACGCGCGGCCTCATGGCCTCGATCCCGCAGATCGGCAACCGGGACCGGAGGCTCACGCAAATCGAGGGTGCCATGCCTGGCCTGCGCAATCCCGCGCCCGGCTGTGCCTTTGCCCCCCGCTGCCCGCGTGCGATGGACCACTGCCACAGCATTCGCCCCGTCCCACAAAGTGCCGGCACCGGCCAAGTCGCCTGCCACATTTATGGAGAGACGCAATGACCCCGCAAATCGCACCGGACGACATCCTCAGCGTCCAGAATATCTCCAAACGCTTCGACGTGTCCGAGCCGTTCCTCAACCGCCTGATCGAACGCCGACCGCGCCGCATCCTGACGGCGGTGAACGACATCAGCTTTGACGTGCCGCGCGGCAAGACCTTTGCCGTGGTGGGCGAGTCCGGCTGCGGGAAATCCACCGTGGCGCGGTTGCTGATGGGGCTGCATGCCCCAAGCGCGGGCGCGATCCGATTTGAAGGAACAGACATCACCCATCTGCCCCCCGGCAATCCCCCCGCACTGCGCCGCCGGATGCAGATGATCTTTCAAGACCCCTATGCCTCGCTCAACCCGCGCTGGCGGGTGCGCGACATCATCGGCGAGCCGCTGAAGAACTTCGGCATCTGCAAGACCCGCGCCGATGTGACACGCGAGGTGGAAAAACTGCTGAGCCAGGTGGGCCTGAACCCCGCCGACGCCAAGAAGTTTCCGCATGAATTCTCGGGCGGCCAACGCCAGCGCCTTTCCATCGCCCGCGCCCTGACGACACGGCCCGAACTGCTGATCTGTGACGAGCCGACCTCGGCGCTGGACGTCAGCGTGCAGAGCCAGATCCTCAACCTGATGAAAGACCTGCAGGATGAGTTCAACATGAGCTACATCTTCATCAGTCACGATCTGGCGGTGGTCTGGTACATGGCCGATGTGCTGGCGGTGATGTATCTAGGCAAGATTGTCGAGGTTGGTCCCAAAGAGCAGATCTTTGAGAACCCGCAGCACCCCTACACGCGCCTGCTGATGGAAACTGTGCCCAAACTCACCGTCGGCGGCACCGAGCGGACCCCGGTGGCCGGCGAAGTGCCCAACCCGATCTCCCCCCCACCCGGCTGCGCCTTCCACCCGCGCTGCCCGCTGGCGAATGACATCTGTCGCGGCGCAGCACCAGAGCTGAACCTGCGCAGCGGCGGTCAGAAATCCGCCTGCCACGCGGCGGACGAAGGCCGGTTGCCGCCATGGCTGCGGCTGGCGGCGGAATAGCGGAATGGAGTTTGACTTCACCACCCTGCCCGAACGCGACCGCTACCGCCTGCTGTCGAGCTTCGTGGCCCCGCGTCCCATCGCGCTGGTCACGACGCTCTGCCCCGACGGGGTGCCCAACGCGGCGCCCATGAGCTTTTTCAACGTCTTCTCGCAGGAACCCCCCATCGTGATCCTTGGCATCCAGACCCGGCCAGATGGCACGGTCAAGGACACGGTGAACAACATCAACGCGCGGCAAAGCTTTTGCGTGAATATGGTCGACATGGCGCTGGCCGGGGCGATGATCACCTGCGGCATCAGCTATGAGCCGGATGTGGACGAGATCGCCACCGCCGGGTTGACCATGACGCCCGCCAGCCAGATCGAAGGCGGCTGGATCGCGGAAAGCCCCTGCGCAATGGAATGCGCCGTGGCCGAGACCATTCGCTATGAGCGGCGCGAGATCATTCTGGGCCGGGTCGTGCAGATGCATGTCCGCGACAACTGCCTCGATGACGCGGGCCGCTATGTACGGCCCGAGAACTACCAGCCAATCGCGCGGCTACATGCTGACAATTACATCACCTCTAACCGGCAGTTCGAGCTGAAGGCCCCCGCCCAGCCTCCCTCTGGCGTGAAACGGAAAGCCGCCCCATGAAAATCCACCTTATCAATCCAAACTCGACCGTGGGGATGACCGAAGCCATCGCCCGCACCGCCCGCGCCCACGCCGGGCCGGGGATCGAGATCATGGCAGCCACCGCGCGCGGCACACCGCCCAGCATCGAAGGCTATGCCGATGAAGCCCGCGCCGTGCCCGCGATGCTCGACGCCATTATCGCCGCCGAAGCACAGGGCGCCGTGGCCCATGTGATCGCCTGCTTCGACGATCCCGGCCTTGATGCCGCACGCGCTGTGGCGATGGGGCCGGTGATCGGCCTGTGTGAAGCCGCGCTGATCGCGGCGGGCCGGATCGCCAAGCGCTTTTCCGTTGTCACCACCCTGCCCCGCGCCGTGCCGATCATCGAAGACCTTGGGGATCGCTACGGCTGTGGTCGGGCGCTCTGCGCTGTGCATGCCGCCGACATTCCCGTGCTCGACCTTGAATTCGCGCCGATGCAAACCCTGCCCCTGATCGCCCGCAAGATCCGCCAGTCGGTCGAGGAAGACCGCGCCGAGGCCGTGGTGCTGGGCTGCGCGGGCATGAGCGCACACCTGGAGCAACTGGGCCGCGATGCCGGGGTGCCGGTGATCGACGGCGTGGGCTTTGCCATCCGCATGGCTGTCGGGCTGGCCGCCACCGGACTTTTGACCAGCAAAACCGGCGCCTATGCCCTGCCCCGCGTGAAGCTAGCCGCCGAGGCGCAACCGCGCGTCGCCCACCTGACCCGATAGACTGGACGAAATATGACCAAGCCACTGCTGCTGAAAAACCTGCGCCCGATGGGCGGGGCGAATGTGGACGTATTGATCGAAGCCGGGCGCATCGCCCGGATCGCCCCTGGCGTCATGCCGAGCGGGGATGTAACCGTCGAAGACTGCGGCGGCGCGCTCGCCCTTCCCGGACTGGTTGATGCCCATGCCCATCTCGACAAGACGCTTTGGGGCATGCCTTGGCACCCACACCAGCAGGGCAAGAGCCTCCGGCAGATGATCGACACCGAGCGCCAGTTGCGCCACGAGTTGGACATGGATGCAGAGCGCCAATCGTCGCGGCAGGTGGCACTGGCGCTGTCCAAGGGCACGACGGCGATCCGCAGCCATGTCGATATCGACACCGACCACGGGTTGAGCCTGTTCGAGGGGGTGGCAGCAACGCGGGCGCGCTATGCCGAGGTGATGCAGATCGAGATCGTCGCCTTCCCGCAATCGGGCATGATGATTCGCCCCGGCACGCTGGAATTGATGGACCAGGCCCTGCGCGATGGGGCCGAGATTGTCGGCGGGCTGGACCCCTGCGGCATTGACCGTGATCCCAAGGGGCAGCTTGATGCCATTTTCGGGCTGGCTGAAAAACACGGCAAACAGATCGACATTCACCTGCATGAGCCGGGTGAAATGGGCGCATTCAGCCTTGAGATGATCCTTGACCGGACCGAGGCGCTGGCGATGCAGGGCAAGGTGACGGTCAGCCATGCCTTCTGCCTTGGCATGAACGATCAGGCGCGGGTCGCCGCATTGCTTGACCGGATCGCAGCACTTGAAGTGTCGCTGGCCACCACTGCGCCCGCCTCGCGCCCGGTGCCTTCGGTCGCGGCCTGCCGCGAGCGTGGCATCGCGATCTGCGCGGGCAACGACGGCATCCGCGACACCTGGACCCCTTACGGCAACGCCTGCATGTTGGAGCGGGCGATGCTCGTCGGCCTGCGCAACAATTTCCGCGCCGATGTCGAGGTCGCTTGGGCGTTCGACACCTGCACCACTGACGGGGCTCGGGTGATGGGGTTGGAGGATTACGGCCTCATCGAAGGCAGCCGTGCCGATCTTGTGCTGGTGGATGTCGAGGCGCTGTCCGAGGCGATTACCCTGCGCCCGCCGCGTCGGCTTGTCCTTTCGGGCGGGCAGATCGTGGCCTGCAATGGGGAGACGGCAAGCGCATGGCAAACAGCATGAAGCGTACCGCCCTGAAGGCGGCTTGGGTGGTCGGCCATGCGGAGGGCAGGCACTGCCTTTATCGCAACGGCACTGTTGTCGTTGAAGGCGAGAAAGTGCTGTTCGTCGGTCATGACTTCGACGGCGACGTGGCAGAAACGATAGACTTCGGCGAGGCGCTGATCGGGCCGGGATTCATCGACCTTGACGCGCTGGCCGACCTCGACACCACGGTATTGGGCTATGACAACCATCCGCCCGAACTGAAGGGCCGGGTCTGGCCGCAAAGCTACATGCAGGCCGGTCCGCGCGAGATGTATACGCCCGAAGAACTGGCCTTTCAAAAACGCTATGCCTTCACCCGATTGATCCGCAACGGCATCACCACCGCCCTGCCCATCGCTTCGCTGTTCTACCGCGCGTGGGGCGAGACGGCGGAGGAGTTTGACGCGGCAGCAGAGGCGGCAGCTGACCTCGGCTTGCGAGTCTACCTCGGCCCCGCCTATCGCAGCGGCAATCTGGTTGTCGATACAGATCAGCAGGTCGGTTTTCATTACGACGAGCCACGCGGGCTGGCAGGTCTGTCAGAAGCCGAAGCCTTTGTCGCTCGACACGAAGACACCCACGGCGGGTTGATCCGCACCATGCTGGCCCCAGACAGGATCGAGACCTGCACGCCCGATCTGCTGCGCCGGAGCGGTGCCGCCGCCCGGGAACATGACGTGCCGATCCGCCTGCATTGCTGCCAGTCGCGACTGGAATATGATCTGGTGCTGCAACAGCATGGCAAGAGCCCGCTGGAACTGCTCCGCGATACCGCCTTCTTTGCGCCCGCCACGATCCTGCCGCACGGGCTGTTTCTCTCGGGCATCAACGGGGTCACCCATGATGCGCCCGACCATGACATTCTGATGAATTCCGGTGCCGCACTTGCACATTGCCCATTGGTGATGGCACGCGGCGGCAAAGTCCTGCACTCCTTCGCGCGCTTCCGCGATCTTGGGGTGACCATCGGCATGGGGACGGACACGCACCCTGCCGATATGATCCAGAACATGGCGCTTGGCGTGATGACCGCGCGGATTGCAGAGGGCAATCCGACCTGCGTCAGCGCCGCCGATTTCTACGATGCGGCAACCCTGGGGGGCGCGGCGGCACTAAATCGGCCGGACCTGGGGCGGCTGGCGCCCGGCTGTGCGGCAGACTTGAACGTGATCCGACTGGATTCTCCGGATATCGGCCAGCGCATTGACCCGATACAGACCTTGTTGCTCAACGGCTCTGGCCGGGATGTCTCGGACGTGATGATCGCCGGGCGTTTTGTTATGCGTGACGGCGCAATTCCGGGGGTTGATGAGGCTGCATTCCACCAGCAGGCCCAGACGCAATTCGATCGGATGGTTGCGCAATATCCCGATAGGACGTTGTTTCACCCGCCGGTAGAAGAGATTTTCCCGACAAGTTATCCTCTGCGTGGTGGTGCGCCTGCAGTCGGGTGAGGTGATTGAGGGACGGAAAGGTCGTTCGAGATTCAACGAGCCGCCATGGCGGGGACAGAGCGGCTCGTTTTGCCCCAATGGTTATTTGAGAAGCATGACCATCTCTTCATAGCCGCGTTCCATAGCATGCTGAAGCGGGGTGACCCCGTCGCGATCAGGGATGGTCTTATCGGCTCCTGCCTTAACGAGTATTTCTACCGTCTTGATGTGATCTTGCCCCCCATCCCCCAGAACCACCGCCTCGATCAGGGCGGTCCATTTGAGGTTATTGACGTGATCGAGCGGCGCGCCACCAGCGACGAGGCGGGCAACGACCTCGTGGTGACCAAGATGCGCAGCAGCGATTAGTGCGGTGCCGTCGTAAACGCTTGTAACGAGGTCCGGCTTGTTGCCCAACTCCATGGCAAGAGACACCATTTCGGGATCATTCGCCACTGCGGCAATGGTCAAAACGTCGTAGGCCCGATTTTCGAGTGCATTCATGTCTGCCCCGCCCTTTGCAAGTGCCGCAAGGGTGTCGTCATGCGAGGCAAAAGCAGCGATATGTGCTGGCGTACGCCCGGCGCGATCTCGGACATTCAGATCGGCGCCTGCTGCTATCAGACTATTGACGTCTTCCACCCGCCCTTCGTGGGCCGCGAGATGCAAGCCGCTGTATGACGCAATGTCGGACGCGGATGGTGCGGTCTGTGCGTGAGCGGCGGCACTCAGTGACAGTGCGGCGGCGGCGATAAGGGAACGAAGCATTGGGGACACCTTTCAATTGCAGTGACCCGCCTCCTTGAAAGGCGGGCCATGTTTACCTTATTCAGCGCCGATAACGTCAAGACCGGCGCGCGCGCATGTCTCGTCAATGGCACCAGATGGTGCGCCGCCGACACCGATGCCGCCAACCAACGCGCCGCCAATCTTGATCGGCAGACCGCCCGCCTGGATGACCAGACGACTGTCCATGTCGCGCAGGCCACCGTTTTCAGGGTTTGCACCGATGAAGCCGGCCAAACCGGCAGTGTCGCGGCCCATGCTGGCAGACGTAAAGGCTTTGCCGGTGCTCGAACCAACGGTGTGTGGGCCTGCATTGTCAGCGCGCAGGATCGTTTTGGTCACGCCGCTGCGTGCGACAATCGCGACGCTGACGTTGTGGCCCTCGGCAGCGCAGGCATCGACTGCGGCTTGGGCTGCTTGTGTCGCCATATTGAGCGGAAGATAGGGGGCCGATGGCAAGTCCTGGGCGAACGTCGAGACGGGGACCAGAAGCGTGGCTGCGAGGGTGAGTGAACGGATCATCGGAAGGTTCCTTTTGTTGAACTGGTACTCCGGTTCTAATCCCAGGCAGCAGATCGCAACATTCGTAGCCTTCGCAGGTATATCCGTAGTTCTACGGGTCGGCCTGTGCCTCCAGCCAGTATCGCGTCAACTCGGCCGCCGAAGACGTGCCCGCCTTGACGGCAATCGCTGCCCGGTGGCTCTCAACCGTACGCGGGGACAGGCCGAGCGCATCTGCGATCTGTTTTGTGGTCAGACCTTTCGCGATCATCCCAAGGACTTCTTGTTCACGCATTGAAAGGTGTTGAACCAAGGCAACGGCTTCGGCGCGTTCAGCTGAGGCCTGCTCGCGCCTTTCCAGCTCTGCGTGGCCCTTCTGGATCGCGTCTATCAAATCATGTTCGTCAACGGGCTTGCTGAGGAAATCAATCGCACCGTTGCGAAATGCCCGTCTGCACGCTTCGATATCACCATGGCCGCTGATGATGACAGTGGGCCACATCATCCCTTCCAGGTTCAGTTTTTCTTGCAGTTTCAGACCCGAGATTGCGGGCATGCGAATATCCAGGATCAAACACCCTGGCGACAGTGTCGCGGCTTGGCTCAGGAAAGCGTCAGGAGAGGCAAAGCTGCGCACAGTCAGTCCCACAGTCTCGAGCAAAAGCGTCAGGGCGCTGCGCACGGCCTCGTCATCATCGACCAAATAGACGTAATTATTCATGCTGCCACCGTCGGGGCTGAAAGCGGCAAGGACAAGCGAAAGGTGGTCTGGGCGGCATCGGACAGGTACACTATTTCCCCCCCCATCTGCTCGGCCAGGCGTTGGCACAGAGCCAACCCAAGCCCCGTGCCATCCGGTTTGCCGGTGACAAATGGCTCAAAAAGACGCGGCCTAATCTGCTCGGGGACGCCCGGCCCGTTGTCGGTGACATCCAAGATGGCCAACCCCGCGTCGGCAGCGGTCCGGATCGTGACCTTTGCCCCGTCCGAGGCATCAAGAGCATTTCGGACCAGGTTGAAAATGATCTGCTCCAGCTCGACCGGGTCCGCATCGACGAGAAGCGGTGCCTCGTGAAGCGACAGCACAATCGTAGCGTCTCGGCTCTTTGCCTCCAGTGCCAGCAGGCGCTGCACCGATCGAGCGGCCTCATGAAGGGCGCAGGGTTTCGATTGGGCGCGGTTTGGTTTGCTCCAGCGCCGCAGACGCTCGAGGATGTCCGCCGCCCGCTGCGCCTGCGCGACGGTGTCATTCAGCACTGCGCCCAGACGGTCAGCATCCCCGCGGCGCAACAAGTGCCGACCGGCCTGCGCTTGGCTGAGGATCGCGGTCAACGGTTGCGCCAATTCATGTGCCATGCCGCTGGCCATCTCACCCATCGCATTGACGCGTGAGGCATGCGCCAATCTGGTTTCCTGTGCGCTCAGCCTGGCCCGGTTTTCGGCCTCTTCGGTGCGCGCGCGTTGGTGCAATCCGAGGGCAGTCAGAGAAAGCAGAGCGGATACCAGCATGACTGCAGTCAGCGCTTTTTCCAGCGGCAGCACGTCTGCAAAACGAATGGCAAGTGCGGTTTGCAGTATGAAGGGTTGCGACTCGCTCCCCAAAGGCTTCGAAAACCCCGCTGCTTCTTGCGCAGGCTGCCCCACCAGCGCAGCCTGACCGTCTGGCGTCAGCAACCGCAGGGAAACAGATGGCTTCTGCCAAAAAGGATCTTCGGTCGCCAAAAGCGCCCGCGCATCAATGACCAGCACCAGTCCATGCTGTGCCGCATCGGTATTGGGCGTGCGCTTGACGACCATATAGTGGTCAGGCCGGGCCTGCAGCTGTTTCACCTGCAGTGCGCCGGTCGAGCTGCGGGCCATCTCGACCACCGATGCTGTATCCTCACCTGCAAGGCCCGGCTTCAATGGAATGACTGGATCCGAGGGATCAAACGGGATCACGTTCACGGAGGCAATGCGCGGATAAAACCGCATGATCGTTGCGCCCACGTCCAAAAAAAGATCCTGACGCGCGACGCCACCGGCCAGGAATATGGCGGACAATGACGTCAGGTGGGCATCATGCTGATCCGCACGTTGAGACGCCAGGCGGTGGAGCGTGGCGCTTTTGGTGGTGAGCTCGCGCACCAAACTCTGGCGTTCAATAAATGCCAACACACCCAGCGAAAATGCAATGGCAAGAACCCATATTCCCAGGTACTGCCAGATGTCATGTGATCTTGAAGACGCCATGCATTTTCATCGCAGATGCAAGAGCGATCACCAATCCGTATTTCTACGGTCTTCGCGAAACGGTCTGCATGAGGTTCGAAACTGGCTCACCACTTGCAAGAGCGTTCTTTATTGCAATACAACGGCCTACCCTCTTTGGATCCGCTTGGCAGCCTTGGTGCTGAAGGAAGCGAACGGCCCATGCCGGACCTCTATGCAGATCGCAGTGAACGGCAGCTTCGAGCCCCAAGCGGCAGATGCTGCGGCGGACATGAATGGCCGGTATCGCCTCCTTACAACTCCAAGAAGACACTTACCCCTTGAGGTAACTAACGACTCGGCCTATACTTACCCTTATGGATAAGAATGGCGCCGAACTCGATACCATCTTCCTTGCTTTCGCGGACAGCACCCGCAGGGCGGTCTTGCGACGGCTGGGCGATGGCCCGGCCTCGGTCAGCGATCTGGCCGCGCCCTTCGATATGGCACTGCCACCGTTCATGAAACACATCCGCACGCTGGAGAACGCGGGCCTGATCACCACCGAAAAGGTAGGCCGCGTCAGAACCTGTGAACTCAATCCAGAAACATATGCGGCTGTCGAGGAATGGCTCAAGGAACAGCGCCAGCAATGGGCTTCGCGCTACCGGAAACTCGATCAACTGCTCAAACAACTAAAGGAAAAAGACAAATGAAACCCGATCTCCACTTCAGCTTTCAGGCGGACATGCAGAGCAATCGACTTACCATCCGGCGCGAGTTTGACGCATCCAAGGATTTGGTCTGGGACTGCTATACCAAGGCGGAACTGCTGGACCAGTGGTTCGCTCCCGAACCTTTCACGGCCAAAACCAAATCCATGGCATTTGAGGAAGGTGGGCATTGGCATTTCGCCATGGTCGATCCTGACGGAAATGAACACTGGGTTCGCTTTGACTATAAGAGCATTACGCCGAAGGACGGCTATCGCGCGCAAGACGCCTTCAGTGACGCGGACGGCAGCATCAATCGCGACATGCCCGTGTCAATCTGGGACGTGACGTTCGAGGACGCATCCCCGCGCACGCTCGTCCAGATCATCTCGACCTACGAGACGCCCGAAGCGCTGCAACAGGTGATCGACATGGGCATGAAGGAGGGCATGAAAGCCACCCTCTCCAGTCTCGACAAGCTGCTTGCGAAACTGAGCTAAAGCAGGAGTTGTAGCCAAAGCGGACCTTGGGACGGCACGTTCAAAAGTCCGCTCTGTCCGCTCTAGCGACCTTTACCTGTCGAAAACGTTGCGCGATGCACGAACGGCCGGTTCGGTGAAGCCGCACAACGGCACGAACCGCTACCTGGAACTCCGCACCGGGCCGACGGCGGTCAACGCGCGGGAACGGCTACCGCTCAGCGCAGGCATTAGACCCTCCATCTTGATGCGTATTGTCGCCGCCTGGTTGTTTGCGGCCCTGTATTTGCTTCCCAAGGATCACCGGACGCGGTAGGCAATCCGATCCTCGAAGGATTGGGACAGAACATGGCGCAGAATGCCACCATTTATAAAATCGAGCTGTCGATCTCTGACATGGATCGCCATTATTACGAGACTCACAAACTGACCGTTGCGAAGCATCCCTCGGAAACGGCCGAGCGACTGATGGTGCGCGTCGTCGCCTTTGCCCTGAACGCCCATGAGCATTTGGAAATGACCAAAGGACTGTCGACGGACGACGAGCCCGATATCTGGCAGAAAACCCTGAGCGGCGAGATCGATGTATGGGTGACACTTGGACTTCCGAGCGAGAAGGTCATGCGTCAGTCCAGCAGCAAAGCTTCAAAGGTGATTGTCTATCCCTATGGCGGCAGGGTTGCCGAACTGTGGTGGGACAAGGTCAGGAACGGCACCACCCGTTTTGACAATTTGCAGGTCATCAATTTCACGGAGGCCGACACCGCCGCTTTGGCAAAGCTGGCCAACCGCGCAATGAAGCTCCAGGTCAATATCCAGGACGGCGAGGTAATGGTCAGCGTCGATGACAGCGTCGTCTACGTCACGCCCGACACATGGAAGGGCGCAGCATAGATTGTGACCTGCGACCCAGCTCTCCTCCAGTCTTTGGAAGAATCCGTGTATTGATTTCTGACCTCATGCGGCCTGCTGTTG
>NZ_VOJI01000017.1 GCF_007923445.1 Puniceibacterium confluentis | reverse complement strand
GCGCGGGTCTGGTCGTTCTGCACAAGCGCGGCATAGCTTCGGGCGATGTCCATGTCCGACTGGAACAGCACCTTTTCGGCCTCGTCGATCACCAGCCGGAACAGGCGGGACCGTTCGAACATCCGCCGCAACAGGTCGAGACCGTCGTCACCACGCACTCGCGTAAAGGCCGACAGTGCCGAGCCGATGCCGTACCAGCCCGTCAGCATATGGCGGTTCTGGCTCCAGGCGAACACCCAGGGGATGGCGCGCAGATCGGACAGGTCGCGTGGGGAGGTGCCGAAGCGCTTTGCCGGACGCGAGCCGATCTTCAGCAGCGACAGTTCGTCGACCGGGCTGCTTTCATTGAAATAGTCGATGAACCCCGGGCTGCGGACCAGATCCAGGTATTTAACCTGGCTCAGACCGGACAGGGCTTCGAGGGCCTCGTTGAACTCGGGAGCGTCCGGCTGACCCTTCGGACTTTCCAATGTGTGGGCCAGAACCGCAGCGGACAGGTATTCGAGATTGCCGAGGGCGGTGCCCCGGTTGGCGAATTTTGCCGAAACGATCTCGCCCTGTTCCGTGACGCGCAGGCGGCCATCCACCGTACCGGGAGGTTGGGCAGCAATCGCCCGCCCGGCAGGGGCACCGCCCCGGCTGACAGACCCGCCCCGCCCATGAAAGAACGACACCTGCACACGGTGTTTTTCGCCGACGCGGCGCACTGCGGTCTGGGCCTTGGCGAGTTCCCAGTTCGAGGTCAGGAAGCCGCCGTCCTTGTTGCTGTCGGAGTATCCGAGCATGATCTCCTGCGCATCACCGGCCTCGCGCACGGCGCGGCGCACGATACGGTTGGCAAACAGCGTGTCGAGGATCTCGGTTGCAGCGCGCAGGTCGTCGATGGTCTCCAGCAGCGGCACCACTTCGATCCCGGTCGGCAGGTCCTGGGTGTCGGCGGCGGCGCTCCAGCGGTCCAGCAGGTATACGGCAAAGATGTCATCCGCAGAGGTGGTCATCGACAGGATCACCGCGCCGATTGCCTGCCGGTCCTGCGCCCGGGTCCGCGCGATGAGGGCGAACAGGTCCAGCGTTTCGGCGGCCTCGTCCGGAAGATCCTGCAAACGGCTGCGATCGAGCGGCGCATCTTCCTGCAGCGCCCGGGCAAGGGTCCGGGACCATTCCGCAGAGTTTTCGGGCGGGCAACTGCCATCCCGCGCCGTGATCACGGCGGCGACGGTGCGGTTTATCACCGTGGCGTTCTGACGGATATCGAGCGAAACCGTGCGGAATCCAAAGGTGGTGATCCGCCGGATCAGCGGGCGGGTGCGCCGCATGGCGACCCGGCGGGCACCGACGCGGATCAGCGCGGTATCCAGGGCTTCGACCAGGCTGGCAAACTCTTGCGCTGTGGCCATCGGCGTCGCCACGGACCCTGTGCCCAACATGGCATCCAGCCGCAACAGCAGCGCGGTCGCGTACTGTCGGAAGGGTTCGGCCGAATTGTGTATTCGGGTATGGTCAGCGGCCGCGCCGCACTGGTCAAGCAGCGCGGCCGTCTGGTCGAGGAATTCCTGCGGAACCTCGGTCACGCTGAGGCTGAGCGACAGGTCGCGGCACAGGTCAGCCAGTGCCGGACGGTAGGATTGGATCGCCGCGGTGCGATATTCGCACAAGGCGTCCCGTGTCACCTCTGCGGTGACATGCGGGTTGCCGTCCCGGTCCCCGCCGATCCAGCTCGAGAACCTCAGGAAGGGTCCCGGCGCAAGCCCCTCGTAAGATTGCAGCAGGGCGTGGTCCAATGTGTCCTGCAGGGCCGGAACCGCTGTATAAAGGACTTCGCGAAAGAAATAGAGACCCCACTGCACTTCCTGCGCGACGGTCGGCTTTTCAAGACGCAACTCGCCGGTGAGCCAGAGGATTTCGATTTCGGCCATCAGCGCCTGGAGATGCGCCTCCTGTTCCCGGGGGGCCCAGTTGCGCGCCAACAGATCCGTGAGACGGCGATAAATCCTGCGGTGGGTTTCCAATACGGTGACCCGCTTGGTTTCGGTCGGATGGGCGGTCATTGTGGGGGCGACACGCAGCTTTGCCAGCGCGGTCGCAACTTCGTCGGTGCTTTTGCCCCCCGCGGCGGCCCTGGCGATCACTTCGGCGAAGGAGCCGGGAATGTCCGAGGCCTGACCGGCGCGCTCGATCGTGCGGCGCATCTGCACCGCCTCGAATTCCCGCGCGATGGCCAGCAACTGGTGCCAGGTGCCAAGCGCCTGCAACGCCAGAAAGCGTTCTTCGGCAGGCAGGGTGTCTACCGGGCGATGACCGTCCAGCAATCGCGCGACGTCCCCAAGTTGACCCTCGGTGACAGACACGAGGCAATTGCGCAGCAAGGCATGGATATCGTTGTCCCGTACCCGCCTTGCCGCGTCGCGGCGCCGGGGCTCGGGGGTCGCTGACGGATCGGGGAGGGTGCTGGGAATGTTCATCGCGGCTGTCTTCCATGTCTGTGCCATGGGAGCATGAAACCCGTTTCTGCGCGGCACCGACAGCACCGGCCGTATAGAAACTGCTGACCTAACGTGGACATTGTGCTTACCCGATCGGGGACTGGCACTGCCCGGCTGTTCCGGACCGATTTGCGTCTTGGCCATGATGCGGCATTGTCGGGTTTCCTGCGACTTTGCTCCGTTTTGTTGGTTCACGGCATGCCGCATGCGTTGTTCGGGGTTTGTCTTTCAGACGCAGCATGGAGCCCCCCGGTGTTGCGGAATCCCCCACCGGGTAGCGGGCTTGAAATTCGAACCGGCAGTCAGCCCCATGCCTGAACGGGTTGGTCATGCGGAAAGGATGCTGAGACCCGACTGACCATCGTTTGCCTGCAAGCGTTGGGTGGCAGATACCGTCGCGACCCACCATACAGGTATTGATTCCTGCATGGTTCGGGGCATGGAAACAGTCGCAGCCTGCGAACCGATACCCCTGCGAGCTGCCGATTATCCCGGATTTGGTTGCACAGACTGGGTGATGGGCAGACGTCCCCAAGTCCTTGGCATTATATTCCGTGCGGACTCTATGACGACGGTGCCAGAAGCCGGGACGCGGTAGCGCGCCGCATTTTGTCCGCGAAGTGGCCACGGCGGGACATTCCATTCAATCGTCACCATTGGGCACGGCCGGGTTCAATCCGACCAGCCCCGAGACGCTGCTGCCGCCCGCACTTGCCCTGCTGCGGCAATGTCCGAACCATCTCGACACCACACCGGATCGATCGTGACCAGCGTTGAAAAGGCTTATGACAGACGGGCGCATTGTTCAAAATGACCACCTCTGCACAAATATACTAATTACATAATCAAAATTATCAGACTAATTCGCCCTACCGGGCGCGCGCTACCTTGAAGTGCGACTCCTGTTAGAAACCAATGGGTTATCTAATGAGGAGATTGTGTCATGGGAGCTGTCTACACGCAACTGAGCCTAAGAGAACGCCGGAGGATCGAGGATTGGTGGCATGCAAAGGTCCCCGTCCGTGAGATGGCGCGCGTTCTGCGACGCTCGAAAGCAACCATCCACCGCGAGATCAAACGCAATTTCTGGGCCGACGAGACCCTGCCAAGGAAGTACGCGGGCTACTTCGGCTCCGCCGCTCACCTGCAGTCGCAGAGGCGCCGAACGGTTCAGCGCAAGCTGATCCGGCATCCGGATCTCTGCAAGAGCGTGGTGGCTCGGATCAAGCAAGGATGGACGCCCGAGCAGATCGGCAACCGGATGATCCTTGAAGGCGCGATATTGCGAGTCTGCCATGCGCTGCCCGGCAGGGCTATTGCAAAGCAATAGCCTGAGAGGGAAACGATCTACCGCTACATCTACTCCAGGGAAGGCATGGCGCAGGAGCTGTGGTGGTACCTCCCCGAGCACCGTAAGTCGCGCCGACCGCGTCGTGCCAGAAAGCGCTTGCCGCCGAAGTTCGACCGCGATGTCAGCATCCTGTTTCGCCCGGACGACGTGGCGCACCGTCGCCAATTCGGCCACTGATGGTGTGGATACCTCACCCAGAAACGGCATCGCAACGTGCCAAAGTGGTGATGTCGAAAACACCTGATCGGAGGAGGTATCAATGGAAGAGGTTACAGTCATCGGCATTGATTTGGCAAAGTCGGTTTTCCAGTTGCCCGGCGCCACGGTGACCGGCGCGCCAATGTTCCGCAAGAAGCTATCGCGGGCGCAGGTCCTGAAATTTCTGGGCGAACAGCCGCCTTGCCTTGTTGCCATGGAAGCCTGCGCATCCTCGCATTACTGGGGACGCGAGATCATGAAGCTGGGGCACGAGGTTCGCCTGATCCCGCCGATCTACGTGAAACCGTTCGTCAAGCGCCAGAAAAATGATGCCAATGACGCCGAGGCCATCGCCGAAGCGGTTGTGCGCCCGACCATGCGGTTCGTGCCGGTCAAATCCGCCGAGCAGCAAGCCCGCTCGATGGTCTTCAAGACCCGCGATCTCTTCGTCCGGCAGCGCAACGCGATCATCAATGCTCTGCGCGGCCACCTGATGGAATATGGCATCATCGCGCCTCCCGGTCGGACATTCGTCAAGCGGCTGGCCAAGCAGATTGACGCTCCAAACAGCGATCTGCCGCCGGTCGTCATCGAACTCTGCCGGCTGCACCTCGACCAGCTCGACGCCGTAACAGAGAAAATCAAAAGGATCGAAAAACGCCTGAAAGAAGCGGCAGGATCCGACCCGGAGACAATCCGGCTTCAGACCGCTCCTGGCGTCGGCCCGGTCAGCGCCATGGCAATCCAGGCCTTCGCACCGCCGCTGGAGGGCTTCCGCCGCGGACGCGATTTTGCGGCATGGCTCGGGCTGGTCCCGGTACAGAAATCCACGGGCGGTAAACAGGTTCTCGGTCGAACGTCGAAGATGGGTCAGCGCGATATCCGACGGTTGCTGATCATCGGCGCCATGACCCGGGTTCGATGGGCGGTCCGAAACGGCGCTCCCAAGGGGTCCTGGCTGGAGCAGATGCTGGCGCGCAAACCCCGCATGCTGGTCGCCATCGCCCTGGCCAACAAGACCGCCCGGGCAATCTGGGCAATGATGACGAAAAAGGAAGACTTCAAGGATCCGGTCGCGGTCGCCTGAGACGGCTTTGGCCGGATGATGTGAGAAGGACATTTGGACAGTAAGGATAAGCGATCGGCCAGATCGAGGTTGGGGAAACCAGGCATTCCCAGAGAGCTCAGCGCTCGTGCCATTGATATGGACCCAACCTTCGCATCGCCATACCGGCCCGCGGCATGTGACGCGCCGCACATGAAGGCCTGACACATGACCGTACCCGATCACATGTTCGAACCGTCCAGAAGAAAGCTTGCATCGCCCGAGGTATCCACACATGGGAGTGCGACCTGATGATGTTCCGCAAGGAGCACGGCAAGATCAACGTGACCTCGCTGGTCGAGCGCGTCAGCCGCTTCACGGTGCTGCTGAAGAACCCGAGCAAGCGCACCAACCGGTGATGGGCAAGATCATGAAGGCAGTCCGCGACCTGCCGCATCTCGCGCGCAAATCCATCACCTTTGACCGTGGGACCGAGTTCGTCAGCTGGCCGCATCTGCAGGCCAAGCTTGGGACGCAGACGTGGTTCTGCGATCCCTCCTCGCCGTGGCAGAAGGGTACGGTCGAAAACACAAACCGACGTGCCCGAAGATGGCTGCCCCGCAAACGCGACATCACGGCACTCACTCCCTCTCATGGTTTGCAAGCAAACCACTGCCGGGCGGTGGATCATGATCTGAAAATGATCAGTGACCGCCTCAACGCAACACCCAGGAAATGCCTCGGTTGGAAGACACCAGCAGAGGTGTTCCGGGAAAAGATGATGGAGGAAATGGGTCGACGCCCCTACCCTCGAAGCCAATAGGAGTCGCGGTTCAAGTATCGCTCACACGAGAAAGGGACAGATCCAAAGTCAAAACTCTTAAATACAACAGAAGCTTATACAGATGGCATTGCCTGCAAAACTCCAGCCCGCACCAGAGTTCCGAAGTCCGCCGGAAGGTTCCGAAATGGCGATATCAATCGTGATCGACTGCCATCATGCTGTAACGATATGCGAAGAGCAGCGCCGTGCTCAGGCGTATCTGAATGGTCCCATGGTTATGGACACCGTCCTGGCCAATTTTGAGAGACGGAGGCTGGGACGAGTGCCAGAGTCCTGCGGGCCAGCACTCACTTTCGGGGCAAGGCATCGGTTCAGCGGGAGCAATAAACTTGACGCGCGGGCGCCCCCCGGTGACGCATGCAGTTGCTGGACAATCCCTGCGTCCCCGTCAGTGACGTCCCAATTACGGTACGGAAATGGATCGGCGGGTGAACGTGACAACACCGCCAGGCGCATGTTTTCAGCCCACCTTATCCATCCCGCCGTGCCGGATCGCACCGCTCTGCACCGGCATCGACCTCGTCAGAGAATGTCGCCTGCATGGCTTTGCGGCGAATCTTGCCAAAGCCATCCCGCGGAAGGGTTGTACAGGTCCGGACCACTTTCGGCACCTGTGACGGGGCGAGGCGCGCAGCACAGAACGTCCGCAGCGTGTCGGTCTCCACCGCCGCCAGAAGCACCACGCAGGCCACGACCCTTTCGCCCCAGTCGCGGTCGGGCATACCGAAGACCACAGCATCGGTGACATCCGGATGCTGCAGCAGCGCCGCCTCGACCGTCTCGGGGTGTACCTTGGTTCCTCCGGTGTTGATCACGTCGTCCCGCCGCCCGCCAAGGTAGAGAAAGCCCGCCTCGTCCAGCCAGCCGAGATCACCGATGCTTTGAAAGCCGTCGGCATCGCGGCTGGGTTGCGGCGCATCCGGACCAAGATAGTCTGCGCGCCCGCCAAGATCGTCTGGCCGCATGTAGATCTCGCCCGCCGCACCCGCAGGCAATTGCGCACCCTCCGGGTCGTAGATGCGGATCTCGGTCTCGAATCCGCGCCCGACAGAGCCGCGGTGCGTCAGCCATTCCGCGCCGGTGATCGTGGTCTGTCCGGTATTCTCGCCCGAGCCATACATCTCGGTCACGCGGTCCGGTCCCAGCAGCTCGATCCAGGCCTGTTTCAGCCATGCGGCGCAGGGCGCGCCGGTGTGGTAAAGCGCGTGCAGGTTGTTCAGGGTCACGCCGCTGGCAGGAAGCGCATCCAGCATCCGCACCATCATCGTCGGCACCAGCATGGCAAACCCGACATCGTGGGCGTCGATCGCCCGCAGTGCTCTGGCGGCGTCGAACCGCTCCATCAGGACCAGGCGATTGCCCTCGAACAGCCCGTTCTGCGCCCAGGTGAAGGGCGCATTGTGTGACATCGCACCGCAGACAAGCTGCGTCTGGTCGCAGCGAAAGCCAAGCCGGGGCGCGATGCGCCCCCAGCTTGCGCCGGGCGTCCGGGTATGGGGCAGATCGTCTCTCATCATTTTGGGCAGACCGGTCGATCCTCCTGACAGCACGATCTTGCCCGGCCGCGGCGTGCGGTCGGGCACCGGTGTTTCGGGCAGGTCACCCGCTTCGGCCTCGAATCCTGCAAGGTCCAGATCACCCAGGCCCGGCGTCGCGCCGATCACCAGCCGCGCACCGCTTCGCGCCTTCATGGCCGCGGCGGTGGCGGAACTCATCCCGGGGTCGAGCACCATCACCGTCGCCCCCACCCGCCAGACCGCAAGCGCCAGCGCCAGATGCGCGGGCACGTTGCCAAGTGCATAAGCCACGACATCCCCCTGCCCCACCCCGCGCGCCATGAGGCCGCGCGCGTAGCGGTCCACCAGCCTGTCGAGGTCTGCCCAGCTCAGGGAAACGGCCGCGCCCTCTGCGGGCAGAAAGCGCACCGCTTCCGCCCTGCCCCTTTCGGCGGCCAGAAGGCGCAGCCGGGTGCCGTAGCTGATCCGGACATCGGCAAACACATCCGGCATGCTCAGACCTCCTCGAAGAGAATCTCCTGTGCGCCCTGCCAGAGCACCCTGGGCCCGATCTCGGCCAGCTTGTCCAGGTTGGAGGTGAGGGTGATGAAGTGGTTGCCCGCGAGTTGCCCCATCTTGGACGCGAAATGAACCCCGCCATAGGCCAGCAGGATCTCGGTTTCCGATATGCCGCCCGGATAGAGGATGAACTGCCCCGGCGCGGGAAAGCTGGTGTGATTCTCGTAGTCCACGCCGAAGTCGGTTTCGCCCAGCGGAATCCAGACGCCCTCGCCGCTCCAGCGGACGTGAACGACCTTGCTTGCATAGGGAAGCTGCGCGCGAAACGCGGCGACGGTCCTGGGGGCCTTGTCCTCTTCGAACTTGGCGTCGAAAACGATTCCGGCGATGGTGATCTTGAGCATTGCGGTCTTTCCTCTGGTCTATCCGGTCAGTCGATTAGTCCGACAAGGCGCGGCAGGAACAGCGACAGGTCGGGGATGATGGTCACCGCGATCAGGATCGTGAACAGCCCGGCCAGCGGCCAGACCAGCCGCCGCGAGACGGACAGCACGGGCCGCCCTGCCACGCTGGACGCAACGAACAGCGACACGCCATAGGGTGGCGTCACCGTGCCGATGGCGCAGTTCAGGATCACGAGCAGCGAAAAATGGATCGGGTCTACCCCCATCTGTGCCGCGATGGGCGCAAGCACCGGCACGATGATCAGAATTGCCGCGATGGTTTCGAGGAACATCCCGACGAACAGGAACAGCAGGTTGGCGATGATCAGGAACACAAGCTGCGAGGTGGACACGCTGATGATCCACGCGCCCAGCATTGCGGGAACATTGGCGTTGGCGATGAGCCAGGAAAACACGGCGGCCGTGCCGATGATCAGCATGACGGCGGAACTCAGCGACGCGGTGCGCAGGATCAGGTTGGGCAATTGCCGGACCTTGAGATCGCCATAGACGAACAGCCCGACGAGCAGACCATAAAACCCCGAGACGGCGGCGGCCTCGGTCGGTGTGAACACCCCGCCCAGGATGCCGCCCAGGATCAGCACCGGCATGCCGGCGGCAGGCAGGGCCGCCCAACCGGTGCGGCGCAGGCGCGCAAAGGTGAATGGCTCGGTCTCGCGATAGGCCGCGCCGCCCCGGCGGGCCTGAAGGTAAGCCACGATCATCAGCATGATGATGCACAGCAGCCCCGGCAGCACTCCAGCGATGAACAGCGCGCCGATCGACACGTTCGACACAACGGCCAGGATGACCATGGTCAGGCTTGGCGGGATCACCTGGGCGATGGACCCGGCGCAGGCGATCAGCGCCGCGCCAAAATCCACGTCATAGCCACGGCGCCGCAACTGCGGCTGCATGATGGCCGAGATCGCGGCGGTGTCCGCCGACCCCGACCCCGAGATCGCGGCAAGACCGGCGGCGGCCAGGCAGGACACCTGGTACAAACTGCCCACCATCCAGCCGATCAGCGCCGAGGCGAATTCGACGATCCGGCGCGAGATGCCGCCCGCGTCCATGATCACACCGGCAAACACGAAGAAAGGGATCGCCATGAGCGTGAAAGAGTTCAGCCCGGCAAAGACCCTCTGGCTGACGATGGCCACCGGCACGTCGGTGGTTGTCACCAGCGCGATGACCGCCGAGGCGCCCAGAACAAAGACCACCGGAACCCCGAGGACAAGCAGCGCGACAAAGGCAATAGCGATGACCAGCATGTCAGACCGCCTCTTCCGCGTCTTCGGGTTGGGGTGGCGGAAACGGGTCGTCCCAGCGCTGCAGGACAGAGAGCAACAGTTCGAGGGCCATGTAGGCGGCTCCGGCAGGCAGGCAGAAATACATGTATTTCATCGGCATCCGCAGCGCGGGCGAGGTCTGGAAATCTCCCATGCGGATCAGGGGCAGGCTGCCCCATGCCAGCACCGCGAGAAACGCCATGCAGACCAGCGCAATGGCGATCATCGCCCCGCGCGCGGCAGGCAGGGGCAGCGCGGCGGGCACCATGTCGATGGCCACATGCTGCCCCCGCGCCACGGCGACCCCTGCCCCCAGAAGCACCAGCCAGATCTGGCTGAAGGTGGCGATCTCGGCCGCCTGGGCGATGGAATAATTGAAGACATAGCGCCCCCCCACCTGCACCAGCACGGCGATCATCATCACCGAAAACAGCAGGATCACCGCGCCCGACACGACGCGGCGCAGGACAAGGCAGAGACGTTCGACAAGCAAGACCATGCGCGCGTTCCTTGACGGGGAGGAAAGACCCGGCCGCGGTGGGCGCGGCCGGGCTTATCATGCTGGATCAGCGATCACTCGACGGATTTCAGCAGATCAAAGATCTTTTTCTGTGCATCGGTTTCCAGATACTTCTGCTGGACTGCGGCAGCGGCTTCGCGGAAGGGCGTATCGTCGGGACGGGTGATCGTGACCCCGACCTTTTCCAGATCGGCAAAGCGCGCGTTGTCGCTGTCGAGATAGGCCTTGCGCTGGATCTTGCCCGCGTCCATCCCGGCCGCGTCCAGCGCGGTCCGCACCTCTTCGGGCAGGGCGTCGTAGGCGGCCTTGCCCATGATCACCGGGGCAACCAGTTCCAGCCAGCCGATCACGGCCCAGTCCGGTGCGACCTCGTAGAACTTCTGCGAAAAGAAATTGGTGTTGGCCGCCTCGGCTCCGTCGACGACGCCGGTTTCCAGTGCGCCGTAAAGCTCGGTATAGGCCAGCGGAGTCGGGTTCGCGCCAAAGGCGGTGAACGTGTCGACATGCGCCGGGTTCTGCATGGTGCGGATCTTGAGACCCGCCATGTCCTCCATCGTTTCGATGGGCTTCTTGGTCATGATGTGGCGGGTGCCGGCGGAAAAGATCGCCAGCAGGTGAAAGCCCTGACCGTCCAGCGCGGTCTGGATTTCCGCGATCACCGCCGGGTCGCTCAGCGCGCGGTCCATCTGCGCGGCATCGGTGAACAGGAACGGAAGCGAAAAGACCGACAGGTCCGGCACGAAGTTCGACAGTGTCGAGTTCGCCGTCACCGCAACATCCACGGTGCCGATCTGGGTGCCCTGGATGCTCTCCATCTCGTCGCCGAGAGTGGCGTTGTCATAGACCTCGATCGTCGCGGCGCCGCCGGATTTCTCTTCGAGAATTTCCGCCATCCTGCGCAGGCCGACGCCATAAGGCTCGTCCGCATTGGCATTGTGGCTGGCCTTGAGCGTGATGCCCTGTGCGTAGGCAGGGGCTGTCAGTGCAGCCGCACCCAGCGCCAGGCAAAGGGTCAGATTGGTGAGTTTCATTTGTTTGTATCCTTGTCTCTCTGTTGGGTCGGATCTGGCGGCCCCGCGCGGAGCCTGGGTTCAGGCCTCGGCCAGAAGCCCGAGATTGCCTAGAATTGTCCGGAGTTCCGTCCGCCTGCCCTCGGGCAGCGGCAGGCGCGGCGGACGCGGCTCGCCCGCCGGACGGCCCACCATCGCCATCGCGGCCTTGGTGGCGGACACGTAGAGGTCGCCGGCCAGAGCGTTGATCAGCGGCAGGCTCCTGAGGTAAAGGGCGCGGCCCTCTGCCGAGCCGTCGACCGTCCGCTCGAAGGTTTCGGCGGAAAGTTTCGGCGCGATGTTCGCCATGACCGAGGAATAGCCCTCGGCCCCTGCAAGGTAGCTTTCCCACGGGTAGTAGCCGGCGAAGACGGTCATCCGGCCCTTGCAGGCCTCCAGCAGCTCCGTCACCCGGTGCACGTTCTTCGAGGTGTCCTTGATGTAGGAAATGTTGTCGACTTCGGACAGCCGTCCAACCAGCGAGGCACTGAGGTCGACATTCGCAGTGAACGGGTTGTTGTAGAGCATGACCGGGATGCTCAGCGCCTCGGCCACGCGGGTGAAGTGCACACCCAGTTCCGCCTCGGTGGGCGAGGAATAGTAGGGCGGCACCAGCATCACGCCGTCAGCACCCAGATCCTCTGCTTCGCGGCTGAGCGACACGGCCTCGTCCGTCCACTCGGCGGCGGTGCCGATCAGCACGGGCACCCGACCCGCGGCCTGAACGATCACCGTCTCGGCCACGGCGGCGCGCTCTTCGCGCGTCAACGACAGGAACTCGCCGGTGGAACCAAGCGGGATCAGCCCATGCACACCCTCGGCGATCTGCCAGTCCACATAGGACCGCAACGCCACAAGGTCGACGCAACCGTCGGCGTCGAACGGCGTCACGCAGACGGTGTAGCTCCCTCTGAAAGTCATGGTCGTCCCTTCCGGCCCTGTCGGCGCATTGCCGATCCAAACATCTTGCATATACCATTTATGTGATCAGATACTGAGTCAACTCGGGGACCCGTCCAGGCGACCCGTTTCACCGCCAGAACAGGAGACATCCCCATGCCCTTCATCGAAGTCAGCGACCACGGTCCCGGCGAACAAATACGGGAGTTTGCGAGCCACCATATGACTGATGGTCTCTGCCAGGCCTTCGCGATCAAGCCCGAAATCGTCACCATCTATTATAATTCCATGGGTTACTATTCCTACGCGCATGCCGGAAAATATGGCGAATCCGCTGAAAATATGCGCATCTTCATAAAAGTTCATGCTTTCCCGCGTTCCGCCCAGCTGAAGGCCGACGCGGCGCGGCGCATCACCGACGCGGTGGTCACCGCCTATGGCGCGGCCCCGAAAGATGTCATTGTCTACTTTTTCGACACGGCGCAGGCAGACGCCTTCCACGGCGGCGCGGCCTCGGCTTGACGCGACGGCCTTTACGGGCGTAGCTCCGTGATCAGATCAAATCATAAAAATGCAATCGGAGATCATATTGAACCAGTTCTACACCGAGGAGCAAAGCATGGTGCGCGATACAGCGCGCCGGCTCTCCGACTCGCTTCTCGCGCCCGCCGCCGCCGCCATTGACCGGGACAACACCTTCCCGCGCGAGATTTACCTGAGCCTTGCCGAACAGGGACTTTTCGGCGTCGCCCTGCCCGAAGAAGCGGGCGGTGTCGGGATGGACGCGATGACCGCCTGCATCGTCATGGAAGAACTCGCACGCGGCTCGGGTGCGGTGGGAAACGCTTTCGCCATTCCGGTCGAGGCGGCGCTGTTTCTCTACCATCACGGCACGGCGGAGCATCACAAACTGATTCCCGGCGTGCTCGATGGCAGCGTGATTCCCGCCACCGCAGTGACCGAGCCGGACTGCGGATCGGATGTCGCGGCGATTAAGACGACGGCCCGGCGCGAGGGTGATGAATTCATCATCACCGGCACCAAGGCCTGGGTCACGTTCGGCCAGGTCGCCGACGTGATCATGGTCTTTGCCAAGACCGATGCGGAGGCCGGGCACCGGGGCATTTCCTGCATTCTGGTCGAGACGGACCGCCCCGGCGTGATCAAGGGCAAGAGCGAAGAGCTGCTCGGGATGCACGGCCTCGCCGAATGCGTGGTGAGCTTTGACAGCGTGCGCGTGCCGGTCGGAAATCTGATCGGACCCGAAAACGGCGCCTTTCACATGGCGATGGAGAACTTCAACTTCTCCCGCCTGATGATGTCCTCCATGGCGCTTGGCATGGCGCAGGCCGCGATGGAGGATGCCATCGCCTACGCCCATGACCGCAAGCAGTTCGGCAAGCCAATCTACGATTTTCAGGCGATCCAGTTCATGGTGGCCGACATGTCCAGGGACATCGCCGCCGCCCGCCTGCTGATCCACCATGCCGCGCGGCTTTACGATGCGCGCCAACCCATCGCGCTCGAAGCGGCGCAGGCCAAGCTCTTCACCACCGACATGGCGCAGGTGCACATTTCCAACGCGTTGCAGATCCACGGTGGCAACGGCTATTCCCGCGCGTTCCGGGTCGAGCGGCTGTTCCGCGACGTCCGCCTCAGCCAGATCTACGAGGGCACCAACCAGATCCAGCGCATGATCATCGCGCGCCAGGTAGAGAAGATGTACACATGAACCTCCATTTCGAAGACGTGGAGGTGGGCGTCTCCTTCACCACGGCAAGCCACCGGATCACCGCGCAGGACATCGCCGCGTTCTGCCGTCTCACACGGGATTTCCATCCACTGCACACCGATGAAACCTATGCAAAGGCACAGGGATTTCCCGGGATCATCGCGCATGGCCTTTACGGCCTGTCGCTGATGGAGGGGCTGAAGACGGAACTGCGGCTGTACGAGGAAACCTCCATCGCATCACTTGGCTGGAACGCCGTGCGGTTCGTCGCCCCCATCGTCGCAGGCGACGTGGTGCATGTCGAAATGGCCTTTGTCGCCAAGCGCGAATCCGCCTCGCGCCCGGCCGGCGTGATCACCGAGTCCGTGCGCCTGCATCGCGCAGACGGCGCGCTGCTCATTGAAGCCGAACATATCTCCTTGATCCAAAAGGCCCCCTGACGGATGGTGCGCCGCATGACCGAAGAAGATCCCGACACCGCGCAGAACTCTGTCGATCAGGCCACGCGCCAGATCCGCGAGGATATCCTTGCGGGGCGCATCGCGCCGGGCGCGCGGCTGAAGACGGCGGAACTGGCCAAGCGGCTGGGATTTTCCACCATGCCGCTGCGCGAAGCGTTGCGCAAACTCGAAGGCGAGGGCCTGGTCGAGATCGAGCCCAACCGCGGCGCGACCGTGCGGCAACTCGACCGCGCCTACATCACCGACCTGTTCGAGCTGAACACCGAGCTGCGGATCTTTGCCGTCAGGCGCGGCATGGCTGCATTGACGCTGGAACGCATCCGCGAGCTTGAGGCGCTGGTCGCCAATTACCGCGCGCAGATCGCGGCAGGCGAAGATCTGGCCGCCATCGAGACCAACCGGAGTTTCAACGTGCGGCTGGTGACTTTCGGGGGCAACCGCGAGGCGCTTAGGGTCTTCCAGCGCGGATGGGACACGATCTTTGCCTTCCGCCGCGGCTATGGCTACGGCACCGGACGACGGCAGGTCATGGCAGAAGAGATGAACCTGCTCATTGACGCGCTGAAACGGCAGGACGCGCCCGCTGCCGAAGCGATCCTGCGGATGCAGAACGCCGCGATGATGGAGGACCTCGTGTCCCGGATCGCATCGGAAGAGTGAGGCTGCGCGCCGCCCCCGTCCGGGCCCGCTGTCCCTCAGACGCCAAACGCCTGACTGGTGCCGCGTTCCAGATAGGTCCCCTGCCCCGGTAAGCCGGTGATTTCGCCGTCCTGAAAGATCGTGCTGCCGCGCAGGATGGTGCGCACCGGCCAGCCCTTGATCGCCATGCCCTCGTAGGGGGTATAATCGCAATCGTGGTGATGCAGGCTTTGCGACATGGTCACCTCGCGCCCTGGATCCCAGAACGTCAGGTCGGCGTCGCTGCCCACGGCGATGGTGCCTTTGCGCGGATACATCCCGAACAGTTTCGCCGGATTGGTCGAGGTCAGCGCCACGAAGCGTTCGATCGGAATCCGCCCCTTCGAGACACCTTCCGAAAACAGGATGGGCAGGCGCGCCTCGATCCCCGGAATGCCGTTGGGCACCCAGCGGAACGAGGTGCGCGCGCCCGCGACATCCTTGCCCATGGCATCCTCGAACCGGAACGGACAATGGTCGGACGAGAACAGGTCGAAGGTGCCGTCGCGCAGCCCTTCCCAGATCGCCTGTTGCGAATCCAGATCGCGCGGCGGCGGCGAGCAGACGTATTTCGCGCCCTCGAAATCCATGTTCAGACCTTTGAGGTTCTCCGCGGTCAGCGCGATGTACTGCGGACAGGTTTCGGCCCAGACATTCATGCCGCGCTTCTTCGCCCACTGGATCTGCTCCATCGGATCGCGGCCGGAAACATGCACGATGCAGATCGGCACATCGGTCAGTTCCGCGTGCGAGATGGCGCGGTGCGTCGCCTCGCGCTCGACACTCTGAGGGCGGCTTTCGGCGTGATAATAGGGCGCAGTCCTGCCGGTCTCTTCCAGCCGTTTGGCCATGTAGCGGATCGCATCGTAGCCCTCGGCATGGACCATGACCAGGGCCTTTTCCCGCCGTGCCACGTCAAAGACATCCAGCAGCTGCGCGTCGTTCAACACCATGTCGTCATAGGTCATGAAGACCTTGAACGAGGTGTAGCCATCCTTGACCAGCGCCGGCAGTTCCTGCCCCAGAACCTGCGGTGTCGGGTCGGTGATGATCAGGTGGAACGAGGTGTCGGTATGGCATTTGCCCTCGGCCGCCTTGTGATAGGCGGTCACGGCCTCGCGCAGCGACTGGCCCTTTTGCTGCAGGGCAAAGGGCATGACCGTGGTGGTGCCACCGGCTGCGGCCGAGCGCGTGCCGCTTTCGAACCCGTCGGCCATGACCACGCCGCCGCCCTGGGGTTGTTCCAGATGCACATGCGCGTCGATGCCGCCGGGCAGCACCAGCAGGCCCGAGGCGTCGATGTCCTCATGGGCGGCGCCGACGTCTTCGGCGATCGTCACGATGCGGCCGCCGCGAATGCCGATCTCGGCACGGTAGCGGTCTGCGGCGGTGACGATTTCGGCGTTGCGGATGGCGGTATCGAGCATCTGGGGTATGTCCTCTGGCCGGTCAATTGGCCCGCAGCGCCAAGGGAGGAGATGCCACGGGCCGGTCACTCAATTTGTCAGGGCCTGGTACAGCGCCTTCTGACCATCGGTTGTGAGCTGGCTTTCATAAAGCGGTTTGGACGCTTCGATGAACGGGGTGGTATCGGGGTGGGTGATCCTGACCCCCTGCGCGGCAAAGCCGTCAAGCAGCGGCTGCTCCTGATCCACGACATACTGGCGCTGCCAGGCCGCGGCCTCTTCGCCGGATTCCATCAGTGCGGTCTGGATCTCGGCGGGCAGCGCGTCATAGGCGGCCTTCTGCATGGTGACGGGCGCGGTCATGTTCAGCCAGCCAACCAGCGCGAAGGACGGCGCGACCTCGTAAAACTTCATGCCGTCATACCCGGTCGAGGCGCCCTCGGCTCCGTCGACCACCCCTGCCTGCAACGCGCCGTACAATTCGCTGTAGGACATCGGCGTCGGGTTGGCGCCATAGGCGCGGAAGGCCTCGACGTGAACCGGGTTCTGCATGGTGCGGATCTTCATGCCGGCCAGATCACCGATGCTCTCGATGGGCTTGGAGGTCATCAGGTGGCGGATGCCCGAGGAGAAGACGCCCAGCAGTTCAAATCCAGCCGCGTTGGCCGAGGATTCCAGAAGGTCGAAATTGGCATCCAGCTTCTCGCCAAGGGCGGGAATCGTGGGAAACAGGAAAGGCATGTCGAACACCTGGAAGTCCTCGACATAGTTCGACAGCATCGAATTCGAAGTCATCGCCATGTCGAGCGAGCCGAGCATGACGCCCTCGATTATCTGCGCTTCGTCCCCCAGCTGGCCGCCGGGATAGATTTCCAGCGTGGCGGCACCGTCGGTCTTTGCCTCCAGCAGTTCCTTCATTTTCTGAAGGCCCATGTCCTGCACCTCGTCGGCAGCGTTGGTATGGGCGATCTTGAAGGTGTATTCGGCTGCAAAAGCCGGGGCCGCGGCCAGAGCACAGGCGACGACCAGGGAGGTGAGCGTTCTGTTGGACATGTCTTTTCTACTTTCTTCTTGCTTCGGATGGGTTGGTTGGAGCGGCTGTGTCAGTTCATCAGGACCGAAGGCAGCCAGAGGGAAATGGCGGGAACGAAGGTCACGAGCATCAGCGCGGCAAACATGCACCCGAACGGCAGCCAGACCTTGCGCGAGACCTGTTCGATCCGCCGACCCGCCACTGACGCGGCGACGTAAAGGCAGATGCCATAGGGCGGCGTGATCAGCCCGATGGACAGGTTCAGCGCGGCAATCACGCCGAACTGCACCGGGTCGATGTCGTAGCTCCGCGCCAAAGGCAGCAGGATCGGCAGCAGGATCAGGATGGCCGAGATGCTTTCCATGAACATCCCCACCACCAGCAGCAGCAGGTTGACGATCAGCAGAAAGACCACCGGGTTGTCGGTGAAGCCGGTCAGCCAGCCGCGCAGCATCGCCGGAAAGCCCTGTGTTGCGATGATCCAGGTGAACACCGAAGCCGTGGCGATGATGATGAGCACCGTGGCCGATAGGCTGATGGCGCGCAGCAGGATCGCGGGAAGGTCCGACAGCCTGAGTTCGCGATAGATGAAAAGCGTGACCATCAGCGTGGTGAACAGCGCCACGCAGGCGGCCTCGGTCGCGGTAAAGATGCCGCCGGTGATGCCGCCGATGATGACGGCCGGCACCAGCAAGCCCGGCGCCGCATCCAGAAAACCGGCGCGCAGCCGCGCCAGGGTGAATGCCTCCCGGTCGCGATAGGCCACGCCTCCCTGCCGGGAATAAATCCAGCACCCCAGCATCAGTCCCGTCATGACCAGCAGCCCCGGCACCACGCCGCCCAGGAACATCGCGCCGATGGACTGGTTTGCCGTGATGGCGATCACGATCATCACGATCGACGGAGGAATAATCGAGGCGAGCGAGCCGGATGCGGCTATGACGGCCGCCGCGAGGTCGATGTTGTAGTTCCGCCGCTTCATCTCGGGCGTCATCACGGCGCTGATGGCGGCCGTATCGGCCGACCCCGAGCCCGAGATCGCGGCAAGTCCGGTGCCGGTGACAATTGCGACAAGGTAGAGGCTGCCGGTGATCCAGCCCACCAGCGCCGTGGCCAGGTTGACAAAGCGGCGGGCGATGCCGCCGGCCTCCATCAACAGGCCGGAGGCCACGAAGAACGGGATCGCCATGAGGGTGAAGGAGTTGATGCCGCCATAGACCCGCTGTGCCACGATGGAGATCGGGGCCGTTGTCGTCATCTCGATCGCCACCAGCGCAGCAATGCCAAGCGCCAGCACGATGGGAATGCCCGAGATCAGGAGAAGCAGGAAACCGCCTGCTGCCCAGATCATGCCGCCGCCTCGCCCGGATCATTGGGGCCACCAGGTCGCAGGATGCGCGGCAGGCCGGACAGCGCAAATTCCAGCAGAAAATAGCCAAATCCGACCGGCAGCGCCATGTAGGGTACCGCCATGGGGATCCGCAGCGCCGGCGATTTCACCATGAACCCGATCGCCACCAGCGACAGCGACCCGATCACCACCACGCTCAGGAACCACGCCCCCAGAGCAAAGCTCGCCGCCGAGCACAACCGCTGCACCGGCGGTGGCGCCTTGCGGATCAGGAAGTCGACGCCGACATGCTGGTTGCTGCGCATGGCGATGCCCGCCCCCAGCAACGTCAACCAGACCTGCGCAAAGGTCGCGGTCTCCTCGCTCCAGGCGATGGAATAGTTGAAGACGTAGCGCCCGGTGATCTGCGCGAGGATCGCCAGCGCCATGTACCCAAGCAGCAGCAGCGCCACCCCATCCACCAGCCGCCGCAGCCCCCACAGACCAAGGGTCAGGACCCGGACCAGCCTGCTGTCTTTCCACGTTCGCGGGGCCGACACCGGGTCGGCGGAACGGGTCGTAGCATTTGTCATTGATGCGCCTTCCTGTTGAGCGGCGCGGGGTATGGCGGAGCCTTGCAACTGTCCATCCCGGGCCGTGTTGCGCTCAGGTTACCGGCAATGGCGGGCGGTTGAAGAACCGCGACTATAAGAAGACTGATACCAACTATTTATCCCGCACTTTTCCTGAATATTTCCGCGGAATCTGCATTACCTTCAAAACAGACGCATAAGGCCAATGACCGCAAAGTGAGCAATACCTGGTGAACCGAACAATTCTTGAGCACACGACAAATCCGGCCGCGCATCTCTGCGGCCTCGCCTTCTGTCTTCTTGGCCGCGCAGAGGCCGTTCTGCTGGCGCGCGGGGCGGGATTCGATTTCGTCGTCATCGACATGGAGCATGGGCCGCTGGGCCTCGGAGACCTGGGTCAGACGGCCGCGGCAGGGATCGCGGCGGGCATTCCGGTCTGGGGCCGGGTCACCGGACCGGGATCGGGCGACGTGGCGCGGGTGCTGGACTGCGGCGCCACCGCCGTCGTCGTGCCGCATGTGGACAGCGTCGCGGATGCGACCCGGATCGCCCGCGCCTGCCGGTTCTCACCGCGCGGCGCCCGCGCCCTGCCGGGACCGCTTCCGGGGCTGGACTACGCGCTGATCCCTGCGGCCGACCTGTGCGCCCGGACCGAAGTCGGCACACAGGTGATCGCGATGATCGAAAGCGCCGAAGGACTGGCAGAGGTCGAAGGGATCGCCGCGACCGATGGCATCGACATGCTGATGATCGGTTCCAACGACCTCGCCGACGGGCTGGGCCTGCGCGGACAACTGGATCATCCCCGCGTGCTGGCGGCCTTTGTGACGATCGCCGAGGCCGCCCGGCGCAATGGCTGCGGTTTCGGGGTCATGGGGCTGCCGGCGCACCTGTTGCAAAGCCATGCGCTCGCCCTCGGCGCCACCGCCATCGTGGCCACGAACGAGACAAACCTGATCGTCGAGGGCGGCGCCGCATTGCTGGCGCGGCTGCGGGAACGGCAGGTCAGTCCGGAAACCCGGGTCGATGCGTCGCGGCCCTGACTTCCGCGATCCGCAGCGCCGCGCGTTCGGTAAATGCCGCGATAAAGCGCCGGGTCTGCCGCGACGCGGTCTTGGCTCTGGGGACGGCCGCCGACAGCGCAAACCTCAGTTCCGGCGCATAGGGGCGCACGACAAGACCCGGCTTCAGTGCGGAAAAGGCCGAGAGTTCATCAACCAGCGTCACACCCCAGCCGTCTCGCACGATCCGCGCGGCGGCATTCATGAAGCGGGTTTCGATGGTGGGGCGGTAATCGTAGCCGTCGGCGCGAAAGCTTTCGGCGATCATCAGCCCGATGCGGTTGGCGACCTGCGGACCGACCAGCGGCCGTGTCGTCAGATCCTTTGGGGTGACCTGGTCAAGCTTTGCCAGCGGATCGTTCTCTGAACACAGGCAGACGGCGCGCAATTCATCGACCAGCTCGTATTCCAGCGCCTGACGTTCGTATCCGGCGATGATAAAGGCCACATCGGCCAGCCCATTTTCCACAACCTGCAACACGCTGTCGAGCGGGCGCGTCTCCAGGGATATCTGGATCTGCGGATATTCATTCGCGTAATCCGCAATCACGCGCGGCAGCACGGCCTCTGACAACTCGGCCGTAGAGGCCACGCGAATGCGCCCGATACGGCCCATGCGCAGATCCGTCGCACGCTGATTCACCGCGTCGCGCAGCAGGAACAGCGGTTCGGATTCCTCAAGCAGGATCAACGCTTCTTCGGTCGGCGTCAGACGGTTGCTGACCCGTTCGAACAACGGAAAGCCAAGCACGCTCTCGATATGGCGGATGGTGTTGGAAATCGACGGCTGAGACATGCCCAGACGTTCCGCCGCGCCGACCGTCGTGCGGTATTGCACCACGGCGCGGAGAATTTCGAGTTGCCTGAGATTGAGCATGTCGCGGCCCCGATCCATCCTGGCCGGTGCCTTCAACTCCGCGTCAGCCTGATGCGACGGAAGTTGCGGATCTTGTCCGTGAACGGCCCGAAGCCCTTGATAGCATTGAACTCCGGGGTTTCATAGGCTTCTGGCCCGCTGATCGTGTAAATTGCAACATGACGCGGCCCGCCTTCTAGGCACTTTTCCCGCCGCGCCGCCAGCCAGCCGGGGCAGGCCAGGATATCCGGCAGATGCCGGTTGTCGTACCATTCGTCAAAGGCGGCTTCGTGCGCGGGGTCGATGTCGACGAAAACGATGTGGGTCTGCGGCATCACGCAGCCTCCAGGCACGGGCGCAGCGCGGCCAGCAGGCGGTCGGCTTCCGCCGGTTCGATGCGTGGCGTCGGCGCGCGGCAGGCCGGCGTGTCGATGCGACCCAGCGCGGCAAGGCAGGCCTTGAGCCTGGCGGCCGCCAGGTGGCCAGGCGCGGCATAGACCAGCTTGGCAAGACCGAACAGCTTTTCATGGATCGCCAGCGCGGCGGCATGGTCACCGTTCAGCACATGGGCGTCCAGCGCCGAGATCGACTCTGGCACCAGCGCGGACAGGCTCACGGCGCTGCCGTCGCTGCCCAGCACGAAACAGGTGTAGAGATGCTCGTCGCCCGAGGCCATGACAGCCACTTCGGGGCGCAGTGCGCGGGCAATCCGGCGGGTTGTCTCAAAGGATTTCACTTCCCACGACCCCTCCTTGATACCGGCGACGGCGTCGATTTCGAGCAGGGCCTTCAGCACCTCAGGCTTGTAGCCAAGCCCGGATCCGACCGAGCCCTGAAACAGGTAGAGCGGCGCGCCGCCAACCGCCGCGGCAATGCCGCGATGATGGGCGACGATGGAACGGGCATCCGCCCCAAGCGCCCAGGAAAAGGGTGCAAACACCATCACCCCGTCCGCCCCGGCGCTGATGGCCGCCTGCGCGTCGGCGGCGGCGATGGCAGTGGCCTCGGCGCTGACAGCGGCCAGAATACGCTTTCCGCCCGCCGTCTGCCGCGCAATCCGCACCACCTCGGCCTGCTCGGCGCGCGACAGGAAGATCCCTTCACCGGCGTGACCGTTCAGCAGCAGCCCGCGCTGCCCGGGATCCGCCAGGACCGCAGCGACATGGCGTTCGAGACTGGCGTGATCCAGAGCACCGTTGTCCCGCATCGGGCAGATGGTGGCGGCGTAGAGACCGCCGTGGCTCTCGCGCGGGGTCATCACAGCACCTCTGCCGTGATCAGCGCCCTGCGGAGACCTTCGACGATCTCGGCCGATTGCGGCAACAAAGGAAGCCGCGGGTCGGCATTTTCGATGATCCCCAGCATCTGCAGGCCGTCCTTCATCCGGGTGTGCATATCAATCACCGGCGCGGGCCCGTAGACTGCGCGCACCACCGGGTACAGCCGGTCATTGGCCGCGCGCATCGCGGCGAGGTCCATGGCCTCGGACGCTTTCCAGAGATTCGCGAGCAGACCCGGCACAAGCGAGGCAAGGCCCGACAGGATGCCGTCGCCCCCCAGGGCAACCTGGGCAAAGAACCAGTGAAAGTTCGACGGCAGGATCGCGACATCGGGCGCCGCCGCCCTTATGGCCCGGCGGTTTTCGTCATAGGCCAGCAGTGTTGCGCTGCCTTCCTTCACGGCGATGACCTCGGGGATTCGTGCAATCTCGGCCAGAACCGGCGTGGAAAAGCCAAAGCCCGAGGCGATGGGAAACTGGAACACCGACAGCGGCATTTGCAGCGTACGGGCAAGCTTTTCCATCATTGCGACGGGCGCGCCGGTCGCGGCATTGCCACCCCCCAGGGCTTCCGCCGGAAAGATCACCGCAACGTCGGCCCCCGCCTCGCGCGCGGCCTCGGCCTGGGTCGTCGCATCGGGCAGACCGGTCGGCACGACCCCGGCGAGCAGCGGCCGACCCGCGCCGATATGGTCGCGGGTGAACCGGATGACCTCGGTGCGTTCGTGCGGAGTCAGCGCCGTCGCCTCGCCCGCGTGACCGTTGACAAAGACGCAGTCGGTCGTCTCGGGGCGTGCGCAATGTTCGAGCACGGCGGCATAGCCGTCCCAGTCGATGGCGCCCTCTGAGTCAAAGGGGAGCACGGTAGCGACGGTGATGCCGCGCAGATCCTTGCCGGTGAGGCTCATGTCGTGACCTTCTTTCTGGGAAATTTCAGGGTAGCGTCGGCCTTGAGCACTTCGGTGCCCGTTTCGTTTCGGGCAGAGGCCTGCCAGTCGACGGTGCGGTTGGCTTCGTCCTTGGAGGAAATCCAGATCTCGAACGTGATCGTGTCGCCGTAGCGCACCGCCCCGGTGAACCAGAAGCAATCGCGGATCGACACGCCCAAAGTGCCCACCAGCTCCGCCGTCAGGACCGAAGTGCAGATTCCCGCGACCAGAATGCCGGGCGCGAGCCGTTCGCCGAACCGGGTGTCGGCGGCATAATGCGCGTCCACATGGACCGGCCCGAAATCGCCGGTGGCGGCGATGTACATGGCGCAGTCCGCCTCGGTGATGGTCTTTGAGACCGACACACGGTCACCGACCTTCAGGGCGTCGATCTGGCGGATGTCATACATCGGCGGTCACGGGCACCAGCCGCGCCTCGCCCTCGATCACCTGTTCGCCATTCACGTCGCCCGTCAGCACACAGCCGAGCGCGCCGCTGGTCGCGCCGACCGTCGCAGTGGCGGCCAGTGTCTCGCCGAGGGTCAGCGCCCGCGCAAAGCGGAAAGAGATCGCCCCGATGCGCCAGCCCGGTCCGGCGAGGCGGCCAAGCGCGGTGGTGAACAGCGCGCCCGCGGCCAGTTCGAACACCACCATGTCGGGCAGGCCCTCTGCCTGCGCAGCACGCCGGTCGACGTAAAGCGGGCCAAGGTTGCCGGAAATCCCGGTAAAGAACCCCTGCTCGGCCACCGTCATGGTCTTGCGGAAGGTGATGGACTGGCCGGGCGCGGGAAGGTCTGGTGTCATCTGGATCTCTTCGTGTCTGGTGTAGCTGACTGGCGGAAAAGCGTCGGTGCGGCTTAACGCAAACTGCCCGGAGTTCCCGGCCGGGTTGCTGGGCGAGCGGTGGTCAGAGGGTCAGGCCGCGCTTGATCACCGATCGGGCGATCAGCATGCGGTGCACCTCGGAGGTGCCGTCGTAGATGCGGGTGACGCGGGCGTCGCGGTAGATGCGTTCGAGCGGGAGTTCCTTGGTGAAACCGTAGCCGCCAAAGACCTGGAGCCCCCGGTCGGCGACCCGTCCCAGCATTTCAGAAGCCTGTACCTTGACCATCGAAACCTTGTCGCGCGGGTCCATGCCGTGGTCGACCTCCCAGGCGGTGTTGAGCACCATCATGCGGGTGGCAAAGATCTCCATCGCGCTGTCGGCGATCATCTGCTGCACCATCTGGAAGTCGCCGATGGGCTGCCCGAACTGCTGGCGCGTCGCGGCATGGTCCCGCATCAATTCGAGCACCCGTGACGCCATGCCCACGGCCCGCGCGCCGATATGGCCCAGACGGATGCCGCCGACATTGGCCATCATGACCCGGAACCCCTCGCCGACAGGGCCAAGGACATTTCCCTTGGGGATGCGCACCTCATCGAAGGTCAGTTCGGCATGGCCATAGCCACGGTGCCCCATCATCTTCTGGTTGCGCACCACCCTGAAACCGGGGGTGTCGCTGTCCACAATCAGCAGCGTGATGCCGCCGCGGGCGCGTTTTTCGGCGTCGGTCACGGCCATGACGATGATGTAATCCGCAATGTCGCCATCCGAGATGAAGTGCTTGGTCCCGTTCAGCACCCATTCGTCGCCTTCAAGGCGGGCATGCGTCCGGATCGCGGCGGCGTCCGAGCCTGCGCCCGGCTCGGTGATCGCCATGGCGCAGATCTTGTCGCCCTTGACGGTGGGATAGAGATACCTGTCGCGGAGCGGACCCTCGAATGCCTCGAGCATCGGGTAGACCTGCCCGAAGATTCGCCGGATGAGCGCGTCCGAGGTCTGGCCCAGCTTTTCCTCGACCAGGCACATATCGAGAACACCGAGACCGCCGCCGCCGACCTCCTCGCTCATGTTCAGCGCGTAAAAGCCAAGAGCCTGTGCCTCGGCCCTGACCGTGGCGAGCCTGTCTGCCGGGATGGCTGCGGCCTCTTCGGTCTCGACCTCCAGCGGCTGCACCTTTTCGCGCACGAAGCGGCCCACCGCCTCGGTCACCATCTTCATCTCGTCAGAGATCGTGAAATCCATCTGCTCAGTCCTTTCGGCGGCTCAGCCGCGCATCCTGTCGGTCTCGACAACGGCGCCCGCTGCCAGAAGCGCGTCGATTTCGCCGTTGCTGAACCCTGCTTCGGCCAGCACCTCGCGGGTCTGCCGCCCCAGCGGTTGCGGTGTCAGACGCACCGGCGGGGTTTCACCGTCGTAACGGACAGGGTGCGACAGCAGGATCATCGGCGAACCACCCTGCGTGGTCGCCTCGGTGAAGGCTTTCAGGTGCTGCGCCTGCGGATTCTGACGCAGCGCGTCGTAGTCCTGCACGACCTCGTGCCAGACTCCCGCTGCTTGCAGTTTGCGGCTCGCCTCCTGCGTGGAATGGCGCTGCATGCCGAAGGCCACGGCGCGGGACACCTCGCCGCGGCGCTCAAAGCCATCCGTCGCGGTGAACCCGGCGACGTCGGGCAGGTCAAGGGCACGGGCCAGATCGGCGGGCGTGGACATCGAGATCATCACGTGCCCGTCCGTCGTGGCATAGATGCCATAGGGGGCCGGGCTGAACCAGTTCGCCATGCCGTCGCTGCCCCTGGGGCCCGCCCGGTCAGCACCGTTCATCCAGGCGGTGATCGACTCGCCCTGCAAATCCATCGCCGCCTGCAGCATGTTGACTTCGACCCGGCGGGCCTTGCCGGTGCGCTCGCGTTCGAACAGCGCCGCGACGATGCCCGCGACGGTCAGCGCCGCCGCGTGGTGGTCGATGGGAACCGAGCCTACCGCGACCGGCCCGTGCTCCATGCTGCCGGTATGGGCGGCAAGGCCCGACATCGCCTGCAGCAGCACATCCTGACCGGGGCGCTTGGCATAGGGTCCGTCCGCGCCGAACCCCGTTGTCGCGGCGTAGATGATTGCCGGATTGACGCCGCGCATGTCCGCCTCGGAAAGGCCCAGCTTGTCGAGCGTACCGGGGCGGAAGTTTTCCATCACCACATCGGCGGTGGCGATCAGCCGCTTGACGGCGGCGAGGCCCGCGGGTGCCTTCAGGTCCACGGCGATGGAGCGCTTGTTGCGCCCGGTCGTCATGTGGTTGACCGAAGTGTCGTCGACGAACCGGTTGCCCACGGCCCAGTTGCGCTGGAAGGCGCCGTTCAGAGGCTCCACGGCGATCACATCCGCCCCGAGGTCGCCGAGATGCTGCGCCGCGGCGGGCCCGGACAGAAAGTGATTGAAGCTCAGAACCCTGATGCCGTCGAGTGCGCCCATGATCATTCCCTTGCTGTGCTGCAGCAAGACTAGAGCGGGGACGGGCAGCTTGGAATATAGGCAACTATGCTAATTTGCCCGCCAAGCATTTGATAAACCTATAGTCTGGCTGTCTGTAACGGGCGTCGGCCAAGACTTGTAGTTGCCGCGGGGGAAGGCCTCAGGTCACGACATGCGGTTCGAACAGCGCGAACTGTTGCGCATCGGGTTCCCCGCGGGGAACCCTCGGGCAGGCGGGCCGCATTTGGGCAGGGATCGCAAGCCCCCTGCCCCCCTGATGCAGAGCCTATTCTTCGAGCCGATCAAGAAATGCGCTCAGGGCCTGTTCCAATACCCGGCGGTCCTTGGCGGAGAAATCCGTATCGAGACGCAGCTCCAGGCGGCCGGCAGAGGCCGTGACCCTGGCAGCCCCCCCTGCCCTTTCGATGCGGAACGTGGTGCGTGCCGGGCGCGGTTGTTGTGGGTTGCGCGGCAGTTGCCCGGCGGCCTCAGCCGTGCCGGACCCGGAGTGGCGCGCCAACGCCGAGAGTTCCGCTTCGGGCGTGCGCGGCGTCGGCAACGCAGCGAGGTCCCGCAGGATGGTTTCGGCCAGTCCCGGCTTGTCCTGCAGCCTCTTGCGCAGTTCCAGGCCCAAAGCCCGGGGGATTGCCTGGGGAAAATGCAGGCCGGAACCGATCTCTTCGAGCATCTGCGCAAAGGCCCGGACATAACTCCGCTTTTGCTTGTTCGCGGAGCGGTACAATTCCAGCACAGCCGCATCGACATCGTTGATCGCCGTGGCCGGATCGCCCGCATAATCCCGCGCCAACATTGCCATCTCGGCGAACGAGATGTCCTTGCGCACGAGGTTTTCGTCGACCATGCGACGATACAGTGTTTCGAGTGTTTCGCCCCGCGCCAGGATGGTGGCAGGCACCCGGCCCCACATCTGCGCATCGCCGGTTTCGGCGAGCAAAGCACGCCAGGCCGAAAGCCTCCGAAACCCCTGAATGAGTTCGTACTGGCCCTCACCCACCTGCTCGATCTGAATTGGGTTCGACAGACCGATGGCGCGAATGGACTCCTTGAGTTCCGCCAGATCGTCACGTCCGTCCTGGGCGCGGTCACGGATCAGCTTGGTGCTGGCGATGGACTCGACCGGCACCAGATCGGTGATCAGTCCGGCCTTCTTCAAACGGACATGCTCGTGTGCCAGGCGGTCGTTTTCGGCCCGGATCTGTGCCTCGATGTCCGCCCGCGAGGTCAGCGCTTCGGCGTTTTCGCGTACCGCCGACGCCATGGGACCGCGCCGGGCATCGGCGCTGGGTGTCGCGGCGGCTTGTTCCGGCTCATCATCGGGCAGGTCTATATCAAATATACGGCGCTTCTTGCTCATGCGGCGTCCTCCAGCTGGTCCCATGTGGCCAGGATGCTGTCACGGAACTCTTCGTAGGCCTGGTCAAAGGTGGCACGCGCCCGGCGCCAGGTTTCACGGGTCATATCGCGATAGTCGATCTCGTAAACCGACGACAGAAAGCGGCCCGATTGCTCGACAGCGCGGGTCATCTCGATCGGGTGTTCGGCAACGTGGCCCTCGAAGACCTTGCGAAAGGCTTCGAACATGGCGCGATGCAAATCGTTCCCCGGCTCGTATCGCGTCATCAGAAAGCGGATGTCCTGAAAGACCTTCGGGAGCGGCAGGTTCCCCGCGGGGAACCCCGCAGAAAGATCACCCAGAGCCTCGGACAACTGACCAATGAACGAGGTGGTGGAGTCGTATTCCCAATACCCGGGTCCGGAGGGAACATAGAGCATGTCAGCGGCGAACACCGCATTCATGCTCTGGTATCCGATGGCGGGCGGGCAATCAAAGATCACGAGGTCATAGGCATCCGCCGCGATACCGTCGAGAAAACGTGATACAGCCGCAAAGAACGACCAGTCGGGATTGAGGTGGCGGTACTGCGCCGAGGCAAATTCCACGAAGGCGGCATTGGCGCAGGAGGGCACGATGTCGATCGACGGCCAGGCGGTCGGGCGGATGAAGTCCGTGTTGCGCAGGCCGCCCAGCCCCATGTCGCGGATCGAGGCCGGCAACTGCCGCGTCGGCACCCGGGCCCCGGTTTCGGCAGCGACGGGGGCGGCGTTCATGCGGTCGGTCTCGCGGATCAGATCGCGGGCCATGATGCCCCAGACGGTGAAATCCTCGGCCACGTCCGACAGGCCCATGGAATGCGACAGGGTTGCCTGCGGGTCAAAGTCGACCACAAGCACGCGGTAGCCATCAAGCGCCGCCGCATGGGCAAAGTGCAGCGCGACGGTGGACTTGCCGGCGCCGCCTTTGAAATTGGCGATGGCGGCGCGAAAGGCACGTTTGTTCGCCGGACGCTTTGGCAGCAGCGAGCGGCGGTTGATCTTCATGCGGCGGCGGATCTCGTTGATCTCTTCGAGCGTGTACCAGCGCTGGCGGCCGTCTTCCTCGACCAGACCGTCGGGCAGCGAGGGATCGGCGGCCAGGCGCCCGCGAAAGGTCGACTGGTTCACCTTGAGGATCAGCTCGGAGACCTCCCAACTGGAAAAGCGGCGCAGTGTTTTTTCGTTCTCGGGAGAAAAGGTCTGCTTGCGGATGTGACTCTGCATCTTGAGCGATTTTGCCTGGAGTGCCGCCAGGTCTTCGTGGGTATATGGCAACGGCCTGTTTCCTGTCTTTATGGACGCTTAATCCTGCTGAACATTTATTTACGCTGATTTGATTGATTTGGCAAAAGCTAATACCGTGGAAGTCGGTGAACTATGGCAGCGGTAAAATGCGCTTAAACCCTGCGGTTCCCGTGCCTGGAGCGATTCGCAGCGACGGCGCGCAATCGCTCGGTCGCAGCGCCGGGTTTAGGGGACACCTCTGTGGGTGACCACCACCCATGGGGGGACAAAAACACCCGATAGGGGGACGCTCTGGGTGTCCCCCTATACCATTGAAACCGGATTTTCATTTTAGATATTGAGACAGCGAACGACCCAAGCCGGAATTGGCTTGACAGAATCGGTGATGCGGACGCTAATTAGGCCAAGCTGGCGAAGAGCGTTGGGTACCACCAACCGACAGACCGGCAACAGGCGCAGCAGACTGCGCCAAGAGGCAGTCAAGCGTTTCCGCGCTTCGAAGACAAGGACCGGACGAATGATCGTCACACAGCCTGTGGGTCGCAATGCGGCTTCGCGCAAATATGATGTGCTGACGGCTCTTGGTGCATATGCGCTGGCTCAGGAAAAGGGCACACAGCGACTGGTTTTGCGATTGCTGACGCTGATCACCGCGCGATACAACTGGAAATCCGATGAACTGGTCGTCGGGCGCCGCGAGATGGCCAGACTCTGGTGTGTGGACGAACGCACAGTCAAGCGCGAGACCGCCAAGTTGCGCGCCATGGGCTGGCTCGAAGTGCGTAGACCCGGCGCGCGCGGACGGATTACCGCCTATGGGTTGCGGATTGACCGAGTGCTCGAGGACACGCGTCCGGCCTGGGCCAATGTCGGCGAGGATTTTCAAGCACGCATGGGCATGAGTCTCGGAGAGGCACCACAACAGGGGGCCGTGGTCGCATTTCCGGGCCGGACACCTTCTGCGCCGCCGGATCTGAGCCGTGGTGACGTCTGGTCACTTGCGCAGGGGCTGCTCTATGCCGAGGATACACAAAGTTATGGTGCCTGGCTCGGTGCGCTGTCGGTGCACCGCCAGACCGGCGACCGGCTGTTGCTGATGGCGCCGAGCCGGTTTCATGCCCACTACGTGCAGACCCATCTTCTGGATCGGGTCACCCGGGCTGTCCGTTCGGTCGAGTCCGGAGTCGATCGGGTCGCGCTGCTTTATCCCGGGTCCGAGACCTGACACCAGAGAATTTCCTCGGGACATCTGCCACGCCCGTACTAGGTTGCTCGGCACTGGCAGGGAGCTCCTGGAATGTCCCGTTTACTATCACTGCTGGCGGTACTCTGGTTCACCGTTGCACCACAGGCAGGTGCCGCGCCATCTCCTGCGGACCGCGCCGCCTTTCTCAAGCTGGCGAAAAAAGGCTGGGTCTACGAACTGCGCACCGCGATCTGGAAAAGCGATCCGCTGATACCGCCCATTGTCATTAACGGGCGTGACCTGGCCGGCGCCTCTTTATGTGTCGTCGGCGAACTGCCGCATCCACAGACGCAGGCTGTCCTCAACACGTTCCGCGCACTGATGGCGGAAGTCTTTGGCAAACCGCTGCCGCTGCGCTACGCGGGGCAGGGGCTGGAGTTCTGCGGGACGGGGCGCAGTGTTTATCTGCGGCTGTATTCCGAACGACCGCCGCATGTGGCGTTCAACGAGGATCTGCGTCGGATGGACGAGGTGTTCCGGTTTGGCCTGCCATCGGGGCGCGAGCAGTTCGTCGCATCCCCGGCCCAGGCCCAGACGTTTTTCGGCCGTCGCGGGCGGACCACACATGTCATGGTCATGCAGCCCCCACCGGGCGAGACGACAGAGCTGGAGGCCGCGTTTTACGCCTCGATCCTGATCGAAGAACTGTACCAGAGTTTTTCCTTTGGCATGGACATCCTGCATTTTGACCGCGAGGCGGCGTTCCTGTCCAAGCTCGAAGAATTCCCGGTGAACCTGCGGCATCTGCCCTGGGGCTCCGCAGGATATATGCAGGCACTGCTGGGATCCAATCCTGCGGGGTTGTGCCAGTTCGATGTGTTCATGCTTCACGCGCTGGCCCAGGCGCCGGTTGAGCGAACCAATTCCGACGCCTTTCTCGAATTCATCAACTCGGATTTCGACCGACTTGAGGCGGTCAGCGATGCGACGCTGGCCAATCCGAACTATGCGCCAATTCTGGACGGAGCCTGCACGGTCAAGCTTCGATAACTCAGGGGCCGCGCCGCCCTGACTGATACCTTGGAACAGGTTTGTGCCTGGCGCGGGCTGCGCTACCTTCGAATGCAAAGCACGCCGGACACCGGCGACAGGGAGGAGACATGGACGCATCGACGGATCGGGAGCCCGGCGCGGTTGCCGCCCTTGCCGGACATCTGGCCGAAGGACTGATCGGCCACGAAGTGCTGATCGAACGGTTGCTGATCGGTGTGCTGGCAGGAGGACATATCCTGATCGAGGGCGCGCCGGGCCTGGCCAAGACCCGCGCCGTCAAGCGGCTGGCCGAGGCGATGGACGGCGGCTTTGCCCGGATCCAGTGTACGCCCGATCTCATGCCTTCGGATCTGACGGGTACGCCGGTGTTCCGCCCGCAGACCGGCAGCTTTGAATTCGTGCCCGGTCCGGTATTCCACAACCTCGTGCTGGTGGATGAAATCAACCGCGCTCCGCCCAAGGTGCAGTCCGCCCTGCTCGAGGCGATGGCAGAAGGTCAGGTGACGAGCGGCAACGAGACCATGCCGCTGCCGGACCCGTTTCTGGTGGTTGCGACCCAGAACCCCATTGAACACGATGGCACCTTCCCGCTGCCCGAGGCGCAACTTGACCGGTTTCTGATGCATGTTGTTCTGCAACTGCCAGATCCCGCGACCGAGCGGCGCATTCTGGATCTGGTCGAAGCGGAAGGGCAGGGGGTGCGCACCGCGCCGATGCAGCTGTCGCTTGCGGACATGCGTGCCGCGCGGCAGGTGGCGATGTCGGTGCATTTGTCGTCACCGCTGCGGGATTATATCGTCCGTCTGGTCACCGCGACGCGGGCGGATCCCTTTGCCCGCGACATTGATCATGCCGTGTCGCCTCGTGGGTCGCTGGCACTGGCGGCCGCAGCCAAGGCGCGGGCCTTTCTGCACGGGCGCGATTTTGCCCTGCCGGAAGACGTGGCAGAGGTGGCGGGCGATGCGCTGGCGCACCGCATGGTGATGACCTGGCGGGCCGTCGCCGAGGGCCGCACCGCCCGGGCATTGATCGCGGACGTGGTCGCGTCGGTGGAGCCGCTGTGAACCCGGCGCTGGAAGCCCCCGGCATTGCCCTGCGCGCCGGGGCGCTCATTGCGCTGCGGGGTTTTCTGGGGCAGGGCGGCGACCCGGCTCAGCTTTCGGCACTGCCCGGCGGGTTCGTGACCAAACGGCGCGGGCACGGTCAAGAGGTTGCCGACGTGCGCGAATATGTGGCCGGGGACGACATCCGGCACCTTGACCGCGGCGCAACAGCGCGCACCGGCACGCTGCATGTGCGTCGCTTTCAGGAAGAGCGCGACCGCGTCACGGTGCTGGTCGCAGATTTCCGGCCGTCGATGCTGTGGGGCACCCGGCGCGCCTTTCGTTCGGTGGCGGCTGCCGAGGCTCTGGCGCTGATCGGCTGGCAGGTGATCGAGGAAGGTGGCCGGGTCGGCCTGCTGGCCGTCGGTGCCGGAGAACCGGTTGCGGTGACGGTGCGAGGCCGTGCGCGCGGGATGTTGGCCGTGATTGGCGGTCTGGTGCGGGCCCATGAGGCAGCGCTGGAACTGGCACTGGCCGGGGTGCAGGAGGATCCGCCGCTGGATCAGAGCCTGTCCGGCCTTGGGCGTGTGGCGCCGGTGGGTGCGGAATTGGTCATCGCTTCGGGGTTTGACGTTCCGGGTGACGGTCTGCCTGACCGGCTCACCGAACTTGCGCGGCGGCGCAGCCCCAGGCTGATCTGGCTGCACGACGCATTGGCGGACAATTTGCCGCCGGGATCCTACCCGATCCGGCTGGCGGGGGGCGGGCGGACGCGGGCGCGGATTTCCGGCGACGGGCCGGCATTCGCGGCCACGCAGGACCGGCACATCGCGGGTTTCCCGGCGCTGGCGATCGACGCCGGTGCCGCGCCGGAAGTCTCTGCGCGGCGGCTGAGCGCCGCATTTCCGCCGGATCGGGAGCCCTGAGCCATGTCCGATCACGGCCTGAGCGAAGAGGCGATGCTGATCGGTCTGCGCGACATTCGCCTGCCGACCGAGGCACCGGGCGGCCTGTTTGCCGAGTTGCTGGTGGCCCTGTTCCTGGGGTTGCTGCTGGCGGTGGTGCTTGGCCTTGGCCTGCGGCTGGTGACGCGTCTCCGACCTGTTCCCGCTGACAGCAAGATGGACTGGCAGGCAATTCAGGCTCTGCCCGACGAGGCACAGCGCCTGGCGATGTTGCGCCTGCTCAAGAGCCGTGCGCCAGAGCGTTTTGCGGCGCTGACCCAGGCCCTGTACCAGCCTGACGGCCTGCCGGACATCGGGGTGCTGCGTGCCGAGGTGCAGCGGTGTGATTGAGCTGGCCACCCCCCTGGCCCTGTTGCTTTGGCCGCTGCCCCTGCTGATCCTGCGCCTTCTGCCGGCGGCGCCGTCGGGGGGGGCCGCGCTGGCGGTGCCGGACCGGATCGGCCAGGGCATTCTGGCCGGGGCAGGGCAGGGGGCCACGCCGGGCGCGCGGCGGCGCATCGCACCTTGGGCGGTCTGGCTGTTGCTGGTGCTGGCGCTGGCGGGGCCACGGCAGCTCGAGCCCATTCCCGCGCTCAAGGTGTCCGGTCGGGACCTGGCGATCGTGCTGGATCTGTCCGGCTCGATGGTGCGCGACGACTTTTTTCTTGATGGTGCGCGGATCACCCGGCTGGAAGCGGTGCAAGGGGTCGGCGCCGCCTTTGCACGCCGCCGCGCAGGTGATCGGGTGGCACTGATCGTGTTTGGTTCGGAAGCATATTATGCAGCGCCGTTTTCCTTCGATACCGAAGCGATTGCGCGGCGGATCGAAACTTCGGTGATCGGGATATCCGGGCGGGCCACCAACATTTCCGACGCGCTTGGCCTTGCCCTGAAACGGCTCGAGACCTCGACAGCGGCAAGCCGGGTGGTGATCCTGCTGTCTGACGGCATCAACAATGCGGGTGCCACCAATCCGCGCGGCGTGGCCGGGCTGGCCGCCGATCTGGGCGTGCGGGTGCACACCATTGCGCTGGGGCCAAAGGATCTGACGGATTCAGAGCCGGGCGAGAATGGCGTCGTGGACGCGGCAACCCTGCGGGCTGTGTCCGAACTGAGTGGCGGGACAAGTTTCAGGGTCCGCACAACCGAGGATCTGGTCGCCGTGACCGAGGCGCTGGACAAGCTCGAAGCCACGGACAGCGACGGGTTGTCCGCCGAGGTTTTCACCGAATACTGGGTCTGGCCCGCCGCGCTCGCCGCGGTTCTGTGTCTGTGGATAGCGTGGCGGGCCGAGTGATGGATGCGTTTTCCCTGCTGCGCCCGCAATGGCTGATGGTTCTGCCCGCGCTGGTCGCCTTGTGGCTCGTGATGCGCCGCCGCAGTGCCGGTCTGGGGGACTGGAACAGGGTGATGGATCCGGCGATGCTGCGCGCCCTGCGCGCGCTGGGGCGGGTGGACGAGGCGGGCGCCTCCCGGCGCGGAATATGCGCTCTGACAGCCGCGGGGCTCATCGTGCTGGCACTCGCCGGACCGGCGCTGGAGCGGCGGGACGCGGCGGCCTTCCGCAATCTGGACGGGGTGGTGTTTGTCATCGACGCGTCGCCGTCGATGACCGGCAGTGGCTTCTGGCCGGCTTTGCAGACAATGGGGCGTTTCGGCGTCGCGGCACTCGGATCGCGACCGGGGGCGCTGGTGATCTTTGGCGGCGACAGTTACGTCGGGGCCGAAATGTCCGGTGATCTGCGGCAACTGGGTCAGACTCTGTCGCTGGTCGACGCAGAGACCGTGCCCGACAAGGGCAGCCGCCCGGAACGCGGGCTGGCACAGGCGGCGATGCTGCTGCGCGAGGCCGAGGTGCTCGCCGGGGACGTGGTGCTGTTCAGCGATGGCGGCGGTTTGGGGCCCGCCGCCCTGCAAGAGGCCGGCCGTCTGGCAGAACAGGGCGCGCGGGTGTCGGTGATACACGTCGGTGACCCGAACCCGGAGTTGCAAGCGCTGGCGGCGACGGGGCAGGGCCGGATCTTCGGGCTGAGTGAAACCGATGCCTTTGCGGCATTTCTGGGTGAACAGGCGCGGGACCGGCTGGAGAAACAGGATTACCCGCTGTTGTTCTGGGCGGATTTCGGGCGCTTCCTGCTGCTGTTGGCTCTGTTCCCGGCTCTGCTCCTGTTTCGGCGCCGGGGTGTGACATGAGGTGGATTGCCCTCTCGGCCGCACTGTGTCTGGCGCTGTCGGCGCTGCTGGGCGGGGCGGCGCCGCTCGGGCGGGTATTGATGACCCTGGGATTGCCGGGGCTGGCTGCACCGCTGTTCTCTGATCCCGGCTGGCGCGGCGCGGCGTTGTATCGTGCACAGGATTTTTCCGCGGCAGAAGCCGCATTCCGCGAGGCGCGGATGATGCTGAACCTCGGCAATGCGCGGGTGCGGTCAGGGCAATACGCCGCGGCACTTGAGGCTTTCGATGCCGGCAGGATGACCGGCGATTCCGCAGCGGGGGCAAATTTTGACCTTGTAGCGGCGTTTTATGCCGGACTGTCGCTGGATCCGGAAACCGAAGTGTCCTGGTTTGCCAAAGAAGGGGACGAGAGCGAGGCGCAGCCGTCGTCCGTTGCGCAGGGCAGCGCCCGGGCCGCCGGAACCGGATCGGAGGTGACCAATGCCGGCGCGCTCATCGGCCTGCCGGAACTCGAGAGCCGCGGACGGCTGGGTGTGCGGCGGGTGTTCGATGACAAGTTCATCGTCGCCAACCGGCGCTGGCTGGCGACATTGCAGGATGTTCCGGGCGATTACATGGCCGCCCGCATCGCGTTCGAGCACAAGCGCCGCGAAAAGGCCGGATTGCTGCCCCCCGAGCCCGAGGATCCGTCATGAGAAGGCTGGCGCTGCTGCTGTGGTTCCTGACCGGCAGCGCCCTGTGGGCGCAGACCACGTCGGTGAACCCCTCGGACCTGACCCTGACGGTCACGGTGGCCAATGGCGATGTGGCCCCCTATGTGCAGGAAATGGTGTTGATCACCATCGAGGGGAAATACCGCAGGCACGTCACCCGCGAGATCATGGAGCAGCCTGACCTGGACGGCTTCAACTGGATGCAGCTGGGGCCGGATCAGTGGTATGACACCACCGAGCGCGGCAAGAAGGTCAAGAACCTGCGGCGGAGGATGGCGCTTTATCCCGCCCGGGCGGGGCGTCTGACCATTGGCGCCTTTACCCACCATCTGACCCTGACGGATGAGGGCGACGACTGGTTTGGCCATGACATCCAGTCCATGCCGATCACCATCGAGGTGCTGCCCGCCCCGCCGGTGGACGCCTGGTGGTTTCCGGTGCGCCAGTTGCAGGTGTCGGACACCTGGTCGAACGCTCCGGACCAGCTGCAACCCGGAGAAGGCGTGCTGCGCATGATTCGGGTCGAGGCGATCGGGGTTCCGCCCGACATGATCCCGCCGATGCCCGAACTGCGCTCGCCCTCGGCGATGATCTTTGCCCACCCGGAAAAGCGGCTGGTCGAACTGTCACCGGAGGGGCCGGTGTCGGTGGCGTTCTGGCGCTGGACGATCCGGCCGGGCAACGACACCTCGGCCATCGTGGAACCCTTCAGCTTTGACTATTTCGACACCCGCAACCGGGTGGCCCGATCGGTGACGGTTTCCGCGCAACGCGTCGCCATGGACGAATCGAGCCTGCCCGCGCCGGTCGAGCCGCCCGCGCCTGCGCGGCTGTCGGTGCTGCCGGTCGCGGCACTGTTTCTTGCGGCCTTTGTGGCGGGGCTTGGGGGGATCCTGTACGGGCGACAGTTTGCGGGGTTCGAACGGCTGCGCCGGCTTGCCCCCCTTGATCCTCTGCGGCGGCAAATGTCGCGTGCGGCGCGGCACGGGGACGTTGCGGCGCTGCGCCGGGCCGCGCAGGAACTGGCGCGGCGGGACGGTGTATCGAACGATCGGCGCCGCCTGCTTGAGGAACTGGACCGTGACGCCTTCGGGCGCACGCCGGGGCGAATGCCATTGCCTGATTTTGTACACCGCTTTCTGCGCGCAAGCTGATGCCGCGTTGCGACACGGGTTGCGCGTGCCGGGGAAAGCGGGAGGTGCCGGATCATCGCGGGGCGGAGGCGGCCAGCGGATCAGACCGATACCATTGGTTCAGTTGTCACAACGTCACCTGGCGGGCAGTCTTCGCACCATCGCGCGCAAGAAACAGAGCGCGGTCAAGGGAGGAACACGTTTCATGGGACTGTTTTCTAATCTTTTCGGCGGCGGTAGCTCGGGCTCGGGGCCCAGCACACCGCGTTACAGCAATGTGCGCATCCATCCAGCGGTGGACAATGGCGTCAAGGCAGGCTCTGCCAGCTTCTCGGGCGGCACGCTGAAATGCCATTGCGCCAGCGACAAGGTCGAAGTCGAGATTTCCGGTCAGACCGCGCACAATCATGTCTGCGGCTGCTCGCAATGCTGGAAGCCCAAAGGCGCGACCTTTTCCCAGGTGGCTGTGGTCGGCAGCGACAAGGTGACGGTGACGCGGAACGGTGAAAAACTGGACCGGGTCAATCCGCATGCAACGATCCAGCGCTATGCCTGCAAAGGCTGCGGCGTGCACATGTTCGGACGGATCGAGAACACCGCGCATCCATTTTATGGCCTGGATTTCGTGCATACCGAACTGTCGCCCGCCTCGGGCTGGTCGGAACCTCAGTTTGCGGCCTTTGTGTCGTCCATCATCGAATCAGGGTATGACCCCTCCAAGATGGACAGCGTGCGTGGCCGCTGCAAGGAACTGGGACTCGAGCCCTATGACTGCCTGTCGCCGACCCTGATGGACGCCATTGCCACCCATGTGGGCAAAGCCAACGGCAGCCTCAAGAGCTGACACAGGGCGCCGGGCCCCGGGGAGTGCGAAATTGATTGCTCCGCAGGGCTGCAAGGCACTGCACATCCGCGTGTGGGAGTTGCGCAAACGGGGCCTTTCTTGGTAGCATTCCGGCTGGGAGGACTTTGCTATGAAACACGATCCGGTGGCGCAGCCCGCTGGTCGCATACGATCCGTGGTGATCGTTGACGACCATCCGCTGTACGGAGACGCGCTTGCTTCGGCGCTGCGCCATGTTTTTCAGGACTGCCGCATCGAAACCGCCAAGTCACTGGGCGAAGCGATGGACCTGCTCGGGCGCGGTGCCGCGCCCGATCTGGTGATGTTTGATCTCAAGCTTCCGGATGTCACGGGAATCAGCGGCTTTCTTTCGCTGCGTGACCGCATCCCGGATACGCCGATTCTCGTCATCTCGTCGCTGACCTCGGTGGATGTGGTGCATGCGCTGATGGATGCGGGCGCAGCGGGCTTCCTGCCCAAGGACGCCTCGGCGCAGGTGCTGAAATCCGTGTTGTTCGATGTTTCTGCCGGGCGCAAGTACCTGCCCAAAGAGTACCAGAAGACCGGCAAGGCCGAGCAGGGCAGCCCGGATTGTCGGCAGGTGAACCAGAAGCTCGCGGATCTGACCCCGCAGCAGACACGGATCATGAAGCTGATCTGTGCCGGCAAGCCGAACAAGCAGATCGCTTACGAGTTGAATCTCGCCGAGGCCACGGTCAAGGCCCATATCACTGCGCTGCTGCGGCGGCTTGGTGTGCAGAACCGGACCCAGGCCGCGGTGCTTGTCGAAAGCGGCAACCTTGATGGGACGGTGGGCAGCGGAGATGCGGATGCCCGCGCGTTCCTGAGCCAGTAGGCGGGGGCGGTCCATGCTGCAACAGCCCCTGAATACGCCAACCTCGGTCGGGGTTGGCGTTTCACATCTGCGCGACGCCCGTGATGCCGTGGCGGAACTGGTCAGCCAGATAGATCTGCGCGAAGTCTGTTTTGCCCTGGTGCTTTTGCCCGAAGGTCTGGACCTCGCGGAGCTTGCGCATGAACTTGACCGGCAGATGCCTGGCCTGCCGGTCTTTGGCTGCACCACCGCCGGTCAGATCACGCCGCGCGGCTATGAAACCGGGGCGTTGCAGGTTCTGGCGTTTCCGAAACGGCATTTCCGCTGCGCCTCCATGCTGATCGACCCGCTGAAGCCGTTGTCGATCAAGAAGATCGCCGCTGATTCCCGTCGTCACGCCGCACAGTTTCAGCGCACCGCCGACTGGAACCGGCTGGCGCTGATCTTTGCCGATGGCTTGTCCAAGCAGGAAGACATGCTGGTAACGGCACTGGAACAGGGCCTGGGCGACATGCCGGTGTTCGGCGGCTCGGCCGGCAATGGACTGGATTTCCGCAAGACCTTTGTGCTGCACGGAGGGGCCTTTCACACCAATGCCGCGCTTCTGCTGCTGCTGGAAACCGACCTGTCGTTTACCGGTCTTGGTTTTGACCATTTCCTGCCCACGGAAAAGCAGATGGTGGTGACCCACGCGATACCCGAGGAACGGCTGGTTCTGGAAATCAACGGAGCGCCGGCCGCGGTGGAATACGCTCGGCTGGTGGGTGTGCCGGTGGATCAGTTGTCGCCGCAGGTCTTTGCCGAAAATCCGGTGCTGGTGCGCAATCATCACAACTATCACGTCCGCGCCATTCAGGAGGCGCCGGGCGCCCACGCGCTTTCGTTTCTGTCGGCGATCGACGACGGACTGCTGCTGACGCTGGGGCGGGGCAAGGAAATCCTGCGCACGCTCGAAGCGGGTCTGGACGTGCGTGGCCCGGCGGGCAATCCGCCGGATTTCATTCTCGGGTTCGACTGCGTGCTGCGCAAACTCGAGATTGAACAAAAGCAGCTGGGCGGCGCGGTATCACAGATCTTCCGTGACCGCCGGGTGCTGGGGTTCAACACCTACGGCGAACAGCATTGTGGTGTGCACGTGAACCAGACCTTTGTGGGCGTCGCATTCTTTGAACCAAGAACGAGGGATCTGCATTGATTGATCCGGATGATCCCCTTGACGTGCAGGTCGCCAAACAGGCCAAGATCATCGACGCGCTGATCCGCCGCACCGGACGGCAGCATGATGTCGGTCATTCGGCCTATGCGGCGTTTCAGTCGGCCATCGCACTTCAGGGTCAGGTCTGGGCCAAGACGCTGGATCTCGAGCGCACCAGCAACGAGTTGGAGCTTGTGCGCTATGACCGCGAGCGGACGCAGAAGAACCTGACCGACGCGCTGTCCGCGATGGAAGGCGGGTTCGCGCTGTTCAACGACGGCACGCTGCAGGTGTGCAATGACCTGTTCAAGTCGCTGTTGCCCGACATCACCGACCAGATCCATCCGGGCCTCGGGATGGACGAGTATTTCAGTGCCATGGGCCGCAGCGCCCATCTGGTGGACGCCGATGCCAAGCTGCTTGCCAACCTGGCCGAGGCGCGCACCGGTCCGGCAGGCGCGACGCTGTTGTCCTTTGTTGTCGCGCTTTCGGGGGACCGGTGGTTCCAGATCAGCCAGCAACGCACCAGCCTGGACAATGTGATCATCCTGCAGACCGAAATCACCGATGTCGTCCGGCAGAACCGGTCAGAAAAGGCGCATCTGATCGACATGCAGGCGCATTACCTGCAAGCGGCCTTTGACAACATGTCCTCGGGCATCTGCACCTTTTCGCGGGTCGGCATGGTGATGATCCACAACGACCGCTTTCGCGAGTTGCTGGGCCTGCCCTTCACCCTGATGCAGCAGGGAACGCGGTTCACCCAGATTCTCGGCTTCATTCAGAACAACGGACTGCTGATCGAGGCCGACATCACCGACATCGACCACTGGCCATACCGCCTGCGCACCGAGGGACAGTTGCGCAAGCGCCTGCGTCATGGCGGTGGCCGCGTGCTGGACCTGCAGGCCCATTTGCTGCCTGATCGCGGCTTTCTGGTGGACATCAAGGACGTGACACTGGAATCCCGCGCGACCGAGATGCTGGAAAAGCGTGTCGAAGAGCGCACATCCGAGCTCACCGCGGCGAACGTCCAGCTGACGGCGCAATACGAGACCCAGGCCCGGGTCGAGGAAGAGTTGCGGCTTGCAAAAGAGGCGGCCGAGGCGGCGGTGTCTTCCAAGACGCGATTTCTGGCGGCGGCCAGCCACGATCTGCTGCAACCGATCAACGCGGCCAAACTGCTGATTTCGACACTGACCGACATGTCGCGCGGCACCGCAACCGCACCGACGGTGGAGCGGCTGGACGGATCGTTCGCATCGATCGAATCGCTGTTGCATGCGCTGCTCGACATCTCGCGGCTGGAAAGCACCGACAGCGCGCTGTCGGTGACCGAGGTCTGTCTGGGGTCTCTGATGCAGGGCATCATCGAGGATCACGCGCCGGTGGCAGCCCGCAAGGGTGTGCGGCTGAGCGTTGTGCCCTGTTCGCTTTGGGTGCGCAGCGACCAGCGCTACCTCATGCGGTCGGTGCAAAATCTGGTGGTGAACGCCATTCAGTATACGGAAAATGGCCGGGTGCTGGTCGGTTGCCGACGCAGCGGTCCCAACGTGGTGCTGCAGGTCTGGGACACCGGCATGGGCATCTCGCACAAGGATCAGAAGCGGATCTTTGACGAATTCACCCGTGCCGACAATGTGCCTCCGGGGTCGGGCATGGGGCTGGGTCTGTCGATTGTCGACCGCACCTGCCGACATCTGGGCCACAAGGTCGCCGTGCGCAGCAAACCCGGCGTCGGTTCGGTTTTTTCGATCGAGATGGAGATGGTCGCCGGGCGTGCGCCGATGCCGGTCAACCTCGGGGCTGCTCAGGCCAGTTTCGACAATGACATGAACCTGATCGTGCTGGTTGTGGAAAACGACCCTTATGTTCTGTTCGCCACGACGCAGAAGCTGGAAACCTGGGGCGCGAGCGTTCTGGCGGCAAAGTCGACCGCCGAGGCGCTGACACTGGTGCGCGACATCGGCATGGCCCCGGATATCATACTCGCGGATTATCAGCTGGACGGAGACGATACCGGGGTGCAGGCGATCCGGCTGGTGCGCGAGGAAACCGCCACCCATGTGCCCGCGATCGTGATCACGGCGGACCGCGGCCCGGCGCTGGTGCAGATCGGTGCGCGCAACGATTTCACGGTACTGACCAAACCGGTGCAACTGTCGCGGCTGCGTCCGTTGATCGACTGGAAGACCCGCGAAAAGGCGTTGGCGTAACGACGGCGGACCCCGACAAAAGTAGCACATGACAGGGGGGACGCGCCCGGTAGGCTGCGCCCCGGGAGGAGACAAAAATGCTGAAATATCTAGCCTGCGCTGCGGTGGCTCTCGCCTTGACAGGGCTGCCCGCATCCGCGGCCAATGACGGGTCGGCCGACGGCACGGCCACCTATGATCTGCTGTTCAAGGAAGGCACGCTCAACACCGTCGGTATGGACCAGAAGCTGCTCTATGAACGCACGGTGACAAACACACTGGTGACGGATGCCGCGGCGCGCGACACCGGCGAAATCGAATTGTCGTTTGAGGACAGCACACCGCCACAGGCATCATTGCGGTTTCTGCGCGGCGAAAAACATCGCAACCTGGGGGTCTTTCCCAGAAGCGTGGGCAACCCGATCATCATGTACTTTGTGGAAACCACGGTGCGTGACATGGCGGAATCGGCGGGCGGCAGCCCGTTCTACATCCGCAACCGGGTGAAGGAAGCCTTGGTGACGCCGACCGAGGTGCAGGCCGGCGAAGCAACCTTTCAGGGCAGGTCCGTGAAGACACAGGTCGTGACGCTGCATCCCTTTGCGGACGACCCCAACCAGGACCGCATGAAAGGCTTTGGCGATCTGGCCCTGACCATCACCATGTCGGACGAGGTGCCCGGCTGGTACCAGTCTCTGGAAGCCACGGCGTCCGGTGCGGACGGACCGGTTTACAGTTCGCTGATGCGGTTCGAGGCGATGGAGGAGTCAGGGCAATGACGCGGCTTTTGCTGCCACTGGTTTTGCTGGCGGCGCCGGCCGTGGCCCAGACGGTCGAAGAGCGGCTGAACGATTACCCGACGGCCGCGCGGGCGGATTATGTCTTTGCCTGCATGGCGACCAACGGGCAGGGACGTGACGTGCTGGAAAAATGTGCCTGTTCGATCGACACCATCGCGTCGATCCTGCCCTATGACCAATATGTCGAGGCCGAGACGGTGCTGTCCATGCGCCTGACCGGGGGCGAGCGCATGTCGATCTTCCGTTCGGCCGCCTTTGCCAACACCATTGTCGCGGATCTGCGCCGCGCACAGGCCGAGGCCGAGATCATCTGTTTCTGATTTGGCGCCGCCGTGTCTTGGCACAACTGGCCCGTCTGCCGCATCAAGGGGCAGGCGGGCCGGTCTGTTCCAGGCTCAGCCCTGGGCGTCCTTGGGCAAGGTATGCTCGAACACATTGCCTTCGGTGTCGGTGGCCCGGACCCGCAGATCGGTCGCGCCGTTGTCATTGTACTGGAATCGGAACACCGGATTTTCGCTGATCGAAATACCGCCTTCCATTGTCCACAGCATGTCGTCGCCCTGAAACACCTCTATGGTGTCGATGAAATGCGCCGAGATGAACAACTGCGTGATCTGGTCACGCTGCAGACCGGAATAATTCGGATGGCGGATCATGATCTGCGCTTCGCGGCGCGGCATCGACATCTGGCCCGGTTTTTCAAACTGGCGCAGACGCATCTGCCCCATCGACGCCAAGGCCAGCTCCGGATTCTTCGACGCCGGGGCCGAGCAGCCGCCAGAGGCCTTGACGAAGCGGCCGTTCATCAGCAGACCCTCAGCGGTTTCGGCAATGACCCGCACGTTCGAGTACTGGTTGACCCGAACACGGACCTCCATGTCGAGCGGGGCCATTGCATCGCCGTAGACAAACTCGGCGGCCAGCGGGGCCGGGTTTTCGTCGATGACGATCTTGAGCCGCTTGATGTCCGCGCTCAGATCGTTCTGCACGATATGGATCGGCACTGTGGCCGCATCATCGGCGCGGTAGGGGGCATTGACAGCAAAGACGCCGCTGCCATCGGCCAGGGCAGCATCGCCCAGGATGTCGCCCCGCAGGTCCGTCCAGCTTTCGCTGTCGGTCAGGGGGTTCTGGGCGGCGTCGTTCGCGGCATGGGCCGGGCTGACGATCAGCGTGGCCAAGACGATGGCGTGCAGGATTTTCACGGTTGAGGTCCTCCTCCTGGGACGTACGACGGGTATATGCCACAAAATGCGGCAAATTGACATTAGATCCTTGGTCTGACTGGTTCACGCTTGTGTGCCCCTGCAGACTGCTGAAACGCCGGGGAGGGCGGGCCCGATGTTCGAAGTTGTCGTAACTCTGTGTCTGGTGGGGGCCGATACCTGCCGCGATGTCCTGTTGCCCGGATACGAGGCGGCAGAGATACAGGCCTGCGAGACCCGGCTGGCGGCGGTTCCGGCCGAACTGGGTCCGTTTGCCGATTATGATCTGCGTGCGGCGCCGCGCTGCGTGGCCCAGGGTGCGGCGCTGGAGTTTGCCGAGGCGGCGCCGGGCGTGTTTGTGCATCGCGGCATGATCGCCGAGCCGACAGCCGGGAACGGTGGCGATGTCGCCAATATCGCGTTTGTGATCGGTGCCGAGTCGGTCGCCGTGATCGATTCCGGATCGGCGCGCTGGATCGGGGAATCGGTGTGGCGGGCGATCCGGGCGCGCACGGATCTGCCGGTCAGCCATCTGGTGCTGACCCATATGCATCCGGATCACGTGTTGGGCGCCAGCCTGTTCGCCCAGGCGGACACCATCATCGTCGGACATGCCGGGCTTGAGCGTGCCTTGGCAGACCGGCGCGACAATTACCTTGAGAGCCTGCAAGGCCTGATCGGGGATGCGGCCTTTATCGGCACCGATACCGTGCGGGTGCATCAGCCGGTGTCCGATCCGGTCGAGATCGATCTGGGCGGGCGGCGCATCGCGCTGCACGCGTGGGCACCGGCGCACACCGGCACCGATCTGACGGCGCAGGATCTGGACTCCGGGCTGCTGTTCACCGGCGATCTGGTGTTTGACGTCCACACGCCCGCGCTCGACGGATCCGTCGTCGGCTGGCAGTCGGTGCTGGCCGAGATGGCGGCGCTTCCTGTGTCACAAGTGATGCCCGGGCATGGCGGCCCGCTTCTGGAGTGGCCGCAAGGGTCAGAGCCGATGCAGCGGTATCTCGAGGTGCTGGCCGCCGACACGCGCGCGGCAATCGCGGCGGGGCAACGGCTGGGCAATGCGGTTCAGGAAATTGCGCGCTCCGAGGCAACCCGCTGGCAACTGTTCGACGCCTACAACGCCCGCAACGCGACAGTGGCCTTTACCGAGCTGGAATGGGAGTAGCAGGGTTCGCCTGAGGTAGCTTTCCGAGCCGCACGCGCAGGCGGGCAGCTCGGGCCACTCAGTCCTTGCTTGCGTCAATCAGCATTTGCGCGATGGCATACAGCCTTTTTTCCAGCAGCACGGGAGTCTCGCAGATATAGGTGAGCGACTGTTGCCGGTCGGTATAGATCCGCTCGTCCCAGTCGATCTGTTCTTCCAGAGCGTCGACCTTGTCATAATCCGGCGCTTCTGCGGCCATCAGACTGTCCATGTCCTTGCGGGCATTGTCGATTCGCTCTGTCATGGCGATCTGCTTGAGCGAGAACTCTTCGATTCCCTTGATGATCATGCTGCGCCGGCTGGCCAGACGATCGAATGTCTTTTGAAAGACATGGCCCATCAAAACCGGATCACGGCCCTGCGCGGCGGCAAATTCGCTGACAAAATCCTGAGCCTGGTCCAGATCTATGCGCCGAAGGGCCAGACGCGCGGCCAGATCGTCGACCACCCTGGACAGCTCCGGGGTCATCTTGATGCTGGCGATCTCGCCCGGCCACATCAGGCCCAGCGACAGACCCTCGACCTTGCGCTGCACGCAGGGCCAGGTCGGATCGGCATAATCGGCAGCCGGTACAGGGGCTGCAAGGCTCAGGGAAACAAGGGCCATCGCCCAGGATTTGCGGTGTTTCATCAGCTCTCTCCCAATGGGCGGACTATGCGCGAGGGGTCCCTGCCTGTCCATCGCTCCCAATACCAACCATTGTCGCAGTTGTTCGGTGGATGCCCCGTTTTATAGTGCTTACAAACGCCATCAGAGCGAACCTAATAATTGGAGGAAAAGGCATGCGCACCCGTGCAGCCGTGGCCCTAGAGGCCGGCAAACCGTTGGAAGTCATGGAAGTAAATCTCGAAGGCCCGAAGGCCGGCGAGGTTCTGGTCGAGATCAAGGCGACCGGTCTGTGCCACACCGACGAATTCACCCGTTCCGGTGACGACCCCGAGGGCATCTTTCCCGCGATCCTCGGGCACGAAGGTGCAGGCGTCGTTCTGGAAGTGGGCGAAGGTGTCACCAGCCTGAAACCGGGCGACCACGTCATTCCGCTGTACACACCCGAGTGCCGCGAATGCGAATACTGCCTGAGCGGCAAGACCAACCTGTGCCAGGCGATCCGCGTCACCCAGGGCAAGGGCCTGATGCCGGACGGCACCACGCGTTTTTCGATGCTGGATGGCACGCCGATCTTTCATTACATGGGCTGCTCGACCTTCGCGAACCACACGGTCCTGCCGGAAATCGCTCTGGCCAAGGTGCGTCAGGACGCGCCGTTCGACAAGATTTGCTATATCGGCTGCGGTGTGACCACCGGCATCGGCGCTGTGATCAACACGGCCAAGGTCGAACTGGGCAGCCGCGCGGTTGTCTTTGGTCTGGGCGGGATTGGTCTGAACGTCATTCAGGGTCTGCGCCTTGCCGGTGCCGATCAGATCGTCGGCGTCGATCTCAATGACGACAAAGAGGAAATGGCGCGCCACTTCGGCCTCACCGATTTCGTGAACCCCAAGAAGGTTGACGGCGACATTGTTGCGCATCTGGTCGAGCTGACCAAGGGCGGCGCCGACTATACCTTTGACGCGACGGGCAACACGACCGTGATGCGACAGGCACTGGAATGCGCGCACAAGGGTTGGGGCACCTCGATCATCATCGGTGTGGCAAAGGCCGGTGCCGAGATTTCGACGCGTCCCTTCCAGCTGGTCACCGGGCGCAACTGGCGCGGCACGGCCTTTGGCGGCGCCAAGGGGCGGACCGATGTGCCGAAGATCGTCGACTGGTACATGGACGGCAAGATCGAGATTGACCCGATGATCACCCATACGCTGACGCTGGACGAGATCAATCACGGCTTTGATCTCATGCACGAAGGCAAATCGATCCGCGCTGTTGTGGTGTACTGACATGAGCCTGGAGGTCATCTCGGAAAACAGGTGCTTTGGCGGTGTGCAGGCGGTGTACTCGCACCCCTCCAACACCTGCGGAGTCGAGATGACCTTTGCGGCCTTCATTCCGCCGCAGGCCAAGGACGGCCCGGTGCCGGTGCTGTGGTACCTGTCCGGGCTGACCTGCACGCATGAGAACGCGATGACCAAGGGCGGGTTTCAGGAACACGCCGCCCGGCAGGGCATCGCGGTGATCTTTCCCGACACCTCGCCCCGGGGCGTCGGTGTTGCCGACGATCAGGCCTACGATCTGGGTCAGGGCGCCGGTTTTTACGTGAACGCGACTCGCGATCCCTGGCGGCCGCACTTCCGGATGTACGACTATATCGTGTCCGAGCTGCGGTCGGTTGTGGTGGACAATCTGCCGGTGCAGGATCGCCACGGAATTACCGGCCATTCGATGGGTGGTCACGGAGCTTTGACCATTGCCTTGCGCAATTCCGAGCTATTTGATTCTGTGTCGGCCTTTGCCCCGATCGCACATCCGACGCGGTCGGATTGGGGCCGCAAACAGCTGAGCGCCTATCTGGGCGACGACGAGACCGCATGGTCATGCCATGACTCGACCATTCTGCTCGAAGAGCATGGGTGGAAGGGCGATATCCTGATTGATCAGGGCGCAGCGGACCAGTTTCTGGACCTGCTGAAACCCGAGGCCCTGGCGGATGTCATGGCCAAACGGCGTCAGCCGGGACTGGTCAGGATGCAGAAGGGCTATGACCATTCGTACTACTTCATAAACACCTTCGCGTGTGATCATGTTGAATGGCACGCCGAACGGCTGCACCACACACGGCACTAGGAAAGGAACGACATGTTTGTCAAAATCTTCAGCACGGCCTGCCTTCTGGCGATGACGGCGGGATACGCCGCCGCAGAAAGCCACGCGCCGGCGATGGAAATCACCGGCGATGCGGCCAAGGGTGAAAAGGTCTTCCGCAAATGCATGGCCTGCCACGCCGTCGGCGCGGATGCCAAGAACAAGGTTGGCCCCGAGCTGAATGGTATCGTCGGCCGCGCCGCCGCCTCGGTAGAAGAGTTCGGTTACTCGGATGCGTTCAAGACCAAAGGCGAAGAGGGTCTGATCTGGGATCCTGAAACGCTGGCGGCTTTTCTCGAGAAACCGCGCGATTACGTGAACGGGACCAAGATGTCCTTCGCAGGTCTCCGCAAGGAAGACGAGCGTGCCGACGTGATCGCCTATCTGGCAACGTTCAACGCTGAAGGGGAGGGGTCCTAACATTTACAGGAGATTGCACTGACCGGTCGGAGGAAACAGGAGCCGGTCATCTGCACAAAGGCCCCTGGACAATTGCGCCCCCTTTTCGGGGCGCATCAGGGGGCCGCCACAATGGCACTACGTCAACAAGGGAGTTGGAAAATGAAAAAGCTATTCGCTTTGACTTCGGGTATCGCACTCTGCGCCGGCATGGCCGCCGCGAACGAAAGCCTGAAGGGGTTGATTGATGACCCGAACCAGTGGGCCATCCAGACTGGTGACTACAAGAACCAGCGCTATTCCAAACTGGACCAGATCACCAACGAGAACGTCGGCGACCTGCAGGTTGCCTGGACCATGTCCACCGGTGTTCTGCGCGGCCACGAGGGCTCGCCCCTTGTGATCGGCAACATGATGTACCTGCATACGCCGTTCCCGAACATCGTTTACGCGCTGGATCTGGACCAGGACGGCAAGATCGCCTGGAAGTACGAGCCCAAGCAGGATCCGGACGTCATTCCGGTGATGTGCTGTGACACCGTGAACCGCGGTGTGGCATACGCCGACGGCAAGATCTTCCTGCATCAGGCCGACACAACCGTTGTTGCGCTGGACGCCAAGACAGGCGAAGTCGCCTGGTCCGTCGCCAACGGCGATCCGTCCAAGGGCGAAACCAACACCGCAACCGTGATGCCCGTGAACGACAAGATCATCGTCGGTATTTCGGGTGGTGAATTCGGTGTGCGCGGTTCGGTGACCGCCTACAACATCGCCGACGGTTCGATGGCCTGGCGTGCTTACTCCATGGGTCCGGATTCCGACATTCTGATGGACCCCGAGGCGACAACGCATCTGGGCAAGCCGGTTGGCGCCGACTCGGGTACGAATACCTGGGAAGGTGATCAGTGGATGATCGGTGGCGGCACCACATGGGGCTGGTATTCCTTCGATCCCGAACTGAACCTCATCTATTACGGCACCGGCAACCCATCGACCTGGAACCCGGCACAGCGCCCTGGCGACAACCGCTGGTCGATGACCATCATGGCGCGTGACGCAGACACCGGCATGGCCAAGTGGGTTTACCAGATGACCCCGCATGACGAGTGGGACTATGACGGCATCAACGAGATGATCCTCTCGGAGCAGACCATTGATGGCACAGAGCGCAAGCTTCTGACCCACTTTGACCGGAACGGCCTTGGCTACACCCTGGACCGCGAATCCGGCGAACTTCTGGTTGCCGAAAAGTTCGACCCGGCCGTGAACTGGACCACTGGTGTGGTCATGGACAAGGAGTCCCCCGAGTATGGTCGTCCCCAGGTCGTCGCACAGTACTCGACCGAACAGAACGGCGAAGACGTGAACTCGACCGGTATCTGCCCGGCGGCTCTCGGCTCCAAGGACCAGCAGCCGGCGGCCTACTCGCCGGAAACCGAGCTGTTCTACGTGCCCACCAACCACGTCTGCATGGACTACGAGCCTTTCCGCGTGTCCTACACCGCCGGTCAGCCCTACGTTGGCGCGACGCTGGCGATGTACCCGGCACCGGACAGCCATGGCGGCATGGGTAACTTCATCGCATGGGACGGCAAGACCGGCGAGATCAAGTGGTCTCTGCCCGAGCAGTTCTCGGTGTGGTCGGGTGCTCTGGCAACCGCGGGCAACGTCGTGTTCTACGGCACGCTCGAGGGCTACCTCAAGGCTGTTGACGCAACGACCGGCGAGGAACTGTACAAGTTCAAGACGCCATCGGGCATCATCGGCAACGTCATGACCTATACCCATGCTGACAAGCAGTATGTCGGCATCCTGTCGGGTGTTGGCGGCTGGGCCGGTATCGGCCTCGCGGCTGGTCTGACCAACCCGAACGACGGTCTTGGCGCTGTGGGTGGTTATGCCGCTCTGAGCGACTACACCGCACTGGGTGGTCAGCTGACCGTCTTCGCTCTGCCGAACTAAGGTTCGACTGACCAAATGGGGGCCGGCACGCCAGACCGGGGTGCCGGCCCCTTTTACCTAATGTCCCCCAACCGAAAGGTCCGCCCGATGAAGCGTGCCGCTTCCACTTTTTTTGCCGCCGCAATTGTGGCACTTGGCCTTCCCGCCACCGTCAGCGCCCAGTCCTGGAGCGATCAGCCGGTCGACGTCGCCGCTGACCATCCGCAAGTTGCAGTCGCCTACGACGACGGCGGACGGTACTACACCGAAGACGACGTCCCGACCTTCAACGTTGGCGAGGACGGCTCGGTCGACTGGCTGACCTTCTCGGGTTTCCGTCGTTACCATTCCGAATGCCATGTTTGCCACGGTCCCGACGGCGAAGGTTCGACCTATGCGCCGAAGATCAAGAACTCGGCCGTCAACATGGATTATTACGACTTCGTCGATACCGTCGTGAACGGTCGCGCCAACGGAAACTCGGTGATGCCGCACTTTGGCGACAACCAGAACGTTATGTGCTACCTCGACGACATCTACGTCTATCTCAAGGCGCGCGGCATGGAAGCCATCTCTCGTGGCCGCCCGGCCAAGAAAGAGGCGAAATCCGACCTGATCCAAGAGAATGAAAATGCCTGCATGGGCTCATAGATCTCTGGCCCTCGCCACGACCGCCGCGGCCCTGCTGTTTTCGCATGCAGGGCCGGGTGTGGCGCAGACTTCCGACCTTGTGTCGAAATCCGCCTTCAGGGTGTGCGCCGATCCGGCCAACGCGCCGATGTCGGCCAAAGACGGGTCAGGATTCGAGAACAAGCTGGCCGAACTGTTTGCGGCCAAGCTGGAGCTGCCGCTCCAGTACGAATGGTACCCGATGGCCACCGGGTTCATTCGCAATTCATTGGGGGCCAACAAATGTGACGTCGTCATCGGGTATGCGCAGGGCCATGAACTGGTGCTGAACACCAACCACTACATGACGTCGGCGTTTACGCTGGTGGTCCCGGCGCATTCCGATCTGGCCAGCGTGACGGACCTGTCAGACCCGCGTCTGAAAGAGGTGGACATCGGCATCATAGCGGGCAGTCCGCCAGCCACGCACATGGCGCGCAATGGTCTGCTGAAAAATGCCAAGGCCTACAATCTGGTGGTTGACCGGCGCTTTGAATCGCCAACTATCGACTTGCTGAACGATGTGCACAACGGCACGACTGGTGCAGCAATTCTGTGGGGGCCGATTGCCGGCCCGCTGGTCAAGAGCAACTACCCGGACATGGTTGTCATCCCGCTGCTGAAAGAGACCCTGCCACCCCGGCTGTTCTTTCGGATCACGATGGGTGTGCGGATGGGCGAAAAGGTCTGGGAGCGTAAGCTGAATTCCCTGATCCGCCGCCATCAGGATGAAATCAACGCCATCCTGGTCGAGGCGGGGGTGCCTCTTGTCAATGACATGGGGACCGAAGTGATGGTGGTGGCGCAGTGATATCGCGTCTGGTTGCGGCGGTCCTGTGCGTCGCAATGCCCTTTGCCGCGCTGGCGGTCGAAGAACCCGACGATTACCGGATGGATGATTTCCGCGCCCCGGTGCCCACCACGCTGAACGGCGGCACGGTTGTCGGTCCCGAGGCGGCGCATGATCTGTGGACTTCCGGCACGGTCGCCTTTGTCGATGTGCTGCCGCAGGCGCCAAAACCGGCTGGCCTTCCGGACGGTACGATCTGGCGCACCAAGAAGCGCCAGTCGATTCCGGGGGCGGTCTGGCTGCCGAATGTCGGGTATGGCGCGCTTGCCGACAGTTACCACCAGTACTTTCGCAACGGGCTGGCGACGGTCACCGGCGGAGACCTGACCCACCCTCTGCTGTTCTTCTGTCTCGAAGACTGCTGGATGTCGTGGAATGCGGCCAAACGCGCATTGGAATACGGATATGTCACCGTCTACTGGTTGCCGGAAGGCACCGACGGCTGGGCGTTGTGGGATTACCCGCTGGAAGAAGTCCTCCCCCAACCTGAACCGCAAGCGCAGTAGTGCAATCTGTTCCGGCGATCCGCCACCTCGAGAACTGTGTGATCAATACCCGGTGAGACGCTTGGTTGCATGGGTCACTGTACCGTCGGTATCAGTCATCGTGACGTCCACCGATTGGGTCTGTCCGGGGATTCCCAGACTGACGCGGGGATTTTCGGACAGCGAAATGCTCCCGGTGATGTCGACATAGCCGGTGCCGTCCAGATCGACTTCGACATTTTCGACGTAGCGCATCGGCACAAACAGCAGGGTAATCTGGTCCATCTGCATACCCGAGTTGCTGGGGTGAGAGATATCCAGGTCCAGACGCCGCTGCCGCAGGGACAGGGCACTCAGCTTTTCGCCTGCGGTGCCGGAACCCAGCAACTGGTCGATGCCGATGGTCATGTCCCCCAGAGTGGCCAGGGCTTCCTCCAGGTCACTGCCCGGGGGGGCAGAGCAGGCGCCCTGACCCGAGGTTTTCACAAAGGCCTCGGCGACGAAAAGCTGGCCGTCCGTGGTTTCGGCCACCACGTGCATCGGGGTCGGCCCGTTGATCCGCATGGTCACGTCAAAGAAGAAACGCGGTTGCGGCTGATCCAGATTGAACACCGCTGACACCGGCATCGGATTTTCGTCCAGGATCAGGGTGACACTGCCCAGCAACAGGCCATCGGGCGCGGAAATCTGCGCGGCCACCTGGGTGCGGGCATCGTCGCCGGTGCGATAAGGCACATCTATGGAAATGTAACCTGCGCCGTCATTGAGCGTCCGGCCGTCGTAAAGTGCCTGTGACAGGTCCGGCCAGGACGGTTCATAAGCCCGGGCGGGCAGGGGCAGCGCCAGCAGAGCGGTCAGGATCAAAGCTTTGGATGTCATTGTCAGTTCCTCTGCTGGATGAATGTGCCAAAGGCGCGCGGACCATCCGCGGTCTCGATCTCGCCCACCACTGTCATCGTCGCCGCATCAATCAGGCTTACGGTGTTGGAAAACCAGTTCGCCACCACAACCGTCGTGCCGTCGGACGTGGTGTCGATGCCCTCGGGGTATTCACCCACGTCCAGGGTCTCGATCACCGCAAGGCCGGCAAGGTCGATCACGCTGACAGTATCAGCATACTGGTTGGTGACAAAGGCTCTTCCCCGCGCGAAAGCCACGCCGTACGGACGTTCGCCCACGGGGACGGTTGCGAGGGTTTCGCCGGACTGCGGATCAATGACGGTGACATCGTTGGTGCCGACATTGGCGACAAACAGTCGGCCGTCCGGGGCAAAGCGCAAACCGAAGGGCCGGGTGCCGACGGTCGGGCGCCTGTGCAGTGTCAATCCTTCCAGAGCGTAGATCGACACCTGATCGGAATCCCGGTCCGCCGAAGCCAGCCACCGGCCATCCCCGGACACCGACAATCCCGCCGGGGCGCTGCCGGTTTCCAGCATCCGCAACACCCCGAGCGTCCGGGCGTCCAGCACCCATATCCGCGCATTGTACCAGTCCGAGACAAATACTCTGGAATGATCGGCATCATAGGCGACGCCGATCGGCCCGCCATCGAGCTGAACTTCGGCCAGCACCGCACCGTCAGAGTCCAGGCGGCGCACGACCTTGCTATCGGGGGAAACGGTGTAGACATGGCCCGCGCCATCAACGGCCACACCGGCCGGTTTGCCCGGGATCGGCACGACGGACACCGGCTTGCGGGCATCCAGATCCAGGATGCTCAGCTCTTCGCTGTTCTGGTTGGTCACATAGGCAAAGTCCCCTGCCGCGACCGTGGTCGCGCCAAGGGCAAGGGCGGCAACAATCCCGAAGGCGTGGCTACGGTGCGCCAAAACGTTCGACTAGGGCGGCAAAACCGGCCTCATACAAGCTGGTGACGGCGGCGACAGCCGCTTCGTCATTCAGTTCGGCGGGCGGGTCGTTGTTGGGATACCCACGATAGAACGCGCCGCGCCACTCAACCAGCGACCCGCCGCCATCGCGCGGCTTGACCGTCAGGTGCGACGAATAGTTGGTGACCGGCAGAACCTCGACGGCGACATCGTCGATGCGGTAGGAATAGGTCATCTTGTCGGCGTCGTATTTGTAAAGCGACTCGGTGACGGTGGGGCCGCCTGCCTCAGCCAGCACCAGTGTGCGGATTGAATCGATGGCATTGCCGCCGTCGCCCTGAGTCTCGAAGACTGCCGGGTGCCAGTTCATGTCGTGAAAGTTGCCGATAGCCTCCCAGACTGCGGCGGGGTCGGCGGCAACTTCTGTTGTCACGGTGACCTTCTGACGGGACGGCCCATGGGCCAGCGTCATGGTGGGCAGGATAAGTCCCAGCACCACCAGTATGTTTCTGAGTTGTCTCATCGGGTCCTCACGTTTCGAAGATATTGCAGTGCATGTGGCCGCACTGGTCTACGCTGCATTGCTCCCGGTCGTCGATAGCCTTTGGGCATCGGGGAGGGAACACGAAACCGCGGCGCGCTCCACCGGTCTGCACCGCCAAGCGCGCAAGGCGCCGGAAAGGTTCCGGCGCTGAGCAGTGACAAGGCGGTCAGAGTGGTGCGTGACATCGCTGTAAGGTGTGGCACAGACGAGGGGGCGGCAATGATCCAAAAGTATTGGTATGGGCAGGGCGGCATCTCTGGCAGTCTCCGCTCAACGCTCCGGAACAGGGGCAGGGAGGACACCTTGAAACTTTTGCGGATCATGCTGTTTTTCGGCATGCTTTCATGGACGGCCGGAGAGGCCATGGCGGTAGAGGTGCGCGCGGCGGTGTTCCGGATCGACTATCCGTCGCTGGCGCCGATTTCGCGCTATGATCTTGTACCCGAGGACATCGGATTTGCCGGTGCCCTGCTTGCGCAAGAGGACAACATGACCACGGGCGCGTTTCTGGGTCATACCTACACGCTGGAAACAATTGCCGTCCCGCCGCAGGATGCCGATGACGCCTTTGACGCCCTGCTTGCGGGCGGTCAGTCGCTGATCATCGTCATGGCCAACCAGGACGACCTGCTGCGCCTTGCCGACCGGGCGGGCGACGGTGTGCTGGTCCTGAATGCGACCGCGCATGACACTGCGCTGCGCAACGACGCGTGCCGCGCCAACATGGTGCACATCGCACCCAGCCGGGCGATGCTGACCGACGCGGTTGCGCAGTTCGCGATGTGGAAAAAGTGGCCCGAGTGGTTCCTGGTCCACGGGTCCAACCCTGCCGACCAGCTGCTGGCCGAGTCGTACCGCACCTCTGCGCGCAAGTTCGGCGCCAAGATTGTCGAGGAGCGCGCATTCGAGGACACCGGCGGCTCGCGTCGCACCGATACCGGCCATGTACTGGTGCAGAAACAGATCCCGGTGTTCACCCAGGATGCCAAGCGCCATGATGTCGTGATCGCGGCGGACGAGTCGGACGTGTTTGCCCCCTACCTGCCGTTCCATCTCTGGACGCCGCGCCCGACGATGGGGTCGGCGGGGCTGCGTCCGGTGACCTTTCACGCCGCGCACGAAGCCTGGGGCGCGACCCAGTTCCAGCGCCGGTTCGAGGCGCTGACCGGGCGCTATATGCGGCAAGAGGATTACCAGGTCTGGCTGGCACTTCGGGTGATCGGCGAGGCGGTAACCCGTACCTCGGGCAATGACACGGGCGCCCTGCGCACCTATATCCTGTCTGACGACTTCGAACTGGCGGCCTTCAAGGGCGTTGCCGTGACCTTTCGCAGCTGGAATGGCCAGATGCGGCAGCCGATCCTGTTGTACGATGGCCGCATCACTGTCAGCGTGTCGCCACAGGACGGCTATCTGCACCAACGCTCGCCGCTGGATTCGCTGGGGTTGGACGAACCGGAATCCGCCTGCGACGCCTTTGACTGAATTTATGGAGCCTGCAATGCACCGACTGATCCTGACGACAGCGCTTGTGGGGGCACTGGCGACACCCGCCGTGGCGAACAAGGTCTATGTCAGCAACGAAAAAGGCAATTCCGTCACTGTGATTGACAGCGAGACCTGGGAAGTCATGACCGAGTTCGACGCCGGCAACCGCCCGCGCGGCATCACGATCTCGCCGGACGGCAAGCTGCTGTACGTCGCGGCGAGCGATGACGATCAGGTCAAGGTCTTCGATGCCGAGACCTATGAAGAGCTCTATGCCCTGCCGTCGGGGCCCGACCCCGAACTGTTCGTCCTGCATCCCTCGGGCAACCCGCTCTACATCGCCAACGAGGATGACAATCTGGTCACCGTCACCGACACCGAAAGCCACAGGGTGCTGGCCGAGATCCCGGTGGGGGTCGAGCCCGAAGGCATGGGCATCAGCCCGGATGCCAAATGGGTGGTGAACACGTCCGAAACCACCAACATGGCGCATTTCATCTCGACCGGGGATTACAAGATCAAGCACAATGTGCTGGTCGACCAGCGGCCACGCTATGCACAGTTCACCGATGACGGCAGCCTGCTGTTCGTGACGTCGGAAATCGGCGGCACGGTCAGCGTGATGGATATTGCGGCGGACGGCACGCCGACCATGCGCAGCAAGATCGGATTCGAACTGCCCGGCGTGCTGCCCGAGTGGCTGCAACCGGTGGGGCTCAAGGTCACAAAGGACGACAAATACGCCTTTGTGGCGCTGGGGCCGGCCAATCGTGTGGCGGTGATCGACGTCGAGCGGCTCGAGGTTGTCAAGTATATCATCGTCGGGCAACGGGTCTGGCAGATGGCCTTTACCCCGGACCAGAAATACCTGATCACCACAAATGGCAATTCCAACGACGTGACCATAATCGACGTGGCTGACCAAGAGGCCATCAAGTCGGTGCAGGTGGGGCAACAGCCCTGGGGTGTCGTTGTCGCGCCGGACTGATCCGGCCGGAACTTCCTGGGGAGGGAAAAATGAACAAGACGCTGAAACTCGCAAGCCTGATGGTTGTCGGCCTGATCACCACCAGCAGTGCCTGGGCACAGGACCTGCCGGTGATCCGCGCCGCCGTTCTGCAGATCGGCACGGTAAACTGGGAATTGAGCAGCATCACCCAGAACGGCTTTGACACCGAACACGGCTTCAGCCTTGATGTGCAGCCCTATGCCGACAATGGCGCTACCCGCGTTGCCGTCGAAGGGGACGAGGCGGATGTGGCGGTGGCCGATTGGATCTGGGTCGCCCGGCAACGGGCGGCTGGCAAGGATTATGTCTTTGTCCCCTATTCCAAGGCAGTCGGCGGCGTTGTCGTGCCCAAGGACAGCACGGCGCAATCGCTGCGGGATCTGGCCGGTGGCAAGATCGGCATCGCCGGCGGGCCGCTGGACAAGAGCTGGCTGATCCTGCGCGCCTATGCGCAACAGGAATATGGCATGGATCTCAAGGCCGAGACCGAACAGGTGTTCGGGGCGCCGCCGCTGATCTTCAAGTCCGGCCTGTCCGGCGAACTGGCAGGAGCGATCAATTTCTGGCACTTCCTGGCCAAGATGAAGGCCGCAGGAATGCGCGAGCTTATTTCGGTGGAAACTGCCGCCACGGCGTTGGGGCTGAACCCAGACACACCGCTGCTGGGCTATTACATGAAGCAGAGCTTTATTGACGCCAACCCCGGCATCGCACAGGCGCTGTACGACGCCTCGCAGGACTCCAAGGCACTGTTGGCCAGCGATCCCGCAGCATGGGAGCCATTGCGCCCGGACATGAATGTGCAGTCAGACGCCCAATTCGAGACCTTGAAGGCCGACTATGTCGCAGGATCCCCGGCACGTGGTCCCGTTGATCTGGACGGGGCGGACAGGTTTCTGAAACTGATGGCCGAACTGGGTGGCGAAGAGCTTGTCGGGGAGGCGACGACCCTGCCCGAAGGCCTGTTCGCGGATGTGAAGTGACAGGTGGCTTCCGATGACCGGCAAGGCCCTTGTGACGGCATTCTCGCTCATCGGATTGCTTGGGCTCTGGATCGTCGCGGCGACACTGACCGCCGATGCGACGATCCTGCCGACGCCGCTTGCCCTGGTCGGCCCCTTCCTGCAGGAACTGCAATCCGGAGAGCTGCTGTTCCACCTCGGACAGACCCTGCTGCGGGTTGTCTGGGCCTTTGTGCTGGCGATGGGTATCGGTCTGGCCCTCGGTCTGCTGATGGGCCGGTTTCCGGCTGTTGACCGCTGGCTCGATCCCTGGCTGGTGGTGTTCCTGAACCTGCCGGCACTTGTGCTGATCGTGCTGTGTTATCTCTGGATCGGGTTGAACGAAACCGCTGCGATCCTGGCCGTGACGCTGAACAAGGTGCCCAATGTCACCACGATGATCCGTGAAGGGGCGCGGTCTTTTGATCCCAATCTCGATGCCATGGCCAAGGTCTATCGGATGCCCGCCAGCACCCGGCTGCGCCATGTCCTGCTGCCGCAACTGGCCCCATTTATCGCCGCCGCCGCCCGTTCCGGCATCGCGGTGATCTGGAAGATCGTGCTCGTCGTCGAATTTCTGGGCCGCTCCAGCGGCATCGGGTTCAAGATCCATCTCTATTTTCAACTGTTCGATGTCCGCATGGTGCTGATCTATGCGCTGTCCTTCATCATCGTCATGCTGGTGGTGGAATGGTCGCTGCTGCAACCCTGGGAGCGGCGCGTGCGGCGCTGGCGCACCGCATGATCCGGGTCGACATCACGCGCAAAGCCTATGGGCGCACCCCGGTTCTGGGGCGCATCGCCTTCGAAATCCGGCGCGGTGAGACGGTGGCGATCCTCGGGCCTTCGGGGATCGGAAAATCGACCCTGCTGCGCCTGATTGCAGGCATTGACAGCAAATTCGACGGCCACATCGAGCGGCCCGACAAGATGGCGATCGTCTTTCAGGAACCCACTTTGCTGTTGTGGCGCTCGGTCCTGCAGAATCTCACACTGGTGCATCCGGACCTGTCCGAACACGCGGCTCTGGCGATGCTGGACAAGGTGGGAATTGCCGGCAAGGCGGAAATGTTCCCCGGCCAGTTGTCGCTTGGTCAGCAGCGCCGTCTGGCGCTGGCACGGGCCTTTGCCGGCGATCCGGCGTTCCTGATCATGGACGAGCCCTTTGTATCGCTGGACCCGAAAACCGCCGAGGGAATGCTGGCCCTGACCGAGGCGCTGATAGCGGAAGTGCGCCCGGCCACGCTGTTCGTGACCCATGCGCGCAGCGAGGCAGAGCGTCTGCACGCGCGGATACTGGAACTGCGGGGCACGCCTGCGGCGCTTGCCCCGAGACTCGTCACTGGAAAGGAAAGACCATGAAGAAGATTTTGATGTCTGCGGCTCTTGCGGCCGGACTGGGCGGTACGGCGGGGGCGCATGAGCTGGGCTTTGCCGGATTGCTGTCCGCCTCCAATATGGAAGAGTTGCCCGACATCACGCTGGGATCGGGCAAACCGCTGGCCGAAGCGCCGATGGTTCTGAAATCCGGCACCGGATACGAGCTGGAAATCGTCTCGGACGGGTCGGGCGAGCTGGGTCTCGAAGGGCCGGGGTTCTTCCGTGCGATCTGGATCAACGAAATTGTGGTGAATGACCTTGAAATTCGCCCGCTGGGGTTGGATTCGGTCGAATTCGACGATGCGGGCACGATGGAAATCGAATTCATCGCGATCAAACCCGGCCAGTATTTCCTGCGCATTCCGGGGTCGAGCGGTGACAGCCAGCGGGTCGAGATCACGATCCAGTAGACGGCCCCTCAGCCAAAAATTGTCCTCCGACAATTTTGGCGCTCTGCCCCGAACGTTGCACCAGCCGCGACATGGCCGGGCGCACAAAAAGCCAGAACGCCGCGGCGGGCGTTCTGGCCAGACAGGTGCGACCGTAGGGAGAGTCCGGTTACGACACGGGGTTGGGCACCGGTTTCCCGGAAAAGAACGCGTCCAGATTGTCGGCGACCATGTGGCCCATGTCCTCGCGCGTCTCGGTGGTGGCACTGCCCAGATGTGGCAGCAGAACGGTATTTTCCAACGCGATCAGCTCGGCCGGGACATCCGGTTCGCCCTCGAACACATCCAGACCGGCGCCGCCCAGCTTGCCGGTCTTCAGCGCGTCGATCAGGGCTTTCTGATCTATGACATCACCGCGGGCAGAGTTGATCAGCATGCCGTTGGGTCCGATCAGCGCCAGACGTTCGGCGGATATCAGATGGGTGTTCTCACCCCCGCCCGGCACATGCAGCGACACGACATCAGATGCCTTCAGCACGTCCTCGATGGTATCCAGGCGTCTGGCCTCCATCCCGGCGACCAGGTCCTCGGGGACATCCACAAGGTTGAAGTACACCACCTTCATGCCAAAGGCCGCATGTGCCCTTTTCGCGGTGGCAATGCCGATCCGGCCCATGCCGATGATACCCAGTGTCTTGCCGCGCAGGCGGGTGCCCATCATGTGGGTCGGGCGCCAGCCGGTCCAGTTGCCGGCGCGCAGTTCGCGTTCGCCTTCGCCGGCCCGGCGCGCCAGCATCAGCATCAGGGTCAGCGCCGTATCCGCCGTGCAGTCGGTGAGGACTCCGGGCGTGTTGGTCACGGTCAGTCCGGCGCCCTGCGCCGCGGCGATGTCGATATGGTTGAAGCCGACGCCGAAATTGCCAAGGATCCGCGCCCGGTGATTGCCGGTAAAGATCGCCGCCGGCAGTTTGTCGGACACCGTCGGACAGACAGCGTCGTAGTCGTTCAGCGCCGCGCCGATCGCTGCCACGGTCATCGGCACGTCGTCAGTGTTCAGCGTGGCGTCGTAGTCGGCGGAAAGCCGTTTTTCAACGGCTTCCGGCCAGCGACGCGTCAGCAGGATCTTGTGTTTGGTCATGCAGCCACCTTCTTGCCCGACAGCACGGCTTCGACGGTTTCGCCAAAGGCTGCGGGGTGCGGAATGATGGTATGGCCAGCCTCGCGGATGATCTCAACCTTTTCCTGAGCCGATTCACCAAAAGCCGAGACGATCGCCCCGGCGTGGCCCATGCGCTTGCCCTTGGGCGCGGACAGACCCGCGACATAGGCCATCAGCGGCTTCTTCATGTGCGCGCGGGCCCATTCGGCGGCTTCGGCTTCCTGCGGGCCGCCGATTTCGCCGATCATTACCACGGCATCGGTTTCGGGGTCGGCCTCGAACAGTTCGAGCACGTCACGGAAGGAAAAGCCGTTGATCGGATCGCCACCGATCCCGACCGAGGTCGAGACGCCGATGCCACGTGCTTTCATCTGGCTGGCCGCCTCGTAACCCAGCGTTCCCGAACGTCCGACGATGCCGACACGGCCCGGCATGTAGATCGACCCGGGCATGATGCCCATCATCGCCTCGCCGGGGGTGATGGTGCCGGCGCAGTTCGGTCCGGTGAGGATCATCCGGTCCTCGCGCCGGTAGCGACGCATGTACCGTTTCACCCGCATCATGTCCTGCGACGGGATGCCGTCGGTGATGCAGACGCAGTACTTGATGCCTGCATCCGCCGCTTCCATGATCGAATCCGCGGCAAACGGCGGCGGCACAAAGACGATCGAGGCCTCGGCCCCGGTTTCGGCAACCGCGCCCTTGACCGTGTTGAACACCGGAAGATCCAGATGCGTGCTGCCGCCCTTGCCGGGGGTGACGCCACCAACGACATTGGTGCCATAGGCCTTCATCTCTTCGGCGTGAAAGGTGCCGATGCGTCCGGTAAAGCCCTGGACGATGACGGGTGTGTGCTTGTTCAGAAGAATGGACATTGTGCGACCCCCTCAGGCTGCGTTTTTCTGGGTTTGCTTCAGGGCGGCGACGGCGGCGACAGCAGCATCCTTCAGCGTGTCCGCCGTGATGACGCTTGGGGCCTTTTCCCTCAGGATCGCCTTGCCCTCGTCGACCTTGGTGCCCGAAAGACGCACGATGAGCGGCATGTTCACGCCGACCTCCTCGATCGCCTTCACCACGCCTTCGGCGACCCAGTCGCACCGGTTGATGCCGGCAAAGATGTTCACCAGGATCACCTTGACGTTCTTGTCCTGCAACACGGCGCGGAAGGATTTTGCCACCCGGTCGGGTGACGCGCCGCCACCGATGTCAAGGAAGTTGGCCGGCTCTCCGCCTTCCAGCTTGATCATGTCCAGCGTGGCCATGGCGAGGCCCGCGCCGTTGATGATGCAGCCGATGTCGCCGTCGAGGCCGACATAGGACAGACCGCGGTCAGAGGCGAAGGTCTCGCGGGCGTCCTCTTGCGACTTGTCGCGCAGTTCGGAAATTTCCGGCCGACGGAACAGGGCGTTTTCGTCAAAGGACATCTTGGCGTCCAGCGCGATGACCTCGTTCTTGGACACCACCAGCGGGTTGATCTCCAGCATCGAGGCATCGAAGTCGCGGAACACCCGGTAGCACCCGAGGATCGTGTCCACCGCCTTGCCGATCAGCGCACCGTCCAGACCAAGACCAAAGGCGATCTCGCGTGCCTGGAATTCGCGCATCCCGAGGCCCGGATCGACACTGGCCCGGACCAGGGAATCCGGCTCCTGCTCGGCGATCTGTTCGATCTCCATCCCGCCCGAGGAAGAGGCGACGATCATGATCCGCTCTTCCTTGCGGTCGAGCACAAACCCAAGATAGAGCTCTTTCTCGATCGGCACGGTTTCTTCGATGTACAGCCGGTTGATCAGCTTGCCGGCCGGGCCTGTCTGGTGCGTGACCAACTTTTGTCCCAGCAACTTTTCGGCGGCCGCAGCCACCTCCTTGTCGCTCTTGCACAGGACAATGCCGCCGGCCTTGCCACGGGCGCCAGAATGCACCTGCGCCTTGACAACCCAGGCATCGCCGCCGATTTCGGTGGCCCGGTAGGCGGCCTGTTCCGGGCTGTAGGCCAGGCCGCCGCGGGGCATGCGGATGCCATGCGTGGCCAGAAGTTCCTTGGCCTGATATTCGTGGATATCCATCTTGGTCTCCTCCCTTGTCCTGATTACGCCGCGCGGGCCTTGAGCACCTGCTGAACCGCAAGCACGTTGTTGGCCATCTTTTCCGATGCGGCGTCGATCATCTTGCCATCCAGACTGGCGGCACCCTTACCTTGCGCGGCGGCTTCCTTTAGCGCGACAAGAATTCGCTCGGCACGCTGCACCTCGGCGTCGGTCGGCGAATATTCTTCGTTCGCCATGTCGATCTGGCTGGGGTGGATCGCCCATTTTCCTTCGATCCCCAGCGCCGCGCCGCGCTTGCAGGCATCGCGGAAGCCGTCGGGATCGGAGAAATCGCCGAAGGGGCCGTCGATCGGGCGCAGGCCGTAGGCGCGGCAGGCGGTGGTCATGCGCGACAGGGCGGCGTGCCATTGGTCGCCGGGATAATTCGGGTTCAGGCCGCCGATGTTGACGGTGCGGGCCTTGTGGAAGGCGGCATAGTCAGCGACGCCGAAGTGCATCGCCTCGAGCCGGGAAGGGGCGGCGGCCAGCGCTTCGACGTTCGCCATGCCGAGGGGGGTCTCGATCAGGGCTTCGAGACCGACCTTGCGGGTGTACCCCATCGCCATTTCGATCTGGTTGCACATGGCCTCGACCATGTAGACGTCCGCCGGCAGACCGACCTTGGGGATCAGGATCACGTCCAGCTTCGAACCCGCCTGTTCCATCACATCGACCACGTCGCGGTACATGTAGTGGGTGTCGAGGCCATTGATCCTTACCGAAGTGACCTTGTTCTTGCCCTTCCAGTCGATGTCGTTGAGCGCTTCGATGCAATTCTTGCGCGCCTGTTCCTTGTCGTTCGGGGCAACCGCGTCCTCGAGATCAAGAAAGACCACATCGGCGTTGGAATCGGCGGCCTTCTGGATCATTGCAACGTTGGAGGCCGGAACTGCGAGGGTCGAGCGTTGCAGGCGGGTGACGCGCATGCCGTGTACTGTATGTGACATATCTTCTTCTTTCCTGTCGGCAGAGCCGGTTATTCCGCAGCGATGGCGCTGGATTTGATTTGGTTCTGGGTGAAATGGGTGATGGCTGCTCCGGTGCCGGATCCTGCCTTGATGTCCATGCCGCAATCGATCATCGACATTTCGGCAATTGAAAGCGCGGTCATCACCATGCCTTCGTTCATCCAGCCCAGATGGCCGATGCGGAACACCTTGCCCATGACCTTGGACAGTCCCGATCCCAGCGAGGTGTTGTAGGCCTCGTAGGCGCGCGAGATCACCTTGCGGGCGTCCATGCCCTCGGGAACGAGGATGGCGCTGACAGTGTCGGAATGCCACTTGGCTTCCTTGGCGCAGAGCTTGAGGCCCCAGGCATCGACCGCCGCCCGCACACCGGTGGCAAGACGATTGTGGCGTGCCCAGATATTCTCGATCCCTTCGGCGAGGATCATGTCGCAGGACTTGTCGAGACCCTTCAGCAGCTGGGTTGCCGGAGTATAGGGAAAGTAGCCGTTGTCGTTGTTGGCAATCATGTCTTCAAAGCTGAAGAAGGTGCGCGGATATTCGGCGTGCTTGTGGGCCTCGAGCGCCCATTTGCTGACCGACAGAATGCCGAGGCCGGCGGGCAGCATGAAGCCCTTTTGCGACCCGGAGACCGCGCAATCGACGCCCCAGGCATCCTGATCGAATTCGATGGAGCCAATCGAAGACACGCCATCGACCATCAGCAGGGCCGGATGGTTGGCGGCATCCAGTGCGCCGCGCACGCCCTTGATGTCCGAGGTCACGCCGGTGGCGGTTTCGTTGTGGGTCGCAAACACCGCCTTGATTTCGTGCGCCGTGTCAGCCTTCAGCCGGGCGGCATATTTCTCGACCGGCACGCCTTCGCCCCATTCGCAGTCGATCACTTCGACATCCAGCCCCAGACGCTGCGCCATGTCGACCCAGAGGTGCGAGAACTGGCCAAAGCGGCTCATCAGCACCTTGTCACCGGGGGACAGGGTGTTCTGAATCGCCGCCTCCCAGGCGCCGGTGCCGGACGAGGGGTAGAGGAAGACCCGCCCGGTGGTGTTCTTGAAGACCTTCTGAACCTTCTGGAAAAGCGGTTTGGTGAAGTCCGGAAAATCCGGTGCCCGCATATCCTGCATGCAGACGTTCATCGCCATGCGGACCTCTTCGGGCACGTTTGTCGGCCCCGGGATATAAAGGTGATTGTAACCGGCCATTGGTGTTTCCTCCCTGCGGAAATCCTGTGGATGTGCAATTCGCTTGGCATGAGGATGCCAGCGGGCGGCGCGACTCAGAACACCTTGCAGGATAGGAAAGCATCCCTTGGGGATGGGTTTCGGCCTACCCGATGGGGGCACCAAGGATACGCAGGCAAATACCTGCACTTCTTGACATGCAGGCATTTACCTGCATAATATGAGACTCAATCAGAAAGGAGCACTATGGATCAGGACGAGGTCTTCAAGGCGCTGGCCGATCCGACGCGCCGCCGCCTGCTGGACCTGCTGTGTGAGGAGAACGGGCAGACACTGCGCCGACTTTGCGAGGATCTGGACATGACCCGGCAGTCTGTAACGCAGCATCTGGGGCTGTTGGAGGCCGCCAATCTGGTGACGACGACAAAGCGGGGCAGGGAAAAGCTGCACTTTATCAACCCGGTGCCGCTGCAGGACGTTTACGAGCGATGGATACGGAAGTTTGAAACGCAGCGGCTGAGCCTGCTGCACGATCTCAAAATCCAACTGGAAAAGAACGAGTCATGACTGCGGAACGAACCAGCTTTGTCTATGTCAGCTATATCGCCAGCACGCCGGAAAAGGTGTTCGAGGCGATCACCCGACCCGAAATCACCCGGCGTTACTGGGGACATGAGAACGTGTCGGACTGGACGCCCGGCGCCAGGTGGCAACATGTCCGCGACGATGACGCGCGATCCGTGGACCTGGTGGGCAAGGTGGTCGAGGTGACCCCGCCCAACCGCCTGGTGATCACCTGGACCGGTGCGTCGCAGGAAGCCGAGCCAGACAGCTACAGCCGCGTGACATTCGAAATCGAACCGGACGCCTATGGTGTCCGCCTCTGCGTGACCCACGACGATCTGATCGTCGGCAGCCAGATGGAGGCGGGGGTCAGCAAGGGCTGGCCGCTGGTGCTGTCGAGCCTGAAATCCTGCCTCGAAACCGGCAAGGGCTTTGACCTTTCGGGGCGCGCAAAGGCCGCCTGAGGCAGCGGCTCCGTTGCGGTTCCCTCGATTACGAACGACATCCCGGCGACTTGCAGTCAGGCCGCCGGATTCGTGGTACGCTACGGCTTTAGCCGATGGAGGACGGGATGAGTTACATCACAATCACCACCTGGGAAATCGCCGACGGCGAGGACTACAACATCTCCCTGCGTGCGATCGAGGAAAAACGCCTGCCTGCGCTGAAGGGATTCGGGGCGACCCGTATCACCGTGGTGCGCACCAGCCCCAGGACAAGCGCGGCGATCACCGAATGGCCGGACAAGGCCACCCGGGACGCCGCCCAGCTGAAGATCGACGAGGTCCGCAGATCGGTCCACAAGGAGGACCGGACCAGGATGACCGGCGAGATGATGGGCCAGGTCGTCGCCGAAGTCTGATTTCAGTCCTCGGCCTCACGCGAATAGACCGCGACCGCCATGGCGCGGTTGCGCACCTCGAGTTTGTCGTAAAGGTTCTTGAGGTGGTATTTCACCGTGTTTTCGGAAATCCCGGTGCGGTTGGCGATCTGCTGGTTGGTCCAGCCGCGTGCCAGTACCGCCAGTAGTTCACGTTCCCGCACCGTCAGCTGCGCCAGCGGCGTGTCGTTGATCTGCGTCACGTCTATGTAGGGGACGCAGAGACGCCCGTTGGCCACCGCATGGAGCGTGTCGAACAGCACCGACGGGTCGTCGAACTGATAACAATATCCCAGTGCGCCCAGCCGCACGGCCTGTCGCACATGGCCCAGATCGCGGCTGTTGGAAAAGATCGTCGTGCGCACCTTGCTCTGGCGCGCTTTCAGCGCCCGCAGCACATCCGGGGCGCCCATATCCGCCAGCTGCCAGGACAGAACGACGACATCGGCGTCCTCTTCGGCCATGGCCAGAACGTCGGCGCCGTTTTCCGTGCTGGTCACAAGCCGGAACCGGGGATCCCCCTTGAAACACATGCCCAGGGCCGAAACTACCAGCGGATTCGGTTCGGCCAGAACGACACGAATCTGAGCCTCCACGCAGCCCGTTGCATTCTGCATGGTTCTCCTCCCGTCCCCACGGCGATGATGATTTTTTCATCGCTCGCCAAAGCTGGACTGACGGGTGCACCCGAGTCTACCTATTCTTTCGGCTGCGTGACATTTCGCGCAACTTTCGAAAACCCGCCCGTCCGGGTAGGCGCTGTTTGCCGTCAGGACGAAATCTCGTCGCGAAACGGCAATTCAGCCTTCAGTCTTGTTGCCCGATCTCTATGATCCGTGGCACTCGCTGGGGGATACCAAGGACTTGGGAGGAAACACCATGAGCCACAAAACAGATATCCAGATCGCCCGCGAGGCCGCCAAGCGGCCCATTCAGGAGGTCGGAGCCAAACTTGGGATCGGCGGCAGCGACATGCTGCCCTATGGCCACGACAAGGCAAAAATCAGCCAGGAGTTCATCAATTCCGTACAGGATCGCCCGAACGGCAAGCTGATCCTGGTGACGGCCATCAACCCGACGCCCGCAGGTGAGGGCAAGACAACCACCACTGTCGGCCTGGGCGATGGTCTGAACCGGATCGGCAAGAAGGCGGCGATCTGTATCCGCGAGGCGTCGCTGGGTCCGAACTTCGGCATGAAAGGCGGGGCTGCGGGCGGCGGCTATGCGCAGGTTGTGCCGATGGAGGACATGAACCTGCATTTCACCGGCGACTTTCATGCGATCACCTCGGCGCACAACCTGCTGAGCGCGATGATCGACAATTCGATCTATTGGGGCAATCCACTGGAGATTGACCCGCGCCGCGTCGTCTGGCGGCGGGTTCTGGACATGAACGACCGCGCCCTGCGGGACGTGGTGACATCGCTGGGTGGCGTTGCCAACGGCTATCCGCGCCAGACCGGTTTCGATATCACCGTGGCCTCCGAGGTCATGGCGATCCTGTGTCTGGCCCGCGATCTGGCGGATCTGGAAAAGCGGCTTGGCGACATGATCGTCGCCTACACCCGCGAGAAAAAGCCGGTCTATGCGCGGGACATCAAGGCGGATGGCGCGATGACCGTGCTGCTCAAGGATGCGATGCAGCCGAATCTCGTGCAAACGCTGGAAAACAACCCGGCCTTTGTACATGGCGGGCCGTTTGCCAATATCGCCCATGGCTGCAATTCGGTGATCGCGACAACCACGGCGCTGAAGCTGGCGGACTATGTGGTGACCGAGGCGGGTTTTGGCGCCGATCTGGGGGCCGAAAAGTTCATGGACATCAAGTGTCGCAAGGCGGGAATCGCGCCGGACGTGGTGGTGATCGTGGCCACGGTGCGCGCGATGAAAATGAATGGCGGCGTCGCCAAGGCGGACCTGGGCCGTGAGAATGTCCAGGCGGTCGAGGCCGGCTGTTCCAACCTCGGGCGGCATATTGCCAATGTCAAAAGCTTTGGCGTGCCGGTGCTGGTGGGGATCAACCATTTCTCGGGTGACACCGATGCCGAAGTCCAGGCAGTTACGGACTATGTCGCCGGGCAGGGGGCCGAGGCGATCCTGTGCAAGCATTGGGCCGACGGTGGCGCCGGTATCGAGCAGATGGCGCAGCGGGTGGCCGAGGTGGCGGACAGCGGTGTCGCCAACTTCAAGACGCTCTATCCCGACGACATGCCGCTGTTTGAAAAGATCGAAACCATTGCCAGGAACATCTACCACGCCGATGGTGTCGATGCGGACGGCAAGATCCGGGCGCAACTGAAGGAATGGGAAGACCAGGGCTATGGCGGCCTGCCGATCTGCGTCGCCAAGACGCAATATTCCTTTACCACGGATCCGACACGGCGCGGCGCGCCCACAGGTTTTACCCTGCCGGTACGCGAAGTGCGGCTGTCGGCGGGGGCCGGGTTTGTCGTCGCCATCTGCGGGGAAATCATGACGATGCCGGGCCTGCCCCGGGTCCCCGCGTCCGAAACGATCCGGCTGAACGACGATGGGCTGATCGAAGGCCTGTTCTGAATGTGACCACCCCGCGTGATCGCTGCGAGGCGTCTGGCGGGATCTTATTGACCCAGACATGGGGACAGGGTGGTGCCCCGTCCCCGGTTCTTGACGAATGGAGTTCCGATGACGGCTACACTGATTGATGGCAAGGCGTTCGCCGCAAAGGTACGTGCGCAGGTCGCCGCGCATGTCACCACGCTGAAGGATAAACACGGCATCACCCCGGGTCTGGCGGTGGTGCTGGTGGGAGAGGATCCTGCCAGCCAGGTTTATGTCCGCTCGAAAGGCAGGATGACCGTCGAGGTCGGCATGAACTCCTACGAGCACAAACTGGACGCTGACACCTCGGAAGCCGATCTTCTGGCGGTGGTGGAAAAGCTCAACAACGACCCGGACGTGCATGGTATCCTGGTGCAGTTGCCGCTGCCCAAACATCTGGATTCGGATCTGGTGATCAATTCGATCGACCCGGCCAAGGATGTGGATGGCTTTCATATTTCCAACGTCGGGCTGTTGGGCACCGGACAGAAGTCGATGGTGCCCTGCACGCCGCTGGGATCGCTGATGATGCTGCGCGACCATCATGGGTCGCTGTCGGGGCTGAACGCCGTCGTGCTGGGCCGGTCGAACATCGTCGGCAAACCCATGGCGCAGCTGCTGCTGAACGAGAGTTGCACGGTGACAATCGCGCATTCACGGACCCGGGATCTGGCCGATGTCGTGCGGCGGGCGGATATCGTTGTTGCCGCGGTGGGCCGTCCGCAGATGGTGCCCGGCGACTGGATCAAGCCGGGGGCGACGGTGATCGACGTCGGCATCAACCGTATCGACGCGCCGGAAAATGGCCCGGGCAAGACCAGGCTGGTCGGCGACGTGGATTTTGACTCCTGTGTCGAGGTGGCCGGGGCGATCACGCCGGTGCCGGGCGGCGTCGGGCCGATGACCATCGCGTGCCTGCTGGCAAATACCGTGACGGCCTGCTGCCGCGCCAACGGGTTGGACGAACCGGAGGGGCTGACGGCCTGATGGTCTGACAGTCCCCGCACGAGGTTGCCCTCAGCGCCCGGCGAAGCAATTCGGCGGGCGTTGCTTCGTGACGGATCAGACAAAGGCCCGGGTTTCGAACTGTGGCCGGGCAGCGCCCGGGACAGGGCGACTGTACCGCTGACAGGCACCTGGACTGTGGCTGACACTGGTAGCATTCTTGCGGCCTCGCGATCCAGCAAAAAGAGACGGCCACGAACGGGGCTTGGCATCCCGTTCGTGGCCGCAACGTGCCTGCCGGTTCGAGCGGCGTATCGGCACGTATGGCGCTTGCCCCCCGAAAGTCTTCGAGAGCTAAATTTCCGATGCGGTCGCGGCTGTTCCGGGGATGGCGTCCGCGACCGCACCATGCCGCGCGCTCCGGGAGAGAGCGGCAGGCATGGTTGCCGTGACTCAACCGTAGAGCGGGAACTCTTTCAGCAGGGCCGAAACCTTGTCGCGCACCGCGGCCTCGACAGCGGCATTGCCGTCCTCGCCATGGGCGACCAGGCCATCGACCACTTCCAGGATCAGCTTGCCGATCTGGCGGGTTTCCACGTCGCCAAGTCCGCGCGTGGTGATTGCCGGAGTGCCCAGACGGATGCCCGAAGGTTTCATCGGCGGCGCGGGATCAAACGGAATGCCGTTCTTGTTGCAGGTGATGTGGGCCCGGCCCAGCGACTCCTCGACCACCTTGCCGGACAGGCCTTTTGGACGCAGGTCAGCCAGCATGAGATGTGTATCGGTGCCCCCGGACACGATGTCGATGCCGCCGTTCTGCAGGGTCTCGGCCAGCACCCTGGCGTTGGTCACCACCTGGGCGATGTAATCCTTGAAGGCCGGTTGCAGCGCCTCGCCGAAAGCCACCGCCTTGGCGGCGATCACATGCATCAGCGGACCACCCTGCAGGCCCGGAAACACGGCGGAATTCAACTTCTTGCCAAGGTCGAGATCGTTGGACAGGATGATGCCGCCACGCGGACCGCGCAGGGTCTTGTGGGTGGTCGAGGTGACAACATGGGCATGTGGCAGCGGTGAGGGATGCGCGCCTCCGGCCACGAGTCCGGCAAAATGCGCCATGTCGACAAACAGCTTGGCACCGACGGAATCGGCGATGGTGCGGAAGGCGGCAAAGTCGATGTGCCGGGAATAGGCGGATCCGCCGGCAACGATCACCTTGGGTCTGTGTTCATCCGCCAGCCGCGCGACCTCGTCCATGTCCAGCAGGTGATCCTTTTCGCGCACGGAATAATGCACCGCATTGAACCATTTGCCCGACTGGTTGACAGAGGCTCCGTGGGTCAGGTGCCCGCCCGCGGCCAGGTTGAGGCCGAGAAAGGTGTCGCCCGGCTGCATCAGCGTCATGAACACCGCCTGATTGGCCTGTGAGCCGGAATTCGGCTGCACGTTGGCATATGCGCAGCCAAAGATCTGCTTGATCCGGTCGATGGCGATGTTCTCGGCCTCGTCGACGTACTGACAACCGCCATAATAGCGCCGTCCCGGATAACCTTCGGCATACTTGTTGGTCATCACCGAGCCCTGCGCGTCCATCACGGCCTGGCTGACGATGTTTTCCGACGCGATCAACTCGATCTCATCGCGCTGACGGCCAAGTTCGCGGGTGATCGTCCCGAACAGCTCGGGGTCGGTCTCCGAGACGGGACTGTTGAAAAAGGCCGCGCGGCCGGTCAGGGATTTGGGTGCGATGTTCATTGGGGTCTCCCGTTTCATGGTGTGTATGAATCAGCCGGTCCAGCCGAGACCGCTGGAAATGACATGGATGGTCATCAGCAACGCGTCGACATCCGCAGGGTCGGCCTGTTCGGCACCCCCCGCGCCGCGCACCTGGCGCAGCAGGTCAACCTGAAGCCGGTGCACGCCCGCCATCTGCGGTGCAATGCTGTGCGCCTGTTCGCGGAAGGCCGGAAACCGGTCCGACAGTGACCGCCCGCCTGCCACGGCGAGGATCATGTTGCGGGTCAGGTCGTGTTCGGCCTGCACCTTGTCAAAGATCGAGGCGCGGGTCTGGTCGTTCTGCACAAGCGCGGCATAGCTTCGGGCGATGTCCATGTCCGACTGGAACAGCACCTTTTC
>NZ_VOJI01000016.1 GCF_007923445.1 Puniceibacterium confluentis | reverse complement strand
CGCGAGGCCGCCCGCCGGGGCTGTGGCCACTGCCGGGAGTCCCGCGGCGACGAGCGCGCGCCCCCGGGCCGCGGCCACCTGCACGCTGTCGGCTCTCAGCAAATGAACCGCCGCCTCCGGCACCGTCCGGCCTGCCACCGTTGCCGCCGCGACGGTCTCGCCCTGCGGCGTTGCCGCTGTCTGCACCACCGAGCCAATGTTCAGTCCAACGACAACCGCCACCGGCACCGGCAGCGCGCTGGCAGGCCTGACTTCGGGCAGGACAGGCACCTGCCGGATCCCGGCCACCGCAACCGTCGAGACGGACTCTGTCACCGCAGATACCGCCGCCAACCGCTCTGAATCCGGCGCTGCGGCGCGCTGTCGGTCCCCCGCCGCGTCGGTTCCGGCCACCGGCTGCCCCGCTGCTGCAACCGGCCCGGTGCGTGCGCCCTGCGCCGCCGCTTCGCCCAGCATCTTCCCCTGGGGGCGCACCGCCCCGGCGCGCCGCTGCGGCACCCCCTGCCCTGCCATCCGCGCCCCCGTTGCCCGGGCGCTGACCGCGTCGGCGGCCTCGGGTACCTGCTGCTCGGCGCGGCCCTGCCGCACCTGAACCGTGGCCAGCAGGATGCGGCTCTGCCCGCTCGCCTGCTGCGGCACGGGGCGCGGTGCAAGCCAGGGCAACAGCGCGGCGCCCACACAGAGGTGCGCCAGCAGCGACCCGGCCAGGGCCAGCGCCGGGCGCGCGCCCCTCATGGTGCAGGTGGCGTGACCACGATCACCACCTCTCCCAGTGCCGCCTGTTCGAGCGCGCTGACCAGCGGCAGCACATGGCGCAGCGCCACATCGCGATGGGCGTTGATGCGGATCAGCCGTGCCCCGTCGCGCGCCGCCGCCCGGCGCACCCGGTCGAGCCAGTCCGCCGCCGCCGCCGCGCCGTTCACCGCAAGCGTGCCGTCCTGTGCCACCGACAGCGTCACGCCGCCCCCCGGCATATCCTGCCCCGAGACGGCCACGGGCGGCAGCACCTCGAACGGCGCCGAGGCGTCAAGCCGCGCCACCAGCAGAAAGAACACCAGCAGGAAGAACACCACATCGACCAGCGCGATGATCGGCTCGGGCGCGGGCCGGTGATCCTGGCGCCGCAGCTTCATCCCGCCGCCTCGAGCCGCACCAGCCGCGCGTCCTGCACACCGGCCGCGGCCACCGCGTCCATCACCTCGGTCAGGGCCCAGAGCGGCGCCGCCCCGGTCGGGAGGATCAGCACCCGCTGCCCCGGCTGCGCCAGCGCCGCCGCCAGGGCGTCGCGCGACAGGACCTGCCCGCGCGACACCACCTGTCCGGTTGCGTCGATCCGCAACAGCAGGCTCGTCACCGCGCCGCCGCCGCCATCAACGCCGCCTGCGCCCGGGTCACTGCCCCGGACCATGGGGATCATGTCCAGATCGCGGTATACCGAGGTGACCATGAAATAGACCAGCAGGATGAACAGCACGTCGATCAGCGGCACCAGGGTGATGCGCCGCACCGGGCCTGCCTGCCGGATCAGGCTCATGACCCGGGGGGTCCGCCGCGCAGGCTGTGCGCCAGCACCACCCGCCCGATCAGACGCTCCATCTCGCCGGTGCCGGCCTCGACCCGCGCCTGCAGGACGGCGGCACCGATCACCGCCGGGATCGCCACCACCAGCCCCGCCGCCGTGGTCAGGAGCGCCTGCCAGATGCCCCCTGCCAGGATCGAGGCATTGGCCGCGCCCTCGGCCATTTCCAGCGACCGGAACGACTGGATCATCCCCAGCACCGTGCCCAGCAGACCCAGCAGCGGCGCGATCATCCCCACCAGCTCCAGCAGGCGGATGCCGCGCCCCAGCGCGCCGACCTCGGCATTGCCCAACTGTTCCAGATCGGCGGCCAGCGCCGGACCCGGCACATCCCGCGACAGCAGCTCTCCGGCGCGGGCGGCGATGCGGCCCGCCGGGGCACGGCTGTCCGGCGGCGGCGGCGCCACGCCGCCCTGTTCCAGCGCGGCAAGCCAGTCGTCGCGCGCCCGCCGCCCCGCCCCCAGCCCGCGCAGCGCCATCAGCCGCGCCAGAAACACCGCCACCGACAACAGCGACAGCGCCGCCAGCACCAGCAGCACCGGCCCGGCGGTTCCCAGATCCTGAAGCCCGGTCATCGCCTATTTCACCAGCGCGGCGGCAGCCCGGCTCTGCAGGCTCAGCACCGCGAAACAGTCCATGTCCTCGCCGTTCTGCGGGCGGCAGGCGGCGATGTCATGCAGCAGGATTTCGGAGATGCCGTCGCAGGCGATGCCCGGAAATTCGAACAGTTTCAGCGTGGTCCGCTCCAGCGGCAACGGAGCGGCGTCGACGGTCAGCAGCTGGTCGATGATGCCCTGCCGGTCCAGAATTGCCAGCGACAACTCAAAGGCCTCCAGCGTGCGGCCCAGATCGTTGCGAAACAGGAAAAAGGCGCGGCACGTCCCGCCCTCTCCGACTTCCAGTTTGTTGAGTTCCACCGTCAGATTGCCGGTCTGTGCCGGGGCCGTGCCCGCGCTCAGCACACCGGCCAGCACGGCGGGAATGAGTCGTTTCAATGCCATCCTCCTCAAATCACACTGCCTCAGGAATAGCAGATCGCGGCGCGGTCTTGGACATTTTTGAACCTTCCGGGCGGCAAAGCCCGGCCCGTCGCCGGCGCCGTGCAAACCGCGCTTGGTGAATCGCCGCGCGCGTGGAATACTGAACCCATTGGTTAAGGTTCTTGCCGGAGATTGCGATGGACGTCAGGGAACATGTGGACGGTGTGGTGATCGGCCTGCTGCTCGGGTTCCGCGAGGGTGCGCCGCTTGTGGTCTTTCCGTCCAATCCGCGGGACCAGGCGATTCCGGCGCGCAGCCTCTGCGCGCTTGGCCCCGATGACGCGGGGTCGGAAATCGCGCTGCTGTTCGAGGACGGCGCCCGCGACCGGCCTCTGATCATCGGTCGGATCGTCGAACCGGTGCGCCAGACCACGGTGCCCAGCGTGATCCGCGACGGCGAAACCGTGCGTGTCACCGCGCGGGAACGGATCGAGTTGCGGGTCGGCAAAGCCGCCATCGTGATGGAGAAGGACGGCCATATCACCATTCGCGGCACCCATCTGGTCAGCCATGCTTCGGGTTCGAACCACATCCGCGGCGGTTCGGTGAACCTGAACTGATGGCCACTCCGGTTCTGAGGGATATTGTCCGTCGTCACGCCGAAGAGGCGGCCCACCTGTGGTGCGTCTATGACTGGCACCTGCTGCACCCCGAAGAAAACCCGGACATGGACGAAGAGCGGATGGACCGCCTGATCGAACGGCTGAACGCCCATCTCGACGGGCTGCGCATCGCCGGCGACGAAGGGCATGCCATCGCCCAGGAACGTTATGACGAATTTCCCGAACCGGGAGAGTTGTTTGTCCTGCGCATGATGCAGCCGTCGGCGCGGCACCTGACCGTGCTCGACCTGGATCTCGACGCCGTGCGCGCGTATCTGCGCGCCAAGTTGCCCGCACCGCTCTAGGCGGCCAGTCCGCAGACGCCCGCGGCGCGGGCAGCCTTGCCAATGTGGTCGGCACGCCTCCGCCGCCCGGGCTTGCCCGAGGCCACGGTGCATCCCTGCGCAAACCGGCCCGAATGCGCCGCCCTGACGGGGACACCCGGCTTTGCACCGGGCCAACCGGTTTGCCCACCCTTGTCATGGAATTCCGCAACCTCTGCACCACCGGTCCCGGGCGTGCAAAGAATCTGATCGGCTGCGGCGCGGTCCCAATGGGCCGCCGCGGGCCCGCCAGTGCAATAGTACAGACCGGAGTGCCGGCCCCCCGGGCGCAGTCTGGCGGTCGGGATCGGGCAGCCCCGCAATTGGGTCCGACCCGACGTGCCGAGATCGCGCGCCCGGGGATTGGGCCGGGCTGGGATAACCTAGGAGGAACACCATGAAACTGACAACCAGACGGGCCTTGTCCCGAGGCGGCCTGCTGATCGCCGCCGCTGCCATCGCCTCGACACTGGGTCTGGGCACTGCTGCGGCACAGGATTATCCCAACAGGCCGGTCGACATCGTGCTGGGCTTTGGCACCGGCGGGGTGTCGGACATCATCGCCCGCACCCTCGCGCCGGAACTGGAAACCGCGCTGGGTCAGCGGTTTGTCGTGAAGAACGTGCCCGGGGCCGGCGGTACGGTCGCCGCGCAGTCGGTGAGCGAGGCCGGAAACGACGGCTATACGCTGCTCAACGTCGGGGCCTCGGGTCCGATCAAGAAGACGCTTCTGCCGAACCAGCCCTTTGATCAGGTCGACGATTTCGAACCGGTCACCCCGGTGGCGAACTTCGGGCTGGTCGTGGTGGTCGCACCGGACGGACAGTTCGCGTCGCTCGATGATCTGGTGAGCTTTGGCCGCGCCAACCCCGGCGCGCTGAACGTCGGGTCGGTCCAGGTCGGCAGCACCCAGTTTCTGGCGGCCAAGCTGTTTCTCGGCGTGGCCGGCATCGACGCGGTGGTGGTGCCCTTCAGCTCGACTCCCGAACTGATGGGCGGCGTGGCGCGGGGCGAGGTCGACGTGGCATTCGAGATCATTCCCGGCGCCAAGGCGGCCATCGACAACGCACAGGTGCTGCCGGTCGCCACGACGATGAACGCCCGCTCGGCGCTGTTCCCGGATCTGCCCACGGTCGAAGAGGCCGGCATCGCCCCCTATGACGTCTCGAGCTGGAATGGCTATTCCGCCCCCATCGGCGTGGCCGACGAGGTCAAGGAAAAGCTGACAACCGCCGTGCAGACGATCCTGCAAATGCCCGCGGTCAAGGACAAACTGGCCGCGGTCGGCGCCGAACCCTATGTCGGCACCGCTGCCGATATGGTCACTCGCCAACAGCAGGAAACCCGGATGTGGGAAAAGGTCATCATCGAGGCCGGTGTGCCCATCGAGGGCTGAGGATCGCGCTGACACCACCAGGGGGCGCCGGGTCAGAGCGCCCCCTTACCTATCAAGTGAAGGAGCAGGCAATGACGGGACGGGATCTGGCGGCGGGGATGGCGCTGATCGTGATGGGCGGGGCCTATGCGGCGTATACGGTCGCGACGTTGCCGGTCGGCACGCTGCGGCAGATGGGGCCGGGCATGTTTCCGCTGGGGCTCGGCGTGCTGCTGGCCGCTCTGGGTGCCGGCGTCGCCGCACCTGCGCTGGCGCGGGATATGGCGATGCCGCCGGTCCCGCACCGCAGCCTGTGGATGTCCATCGGCACCGTTGCGGCCTTTGCTCTGGTCATTCCCCGCTTCGGGCTGGTTCCGGCGGCTGTCGTCTCGACCGTCATTGCCGCTCTGGCCATCCGCGGCAGCCGCTGGCAGGTTTTCCTGCCGATGGCGGTGGTGATGGTGCCGCTGTCCTGGGTCGTCTTTGTCTTTCTGCTGAAGATCGACATCCCTCTGGCGCAGTGGCGGCCGTGATGGACATCTTTGCACAATTCTCCGCCAACCTCGCCATCGGCTTCGAAACCGCCTTTTCGCTGGTCAGCCTTGGCTATGTCACGCTGGGCGTGCTCGTCGGCATCTTTATCGGCGTGCTGCCGGGCATCGGCGCCGTCACCGCCATCGCCCTGCTGATGCCGCTGGCCTTTCAGCTTGATGCCACCTCGGGGCTGATCCTGCTGGCGGGCATCTGGTACGGTTCGACATTCGGCGGTTCGATCACCGCGATCCTGCTGAACATCCCCGGCACCACTTCGAACGCCGTCACCTGCATCGACGGCAATGCGATGACCCGTCAGGGCCGCGCCAGCCTGGCGCTGCTGACCGCGGTCGCGGCCTCGTTCATCGGAGGCAGCATCGGGATTCTGATCATCATGCTGTTCACCGCGCCCATCGCGCAGTATGCGGCCGGCTTTTCCTCGGTCGAGTATTTCTCGCTGATCGTGTTCGGGCTGGTCGCCGCCTCGTCGATCAACGCCGGGTCGGTGGCCAAGGGGCTGGCGACGGTGGTGTTCGGGGTGATGATCGGCGTGGTCGGAACCGACCTTTACACCGGACGCGGTCGGCTGACCTTCGGCAATCTCGACCTGATGGACGGCATCACCCTGGTTTCGGTGTCGATGGGTGTCTTTGGCGTCTCCGAGGTGATCGCCACCATCAAGGAGGCGCGGACCCGGGCGTTTGACCGCAAGGGCATCACCTTTCGTGCGATGATCCCGACCCGGGACGAGGCGCGCGCCACTCTGGGTCCGATCCTGCGCGGCAGCGGTGTCGGGTCGTTCTTCGGCACCCTTCCCGGCACCGGCCCCGCCATCGCGGCCTTCATGGCCTACGCGGTCGAGGGCCGGGCGTCCAAGAACCGCCACGCCCTGGGCAAGGGCGCGATCGAGGGCGTCGCAGCCCCCGAAGCCGCCAACAATGCCGCCGACATGACCGCCTTCATCCCGACGCTGGCACTGGGAATTCCGGGCAGCGCCACGATGGCGCTGATGCTGGGCGCGCTGATCGTCAACGGCATCTCGCCCGGGCCGCAGCTGATGGCGAACGAGCCGGAGTTGTTCTGGGGCCTGATCGTCAGTTTCTGGATCGGCAACCTGATGCTGCTGGTGCTGTCGATTCCGCTGATCGGTGTCTGGGCGCGGCTGCTGCTGGTGCCGTTCAACATCCTGATGCCCGCGATCCTGGTGTTCATCTGCCTGGGCGCCTACAGCGTCAGCCACAGCGCCACCGACGTCTGGCTGGTCGCGCTGCTGGGGCTGCTGGGCTTTTTCGCGCGCAGCTACGGTTTTCCGCTGGCGCCGGTGATCCTGGGCTTTGTGCTCGGCCCGATGCTCGAGGAACACTTTCGCCGGGCGATGCTGATCTCGCGCGGGAATTTCGACGTGTTTCTTGCCAGCCCGGTCAGCGCGGTGCTGCTGGTGCTGACCGCATTGATCCTGATCACAAGCGTCTGGAGCGGTCTGCGGCGGGCGCGGCAGACCGCGTCCGAAGCAGAGGCCTGACAGGGCGGCGCGCCGTGCGGTGGCGCGCCTTGCCGAGGTCACTGCAAACGGCCCGCTCCGGAACCCTGGGTCCGGAGCGGGCCGTTGTATCGTCGGACTGCCGGATCGCAAGCGCCGGTTCCCGGGCACAGCGCCGGGCGGGGTCCAAGGTCCGGCTACAGACCCCGCGCGCGGAAAGCCTCAGGCCCCGAGCGTCCGGGTAAGGTCATTGAACAGGTCATCCACCGCGACGGGCTTTGAGATGATGTGCTGCTGATGCGCAAAGCGGATGGCGCATTCCAGCGCCTTGCGGTTCGCCTCGACCCCGACCGGCACCGCATCCGGTAGCGCGTCCCGCACGGCCGGATCGGCATTGCGGCTGGCGACCAGCATGTCGAACACGGCGCGCACCACATCGGGGCGCTGTTCGCACAGGGCATCCGGCACGATGATGAAATGATTGGGCGGTACCAGCCCCGCCTGTGCATGCCAGGCCAGTGCCGCCTTGTGCGGGTCGGCGATCAGCGGGCGGATGCGGGGATCCTCGGGCATGTTCATGCCCAGAATGCCCGCGTCCACCTGCCCCTGCATCAGCATCTCGACCGGATCGCTGCCTGCGGGGGCCCATTCGACGCTGGGCGGGTCGGTGTATTCGGTCAGGTGCGGCTGATCAAAGCAGACCCAGGTGACACTGTCGGGATCGACCCCATACTGGTTTTGCAGGATGCCGCGCACCCACAGCCCGGTGGTCTGGGTGTAGCTGCGCACGGCCACGCGTTTACCGGGCAGGTCCTGCGGTGTCAGTGTTCCGAAATCGGCGTTGTAGCCGATGCAGTGATGCTGAAACCGGCCCAGCACCACCACCGGCAGCAGTGAAAATCCCTTGTTGAATTCGCGGGCCTGCAGGTAGGTGGCCACCGCCATTTCGCTGACGTCGAACTTCTGCTCGCGCAGCATCGCCTTGAATCCCGCATGCGCCTGTTTCAGCCCGGCGTTTTCCAGTGTCACCAGGCCAGACGTGATCTCGCCTGCCAGCAGCGCCTGGGTTGTCGGGTAACTGGCGATATTGGCACTCAGTCTCAGCGGGCCGGTCGCGGGATAGGTCCTGGTCATTGCGGGTCGCTCTTTGCGGCTGAAAAAAAGGGGGGCGCGCGGCCCCCCGAGGATCTGTCCCGGCCCAGGGAGAGCGGCCGGGATCAGCGAGACGCCAGCGCCTGCTCCCGAAGCTCGGTCAGCGAGGCGGCGGGCGTGATGGTTTCAGGGTCGATCATAAGCTCCAGCACCGCCGGAACCCCCGCGGCCACGGCACGGTCAAAGGCGTCCGGAAAGGCGTCGGCAGTTTCGACCCGTTCGCCAAAGGCGCCATAAGCCTGCGCCAGTTTGACAAAGTCCGGGTTGCCGTTCTTCAGGGTGGTGCCGCTGACCCGCCCGGGATAGGACCGTTCCTGATGCATCCGGATGGTGCCGAGAATGCCGTTGTTCAGGATCAGCACGATCACCGCAGCATCGTTTTCCATCGCCGTGGCCAGTTCCGGCAGCACCATCTGGAAATCACCGTCACCGGCAAAACAGATCACGCGGGCCTCGGGCCTGTGCAGCTTGGCGGCGATGGCCGCAGGAAAGCCATATCCCATCGAGCCGCAGACCGGCGCCACCTGGGTGCCCAGCTTGCGATAGCGGTGAAAGCGGTGCAGCCAGACCGAAAAGTTGCCGGCCCCGTTGGTGTAGATCGTGTCGTCGGGCTGGTGCGCGTCGAGCCAGGTCACGATCTCGCACATCTGCAATGCGCCCACCGTCTTGCGCGGGGCCGTCCAGGCCTCGAACTCGGCGCGGGCCGTGCCGGTCCAACCGGCCCAGCGGGATCCGTCCACCCTGACATGATCCGCCAGAGCCTGCGCACAGCGGCCCGGACGGGCCACCACCGCCAGATCGGGCTGGTAGACATGGGCGAATTCGTCGGCCGCCGGATAGATATGCACCAGCTTCTGCGCCGGTCGCGGCACGGTCATGATGTCATAGCCGTTGGTGCCGATGTCGCCAAGACGGGCCCCGAGCACGACCAGAAGATCGGCGTCCGCGATCCGCGCCAGCAGCTTCGGATTGGCCCCGAGGCCGATCTCGCCAATGTAATTGCGGTGATCGTTGCTCAGCTTGTCCTGCCGCCGGAAGGTGGCGCAGCAGGGCAAGCCGCTGTCCTCGACAAAGCGGCGCAGCGCGTCGGCCTCGGCATCGGACCAGTCGCCGCCACCGACCATCAGCAGCGGACGCTCGGCGGCCTCGAGCGCGGCGCGGATCTTGTCCAGCGTCGCTGGGGCCGGGTCGCCTTCGGGCACTTCGCACCGCACGCCGTCGATGGCCATGGCTTCGTCGGTCAGCATGTCTTCGGGCAGGGCGACCACAACCGGGCCGGGACGCCCGGAAATGGCGACCTGAAACGCGCGGGTGACAAATTCGCTCATCCGCGCCGCGTCTTCGACCTGAAGCACCAGTTTGGCCTGGGTGGCCAGCATCCGCCGGTAATCGACTTCCTGGAACGCCTCGCGTTCCATCACGTCGCGGGGGTTCTGGCCGATGAACAGGATATAGGGTGTCGAATCCTGGATCGCGACGTGCAGGCCGGAACTGGCATTGGTGGTTCCCGGCCCGCGCGAGGCAAAGACCACGCCCGGTCGTCCGGTCAGCTTGCCATGCGCCTCGGCCATCATCGAGGCGGCGCCCTCGTGGCGGCAGGTCACCAGCCGGATCTGCGGCACGTCGACCAGAGCATCGAGCACGGCAAGAAAGCTTTCTCCGGGGACGCAGAAGATCGTGTCGACCCCCTGAATCACAAGTTGGTCGACTAGAATACGGGCGGCTGTGCGCTTGATCATCGGTTCTCTCAGTTTGTCATTGCCTTGAGACGCGCGTCCAGACGCGGAAAAACCCGCCGGGCATTGCCTTCGAACACCTTCAGCCGATCTTCCGCGCTCAGGCCCAGCCCGTCCACGTAGCGCTTGGTATCATCAAAATAATGCCCCGTCTCGGGATCAATGCCGCGCACCGCGCCCACCATTTCCGACCCGAACAGGATGTTGTCGACCGGAATGACCTCGGACAGCAGGTTCACGCCGGGCTGGTGATAGACGCAGGTGTCGAAATACACGTTCCTGAGCAACAGTTCGGACAGCGGCGGGCGGCCCATGTCCTGCGCCAGCCCGCGATACCGGCCCCAGTGATAGGGCACCGCCCCGCCGCCATGCGGGATGATGAACCGCAGGTTGGGGAAGGTCGCGAACAGGTCCGACTGCAAGAGCTGCATGAAGGCGGTGGTATCGCCGTTGATGTAATGTGCGCCGGTGTGGTGGAAATTCGGGTTACAGGATCCCGACACATGGATCATCGCCGGGACATCCAGTGCCTCGATCCTCTCGTACAACGGATACCACCATTCGTCGGTCAGCGGCGGATCGGTCCAGTAGCCCCCCGCCGGATCGGGGTTCAGGTTGCAGCCGACAAACCCCAGCTCGAGCACACAGCGCTCCAGCTCTTCGATGCAGTTGTCGGGGCGCACGCCGGGCGATTGCGGCAACTGGCACACCGGCGCAAAGTTCTTCGGGAACGCCCGGGCGACACGGTCGATCAGGTTGTTGCAGGTCGCGCTCCAGTGGCGGCTCATCGCCTCGTTGCCCAGGTGGTGGCCCATCAGACCGGCAATCGGCGAAAACAGCGCCATGTCGATGCCGCGCTGCGCCTGAAGTTTCATCTGTTCACCCTGAAGATCCCTGAACAGCTCCTCGTCGGAAAACGCGCGCAGGTCGGCAAAACCATCCCTTTGGCCTGCCGCGTAGGCTGCAACCTGAGCGTCGCGGTACTTGCGCAACTCTTTGGGGGCAGTGGTAAAATGGCCGTGGCAGTCGATGATCATCCGGGCGTTTCCTTGTCTGGCGTATGCGTGGCCGGGGGGCCGTTGGCCTCCAGCCTAGGGACGCCATGCGTGGCGGGAAAATCAGATAGCTGCCAGAGGTCATAGATTTGCCGCAGCCTGACCCGGGCGATGTGTCAGGACGCCAGAGCCACCACCCTGGGCCGCTCCGAGCCGTAAAAGTCGGCCCTGGCGGTGGTGGCGCGCAGACAGTCCACGAACTGGCCGTGAACCTCGGTCGGCAACCAGTCGCTGCGGGTGGTCAGACCCTTGCGCGTGATCGCGTCGAGATTCGGGCAGGGCAGGCATTGCACCGCCCCGAGGCTGGCATCCAGCTGCACTTCGCTGCGCGACATCAGCGTGATCATGTCGCTGCCCAGCAGCAGGGCGCGGGCATAGGTCAGCGAGTTCGATTCGATGTTGCGCTTGGGCTCTGCGTCCAGCCCGCGGAACAGGCCGTCGATGTGGCCGCGCCGCGGTGTCCCTGCGGCCGGCACGATCCAGTCGTACTCCAGCAGCGCCGTCGGAGTGATCGTGTGCAGGCGGCCCAGGGGATGACCGGGGCGGGTGACGATGCAGTAGGAATCGTTGAACAGCGGCTCTTCGTCGATCTCGTCCACCCAGGCGGGTTTTTGCAGCAGGCCAAAGATCATGTCGATCCGGCAGTTCAGCAGATCGTCCAGCATCGCGTGATAGCTGCCGGTCAGGATCTTGATGCGGATGGACGGGTGCACCTTGTTGAAGGCGGTAACGGCGCTGGCCAGTTCGTAGGCGCCGGACATCGGCAGCGCGCCGACGACGATCTCGACATCGGACCGGCCCAGGGCAATGGTGACCTCCGCCATGCCGAATTCGATCTCGCGCACCGCGCGACGCACCTGCCGGGCCAGCGACACCCCCTGCGCGTTGAACGCCGGGCCGCTGGCCGAACGGTCGAACAGGGACACCCCGAGCGATCGCTCCAGGGTGCGGGCCGACCGGTACAGCGAGGCAGGCGAGACATCCATCTGCACCGCCGCCGCGGCAACCGTCGCGGGATCGGAGGTGACCAGCAGCGACCGCAACTGGGTTCCGGTCACGATGCGTTCGATCTGCGGCAGCGGCCGCCCCTTCTGGGCTTCGGCGCCACCGATCGCATCGTGGATGCCGGTTTCCATGATTTCAAAGAACCGGTCGACCCGCCGCAGGAAGATTTCGCCGGCCTCGGTGGCAAAGGTGCCGGTGGTGCAGCGGTGGAAGATCGGCGTGCCGATCAGCAGTTCCAGGTTGGCAACGGCCTGGGTCACAGCGGGTTGTGACGTGTTCAGATAGCGCGCGGCACAGCTGAGCCCGCCCAGACGTCCGATCATCTGTGTCATCCGCAGATGGCGGATATTGGGTATGTCGGGGCAAAGTGTCATTCGGTGTCCTCCCAGTCGGAGTCCGGCCGCCCGACAGCTCCTGCAAGCCGCCTCCTCCGAGCGCCGGTTCCGGTTCCTAAAAATTCTGGCGAAGCTCCTTCTCCGCTGATCAGGAACCTCGACCCAATGGGCGATTCGGGCAAATTAGATCCTTCCCGATGTCATAAGTTTTGCGCAGACCGCCCTGCGCCGGGACGGCGCCGACATGGGCGCTCGGGCCGGGGCCGTCCGGACAACACACGGGAATTGGCCTTTTTTCAGGTCATCGCAGCGCCCGGCAGTCACCTTCCGCCAGCCGGAAAAGACATTGATTTTCGGACCGGGCCATGACCGGCAGCCGCCATCTCGCGGCGGTGGCCCGGCAGCTCCTGCGCGGCGCGGGCCCTGGCTGGCGGATCACCAAACTTATGCCCGGCCCCCCCGCACAACCCAACGAACCTATCGCGCTGAGCCCGCTTCCGATTGGCAGGCGGCCTGCGTTCCGACGCAGCAGCGTGTTCCAGCCGCGTCCGGCGGACCGTGCCGTCACCGCCGCGCGAAGGGCAGGGCAACAACCCGATGCCCGTCGTCGGATTTCTGATTGGAGGAACCGGCGCGGTTTCCGCCAAGGTTCACGCAGGAAATGATCCCGTATCCCGGTACGGCGAGACACAGGAGAGGCGTCATGCCCGAAAAAGTCAGGCTCGACATAGCCATCGCGGAGTATCCGCACACAGCCAAGCTGATCAGCGGCGAGATAGGGATAGAGGGCGTCGAGGCGAATTTCATCAGGGTCGTCCCGCAGATCGGCGCCTTCCGCCGCATGGTGCGGGATGTCGAATTCGATGTCTGCGAACTGGCCCCCACCACCTACATCATCGCCCGCGCCCACGGCGCACCCTTCATCGCGCTGCCGATCTTCGTGATGCGCAGCTTTCATCACGGCACCATGGTCAAGCTGCCCGATGCCGGCATCGCCGGACCCAGGGACCTCGAAGGCAAAAAGGTCGGCATCCGCGCCTATTCGGTGACCACCTGCGTCTGGAACCGGCAGATCCTCGAAGAGGAATTCGGCGTCGACACCTCGAAAATCACCTGGGTGGTGGATGACGAGGAACATGTGACCGCCCTGAAACTGCCACCCAACGTCGTTCGCGCGCCCGAGGGGCGGTCGCTGTACGACATGATGCGCAACGGCGAGATCGTGGCCGGGTCCTCGGGCAACTCCGGCGTCGGGCGCACCGGATCTCCCACCGGCGGCTGGCAGACGGTCAGGACCGACTGGCCGAAACTGATCCCCGATGCCGCCGAGCGGGAAAGGGCGGCCTATGCCGCCACCGGCGTCTACCCGATGCACGGCACCATCGTCGTCAAGGACGCGGTGCTGGCGGAACATCCCTGGGTCGCCAGGTCGATCCGTGACGCGTTTCAAAGGGCCCGGGACGACTGGATGGCCGGGTGGGAACAGGGCATCGGCGACAGCAAGGATGACGCGAAATACCGCCGGCTTGCCGGGATCGTCGGCGATCCGCTGCCCTATGGCCTGCAACCCAATCTGCCGACAATCAACGCGCTCAGGACGGCGGCCCACAAACAGGGCCTGACGCCGCGCCTGATGGAACTCGACGAAATCTTCGTCGATCCGGACAAACTGCAATAGAGGGGGTCGCTGATATGGTGACGCACTACATAGACATTCACCCGCACATCATCTCGGGCGATCTGGAAACATATCCGCCATCGCCGTTGTTCGGCAAACAGTCGGACTGGTCCAAAGAGCGCCCGCTCGAAGTGCAGGGCCTGCTGGCGGCGATGGACGCGGCCGGGATCGGCAAGGCGGCGGTCGTGCACAGTTCGACCTGCTACGGATACGACAATTCATACGTCTGCGATTCGGTCCTGCAGCACCCCGACCGGCTGACCGCCGTGGGATCGGTCGATCTCGGGGCGGCGGATGCAACGCAGCAGATCAGGGCCTGGATGAAACGCGGGCTGACCGGGCTGCGGCTTTTCACCGGCGGCTCCACCAAGGCGTTCGACACCAGCGGCCTTGACGATCCGGCAAGCTTTCCCGCCTGGGATCTCGCCGGGCAGGAGGGGCTGTCGATCTGCATCCAGACCGGCCCCGTCGGGCTGGCGCAGATCGCCGGGCTGGCCAGGCGGTTCCCGAAGGTGAACATCATTCTCGACCACCTGTCGCGTCCCGTGGTCGACGACGGCCCGCCCTACAACAGCGCTGTGTCGCTGTGGGCGATGTCGGCGTTCGACAACATCCACATGAAGATCACCCCGCGCACCACCGATCTGGCGGTCAAGGGCAATGCCGACCCGACATCGCTGTTCACCAAGCTGGTGGGCACCTTCGGCGCCGACCGTCTGGCCTGGGGGTCGAACTATCCGTCGTCGGATGGCGAACTGCAGGACAACCTGGATGTGGCGCGGCGGCAGCTGGGCTTTCTCCCCGAGGCGGTGCAGCGCCAGATCTTTGCCGGCACCGCGCAAAAGCTGTACCCCTGCCTCGCCGATGCCGGGGTGGCGTCGGGATGAGACTGGGCTGCCAGCTGGCTGACGGGGCGGCCCTCCAGGGGCTGGTGCATGGGGACATGACCGGAACCCGGCGGCGCCGGGTCAGATCCGGTTGACGCCGTCGCACCGGGCGCGGGGCACATCGCCGTACCGGCCCTGTCGACGTGACCCGGACCCCGGACAGAACGGACGCAAACCTATGAGGTCGGGGCGAACTTCTATTTATCCTCACCCGCGGGTTGCGGGTAGAAGAAACCGGCCCGGCGCAGCGCGGGGCCGCCGATGTTTTCCCTTCCCATGCAGGAGCCCGCGATGCCCGCACCGAGACTGAAGGTGGCCATGCGCACCTACCCCTACACCGAGGCGCTGAAATCCGGCGCGGTCACGGTTCCCGGGGCCAAGCTCGACTTTGTCGAGGTCACACCGCATATCGCCGCCTTCCGCGCGATGGTGCGGGACCTGGCCTATGACGTCTGCGAGATCGCACCGACCACCTACCTGATCGCCCGGGCCCATGGGGTGCCGATCATCGCGCTGCCGGTGTTTTTCGTGCGCCGGTTCCACCATGCCGGGTTCGTGGTGCGGCCCGGCTCGGGGATCGAAACGCCACAGGATCTCGAGGGCAAGTCGTTCGGCGTGCGCGCCTATTCGGTGACCACCGGTGTCTGGAAGCGCGGATTGCTGCAGAACGAATACGGCGTCGACATCGACAAGGTCACCTGGTTTGTCGATGACGAGGAACATGTCGCGGCGCTGAAACTGCCCGCCAACGTCAGACATGTCACCGAAGGTTCGTCGCTGGTGGCGATGCTGGCGGCGGGTGACCTCGACGCGGCCGTCACCGGCGACGCCGGGGTCGGACGCGCGGGCAAACCGGGCGCAGGCTGGAACGCGGCCGCACCGGCGCTGCCCGACAATCTGCGTCCGCTGTTCGACGATACCGCAGGCCGTGACCGGGCGGTCTACGCCAGGAACGGCGTCTTTCCGATCCACGGCTGCCTCGCAATCAGAGAGGATGTCCTGAAACAACACCCCGGCCTGGCCCGCGCGCTCTACGACGCCTTGGTCGCGGCCAAGCAACCCTATCTTGACGCCCTGCATGCCGGCACCGCGACCGGCAAGACCGTCGACAAGGATCTCAGACACATCGGGATCGTCGGCGATGATCCGATCCCCTACGGGCTGGAGGCCAACCGCGCCTCGATCGAGGCCCTGATCCGCTATGGCCACCAGCAGGGGCTCATCCCCGAACCGGTCCGGGCCGAGGACATGTTCCTGCCGTTCTGAACGCAGCAAAGGAAAGACAGATGGAAAAGATCGGACGACTGAACGGCATCATCGCCACGCTCGAAGCGGGCGGCAAACCGACCATGGCCTTTGGCCGCGCCGAACGCGAAGAGGCGATCCAGTTCGGGACCTCGCCGCTGGACGGCGTGCTCTTCGAGATGGAGCACACACCCTATTCCGCCTCGGAACTGCGCGACGCGCTGCAATTCCTGCTCAACCGCCGCCGCATCGTCGAGGGCTGCCAGCTGCAACCACAGGTGACGCCCTTTGTGCGGATTCCGGCGAACGGCGCCGAAATGAACACCTGGATGGCCAAGCAGGTTCTGGATCAGGGGGTCTACGGCGTGGTGTTTCCGCATATCGCGACCGCCGATCAGGCCCGCAACGCGGTGGCCGCCTGCCGCTATGCCCGCCCCGAGGATGCGCCGCAGTACCACCCCAAGGGCCTGCGTGGCGACGCGCCCAACACCGCCGCCCGCTACTGGGGTCTGACGGTGCCGGAATACTACGCCCGCGCCGATGTCTGGCCGCTGGCCCCTCAGGGCGAGATCATGGTTGTCCTGATGATCGAAAGCGTCGAGGCGATGGCAAATCTCGAAGAGATCCTCGCCGTGCCCGGGGTCGGCGCGATCATGACCGGCGAGGGCGACCTGAGCCAGCAACTGGGCTTTCCGCGCCAGTACGAACACCCGGTGGTGGCCGAGGCCAAGCGCAAGATCCTCGCCGCGGCGAAACGGGCCGGGGTGCGCATCGCGCATCCGCATGTGACCGGCGCCAATGTCGCCGAGGTCATCGCCGAGGGTTATGACATCCTGTTCACCAGCCCGTCGCGCAGCTATGCGACGCTGGAAAAGGCCAGATCCCTGATGTGAGCGATGCCGCCGCCGGGCCGGGGCCGACCTCTGGCCCGGCCCGATGCGGTGCGTGCCCCCGCCCGGCGCCAGGCCGGGCGGGGGCACGCGCTTTTCCGGGCTGGCGGAGTCCGGATCGACCGCAGCGATCCGGGCGTTTGTCATGGTGTGGTCCTTCTGAACCTGTGTCCCGCCCGCCCCCGCTCCCCGGCGACCGGCTCACATCGAGGGGATGTAGTGCGCCAGCGCCGGGAACGCCTCGCCCATCAGGCTGTCGGGCCAGGGGATGTGGATGATCCGGTCGAACACCGCATAGATCACGAGCGTCACGCCGGCGGCGAGGATCAGGCACAGGCGCCAGGGCTCGCGCCCCTCGACCCGCATGTACGCGATGATCAGCAGCGGGACCGAAGGGATCATGCCGATCACCGCGACACCGGCCAGAAAGGCGACAAACCAGCCAAAGAACTGTGCCGCACGCGCCAGCACGACCCTGACCGGCAGGGTCTCGTCGCCGTCGTTCTCCAGATCCATGTGGATCGCGCCACCCTCGGCCACCGGGACCGCAGGCCGGTTGACGCACACCTTGTAGGCCAGGCTGATGGTCCCGGCGATGACCAGCGTGGCCGAAATCACCGTCGGCCCGATCCTGGCGTTGAAGAACCACGCCTGTGCGGTGATCAGCATGTACAGCCCGGTGCCGATGAACAGCACGTACATCAGGTCCGCCGGTCCCAGGTCGAGCCTGCCGGTGGGTTTCAGCCGCGCCAGCCCGCCCCGGCGCAACATGCTGACCAGCGGACCCAGCAGCACCAGCGCCGAGAGCGCCAGAAACACCACCACGCCGGGGCGCAGCAACCAGTCCATGTCATAGCGCAGGAACGAAATCGACATATAGCGTTCGATCAGCACACCCAGCACCAGGCCCAGGATCAGCGGCGGGCGCGGCCAGCGCAGCCGTTTCATCGCCCAGCCAAGCGCGCCGAACAGCAGCAGCGCATACAGATCGCCCCAGCTGCGCGAGCCCTGAAACGCGCCGATATAGACGATGGCCATGATCACCGGCAGGATCAGGGTGTAGCGCAGGGTGGAAATCCTGGCGAACTGTCCCGACAGCAAGAAGCACAACCCGGCGCCAAAGACGTTGGCCAGCGCAATCGACCAGATCATCGAATAGGTGACGTTCAGATCCTTGGTCAGCATGTCCGGACCGGGAATGAAGCCGTGCACCATCATCGCGCCCAACAGGATCGCCGTGGCTGCGCCTCCGGGCACGCCAAAGGCCAGCAGCGGCACCAGCGCGCCGCCGTTCAGCGCGTTGTTGGCGGATTCCGGCGCGATCACACCGCGCACGTCCCCCTTGGTAAAACTCTCCTTGGCGCCCTTTTCCGATTGCAGCGCATGACCGTAGGCGATCCAGTCCACCACCGAGCCGGTGATGCCGGGGATCGCGCCGATGACCGCGCCGATGCCACTGCACCGCAGCACCAGAAACCAGTTGCGCAACACATCGCTGACGCCCTGCCGCATGCCGTCGCGGGCGTTGAACCTGACGCTTTGCGCCACCGCCTTGCGCCCGATGGCCAGATCGCACAGCTCGGGCAGCGCGAACATGCCCAGCAACACCGGCAACAGCGGCAGCCCGTCCTGCAGGTACAGCAACCCGCCGGTCCAGCGCATCTGCCCGGTCTGCACGTTGGTGCCGATCATGCCGATCAGGATGCCCAGACAGGCGGCGACCATGCCCCGCATCGGCGCATTGCCCGACAGCGTGGACACCATGGCGATGCCGAATATCGTCAGCCCCAGCAGTTCCGGCGTGGCGATGGACAGCACCAGCGGCCGCACCACCGGCAGCGCCAGCGCCAGCAGCAGCGCCCCGATCAGCCCGCCCAGAAGCGAGGCCATGTAACTGGCACTCAGCGCCCGCCCGGCCTCGCCGCGTTTAGTCATCGGCAACCCGTCCAGCACCGTTGCCTGACTGGCGGCCGACCCCGGCACGCCGAACAGCACCGCCGGGATGGTGTCGGAGGTGGTGGTGACCGCATGCATGCCCAGCAGCATCGCAAAGGCCGCATAGGGGTCCATCGTGTAGGTGAAGGGCACCAGCAGCGCGAACCCGGTCAGCCCGCCGATACCGGGCATCAGCCCCAGCGCCAGCCCGACCAGCACGCCCAGCCACAGGAACATCAGCCGTTCGGGCTGCAGGATGATGCCAAGCGCCTCACCGGCGGCGGACAGCATGACGGAGTCGCTCAGGAATTCCACGTGGTACTACCTCTTGTGCGGACGATCGCGCCTGCCCGCGGAACCGGGCCGCCGGTCGTCAAGGCGGGGTGTCGGGTCGATGCCCACCCCTAATCTGCGAGCATCGGATACAGTCGCTGCGCCGTCCGGCCCCAGATCCAGGCCCGGTCGTCGTCGGACAGCGCCCGCAGACAGTCCTGCCCCTGCGTGATCAGCGCTTTCATCGATCCGGCAGAGGCGGGATGGTTCGATCCGAAAGCCAGGTGATCCGCGCCGAACCGCTGCACCAGATGCGCAAAGAACGCCTCCGCTCCGCCCGGCGCCGCCTGCGCCAGGTCAAAGGTCTTGGGGGTGATCTTGAGATAGACGTTGTCGTACCGCGCCAGACCGAACAGGCCGGCGCAGGCGGGATAGGGTGGCCCCTCCTCCAGCACCGGACGCCCGCAATGATCCAGCGCGATCCTCACCTTCGGGAACCGTTCGGCCAGTTCGGCCACCATCGGCAGCCCGGCGGGCGTCGTCTGGATCACCATCGCCATGCCCAGATCGGCACAGCGTTCCCAGACCGGAAAGGTCGCCGGGTTGACCAGCCAGCGGCCGTCGGTCTGCGCCGTGGCGCCGCCGGTGAACAGGCGCACACCACCCATGCCCCGGGCCAGCAGCCGGTCGAACACCTGCACCGCCTCCGGCGCCAGAAGATCAAAGGAGCAGACGGCGGTGAACCGGTCCGGCTGCGTCGCCACACTGTCGAGCACATAGTCGTTGTTGTGTCCGTAGGTGGTCGAGGAATGCACGATGGCCGCCCTGGCGATCCCCGCCTCGTCCATCCCGGCGATCAGTTCCTCAAAGCTCGAAGGCCGCTTCTGCGACCAGTTCGACCGCTGACCGGCCTGCGGCGCGATAGGATAGCGCCCGGTGTCGGCGGAAATGATGTGCGGGTGGATGTCGATGATCCGGGGTGTCATGCGGAACGGGACCTCTTGCGGATGAACGCCTGTGCGCCGGGTTGGCGGCGGTGCCCCCTGCCGCAGGATTGCGCCAGGGGGTCTAGCAGTCGTGGCGATCAGCCCTGGGGGGTCACGACCTGACGCACGGTATCCAGCTGCGCTGCGGGTGTGGCCCAGAGCGTTTCGATGATCTGTTCGACCTCGCCGCCGCTGATCGGGTCGACACCGTAGTTCTGCGCCTTCATCGCGGCCAGGAAATCCGGATCGGCCATCGTCGCGTCAAACGCCGCGCGCAGGGCATCGACCCGGTCCTGCGGCACGCCGGCCGGTACGGCGAACGGACGGCCCGCCTGCAACGGCAGCAGGAAGAAATCCAGCAATGCCCGGACCTCGGGATCGGTGACATAGGGTGTCAGGTTCGGCACATCCGGAAAGGCCGGGTGGCTGGTCCAGCCCAGATGCAGCAGCACGTTCATCGAGCCATCCGCCAGCATGTTCACCGGCTCGCCCTGAAACAGCCCGTCCACAGTCGAGGCCCAGCCGTCGACCTCGCCCCGCTCCATCGCCAGATAGACTTCGCCGCGCCCGGAATACCCGGGGATGATCTTCATCCTGGTGCCAAGGTAGTCGTTGACCAGCGCGGGCATCGTCCGGTTCTCGTTGGCAAACCCGGTGGCGCCGATGACCAGCGGCGTTTCGAACAGGTCCTCGGCGGTGGTCACCCCGGACCGGGTCATGCCGACCAGGGCGTAATAGACCTTGTCGAGACTGCCAAGCCAGGTGACCTCGCGCGGATCAAAGGCGCTCTGGCCGGGATCCAGCAGCGGCACATACAGATTGTTGCGCTGCAGGAAGCCGATGACCGACCCGTCGTTGTCCTGCTTGGATTGCAGCGACGCGGCGGCCACCATCCCGCCAGCCCCGGCGACGTTCAGCACGATGGCATCGGGCTGCCCCGGAATGTGCTTGACGTAGTGCTGCGCGAACTGGCGCACGATGGTATCCGTCAGCGTGCCCGCCGGGGCACTGACCATCATCGTCACATCCTTGTCGCTGTAGAACTCCTCGACTGTCTGGCCAAAGCCCGGACCGGCAAATGCGGTTGCCGCCGCAAGCGCCAGTCCACATAACGTTTTTCTGCGTGTCAGTGCCATGTTTCGTCCTCCTCCTGGGTTTCTTCGGGACGGCCTGTCGGTGCCCCGTCGTGTCTCGCGCCGCCCGGCGGCCGGTGCGCCTGAAACGCGATCTCCTCCATCCCGTCCAGACCTGAAAGCCATGCGCCGATCTGGCAAAGGTTAGCCACCGGCCCCGGGTCTGAGAATAGGCGGGGGTTGATTTCCAATGACCTCGGAGAGTTTCGCAATACACCCGGAACGGTCGCACCCTCCGCGACCCTGCGCCCCGGTAAACCATCCGATACCGCGTGCAGGCTTTCGAATTGGCGCGCCGCTTCGCCCGCGCCGATCCTGAGCGCGCCGTTGTCCGGCACGAGGTCCGGGCATGGCGTTCATGTCTGCAAGAAGGAGACACCCATGCCCCAGATCTTGACCCGACGCCGACTGTTGCGCAGCGCCGGCCTCGGCGGTCTCGGCCTCGCCATTGGCGGGCTGACCGCGCCGTATGTCGCCCGGGCCGCCGCCACCCGGATCGCCATTGCCACCAATCCCGGTCTGGAGAACCGCACCCTGAACGCGCTGATGGCGCAACAGGGGTTTCTGCAAACCTTTGGCGCCGACACCGTGATCGTCGACGCCCCCGGGGCCACCGGACCGTTCGACACCATCGTCGCCGGGGCGGCGGACGTGTGCATGGTGTCGGGCTACAACAGGGTGCTGCCGCGCATCGAACAGGGCGCCCGGCTCAAGATCGTCGGCGCCGGCATGAAGAAGACCGCGCTCACCGTGTTCGCCAGACCCGACGGCATTGCGACCCTGGCCGACCTCAGGGGCAAGACCGTTGCCGTGGGCGGCGATCTGGGCCTGTTGCACGCGCTGATGTTGCAGTTGCTGACCGAGAACGGCATCAACCCGGCCGAGGTGACTTTCGTCGACAAGGGCAGCAACAACAATTGCTACAAGGCGGTGGTCGAGGGTGCGGCCGACGCCTGCTGCTCCAGCGTCTCGCATCTGAATGACGGCGACGGACTGGTGGTCGTGCCGCAGGGCAACATGTGGGAGGCGCTGCCGCGCTACACCTTCCAGACCGCCTATGCCTCGGACGCGGCGATCCGCGACAAACACGAAGGTCTGGTGGCGGTGATGGCGGCCTTTGGCGCCCTCTACGAATACCTGATGACACCAGAGTCGCGGGATGGATTTTTCGACGCCCGCAAGGCCGCCCAGAAACAGTTTGACGCGCCCTCGGCGCAGGCGATCTGGGACTTCAACCAGAGCCAGCGGCCCTACTCCGGGGACCTTTCGATCGCCGAGGACGATATCGCCTACCTGCAGGACATGTTCGTCGGGCTCGGCAGCCTGAAGCAGCGGCATCCCGCCGCCGCGGTGGCCGACATGACCGCAGCCCGACAGGCGGCCAGACTGCTGGGCTGACCGGCGCCCTCCCCCTGCGCGAACGGAAACACACCGGTGCGCAGGGTTCGCCTCCCTCGCGGCGCCGGGGCCCGGTTGCCCGGACCCGCCCTCGCCCCGGGGCGATCCCTCCGCCGGACATTCCGGGGCTCAGACGACGACGCAGCGGTCCAGCCGCCGCCACTGCTGCATGTCGCGCCGCATCACGTCCTTCATCCCGAAGGAAAACATGTAGTCGCCGGTGACATGCAGGTCGTAAAAGCTGCCGCCCAGGGCCTGGGCACCGCTGTCGGGCAGGAAATCCTCGCCGTCGCACAGCACCATGGTCCGGAACCCCGCCATGTGGATGATCTCGCCATACAGCGCGATGCCCCAGACATCCTCCAGCGGCACCGGTGCCGGCACCAGCTCGAAACTGTCCTCGCGCCCGGTGGCCAGAACCCCGGCCTGGCCGGACAGATACACCGTGCCATCCTTGCCGCAGTGCACCGCGTAATACGACAGGTTGGTCGGCGTCTGCACCGGCGTCCAGTCGCTGCCGTCATAATACCAGATCACCCCTGCCCGCCCGGCGGCATAGATCTCGGTGCGGGAAAAGCCGTCGATGGCTTCGAGGTGATTGGCCGGAAATTCCGCAAGCAGCGCGTCGCCGGGACCGAATGCGATCCAGTTGTCCGGTCCGGCATGGCGGAAAACCTGCAGGTCGGCACCGCAGGCCACCGCCATACCGTCGATGCAGGTCAGGTTGCGCAGCGGCCCCCGCGCCACGTCGATCTGTTCTTCGGTGATGCCGCCGTCGGCAAAGATCCGGACCTCGCCCCATTCTCCCAGCGCGATCAGCCCCGGGTCGCAGAAATCCAGACCGACGATGGCAAAGCGGAAGAACCCCAGCTCGGTCGCTGTCGCGCCTTCCAGGGTATAGACCGCCGCATGCGGCGCGTCGGGGTTGCGCGCCAGTTCATCGACAACCACCACCATCGCCGACAGCGTCGCGTCGCGCACGGCACTGGTGTTGATCGACATTTCGTCCAGCAGCGGGGTCATCTCTCACCTCCGGGGATAGGTTGCATTCAGCCCGTCATGGATTTGCGGACCGCCGTTTCGCGGGCGCGGTTGTAGGCCAGTGCCGGGTCAAGCTGATCTTCGCCCCGGCCGGTCAGATGGGTGCGCACCTGGGTGTCGTCCTCGACCCCAAGCTCGTCCTTGTGATAGCCGTCCAGCTGCGCTTTGAGACAGGCCGGATCGCAGTTCGATTTCGGAAACACCACCGCAACCGCTTCAATCGCGCCGTCGCGGAATTCGCCGTAGCCCATGGAGCGCACGTCCTTGGTCTTGGGCGGGCTGCCAAAGGCCACGGCGGTGGTCTTGCCCTTGCCCACCGGGCCGGACTTGGCGATCACCTTGGCCTTCATCTCGGTGTGCAGCGCGCCGTGTGATCCCTTGGTGGCCGACGGCCCCTCGGCACAGATCACCGGCGCCTTGTCGGGGTCGTAGGACTTGCCCTTCTTGATCGCGCTCAGCTGCGGCGGCTTGGCCGCACCGGCAGCCGGGGTGTCGCCGCGCCCGGTCTCGTTGAAACAGGCGGCATCCACCAGATGATGCCCGGTCTGGCCCGGGCAGCAGGAGTTGCCGCCGTTGTAGGGCTCGAGCTTGCAGCGGCTGGCGGCCAGGCACTTGTTGGCCTCTGCCGCCTCCCACTCGTCGATATAACGCTGCTTGTCCCGGAACTTGCCCGCGGGTGCCCCTGACGCGCCGCCGATCGCGACCGCCGCCGTGGCAAAATCCGAGCTGAGCCAGACATCGCTGCCGGCGGATTCCTTGGCGCTCGCCGCGTCCGAGCCGGCCGAGGTCTTCTGCTTTTTGCCCGAGGACGGCGCGCCGGACTTCTTGGTCAGCGGCCCGGTGTCCAGCCCCGCCTCTTCGCAGCATTCCTCGCGGGTCTTGTCGCCGCAGGCCTCCTTGATCTTTTCCTTTTCGCCTTCGCAGGGGTCGGGCGAATCCGGACCGCCGGGTTTGGCGATCTTCGGCCAGGGCGGAGTATTGCCGGGGATCGAGCCGTGATTGTTGGTGCTGATGTCGGAAAACCGGCTGACCGGCTGGCCCTCGGCCTTGACGTTGCCGGACCAGGCCTGATTGTAGCTCTTGCCGGTGTTCTTCGAGGTGATGATGCCTTTCTTGGCCGCGACCCCGGCCTCGGTGCCCATGGTCTTGGTGAAATAGGACTTGTTCTTGTGGCTGATGGTCTTGCCACCGATCTTGACCGTGCCGGTGCCCTTGTCGTCATCGCCGTCCAGACCGAAGCTGGGATAGGGAATCGGCACCCCCGGCGGCGTCGGCGGTGCCTCGGGCGGGGTGAAACACACATCCGGCATGGCGGCGATGACCTGATTGCTCTGCGCCTTGCAGGATATTTCCAGCATGTTGGCGAATACGGTCATGCCGCCACCCGTGCCCGCAGCTCGCGGGCCGAACGGAACACCGCCGCGCCGCAGGCCCCGTCATCGCCGGAGGTTTCGATCAGCACCGGCGTGCCCGGACCATAGCCGCGCTCGAACGCGGTCAGCGCCCAGCCCACCATCAGCGGCACAAAGGCCGCCCCGACATTGCCGACGGATTCGCCGGGGCTCCAGATTTCCTGGATCTCGGGGCGCAGCCGGGTGGTGCGCTGCTGCGCCAGTGCGGTCTGCTTGAAATAATACGCCTCGCCACAGATGTCCGAGACACGGTATTCCACGTCCCGCCCCTCGATACCCGCCATCTCCAGAGCGTCGCGATAGGCCTGCGTCATGCCGTCGCCGCGCAGGGGCTTTTCCTCGGGATTGTAAAGATAGGCCTCTTCCCGAGCCAGCCCCATCCCGGTCAGCGCAAAATGCGTCGGCGGGCCGGCCGAGCAGAGGATCGCCGCCGCCGCTTCGCCGGGGATGAAGCCGTTGGCGTTGGCCAGGGTCAGCAACCGCTGGTCCAGCAGATACTGCGCCACCGCCGGCCCGGTCAGCAGGCTGTCGACCCCCAGGATCAGCGCATGTTCCGACTCGCCGCGCGCAAACATCCGCCGCACCCGCTCCAGCGCGACGATGCCCGACGGGCGGCCATGGGTCACCACGTGCAGCTTGGTCTGCGCCGCCAGTCCCGCAAACTCCAGCACCCGGGCACCGAACCGCTGGGCGTTGCGCACCGGGCGGCCGGGGCGCTTGGTCTCGGCCAGACACAGCACGATCTGCAAATCGCTCTGCGCCAGCGTCTGCCCGTTCAGCGCATCCACCACCGCGCCCGCCGCCAGATGCGCCAGCCGTTTTTCGCCCAGCCAGTCACGCGGCAGCGGCACCGGCGCCCCAAGCAGCCAGTCCCCTCCCGGCACCACAAACTGGGTTTCGGTGATCCCGTCCAGCGATCCACGCATCGCCGCGCAGCTTGCCGCCGCGTTCAGGCCGACCGGTGTGACCATGCCCGTGGACAGGATGTTGACGCCGGTGGTCATGCAGGCTCTCCCGCCGTTGCGGGCGCGCTGCGCGGCGCCAGATCGCGGTAGGGCTTGCCGGCCGCCTTGGCGCGCAGCTGCCCCGCTCGCGGCCGCCCGATCCAGGCCTCGGTGAATTCGGTGATCAGCCGCCGCATCGGCACCTGCGCCCGCCAGACCATCGACAAGCTGCGCGCCTCGGTGTCAAACAGCAGCGTGTCAGGGTAGAGCACCCCGTCGAACGCCGTCTCCCAACCGCGGAACAGCCGCAGCGGCAGGGCGGGATCCGGCAGGCGAAACGCCTCGCGCCCCGCAGGGGTGAGGTTCAGGATCACCACTTCCAGCGATCTGCGCGGCTTGTCGATCTGCTGATCCTCGCCGACCTGCTGGTAATAGCGTTCGTCGAAATCCCTGGGCAGAAACGGGAACACGTTGTCCTGCCAGTCCTGGTCATACGTGCCGCCGTGGCGGATCCGGTCGGGGCGCCCGCGCCACACTGGGCCCAGGCCCATCGGCACATAGTCCTCGTAAGGCGAGACAACCGGAACGCCGACCTCTTCGGTGTTGGGCAGCGGCTGGCCCGACAGCTTGGACTGGTTGCGGAACGAGGCAAAGCCGCGGCCATGCGGGTTGGGCAGATAGGCCGGCGGTTTCGGATCCTCGGGATTCAGCCGGTCGATGCCGCCGAACGCCGTGTCATAGCCGAACGGCTGGCGGGTAAAGGGATAGGGCTCGGTGGCCAGAATCTGCGGCCCGACCACCCGCCATTCCCGGTGCCCGACCACGTGAAAGACCTTTTGCCACGGCCCGACCCGCAGCCCCACCTGAATGCGCGGCACCCGCCGCCCGCCCGGCGAATAGGCTGCCCCCTGAAGCACGATATCGCACCGCGGCTTGCGAAAGGCAAAGTCCGTCTCCCACTGCGTCGCCGAATACCCCGGCGTGCCGGTCAGCACATCGGCATGCACCAGCGGCCGCTGCTCGGGCGCCCGCGCCGCCACCGCACCGCTGCGCTCGGGAAAGGCAAAGGTGCCCTTGATCACAAAGGCAAAGTATTCCCGCCCGGCGACATCCAGGCCGATGGTGTGCTGATGCACAAAACCCGGGCGGTTGAAGACCTTCATCTCGCCTCACTCAAAGTCGTAGTCAAAGCCATCCGGCCCGCCGGTCACCGTGACCCGGTCCAGTTCCTTGCCTTCCAGCCGCCAGCTCAGAATGCGGCGGCTGAGTTCGGGCATCAGGGTATTGGTGAGGATGGCGTCGATCATCCGCCCGCCGCTCTCGATCTCGGTGCAGCGGTCCTTGATCACCTGCATCGCGCCGGTGCCGATCACCAGTTCGGCGCCGTAGCCTTCGCCCAGGCGTTTGGCCAGGCTGCGCAGCTTGTGCCCGGCGATCGCCTCGATCATCTTGTCGGACAGCGGGTAATAGGGGATCGTCACCACCCGCCCCAGCAGCGCCGCCGGGAACACATCCAGCAACGGCTTGCGCAGCGCCGCCGTCAATTCGGCGGCGTCGGCCTCTGCCTTGCCGTCCTGGGTCATCGCCATGATCTCTTCGGACCCGACATTCGAGGTCAGCAGGATCAGGGTGTTCTTGAAATCGATCCGCCGCCCTTCGCTGTCATCCATCATGCCCTTGTCAAAGACCTGGAAAAAGATCTCGTGCACATCCGGGTGCGCCTTTTCCACCTCGTCCAGCAGCACCACGGAATAGGGCCGCCGCCGCACCGCTTCGGTCAGGATGCCGCCCTTGCCGTAACCGACGTAGCCCGGCGGCGCACCCTTGAGAGTGCTGACGGTATGCGCCTCCTGGAACTCGCTCATGTTGATCGAAATCAGGTTGTCCTCGCCGCCGTACATCATCTCGGCCAGCGCCAGCGCGGTTTCGGTCTTGCCCACCCCCGAGGGGCCGCAGAGCAGGAACACCCCCACCGGCTTTTCCGGCGGCTTGAGACCCGCCGCCGCGGTCTGGATCCGGTTGGCGATCATCGCCATCGCGTGATCCTGCCCGACCACCCGTTCCGCCAGCACCTGCGCCAGCGACAGCGCGCGTTCGGTCTGGCTCGCCAGCATCCGGCCCATGGGAATGCCGGTCCAGTCCTGCACGACCGACCCCACCGCCAGCCGGTCGACCGAGGGCAGGATCAGCGGCGTCTCGCCCTGCGCGCTGGCCAGCTCCGCCATCTGCGCCTTGAGCGCGACCAGAGCGGCCTCGCGGTCAAACGGCGCCGCGCTGACCTCGATCTCGGGCGCGCCTTCCGCCTCGGCCTGTTCCGCGACCGGCTCGGGGGCGGCATCCCCCAGTTCGCCGGTCTCATCCACCGCAGCCCCCAGGCCGCGCAGCTGGCTGCGCAGGTCGAGAATTCCCGCCACCAGCGCCTTTTCCGCCTCCCAGCGCAGCTTGGCCGCGTCCATCGTCGCCATCGCCTCGGCCAGCCCCGCCTCGACCGCCGCCTTGCGGTCGGTGACCTCGATGCCGATGGCCTCTTCGCGGCTGATGATGCCCTGCTCGATCTCCAGCGCATCCAGCCGCCGCTGGATATCCTCGACCTCGGCCGGGGTGGCGTGCTGCGACACCGCCACCCGGGCGCAGGCGGTGTCCAGCAGGCTGATCGCCTTGTCCGGCAGCTGGCGGCTCGGGATATACCGGTGCGACAGCTTCACCGCCGCTTCGATCGCCTCATCCAGCAGTTCGACCTGGTGGTGTTTCTCCAGCACACCCGCCACGCCGCGGCACATCAGGATCGCCTTGGCCTCGTCCGGCTCCTCGACCTTGACCACCTGAAACCGCCGCGTCAGGGCCGGATCAGGCTCGATATGCTGTTTGTACTCGGCCCATGTGGTCGCCGCGATGGTACGCAGCTCGCCGCGTGCCAGCGCCGGTTTCAGCAGGTTCGCCGCATCGCCGGTGCCTGCCGCCCCCCCTGCCCCGATCAGGGTATGCGCCTCGTCGATGAACAGGATGATCGGGGTGTCCGACGACTGCACCTCGTCGATCACCGCCTTCAGCCGCTTTTCGAACTCGCCCTTGACGCTGGCCCCGGCCTGCATCAGCCCGATGTCCAGCATCTGCAGATCGACGTTGCGCAGTTGCGGCGGCACGTCGCCCCTGGCCAGCCGCTGGGCAAAGCCTTCGACCACCGCCGTCTTGCCCACCCCGGCCTCGCCGGTGAGGATCGGGTTGTTCTGCTTGCGCCGCATCAGGATGTCGACGATCTGGCGGATCTCGGGGTCACGCCCCACCACCGGGTCCATCTTGCCGTCCCGGGCCCGCGCGGTCAGGTTGGTGGCGTATTGCGACAGCGCCGACTTGCCGCCCGGCGCCTTTTTCGCACCCTTGGGCGCCGCATCCGCCACCGCATCGCCGCTGCGCTCGATCGACGCCGCCAGCAGCTCGTCAAGCTGCGCGATCATCGCATCGGGGTCCAGCTTGTCGAACTCGAGGCTGATCTTGAACAGCAGCCCCTCCAGCACCGGCACCTTCAGCGCCGCCAGGATCACATAGGCCGAGCGCACCGTATCGTCGCCGTAATCGAACGACCCGAAGTTCCAGCCTTCCTGGATCGCGCGAAAGATGTGGTCGGAAAATTCCTCGACCGACCCGGCCCCATGCGGCAGCGCATCGGTGGCGCGCAGCACATCGCCGTCGAACTTGTGCCGGTCGACCCCCGCCGCGGCCAGCAGCAAGGCAAGGTCGGAACCCTCGGTATCGGCCAGCGCGGTGATGAAATGCACCAGCTCGACATAGGGGTTGCCGCGCCGCTTGGCGGCCTGCGCCGCCCCCGAGAATGCCTTGAGGCAGACCGGATTCAGCTTGCCAACCAGCTCCTTGCGCTTGATGGTTTCATTGGATCCACGTGCCGCCATAATCAGACGTCCTCCAAAATATGTTGTTGTCACCGGGCACCGGTGGAATAATCGAAATCTTATTATTCCGGCATGATAGCCCGGTTTCGTATTTGAATCGACCGTTTTGACAGCCCTGTGCCAGAAGAGGTTTTTGATGAAGGACCCCCTGCCCTCGGATATTTTCAGGCCCGGCCAGGTGCTGAACAATACCTACGAGATACGCGGCATTCTCGGCCGCGGCGGCACCGGCGAGGTCTATCTCGCGTTCAACCAGATCTCGGAACGCACCCTGGCGATCAAGGCGCTGAACGCCCGGTTCTCGGGCAATTCCGACTATGTCGAACTGATGAAGCGCGAAGAGCAGATGCGCAGCATCCTGCACGATTCGGTTGTGCGCTACTCGGAATGCTCGCGCACCGACGAAGGCCATGTGTTCCTCGTCATGGACTATGTCGAAGGGGTCTCGCTCAGCGATCTGATGTACACGCGCAGGGTGACGGAGCGGGAACTGCTGATCGTCGCGCACCGGGTGCTGGGCGGGCTGGTGGCGACCCATGCGCAGGGCATCGTGCACCGCGACCTGTCGCCCGACAACATCATCCTGCGCGGCGGCGCCGCCGAGCGTGCCACCATCATCGACTTCGGCATCGCCAAGGACACCGCCACCGGAGCGCGCACCATTGTCGGCACCAACTTTGCCGGCAAATACGAATATGCCGCGCCCGAGCAGCTCGAAGGCCATGCCGATTTCCGCACCGACCTCTATGCCCTTGGCGCCTCGTTGCTGGCGGTGGCCCGGCAGGAGGTGCCCGATGTCGGCACCAATCCCGGCGCCGTGGTGCGGTTCAAGCGCGACGCGCTGGACACCTCCGGTCTGGGCCAGCCCCTGCGCGATCTGGTCGACTGGCTCACCGCACCGGATCCGGACCAGCGGCCTGCCACCGCCGAAGCGGCGCTGGAACGGCTGGACCAATGGCTCAAACCCGACGCCCACGCCACCACCCAGGCACCCGCGACACGGCGCGGCGGCGCCGCGCTCAAGGCGGCCGCGCTGATCGCCGCACTGGCCGTCGCGGGCGTCGGCATCTGGGCATCGGGGCTGGTGCAGGGTCTGTTTCCGCCGCCGTTGCCGGTCGTCAGCCCCTACACCCTGGCCGCGGGCCTGCGCGACGGCACCGCCCGGCTGGACGGTCACGCACCTGACACCGCCGCGGCCGAGGCCCTGGCCCAAGCAATGAACGACGCCACCGGCAGCAGCCTGTCGGCGGACGCGCTGACCCTCGCCACCGGCCTGCCCTACCCCGGCTGGCCGCGCGACACCGCCGCGTTGCTGGCGCTGCTCGCGCCGCTTGACCGCTGGGAACTGACCGTCACCGGCACCAGCGCCCGGCTCGACGGACTTGCCCCGGATGCCCCGGCGCGCGACGGGCTGACCGGCGCGCTTTCCGGCTGGCAGAACAGTGCCGACATCACCCTGACCACAGCCATTGCCGCCGGGCCGGAGTCACTGGATCGGGCCAGCCTGGAGCCGGTTCTGGCCCGGCTCGCCACCTGCGGCCCGTTGCTGCAGCTCGACGCCGGTGGCCCGCCCTACGCATTGGGCGACACCCTCACGCTGATCGGCGATGTTGCCGCTGCCGACGATGCCGCAACCATCCGCGACACCCTGACACCGTTGATCGGCGACCGCAGCCTGCGGGTCGAAACCAGCACCCTGAACGACGATCTCTGCGCCATCCGCGCCGTCCTGCCGCACGCGCCGCCCGGCGCCGTCTCGATCCGGCTCAGCCGCGGCGACACCGGCGAACAGGCGCTCACCGGCGTCTTCAGCACCAATGACAATCCGGTGGTCGACATCGAACTGCCCGCTGACATCACCGATGCCTCGCTCTGGGTCATGGTGGTGGACAACACCGGCAAGGTGTTTCACGTCCTGCCCAACGTCAACCACACCGTGCACCGCGTGGACGACCTTGGAAGCGTGCAGAACGGGCTGCGCCGGGTGCGCGTGCTCTGGTCGCTTGCGGAATTCGCCGCCGACCCGAAGCGGCTGGCCATGCAGGTGACCGAAGGCGATTACGGCAAGTCCGAGGTCATTGCCATCCTGTCGCGCAGCCCGCTGTTCGACATGCGCCGCCCGCGCGACGAAAGCGTGAGCTCGCTGGCCGAGGCGCTGGCCGAGACCCTTGCCGGGCGCTCGGACCAGATCATCGGCGTCGCGTCGCGCATCATCGACGCGCGGCCCTGAGCGGGCCTACACCGACTCGAACGCCTCCGGCTCGAGCTCCTGCCAGAACGCCAGGATCGCCTGGGCATTCAGCGCCGACATCCAGCCGTGCCGCTCGAAATCCGACCGCGCCCCGGCATCCCCCAGGGTCGAGCTGAACATCCGCCGGTCCGCATCGCGCTGCGTCGGACTGCGCGCCGCCACCAGCGCCTGCACCCGGCGCAGCCGCTCGGCCCGCGCCTGCTGCGCCGGGCTGGCCACAGGGGCCACAGCGGCCGGGGCGGCATCCGGAGCGGCGTAATCCTCGCGCAGCGCGGCGCTGAGATATTTCACCGGGCTGCGCACCCCGTCGCGCCCGCGCAGCAGCGCCAGCTTTTCCTGAACGTAGGTCTCGCCATGTTCGGTGATCCACTGCCGCGCCAGACGATCACTGACCCCCAGCGCCAGCAGCGCCTTGTAGGTCACGCCGTGCCGCACCGCCGTGCCGTCGTCGATGTCCAGAATCGCCAGCTGCGGGTTGCGCTTGATCAGGAACCGGATGTCGGTCACCGCCCGGCCCTGCTTGCGGGTCTCGGGGGTCACCAGGATATCGCTCACCTTGTTGACCTCGGTGACCGCGGGCTTGATGATCTTGGCATTGAGATGCTTGAAGGTCTGGTAATAGGCGCTGTCCTCGACCCCCATCAGGCGGCGGAACAGGTCCAGCGGCAGCCAGCCGGTGCTGCCGACGCCGACAAAGCGGAAACAGTTTTCATACAGCGCCAGCGCGTGACCGCCGGTGAACTTGCGCTGGATGTTGAGGTTGATCAGCGCGAACACCTTGGGGTCGTGCAGCTTTTCGGCCAGCGCCGGCGAATAGGCATATTCGCAGACCCCGCCGCGCAGCCGCGCATAGCTCAGCAGCGCCGACACTCCCCATTCCTGCCGCCCCCTGTCGTCCAGCATGTCCCACTCGGCGACCGTCTCGGCCAGACCGCGCAAGCTGGCCTTCAGGGTATCCATGTCGTTCGAGTTGTAGCCGATCATCACACACAGCGTGCGCGCGTCGATGCGGTGGCTCTGCTGACTGGTCAGGGTGTCATAGGCGTTCAGCAGCAGCACGTTCGACAATTTGCGCTGCAACAGCGACAGCTTGCCCGACACGTGAATCGCCGCCACGTTCTTTTTCACGCTGTCCCGGCGCAGCGCCCCCGTCAGCGTGTCTTTCAGTGTGTCGTCCATGGGCCTGCTCTGCCTCTGCTTTGCGGCGAATATCCCACAGAAAGGCACCCGGGATCAAGCCTGATGCAGGTGCCTGTCTGCGCCGCTTCGCCCTCCCGTATCCGGGTACCTCAGCGGTGCAAAGGCACCCGGATACGGGACAGAGCTTTGGGCGCGGCTGGCGTCTGGGTGGAAAAACAGGCTCTATCAGGCGCAACCCGTGCATGGGTGCCGCAATTCCCGCGAATCGGTGCCCGATCTCCTGCAAACGGATCCCCTTTGTCCCGGAGACTGGTGCCCTTGCTCCTGTATCCGGGTCCCCAAAGACCGTCAAGCCACTGCAATCAAATATATTCTCAGCCACAAAGATTCTAAAGTCTGATAAGAATCTTAACCTTTGTCCGCTGCATTCTGACCCAATCAGAGACGAATACTGCCTGAAATCCGCTTCGGTGATTCCCTTATGGTCCGCCATGTGCGATATTCGCGGCCAGAGCATAGAAAAATACGCACATCAGGTCAGGTACATGGTCCAGACAGGCAAAACCCCTCCGCCCCCCTATCTCAACATCGATCCGGCCGAAGCCGCAAAAAAGCTCTCGGACGGTATCAACACCGCACGATTCGCAAAAGCCGCGACTTTCGCCGCCAAGGGCCGCGACGATCTCGCCCGGCGCGGCTATGCCCCGGACGGGCGCAAACACCTGCGCAAGTTCTCGACATGGGAGGTGTGCCGCTACCTGATTCCCGTCGCCACCGCGCATTTCCGCCGGGTGCTCAAGACCCACGAGGATCTGCCGCAGGGCACCGGCGATGGCGGCACCAAGTGGTTCACGCTGGACGAGGTGATGCGCCTGCGCGCGCATTTCGCCACCGAAGGCGTCGCCACCCGCGAATACCGGCCCTACCGGCCCAAGGGGGTGCCGGCCAAGGTGCTGGCGGTGGCCAATTTCAAGGGCGGCGTCGGCAAGACCTCGACCGCCGCGCATCTGGCGATGTCCGCCGCGCTGGACGGCTATCGCGTGCTGGTGATCGACCTGGACAGCCAGGGGTCGATGACCTCGATCATGGGCGGGCAGGTTGCGGATGAATGGATGACCGCCTTTCCGCTGCTGGCCAAACACTATGCGCTGCATCTGCAATCGGAAAACGCCGTCCGTGCCGCCGCCGGTCAGCCGCCGCTGCCGCTGGACGAGACCCTCACCGAGGCGCTGACCTTCGAGGCGCGGCAGGTGATCCAGCCGACGCACTGGCCCAACATCGACCTGATCGGCGCCCAGCTCAACCTCTACTGGGCCGAGTTCCAGGTGCCGGTCTGGCGGATGCAGTCGGGCAACTGGCCGCTCTGGGATGCGTTGACCGGGTTTCTCGACAGCGAACGCCTGCTGGACGAATATGACATCATCATCCTCGATACCCCGCCTGCCCTCGGCTATCTCACCATCAACGCCTTGGCGGCGGCCGACATCCTGCTGGTGCCGCTGGGGGCGTCGTTCCTCGAGTTCGACAGCACGGGGCGGTTCTTTGACATGCTCTATTCCACCTTCGCCAGCATCGAAGATGGCGAAAATGCCTCGCGCCGCCGCGATGGCCTGCCGGAAATGCGCTTTGAATGGGATGCGGTGCGGGCGCTGATCACCCGCTTTGACGCGGCGCAGCAAACCGATCTGGCCAATGTGATCCAGGCCTATTTCGGGGACTTCATGACCACTTACCGACAGGATTTCACCGCCATGGTCGGACAGGCCGGCGAACAGGTGAGCGGCATCTACGAGGCCGATTACCGCGGCTTCAACCGCGACACCTATGTGCGGGGCCGCGAGACGTTCGACCGCACCTGGGCCGAGGTCAAGGAGATCCTGCTGGGCATCTGGTGGCGCGATGCCCAGATGGCCGAAACCGACGCGCAGAAGGAGGCATGACATGGCCCGCCGCCGCAAGCTAGAGACCCCCAGCGCCGAGGCGCTCGAGCAGCTCGAATCCGAGTTTCGCCGCGAAACCCCCACCCGCTCGGCGATGGCGCCGATTGCCCAGGTGGCCGCCGATGCGGCCCAGTCGGCGCCGGTGGCGGATCCTGCAACCCGGGCGCGTCAGGCCCGCGATACGGCGGATGCCGAGACCCTGCGCGCTGCCCGCGACAAGGGGCTGGTGATGCTGGAACTGCCGCTGGCCGCGATCGCCACCGACTCGCTGATCCGCGACCGCGCGGTGATCGGCGAGGCCGAGATGGAAGAACTGCGCCTGTCCATCGCCGCCAACGGGCTGCGTCTGCCGATCGAAGTCTACGAGCTTGCCGATTCCGAGGGCGAGCTGCGCTATGCCCTGCTCTCGGGCTATCGCCGCCTGCTGGCGGTGCGGGGTCTGCACGCCCGGACTGGCGACCCGGGATATGCCACGATCCGCGCCGTGCTGCGGGCGCCGCGCGACATCTCGGACGGGTTCATCGCCATGGTCGAGGAAAACGAGATCCGCGCCAACCTCAGCCATTTCGAACGCGGCCGCATCGCGGCGATCGCCGCCCACAACGGCGCCTTTGCCTCGGTCAGCGAGGCGGTTGACGCGCTGTTCTTTGCCGCCTCCAAGTCAAAACGCTCAAAGGTGCGCAGCTTTGCCCAGATCTTCGAGGAAATCGGCGATCTTCTCAGCTTTCCCGAGGCGCTGACCGAACGCCAGGGCCTGCGCCTGGCCAATGCGCTGCGGGCGGATGCAGGGCAGGCGCTGCGGGCCGCCCTGGCCGAAGGTCAGGGCAGTGATCCGGTCGGCGAATGGGCGGTGCTGGAGCGGATCATCGCCACCACCGAAGAGCAACCGCGCGACCGCGCCCGGGGGGGACGGCCCCGGGCCGAACCCAAGGGGCCTGCCCGGATCGAGACAAGCTCGGGCGTGGTGCTGCGGCGGATCTCGGACAGCCAGGGCTATTTGATTCGCCTCGAGGGCCGCCGCGTCGATGCCGATATGGTCGATGCCATCATGGCGGAGATCCAGCGTCTGCTGGAACCCTGAACCCGGTTTCGCGGCGAAACCCACGGCAAAGACCACCGGCCGTGCGGGTCCGGGACACACAACCGTCAGGATACGAACCCGCCCCGAGAAAATCCTTGCATTGAAGGGATTGACGCGCCTAGCCTGACGTAAGGGAGGCCGGAGAATACCGGTGTCTTTTCGGGTTTTTCAGGTGCGCGATTTAAAATCTTTACGGGATGGAGCCGACCGCATGGTGATCGGAACAAGTCAGCCAGAACGCGCTTTCCCGCGACTTCGCCTCATGGTGACAGCCCTGTTTGTGACCAGCCTGGCCTTCAGCGGCGGCGTCATGGCCCAAACCGCCAGTTCCGTCACCCCGCCGAGCTTTCAGCCGCAGTTGCAGCGCCTTGACGGTGCCGTGGTGTTTTCCGGGGCAACCGGAGCCAAGGCGCCAGCCGGGGCCGAGCAGATCGGCATCACCCTGTCCGGGGTGCGGCTCGAAGATGGATTGCCGCAGATGGCGACGGCGAATGCCGCGCTGGAAACCCGTCTGACCCGCGGGCGGATTCCGGTGTCGGAACTGTTCGACGCCGTTGCCGATCTCGAGTCAGCCTATGCCGATGCCGGCTTTGTGCTGGCGCGGGTGGTGCTGCCGCAGCAGAGCCTGCGCGACGGTGGGGTGCTGCGCGTCACGGTTGTAAACGGCTTTGTCGAAACCGTCGATGCCTCTGCCCTGCCGGCCAATGTCCGCGCCCGGGTGCAGGAGCTGACACGGCCACTGGTCAACGACCAGGGGGTGACCCTGTCGGACCTCGAACGGCAGCTTTTGCTGGCGGGGGACACGGCGGGTGTGGCGCTGGGATCGGCGCTCACCGCAGGCCAGCAGCCCGGCGGCACCGTGGTGATGCTGGACGGAGAATTCCGCACCGTCACCGGCTTTGTCGGCGTCGACAACCTGGCCTCGGAAGAACTGGGAACATATGTGCTCAACGCCGGGGTCGAACTGAACAGCCCGCTGGGGCTGGGCGAGTCGTTCTACGGTCGGCTCTCGGCCTCGCCGGAACTGCTGTTTGACGAGGATCCCCGCTACCGGATCTTTGCCGTCGGTGCGGTGGTGCCGCTGGGCGCCTCGGGTCTGAGCCTCAATGTCGAGCTGACCACCAGCGACACCACACCCGATGACAAGACCGCGCCGACCCGGTCGAATTTTGACCGGCAGTCGGTGCGGCTGATCTATCCCTGGGTGCGGTCGCGGCAGTTCAACCTGACCACGCAGTTCGCGCTGGACCTGCAGCAGGATGAACAGGACCTGATCTTTGGCGGCACCCGCACGCCGATCTACGAAGACCGGATTTCGGTGCTGCGTGCCAGCGCCAGCGCCAGCTATGTGCACGAGGACAACGCCCTGTCCGAAGGCACGGCGGTGCTGTCGCAGGGCATCGACGCCTTTGATTCCCGCAGCGCCGCGGATGCGGCCGGGTCCACGCCACTGTCGCGCCAGGGGGCGGACAGCGATTTTACCAAGCTGTCGCTGTCCGGCTTTCACCAGCGGTCGCTGTCCGAACGGGTGATCCTGTCACTGTCGGGGCGGGTGCAGACGTCGTTTGGTGACGCTCTGCTCACCTCGGAACAGATCACCATTGCCGGGGCGCGCGACCTCTCGGCCTTTGATTCCGGAGACCTGCGCGGCGACAGCGGCTGGCGGGTGCGCGGAGAACTAACGATGCAGCAGCCGGTGGATTTTTCCGGTGTGCCGCTTGTGCTGAGCCCCTATGTTTTTGCCGGTGCCGGCGGGGTGAAGATTGAACGGCCTACCGCGGTCGAACACAGCTACGAAGCGGCAACGTCATACGGCATCGGCATGGATATTATTTCACAAACAAATTCCAGATTTCGGTCCAGTTCCGTGCGGGCCGAACTTGCCAGGGGAGAGAGGGATCATGGCTCGGATGAGACACGATTCAGCATTTCAGGAAATTTCCGTTTCTGAGAGAACAGCGACCCGACTCCGGTATGACGGCCTGATATTAGGGGCCTGGATCCTGCTGCTGCCGATGGCAGCCTTTTCAGACGTGACCCTGCCCACAGGCGCCAGCGTGGCGCAGGGCACGGTGGATGTCGGCGCGCCGGTGGCGGGCAGCCTGATCATCCAGCAGCACAGCGACCGCGCCGTGGTGAACTGGGACAGCTTTTCGATCGGGCAGGGCGGGCATGTCGGGTTTCAGCAGCCGGGCACCGGTTCCGCCATCCTGAACCGGGTGACGGGGGCCGAAGACAGTCGCATTCACGGCAGCCTGACGGCCAACGGACAGGTGTTCGTGGTCAACCCGAACGGCATCTTCATCGGACGCAATGGCACGGTCTCGGCCGGGGGCGGGTTTGTCGCCTCGACCCTCGACACCCGGGATTCCGACTTCATGGCCGGCAAGCTGCGCTTCGAGGGCAATGGCGCCGCCGCGCCGGTCGAGAATGCCGGCACGGTGCGGATCGGGCGCGGCGGCTATGCGGCGCTGATGGGGGGGCGGGTCAGCAATTCCGGGCGGGTGACGGTGCCGCTGGGGCGGATCGGGTTCGCCGCGGGCGAGCTGGTGACGCTTGACCTGTCGGGCGACCAGTTCCTGCAGGTGGCCATTCCCTCAGCCTCCGACGATGCAGAGATGCGGGCGCTGATCGAGAATTCGGGCCGGGTGTCGGCCGAGGGCGGGCTGATCGAGATGCGGGCCGCCACGGCCCGGGATGCCGCCCGGCGGGCGATCAATCTGAGCGGTGTCGCCGAGGCACGGTCGGTGTCGGTGCGCAACGGCGCCATCATTCTGGGCGGCGGGGCAGGGGGCACGGTGCAGGTCACCGGCCGCGTCACCACCCAGGCCCGGGCGCCACGTCCACAGCCGCAGCGCGCCCGCATTCAGGTGGAGACCTCGCTGCGCCCGCAACTGCGGCCGAACGGCGGCGACATCACCATCACCGGCGCGCAGATCCTGCTCGACGGGGCGGATATCGACGCCAGCGGCGCGTCCGGCGGGCAGATCCGCATCGGTGGCGACTATCAGGGCGCCGGTTCCCTGCAGACGGCGCAGCGGCTGAGCGTGGACCTGTCCAGCCGGATCAGCGCCAATGCCACCGGCGAGGGCGACGGCGGGCGGATCATCCTGTGGTCAGACCTGTATACAGAATTTGACGGCGAGATCGCGGCGCGCGGCGGCGAGACCGGCGGCGATGGCGGTTTTGTCGAAGTGTCGGGCCGCCAGATGCTGGACTTTACCGGCCGGGTCGACACCCGCGCGCCCGAAGGCGCGGCGGGCACCCTGCTGCTTGACCCTGTCGATGTCACCATCCAGGAGCCGTTGCCGACCACCCCGCGGTTCGAGAACGGCAATGATTTTGAACCCGACGGATCGCTGAGCTGCTGTTTCCCCACAGCGGTGATCAACGTCAACGATCTCGAGGCCAACCTCGCGATGGGCAATGTCACGGTGCGCACCGGCGCGCCGGGGGATGGTCTGGGCGGCAACGGCGACATCACCGTCGCGGCGCAGATCGACTGGCTGACGGCGAACATGCTGACATTCGAATCCAACCGCGACATTGCTGTCAACGCCCCGGTCAACGGCGCCAGCGGCAGCTTTGTGCTGACCGCGCCGGGCAGCGTGTCGCTGAACAGTGGCGGCGATGTCACGGTGGCCAGTTTCTCGGCCACGGCCACCAACCTGTTCGTCAACGGCGCCGCCGTGACCGAGACCGGCGGCGGCGGCACGGTCGACGTGCAGAACTTCTCGATGGATGCGGTGTTCGGCAGCCGTGACGGCAGCTGGCAGCAAAATGCCCCGGTGCTGTCGGCGTTTTCGGCGGCGAATTTCACCCTGTCGGACCAGTCGACCTTTCTGCGCGCGGCGGGGGGCGATGGCACGCTGGCCAATCCCTACCAGCTGACCGACATCTACGGGGTGCAGGGGATTGATTCACAGAGCCTGCTGGATCAGAACTTTGTGCTGGCAAACCCCATCGACGCCACCGGTACGGCACTGTGGAATGCCAACAGCGAAGGCCCGACCGGGTTTGATCCGATCATTGGTCTGGCGACCCCCTTTTCCGGCACATTGGACGGGCAGGGCAACACAATCGACGGGTTGTTCATCGACCGGGGCCAGCGTTCATCGTCGTCACTGGCCAATGCCGGGCTGTTCGATTCCACCAACGGTGCCACTGTTTCCAACCTGAACCTGAGCAACGTGAACATTCAGGGCGGCTTTGAAACCGGCGCGCTGGTTGGCAGTGCCTCGAATTCGACCTTTGATACCATCAGCGTCACGGGCACCGTCGGGGACGGGTTCAACGAGGTGAATTCGATTGGCGGACTCGTCGGTGACCTGTTCCAGAGCGACCTGATTGATTCGAGCTTTACCGGCACTGTGACCTCGGAAAACCCGAGTACGATCTCTCAGTATGTCGGCGGGCTGGTCGGCAGCACCTTTGACGGCGCGATCACCGGCAGCAGCTTTGCCGGCACCGTCACGTCAAACGGCGGGCCGGGCAGCAGCAGCACCCGGGCCGTGGGCGGCGTCGTCGGCAGCAACCTCGGGCTGGTCGCGGACAGCACCTCCACCGGTACGATCCTGGTGACCGGCACCGGTGATACCCGCGTCGGCGGGCTCGCGGGCCGGGCACTGACCACCGACCCGATTTCCGATTCCGCCAGCTTCATGGACATCTTCGTCACGATGACGGGGAGCGAGCGGATCTTTGTCGGCGGGCTTGTCGGGCACAACCAGAGCGCGGTTCTGGATTCCTTTGCGGCGGGCAACATCGACGTCACCACGGGCGGGGCGCCGGTGGTGGGCGGTTTGCTGGGCTATACCCTGAACTATGCGCTGACCGAGCCGATCTTCAACGTGCAGGCGCTGGGCGATGTCGATGTGACCTCGACCGCGTTCACGGCGCCGGGTGAACCGGGCCGGGTCGGCGGGCTGGTGGGTGAAAACATCGGCCCGATAAGTCAGGGCAGGGCGGACGGCAACGTCTTTGTCAGCACCGCGGGGGCGCAGATCGACACCGGCGGCTTTGCCGGGGCGAACCTGCTGGCCAGCGATTCCAGCGGCCGGGCCGGAACCATCAGCGAGTCGGTTTCCACCGCCGCGGTGATCGTCGACGCCGCCGATGGCGACGATCTGAGCATCGGTGGCTTTGTCGGGGACAACCGTAACAGCATCACTGATTCCTATGCCGATGGCCCGGTGGCGTTCACCGAGACGGTCGCGGGCTTTCCGTCATCGACCAGCGACGCCTATGTCGGCGGCTTTGCCGGCACCAACCAGGGCGACATCGCGCGCACGGCGGCCTATGGTCCGGTGGACGCGTCGTCGGGCGGAATTACCCTGTCGGTGGGCGGGCACACCGGTCTGAACCTGAACGGCACCATCAGCGACAGCTATGTGCTGGACACCTCGGTCAGCGGCACCACCGATGGGCTGCAGGCGGTGGGCGGCTTTGCCGGGGCCACCTCGGGCGGAACGATTTCGCAGGTCTTCAGCAATGCGCTGGTGTCGGCCTCCGGGACGGGAACGGCGCTGACCGGCGGTCTGATCGGTGTGAACGGTGATGCCAGCCTGGTGCCGCCGCTGCCCGAGACCGCGCTGACCGGCGGCTTCTGGGATCTGGACACCTCGGGGCAGGCCGACGGCGGGGCGGCAGCCTATGGCACGGGACTGAGCACCGCCGAATTTCAGGACACCGAAGGTTTCCGCGCCACGGCGATGGCCGGTGGCTGGAGCTTTTCCACCGTCTGGGCGCCGGGCGCCCCGGGCAACTATCCGGCGCTCTACAGCATCGACCCGGTGGTCTTTGCCCTGCCGGATCCGATCACCCTGACCTATGGCACCACCGGCAGTGCAAGTGTGACCGGAACCGTGTTCGGCGGGCCGGGGTCCTATGTCTTTGGCCCGACGGGCGATACGCTGGACACCTCGACGGCGTTCGACGCGCCGGTGTTTTCGGATTTCACCGTCGGCACCCAAAGCGTGACGGTGTCGCTGGGCACGCTGACCAGCGCGCTGGGACAGCCGTACCGCGCCGTCACCGGCAGCGCCGACGCCGAGATCACCCCGGCGCCGCTGACGATCACGCCGGACGACCAGTCCAAGACCTACGGCGATCTGTTCACCTTTGCCGGCACCGAGTTCACGTCGAGCGGGCTGCTGTTCGCCGACAGCGTCGGCAGCGTGACCCTGGCCAGCGACGGCGCCGCCGCGACGGCGGGGGTGGGGCTGTCACCCTATGACATCACCGCCACGGCGGCGCTGGGCAGCGGGCTGGGCAACTACGCCATCACCTACGGCACCGGCAGCCTGGCGGTGACGCCGCTGCCGCGCGAGGTGCAGGTGGACGACCAGAGCAAGGTCTACGGCACCGCCTTTGCCTTTGCGGGCACCGAGTTCGCCGACCCCGGACTGCTGTTCTCGGACGTGCTGACGCGGCTGGACCTCTCCAGCGCCGGGGCGGTGGACAGCGCCACGGTGGTGGACGGCCCCTATGCGATCTCGGGCACGGTGGCGGCGGGCAGCGGGCTGGAGAACTACGACCTTGTGGTGCTGGACGGCACGATGGCGGTGACGCCGGCGCCGCTGACGATCACGCCGGACGACCAGTCCAAGCTGTTCGGCGATCTGTTCACCTTTGGCGGGACTGAATTTTCCGCCGACGGGCTGGTTTTGACGGATGCGGTGACCGGGGTGACCCTGACCAGCGACGGCGCCGCGGCCACCGCGGCGGTGGCCGGCAGCCCCTATCTTATCTTCGCTGACAACGCGCAGGGCAGCGGGCTGGCGAATTACGACATCCGCTACGGCACCGGAGCGCTGAGCGTGGGCCGCAGCCAGCAGGTCAACGAGGCGCCGCTGACGCGGTCGATCGAGGCGCTGCCGCCGAATGCAACCGACGACATCCAGCTGGTTCTGGCGCTGACCGGCGAGGCGGCGGTGGATGACGCCCGCGACACCCTGGCGCTGGTGCAGTCGCTGGCCGGGACGCTGGAAATCGCGGCGGATGCCTGCGCCGAGAACCTGGCCGATGCCGATCGCTACCTGGCCTGTCTGTCTGACGCGCTGGACGATTTCGCCAATGAACTGGATGCGATTTCGACCGACCTGCCGCCGGGCATGGAAAACGTCGCGCGGATCGTGCGCGATGCGAAGATCCGCACCGACCGGGCGCGGGCGCGGGCCAGCTCGCGTCTGGCCGCGGCCAGCAACGAGGCGCAGCGCAGCGAAATCCGCCGCGAGGCCCTGAACGAGGCGCGGGCGGCGATGGGGGCGGCCTCGGCCGAGATCCGCAAGGCAATCAACTTTGCCCGCGCGGACGACCCGGAACTGGCGGCGATCCGCTCGGCCACGGTCAGCACCGTGGCGGCGGCGGTCGACAGTGTCGGGATCAAGCTGGCGCGGGCGGTCGGGCTGTGACGCTGATGCCATGAGACAGGTACTGTGCGGTCTGCTTCTTGTCCTGTCCGTCCTTGTGACGGGCGGGTCGGCGGCGGCACAGAACCGGGTGGCGCTGGTCATCGGCAATTCCGACTACACCCAGTTCAACACGCTGGAGAACCCGCGCAACGACGCATTGGACATTTCGGTCGCGCTGCGCGGGCTGGGGTTTCAGGTGATGCTCGAGATCGACGTCACCAAGGACCGGATGGCGCGGGTGCTGGCAGATTTCGCCAGCGCGGCCGAGGGGGCGGACACGGTGCTGTTCTTTTACGCCGGGCATGGCTTTCAGGCCGACGGGCGCAATTATCTGGTGCCTGCCGACGCGGTCATCCGCTCGGCCTCGGATGTGACGAAAGAAACCGACGGGCTTGAACGGGTGCTGGATGCGATGCAGCGTTCGAAAGGGGTCAAGCTGGTGTTTCTGGACGCTTGCCGGGACAATCCGTTCGGCGCCGCGCTGGAGCAGGAGTCGCGTGTGGGCAAGGGGCTGGCGCGGGTCGGGACAGAGGCGGATTTCATGTTCGTCTATGCCACGCAGCCGGACAATGTGGCCTATGACGGCACCGGGCGGAACAGCTTTTTCACCGAGGCGCTGCTGCACCACATCTACACCCCGGGGCAGGACATCCAGCAGATGATGATCGGTGTGCGGCGGGATGTGCGGGCGGCGACCGGTGGCAGGCAGATCCCCTTTGAAAACTCCTCGCTCACCCGGCAGTTCCGCTTTGACGACGGGCCGCAGTCGATTTCCGAGGAAAGTCTGTTGTACCAGCTGGCGGTGAATGCCGGCGATCCGCAACTGCTGTCGCTGTATGTCGACCGATACCCGGGGGGTGCGCATGTGGACGAGGCGGTGGCGCATCTGCGGACCGGCACCCGGACCCGGGCGCTGAACCTTGCCGACGACGCCGACCGGCTGTGGGAACTGGCGCGGCGCAGCCGGATGCGGCCACTGATGGAGGTGTATCTGGAACGGTATCCGGACGGCGCTCATGTCGACGAGGCGCAGCAACTGCTCGAGTCGATCCCGCGCCCCGAGGATGCGCTGCCCGGGTCGATCTGCCAGCGGCTGGCCACCCATCCGCGCGATGCGACGGCGGACAATTCCGGGGTGCCGTTCGAGCTGTTGCAGGCCAACGCGCTGAACGCGGTGCGCGCCTGCAGTGCGGCGGTGTCGCAGTCACCGGATCTGCCGCACTACGCGGCATTGCTGGCGCGCGCGACCTGGGCTGCGGGCGACACGCGGCAGGCGGTGCGCCTGTACAAGGACGCGGCAGCGCGCGGCGACCTGCGCGCCATGGTCAGCCTGGCGCAACTGTACGAAACCGGCACCGGGGTCGATCCGGATCCGGCGCGGGCGATGGAGCTGAACCGCACCGCGGCCGAAGGGGGCAGTCTTGATGCGATGATCAACCTTGCGGTCACGATGCTGGAAGGCGGCGGCGACAGCACCGATGCCATCGCCCTGATGAAACGCGCGGCGGCTGAGGGGTCGGCCACTGCCAGGTACAACCTTGGGGTTCTGGCGCAGGACGGCCAGGTCGACAGCCCGGCGGATGCGTTGAAATATTTCACCGATGCCGCCCACGACGGCGCGCCCGGGGCCTATCTGGCGGCGGCGATCCTGCTGGACGAGGGGCGTGGCGTGGCGCGGGATCCCGGGCAGGCGGCGAACATGCTGTTGCGCGGCGCCGCCGAAGACAGCGGAGAGATCCTGCGCAGGCTGACCGAATCCGCCGACCAGTGGTCGCGGGACACCATCGCGGCGACGCAGGAACGGCTGAAGGCCGCAGGATATTATACCAGCACGGTCGACGGGCTGCCGGGGCAGAACTTTTCCGCGGCGCTGGCGCAGTGGCGCAACGGCGGATTCGTGGCCAGAGTGCTGGTGAACTGAGCGTGGCCGGGGTGGGGCAAGGCTTGATTTCAACGTCGAAAGCAACTATCTAGCTATCTGGCTAGACAGGAGGTTTTGATGCTCACATTGCAGGACGCAAAGAACCGGTTCAGCGCGGTTGTCGAAGCAGCGCTGAGCGGACGCCCGCAGGAGGTGTCGCGGCGCGGCAAGCCGGCCGTGGTGGTGGTTGCGGCGGAGGAATATGCCCGGCTGGTGCGGATCGCCGCCGCGCGGCGGGAAAGCTTTGCCGATCACCTGCTGGCCTTTCCCGGCGCCGCGCCGGACGATGGTTCGCCACGCGCGCAGGTCCGGCCGCGCGACGTCGAGTTTTGATCTACATCCTCGACACCAATGTTGTCTCGGCGGTGCGGCGGGCCGGGCGGGCGCCGCAGGTTGCAGGCTGGCTGGCCCAGCGGTCCGAGGCCGAACTGTTCCTCAGCACCATCACCCTGGGCGAGATCGAGCGCGGCATCCGGTTGCAGGAACCGCAGAACCCGGACTTTGCCCGCGATCTGCGGCACTGGCTGGAACGCACGATTGCGGTGTTCAGCGACCGGCTGATCGACTTCACCGCCCGGGACGCGCTGGTCTGGGGCGAGCTGTCGGCCCGGTTGGGGCATTCCGGCGCCGACCTCATGATAGCCGCCCAGGCGCTGAGCCGCGATGCCACGGTGGTGACGCGCAATGCCGCGGATTTCGCGCCAACCGGCGTGCAGGTATTTGATCCGTTCCGCACCGAACCGGGGTGACGCCCGCCGCCACGGGGCAGGCTTTCCTTTGTCGGGGGCGGGGCATAGGTTCGGGGCAGCACTTACACCGATTTCAGGCCCATCGCACAGGACTGCACATGATTGATCTATATACCTGGACCACGCCGAACGGACGCAAGGTGTCCATCCTGCTGGAAGAACTGGGCGTGCCCTATACCGTCAAGCCGATCGACATTTCCAGGGACGAGCAGTTTGCGCCCGACTTCCTGAAGATTGCCCCGAACAACCGGATTCCCGCCATCGTCGATCATGACACCGGCCTGCATCTGATGGAGTCCGGCGCGATCATGTTATACCTCGCGCGGAAATACGACCGCTTTCAGGTCACCGGCGATGAGTACTGGCACATGGTCGAATGGCTGATGTGGCAGATGGGTGGTCTGGGGCCGATGCTGGGCCAGGTGCATCATTTCGTGAAATACAACGCCGGAAAATCCGCCTACGCCGAGGAACGCTACAGCAAGGAAGCGCAGCGCCTGTACCGGGTGCTGAACACCCGTCTCGAGGGGCGCGACTACGTGGTCGGGGAAGGCAAGGGCACCTACACCATTGCAGACATGGCGATCTGGCCGTGGATTTCACGCCACGACTGGCAGGGCATCGACCTGGCCGAGTTTCCGAATATCCGGGCCTGGTACCGCCGGATCCTCGAGCGGCCGGCGGTTCAGAGCGGTTATCATGTTCCCAAATATGTGCAGGACATTCCGGGCGCCTGAGCGTCCGGAGGCACGCAAACCGCCCGGGGCTTGTGGCACATCGCATAATTCGCATTATGTAATATAGATCGGTGCAGCGTCGCCCCCGAAATCCGGGGCCGCTAGGCGTCGGGAAAAAACCCGCTTGCGGCAGACAGGTTCGGAGCCCGGCGCAACCGGTCGAGGTCCGGTCTGCCCGGTGCAAGATCCGGCAGGCCGGAAATCACCGCTTCGAGTTCGGCGGCGACGGCTAGGAGGGTGGCATCGTCGTGACGCCGCCCGACGATCTGCAGCCCGAAGGGCAGGCCGTTGCTGTCGCGTCCGCAGGGAATCGTGATCGCCGGATGCCCGGGGATGGTCGCGGCATAGGCCAGACCCAGCCAGTGGTAATAGCTGTGCGTCGGCGCGCCGTCGATGGCGGTCGGGAACATCTCGTGCCAATCGCGCGGCGTGACCGTCACCGCCGGTGACATCACGATGTCGCAACTGTCGAAAAAGGTCTGCCAGCGGCGGTGGTAGGCGCCCTGCATCTCGAGCGCCTGGGCCACGTCGGCCGCGCTGTAGCGGCGGCCTTCGGCAACATTCCCGGTGACGTTCGCGCCGACAAGTGCCGGGGTTTCGTCGACAAACCGCGCATGGGTGGCCAGAAACATCACCGCCCGCAGCACGGCAAAGATGCGGTCGGCGCCGCTGCAATCCGGGGCGCGTTCCGTGACCGGCCCAAGAAAGGGTTGCAGCGCGGCAAGCGCGGTCCGGAACAGGCTGCGCGTCGCCGATTCCACCGGGGCAAAGCCGAAGTCTTCGGTCACGCCGATGCGCAGGGCACCAAGGTCGCAGCGATGCAACCGGGCGAACCCGGACGGATCCCAGGGCGTGCGCCCGTCGATCACCGTCGTGAACGGGTCGCGCCGGTCCGGGCTGGCCATGACCGACAGCATCAGCCCGCAATCCGCCACGGTGCGCGCCATCGGCCCGGATGTCGACTGCGGCAGCAAACCGGTCGCCCGCGCGGCGCCCGGAACCACACCGGGGCTGGGCCGGAATCCGACAACGCCGCAATAGGCCGCCGGGGTGCGCAGCGATCCGCCAAGGTCCGAGCCAGAGGCCAGCGGCGCATATCCGCAGGCCAGCGCCACCGCCGAGCCGCCCGAAGATCCGCCGCAGCTCCGGCGCGGGTCATGGGGGTTCGCCGTTGTGCCATAGACCCGGTTGCGGGTGTTGGCGCCGGCGCTCCATTCCGGGTTGTTGGTCTTGCCCAGCGGCAAGGCCCCCGCCGCGCGCAGCCCGGCCACAAGCGGATCGTCCTGTGCGGGCACATTGTCGCGGAAGATCTCTGATCCGAAGGTGGTGGGCAGTCCGGCAACGTCGTTCATGTCCTTGATCGCAACCGGCAGGCCGTGCAGCGCGCCCAGCGGCTTGCCCGCGGCCTGCCGGGCGTCGGCGGCTTTGGCCCCGGCGCGCAGCGCGTCGAAATCGCGCGCCACCACGGCATTCACCGCGTGATCCAGCGTCTCGACCCGGCTGATGCAGGCCTCGGCCAGCTCGACGGCGGACAATTGGCGGCGGGCGATCAGGCGGCGCGCCTCGGTGGCGCTCAGATCGGCGGGGTCGGTGGCGTAGGACATCAACGGCTCCTGTCGGGTCATGCGGGTTCGGCGACGGCGTCGCCCCAGGCGGTCATCACTTCGGTGGCGCCGTACCGGTCCGCGCCATGCTGCAACACCCCTGCCGGGCAGGCAAAAGGATAAGGCAGCAGCGACCGGCGGGCCGCGGTCACCGGTGCGACGGTTGCCAGCGCCGTGATCACTTCGGGCGACAGCGCGGCATCGGCAAGGATCTGGGCCCCGCCCGAGACGTCGATGCGCGGCTGGTGAAACGCGGTGTTCAGATCCATGTCGAAATCCGCCAGGAACGACGCGATCTGTGCCACCGCCCCGACGATCTTGCGGCCACCGGAGGCGCCGAGGGCAAAGCTCTTGCCGTTGGCGTGCCCCAGCACCGGACAGACGTTCATCAGGCAGGGTTTGCCCGGGGCCAGCGAATTGGCGCGGCCCTGTTCGGGGTCAAACCACATGATGCCGTTGTTCATCAGGAATCCGGTCGATGGCGACAGGATGCGCGACCCGAAGACCGACAGCAGCGTCTGGGTGTGCGACACCATGTTGCCATCGCGGTCAACGACGGAAAAATGGGTGGTACAGCCGGGGGCCGCGGCTGTTTCGCCGTCATGCCCCATGGTCGCCAGCCGGTCCCCGTACGCCCTGCGCAGGGCGCGGGCATAGGCGGGATAGGCGGCCTCCGGGCTGGGCAGATCCTCTGTCGCCAGGTGCTGCAGCGCGCGGGCAAAGGTTGGCCCGGCGGTCAGCCCCGGCATGACCTGAAACAGGGCGTCGCGGTAGGGCACCGACAGAGCGGTCTGGAACTGTGCCCGGTTTGCGGCCAGGTCGTCCGAGGTCAGATAGCCGCCCTTGTCGCGCACGTCCCGGGCCATGGCCGCCCCCAGATCTCCGCCGTGCAGCGCGTCGGCGCCATCGCGGGCCAGGATGTCCAGGCTGTCCGCCATGCGGCTCTGATCGATGCGGTCTTCGGCCAGCGCGGTCCAGGCAAAGGGGCGCGGCCACTGCCCGTCGACCAGGAACATCGCCGCGGCATGTGGATCGCGGGCCAGGTCCCGGGTGACGCTGGCGATGATCAGCGCCGCGTACCAGTCCACCGCCATGCCCCGTCTGGCGTGGCGGATCGCGGGCGCCAGCAGCTCGTTCCAGGGCAGCCGGCCCCAGCGCGCGTGCGCCGTCGCCAGCCCGTCGACCATGCCCGGCGTGGCCACGGCCCTGGCGCCGGTGACATTGCGGTCCCCGACCACCCGCTGCCAGGGAAACAGGTCTCCGGCGAGACCCTCACCGGACAGCGGAAAATCCGCGATCCGCAGCGCGGCCGGGGCGCGCATGCCAAAGTTCAGCGCCTGCGCCGTGCCGCTGTCGGCGCGCCAGTGCATCGCCGCACCGCCCCCCGCAGGCCCGGACATCCAGGGTTCCAGCACACCGCAGACAAAGCCGCAGGCGACCGCCGCATCAACCGCATCACCGCCGGCGCGCAGCACCTCGGCCCCGGCTTCGGCGGCCTGACGGTGCTGTGCGGCGACAACGCCGCGGTCGGTCCGGACCACGTGCTTGCGGATCTCCATGGAGCGGGACAGGGCGTCGGACATCAGGCCCCCAGACGGCAATATAGGCCGGCGGCAAGGCGGGCGCGTTCGACCAGGCTGTCAACCTCGATATGTTCGTTCAGCGTGTGCAGGCCCTTGCCGCGCACACCGATGGAATCCAGCGTCGGCAGGCCGAGGAAGCCGGTGAAATTGCCGTCGGACCCGCCCCCCGCCGAGGCGCCGGTCATCTCGAAACCGATCTGAGCGGAAATGTCCTGCGCCAGGGCCAGCATCGCCATGGTGCCGGGCTGGTCCGGCTCCCAGACCGGGCGGGTGACGCCGCGCCGGACCTCCATCACCACTTCACCTTCGTCGCTGTTGAGCGCCAGCATCCGCGCCACGCCCGCGTCCAGCAGCTCCTGGGTCTTGGCCATCGACAGCACCTCGGCATCGCAGACCGACGAGACGCAGTTGACCCATTGCCCGGCGTGGAAGACTCCGACCGAAAAGGTGCAGTCGTCGCTGGTCATGTCCTCGATCAGAGCCACGGATCTGGCCATCTCGGCGATGGCCGAGCGGCCGTCCCTGAGCGCCCAGCCGGCATGGCTGGGTTTGCCGCGGGTCTGCAGGTTGAACCGGGCAATGGCGTAACGGCCGATCACCGCGCCGCCGTCCGGGCGGGCGGGTTCCGGCACCAGGATATATTTGTGCCGCCTGGCCTCGGCTTCGATCAGCGTCCGGGTCGAGGGGGTGCCGATCTCTTCGTCCGGGGTGAAGAGCACGGTGACCGGCAGCGGGGTTTCGATCCCCGCCGCCAGCAGCTTGCGCAGGGCGTCGAGATACACATAGTTGCCGCCCTTCATGTCCATCAACCCCGGTCCGAAACAGATGTCCCCTTCGCGGCGGAACGGCAGTTTCGCCAGCGTGCCCACCGGGTGCACGGTGTCGAGATGTCCCAGCAGCAGGATTCCGCCCTGCCCGGCCCTGGGGTGCGGCATCGTCGCGCGCAGGCTGTCCCCCAGCCCCATGCGGCCCGGAATGCGTTCGACCCGCGCCCCGAGCGCCGCCATCTCGTGCTGCACCAGGTCCATCATCCGGTTGACGGCGGCGGCGTCGAAGGTCGGGCTTTCGGTTTCGATCCAGGGCTTCAGCCCGGCGAGCATTTCCTCGGTGTCAAACGGCAGGTCTGGCGGGGTGGTCATCTGCGGGCTCCTGTCCCGGCGGCGGCGCGGGGCGGCCGGGGGTCTTTTGAGTATTTGGAAAGAGAAGAAGCGGGACGGCGCGCGCGCTGCCTCAGGCGGGGGCCTTTGGCAGGCGGGTTTCGACGATGCGGGCGTAGATCGAAGCGCCCACCGGCAGGATGGCGTCGTCAAGAACGAATCCGGGGTTGTGCAGCGGCACGCCGCCGGCGTGGCCGACCCGGCAGTAGGCCCCGGGCACCAGCTTGAGCATGTCGGCAAAGTCTTCCGAGCCGGTGGCCTGCTCGGTCGATTGTGACGCCATCGCGGGGCCGACCACCTCTGCCGCCGCTGCCACATAGGCCGTGCTCAGTTCGGGATCGTTCATCAGCACGTCGAAGACATTGCGCAGATCGACGGTGATTTCGACACCATAGGCCAGTGCCATGCCGGCGCAGAGTTCGCGGATACGGGTTTCGGCCATCTCCGACACCTCGTCGTGGAAATAGCGCAGGGTGCCCGAGATCGTGGCGCTGTCGGGCACCACGTTGTAGGCGGAGCCGGCATGGAACCTGGTCACCGACAGCACCACCGGCCGGGTCGGCGGGGTGTTGCGGGACACCACGCTTTGCAGTTGCTGGACCAGCGCGGTGCCGATCACGATGGGGTCCCTTGACTGATGCGGCATGGCGGCGTGGCTGCCGGTGCCGTTGAGGGTGATGTCAAAGAACGACGCCCCCGCCATCGCCGGGCCGGGGGTGACGCGGACCACGCCGGGGTCGGAATTGGGATCGTTGTGCATGCCGTAGATTTCGTCGCAGGGGAACCTGTCGAACAGCCCTTCGGCGATCATCCGGCGGGCGCCCCCCAGGCCCTCTTCGGCGGGCTGGAAGATCAGCACCACGGTGCCGTCGAAATCCCGGGTTGCGGCCAGATAGCGCGCCGCCCCCAGCAGCATGGTGGTGTGGCCGTCGTGGCCGCAGGCATGCATCCGCCCGGGATGGGTCGAGGCGTAGGCCACGCCGGAGGTTTCGACGATCGGCAGCGCGTCCATGTCGGCCCGCAGACCGACGCGGCGGTTGCCGCCGCCCTGCCCGCGGATCAGGCCGACCACGCCGGTGCCGCCGATGCCTTCGTGCACCTCGTCGACACCATAGGCGCGCAGTTCCCGGGCGACGATGCCCGCGGTGCGGACCTCTTCGAAGCCCAGTTCCGGGTGGGCGTGGAAATCCTGCCGGAGGGTGGTGAGATCGGTGGCAAAAGCCGCGATTTCCGGAAGAATGCTCATGCGGTGGCTCCTTGTCTGGCGGGCGCGTGGTCGAGCGCGCGGAAATTGGCAAAGTCCCAGAGACGGCCGGGGGCCGCCTCGATCAGAGTTCGGGTATATGTGTGGGCCGGATCGGACAGGACCGCGGCGGCGGGGCCCTGTTCGACGACCCGGCCCTTCTGCATCACCAGCACCTCGTCACAGATCTGCGCCGCGACCCGCAGGTCGTGGGTAATGAACAGCATCGCCACGCCGAATTTTTCCTGGATGTCGTCCAGCAGGTCCAGCACCTGGGCCTGAACGCTCACGTCCAGCGCCGACACCGCCTCGTCCGCGACCAGAAGGTCGGGTTTCATCGCCACCGCGCGGGCGATGGCGATGCGCTGGCGCTGGCCGCCCGAAAACTGGTGCGGATAGCGGTCGAGCGCGTCCCGCGGCAGATCCACAAGCGCCATCAGCTCGGCGGCATGGGACATTGCCGCCTCTCTTGGGGTGCCGAAGTTGACCGGACCCTCGCAAAGGCTGCGCGCCACGGTCCAGCGCGGGTTGAGCGAGCGGTACGGGTCCTGGAACACGATCTGGAAGTGTTTGCGGTGCGGTTGCAGCTGGCGGCGGGACAGATGGGCGATTTCGGTGCCCGCGACGGTGACCTGCCCGGCGGTCGGGTCGATCAGCCGCAGGATGCAGCGCGCCACGGTGGATTTGCCCGAGCCGCTTTCGCCGACGATGCCGAGGGTGCGCCCGGGGGCAATGGCAAAGGAGACATCCTGCGCCGCCTTCACACCTGCGGCCTTGCGGAAGAACCCGCCGCCGCCATAGGTCATGTCCAGCGCCTTGACCGTGATCACGTCCGGTGCCGCCGCCGCACCGCGCGCGGCGCGCGGGGCCAGGTTCGGCACCGCTTGCAGCAGTTTGCGGGTGTAGGTTTCCTGCGGGTTGGTCAGCAGATCGCGGATCGGCGCGCGTTCGACGATCCGGCCGGACTGCATGACGCTGACCGTGTCGGCGATTTCGGCCACCACGCCCATGTCGTGGGTGATGAACAGCACCGCCGTGCCATGGCGGTGCTGCATCTCGGCGATCAGTTTCAGGATCTGCAACTGGGTGGTGACATCCAGCGCCGTCGTCGGCTCGTCCGCGATCAGCAGGTCCGGGTCGAGGATCAGCGCCATGGCGATCATGATGCGCTGGCGCTGCCCCCCCGAAAGCTGGTGCGGAAAGGCGGAATAGATCCGCTGCACGTCGGGCAGATGCACCTGCTCCATCATGTCGATGGTGCGGCTCCTGGCCTCGGATTGCGACAGATCGGTGTGCATGTTCAGCACCTCCTCGATCTGTTCGCCGACCCGCAGCACCGGGTTCAGCGCGGTCATCGGTTCCTGAAAGATCATCGCGATGCGGCGGGCGCGCAGTTCGCGCATCCGCGCCGGTCTGGCGGTGGTGATCTCGATCCCTTCGAGATCGATGGAGCCGCCGGTTGTCTCGAGGGCGCCCCGGGGCAGCAGCCCCATGGCGCAGAGCGAGGTGACGGATTTGCCCGAACCGCTTTCACCGACAAGGCAATGGGTTTCGCCGGCACGGATATCGAGGTCGATGCCGTCCAGCACCGGTGCGGCGCCCGGACGGCCCACCAGACCCACCTTCAGCCCGCGGATTTTCAGCACCGTCCTGGCATTGCCCAGGTCCTTTGAGGTGAATTCCATGGCCTAGCCCTCGCGCTTTTTCATGCGCGGATCCAGCAGATCGCGCGCGGTATCGCCCAGCAGGTTGATCGCCAGGATGCACAGCGACAACAACAGTCCCGGCCAGAAGATCAGCCCCGGCTTGATCTGGAAATATGTCCGCCCCTCGGCCATGATATTGCCCCAGGTCGGGATTTCGGTCGATACCCCGGCCCCGAGAAAGGACAGGATCGCCTCGATCAGGATGGCCGACGCGCAGATATAGGTGCCCTGCACGATCAGCGGCGCAAAGGTGTTGGGCATCAGGTGCTGGATCAGGATCCTGGGCATGGACGAGCCGAGCGCGATGGCGGCCTCGACATAGGGTTCCTCGCGCGCCGAGAGCACGACAGAGCGCACCAGACGCACGACCCGTGGCACCTCGGGGACAGTGATGGCGATGATCACCGACATCAGGCTCGGCCCGTTCAGCGCCACCAGCGCAATCGCCAGCAGGATCGCCGGAATCGCCATGAGGCTGTCCATGATCCGCATGATGATGCTGTCGGCCAGGCGGAAGAACCCGGCCACCAGGCCGATGGCCAGACCGATGGCGACGCTGACCACCGCGGCGCCCACGCCGATCAGCAGGGACACCCGACCGCCGGTCATCACCCGGCTGAAGGTGTCGCGGCCATAGGGGTCGGTGCCCAGCAGATGCTCTGGCGAGGGAGGTTTCAGCCGGGCCATGGCGTTCATCGACAGCGGGTCATACGGCACATAGAGCGGCGCCAGAACCGAGGCGAGCACGATGACCACGAGAATGACGGCGGCAATCATCGGCCCGATGCCGATCCGCGCGCCCGCGGGCAGTGAAAACAGACCGGTGAGCACCTGAAAGGCACTGTGGCGCGATTGGGGGATCTCTGTCATGTCAGTACCGGATCCTGGGATCGAAGAAGGAATATGAGACGTCGACCAGCAGGTTGACAAAGACGTAGATGCCTGCGGTCAGCAGGATCATCGCCTGGATCACCGGATAGTCGCGCGCCAGGATGGCATCGACGGTGAGCCGTCCGATGCCGGGGATGTTGAACACCGACTCGGTCACCACCACCCCGGAAATCAGCAGGGCGAATCCGGTGCCGATGATGGTCAGGATCGGCACCGCGGCATTGCGCAGTGCATGGCGGAACAGCACGACGTTTTCGCGCACGCCCTTGGCGCGGGCGGTGCGGATGTAATCCTCGCCCAGCACCTCGAGCATCGAGGCGCGGGTCATGCGGGCAATCAGTGCGATATAGATTGTCGCCAGTGTCAGCGAGGGCAGGATCGCGCGGCTGAAGAAGGCGCCGAAGCCGTCGCCGGGCGACTTGTAGCCCTGCACCGGCACCCAGCGCAGTTCGATCGCGAAGATCTGGATCAGGATATAGCCGATGACGAACACCGGCACCGAAAAGCCCAGCACCGAGAAGGACATCACCAGGAAATCGACCCAGGTGCGGTGACGCCAGGCGGCGATCACGCCCATCGGCACCGCCAGCGCGACCGAGATGGTGATGGTCATCAGCGCGATGTTGATCGTCGGCCCCAGCCGGTCCGCCAGCATGCCCGCGACCGAGGTGTTGGACAGCAGCGACACGCCGAGATCGCCCCGCAGCAACTGGCCCATCCAGGTGAAGAACTGCGTGAGCAGGGGGTCGTTCAGACCCAGCCGGTCGCGGATCCGTTCCAGCTGGGCCGGCGTCGCGGCATCGCCGGCGAGGATCGCCGCCGGATCGCCCGGGGTCAGACGCAGCAGCAGGAACACAAAGATCGCGACGATCAGCATCACCGGGATCGTGGCCAGCACGCGTTTCAGGATGTAGACGAACATGCTCGGGTTTCCTTGGCTTGAAACGGTGCGGATCAGCGCGCAGCCGCGGGGTGGAGAGCGCGGCGGGCGCGCCCTCCGGAGCGGTTCATTCCGCCGCTTTGGTCATGTTCCAGAACACCGGAACCGGCGACGGGATCATGTTCTGGATGGTGTTCCGGCGCGCCTGCGGGATGATGTATTCCCCCATCATGATGTAATTGACGTTGTCCATCACGTGTTGCTGGATCTTCACGGCGATCTCTTTCTGCGACGCCGGGTTTTCTGCCGACACAAAGGCCGCGCGCAGCTCTTCGATCTCGGGATCGGTGGGCCAGCCGAACCAGGCGTCGTCGCCGCGGCCGTTGACCATGACGTTGATCAGCGGGTCGGACACCTCGGGCACCATCCAGTTGGTGAAGAACATGTTCCAGCCGCCTTCGGCGACCGGGCTTTGCTGGGCGCGGCGTTGCACGACAGACTGCCAGTCCATGGATTGCATGTCGACCTCGAAGCCCGCTTCGCGCAGCGCCTGCGCCGCGACAACCGGCTGGTTGATCAGGCTGATCACATCCGTGGGCGCCATGAGCACGATGGGCGTGCCGTCGTAGCCTGCTTCGGCCAGCAGCGCCTTGGCCTTTTCGATGTTGGCACCGCCGGTCAGGTCTTCGGATCCGCTGGCGTCGCCCAGCGGGGTCGCGCAGCCAAAGATCGCGCCGCAGACCGAATAGTATTCCGGATCGCCCTGCATCGTGGCCAGCATGGATTCCTGATCCAGCGCCGCCATCGCCGACTGGCGCACCAGCTTGTTGTCAAACGGAGGGTGCAGGTGGTTCGGTCGGCCGATGGTCACATAACCCAGCGCATCGCGCTTTTCGACAGTGACATCCGGGTTGCCGGTGATGATCGGCATCAGGTCGATCTGCACCTGTTCCAGATAGTCGATTTCGCCCGCCGACAGCGCGTTCAGCGCCGTCAGGGCATCCGGCATCGTGGTCCAGACCACCTTGTCGACATTCACCACCTTGCCGCCCGCCATCCACGAGGCCGGCTCGTCGCGCGGCACGTAGTCGTCGAACTTGTCATAGGTGACGTTCACGCCGGGCTCGTATTCGGCTTCGTTGAAGACAAACGGACCCGAGCCGACGTATTCGGTGATCGTCTCGTCCGACGAGGTCGCGGCGACCCGGGCAGGCATGATGAACGGCGGCACCGCCGACTGTTTGGAAATCACATCCAGCAGCGGCGCAAAGGGTTCGCTCAGGGTCCAGACCACGGTCTTGTCGTCCGGAGCCTCGAGGCTGGTGGTGACGTCAAAGATCAGCTGGCCGCCGGAGTCGCGCTTGCCCCAGCGCTGCAGCGAAGCGACGGCATCGGCGCCGGTCACCGGTGCGCCATCATGGAACCTGAGGCCGTCGCGCAGGGTAAAGGTGTAGGTCAGCCCGTCCTCGGACATCTCCCAGCTGGCCATCTGCGGCTGCGGCGCAAAGTTTTCGTCCACCGCCGTCAGCACGTCATAGATCATGTAGCCGTGGTCACGGGTGATGTGGGCGGTGGTGATCACCGGGTCCAGAACCCGCAGGCCCGAGTGCATCACCGCGGTGATGGTGGTTTCGCCGTCCTGGGCGGCCAGCGCACCGGGCGCCAGCAGGGCCGTGCCGGTCAGCAGCGCCGCGGCCAGGCCACGGGTCTGTTTCAAGGCGGATCTCAAAGTCAGCATGTGGATTTCCCATGTTGGTTGTCGGTGTGATGATATTGGACCTCGGCGGCGAGACCGCCGGGATCGGGGCGCGCCACGGTGGCACGCAAGGCCGCGAAGACGGGGCCGCAGGGCGACAGCCGCAGCCCCGGACGCAACCGGGTGAACGGCAGTTCGGCCGGATCGAACGGCATCGGGCCGGGCGCGCGGGCAACAAGGATGGCGCGCGCCACCGGCGCGAAATCGGCCCGGAAATGGGTCGAGCTCTTGACCACGAGAATGGCCTGATCCTCGGGACGGACGCCGACAAAGCGAAACATCTCGCGGTCGGCCATCTGCGCGATGCGGCTGGTCACCACGACCCGCACCCCCCCGATCCGCAGACAGGCCGAGGGGCCGAGATCAAGGCGGGTGCCGCCATAGTAGGGTCCGGTGGCGTGCAGTCGGCCCTCTGACAGGGTTTCGACCACCGCCTCCGCGTCGACCGGGGCGTCGCCCGGCAGGCCGGGATGACCGCCGATGCGGAACCGGGCGGAGGCGCCCTGCCCCGCAGCATGTGCCTGCCTGGCGGATTGCGGATCGACGATCAGTCCGATGGCGGCGTTGCGGGCATCGGCGGCGATCAGCGCCCGCAACATTCCGGTGGTGGCGGACACCCCGCCGGCGCCGGGATTGTCCTGGGTGTCGGCAATGACCACCGGCCCCCGGCCCGGCCCGGTTGCAAGTGCGACCGCCCTGGCCACGGCCTCGGGGGCCGAATAGGTGGCGTTGTCAAAAGCTGCCCGCGCCGCTTCGTAGCTGGCGGCGATGGTGTCCGCCGCGTGGTCCGCCGCCGCCTGTGTCGCGGCAAAGGCCACAGCCGACGGACCACAGTCGGGAATATCCGCCGCCGGAAAGCCCATGAACAGCGATGTGGACTGTGCACCGGCCGCGTCCAGTCCGGCGTAGAGCCCCCGCGCCGGAGCCATGTCGGTCGTCTGGAACGGAATCGGCACCAGATAGGACATGCGGCGAAAGGCCTTGGCCGGGCGACGGCCCGTGGTCATCATCTTGTGCAGCAGCCGCGCCGCAACCGCGCCGGTGTCGGCCATGTCCACATGCGGATAGGTGCGAAAGCCGACCAGGACATCGACCAGCGACACGAAGTCTGCCGAGATATTGCCGTGCAGGTCCAGCGCCGCCGCAACCGGCACATCCGGGCCGACCACCGCCCGCACCCGGCGGGCAAGCTCGGCCTCGCCGTCATCCAGATGTTCGGCCACCATCGCGCCGTGCAGATCCAGAAAGACGCCGTCCAGAGGCCCGGCGGCCCGCAGTCCCTGGACGATTTCGCCGGCGATCTGTTCGAACGCGTCGCGGGTCACCTGCGCCGACGGGATCGCCCCGGCCCAAAGCAGCGGCACCGTGTCCCAGCCCAGCTCTTGCGCCACGCGCAGCGCCCCCGACATCCCCAGGTTCACCCGCTCGAAGGCGGCCACCATCGCGGCCCCCCGCACCATGGGCACATACCCGCCGCCAAAGCGGAACGCCGCCAGATCCGCCGGAACCGGCGCAAAGGTGTTCGTTTCATGGAGAAAGCCGGCCAGGGCTACGCGCACTATGGGATCCTTCGGGTTTTGATCTTTGATCCTTGGGGAAGATCGGGGTTGCATATCGCACAGCAATACAGCTATAGTGCAGTACAAGCGTAGTGATGCATTTTCAGATTCGTCAACCCAGAGATTTACATGTCCAGCATTCTTCGAGCCGACCCGCCCAGACAGAGTAATTTTCAGGCAGACGACGACCGGCTGTTCGTGCGCGCCGTCGGGCGGGCCATGCAGGTGCTCAGCGCCTTTCATCAGGCCAGCGGACCGCTCAGCCTGTCAGAGATCGCGGCCCGGGCCGAGATTGACCGCTCGGCGGCGCAACGGCTGATCCACACCCTTGCGACCCTGGGCTATATCCGCCGCAGCGCGGATGATCGCGGCTACCTTCCCGGCATCCGGCTGCTTGATCATACGCTGGATTTGCTGCGGCTTGATCCCGTGGTGCAAAAGGCGACGCCGGTGCTGCTCGAACTGCGCAAGACCATCCGCGAACGCGTCGACTTCAGCCTCTATGACGAAACCCGGCTGGTCTATGCCCTGCGGATGCAAAGCAAGCGCGAAACCTTTTACGCCACCCTCGTCGGGCACAGCGTGCCCACGTTCTGCACCGCGGGGGGGCGCGCGGTGCTGGCGGCCCTGCCCGCAGAGGCGGCGCGCGACATCGTGCTGCGCACGACGCTGCACAGCTATACCTCAAAGACCGAAACCGACCCCGACATCATCATGCAGCTTGTCGAATCCGCCCGAACCGACGGCTACGCCGTCGTCATTGATGAATTCGTGCAGGGCGAGGTGGCCATCGGCGTGGCCATCACCCAGCACGACGGTGCCCCGCTCGGGGCGATCCACGTGGCCGGGTCGCTGTCGGAATGGACCCCCGAAGAGTTTGTCCGTCAGGCAGCGCCGGTGGCAACCGAGGCGGCGCGGGCGATCAACGGCAGCCTGTGATCGCGGCGCTCAGCTCAGGGCCTGAAACTCGACCCGGCGGTTTTCATCCGCCCGCGGGTTGTCGGTATTGTAGGGAAAGCGTTCGCCCATGCCGACGGTTTCAAGCCGGGCGGGGTCAATGCCGCATTCCTCGGTGAGATGGCGGGCGACTTCACGGGCACGCAGCACCGACAGCCGTTCGTTATAGGCGTCAGAGCCTGAGGTGTCGGTGTGGCCGACAATGCGGACCAGGTTGATGTCGCTTTGTTTCAGGACCGCGCACATCGTGTCGAGCTTGGGTTTTTCCTCGGCGGCGAGGGCCGCGGAATCGAAGCCGAAGGTGATGTGCAGATTGACCTGGATCTCGGGATCGAGTTGGCCAAACACCAGCGGTTTGCCCGGTTCCGCCGCCGCCTTGATCGGCTGGTTCGGGTCGGTTGCGACCGCTTCGCCGCTGGCGCGCACCGACACGGTCTCGGTTGCAGGTTCGGCGGACACATCCTCGACAGTGACCAGCTTCAGCCCGCGGGTGGCGCCAAGCCCGTTGGTTTCAACCTCGTTGAACACCTGCTTCTGCCGTTCGAACAGCCGGATGAGTTCGTCGACCGACAGCTCCTGCTGGGCGGTGGCGGGACCGGCGGCACAGAGGCCGCTGAGCACTAGGACAATCGGCAGGGTGGGGCGCATGGCGGTCACCTGAATTTAAAAAAGGGTTTGTTGCGAACACCCTCTAGGCTATCATCAAACCAGTTTCAAAACAGCCCTTTTCAGAGTGAATACATGTCCGATCCGTTCACAATCCGCCGCTTCCGGCCCGGTACAGGCTGAGTCGCGCGGCATGTCAGCCCCGACAACCCGTGTGCCGCCGATCCGGCCTGCCGCCCCGTCGTTCCATGGCGCGGGACTGACCCATGCGGGCCTGGTGCGCGAACGCAACGAGGATTCGATCCTGACCGATCCGTCGGGCGCGCTCTGGGCGGTGGCTGACGGCATGGGCGGATACGGACACGGCGATGTCGCCTCGGACATAGTCATCGACCGGCTGTCGCTGGTGGCCGAGGACGGGCTGGCGGGTCAGGTCCTGCGCGCGCGGCTGACCGAAGCGAACCACGCGATACTGGACAAGGTGCGCGAGCCGGGCATGAACCAGATGGGGTCGACCGTGGTGGCGGCGCTGATCCAGAAATCCGTCGCCACCATCGCCTGGGCCGGGGACTGCCGCGCCTACCTGATGCGCGGCGGGGCGCTGCGGCTGCTGACGCGCGATCATACCGTGGTGCAGGAAATGGTCGAACAGGGTCTGCTGCGCGACGGCGACCGCGAACGCCACCCCGAAAGCCATGTGGTCACCCGCGCCATCGGCTTTGAACCGGATGTCGAGATCGAAACCGTGGTGGTGCCGCTGGTGCCGGGCGACCGGCTGATGCTGTGCAGTGACGGGTTGACCGCATGCCTGTCCGACCAGGAGATCGCCGGCACCATGCGCCAGTCCGACAGCCCGCAGGCGCTGTGCAACGCCTTGGTGGTGGCGGCTCTGGACGTCGGCGCGCCCGACAATGTCTCGGTCGTGTCCGTTTTCGCGACCGGGGACTAGGCGATGCGCGAAGGCACGGTGATCGGCCCCATCATCGTTGCCATCGGCCTGGTGGTCGCGGCAATGTCCCTGGCCGTGGTCGGCGCCCTGCTGGAAACCGCCGACGGCAGCACCGAACTGCGGCTGGAACGTGCCGAGGCGGAAACCGGGCAATTGCGCGCCCAGATCGACTCCCTGCGCGCGGAACTGCGCGACGTCCAGGCCGAACTGAAGGCGCTGGCCGAGGATGTGGCTCTGGGTGCCTCGGCCGTGCCTGCGCCGTTGCTGCCGCAGCCATCGGATATCACCGTCACGGCGCCCGACATCACCGGTCAGGACGAAAGCGAGGATCACGAGGGCACCGAGGCGATGACCGAGGTGATGAAGCTGGCCAAGGCCCGGTTCAACACCGGCATCAGCCAGCCGCGCAACCAGGTGATGCTGGAGGTGCTGGGCCATCCGCGATCGAGCTATTCCACCGATTGCCAGTCGGTGACGCAGCCGAAACTGAAGTCGATGCTGGAAACCCGGCAGATCGGGCCGATCCGGGTGACGATGATCAAGCCGGCGCTCGACTCGCTCGAGCGGATCGTCGCCAGGCTCAGGACCAGCGAGCCGGATATCCATGACGCGCTTGGCACCGCCGGGGCGCTGTGTGCCCGGCTGATCCGGGGATCGCGGTCGTCGGTCAGCAACCATTCCTGGGGCACGGCAATCGACGTCAAGCTGCAGGGGCGGCTCGACGGCTTTGGTGATGGCGGCACCCAGTTCGGGCTGCTGCTGCTGGCGGAGCTGTTCAACGAGGAGGGCTGGTACTGGGGGGCCACCTACAGCCGCGAGGATTCGATGCATTTCGAGGTCGGCGTCGAGACGCTGCGCAAATGGCAGGCCGAGGGCAAATTGTAGCGCATGGCAAAAGCTCCGGATCCCACCGCGCTGGACCGCGCCGCCGTTCCGGTTCTGGACCTGCTCGACGATTTCGAGCGCCGCAGCCGCGCCGGAGAAAAGGCCCTGCTGCGCGACGCCGAAACCGCGCTGGCACAGTTCGAACGGGACGCGGTGCGCGGCGGAGCGGCGGCGAACACGGTCAAACCGGCGCGCTATGCGCTTGCCGTGTTGCTGGACCTGCGGGCCCGGCAGCTGGCCGGGGTGTCGCTGGGCACATGGTCGGTGCTGGCGCAGCGCCAGCTGTTCGACGGGCGCGACATGTCTCTGGCGCGGATCCGCGACTTTCGCGACACGGCGGGTCGGCAGGGGGCGGACTATGCAGAGCTGCACAGCTTTCTCGACGCGCTGGTGACCCGTGCCGAGGCGGGCCGCCACGCCCACCGTGCCGTGGCGAGCGGCCATTGGGGCTTGCGGATCGGCGCCTATGTTCTGGTGCTGGCGCTGGTGCTGGCCGGGTATGCCGCCTGGCTGGAGTACCGGTTTCACCAGCGCCTGACGGCGGTGTTCGCGCAAGAGGCGCTGAGCATCGGCCTTGACCGCCCGCAGACCGGCATCGGTCTTGTGCCGCGGCTGGACGACATGCGTGCGGCGGTGGACCGCGTGGCCCTGGCCGCCCGCCGCGCGCCCCTGCGCCGGCTGATCCGCCTGCCGCTGGTGGACGGCGAAACCCGGGCCCGCGCCGCCTATGACGGTGCGGTGCGGCGGCACGTGCCCGCAGTCGTCGCCGCCGGGATCGAAGAGGTGCTGGCGCGTGAAGGTGACGGGCTGATCCTTTATGACGCGCTGCGCGCCTGGTCGGTGCTGACCGGCGACGAGCCCTGGAGCCGCGCCTATCTGACCGGCTGGCTGGAGGACAACGGGCCGCGCGTCGGGTTGCAGGGGCTCGAGGCGCATCTTTTCCCGCTGGACGCCCCCGCCCCGGGGATCACCGCCGCGGACAGCACCGTGATGGATCAGGCCCGCGCCTTTGCCGCCGAGGTGGCGGAACCGGCCCGCGCCTGGTTGGAGCTGTTGCGCTCGGCACGGATGCGCGCCCTGCCGCCCTGGCAGCCGGATCAGGCGGTGCCGGGCATCGGCGAGGTGCTGCTGCGCCGCTCCGGGTTGCCGATCGGCGCGCCCCTGCCGGGGCTGTTCACCGCTCAGGGCTGGAACGAGGCGCGGGATTTTGCCGTGGGCGGGGCGGTGCAACAGGCCCGCGATCTGGCGCCCCGCATCACCGGGCAGGCGCTGCCCGCGCAGAATGGCTCGCCCGATCTGCTGATGGACCGGCTGCACCTGGAAACCATCGCCGCCTGGAAGGCCTGGCTGGCCGACCTTCGGGTGCGCCCCTTTGCGCAGCGCGAAACCGCCATTGTGGTGTCGGGGGCGCTGGGGCAGCCGGAAAATCCGCTGACCCGGCTGCTGCGTCAGGTCTGGTTGCAGGCCGGCGGGGAGGACCGGGGCCGCAGCCACGCCCAGCAGTTGCTGCTGGGGCGCGAATTCGGGGCGATGATCCAATACGTCGAACAGGGCCGCATGGCGGAAATCGCACGGCTGTTTTCCACCCTCAACGTGGCGCTTGGCGCCGTGGACATCAGCCAGAGTCGCGGCAGTCAGCGGCTTATGTCGGTGCAGGACCGGGCGCGGTCGATTGCGGCGCTGAAAAGCGCGCCGCGCATCGTGGTGCAGATCGCAGAGGATGTGCTGGCCCAGTCGGCCCAGCCCGAGACGCAGGGCGCGGCGTCGAATCCGCTGACCCGGGGCTGGCAGCAGGAGGTGTTCCCGCTGTGCCGGGATGTCACCGCCGGGCACTATCCCTTTGCCAACGGTCCGGATGCCGCGCCGGACGATCTTGCGGCCTTGCTGGGACCGCAGGGGGCACTGCGGCTGTTCGTGACCCAGAGCGCGTTGCCGTTTCTGGACACCGAATCCAGCCCGTGGCGCTGGAAGCCCGAGGCGCGCTTTGCCGGCCTGGCACCGGAAAGCGCGGCGTTTCTGGAACGGTCGGTGCAGGTGGCCGAGGGGCTCTACGGCCCGGACGGCACCCTGCGCCATGACCTGACCCTGGCGGCTCTGGCGGAACGTGGCCAGACCATGTTCGCCATCGGCGGGCGGGCCGAACCGGTGCGCGCCACCGGCGCCCCCGCCGCGCTCAGCTGGCCGGGGCCACAGCCGGACGCCGGTGTCGAAGTGTCGTTCCGCGACTCGGCAGACAGCGCCCGCATCCTGCATCCCGGTCCCTGGGGGCTGTTGCGGCTGATGGACGGGCTGCGGCTGCGGCTGCGCGACGACGGCGCCCGGGTGCTGCTCGACCTGCGCACCGAATCGGGCCGGGTCTTTCTGGAAATGGCCTTTCAGGCGGCGTTGAACCCGGTCTCGGTGCGTCCGGCGCTGCAGGGCTTTGCCTGTCCGCCGACCTTGTAACGGAAATTCATGCAGCGAAGGGGAATCCCTGTATACTCCGCAAAGATTGAATCTTTTGATTTTTACAGCACCGCTCTGAAAGAAGGAGCAGCCGAAATGCACTTTGACCGTATTGCCTATTTGATCACACCGCTTCCCGCGTTTGACGATGACGATGCCCTGCTGTTCGCGCATCTTCAGGGTTACGATCAGGTCAGCCGCTGTTTTCGCTACTCGGTGCTGGCGCGCAGTTTCGATCCCAACATCGACGCAATGGATTTGCTGGGACAGCCGGTGACAGTTATCGTCGCCGCCGACCCCGACAACCCGTCTGTTTACCGCTACATCAGCGGCATGGTCGACCAGTTCCGCTTTGAGGGCAATGACGACGAGGACCGGTTCATGTACCGGCTGGTGCTGCGCCCGACGCTCTGGCTGCTGTCAAAGACCACCGACAACCGGATCTTTCAGGAGATGACGGCCACAGACATCATCACCCAGCTGCTGGATGAGCACGGCATCAGCGATTACGAACTGCGCCTGCGCGGCAGCCCGGAAGAGCGGGAATACTGTGTGCAATACGGGGAAACCGATCTGGATTTCCTGCAGCGCCTGATGGAGCATGAAGGCATCTACTACTTCTTCGAATTCGAAAAGCAAAAACACATGCTGATCCTGTCGGATGACCCGACGACCCTGTACGCTGCCGCCGGAGTCGAAAAGCTGCGCTTCGAGCCGAACGCGGTGCCCGGGCGCGATGGCGCCGGAGTCGTGGTCAAGCTGAGCCGCACCGACCGTGTCGTCTCGGGCCTGCATACCCTGACCGACTACAACTTTGAAACACCTTTGGCGGATCTTGTCGCCCGGAACGAACACCTGAAGGGCCACGAAAACGACGGGATGGAGCGTTACAGCTATCCCGGGCGCTACATGAAACAGAGCGTGGGTAATTACCTGGCCGCGATCCGCAATCAGCAGGATCAGGCCCATGCGCATCAGATCTGGGCCGAGTCGACGGCGCCGATGCCGGCTTCGGGGCACAAGTTCGAGCTGTTCGACTACCCCCGCGACCAGGAAAACATCGCATACATGATCCTTGCCGTGGAATACGACATCTGGGATGGCCAGTATTCCGCGCGCGCCGACCCCACCCGCCCCGAAGGCTTTGCCGCAGTCTATCGCATGGTGCCGCTGGATGCCGGCTATTGCCCGCCGGAACTGACCCCGCGGCCGGTGATGAAAGGGCCGCAGACGGCCATCGTCGTCGGCCCGGCCGGAGAAGAGATCTACACCGACACCTATGGCCGCGTGAAGGTACAGTTTTTCTGGGACCGCGAGGGCAAGAAGAACGAGCGTTCGACCTGCTTCATCCGGGTCAGTTCCGTCTGGGCCGGATCGGGCTGGGGTTTCATCCAGATCCCGCGGATCGGGCAAGAGGTGATCGTCGATTTCCTTGACGGCGACCCGGACCGTCCGATCATCACCGGGCGGGTCTACAACGCCGAACAGATGCCGCCCTACGAATTGCCCGCCAACATGACCCAGTCGGGCTGGAAGTCGAACTCGTCCATGGGTGGCGGTGGCTGGAACGAGCTGCGGTTCGAGGATCTGAAAGGGTCGGAAGAGGTCTATTTCCAGGCCGAAAAGGACCACAACGAATGGATCAAGAACAACGAGACCCGCAACGTCGACAATGATTTCGCCGAAACCGTCGGTCATGACGCGAAGCAGGACGTGGTGCACAACCGCGACGAAACCGTCGGCAACCACAAGACCACCGATGTTGGGGTCAACCGGACCGTGTCAATCGGCAATAACGACACCGAAACCGTCGGCAACAACCGCGCGCTCACCGTCGGGGTCAACGAAACCATCGCCATCGGCGCGAATTCGGACGAAACCATCGGCGCGAACCACAGCCAGACCGTGGCACTGACCCAGACGGTCACCGTGGGTGTGGCACGGGTCGATACCGTCGGCGCCGCCGAGACCCGCTCGGTCGGGGCGGCGCAGATGAACACCATCGGCGCTCTGCGCTCGGTCAATGTCGGCGCGACCCAGAGCCACGAGATCGGCCTGTCCGACAGCTGGAAGATCGGCACCAGCCAGGCGGTCGAGGTCGGCCAGGACCAGGGCAGCAAGATTGCCAGGAACTACAGTCTTGAGATTGGCGAGGAAAGTGTCACCAAGGTCGGCAAGAACATGTCGTTCACCATCGGTGAAAACCTGAACGTCGAATCCGGCAAGAATATCGTGGTCAAGGCCGTGGACAGCATCACCTTTACCTGCGGCGATTCCAACATTCAGATGAAGAAGGACGGCACCATCGTGATTTCCGGCAAGGACATCTCGATCACCGGCAAGGGCAAGATCAACGTCAAGGCCAGCAGCGACATCACCATGAAGGGCAGCAAGATCAACCAGAACTGATCCGCGCCAGCCGGGGCAGCTGCACCTCCGGGTCCGCGGGTGCCACGCCGGACCACCACAGCGACGGCAGGGGAACCGCGTCGGCCCCCGGGGCCGGGTCGGCGATCTGTGACACCGCGGCAAACAGCGCATCCGGCGCGACCGGCTGTTCCACCGCCCGGATCAGATGCGGCCAGACGGCATCGGCCCAGGCATCCGCCGCGCCCTGGCCCGCGCCGCCGTGGGCGACGCTGGCGACCAGCGGATAGGGCCGCCCGACAGCATCGCCGCTGGGTTCGATCAACAGCAGGAATGCACCCCGCGCGGTGCCCAGCAGCGCGCGCACGCCGCCCTCGGGCCAGGCCGCAGGGTCCCGCACCAGTGCCGAAAAATGCAGCGTCAGCCAGCGATCCAGCACCGGCTGCAACCCGGCCGCCAGCCCGCGGGCCACAAAGTCCCCGGCTCCGGGCAGCTTGCCAAACAGCCCCGTGCCCACGGCCCCTAAAACCCGCGCGGGCAGTTGAAGCCCGAGAACATCGTCAGGTCGAACGGGTTTTCCACCGAATTGGCCCGCAGGTTGAAGCTGGCGGAAAAGCTGCCGGCGGCCAGGCTGAGCGAAAACACTTCCGGCAGTGCGGTCTTGGTCAGCCGCCCCTTGCGGACCAGCCGCAGGATCGCCCAGCTGCCGGTTTCCGACGTGACCAGTTCCGACGTGCCGTTTACCGGCGCAAAGCTGAGGGTGATCATGTTGGTGCCGTCCGGTCCCGGCCAGGTCATCGGCGCGGGCCGGGCCGCGGCGTTGAAATAACTCAGCACCTGACCGTCGACGTTCAGGGTCACCCGCGACGCATTGCCCGACAGATCCGTCGGTTCGAGAGAAAACGCCAGCACCGGCCCCGCGCCGCCGGGGAACAGGGCATCGCGCATGGCACGGGCATTCTCGAACGGTTGCAGCAGTTTGGCGTCCAGACCAAAATCGGCGCGCCAGCGCCAGGGCCGCACGGTATTGTCGATGTAGGGTTGCAGGTGATCGTTGATATAGCTGTCCACCAACCCGCCGCGCCCGAACAGCCGGGCAAAGTCCAGCGTGTTCACGTCGATGGCGCTGGACTGGTCAAACGGATATCTGCCCGAGGTGGCCGAGATGCAGAACGGCAGCACATCGGCGCGCCAGCGGGCGTTCAGCTGGGCAATCACCGCCTCGCGCGTGACGCTGATCGTGTCACCGGCGATGCCGGCAATCCATTTGTCGATCGGGTCGGGCAGGCTGGCAGCCTCGTTGGCAATCGCCCCGGTCAGCTGAGGCAGGCCACCGCGCGCCAGCAGCGCCGCCTGCGGGTCGGGACTGGCCGCGACGGTCTGCAACTCGTTGGAAAGCGCGGTCAGCGCCGCAACCGCGTCGTCCAGCGACGGTGGCGTGCCGTCCACCTCCTGCACCGTGCCGCGGATCGGCGCGAAGTGATCCGACACCGGCGTGCCCGGCGGCAGCGGCGGCGGTCCGCCATCCGATGCCTTGGCGATCTTGGCGCCGGTCTTGACCAGCTTGCCGAGCTTGCCCAGTTTCGACACCGCCTTCAGCGCCCCCTTTTCCACCGCCGGGTTGCCGCCGCCCTCTTCGTCGATGCGGGCCAAATGGGTTTCGAACACCACCGATTCCAGCAGCCGTTTCAGCGCGCTGTCCGCCGAGGCAAGATCCTTGAGGTTCTGCCGCGCCTGCACCAGATCCCCGATCGGCGTCAGCCGGATGTCGCGCAGGAACCCGTCCCACTGGGCAATGAAATCGTCGTAATAGAGCTTCTGGATATCGGTCTCGAGCGTGTCGACCGAGGCCTCGGCGCTTTCCGAACAGCCCCCGGCGAACACCGCGCGGTCCAGCGTCGCCTGCGCCGCCACTTCGGGCACCAGCGGCAATACGGCGCCGTGGAATCCGTCATAGGTAAAGGCCCCCGGCAAGCCGATGCGCAGGGTCTTTTCCGACAGCCGGGTCAGCACACGCGCGCCGTTCGGACCGGTTTTTTCCGCCGGAATCCAGTCGGGCAGCCGTGTCACCGCAGGATCGGACCGCAGGGTGCGGTAGGCGCGCACCGCAAGCGGAATGGTGCAGATGCTTTCCAGAGCGGTCGACACCAGCGCCGGGTCGGGGCCGATCTTGTCCTCTTCGCCCGCCATGCGGATCAGCGCCGCCAGCTGGTGGTCGACGGATTCGTCGGTCGGAAACGGGTCGATGGGTGCAAATTCCGGCAGCACCGTCTGCCACCAGACACCCAGAAAGGCGGCATCGTAAGGCGCCTGCCCGGTCAGCATCTGATAAGCCTTGAGCGCGCCCAACAGGAATTCCGGGTCCCGCGAATGCCGCCACATCGTTGCCTCGAGCAGCGCCACCATCCGCGGTTCCAGGATGTTGCGCAGGGTGTGGTCATAGGCAATGCGGTTCACCTGCGCCAGTTCGGGCTGGGCTGTCGGGCCCAGCAGGGTCAGCGCGCCGCCGTCGACAAAGCTCGCCGCGTTCACCGTCTCGTTCGCCGCATCCAGCGCCAGGTTCAGGTCCAGCGGGTCGGTCGGTGCCTGGCGTGCCGCGACATTGGCCAGCCGCGCCGACAGGTTGGTCAACTGCCGCTCCTGCTCTCCGAGCGCGCCGTTGTAGCGCATGTAGGAAAACAGGAACAGCGTCGCCAGAACCGCCACGGCCAATGTCGCCCCGGCCAGGGTGCCGCGCCAGATCCAGCGGCGGCGCTCTTCGGCGCGGGGGTCGAAACGCCCGAGACCGGCCTCGGGAAAGATCAGCTCGCTCAGCAGGTTGCGCAGAAAAAAGCTGCGGGTGTTGCCGTGCGCCCGGCGTTCCGGCATCGGCGCGCGCAGCCCGAGCGACGCGGCGATCCCGCTCACCATCCGGTCGATGGGCGAGCCCTCCTGCGTCGCCGAGGTGAAATAGACACCGCGCATCCAGGGACTGTCCTCGTAACGGCTTTCGCCGAAGACCGCCTCGATCAGCACCTTGAGCGGCGCGGTCAGCTGGTCCAGCTGAGCGGGGAACCGAAAGATTTCGGCGCGCTGCGACAGCGGCACGTCCTCGGCAATGCGGGCGGTCATCCGCGCCTCGAGCGCCTCTTGCATCACCCGCATTTCACGTTCCACCGTCACCCCGTCGACCCGGTCGGCGGTGCCCAGTGTCGCCCCCCAGACCTGTTCGCGGTCGCGCGCGTTCAGGTCGCCGAAGAACGCTTCGAATCCCGGCACCAGATCGGCCTTGGTGATCATCAGGTAGACCGGCAGCTTCAGCCCGGTCTCTTCGCGCAGTTCGGCCAGCCGCTTGCGGATCTCGCGGCCATGTTCGCGGATCGAAATGTCGTCGCCGGCCAGTTCCTGCACCGACAAGGTCAGGATCACGCCGTTCAGCGCACGGCGCCCGCGATGGCGCACCAGCAGGTTGATGAACCCTTTCCATTCGGCGGCATCCACCTCGGGGTCGCTTTGCTGCTGCACATAGCGCCCGGCGGTGTCGATCAGCACCGCGTCTTCGGTAAAGAACCAGTCGCAGTTGCGGGTGCCGCCAATCCCCTTGAGATCATCCGACAGGTCAATCGGAAAGTGCAGCCCCGACTGGCGCAGCGCCGTGGTCTTGCCGGTGCCCGGCGGGCCGATGATCACATACCACGGCATGTCGCGCAGAAACTTGCGCCCGCCGAGTTTCGAGCGCTTCATCTGCTCCATCACGCCCTGGAACTTGCCCTGTACCTCGGCCAGGTTCTCGTCCCCCGGCTGGGCCAGCATCTCGGGCGCGGGAGCCGCCAGTTCGGCGACAAAGGCGCGGTTGGCGCGGGCCGAGCGCAGGGCGCGGATCAGCATCGACAGCAGCCACAGGATGATGATCACCCCGATCACCACGATCCGGGTCAGATCGCCGGCCAGCGGCTGCGCATCACCAAAGCTGATCAGCGGACCATAGAACCAGATCAGCACGCACAGGATGGTGATGCCGATCAGGGTCCACAGGAACCGGGAAAACAGAAACCCGAGGATCTTTTTCAGCACCGACATCGCCTAGACCTTTTTCTGCAGGATGATTTCAACCCGCCGGTTGCGGGCGCGCCCGGATTTGGTGCCGTTGTCGGCAATCGGTTCGCTTGCGGCCTTGCCTTCCGAAGTGACGAGCCCGGGCGGCACCCCGGCCGCGACCAGGGCCTCGGCGATGCGTTTGGCCCGCGCCTCGCTCAGCCCCTGGTTCGAGCGGAACGGGTTCGACGTCTGCACCGGGATGCTGTCGGTATGGCCGACCACCCGGACCGAGCCGATGAATTCGGCATTGTCGCGGATGACCGTGGCGATGCTGGTGATCAGCGTGTCATAGCCGCCGTTCAGATCCGCCTTGGACGAGCGGAACACCTCGGGGTCGGTGGCCTGCACCACCACAACGGCAATCGACACATCTTCGCGCCCGGTCAGCGCCTTGGCGGTCGCCTTCGGGGCGGCCTCGCCGAACAGCGGCAGCAGTTCGAACACCAGCGGATCGGCACTCAGAAGCGGCTTTTGCACGGAATCGATGACCGGGCGGAATATATCGGCGCGTTCCGGCGGCGGCAGCACCCCGGCTAGGGTGAACAACTGTTCCCCCCGGTTCGACAGCTGGATCGACAGCGCCACATAGACCGCCCCGATCAGCGCCAGCGCCATCAGCCCGATCGACCACAGCGGCACGACAAAGCCGCGTTTGTCATCCGCCGCCTCGACGCCCTTCCAGTTTGGCGCCAGCGCGGCGTCGGCAGCGTCGCGGTCCCGCAGCAGCCGGTTCATCTGCACCCGCAACTGGGCGATCGCGGCTTCTCCGGCACCGGGGTCCAGCCGGTATTTGCCGCGAAATCCCAGTGACAGGCACAGGAACACCAGTTGAAGCAGTTGCGGGTCGCGCTCGGGAAAGCGGATCAGATCCTCGGCCAGGTCAAAGAACCGCTCGCCCGCGTCGACATTGCCGTACATCGACACCACAAGCGGCATCCGCGGCCAGCCCGAATGTCCGCCCCAGGGGGTGTTCAGGGCAATGTCGTCCAGCAAGGCCGCGACAAACCACGCCCCCTGATCGGCACGGCTGAGCGGCACGCCGGCCGAGACCGCCGAATCCCGCGCGTGTGTCAGGGAATCCAGCAGCCGGGTGCGCAGCACATCGGGATTTTCCGGCGCGGTGGCGCGTTCCAGTTCCGGCGCCATGCCCAGCAGCGCCGCATAGGCGTTGAGCAGCGGGTTGTCGCTGGCCCGGGTGGTGCGCACAGGGGCCGTTGTGGCCGCGCCGGGCTGCTGCCGGGGGGCCTGCGCCGCGCGGCGCACCGGCCGGATGCGGGTGCGTCCGGCGTCGTTTTCCAGGCCAAAGGGATCGTCTCCGTTCATGCTCTCACCGGCTCACTGCGTAGCAGTCGATCTGCGGTTCCCGTTCCAGTTTACCCGCCACCCCCAGAACAAACCCGGGGGCATCCGCCAGCGCCGCCCAGTGTTCCGAGGTGCGGTCCAGCTCCAGGCACAGGCGGTCACCGTCATAGGGAATTTCGCGCGGCTGGCTGTTCAGCGGTTTCAACGGAATGCCGGTCAGCCGCGACTTCCACAGCGCGTCAAAGGCATCTGCCGCCCCCACGGTGGCCTGATCGACAAAGATCTTGCGCAACAGCTTTTCCGACATGTCACCGCCGATGCGCAGCACAATGCGGCTGCTGGCGATGATCTCGGGGTTGTCGATGCGCACGGTCCAGATGTTTTCCGCGTGGCGCGACACCCGCAGCGCCCGGCTCTTGGGTTCGACATGGCGCAGCGACAGCACCAGCGAGCGCAGCGTGTCGGCCAGCGTCTGAAAGCTCAGCTGCGGATCGGCATGGTCATAGTCGGGCAGATCCCCCAACCGCCGCGCCGAAGCGCCAAAGGTCGCCATCCGTCCCGCCAGCCCGGCGAGTTCCTGATACAGGGCCGAGGGGTGGTCATTGCTCTGCGCCGCCATGTGCGCCAGACGCGGGCGCGCGGCGTTGGCCAGTTCCAGGATCAGCAGGTTTTCCATCGACGCCCCGGTCCCGCCCAGCACCATCGCGCCATGCGCGTCCGCGATCCGGTCGATTCCGGTCACCAGCTCCTTGAGCAGCTGCCCGTACCAGTCGACCGCACCGATGTTCAGCGCCGGGGCCAGGAACCCCGGATCCAGCGCCACGGCTCCTTCGGCGCTCAGACCTTCGATCCGCGCGATCGGCAGGGTGGTGTAACCCGCCAGCTCATCCCCGGGCAGCAGCAGTTTCGGCGCCAGGGCCGCGACTTCGATCTCGGTCGGCTCGGCGCCGCCACGGATGGCGTCGCGCACCTCGATCACCGTGCCGCGATAGCGGGTGCCCGAGGCCTTGGCATGGGCCGGGTCGATCTGCGCCGCACCGGCCGCGGCGGTCGGCAGCGCCAGATGGACCAGCCCGGCGCCGGATTTCGCCGTTACCGGCACCGAAGCGACCGCCGCCGTGTCCCCCGGCACCGAAAAGAACGTCCCGTCCGGCAGCACCCCTTCGGCCAGCGCCAGCGCCACCTGCCCCTCGTCCAGCGCGGTGGTGTCCAGCTTCAGCGCGGTAAAGCCAAAGCTGTGCCGTGGCAGCGCGCCAAGCAATTGACGCATCAGCCAGTCGGTGTGCCGGTCCTGCTGTTGCAGATGCTGGGTCCGAAGGAAAAGCCCCTCGGACCAGACCACCTTGTTCCTGTCGGTCATACCTGTCCTTCTGACAATGGCTCAGGCGGTGGCAAGCGACAGACCGCCCGCACCGACCGAGATGATGAGGCCCTGGCTGGCGCCGGGGGCGGGAATCTTGCTGCGCACGGTGCGTCCGGTCGGGTTGATGAACCCGCCGACCACGCCGATGACGCTGGTACCGGCCTGGACCGGAATCGCGACCGTGGCGGACCCGCCGGGCGCCAGCACCAGCTGGTCTGCCTTGATCAGGTCGCCACCCAGCGCCGAGGCCGGATCCTGCAGTGCAAAATAATCGGCGGAATCAAACGCGCCCGAGCCCGAAAGCTGCAGGATGCTCAGCGTGACCGGCCGGTCGCTGCCGTCCGGGCCGGGGTTCATGCGCGCCCCGGCCTGGGCGCGCACGCTCAGTACCGAGGGCGGGGTCTCTTCGACACAGCCCGTCAGGATCAGCCCGGCACCTGCGGCGCTGGTCAGCAAAAAAGTACGGCGTGGTATGAACATCGCTTCAACTCCCCTTGTTTTCATAGGCGTCTCTGAAATCGCCCCCGACATCGCCCAGAAACTGCTGTTCCGCCGACCGGGCGATGTCGCGGTAGCGGTCTTCGTAGATCTGCCACAGCTTGGCCTTGCGCCCCCCCGCCGCAAGCGCCTCGAGCACTCCGACGTCGGCCATCTCCTTCTCGATTTCGGCGGGGTCGAATTTGTCCACCATGCGGCGCAGCGCGATCTGCAGCGCGCTCCAGGTGCGGACCTGATGGTCGGCAAGATCGCGGAACGCGGCCGGAACCGCCGCGTCCGGGGCCAGATACCCGCGTCCGCGCGGATGGATCAGCGCCGTCAGCGCATCCTCGGGGGTGGCCAGAAACTTCAGCGGGTTCACATCGGCGCTGGCGATGATGGTCTGGGCCACACGCACCTTCTGTTTTTCCTGCGCCCGGGTGCGCAGCAGCAGCATGACGCCTTCGACCAGATCGTGCATGCAGCGGCCCAGATGCGCCATTTCGGCTGCCGGATCCTCGGCGCGGGGCACGCTGGCCGGGTCCAGCCCCATGCCGCGCAGCAGGGCGTCGCGCAAATCGTCCCCCGGCCGGGCGGTCGGTGCGGGCCGCGACGGCGCGGCGGCCGTC
>NZ_VOJI01000015.1 GCF_007923445.1 Puniceibacterium confluentis | reverse complement strand
GCGGACAAGCCGACCAACCGGCACATCCAGGGCGACATCCGCGATGTGATCGGCTGGGGATGGGATCTGCTGATCGTAAGCAACCCGCCCTGCACCAGGCTCTGCAACTCCGGGGTCCGCTGGCTGCACACACCACCGCCAGATAAGACCGCCGTCGAGATGTGGACCGAGTTGGACGATGGCGCGGCCCTGTTCAGCGACTGCCTCAATGCCCCCATCGCCCATGTTGCGGTCGAGAACCCCGTCATGCACCGGCACGCCCGCGAACGGATCACAGGCTGGATCAAGCCGCAGATCGTGCAGCCCTGGTGGTTCGGGGATCCGGCATTCAAGGCAACGGGCCTCTACCTGCGCAACCTGCCCGATCTGTCAGCCACCCGGCGTCTGGAGCCGCCCAGGCCCGGCACGGCAGAGCACAAGAAATGGTCCGCAATCCACCGCGCGCCGCCGGGCCCGGACCGCTGGAAGATCCGCAGCAAGACGTTTCCCGGCATGGCCGCGGCCTGGGCAGACCAATGGGGCGGGCATTCCCTCGGACAGGAGATTGCAGCGTGAGGATGATGGATGACTGACGGGGCAACGATCACCAAACGTCGCATCGAGGCCGCTGTCATTGCCTCTCAGATGAACGCCCGAAACCACGGCGGCGATAACGCCACTGCAGCAGCCGACTTGATGTGTGCATTTGTCCTGATCTCCGTCAAATCGGGCGCTGACCCTGAGCGGGCCCTTGCAGCGATGTGGGAGAATGCCAAGGCGGCGGTGTCCGATTTCTGGCCAGATCAAAGGGTGAACTGACATGACTGCCCCCTCCCACATCCAACTGTCCCGCGCCAAAGGCTGGCGCAAGCCGCCAGAGGCCCGCGTGGTCGCGCGCAACACGATCTTCGGCAATCCGTGGGCGGTCGGCGCGGATGGCACGTACTGCTGGCCGCGTGGCACCCGTGCTGGCTGGAAGTCGTCGCACCGCATCCCGGCAGACAGGCTGACCGCAGAGCAGGCCGTGGGTGCGTTCGCCATCTGGATCCATGGATATTCGGTGCCGCTGTGGTTCCGTCCCGACAATCTGACCCCGACCGGCCGACGCCAGTGGCGTGACGACATGCAGGCCCGCCGCGCTGCGATATGGCAGGCGCTGATCCTCGGAGAACTGCGCGCCCTCGACCTGTGCTGCTGGTGCGCCACAGATGCGACCTGCCATGCCGACGTGCTGCTGGCGCTGGCGGCTGACACGCGGGCGGATCTGAGCCGGTGGATGGATCTGGTCGTGGGGGAGTTTGACTGATGTCCGCCGCGCTGCCCATCCAAACATGCCGACCGAGCGATGCACCTGCCGTTTTTAGCGTGTCTCGCGCAACCATCTACAGATGGGCCAAGGCTGGCTATATCACCATCTACAAACGCACTGGGATCAGCCTGATCGACGTTGATGAAGTCAAGGCATACATCAAAGGGACTGACAATTGAGAGTGGGGCAGAGTGTGGGGCAGAAAGTTGAAAGAGGCATTTTCTGCAATTAAATCAAATCAGAATGGTGCGGTCGAGAAGACTCGAACTTCCACGGGTGTTACCCCACAGCGACCTCAACGCTGCGCGTCTACCAATTCCGCCACGACCGCACTGTCCCGACTTGGTGAGGGCGCGTATAGACGAGCTCTGTTGCCTTGTGAAGAGCAAAACAGACCGGCTGCGCAACTTCTGTCAGGCGCCGCCGGAAGGGACAGATCTGCAAAATTCTCGGTCAGGAGAAAGCACCGGAACCAGGCTTCCGGGACGTGCCGCTGGGGACTGGAAGCTGCATTGAATGCCTGCTGAATCGACAAAATTACCGTGCAACGATCTGTGGCAGGTGTCGCGAACGGTGGGCCGAGGGACTGCAATACCGCGATGACCTGTGCGGCGATCCAGTTTTTTCTGTAGCGCGAGGCACAGGTTGGCTTGCGGTGATCCTCGCCTGACAACAATCCCGTTCCATCCAGAAGTCGCGCCAACGCCATGCCCTAGGGGCTGGCTGCAGGCAGCGCGGAGCGTCGCGCTGCCCCGGCGGTTGTGGCCGGGGCGGAAAACAGATCGGCGTGACCTGCCGGGCGACGTCTGGGGAACGCTCTACACCGGCTGGCAAGGCGGGGTGGCAATCTCCGTCAGAGCGCAGCCTGACTGGCTGGGGCACACTCTCGCCGGGGCTCCTGTGGGCCGCATCCGCCCGTTTCAGGGCAAGGCGTTCCAGATACCGTCGTGCTTGCGGAACCGGCTGCGCGATTCGCAGCGGAAGCTGAGATCGGCGCCATCTGATACGTGATGCTCGATCACCACGGCACCGTCTTCGAGGATCAGGAGGTTGAGATCGTTCGGTTCGCCGCGCACACGATTGGACAGACCGGTCCCGGCCTGCACCAGCAGCAATGAACGCGCGGCCCGGAACGGTGCAACCCGCCAGGCGTGAAGATGGCCGCAGAGCACGATGTCGGCCCCGCAGTCCCGCAGTCGCAGCAACCCGTCGTCCGCTCCGCGCATAAGACGTTTTCCGACGTCTGTGTCATGTTCGGGCGGATGGTGCATCATCACGATACCAATCTTGTCCTGTGCGCGGTCGTCGGACAGAAACGCACAGGCCCGACGCAGGCTGGAGCGGCGCAGGCGGCCGCGCTGCCAGGCCAGAGGGTCGGTGGTATTCAGTCCGACGACCACAAATTCCGTCCCCATCACGCAGGGTTCCAGGTCCCTGGCGATGTGGCGGCGGAACCGGACCCAGGGTCGCATCAGCCGCATGTACAGGTTGTCGAGCGGCGTGTCGTGATTGCCCGGCACCGCAAGAGTCTGCGCCTGCAACCGGTTGATGAACGCCCTGGCGGCCGAAAACTGATGATTGCGGGCGCGCTGGGTGAAATCGCCCGATACCAGCACAAGATCCGGCTCGAGGCCGTTCACATGCGCGACCAAGGGTTCCAGAAGTTCCGGCCGGTCACGGCCGAAATGCAGGTCGGAGAGATGGACGATACGGGTCACAGGCCCGCGCTGTTGTCTGGGGCAATCATGTGCAGTGCATCCGCATGCATGCGAAACCGCAACGGCGAGGCGAGGCGCACCCGCTCGCCGTCCATCGCGACCAGCTGGCTGCCGCGCGTCGTCTCGATCTCGATGTCGGTACCGCAAAAGAGCTCAAAGTCCCGCTCCGGCTTCATGCCTTTCCCGGCCAGCCGCAGGGCCCGCAGCAGCAGTTCCCACCGCGTGACGTCCGGCAGCAGAAACAGCGCGAATTCGCCGTTGCGGATACACTCGGCGCCGTCCAGACCGTAATGTTCGAGCTGAAAGGCACTGCGCGCCACAAAGGCCAACGGTGTCTTCGCCCGGATTACCTGGCCTCCGACCCGCACTTTCATCCGCACCGGCGTGCGGAACGACAGGAAGGTCCACAGCACCGACCAGTGCGCCGCCAGCCGCGACCGGCCCCAGCGCCGGTAGGTGCCTTCGCGTTCCTTGAGGATCTGCGGATAGATGCCGAGACTGGCATTGTTGAGGAAAATTTCCCCGTTTACCTCGCCGACCGCATAGGGGCGCGACTTGCCCGAAGCAATCAGGTCCACCGCCTCGGCGATGTCCTCGGGAATGCCCAGTCCACGGGCGACAAAGTTGAACGTGCCCTGCGGAATGATCCCCATGCGCCGCCCGGTGCCCGCCAACTGTCCGGCGATGCCGGTGACCGTGCCGTCACCGCCGACCGCGACGATTGTGCCAAAACCGTCCTTCATTGCCCGGGCGCAGGAATCGGCGACACCAGAGCCCTGCCCCATCACCCGCAACTCGAACCGGCCGGGGTAGCGGGCGAAAGCCGTTTCCAGCTGATCGGCGACGTCTTGCTTGTCGTCACTGCCGGCCCGTTCGTTCATCAGGACGCAGATGCTGGTGTCAGCCGTGGGGGGCGGTGCTTTCAGCCCTGCGTGTGTCCGTGCAAGAACCATCGCCTCACCTCCCTGTTTGATATGTGGTCATGTCACACACAAACGTAGGCCGATCCTGTGGGGTTCCATTGCGGCGCAGCAATCGTTATCCGGGAATGGCGAATTCTTGCTGGAGCGCAGAACATGGTGGAATGGCTGCACGCCGAAGGACTGACCGGGTATCAGGCGGCCGTCACCTTTATGGAACACCGCGCTGCCGAGATTGCCGCCGGAACCGCGGACGAGTGCATATGGCTGGTCGAGCACCCACCGCTGTATACCGCCGGCACATCGGCAAAGGCCTCGGATCTGGTCGACCCGGACCGCTTTCCGGTGCACCGCAGCCAGCGCGGTGGGCAATACACCTATCATGGCCCGGGCCAGCGGGTGGCCTATGTCATGCTCGACGTCGGCCGACGGGGCCGCGACGTGCGGCGGTTCGTCCAGGATCTGGAAACCTGGGTGATTGCGGCCCTGGCAGAGTTCAACCTGACCGGACATATCCGCGAAGGGCGCGTCGGCGTCTGGGTGGAACGGCACGACCGGCCGCTGACGGCGACGGGCGCCCGGTCCGAAGACAAGATCGCCGCGATCGGCATCCGTCTGCGCAAATGGGTCAGTTTTCATGGCCTGTCGATCAATGTCGAACCCGACCTTGACCATTTCGGCGGCATCGTCCCCTGTGGCATCACCGAATATGGTGTCACCAGTCTTGTCGATCTCGGCCTGCCGGTCACGATGGAGGATGTCGACGTTGCCCTGCGCCGCACATTCGATCAGGTTTTCGCCCCGCTTCCCGCAACGGCTGACTGATCCCCTAGTCATCGACCCGGGTGATTGCCACCTCGACGGCCGCCGCGTGGCGCGGACAACCGAAGAGCGCGATCACTGCCCCGAACCTGCGGCGGCCAGAGCGCGCCCCCGAACCTGCGGGGTCCGGACCGTTGCTGAGCAGAGAAATCAGGGCCGTGGCACCGGCCGACGCGGCGCTCTAATACTTTGGTAACGGATGCATCTGCCCGCCGCCTTGCCGGGCCGACCCATGTGCCCGCAGCCCGTCGCTGCCCCCAGGCCAAACCGCCGGTGGGCAGCGCCGCGGAAAGCGGCCTGATTCCATCTGGTTACCTGCGGATGCCCGGCCGGGTTCAGCCCGTGCCGCGTGACGGTGCCCGGACAAGGTGCCCAGGCTGGTCTGTCGGCCCGGGACACAAGACCTGCGACAATAATATCGCCGCTGCGGCAAAACCGGTCATTGCCCGTTGCCGGTGCATTGCCTAAAACGGGGCAGGAACACTGGGGCGCAAACGGCTGACCGTCTGCGCCCTCATATAATCACCCACGAGGAGGCACACATGGCAGACGCCGCCATTCACGGCCACGAACACGAGGATCAGCGCGGCTTCTTCACCCGCTGGTTCATGTCGACCAACCACAAGGACATCGGGATTCTCTACCTGATCGTCGCGGGCTTTGCCGGGTTCATCTCGGTCGCCTTCACCGTGTACATGCGTATGGAACTGATGAGCCCCGGCGTTCAGTTCATGTGCATGGAAGGCGCGCGCCTCTGGCCGGCCGCCGTCGCCGACTGTACCCCCAACGGACACCTCTGGAACGTGCTGATCACCGGTCACGGAATCCTGATGATGTTCTTCGTGGTCATCCCCGCCCTGTTCGGCGGTTTTGGCAACTATTTCATGCCGTTGCAGATCGGCGCGCCGGATATGGCGTTCCCGCGGATGAACAACCTGTCGTTCTGGCTCTATGTCGCGGGCACCACGCTCGCGGTCTGTTCGGTGCTGGCGCCGGGTGGCAACGGTCAGGCCGGTTCGGGCGTGGGCTGGGTGCTTTACCCGCCGCTGTCGGTGCGCGAAGGCGGCATGTCGATGGACCTCGCGATCTTTGCGGTGCACGTTTCGGGTGCCTCGTCGATCCTGGGCGCGATCAACATGATCACCACCTTCCTGAACATGCGTGCCCCGGGCATGACCCTGTTCAAGGTGCCGCTGTTCTCGTGGTCGATCTTCGTGACGTCCTGGCTGATCCTGCTGTCGCTGCCGGTTCTGGCGGGCGCGATCACCATGCTGCTGACCGACCGCAACTTCGGGACCACCTTCTTTGAGCCATCAGGCGGCGGTGACCCGATCCTGTACCAGCACATCCTGTGGTTCTTTGGCCACCCGGAAGTGTACATCGTGATTCTGCCCGGCTTTGGCATCATCAGCCACGTCATCGCCACCTTCTCGCGCAAGCCGGTGTTCGGCTACCTGCCGATGGTCTGGGCGCTGATCGCCATCGGCGCACTCGGATTTGTCGTCTGGGCGCACCACATGTACACCGTCGGCATGTCCCTGACCCAGCAGTCCTACTTCATGCTGGCCACCATGGTCATCGCGGTGCCGACAGGGGTCAAGATCTTCTCGTGGATCGCGACCATGTGGGGCGGCTCGATCGAATTCAAGACCCCGATGATGTGGGCCTTCGGCTTCCTGTTCCTGTTCACCGTGGGCGGCGTGACCGGCATCATCCTGAGCCAGGCCGGCATCGACCGCGCCTATCACGACACCTATTACGTCGTGGCGCACTTCCACTATGTGATGAGCCTGGGTGCGGTGTTCGCGATCTTTGCCGGGATCTACTTCTACTTCCCCAAGATGACCGGCAAGATGTATCCCGAATGGGCCGGTCAGCTGCACTTCTGGGCGATGTTCATCGGTGCGAACATCACCTTCTTCCCGCAGCACTTCCTGGGCCGTCAGGGCATGCCGCGCCGCTACATTGACTACCCGGACGCCTTTGCGACCTGGAACTTCGTGTCGTCGCTTGGTGCCTTCCTGTCCTTCGCGTCCTTCGTGTTCTTCATCGGGGTGATGGTCTGGAGCCTGCGCAAAGGTGCTGCAGCCACTCAGGCGAACCCGTGGAACGAATACGCGGACACGCTGGAATGGACCCTGCCCTCGCCGCCGCCCGAGCACACGTTCGAGCAGCTGCCAAAGCAGAGCGACTGGGACAAAGGCCACGCGCACTAGGCGCACCCTGCCCCAGGAACTAACCAGGGCCCCGCTTCGTGCGGGGCCTTTTTCATTGTGCGTCACCCCGCACCGGTCGGCCGCATCCCCGCGCCAGGCCGGGTCGGCGCAGCAGGACCGGCACCGGGTCGGATCGCTGCGCGGCTCAAATCTCCGCCCGGCATGTGGTGGTGGCACCTGCGGCAAATTCCCGTTCGACACCCCCGCCACACATGCTAGATTCGGCCCATGCCCTACAACTGGACCCAAACCCCCACGACCCATGCGCAAGAGCTTCGTCTCTGGCCGCACCGGTCGTTGCCGCCCCGGGGGTTTGCGGCCTTCATGCTTGCCACCTTTGCCATGGCGACGCTGCCGCTCTACGGGCTGCTCGGCACTGCGCTGCTCTGGGGGCTGCTGCCGTTTCTGTTGATTGCGCTGACCGGTCTGTATTATGCCCTGCGGCGGAACGACAGCGACCGGCAGATTCTGGAAGTGCTGACCATGACGCCGCAGGACCTGCACCTCGTCCGCCGCAATCCGCGCGGCCCGCAACAGGAATGGACCTGCAACCCGCACTGGGTGCGCGTCGCGCTGCACGAAGACGGCGGACCCGTCCCCAACTATGTCACCCTCTCGGGCGCCGGACGCGAAGTCGAAATCGGTGCCTTTCTGTCCGAGGACGAACGCAAGTCGCTGTACACCGATCTGACGACCCGCCTGCGCCATCTGGGCCAGGTCGGCCGCTGACAGCAGACCGCCGCATGTCCCAGGTTCCCGCCGCGCCCAAGCTCAAGCGTGCCGCCCTTGCGGCGGCGTCCCGCCTGTTCGGCCCGCGCCTGTCGCGGCACGGCGAAAGCCTGCTGTTGTCGGAACGCGCCGCCCTTGATCTGGCCATTGCCCGGTCGGGCCGTCCCAGACCGCGCGCCGACACCGTCACATTCCTGATCCCGCTGGTCAGCCCGGACCACGTGAGCGACTGGGGCTCGGTGGTCCGCCGCCTTGGCCAGACGCTGCAAAGCCTGCGCGATCAGGGCAACCCGAACTGGCGCGCGGTGATCTGTTGTCAGACCGAACCGCCTCTGCCACGCGACAGCCGCATCACACATCTGCCGTTTGACGACCCCACACCGGGCAATGACAAGTGGCGCAAGCTCGCCGCTCTCTGCGAACACCTGCCCGCCGTCGCGACAACCCCCGGCTATGTGATGAGTTTTGATGCTGACGACCTGCTGCGGCAGGGCACGGTGGCCGAAATGCTGGATCGCCAGGCACCGGGCGGCTATCTTGTGCGGGCAGGCTATGTGATGGACGCGGCAACCGGGGCCATCGCGCTGGCGGATGCGCCCAGCCTGCGGGCGCCGTTGCGCAAACCCTTCTGGAAGCTCTGCGGCTCCTGCGCGGCGCTGTTCCATGACCCGGCGCTGCCGGAAAGCCGCAGCTTTCTGCGGGCCATGACCCAGCACGAGCACCGGATGTTTCCCTATCTCGCGAGCCTCGCGCGGCAGCGGCTGACACCCCTGGCACGTCCCTCGGTATTGTATGTGCTGAACCACGGCGAAAACTTCGGCGCACGCCGTGGTCGTGTCGGATTCAAGACCCGCTTTGTACAGCGCTACCGCATAACCGATCCTGCACAGCTGAAAGGCATTTCCCGGGATTTTCCGACGCCCTGAAAGGCGCGGCCTCCTCTTACCCGAGCACGAGGCGCGGCAACCGCAGTCCGCCGCGCAGGCGCCCACACCGCTCCCGCGGCGCAAAAGGTCCAAACTGGCCGGAAAAGAGCCCCACACAGGCCCGCAGCGATCCGCCGTGCTGGCGCGTCAGCTGCCGGACAGCCGCGCCTTGACCATGGGGCCAACCGCGCCAAAATCCATCTGACCGGTATATTTGCCTTTGAGCACCGCCATCACCCGCCCCATATCGCGGATCGAATCTGCACCAACCTCGGCCACCGCCGCATCCACCGCGTCTTCGGTTTCCTTGTCGGTCAGCTTCTTTGGCAGGAATTCCTCGATCACGACGATCTCGGCCAGTTCGCGCTCGGCCAGATCAAGGCGTCCGCCCTCTTCATAGGTCTTGGCGCTCTCGCGCCGCTGCTTGACCATTTTGCCAAGGATGGCAAGAACTTCGCTATCGGCAACTCCGTCGTCGTTGCCTTCGGCCCGCACCGCGATATCGCGGTCCTTGATGGCCGCATTGATCAGACGTATCGTGGACAGGCGATCCACTGCCTTTTCCCGCATTGCCTGCTTCATTGCCGTTGTGATCCGCGCGCGAAGTTCCATCGCCTATTCATCCCCGGTAGTGTCCAAGTGCCGACCCTATGCGAAACCCGTTCCCGGCACAACCGGCCAGACGTCAGGGCAAGCCCTTGTTTTTATGGCAATTCACCAATTTGACGCGGCTATACATGCCGCCCTGCCCGGGGCCTTGACCCTGCGCCGCCCGCCCCTTAGACATGCCAAAGTTTGCCGCCCGACAGGAGCACAGCATGTCCCTCGCCCAGACCCTGAAACCCACCGCCTGCCTCGCCCTTGCAGATGGCACCGTCTTTTACGGTCAGGGCTTTGGCGCCACCGGTGATACCGTGGCCGAGCTCTGCTTCAACACGGCCATGACCGGCTACCAGGAAATCATGACCGACCCGTCCTACGCGGGCCAGATCGTCACCTTTACCTTTCCCCATATCGGCAATGTCGGGGTGAACCCCGAAGATGACGAAACCCGCGATCCGGTCGCCGCCGGCATGGTGGTGAAGTGGATGCCGACGCAGTCGTCGAACTGGCGCGCGGTCTCGGAGCTGTCGGACTGGTTGGCGACGCGCGGCCGCATTGCCATCGGGGGTATCGACACCCGCCGCCTGACCCGGGCGATCCGCCAACAGGGCGCCCCGCATGTGGCGCTGTCGCACAATCCCGACGGTGTCTTTGACATCGGCGCACTGGTCGAAAAGGCGCGTGCCTTCTCCGGCCTCACCGGGCTTGACCTGGCGCGCGACGTGACCTGCGCGCAGTCCTACCGCTGGGACGAGATGCGCTGGGCCTGGCCGCAGGGCTACGCGCCGCAAACCGCACCGCGGCACAAGGTCGTGGCCATTGATTATGGCGCCAAGCGCAACATTCTGCGCTGTCTCGCCTCTGCGGGCTGCGATGTCACCGTTCTGCCCGCGACCGCCACGGCCGAGGATGTCCTGGCGTTGAACCCGGACGGCGTGTTCCTGTCGAATGGCCCGGGTGATCCGGCGGCCACCGGTGCTTATGCCGTGCCGACGATCAAGGGCATTCTCGAGCGCAACATTCCGGTCTTTGGCATCTGCCTTGGCCACCAGATGCTGGCCCTGGCCCTGGGTGCGCGCACCATCAAGATGAACCACGGCCATCATGGCGCGAACCATCCGGTCAAGGAAATCGAGACCGGCAAGGTCGAGATCACCTCGATGAACCACGGATTCGCAGTCGACAGCCAGACCCTGCCCTCCGGTGTACTGGAAACCCACGTATCACTGTTCGACGGCTCGAACTGTGGTATCCGGCTCGCCGACCGTCCGGTCTTTTCGGTGCAGCACCACCCCGAGGCCAGCCCGGGTCCGCAAGACAGTTTCTACCTGTTCGAACGCTTCGCCGACTCGATGCAACGCGCTGGTGCCGCAAGCTGAACAGCCGTCTGGTGATCTCGCCGGTTCTGCGTTGTCGCGCATGGCGTTCGAGCGCGATGCCGAGTGTCGTGGGGCGAATGTCCTGGTGATTCAGTGACGCCCCATGGCGTGGGCCGACAATCAACTCGCGCGCCGGTGGCTATGCCGTCCCGCGCGGGCTCCGTGCCAGCCACAGGGCCGGAAGGCGCTGCAGATCCCTGAACTTAACCCTCTCTTCACCATCTGCCTGTCTTGTGATCCCGTGAACTGACGAGGATCGGCATGAACGAGCAGCGTCTTGAAGAGGTGACGGCCACATTGGCCAAGGCAGGGGCCGCAGGGCCCCGCCCCATCGGCAAATTACTGATGGACGCCGGTCAGGTGACGCCTGCGGATATGCTGGCAGCGCTGGCACAGGTGGCACGCGACGGCGCCACGCTGGAACGTGTGCTGGTCAACGACGCCATAGTAAGTCCGAACCAGATGCTGCTGGCTCAGGCGCGCCAACTCGGCGTCACCTGTGTCTGCCCGACGATGTCCCCGCCCGACCCGGCACAGCTCGACCTTCTCGATCCGGCCTTCTGCCTGCGCAACGGAGTTGTCCCCTGGTCGCGCATCGGACCGACTCTGGTGGTCGCCACCGCCCGCCCCGAGACCTTTGCGGCGCTGCACACCGAGCTTGCAGCGGCCCTGGGTCCGGTTGTGATGGCGCTGGCGCTGGAATCCGACATTCAGGCCGTGATCACCGCGCATTATGGTTCGGCGCTCGCAATCGCTGCGGAAACCTCGGTGCAGGATGATGAAAGCTGCCGTGACATCAACCGGCTGACCCCAAGGCGCGCGGTTGCCGCAGCGGCTTTCGCAATTTTCTGCCTCGGCGTTCTGGCGCTGTACCCGGTGCTGTTCTTCGCAACCATCGCCGCGCTGGCCATTGCCACACTGCTGATGTCGCAGGTGCTCAAGCTGGGCGCCCTGTGCGCCGCCCCCGGGACCAGGCTGGCGCGCGCGCCCGGAGCCGGGGCGCCCCGGCCAACCGTGTCCCTGATGGTGCCGCTGTTTCGCGAGCGTGACATCGCCGCAAGGCTGGTAACCCGTCTGAGCCGCCTCACCTATCCCAAGGCACTGCTAGATGTCGTTCTTGTGCTCGAGGCCGAAGATGGCCAGACCCGCGCCGCGCTGGACCGGATCGAGCGCCCCCCCTGGATGCGCGTCATCGAAGTGCCGAAAGGCTGCGTCACAACCAAACCGCGTGCGCTGAACTATGCCTTGACCTTTTGCCGGGGTGACGTGATCGGCATCTACGACGCCGAAGACGCGCCGGCACCGAACCAAATCGACCGGGTGGTCGAGAGGTTTGCGACCGCGCCCGCACACGTCGCCTGCCTGCAGGGCATTCTGGATTTTTACAACCCGCACGCCAACTGGCTGTCGCGGTGTTTCGCCATCGAATACGCCACATGGTTCCGTGTTCTGCTGCCCGGCCTCGCGCGGTTGGGCTTTGCCATTCCGCTGGGCGGCACCACCGTGTTCATCCGCCGCGCCGCGCTGGAACATGTCGGCGGATGGGATGCGCATAATGTGACCGAAGACGCCGATCTCGGAATCCGTCTGGCACGTTACGGATATGTCACCGAACTGCTGCCAACAGTCACCCGGGAAGAAGCCAACAACAGATGCTGGCCGTGGATCAGGCAGCGGTCGCGCTGGCTCAAGGGATACATGATCACCTACACCGTGCACATGCGCCATCCGCAGAGGTTGCTGCGCACGCTCGGCGGGTGGAAATTCCTTGGCTTCCAGATGCTGTTTCTGACCGCCATCCTCCAGTCGCTGCTGGCGCCGGTGCTCTGGTCGTTCTGGCTGTTGGTTTTCGGTCTGCCACATCCGCTGGGCGACCTGCTGTCGCCGACCCACTCGACGGTCCTGATCGGCCTGTTCCTGCTGTCCGAAGCGGTGTCGCTTGTGGTCAGCCTCGCCGCCGTGGCCCGCAGCCCGCATGATGGCCTGCTGATCTGGGTGCCGACTCTGGCGCTGTATTTCCCGCTCGGGGTGATCGCGGCCTACAAGGGGCTGTATGAACTTCTGGCCCGGCCGTTCTATTGGGACAAGACCGCGCACGGCCATTCGCCACCTGATCACGCCGGGGCAGACCAGACCATGGAGTGAACCGGCCCCTATGCCTTGGTCTTGCTGTCCAGCTTCAACCGCGTGACGAAGGCGACAGAGATGTGATCGCGCAACGCCCGGTAGGCCGCGGCCTCGTCCCGCTTGGAAATCGCATCGACAATCGCCAGATGTTCGGACAGCGCAATTTCGCCACGCCCCTCGGCCGCCAGCGAGGTGGTCGCCATCAGCGCCATCGAGCGGTGAACAAGGTCGAGCTGCTGCACCAGATAGCGGTTGTGCGATGCCAGGTGAATCTGCTTGTGGAACCGCCGGTTGGCCCGCGCCAGCGCACCGGGATTGTCCAGCAGCGCCTGATCGTCGTCCACCATCTCGCGCAGGACCTGGATTTCCTCTTCCGTGGCATGGCGTGCCGCCAGCCGTGCCGCCAGCCCCTCAAGCTCTGTGCGCACGACATACAGTTCGGCCATCTGGTTGTGATCCAGCGATGCCACGATGAGCGAGCGCCCGTCCCGCGCCAGCAACGACTGGGTTTCAAGCCGCTGCAACGCTTCGCGGATCGGTGTGCGCGATACGCCGAAGCGGTCAGCCAGATCACTTTCGACCAGCCGGTCACCGGGTTTGTAGACGCCCACGTCTATCGCCTCGAGGATCAGCGTATATGCATCTTTCTGCTGTGCCTTGGAAATATTCATATGCTGTCCCCTGTCCCTCGCCGCACGATAGACCCGGGGGCCGGGATCATTCAAGCGCGGGCATGTCGCAACCCGGCGGGCAGCACGCACCGCCGCTTCTGTGATTGCGTCGCGCCACGCCCGGCGTTAGCGTAAGATCATGATCAGACAAAGCTTCTCTCATGTCCGCACCTGGGTGTTTGACCTCGACAACACCCTGTATCCGCCTGCCGCCCGTCTGTTTGATCAGATCGAGGTGCGGATGACCCGCTTTGTCATGCAGGCACTGGGGGTGGAACAGGACCGGGCCAACCATCTGCGCAAACACTACTGGCACACATACGGGACGACGCTGGCAGGTCTGATGCGCGAACACGATGTCGACCCCGGCCCCTATCTTGAAGAGGTGCACGACATCACCTTCGACACCCTGGAACCGGACCCGCATCTGGCGGCGCTGATCACAAATCTGCCCGGTCGCAAGATTGTCTATACCAACGGCACCGCGCCCTATGCCGCGCAGGTGCTGAAAGCGCGCGGCCTGGATGCGGCGTTCGATGCGCTCTACGGCGTCGAACATGCGGATTTCGCGCCCAAACCCGAACGCGCCGCCTTCGAAGCGGTGTTTTCCCGCGATGGGGTCGACACCAGGGCGGCCGCGATGTTCGAAGATGACATCCGCAACCTGTCCGAACCCCATGCCATGGGCATGCGCACGGTGCACGTGGCCCCCAAAGCCGTCAAGGCCGAGCATATCCACCATCATACCGACGACCTTGCCGCCTTTCTGGCGCGCCTGACCTGACTCCGCCTGCGGCGCGATGTTGCAGTGCACCTGCGCCTGCGCGCATTAGATAACAGTGCAGGAGGCCGACATGGATTATGACATCGTGATTTCGGGCGGCGGCATCGCCGGACTGACGGCTGCCGCGGCCTTTGGCGCGCAGGGCTTTTCCGTGCTCTGCGTCGACCCCGCCCCGCCGGTGACACAGCGGGATGCCAGCGGCGCGGACCTGCGCAGCACCGCGTTCCTGCAACCCGCCCGCGCCTTTCTCGAACGCGCCGGCGTCTGGGCGCGGCTGGCAGATCACGCCATGCCGCTGCAGGTGATGCGGATCGTCGATGCAGGCGGCGCCGAACCGGAGCCCCGGGTCATCAAAGCCTTTGATGCGTCGGAAATCTCGGATCAGCCCTTTGGCTGGAACCTGCCGAACTGGCTGTTGCGGCGGGAGTTGAGCGCGCACCTGGACACCCTGCCGAACGTCGATTTCCGTCCCGGCACGGCCACGACCACGCTGTTTACCCGCACCGCCATGGCGCGTGTAGGACTGAGCGATGGCGGTCGTGCCACAACCCGGCTGGTGATCGCCGCCGACGGGCGGAATTCACCGATGCGCCGCGCCTGCGGCATTGACGTGAGCACCGTGCATTTCGGCCAGAAGGCCCTGGCCTTTGCGGTCACACACCCGATTCCGCATGACAACGTCTCGACCGAGATCCACCGCACCGGCGGGCCTTTCACGTTTGTGCCGCTCCCCGATCATCAGGGTTGTCCCTCGTCGGCGGTTGTCTGGATGGAAGAAGCCGCCAAGGCCAATGCCCTGATGGCGCTTGATGTTTCCGCGTTCGAGCAGGCGATGACCGAGCGCTCCTGCCAGTTGCTCGGTCCGCTGAAGCTGGCCAGCCGCCGCAGCCTTTGGCCCATTGTCGCACAGGCCGCCCACCACCTGTCCGGCGAACGTGTGGCGCTGGTGGCCGAAGCCGCGCATGTCCTGCCGCCCATCGGCGCGCAAGGGTTGAACATGAGTCTGGCGGATCTGGACGTTCTGCTGGATCTGGCGCTGACGCAGCGGGAAACCCTCGGGTCGCTCGCCATGCTCGAGAGTTACCATCGCAAGCGGATTGCCGACATCCGCACCCGGGTGGCAGGCATCACGCTGCTGAACCGTGCGTCGATGGCGGCGGACCCGCTGTTGCGGGATGCCCGTGCCGCCGGGCTCGAGGCGCTATACAGCCTCAGGCCGCTGCGCACCTCGGTGATGCAGATGGGCATGGGTACGTCGGTGCGCCACGCAGGCGGCACCGCGCAATAGGCAACAGGCACCGGTCCAGTCGGCGCCGGGCAGCCTGCGCCGCCCGGCAGCCGCATGTCAGGTCACAGAACCTGGTCGATCACCCGGCGCAACCGGGCGACGGTGCCGTCGACGTCATACAGTTTGTCCAGACCGAACAGCCCCAGCCGGAAGGTGCTGAAGCCCGCCGGTTCGTCACATTGCAGCGGCACACCCGCGGCAATCTGCATTCCCCTGGCGGCAAAGGCGCGGCCTGACTGGATCTCGGGGTCGTCGGTATAGCTCACCACGACACCGGGCGCACCATAGCCATCGGCGGCAACCGATTTCACGCCCTTGTCCGCCAGCATCTGCCGCACGGCTGTTCCCAGGGCCCACTGCGCTTCCTTGAGGCGGGTAAACCCGTAGTCCCGCGTTTCGACCATCGTGTCCCGAAAGGCACGCAGCCCGTCCGTGGGCATGGTCGCATGGTAGGCGTGGCCTCCATTTTCGTAGGCCGCCATGATCTGGTGCCACTTCTTGAGATCACAGGCAAAGCTGTCCGACGTGGTTTCCGCCATCCGGGCCAGGGCGCGCTCGGACATCATCACGATTCCTGCGCAGGGCGTCGCAGACCAGCCCTTTTGCGGGGCCGAGATCAGCACATCGACCCCGGTTGCCGCCATGTCGACCCAGGCGCAGCCGCTGGCGATGCAGTCCAGCACCATCAGCGCGCCCACCTCCCGCGCCGCCGCCGCCAGCGCGGTCAGATAGTCGTCAGGCAGAATGATACCGGCCGAGGTTTCCACATGCGGGGCAAAGACGATGTCCGGCCGGATCTCGCGGATCTGCGCCGTGACCTCTTCGATCGGCGCGGGCGCGAACGGCGCCTGCGCCCCGTTGCCGGTCTGGCGCGCCTTCATCACGTGGGTTTCCCCCGCAAATCCGCCGGCCTCGAAAATCTGGCTCCAGCGGTAGGAAAACCAGCCGTTGCGCACCACCAGAACCGTGGCATCGCGCCCGAACTGCCGCGCCACCGCCTCCATGCCATAGGTGCCGCCGCCGGGCACCAGCGCCACCGCATCGGCGTGGTAGACTTCTTTCAGCATGCCGGAAATGTCGCGCATCACCTGCTGGAATGTTGCGGACATGTGGTTCAGGGACCGGTCGGTAAAGACCACGGAAAATTCATCCAGACCCGTCGGGTCGACGTCATCAAGCAAAGCCATGGGCTGTCTCCTCTGTTGCCAACTGGCTACCTGCTCGGACCGGATTTGGCAAAGGACTTCCTGCCGGTTCCGGTGCCTCAGATCGGTCCCGGCAAGCGTTCCTCGGACAAAAGCACATTGGCGTCCAGATTGCCCACCCCCGGCAGCGTCATGATCCGTCGCCGCAGCACCCGCTCGAAGTCGGAAATATCGCGCGCCACAACCCGCAGGCGATAGTCGTACATGCCCAGAACATGTTCCACCGTCTGCACCTCGGGAATGGCACTGACCGCGCGCTCGAAATCCTGCAGGCTGACGCGCCCCTTGGTGGCCAGCTTCACCCCCAGAAACACCGTGACCCCGAATCCCAGTGCCTCGCGATCCAGATCCAGCCGGGTGCCCCGGAACACACCCGCCTCGCGCAACCGCTTGATGCGGCGCCAGCAGGCCGGCTGCGACAGGCCCAGACTGCGCCCCAGCGCACCGGCACTTTGGGTTGCATCCTGCGCCAGCGCCCGGATCAGCGCCCGGTCGGTGTCATCCAGATCAATCACAGCGGCAGGCTTTCGTCGGTCTTGAGCCGGGCCACATGCATCAGCGCATCCACGTCGGTGATATGCGGCAGCGTCAGGATCTTGTCACGGTAGACCTGCTGGTAATGCGTCATGTCGCGCGCGATCACCGACAGGCGCGCATCAACCTGTCCGAGGAAAGTCTGGATCTCGATCACTTCGGGCACGGTCCGTGCGGCGGCAGCGAAATCGTCAAAGGCGCGCGGTTCGGATTTGTCCAGCGTGATGCGCAGGCTGACCTCGACCGCATACCCCAGAACCTGCCAGTCGATCACCGCCCGGACTCCGCGCAGCACACCGATGTCGCGCAACCGTTCGACCCGTCGCGACAGGGTCGCAGCGGCGAGCCCGGCCCGCTCGGCGATTTCCGCCGCCGGTGAATCGGGCGACGCCTGCATCTGACGCAGTATCCGGCGATCTGTAGCATCAAGCATGAAAACCCCGCAAAGGCTGAAATTGACGAATGAAGCTTCTTCTCTTTCCCAATTCCACACGGTAAACGCAACCGCACACGCGGCGTTCCGGATAAAGTGCGCCTCACAACAAACGGATGAAATCCACGGAAGGAAGCACACCATGCGCGTTTATTATGACCGCGATTGCGATATCAACCTGATCAAGGACATGAAGGTCGCGATCCTCGGCTATGGCAGCCAGGGCCATGCCCATGCCCTGAACCTGCGCGATTCCGGTGCAAAGAACGTTGTCGTCGCCCTGCGCGAAGGTTCGCCTTCCGCGAAAAAGGCCGAAGGCGAAGGTCTCAAGGTCATGGGCATCGCAGAAGCGGCCGCCTGGTGTGACCTGATCATGTTCACCATGCCCGACGAACTGCAGGCCGAGACCTACAAGAAATACGTCCATGACAACCTGCGCGACGGTGCGGCAATTGCCTTTGCCCACGGTCTGAACGTGCACTTCGGCCTGATCGAGCCCAAGGCCGGCACCGACGTCATCATGATGGCACCCAAGGGTCCGGGTCACACCGTGCGCGGCGAATACACCAAGGGCGGCGGCGTGCCCTGCCTCGTGGCAGTACACAACGACGCGTCGGGCAAGGCGCTGGAAATCGGCCTGTCCTACTGCTCGGCCATCGGTGGCGGCCGCTCCGGCGTGATCGAAACCAACTTCCGCCAGGAATGCGAAACCGACCTGTTCGGCGAACAGGCCGTGCTCTGTGGCGGTCTGGTCGAGCTGATCCGCATGGGTTTCGAAACTCTGGTCGAGGCGGGCTACGAGCCCGAGATGGCCTATTTCGAATGCCTGCACGAAGTGAAGCTGATCGTCGATCTGATCTACGAAGGCGGCATCGCCAACATGAACTACTCGATCAGCAACACTGCCGAGTACGGCGAATATGTCTCCGGCCCGCGCATCCTGCCCTATGACGAGACAAAGGCCCGGATGAAAGCGGTTCTGACGGACATCCAGAACGGCAAGTTCGTGCGCGACTTCATGCAGGAAAACGCTGTCGGCCAGCCGTCGTTCAAGGCGACACGCCGCCTGAACGATGAACACCAGATCGAGCAGGTCGGTGAAAAGCTGCGGGCCATGATGCCCTGGATCTCGGCCGGGAAAATGGTCGACAAAGCCAAGAACTGAGGCTTCGCCCTCTGCAGCGCAAGGGGCGGCCCGGTTGGACCAGCCCCCTGCGCCACAAGTTCAGAACCGGCGGTTCCTCCGCCGGTTTTTTTGCGCTCCTGACGGGGCCTGCCTGGCCTTGAGCGGGTCAAGCGAGGCGGGTCGCCTGAAAACCCTGCGCCCGCGCGCCACCGATCCGCGCCCACCGGTGTCTTCGTGTCGTCTTCCAGGGACCACCGTCAGCGACATCTGTCGCAGGGGGCTGGCCGGGCCGTGCGCCCCCGGCCCCCTGCTATGGGCCCGAATCCGCGGTGCGGCCAAATTTTCGCCGAAGTGCGCGATGGTTGGGCAAGGCTCCGCTTATGCTCACAAAATTCACCCGGGACAGGTCACAAATCGCCCTTTCGCGCATTTGATTTTCGTGTCAGCGGACGGGGCAACCGCGCCCCACAAGGAGATGGATATGCGTCTGACACTGCTAGATGGCTTCCGGGGTTTTTTCCTGCTGTTCATGACGATCGCCCATGTAAACGGGTCGTTCCACGCCGTGCTGGGTGCCTATAACCATCACATGCTGGGCTGGGTCGAGGATGCCCAGGGCTTTGTGTTCATTTCCGGGTTTGTGGTGGGGTTGGTGTACACCAAGATCCTCGACCGCAGCGGGTCGGCGGGGATGGGGCGCGCGGTTCTGCGCCGCATCCGCACGATCTTTACCTATCAGGCGGTGTTGATCCTGGCATTTTGCGCCGCTGCTCTGGGTCTGGCGGCCTACGGCTTTGAGGTTGGCATCCTGCGCCAGTATGTCGAGTATCCTGTCGCCTTTACCCTCGCCTCGCTGCTGCTGGTGACCGGATCGCTGCACATGGGGATCCTGGCGCTTTATATCTGGCTGATGCTGCTGACACCGCTGGTGCTGCTGGCGTTTCACCGCAACCGGGCCCTCTGGGTGGCGCTGATCTCGGTGGCGGCCTGGCTTCTGGCGCAGTCCGGTCTGCCGGACGCCGCGCAGATTCCGGTGGAACGGGCGTTGAGCAGCGCCGGCTACGGGATCAACATCGGGATATATTTCAACGTCTTCGGCTGGCAGACGCTGTATTTCCTGGGGTTGTTTCTTGGCTTTCTGTTTGCCCGCGAGCGGCTGGACACGTCCCGGATGCGTGATCCGCGCCTGCGCCCGGTGTTCTGGCTGGCTGTGGCGGGTGTGATCGGCTTTGCGATCTTTGATCGGGCCATGAGCCTTGGCTGGATCGAACCCGATCTGCGCCGGGTGCTGTGGCGCGAGATCGACAGGGGCAACATGCACAGCGTCTATCTGGCGAATTTCCTGCTCGACCTGTTTGTGATCAGCTGGCTGCTGGTCGCCGGTCCGGACAGCGGCAACCGGGTGCTGGCCGCCCTGGGGCGCGGACTTGGCTGGCTGTTCACCCGGTCGGCGCTGGTCTATCTGGGCCAGCACTCGTTGCAGGTGTTCACCGCACATGTGGTGCTGACCTATGTCATCATGTGGGCGATGGCGGGGCGTGACCTGCCTGCACTCTGGGACAATGTATTTCTGCTGCTCACAATCGCCGCCCTGTATCTGGTGGCCTGGGGGCATGACCGGCTGACAAGGCGGGCAACGTCGAAACCGGTTTCCCCCCGGTCCAGGACGCCGCGGCGACCCACCCCGGCCTGACACCCGTCAGGATCCGGCGCCGCGGACACGGGCGCCCCTGGCCGCACACGATCCTCGTCTCCAGGGGCGGCACCGGCACCCGCCCGCAGGGCAGTGTTTTGCCATTCAATCCCCGCGCATTTTGATGATAGTGCCCGCAGAGTCATTTCACACACAGGTCTGAAACTTCATGCTCAGCAATCGCACGCCCCTGCCCGACATAACGCCGCGCAGCTGGCTGATGGTTGCCTGTCTCGGTCTGGTCTGGGGATCGACCTTTCTGGTGATCGAAATTGCGTTGCGCGGGATCACGCCGCTCTGGCTGGCCGCCGCGAGGATCAGCTTTGCCGGGCTGCTGACCCTCGGGATCTGGCAGCTGCGCGGCCGCAGGCTGTTCCTGACCGCGGAAAGGCCCTGGGGGCCGCTTGTGCTGATCGGTGTGCTGTCGACCGCCCTGCCTTTCACCTTGCTCAGCTGGGGGCAACAGTTCGTCAGCTCGGGCTTTGCCGGCGTGTGCATGGCCGCTGTCGCGCTGATGGTGCTGCCGCTGGCCCATGTGTTCCTGCCGGGCGAACGGATGTCGCTGCGCCGTACGGCCGGGTTTGTCACCGGGTTCGCCGGGGTCAGCCTCTTGCTGGGCGGTCAGTCGTTTGCGTCGAGCGGCGCCGCACTCGAACCGCTGGGCCGTCTGGCCTGTCTCGGAGCAGCGGGGTGTTACGCGGTCAGTTCGGTGACGATGCGTCGCCTGCCGCCCATGGACCCGATCGGCATCGCCACCATTCCGATGATCTTCGGAACCGTGATGATTGTTCCCTTTGCCTGGGTGATCGAAGGACCGCCGCCGCTGCCGTCGGCGCAGACCCTGGGGGTGCTGATGTTCCTGGGCCTTGTGCCCACCGCCGCAGCCAATCTGTTGCGGGTGCTGGTGATCCGCAGCGCCGGGCCGGTTTTCATGAGCCTGACAAATTATCAGGTGCCGCTGTGGTCGGTCGTGCTGGGCGTGCTTTTGCTGGGTGAACCGATGCGCCTCAGTCTCCTGGGGGCCCTGGCGCTGATCCTGCTCGGGGTCGCGATCAGCCAGTGGGGCGCACTGAAACGGCTGTTTCGGCCCGCACGCTGACCGGCGGCCAGGGTGGCCGCCGCGACGCGGATCTGCGGATCAGATCCCTGTCCGGGGCCCCGTCACGACATCCACCGCCCGGGCACAGGTTTCCGTTGCGGCGCGGTCAATCCCAGCAGCTGACCAGCACGGTCATGCCAACCGCAACCTCGGTCAGATCTTCGGGGGCCATGGCGGCCTCGCCCCGGGTCGCCGTCGCACGCAGGCCGGCGCGGCTCAGCAGAGCCTGAATGTCTTCGGCCTTGGCGGCAAAGCTGACGCCTTCGGGCAGCTGGCGATTGCTGTCTTCGCGCGGCAGCAACATGCCCAGGACCGCCCCCCCCGCATCCAGAACCGGCCCGCCCGCATCGCCGGGCAGAGAGGCCAGCGCCAGGCGCTTGAGGTTTTCTTCGCCCGCCAGTCCGCGCACATCCTCGAGCGTGCCAAAGGTCAGGGTCGGCGCATTCAGCACGCCGCCAAAGGAATAGCCCGCGACCGCCACCTCGGACTGGAGGCGCGGCTGTTCACTGCGGAATGCCGCCACCGAGATTGGTGCCAGAGTTGTCTCTGCACGCAGCACGGCCACCCCGGATGCGGCATCTTCGGCCAGGATGCTGGCGTCGTACTGATCCTCGAGGGTGATGCGGCCGCAGCCGGTCACCGCGTCCCGCGCCGTCACCACGGTTCCCGTCCCATCGATATAAAAGCCGGAAGCGGTCAGTTTCGGACGCCGGATCTGAAGCCCGGACAACAGATCGACCGACGGCTCGGTGTCGGCTGTCGCGTTCAGCTCGAGGACGCCGGGGATGGTCTCGAAGCTTGCCTGCATTGCATCCAGAACCCGGGTGCGCCGCTCGTCATCACCGGCAGGCCAGATCAGCGTGAAACCCTTGATCTGCCCGCCGTCCAGCCGCGCCTCGGTGTGTGACACGATGCGGCTGTCGGCCCCGGTCAGGGTAAAGCCGTTGCGCCGCCGCTCGCGCGCACCTTCCAGTGGCACGATTTCAAGCGTCTGCATGATTTCGTAGAGGCCAAACAGCGTGGTCTGATCCCCGGGCTGGCTGATCAGCAGCACCCGCACCGGCAAGTCACCGGTGGCGGCAAACTGCACGAACGGCGATTCATAGCTGTCGAAGGCCACGACACCCAGCGGGATCTGCATCCGGATTCCGGCGCGGGTCTCGGTGACCGTCTGCAGGTCCATGCCCTCGAGAACCGCGTTGTACTGACGCAGGAGTTCGCCGCGCTGGCGTGTGGTCAGGATACCGGTGACCTCATGGCCGTTTGCCTGCTGCCAGCTGGCCATGGAGTTGCGCGTGCCCCGCCCAAAGGCACCGTCAATGGCGGCATCGTAGTGCCCGGCCCACCGCAGTGCGATCTGAAGCTGTTCGCGGGCGTCCCGCTCGAGGCGGGCCTCGCTTGCGGCGGCTTCGCGCGGGGATTCATCCACGATCCGGGCCGTGTCGTCGGGCTGCGGTTCGACCGCGGCCGGAGTCGATCCGGTCACCTGGTCCAGCAGCGATTGGGTGATCTCTTCGGTTGTGACCGGCTCTCGGCCCGCGGTCGCGGCGCCGACGGGCCAGAACTGACGGCGGAAATTGCGCGTGTCGGCAATATAGCTGTCGCGCGGGATCTGCCCCTGGGCGCGCAGCTGCCGCAGCCGGGCCTCGGCCTCGGTCCGATCATAGGGCCCCAGGGCGATGCCGTACCACCCGGCCCCCAGCGAAAACCCGTTCACATCGCGCAGGTAGCTCGCATAGTCGCGCACCCGATCCTCGGCCCGGGTCAACGACGGCTGCGCTTCGATCTGGATATAGGTTGCATCCTGCGCGACAGCCGCCCGGGCCGTCAGAATCACGGCTGCCAGAAGCGCCATCACAAATCTTGTCATACCTGTCGTTGTCCCCGGAACCATACGCTTACATTTTTGTGCTCTACCCCGTATTTATCAAAAGCCACAGCCGCTGCACCTCAAAATATGGCGAGCGTCGCAATTGACCCCCGCCCGCCATCGGCCTAAGCAGTCGCAAACAGACCTTGGGGCAGAGCGCATGGACCAGTCCACCGGAACAGGCGCGGGCAAACCGCGCAGCTTTCAGGAAATCATTCTGCGGTTGCAGAATTACTGGGCCGCCAAAGGCTGCGCCGTTCTGCAACCCTATGACATGGAAGTCGGGGCCGGCACCTTCCACCCGGCCACCACGTTGCGGTCACTGGGAACGCAGCCCTGGGCGGCCGCCTATGTGCAGCCCTCGCGCCGCCCGACCGACGGGCGGTACGGCGAGAATCCGAACCGCTTGCAGCATTACTACCAGTACCAGGTGCTGATCAAACCGTCGCCCCCCGATCTTCAGGCGCTTTACCTCGGATCGCTGGCGGCCATCGGCATCGATATGGCCCTGCATGACGTGCGTTTTGTCGAGGACGACTGGGAATCGCCCACGCTGGGAGCCTGGGGACTGGGCTGGGAAGTGTGGTGTGATGGCATGGAAGTGTCGCAGTTCACATATTTTCAGCAGGTCGGCGGCCATGACTGCCATCCAGTCTCGGGTGAGCTGACCTATGGTCTGGAACGTCTTGCCATGTATGTGCTGGGCGTGGATCATGTGATGGACATGCCCTTCAATGACCCTCAGTCCCCCATTGCCCTGACCTATGGCGACATCTTTCGCCAGACCGAAGAGGAATATTCGCGCTGGAACTTTGACGTTGCCGACACCGAGACGCTGCTGCGCCATTTCGAGGATGCCGAACGCGCCTGCGCCGACATCCTTGACCGCGACGCGGACGATCCCAGGACCGGCAAGCGTATCGTGATGGCACACCCCGCCTATGATCAGTGCATCAAGGCCTCGCACCTGTTCAACCTGCTGGACGCCCGCGGTGTGATTTCGGTCACCGAGCGGCAGGCCTACATCGGCCGCGTGCGCACGCTTGCCAAACGCTGCGCCGATGCCTTTGTCACAACAACAGCAGGTGGCTGGGCGGCCTGATGGCAAAACGCAACACCCTGCTCCGTCGCCTGAAGTACCGGATACTTCAGACCCTTCCGGGGAACACAGGGTTACGTTACCGCCGCAAGTATCTCAAGCTCTTCGCCGGCCGTGCCGAAGCCCAGATGCGCGCGGCCCTCGCCGCCGCCCCCGGCGGCATCTGCATCGATCTTGGTGCGAACGTCGGCCAGCATACCCGCACGATGGCCGCCCACGCCGGAATGGTCTATGCGTTCGAGCCCGACCCGTGGACCGCCGCCCGTCTGCGGGAAAACCTGGCCGATCTCGGCAACGTCACCGTCATCGAGGCCGCCGCCGGCACCGAAAATGGCAGCACGGCGCTGTTTCGCACGGCTGAATTCAACGCAGACCCGGAAATGCAGTCACAATCCTCTTCGATTGTCGCCGAAAAACGCAACGTCGACACCGCCCATCCGGTGAAGGTGCAGGTGCTGGATTTCACCGCCTTCCTGGAGGCGCTCGACAGCGACATCGCCGTGCTCAAGATGGACATCGAAGGCGCCGAAGTGGCGTTGCTGGAAAAACTCTTCGACCATCCAGTGCTGAGCCGCATCGGCCATGTCTTTGTCGAGACACACGAATCGCGTATTCCCGAACTCGCCCCCCGGTCCGAAGCGCTGCGCAGGCGAAGCCGGAATATTGCGCACCCTGTTATCAACATGGACTGGAAATAAACCCTTGGCGCAGAACCATACCGGCAAGATCTTGGTCGCTTTCATCGTGGTCACGGCGCTCTGCGCTGGCGCACTGCTGTATTACACACAGGTCTACGCCTATTACTATGATGTCACTGCGACGGGGACGGATGACGTGCGGCTGACCGGCAAGGTGTCAAACCTTCCTGAAACCATTCTCTACGAGGATTTTCGCGCCATTGACGCCGAGTCCTCGCCGATCCGCTACCGGGCCTGCTTTACCACGCCCTCGACCCTCGATCAGCTGCGCGACACCTATGCGATCTACCCGGGCGCGGAACCGCGTGTCGCACCCACGTGGTTCGACTGCTTTGACGCCGCAGCCATCGGCGACGATCTGGCGGCGGGTCGTGCTCTGGCCTTCACCGGACAGCGCAACATCGAATATGGCATCGACCGTGTCGTGGCGATCACCCAGGACGGACGCGGCTATGTCTGGCACGAGATCAACGACTGCGGTGACAAGACCTATGATGGCAGCCCGCTGGGCGTGGATTGCCCCGTCCGCGAATAGGCCCCCCTCGGGCCACCGGACGCTGCATCCGGTGCGCAATTATTTTGGTCAATCCTGCCGAACTGCGGAACCGAACCCGGGTGTCGCGCGCTCCTCCTGAACCAGAGGAGTATCCGAATGTCCAGCAAAGCCCCCGCCTGGGTCGTCCCGGTGATGCGCACCGGCTATGCCGCCCGTGGCGCTGTCTATACTGTTGTCGGCGGTTTGGCCCTGTTGGCCGCCTACAAGGGGCACGAAGCCGAAGGCACCACCAGCGCCCTGGCCACCCTGCGTGACGAGACCTGGGGAATTCCGATGCTCTGGGCCATCGCCTTCGGGCTCGTGGCCTACACGGTATGGCGCCTGATCGACGCGGCGATGGACCTCGAGACCCACGGATCGGATGCCAAGGGCATCATCGCCCGTACAGGTCAGGTCGTGACCGGGCTCATTCACGGCGGCATCGGCATCTCGGTGGCCGGGCTGGCCCTGGGTCAGAGCAGCGGCGGCGAAAAAGCCAGCGACTGGACCGCCAAGGTGATGACCCTGCCCTACGGTCCCTGGCTGGTCATCGCCGCCGGGCTCGTGATTGTCTCGGCCGGCATCTTTTACGTCCACAAGGGCGTTGTCGGCAGGTACAAGCGGTCGCTCAGAGAGACATCGCTGACCGAACGTCTGGATCCGGTGATCAAGTTCGGTTTCATCGCCCACGGCGCCGTTGTCGCCCTGATCGGTGCCATGCTGATCTATGCCGGCTTCACCACCGACCCACAACAGGCAGGCGGAATCGGTGAGGCATTGCAGCATCTGCGCAGTGTCGCCTACGGCCGCGTCCTTCTGGGAGTTGTCGCGCTGGGGCTGATGTCCTTTGCCGTCGCGAACCTGGTGGGCGCCGTCTACCGTGTGGTGCCCGCCCGTGCCGGGCCCGACATCCGCACCCTTGCGATGCAGGCGCGCGCCAAGGCGGAACAGGCCGTCTCCTGAGCGCTGCAATCGGCTGGACCTTGGCCGCCCTTGAGGCTATCCACCCCCTCGACTGACCCCGTGCCGCAAGGCACGCGGCGCCTTGAGAATGTGGTGACCAGATGCCTGACCTGCTGATTGAACTCTTTTCCGAGGAAATCCCCGCCCGGATGCAGACACGCGCCGCCGAGGATCTGAAATCACGCATCACAAATGGCCTCGTCGAGGCAGGTCTCACCTATGCGGGCGCCGCCGCGTTCTCGACGCCGCGGCGTCTGACGCTGGCGGTCGAAGGCTTGCTGGCGCAAAGCCCGACCCTGCGCGAAGAGCGCAAGGGACCGCGCGTGGATGCCCCGGAAAAGGCCATCGACGGGTTTCTGCGCGGCGCGGGCCTGACGCGCGAGCAACTGGAAGAACGCGACGAAAAGAAAGGCCGCGTTTTTTATGCGGTGATCGAAAAGCCGGGCCGCCCGGCGGCGGACATCGTCGCCCAGGTGCTCGAAGAGACAATCCGCGGCTTTCCCTGGCCCAAATCGATGCGCTGGGGGGACGGCGCGTTGCGCTGGGTCCGCCCGCTGCACCGTATCCTCTGTACGCTGACCACCGAAGCGGGCACGGCCGTTGTTCCGCTGAGCCTGGACGGCATCACCGCATCCGATGTGACCGAGGGCCATCGCTTTATGGCGCCCGCCCCGTTTTCTGTAACCTCGTTCGAGGATTACGCGGCAAAGCTCAAGCGCGCCAATGTGGTCCTGTCCGCCGGTGAACGGGGCGAGACGATCTGGAACGACGCCACCAACCTGGCCTTCGCCTCGGGGCTCGACGTGGTCGAGGACAAGGGCCTGCTGGCCGAGGTCGCCGGTCTGGTCGAGTGGCCCGTGGTATTGATGGGCGACATCGGGGCCGCCTTCCTCGACCTGCCGCCAGAGGTTCTGCAGACCTCCATGCGCGAGCATCAGAAATTCTTTTCGGTCAAGAACCCCGGGACCGGCCGGATCGAGAAATTTGTGACCGTGGCCAACCGCGAGACGGCGGACAACGGCGCCACAATCCTGGCCGGCAATCAAAAGGTTCTGTCGGCGCGGCTGTCAGATGCCAAGTTCTTCTGGGAAAACGACCTGCGGGTGGCGAAATCCGCGGCGGGCCTGACCGCCTGGACCGATCAGCTGGCAAACGTGACATTCCACAACAAACTGGGCAGCCAGAAAGACCGGATCGAGCGCATTGCCGTTCTTGCCCGCGCCCTGGCTCCGATGGTGGGGGCCGACGCTGATCGGGCGGAACAGGCCGCACGGGTGGCCAAGGCCGATCTCAGCTCGCAGATGGTCTATGAATTTCCGGAACTTCAAGGACTTATGGGCCGCTATTACAGCGCCGCCGCGGGTCTGCCAGCGGATGTCGCCGCCGCCTGTCAGGAACATTATTCACCGCTTGGTCCATCGGATGACGTGCCCACCGCCGCCGTTTCCATCGCCGTGGCGCTGGCCGACAAGCTCGATACCCTGACCGGGTTCTGGGCGATCGACGAAAAACCGACAGGGTCGAAAGATCCTTATGCATTGCGCCGCGCGGCTTTGGGCGTGATCCGCCTGATCCTGAAGAATGCGCTGCGGGTTCCGCTGACCAAAATTTTCGCCGAAAATTTTTGGTCCGCCGACCTGATGTCGTTTTTCCACGACCGCCTCAAGGTCTACCTCAAGGATGAAGGCATCCGCCACGACGTGATCGACGCCTGCCTCGCCATGCCGGGCAATGATGACCTCACCCTGCTGGTCGCCCGCGCCCGTGCGCTGTCGGACACGCTGAAAACCGAAGACGGCACCAACCTTGTGCAGGGGTTCAAGCGCGCCAACAACATTCTCACCCAGGCCGAGGAAAAGGACGGGGTCGAATATTCCTATGGTGCTGATCCGCAATATGCGGAGGATCCGGCAGAGACCGCCCTGTTTGCTGCACTTGATACCGCAGAGGCCAGGATCAGGCCGGCGCTTGCGGATGAGGGTTTTGCGGCGGCAATGCAAGCCATGGCGGCGCTGCGCCCGGAGGTCGACGCCTTTTTCGAGGCTGTGCAGGTCAATGCCGAGAGCGAGATCCTGCGCCGCAACCGGCTGAACCTGCTGAGCCGGATCCGGACGGTGTGTCTTCAGGTCGCGGATCTGACCAGGCTGGACGGCTGACGCGGCTGCGGCATCAGGCGTGCCCTGCGCCGAGACCGGGCACTCCGGTGCTGGCACCGGGGCGCCGGTGCTCGGACACCCCCCGCATGCGGCGGCCCGGCGCGCGTCGGATGGGGCTTTGAGGCCGACGCGGACCGGCCGCTGCTGACAGAGCTCTCGCCTGCAGCTTGCGCCGCAGGGATCTGGCGGATGCCAATCGTTCAAAGCGCGCGCTTTACACAGCCCCGTTCCGGCGTATTCTGCCGGAACACAAAAAGGTGCTGCAGTGCAGAAATTCGACCCGATCTTCCCCGCCGAGGCCGCCGATCCCCATGTCACGCTGATCCGGCCCACGGCCCCGATAGCGACACCGACCCACGGCGGGCGGGCAAAATGTCTTCAGCGCCTGGTCCGGCTGGATCTGCCGGTGCCCTGCACCGTGGCGCTGTCGTTTCGCACCGTACACGGCATCGCACATGGGCGGATGCCCGACCTGCAAGGCATCCTGCGGCACTTTGATGCCAATGCCCTGCTCTGCGTGCGCCCGTCTTCCGAGGATCCGGACTGGGGCGGCCCGGGGTCGATCCTCAACATCGGGATGAATGATGCCCGCTACGTCGATCTGAGCGCAACGCTCGGCACCGACGCCGCCACCAGCCTCTACCTCCGGTTCATCAAGTCCTACGCGATCCATGTGGCGCGGCTGGATCCCGACCTGTTCGACAGCATCGCCGACGACGGCCGCCAGGCCCTGTCCGAAGCACTGATGACTTATGAGGAAGAAGCCGAAGAGCCCTTTCCCCAGTCCCCCGAGCGCCAGCTTGGCGAGGTGCTGCGGTCCATGGCGCGGGCCTGGGAGGGCACCACAGCCCGCCTTCTGCGCGAGGCCAAAGGCGCGCCGGTCGATGCCGGTCTGGGTCTGGTGGTGCAGGAAATGGCGCTGGGTCTGGGCATGGGGGAATGTGGATCGGGTGTATTGCAGCTGGTCAATTCCGACACCGGCGCGTTGCAGATCACCGGGCGCTACCTGTCACAAAGCCAGGGGCGGGATGCGCTGCAACGCGGGGCGGCATCGCTGTTTCTGGAATGTGACCCGCGCGGTCCCTCGCTCGAGGAACTGGCGCCCGAAGCCTTTGCCCAGCTAAAGGCCGACGCGGCGCTGATGCGGCGCAAGCTGCGGGCCGAGATGCAGATCGAGTTCACCATCGAAAACGGGCATCTGCATATTCTCGATGGGGTGCGGGTGCGGCGGTCGTCGCGCGCGTCGGTGCGCATCGCCGTGGGTCTGGCACTCGACGGGATCATCCCGCCGCAAGAGGCGTTGCTGCGGGTCGAGCCGCGCGCGCTGTCGGAACTGCTGCACCGCCAGATCGCCGAGGATGCCCCCCGTGACCTGATTGGCAAGGGGATCGCCGCCAGCCCCGGCGCGGCCACGGGCCGGATCGTGTTTTCCGCCGCGGAAGCGCAGTCCAGCGCCGCGCGCGGCGAAGCCTGTGTGCTTGTGCGGCGCGAAACCTCGCCCGAGGACATTCGCGGCATGCACGCCGCCAGCGCCTGTCTGACCGAACGTGGCGGCATCACCAGCCATGCGGCGGTGATCGGGCGCGGCATCGGGTTGCCCTGCGTCGTCGGTGCGTCGCGGATGAAATTCCACCTGCGCCGCAAGCTGCTGGTGTCCGAGGACGGGCGCACCTTCAAAGAGGGCGACGTGATCACCGTGGATGGCACCAACGGTCAGATCCTTGCCGGCGCCCCGCAGACGGTGGAACCGCTGCTGGACGACAGTTTTCAGACCCTGATGGCCTGGGCCGACGCCGAACGCGACATAGGGGTGCGCGCCAATGCGGACACGCCCGCAGACGCTCAGACCGCCCGGAACTTCATGGCGCAGGGCATCGGATTGTGCCGCACCGAGCACATGTTCTTTGAACCCGGCCGCCTGACCGTCATGCGCGAAATGATCTTTGCCGATGACCCGGAGGACCGCCGTGCCGCTCTGGACCTGCTGTTGCCGATGCAGCGTGCGGATTTCAAGGAGCTGTTCACCATCATGAAGGGACAGCCGGTCTGCATCCGCCTGTTCGACCCGCCGCTGCATGAGTTCCTGCCGACAGACCGGGCCGGTCTGCGCGATCTGGCCGAGGCCCTGGACCTGCCGGTGTCGGATGTCACCCGCAGGGTCGAGGCTCTGGGCGAATACAACCCGATGCTGGGAATGCGCGGTGTCCGTCTGGGCATCACGGTGCCGGAAATCTACGACATGCAGGTCCGCGCCATCTTTGAAGCGACGATAGACACCAGCCGCGACGGCGCCGCTGTCGTGCCCGAAATCATGATACCGCTGGTCTCGGCCAAGCGGGAGGTCGAAATCGTGCGCACCCGGATTGATGCGGTTGCCGCCGCCGTGCGCAGCGAACGCGGAGTCGAGTTCACCTACCGGCTGGGCGTGATGGCCGAAACGCCCCGCGCCTGCCTGCGCGCCGACGAAATCGTGCAGCACGCGCATTTCATGAGTTTCGGCACCAATGACCTGACGCAGATGACCTATGGCCTGTCCCGCGACGACGCCGGGCGGTTCATGTCGGAATATGTGCGTCAGGGGGTGTTTCCCGAAGACCCGTTCCACCGCCTGGACACGGATGGTGTGGGCGAGCTTCTGCGCATCGGCGCAGAGCGCGCCAGGGCCGGTCGGCCGCAGGTCACCTTGTCGATCTGCGGCGAACATGGCGGCGATCCCGAATCGATTGCCTTCTGTCGAGCGGCGGGATTCGACTACGTCAGCTGTTCGCCTTTTCGCGTTCCGCTTGCAAGATTGGCTGCAGCACAACTTGCCGTACGGGACAAGATCGGGTAGAATCGATTTACGGTTTCCACTGTATATGCCGTTTTTGCGTCCCTTTGGGCGGTGTTCTGCCGATTGCAGTGGTCCCAAACTTTACGTTTTCGCCTCGTTTGGCTAAGACGCCGGAGTTTTGTGCAATCTGAAAAAGTCGGCACAGGACGATCCGAAGACGTAGAGGGACATCATGTTAAAGACACTTTCGGTCGCCTTGTTTGCGACCTTTGCATTTTATCAGCCTGCATTTGCCGACCGTGAAGTTACAAACACCGCTTCCTTGTTTAAACTTGAACAGCGTGGCCTGAGTGCCGCAAAACCGGCCCACCTTGCCAAACTGCTGACAGCCACCGGGCTGCCGGGGCCGAGCGACGTCAACTATAGCCGTGACTTTCTGGGCCGACAGCCCAAGGCCGTAGGGGACAAACAGTGGGAATGCCTTGCAGAGGCGCTCTATTTCGAGGCGCGCGGCGAGACCGTCAAGGGCCAGTTCGCCGTTGCCGAGGTCATCCTCAACCGCGTGGACAGCCCGCGTTACCCCAACTCGGTCTGCGGCGTCGTCAACCAGGGCACCGGCAAGAAATATGCCTGCCAGTTCTCTTACACCTGCGACGGCAACCCCGAGGCGATCCACGAAAAACGTGCCTACAGCCAGGTGGGCAAGGTCGCCAAAATGATGCTGGCTGGCGCGCCCCGTGCCCTGACCGCCGGTGCGACACACTACCATACTGGTAAGGTAAAGCCCAACTGGGCCAAAAAGTTCCCTCTGACGGCACAGATTGGCACGCACCTGTTTTACCGGCAGCCCACACGTCTGAGCCGGAACTGAGCCCGACCGATACCAAAGATGGCACGATCCGTCGCTTTCGACGGGTGTGCCCTGGTCCGGGCGCTGCTAGTCTGCCGCAAACGCTGCTGTTCCGGATGCCCAAATGACCAACGAAATCCACCTTGCCTTTTCGCACCCGTCAGAAAGGTCGCTTGTGACCGCCTCGGATGAGCCGCGTGACCGCATTTCCCTGCGCAACCATATTGTCGAGGTCGAAATCGGTGCCTTTCAGGCCGAGCGTGGCACAACCCAGCGGATCTGCTTCAACATTGTGGTCGAGGTCACCCCGTTTACCGGACCGCTGGACGACGACGTTGACCGCATCCTGTCCTATGACCGGGTGACCGAGGCGATTGCCTACGAACTGGCCGCCGAGCGTGTGAACCTGCTGGAAACTCTGGCCGAGCGCGTCGCCGAACGGATCCTGACCGAACCGCAGGCCATGCGCACCTTTGTCCGGATCGAAAAACTGGACCGCGGCCCCGGCGCGCTGGGTGTCGAAATCGTCCGGACCCGCCGGGACCTGGGACCGCGGCTGCACGAGGCGGCGCAGGAACGGCCCCATCCGCGGGTGATCTATCTGTCCAACGAGGCCATTGCGGAAGCCACTCTGACGGACTGGATCGATCGTTTGCAATCTTCGGATGTCCCGGCAATCCTCTGCGTCGGACCGCCCGACACTGCCCTGCCGCACGCGGGACACAAGCTGGCGCAGCGCCGGATCGACTTGCTCGGGATCGAGCAGAATGCCTGGGTGCTTGCCGGGCGCGATCCACGCTGCAAGGTGGTCGCCACCCGAACCGAACTCGACTGGGCGATGAAGAATGGCCAGATCTGCGTCTGGGCGCCGTCCAAGATGGTGCTGGATGCCGCGCACGGTGCCAGTACGCCGCGCGGCGGTGCCGTTGCGCTGGCGCTGTGGTTTTCCGATCAGATGACTGCGCGCGAACTGCTGGTCGTTGGCGCACCGCTGCCGGGGTCGGCACAGGTGCCGGTACGCAGCGCGGCCAATCTGGACAGCGCGATCTGAGCGCTTGCCAACAGCCACCCCATACCCCATTCAAGACCGCATGAGCGACTATTTCCGCCCCCTTGTCCGGAACGACCGGCCCCGTCCCGACGGCGCCGTGCCCCTTGCCGGCGGACCGGCCTGGTTCAGCCATGTCGAACATCTGCGCCGCGACGCTCCCGCCGAACGTGTACCCGCCTCGGCCCTGCCCGGTGCTGTGCTGGACACCCTGTCCGCGGCGCGTCCGCCGGTCTGTGGCATGAGCTTCGACCGGCCCCGCATCATGGGCATCATCAACGTGACACCGGACAGCTTTTCCGATGGCGGCAGGTTCAGCGGCCCGGCACGAGCCGCGGCCCACGCCCGGCAGATGGTTGCCGACGGGGCCGACATCATCGACGTGGGCGGTGAATCGACCCGCCCCGGGGCCGCCGCCGTCCCCATCCCCAGCGAAATTGCGCGGATCGAACCGGTCATCACCGCCCTCAGCAGCGCGGTCTCTGTTCCGGTCTCCATCGACACCCGCAAATACAGTGTGGCGGAGGCGGCGATCAAGGCCGGCGCGTCGCTGGTGAACGATGTCTCCGGGTTCACCTACGACAGGATGCTGGGCCAGTACTGCGCCCGCCAGGGCCTGCCTGTCTGCGTCATGCACGCAAGCGGCGACCCCGAGACGATGCAGGACAACCCGCGCTACGATGACGTGCTGCTGGATGTCTACGATTTCCTGGCCGCCCAGGTCCTGATGCTCCAGGACCTGGGCATTCCACGCGGCCGCATCCTTGTCGATCCGGGCATCGGATTCGGCAAGAACCTGGCGCACAACCTGACCATTCTGCGCAATGTCAGCCTGTTCCATGCGCTGGGTTGCCCGGTGTTGGTGGGGGCGTCGCGCAAAGGCTTCATCGGGCGCATATCGGGCGTGCAGGACGCAGACCGCCGCATGCCCGGCTCGATTGCTGTCGCGCTGGCGGCGGTTGCACAGGGGGTGCAGATCCTGCGCGTACACGATGTGGCCGAGACGGCCCAGGCGCTTGCGCTCTGGTCCGCGGTAGAGAGAGGAGAAAGCGATGACACGTAAGCTTTTCGGCACCGACGGCGTGCGGGGCACGGCCAACATCCATCCGATGACGGCCCAGATGGCGCTTGCCATCGGCGCGGCCGCGGGGCGGTACTTTCGCCGGGACAGAGGCGGCGTGCATCGCGTCGTGATCGGCAAGGATACGCGGCTGTCGGGATACATGTTCGAAAATGCCCTGACCGCGGGCCTCACCTCGACCGGTATGAACGTCTTGCTGCTCGGCCCGGTGCCAACACCGGCGGTCGGACTGCTCACCCCGTCGATGCGGGCCGACCTTGGAATCATGATTTCAGCGTCGCACAATCCCAGCCAGGACAATGGAATCAAGTTTTTCGGCCCCGACGGCTTCAAACTGTCGGACGAGGCCGAGGCCGAGATCGAGGCCCTTGTCACCGAAGGCGTCGCACCGGCCGCTGCGGACAACATCGGCCGCGCCCGCCGCATCGACGATGGTCGCTCGCGGTATCAGGAACGGGTCAAATCGACCTTTCCGGCGGGCATGCGCCTTGATGGGATGAAGGTGGTGATCGACTGCGCCAACGGTGCGGCCTGGCGCGCGGCGCCCGAAGTGCTTTGGGAACTGGGTGCGGACGTGATCCCGATCGGGGTGTCGCCCAATGGGACCAACATCAACCTGGACTGCGGCTCGACCAAGCCCCGGGTGGCCGCAGAGACGGTCGTGGCCCATGGCGCCCAGATCGGTATCTGCCTCGACGGCGATGCCGACCGGGTGATGATCATCGACGAAACCGGCACGGTGGCGGATGGCGACCAGCTGATGGCGATGATGGCAGCCCGCTGGGCTGAGGAAGGTCGCCTGAAGGATGGCACACTGGTGGCCACGGTGATGTCCAACCTCGGGCTGGAGCGATTCCTGACAGGACGCGGCCTGCGGCTGGAGCGGACCGGGGTTGGCGACCGGTACGTGGTCGAGGCGATGCGCCGCGGCGGATGGAACCTCGGCGGAGAACAGTCTGGGCACATCGTGATGACGGAATTTGCCACAACCGGCGACGGACTCATGGCCGGTCTTCAGTTTCTGGCGGAAATGGTACGGACCGGGCAACCGGCCAGCGAGCTGTGCCGCAACTTTGACCCTGTGCCGCAGTTGCTGCGCAATGTCCGTTATGCGGCCGGTCAGAGCCCCTTGGAAAATGCCGCCGTGATAGCCGCCATCGCGGCAGCGGAGTCGACACTTGGCGACCGGGGACGACTGCTGATACGCAAATCCGGAACCGAGCCGCTGATCCGGGTGATGGCCGAGTGCGAAGACGAGACGATCCTGCGTTCGGTGGTCGACAGCATCGTCGGTGAAGTCGAAGCAGCTGTCTGACCAGCAGTGTCGGCGCAGGTGCGCGCAAGAGTTTTGAAAAAACTCTTGGCAAAACTTTTCAGGAAAAGTTTTGCGCCCCGGTCGCGGGAGGATCCGAACGCCGGAGCCGCAACCGTCTCAGCCCGGCGCGCGGCGTCGGCAGCGAAGGCGTCCCGGGAACAGCGACAAGTGCCCGGCAGTTGCGCCTGCGAACGACGCGCTCCCGCCACTGCCGAAGACTGCCGCCTCGAAGGACACCGGCAGCGCGGGCCGGTAAGCTGTCCATGTCCGCGCGGCGATTTCGGCGTCATGCAAATGTCCCGCAAGGCACACACGTGTGAACGGGTCTGCCGCCTCGAGCGCGATGTGGTCACGGCTCAGGCGTCGGTACCCGGCCAGGGTATCCTGCATGGTTCTGGTCCTTTCAGCACCGAAGGCACCGCTTTGCCTCAGTTCCGCGACTGAAACTGACCTTGGCTGCATCTCTGTCAAACTGCCGGATCACCCGCGCGAGGCCGTCCACCGCTCCGCCAAGCCGCAGCAAATACTGTTGCGAAAATTCCGGGAATTGCGACAGCCCGACAGCGCCGCCCCGCCCGGCAGCCAGGGCGATGGCGCGCAGGATCATGCGGCTTGTTCCTCATGGTCACCCTCTTTGCGGATGCAGGAGATAACCTGGCAGGTTCCCGGCGCGCCAGCCAGTCTTCAGGCCGCGATCGCGCCGTAGATGGCCGCAATCTTCGCGATGGCCGCTGCGGGGGGCAGTTCCTCGCTGTCGCCGGTGCGGCGCGACGTCAGTTCCACCACGCCGTTCTTGAGCCCGCGCGGACCCACGGTGATGCGCCACGGCAGCCCGATCAGGTCCATGGTCGCGAACTTGGCGCCTGCGCGTTCATCCCTGTCATCGTAGAGAGGCTCCAGCCCCAGGGCCGTCAACGCGTCGTACAGTGACTGACAGGCGGCATCCGCCTCTGTATCGCCCTGGCGCAGGTTCACGATCCCGCAATGGAAAGGCGTCACACCCTCGGGCCAGATGATGCCCTTGTCGTCATGGCTTGCCTCGATGATCGCGCCCAGAAGACGCGACACGCCGATCCCGTGCGAACCCATGTGCACCGGAACCTTTGCGCCGGTTTCGTCCACCACCGTGGCCCCCATGGCGGCGGAATATTTGGTGCCGAAATAGAAGATCTGCCCGACCTCGATGCCGCGCGCGACCCGGCGGCGCGCTTCGGGAACCTCGTTGAACAAGGCGGCATCATGGGTTTCATCGGTGCGGGCGTAGCGCGACGTGAACTCTTCGAGCACCGCCTGGCACTGCTCGACCGAGTCATAGTCGATGGTGCGGTCGCCGAACTTCAGTTCGGTGATGTCGCTGTCATAAAACACCTCGGATTCTCCGGTGTCCGCCAGCACCAGGAATTCGTGGGTGTCGTCGCCGCCGATGGGACCGGAATCCGCCCGCATCGGGATCGCCTGCAGGCCCATCCGTTCGTAGCTGCGCAGATAGCTGACCAGGTGCCGGTTGTAGGCGTGCAAGGCGTCCTCTTTGGTCAGGTCGAAATTGTAGCCGTCCTTCATCAGGAATTCGCGGCCACGCATGACCCCGAAGCGGGGGCGCATCTCGTCGCGGAATTTCCACTGGATGTGGTACAGCGTCATCGGCAGGTCCTTGTATGACCCGACGTGGCTGCGGAAAATGTCGGTGATCATTTCCTCGTTGGTCGGACCGTAGAGCATGTCGCGGTCCTGACGGTCCTTGATGCGCAGCATTTCGGGGCCATAGGCGTCATAACGCCCCGATTCCTTCCACAGATCCGCCGACTGCAGCGTCGGCATCAGCATTGGAATGTGGCCGGCGCGCTGCTGTTCCTCGTGCACGATCCGCTCGATGTTGCGCAGCACCCTGTAGCCCAGCGGCAGCCAGGAATAGATCCCTGCCGCGGCCTGTTTGATCATACCGGCGCGCAGCATGTAGCGGTGGCTGACGATCTGCGCTTCCGCAGGTGTCTCGCGCAGGACAGGCATAAAGTAACGGCTCAGGCGCATCGGTGTTCCTCTGGACGAAAAATGGGTCGCCTTGGGTTGTGAGCCAAGGGACCCCTCTTGGCAAGGGGGCCAAATCCGGCCAGTGTCACACTGCGGCACCGTGCCCTCCGGCCTGCGGAGCATAAAACGCCGGTTCGGGCGGTTGGACCGCCCCCGCCAGCCCCGGGGCCTTGAATCCCTGCCAACAAACCGCGATGTAGGGCGTAGCTACAGGAGTTTGTGACGATCATGGCGTTGCCCGCACGCGATCAGCTGAAATACTGGGGCATTGCCACGCTCGTCTTTGCGGTGGCGCTCTGGTATCTCGGCAACGTACTGCTGCCGTTTCTGGTGGGCGGTGCAATTGCCTATTTCCTTGACCCGGTCGCCGACCGGCTCGAACGACTGGGATTCAGCCGGGCGCTGGCCACGGCGACGATCACGCTGGTCGCGCTGCTGATCTTTGTGCTGCTCATGCTGCTGGTGGTGCCGCTGCTGATCCAGCAGACCGGACAGTTGATCAACACCGCGCCGCAGCTGTTCAACAACCTGCAAACCTTTCTGGCCGAGCGGTTCCCCAATCTGCTGGATGAAGGCGGCGTGGTCCGCGAAACCCTGGTGTCCATCGGCAACACCATCCGCGATCGCGGCGGGGAGCTGCTCAATACCGCGCTGTCATCCGCCGCCTCCATCCTGAACATCGTCGTGCTGTTCATCATCGTGCCGGTGGTGGCCGTCTATCTGCTGCTGGACTGGGACCGGATGGTGGCGCGGATAGACGAGCTATTGCCGCGCGACCACGCCCCGACGATCCGTCACCTGGCCAGCGAAATCGACAACACTCTGGCATCGTTCATCCGCGGCATGGGCACGGTCTGCCTGATCCTGGGCACATACTATGCGCTGGCGCTGATGCTGGTCGGGTTGCAGTTCGGTCTTGTGGTGGGCTTTGTCGCCGGGCTGATCACCTTTATTCCCTACGTCGGGGCGCTGGTCGGCGGCGCGCTGGCGATCGGTCTCGGGTTGTTCCAGTTCTGGGGCGACTGGCTGTCGCTGGGACTGGTCGCCGGGATCTTCGTGCTGGGTCAGGTCATCGAAGGCAACGTGCTGACGCCGAAACTGGTTGGCAATTCCGTCGGGTTGCACCCGGTCTGGCTGATCTTTGCCCTGTCGGTCTTTGGCACCCTCTTCGGCTTTGTCGGGATGCTGATCGCTGTTCCGATGGCCGCCGCACTGGGCGTGATCGCCCGTTTTGCCGTGGCGCGCTACAAGGGCAGCAGCCTTTATACCGGGACATTGCCGGGGGATGTGGCCCCCCTCCCAGAACGCCTGGACTAGATCATGGCACGCCAGCTCAAACTTGACCTTCCGTTCCGCCCCGCCCTGGGTCGCGGCGATTTCTATGTCTCCGACGCCAATGCGCTGGCCACCGCGCAGATCGACGGCTGGCGCGACTGGCCCGGCCGCAAGCTGGTGCTGACCGGGCCAAAGGGGTCCGGCAAGACCCATCTCGCCCATGTCTGGCGCGCCGAGTCCGGTGCCGCCATCCTGCAGTCGCGCGACCTGCCCGATGCCGACATCCCGCAGCTGGCAGAGGCGCATGTCTGTGTCGAGGATGTTCCCGCCGTGGCCGGCATCGCCGAGGCCGAAGAGGCGCTGTTCCATCTGCACAACCTGACCCTCGCACAGGGCAACTCGCTGTTGCTGACCGCGATCACCCCGCCGGCGCAGTGGCGGCTGGGCCTGCCGGACCTTGCCAGCCGCGTCATGGGCACCCAGGCGGCCCGCCTTACCCACCCGGACGATGACCTGCTGTGCGCCGTGCTGGCCAAGCTGTTCGCGGACCGCCAGATCGTTCCGGCGCCCGATGCGATCAGCTATCTTGTCCGCCACATGCCGCGGTCCTTTGACATGGCCGGGCGTCTGGTGGACGCGATCGACGATGCGGCCCTTGGCACCCCCAAAGGCGCCAGCCGCAGCCTTGCCCGCCGGATCCTGGCAGAGATCGAACCCCAATTTGACGAAGACGCCACCTGACGTCACACAGACTTTACACGCGCCCCCAATAAGGCCCTCATGACACAAGCAGATTTTCTCAAAGCCGCACTGCCCGCCCCGGTCGACCTGCCCGACACGGACCTGTCCGGGCCGGGCCGCTTCTACAACCGCGAACTCAGCTGGCTGGGGTTCAACTGGCGGGTGCTGGAAGAGGCCGAGAACCCGCGTGTCCCGCTGCTGGAACGCCTGCGCTTCGTGTCGATCTCGGCCGCCAACCTTGACGAATTCTACACCGTTCGTGTTGCCGGGCTGCGCGAACTGGCGCAGGCGGGCAACACCACGCCGGCCGCTGACGGGCTCACACCGCTGGCGCAGCTGGTGCTGATCAACGAGGACGCCCGCGCCCTGATGGCATCGCAGCAGCGGGTGCTGACCGCGCTGCGCGCCGAGATGGAAACCCATGGCATCACCGTCGTCAACCGCGACGCGCTGACCAAGGCAGACCAGGAACATCTGGCCGAGACGTTCCTTGAACAGATCTTTCCGGTGCTGTCGCCGCTTGCCATCGACCCGGCACATCCCTTCCCGTTCATCGCCAACAACGGCTATTGCCTTGCGCTGCAACTGGAACGCAGCCGCGACAAACGCGGGCTTCAGGCGCTGCTGCCGATCCCGGCGCAGATCGACCGCTTTGTCGCCCTGCCCTGTGAAGAGGGCCAAAGCCGCTTCATCTTTCTCGAAGACGTGCTGCTGCTGCACATCGACAGCCTGTTCCCCGGCTACCGCGTCAAGGACCAGTTCGGGTTCCGCGTGCTGCGCGACAGCGATCTCGAAGTCGAGGAAGAGGCCGAAGATCTGGTGCGCGAATTCGAGGTTGCGCTCAAGCGCCGCCGCCGGGGCGAAGTTGTCCGTCTGACCATCTCTGCCGGCGCCCCCAAAGGGCTGAAATCGGTCGTGATGCGTGAACTGCACGTCAAGGACGACGAGGTGATCGAGCTCGAAGGCATGATCGGCGCCGCCGATCTCAAGGAACTTGTCCTGGATTCCCGTGCCGACCTGCTGTGGCCGCTTTTCACCCCGCGCGTTCCCGAACGGGTGCAGGACCACGACGGCGACATGTTTGCCGCGATCCGTCAGAAGGACATGCTGCTGCACCATCCCTACGAAACCTTCGAGATGGTGACGCGGTTTCTGGCGCAGGCGGCGCGCGACCCCGACGTGGTGGCAATCAAGCAGACGCTCTACCGCACGTCGCGCAACTCACCCATCGTCGATGCCCTGTGCGAGGCGGCCGAGGACGGCAAATCGGTGACGGCTCTGGTCGAGCTCAAGGCCCGTTTCGACGAGGCCGCCAACATCCGCCAGTCGCGGCGGCTGGAACGTTCGGGCGCGCATGTTGTCTATGGCTTTCTGGACTGGAAGACCCACGCCAAGATCAGCGCCGTGGTCCGCCGCGAAGGCGAAAAGCTGGTGACCTATACCCATTACGGCACCGGAAACTACCACCCGATCACCGCCAAGATCTATACCGACCTGTCGTTCTTCACCTGTGACCGCAAGCTGGGGCGCGATGCGTCGAAGGTGTTCAACTACCTGTCGGGCTACGCCCTGCCCGAACGGCTGGAAAACCTCGCCATCTCGCCGCATTCGCTCAAGCCGCGGATCATCGAGATGATCGAGGCCGAGGCAGCCCACGCGCAGGCCGGCAAGCCGGCGCAGATCTGGGTCAAGATGAACTCGCTGATCGAGCCGGACATCATCGACGCGCTGTATGCCGCCTCGCAGGCCGGTGTAAGGATTGACCTGGTGATCCGCGGCATCTGCGGCATCCGCCCGGGCATCAAGGGCCTGTCGGAAAATATCCGGGTGAAATCCATCGTCGGGCGGTTTCTCGAACACAGCCGCATTGCCTGTTTCGGCAATGGCCACGGTCTGCCGCACCGCAAGTCCCGGGTGTTCATCTCGTCCGCCGACTGGATGGGCCGCAATCTGGCGCGCCGGGTCGAAACACTGATCGAGATTGAAAATGACACCGTGAAGGCACAGATCGTGAGCCAGATCATGGCGGCGAACCTTGCCGATACCGCACAAAGCTGGGTGATGGAGCCCTCGGGCGCCTTTGTCCGCCACCCGGTGCCGGAAGGCGAATTCGCCTTCAACTGCCACCGCTTCTTCATGGAAAATCCGTCGCTGTCGGGCCGCGGGTCCGCCGGGGCCAAGGATGTGCCGCAACTGACCCACACCGACGACAGCTAGGGGCGGTTTCCTACCCTTCTGGACTCCCGAGAAAACCGGCTGGTTTCTTGACGGGCAGCAGAGCCTGCGTCATGTTGCCCCGAGGCTGAAGGGGATGATTATGGACAACACCTTGGACCCGTCCCACCCGGATTGGGGGCCCTTCGGACGCCCCCTGTTTGACGACCCGCTGGCCCGCGCCCTGTCCCGTGTCGGCGTGATCGACATCGGCTCGAACTCGGTCCGGCTTGTGGTGTTCGACGGCGCCGCCCGGTCCCCTGCCTATTTTTACAACGAAAAGATCATGTGCGGCCTGGGGGCCGGCATGTCCGAAACCGGACGCCTGAACCCCGAAGGCAAGGCCCGGGCCTTTGGCGCCATCCGCCGGTTCCAGATGCTGGCCGACGGCATGAACCTGCCCCCCCTGACCGCCGTCGCGACAGCCGCGATGCGCGAAGCCGAGGACGGCCCCGCCTTTCGCGCCGAAGTCGAGGCCGCAACCGGCCTGCGCATCTGGGTCATTGACGGCGAAGAAGAAGCGCGGCTTTCCGCCCAGGGTGTTCTGCTGGGCTGGCCGGGCAGCTACGGGCTGATTTGCGACGTCGGCGGGTCGTCGATGGAACTGGCCGAGATTGCCGATGGCCGGGTCGGCAAGCGCATGACCTCGGCGCTCGGACCCCTGAAACTGCGCGATCTGGCCGGCGGTAAAAAAGCGCGCGACGCGGTGATCCGCGAAACACTGGACCATTTGTCCAAGACCATGGGCACCCAGCGCGACCGTCTGTTTCTGGTTGGCGGATCCTGGCGGGCGATTGCGCGCATCGACATGCACCGCCAGGGGTATCCGCTGCATGTGCTGCACGAATACCGGATGACTTCGAAGTCGGTGCAGGCAACTGTGAAATACATTGAAAAGTCCGATCTCGAAGAGCTGCGCGGCCAGTGTTCCTTGTCCTCTGCCCGGATGTCGCTTGTGCCCTATGCCGCCGAAGTGCTGCGTCGCCTGGTGCAGGTGTTCAAACCCAAGGATATCGCGATTTCCAGCTATGGCATCCGCGAAGGACTGCTGTACGAACAGATGCCGCAGGCTCTGCGTGACCGGGATCCGCTGATCGAGGCCTGCCGCTTTGCCGAGGCCAAGGACGCCCGCCTGCCCGGCTTTGGCAAAAAGCTGTACAAGTTTGTGCTGCCGATCTTTCGCAACAGCCCGGCATCGCGCCAGCGGCTGGTCCGCGCGGCCTGCCTGCTGCACGACGTGAGCTGGCGGGCGCATCCGGACTATCGGGCCGAAACCTGTTTTGACAATGCCACCCGCGCCAACCTGGGCGGGCTCAGCCATGCAGAGCGGGTGTTTCTCGGGCTTGCCCTGCTGCACCGGTACCGCAACAAACGCGAAGGTACCCGGTTCGAGGATCTCTACGACCTGCTTGACGGTCCGGGCAAGCAACAGGCCGAAATACTGGGCAAGGCGATGCGCTTTGGTGCAATGCTGTGGATGTCCGACACGTCGCAGGATGGCGCGACGCTTCAGTGGCAGCCCAAGAACAAGGTTCTGCGGCTGATCCTGACCAGGGATGCGCAGCCTCTGTTCGGTGAAGTGGCCGAATCCCGCTTTGGCTCGCTCGCGCGCGCGATGGGTGCGCAAAGCGAAATCAAACTGCTCTGAACCCGCAACGCGCTACAGCTCGATCTCTTCGCCCGGCTGCGGCGCCAGTTCCTCGGGTGTCTTGCGGCGCATGATGATGTCGCCGTTCGGCAGCATCTCGGGCGGATAGTACAGCGACCAGTCGTCGACCTCGGCCATCAGATCCCGCAGGGCGGGCCCCATTTCCTGCGCAAAATCCTTGATCCTCGGGCGCAGATCCTCTGCAAGATCCTGCAGATCCTCCAGCGCCGGCCCCATCTCTTCGATCAAGCCGCGAAACAGCAGCCGCGCGCCCTCTTTCATCAGGTCAAAGCCTTCGCTGTCACTCTCCTGCGCGGTCAGGGGCGTGGCCAGTACAACGACAAGAAGGGCGGCGGACAACTTGTTCATGGACCGAATATAGGGGCGCCGACGCTCTGCGCAAAGGGTCACAGCGCAATATCGAGCGTCACCGGGAAATGGTCCGAGGCAACCAGCAACGCGTCGCGCAATTCGCTGTTCGTCCAGCAGTCCGCATCTTCGAACGGGTGCCAGATGCGCCAGACCGGACCGAGTGCCCGCAAGTCCTGCGACACCATGATGTAGTCCAGCAGAGCCGACAGATAGCGGTTTTGCGGCTTGATATAGAACCGGGCCGTCGAGGGTTGCGCGCCGATGCGGCGATTCAGGGCCTGTGCAGCGTGCGGGTCGAACAGCTGCATGGCTGCGTCGTCCAACCCGCCGCCGAGGATGATCTCGACAGACGAGCGGCCGAACAGATCCTCGAACTCATCCAGACCGGGGCCGTCATTCAGATCGCCCATCACGATCAGCGACTCGCCCCGTTCCAGATGCAGCCCGATCCGTGCGCGCAGCCAGACTGCCTGCGCCAGCTGCTTGCGACGGTTGGCGATCGACAGGCGCATGACCTCGTCGCGGCTGCGGGCCCCGTGCGGCGCCTTTGATTTCAGATGTGCCCCGATGAGACGCAGGTGGCGCCCGGTCGCCGTGGTCACCGCCAGTTCGAGCGGCGGTTTGGAGAATGCCACCCGGTCCCGGGTCGCGTCGACGTCGAGATCAAGGTGGAACACGCCGTCAAAGCGCGGCACGCCTTCATCCACTGGATCATGAGTGACCTCCAAAACGCTGGAATCATACAAGAATGCGATCTCTTGCTGGGTGTCGTTGACGAATCCTGTCGCAACACGGTCCTGACGCAGATCAAAGGCACGGGCAAAGTTCTCAAGTGCGATGGCGGTCTTGCGTCGCCTGCCGGTATTGGGCGCTTCGATGATCATGATGCCGTCGGCGTCGAGCACCGAAAACACCATGCCCAGCGCCTCGGTCTGCTGCGCCCGGGATATGCCGTGGCGCGCGGACGGGTGGTCATCCATCAGCATCGCGCCCGCATCGTCGAACAGGGCATCGAACCATTCGACGTTGTATGTGGCCAGCCGCACGGTCGCCCCTGCCGCGCGCGGCGTCACGCGGTTGCGCGCGACGAGATGTCTTCCCACGCGCGGTTGATATCGACCAGACGGCGTTCCGACATCTTCACGGCTTCTGCCGGGACCCCGCGCGCGATCATCCGGTCAGGGTGGGTTTCGCGCACCAGCGCCTTCCAGGCGCGGCGCACATCCTCGAGCGGAGTCTCGGGGGTCACCCCCAGCACGCAGAACGGATCGGGCACCGCATCTGGCACAAACCGCGAGCGCAGGGCGCGAAACTGACTGTCGGTGAGGCCGAATATCTGGGCCACCCGGATCAGAAACGCATCCTCGGCCGGGTGATAGCTGCCATCGGCAATGGCGATGCGGAACAACCCTTCCATCAGATCACAAAGCGTGCCGGTCTCGGCGCCGAACATGGTGCCGATCCGGCGGGCGTATTCCTCGAATCCCGCAACGTCCTGTCGCGCGAGGTTGAACACCCGCGCAGCCCCGGCCTCGTCCTCGGGGGCGATTTGAAACACCTCCCGAAAGGCCGACACCTCGGAGCGTGTGACCAGACCGTCCGCCTTGGCCATCTTGGCGCTGAGCGCGATCACCGCAATCGTGAAGGCGACAGAGCGTTCCGGCGGGGCGCGCAGCTTGTCGAAAACAGCCGACAGCCCCTCCCCCTTGGCAAGGGCGGCGACGGCTTCGGATATGCGGCTCCAGATCGACATGGCCCGAGCTTAGGCAATCCACTGGGGCTTGTCAGCGCACATCGTGCATTTGCAGCATTTCTGGCGTTCTCGTGAATTGTATTGCGATCAATTTGGCATCACAGCATTTTTTGCATCAGGATCAGGTCGATCCAGCGCCCGAATTTCTGGCCCACTTCCGGCAGCCGGGCAACTTCGTGAAATCCCAGAGCCGCGTGAAACGGCACTGCAGCCGGATTCTCGGCGCTGATCCCCGCCCAGAGGCTGTGCACGCCTGCCTCGCGCGCATGATCGAACAGCGCCTGCATCAAGGCCCGGCCCAGACCGCTCCTGCGGGCATCTGGATGCAGCATGATCGAATGTTCCTTGGTCCTGGCATAACCGGGTCCGTTGCGGAACGCCGAATAGGTGGCAAAGCCCAGGATCCGCCCGTCCAGGGCGGCAACCTGAAAGGCACCGCCCCGTGCCGCGATATCGGCGACCAAACCGGCCTCGGTCTTGAACTCTGTGGTAAAGGTGATGGCAGTGTCGCGGATCACCGCATTCCAGATGTCCGCAATCGCCGCCGCGTCGTCGGCCTGTGCCTGACGCAGCCTCATTGCAGTGTCCTTTGCCCGGACCTGGTGCTGAAGGTCGCCTGCAATCCTGGTGTCGCCGCCGGCGTGAACGCGACGCGACCGTCCGTCAGGTGCGGCCCCAGCAGTGCGGCAAGCGCTGCGGCCTCGGGGTGACGTACCAGAAGCTGGTCGAGCATCGGCCCTCCGGTATCCATGAGGGTGCCCGGCGGCACCGGACTGTGCCATTCGATCAGGGCGGGAAACATCCCGTCAAACGGCAGGCAGCCATCCTCGGGCACGGCCATCGTCCATTCCAGAGCCCCGCGACCCAGTCGCACCGGACGTCCCGCCATCGGCAGGCTGTCCAGCGCCGCGCCGATGTCGGAGACCCGACAGATCCATTTGTCCAGCCGCGCCGGACCGCGAAAGTCGTCCAGCGCGAACCAACGCGCATAGGGTTTTGGCGGCGCTGCGGGATCCACGGCGATCGCTTCGAGATACAGCCCGTCAGCCAACCCGAGCAGGCGGTTGTGGGTGGCAAAATGTTCGTGTTTGCCGCCGGGCAGCAAAGGCACGCCAAGAGCGGTTTCAGCATGGACAGTGGCTGCGTCCAGCGTTTCCCCCAGAACCGCGATGTGATCCAGAACCAGCAATTCTGCGCGCCCTTTCCTGCGATGGCCTGCCGACAACCGCCAGCTGACATCTGGCTGAACATTTGGCGGTCGATCCGGCCGTTCGTTGGCCCCGGTGTCGCGGGCAACCGGCGGTAAACCGGTGTTGCCCGCTGCTGCGTCGTCAGTCCCGCGCGGCGCGGATCAGTTTCAGGATATCCTGAGCCGCCTCGGGAATGTTGGTGCCGGGCCCGAAAATCGCCTTGACCCCCGCGTCATAGAGGAACTGGTAATCCTGCTGCGGGATCACCCCACCGCAAATCACCAGAATATCACCGGCTCCGGCATCCTTCAGCGCCTGCACCAGTTTCGGGGCAAGCGTCTTGTGCCCCGCCGCCTGAGAGGAAATGCCGATCACATGCACGTCGTTGTCGACGGCATCCTGCGCCGCCTCTTCCGGTGTCTGGAAAAGCGGGCCGACATCGACGTCAAAGCCGATGTCGGCAAAGGCCGTGGCGATCACCTTGGCACCGCGGTCATGGCCGTCCTGCCCCATCTTGACCACCAGCATCCGCGGCCGGCGCCCCTCGTCCTCGGCGAACTGCTCGACCGATTTCTGGATGGCCGCAAAGCCCGCGTCCCCCTCGTAAGCCGCGCCATAGACCCCGGCCAGAGTCTTGACCTCGGCCCGGTGGCGACCGAACACCTTTTCCATTGCCATGCTGATCTCTCCTACCGTTGCCCGGGCGCGGGCGGCTTCGACCGCGGCGTCCAGCAGATTGCCGCCTTCGCCGGACCGGCGGGTCAGTTCGTCCAGTGCCGCGGTGCAGGCGGCCTCGTCACGGCTGCCGCGAATGCGCTTCAACCGGGCGATCTGGCTTTCGCGCACCTCGTCATTGTCGATGTCGCGGATGTCGAGCGGGTCTTCGCGGTCCTTGCGGTACTTGTTCACACCGACAATCACCTCGGTGCCCCGGTCGATGTCGGCCTGACGCCGTGCCGCCGTCTCTTCGATCCGCAGCTTGGGCATGCCGGTCGCCACGGCCTTGGTCATGCCGCCCAGTTCATCGACTTCCTCGATGATCTTCCAGGCGGCCTCGGCCAGATCGGCCGTCAGCTTTTCCACGTAATAAGATCCTGCCAGCGGGTCGACCACATTGGTGACGCCGGTTTCCTCCTGCAGGATCAGCTGGGTGTTGCGCGCGATGCGGGCGGAAAAGTCGGTCGGCAGGGCTATCGCCTCGTCCAGGGCATTGGTGTGCAGCGACTGCGTGCCCCCCAGCACCGCGCTCATCGCCTCGTAAGCCGTGCGGATGACGTTGTTGTAGGGGTCCTGTTCCGCCAGCGTCACGCCCGACGTCTGGCAATGGGTCCGCAGCATCTTGGAGCGGGCATCCTGGGCCCCCAGTTCGGTCATGATGCGGTGCCAGAGCATCCGCGCGGCGCGCAGTTTCGCGGCTTCCATGAAGAAATTCTTGCCAATGGCGAAAAAGAACGACAGCCGCCCGGCGAACTTGTCGATATCCATGCCGCGCGCCTGGGCTGTCTTCACGTATTCCTTGCCATCCGCCAGAGTGAACGCCAGTTCCTGCACCAGGTTCGCCCCGGCCTCCTGCATGTGGTAGCCGCTGATGCTGATCGAGTTGAATTTCGGCATCTCGGCGCTGGTGTATTCGATGATGTCGGCGATGATCCGCATCGACGGCTCCGGCGGATAGACATAGGTGTTGCGCACCATGAATTCCTTGAGGATGTCGTTCTGGATCGTGCCCGACAGCACCTTGCGGTCGTGGCCCTGTTCTTCCCCGGCGACGATGAAGCTCGCCAGAATCGGGATCACCGCGCCGTTCATCGTCATCGACACGCTGACCTGGTCCAGCGGGATGCCGTCGAACAGGATCTTCATGTCCTCGACAGAATCGATGGCGACTCCGGCTTTGCCGACATCGCCTTCGACCCGGGGGTGGTCACTGTCATAACCCCGGTGGGTGGCCAGATCGAAGGCTACGGAAACGCCCTGCTGGCCGGCATCCAGGTTGCGACGGTAGAAGGCGTTGGATTCTTCGGCCGTCGAGAAACCGGCGTATTGCCGGATGGTCCAGGGGCGGCCGGCGTACATCGTGGCCTTGACGCCCCGGGTAAATGGCTCCTGCCCCGGCAAGGTACCCATGTGGTCCAGCCCGTCCAGATCCGCTGCCGAATAGACCGGTTTGACCTCGATTCCTTCGAGTGTCTTCCAGGTCAGGTCGTCGACGCTGCGCCCGCGCAGCTCTTTTTCAGCGAGTTTGCGCCAGTGTTCGTTGATGACTGTCATGGTGTGTGTGTCCTCTTGTCGCTGGGTCCGGCGGCCAGGTGAGCCTGGTCTTGTCCGGTTCCGTTTCCTCGATATAGCGGGCCAGCCCGTCCGCGCCCGCGCGCAGCCAGTACAGGTCGTCGCTGTAGGTTTCGCGCAGCAGGCCGGTCTGACCGGCTGTGAAGGGTTGCCAGCGGCCCGGCAGCCGCGGCAGCCGGTCCGGGTTTTCGCCCCTGTCGGCCAGAACCCCGCGCAGCGCCGCCAGATCCGGCGACCGGTTGAACCAGTATTCGCCCGGCTGGGCTGCTGGCAGAAACGGCGTGCGGCTCATCTGCGCCAGCAGCCGGTCCGGCCGGTCGGCAAAGCGTTCGAACGGCGTCACGACGATTTCGACCCCCGGCAGGGCACAGGCCAGATCGGTGATCACTGCGCGCCAGCTGCGCTGCGCCTGCGCCATCAGGCGGAGTGTGTCGCCGTCCGGCAGCGGATTGCCGCGCGGCAGTGCGTAGGCAAGGAGCGACGCCCAGTAGGTGTCGAGCGAGCGGATCTGCAGCGACACACGCCGGATCCGGCCGCCAAAGGCGTGATGGAACCGCGCCATGCGTTCGCCCAGCTGCGGATAGAGCGTGCGCGCGGCGATCATGTTGCGGGGGGTGCCGATCATGTTTTCGTCGCTGATCACCAGCACCGCAATCCCGCGCTGCGCTGTCGCATGACAGGCCAGGCGCACCCGCCCCGCCGCGCGCCGGGCGATCTGCGGCGATCTGGGCCGGATCGGCACATCGTGGAACAATCCGTTGCGGGTGCGCCCCGGCCCCCAAAAACCGATGCCCAGATTGGCAAGCCGGTCCTCGGACGCACGCATATAGCGCTGGAAGCTGGTCGAACCCGTCCTGTGGGCCCCGAGATGCAGAATGATGTCCACGCAATGGTCCGCCTGTATTCCGCCCAGGCCGACCCCGGCCCGGTCTGGTGGGATTGGCCCCGATCATGTCGGCAGACCCCTCACAAAGACCTTAACGTTAAAATTTTCCGGGTCCGGGATACATTGGCAGTTCGCATTGCCGGCATGAACACCTATATCTAGGAGTATGAAAACAGGCTTCGCCCTTGCAATCGCAGCTCTTTTTTGCGCCCCACTGGCGGGAAGCGCGGCCGCCACCGATGCGACCCTGGATCCCGACGGTCTCATCCTGTCGGCTGAGGGCCGGGACTTGAGTGAATTCCAGTGGCTCAAGCGGCCGGTGGTGGTGTTTGCCAACAGTCCCGCAGATCCGCGATATGTCGAGCAGATGCAGTTGATCAACGAACGGCTCGATGTGCTGGCCGACCGCGACGTGGTGGTGATCACCGACACCGATCCGGGCGCCCGCAGCGCCATCCGCCAGAAACTGCGGGCGCGGGATTTCATGATCGTGCTGATCTCCAAGGAAGGCACGGTGGTGCTGCGCAAACCGTTTCCCTGGGACGTGCGCGAATTGTCACGCTCGATCGACAAACTGCCGTTGCGCCAGCAGGAAATCCGCGACCGCCGCGACGTGCTGCGGCGCTGAGGAGAATTGCAAAAAGCCGCGTCAGACCCTATCTTGGCAGCAGAGCAAGGAGACCCGATAATGGAAAAAGATCCCAGCATTCCGTTCACTCCGATCCCGCTGACGGGCCGGACCGGTCCGCGGCCGGGCTACTGACCCGCGCAATCACCGCCTCGGCGGCCTCGGCCCCCCCGGCGGCATAGGCACGCATCAGTTCCAGCGCATACTGGCCCAGAATGAACGCCTGCCTGCGCATCGAGCTGTAATCCTCGTACATGGCAATCCGACGGTCCTGCGTCAGCACGGTGCGGAACGTCTCGCCCCGCATGTCCTCGACCATGTGCCCCAGCGCGGCCATCTGGCTGTAATAGGCAACCACCGCGTCGATGGTCTGGCGTGGCAGCACCTCGATCTCGTCCAGGATCGCCAGATAGACCCGGTCGTGCTGTTCCTGCGGAATGAAGGGCACGAACTCGGCATCCTCGCGCATCCGCGCCGAGAGTTTGGCGACATGGTCTTCGGACCGCCCCTCGTCCCAGAGCGCGCGCAGGGCATTGCCGATCTCGGCATAGAGCGCCTTGTGATAGTCGCGCAGCCGCTCGGCCTTCAGTCGCCGCCGCCCCAGTTCGGCAAAGATCGCCGTGGTCAGCCAGCCGGTGGCAATCACCAGACCGGCGATCAGCGCCTGCCACAGACGCGGGTCCGCGCCCATCAAGGCAAACAGCAGCACGGTCGGCAATCCGAGCAGTGCCATCACCGGCAGCGCGATGGTGACAAAGAACTGCAGGATCACCGATTGCGCAACCCGCGCCTCGTCGCCGCAGAACAGATCTTTCAGGCCGCTCAGAAAGCGCATGAAAGAACTGCTCTGGGGCGTGGCGCCGGTCATCGAGTTATTCGAACTCCATGATCACGTCATCCACGGCCAGGCTGTCGCCCGCGGCGGCATTGACCTTGGAAACCGTGCCCCTGCGTTCGGCACGCAGGATGTTTTCCATCTTCATCGCCTCGACCGTGCACAGGGCCTGACCTTCCTGCACCTCGTCGCCGATCTCGACATTCACCGAAACAATGAGTCCGGGCATCGGGCACAGCAGCAGTTTCGAAGTGTCCGGCGGCAGCTTTTCCGGCATCAGCCGTGCCAGTTCCGCCTGACGCGGGCTGCGCACGTGCACCTTGAGGTCGGCCCCGCGGGAACGGATGCGGAAGCCGCCCGAAATCTTGCCGACCTTCAGCACAAGAAGCGTGCCGCTCACATCCATGGTCGCCAGTTGATCACCAGGCGTCCAGTCACCCGCAACACGGAAGGTTTCCTGGTCGGCAAAGGTGACGTTGGCACCTTTCTGATCGGCGGCGATCGCCACATCATAGCTTTGCCCCTGCAACGTCACGTTCCAGTTGTCACCGACCTTGCGTTCATGATTGTCCAGCGTGCCGGACACCCGGGCGCGGCGGATTTCGGCCACGCGGTTCATCGCCACGCAGGCGGCGGCGATGCGGCGCAGCGCATCATCGGACAGCGCGACCCCCTGGAACCCCTCGGGGTATTCTTCGGCAATAAAGGCAGTGGTGATGTTCCCGCTGACGAACTTTGGATGGTCCATCACCGCCGACAGGAACGGCAGGTTGTGACCGATCCCCTCGACTTCGAAAGCGTCCAGGGCGTTGCGCATCGCTTCGATCGCCTGCCCCCGGTCGGGCGCCCAGGTGCACAGCTTGGCGATCATCGGATCGTAATACATGCTGATCTCGCCGCCTTCGAAGACACCGGTGTCATTGCGCACCTTCGCGCCTTCGACCGCGAGCTCGGCGGGTGGGCGGTAGCGGGTCAGACGGCCGATGGAGGGCAGGAAATTGCGGTAGGGATCTTCGGCATACAGCCGCGATTCCATCGCCCAGCCGTTGAGCTTTACATCCTCCTGCGTGATCGACAGCGGCTCGCCGTTGGCGACGCGGATCATCTGCTCCACCAGATCGACGCCGGTGATCAGCTCGGTCACCGGATGTTCGACCTGCAGACGGGTGTTCATTTCAAGGAAGTAGAACTTGCGGTCGCCATCGACGATGAACTCCACCGTGCCGGCACTTGTGTAGCCAACGGCCTGAGCCAGCGCGCAGGCCTGTTCGCCCATCGCCTTGCGCGTTGCGGGATCGAGAAAGGGCGACGGCGCCTCTTCGATGACTTTCTGGTTGCGGCGCTGGATCGAACATTCCCGCTCGCCCAGATAGATGCAGTTGCCATGGGCATCGGCCAGCACCTGAATTTCGATATGGCGGGGCTGGGTCACAAACTTCTCGATGAAGATCCGGTCGTCGCCAAAGCTGCTTGCGGCCTCGTTCTTGGAGGACTGAAAGCCTTCGCGGACCTCGTCTTCCTTCCAGGCGATGCGCATCCCCTTGCCGCCGCCGCCGGCAGAAGCCTTGATCATCACCGGATAGCCGATCTCGCCCGAGATTTTCACCGCCTCATCACCATCGGCAATCAGGCCCATATAGCCAGGCACGGTGGAGACCCCGGCCTCCTGGGCGATTTTCTTGCTGGTAATCTTGTCGCCCATCTTTTCGATGGCCCCGACCGGCGGGCCGACAAAGGCCACACCCGCGGCCGCGAGTGCTTCGGCAAACTTGGAATTCTCCGACAGAAAGCCGTAGCCCGGGTGCACCGCCTCGGCGCCGGTCTTTCGAATGGCCTCCATCACCTTGTCGATGACGATATAGGACTGGTTCGCGGGGGACGGGCCGATGTGCACCGCCTCGTCCGCCATTTCGACATGCAGGGCATTGCGGTCAGCGTCGGAATAAATCGCCACGGTCTTGATGCCCATCTTGCGGGCCGTCTTGATAACCCGGCAGGCGATCTCGCCCCGGTTGGCGATCAGGATCTTGTTGAACATATCTGTCCCTTTCAATGCATGTCTTGGCCACCGGTCGGCGGCTCTGCCGGACCCGCAGCAACGCAAACGAAAAAGCCACCAGAGCACGTGGCTCTGATGGCTTTCGGTAGTCTGAAGGGGCCGCGAACGGCCCGGTATGTCAGATCAGCGGCAGACGCCCGGTGTGATGTCGTCACAGGTGACACCTGCAACGATACCGGCAGCCGCGCCGATCTTGCCATCGCCGCCTGTGGCGCGGTCGATTGCATAACCGCCGACGCCGCCCAGTGCACCGCGCTCAAGATCTGTGCCTTCGCATGCCGCGAGGCCGGTGAGGGCGAGGATAGCTGTGAATTTCGCAAAGTTCCGCATCGAGTGGACTCCTTATTTTTTGTGCCTGTCGATGACGGCATAACTCCCGGATCAGGGGTGTTGTTCCAGCGCTTTTTGCAATCGGGCGAACAGTCGGCGGACCTTTGCCGCCGGCGCCCGGTGACGCGCGGAAAAAGGCCGTTCTCAGCTGAAAAATCGGGCGGCAGGCAAGGGGATTTACCGCGCCGCCCGTCAGTGGAAGGGTAACGGCGATCCTGCGGCAGGTATGAGGTCAGACCACAGGGATCACTGACAAGGCTGGCAAAAACCGAGTCGGCTGCCAAGCGCCGGGACTCCACGAACGCCGCGTCGGCTCGATCCCGCGCATTATCCGGCCCCGGCAGCAGAATCATGCCCAAAATCCCTTTTCGAACGCCTCGGGAAAAGCAATCCGCGCCTGCCGCTCGTTGATCACCAGCAGCGACTCATAGCTGAGCGGGTCGAAGGGGTCATCCACCGGCAGAACTTCGCGCCCGAACAGCCAGCTCAGCCGACCGGCATCCAGATTGCCGCGTTCAAACGGCTCGTTGCCGAAATGCGCCCAGAGGGCCGCCATGAACCACAGGTCGGCGCGCTTGTCCGGCGGGCGACGGTCCGCGTAGCGCTCGCGTTTGGTCAGCGGCGTGGCGCCCTTGGAGTTGGCGCGGCGGATGGTGAACTGGAAATCTGTGCCGGGCAGTCGCCCGGGAAAGCCGCGGTGCTTCAGCACGACAGGCCCTCCTCTGTGTGAAGGGCCAACAACGGGCCGGAACCGGGGATGGAAACCGGGACGGACCGCAAAGCCCGTCCCGGGATCGTCTTACTTGTACTTGCCGGTGTAAACAGGCTCGACAGAGATCGGCGCCGGGTCAACCACAACGTACTCTTCCTGCTGCTGCTGACCGCACGCGGAGAGCGTTGCGACAAAACCGAACATTGCAACCAGCTTGATGCTTTTCGACATTTCTTACTCCTGTCAGATTCAACGGAACCGACGCGACCACACGGCCCTGCCTGTCCTCGTCTCGAGGTAACGGTCGCTTGGGTGCAACCGTTCCGCAGAATATCGGAAAAGATTTGGAAAAGATACGTGGGCGCCGATACGTCGGGCATCTGTGACTCGAAAGCCTCATAAGACAGCACTCCGCCCCCGGAGGCCTCCAGATATTGTGCAGCCATCAGAATGCCTCCCAGATACAGAGCCCGTTTCGCAGGCTGAAAGACTCAAAAAACTGCGTAATATCAGGGTTCGCGACCCCGAATTCGGTTGCGCTCTGGGCCAGGGAAATGATGATCCGCGCCGGATCCGCAGCGGCGCCCTCAAGCGCGCTGACGGCATAGGTCTGGCACAGTTCCTCCATGTCCGCGGCCACCGAACCATAGTCTGGGCCGTCGGCAACCCAGGGCGCGACAAAGCGGAATCGCGCGACCGAAATCTCGCCCGAGACTTCCTCTATCAGCTCCTGAAACTGCGCGGATCTGCCGGACGGCAGCGTGACCGTCTGCCCCCCGGCGGTGCCCACGGGTAACCCGAACACCGCCACCGCGCCTGTCACCGCCAGTGCCCCGAGAGCCGTCAGACTCGCAACAGCCCAGCCCGACCGACGACCCGAGTGCCCGTCACCCGGACGAACCAAGCGCGAAACCGAGATCACTGGACCGGAGAACAGCGACATCAGCCCTGCCCCCGGATGCGGGCCCAGTGGCACCAGCGTGCGCGCCGCTCGGGGTCGTTCAGCAAGGCTGCCAACTGTGCCGAAGTGCCCGCAGGCGCCGCTCCGGCCATCAGGCTGCCACCGGCACGGACCTTCAGACCGGCACCCTCATGGACAATCTCGACAGCCGGAGAGAACCCGCGCAGATGCCGCAGTTCCCGCCATATATCCTGCCGGATTTGCCGCGCCAGGCGGTTGGCACGCAGCAAAGGCAGATGCGTGCAGGCGACCAGATCGAAAACCACCGGCCAATGGCGCGACAGCGTATAGCGCGCCCGGGTCTCTGTGGTGTACCAGCCACGCCGCGGCCGCAAGCCCGCATGGGCAAGCGGCCCGTCCGCGCCGGACAGCCGGGCCTTGCCGCTGTCCGCGCCCGGTCGGTCAGACGGATCCGGATGGTCGAAATCCTGTGTCATTCAGCCTCTTGGTCCTGCAGTCTGCGGTTGCGCCCGGACGCCCCGGAAAGGGTCACTTAGAGCGGTATATTGTCGTGCTTTTTCCAAGGGTTGGTAAGCTTTTTCCCGCGCAGCGCCGCAAAGGCGCGGCTGACCCTCTTGCGGGTGCTGCGGGGCTGGATCACCTCGTCGATAAAGCCCCGCTCGGCGGCGACAAACGGGTTGGCAAAGCGGTCTTCGTAGTTCTTTGTATGGGCGGCAATCTTTTCCGCATCCTTCAGGTCGGCACGGTGAATGATTTCGGTCGCGCCTTTTGCCCCCATGACGGCAATCTCGGCCGTCGGCCAGGCATAATTGAAATCTCCGCGCAAATGCTTGGAGGACATCACGTCATAGGCCCCGCCATAGGCCTTGCGGGTGATGACCGTGACCTTGGGCACCGTCGCCTCACCATAAGCGAACAAAAGCTTGGCTCCGTGCTTGATCACACCGCCGTATTCCTGACCGGTGCCGGGCAGGAACCCGGGCACGTCCACCAGCGTGAGGATCGGAATTTCGAAGGCATCGCAGAACCGCACGAACCGTGCCGCCTTGCGCGAACTGTCAATGTCCAGACAGCCCGCCAGCACCATCGGCTGGTTTGCCACCACCCCGACGGTCTGACCTTCGAGGCGGATGAACCCGGTGATGATGTTGCGCGCGTAATTCTCCTGGATCTCGTAGAAGTCGGCCTCGTCCGCGATCTTGTTGATCAGCTCTTTCATGTCATAGGGCGTGTTGGCGTTTTCGGGGATCAGGGTATCAAGGCTGCGCTCGACCCGGCCCGGTTCGTCAAAAAACGGGCGGACGGGCGGCTTTTCCCGGTTGGACAGCGGCAGGAAATCCACCAGCCGCCGCACTTCGGCAAGCGCTTCGACATCGTTGGCAAAAGCACCGTCCGCCACCGAGGATTTGCGCGTGTGCGTCGATGCACCGCCCAGTTCTTCGGCAGTGACCACTTCGTTGGTGACCGTCTTGACCACATCCGGGCCGGTCACGAACATGTAAGAGCTGTCCTGCACCATGAAGATGAAATCGGTCATCGCCGGGGAGTAGACCGCGCCGCCGGCGCAGGGGCCCATGATCAGCGAAATCTGCGGCACCACGCCGCTGGCCATCACGTTGCGCTGGAAGACTTCGGCATAGCCCGCCAGCGAGGACACGCCTTCCTGGATGCGGGCACCACCGGAATCGTTGATCCCGATCACCGGCGCACCGTTCTGCATCGCCATATCCATGATCTTGCAGATCTTCTTGGCGTGGGTTTCCGAAAGCGAGCCGCCGAGGACGGTAAAGTCCTGGCTGAACACGTAGACCATGCGCCCGTTGATCGTGCCCCAGCCCGTCACGACGCCGTCGCCATAGACCTTGTTGTTCTCCATGCCGAAATCGGTGCATCTGTGCGTGACGAACATGTCGAATTCTTCAAAGCTGTCCTCGTCCAGAAGCAGCTCGATGCGTTCGCGCGCCGTCAGCTTGCCCTTGGCATGCTGCGCGTCGATCCGCTTCTGGCCGCCGCCCAGCCGGGCCTCGGCACGGCGGCTTTCGAGTTCCTGAAGAATGTCTTTCATCGTGATCCCCTCGTTTCGGCGGAAAATACAGAGCCTGCGCGCTGCCTCAAGTGCCTTTTGGCAAATTTGCAAATTGCGCAAAAAATGTTGCGTGCATATTGCAAAGTTGCATATTCGACACCGAGCGCATGGTCTCGTTGGACACGGCCAAAGCATCGGCCTAACACACTGATTATGCAAGACGCCCCATTGGTCCGATTTCTGGACCGCTCAACCCCGCCCCACATCACGACGCTGATCCTGCTCGCGGGTCTTTCGGCGCTGGCAATGAACATCTTCTTGCCCAGCCTGCCCAATATGACCGCATACTTTGACACCGAATACAGTCTGATGCAGCTCTCCGTCGCGATATATCTCGCCGTCAACGCCGTGCTGCAGATCCTGATCGGTCCGATCTCGGACAAGCTGGGCCGCCGCCCGGTGATCCTGGGTGGCATTGCCATCTTCTGTCTGGCAACCATCGGTTGCCTGATTGCGCGCGACGCTTATGTTTTCCTCGCTTTCAGGATGCTGCAGGCGGTCATTGTGACCACGATGGTGCTGTCACGCGCGGTGGTCCGCGACATGGTCCCGCAGGATCAGGCGGCCTCGATGATCGGCTATGTCACCATGGGTATGGCCGTGGTGCCGATGATCGGCCCGGCGATCGGCGGCGTGCTGGACGAGTTGCTGGGCTGGCAGGCAAATTTCTGGCTGTTGCTGGCGCTGGGGCTGGCCCTGTTCTGGCTCACCTGGCGGGACCTGGGTGAGACGGCGAAGAAAAGCGCGCTCACCCTCGGGCAGCAGTTCCGCGAATATCCCGAACTGCTGCGTGCGCCGCGGTTCTGGGGCTACGCCCTTGCCTCGGGTTTCGCCTCGGGTGCCTTCTTTGCATACCTCGGCGGCGCGCCGTTTGTCGGTTCGGTCGTCTTTTCCCTGACCCCGTCGGAACTGGGGTTGTATTTCGGCGCTCCGGCGGTCGGATATTTTGTCGGCAACTATCTGTCAGGCCGGTATTCCGCGCGCGTCGGCGTGAACAACATGGTGTATTGGGGCACGCTGTTCAACGCGGCGGGCATTGCGCTCAACCTGATTGTCATGGCCACCGATTACGGATCGGTGACCAGCTTCTTCGGGTTTGTGATCTTTGTGGGTCTGGGCAACGGCATGTCGATTCCCAACGCCACCGCCGGCATGCTGTCAGTGCGTCCGCATCTTGCCGGCACGGCCAGCGGACTGGGTGGCGCCATCATGATCGGCGGCGGCGCGGCGCTGTCCGCGCTGGCGGGCGCCCTTCTCAAACCCGGGACCGGGGCATGGCCGCTGCTGTGGATCATGTTCATCACCAGCCTGCTCGCCATCGCCTGCATTCGCTTCGTGATCTGGCGCGAAAGGCAGCTGGCGGCACTGGACGGCGGCTAGGTTCTTTGCAAACCTTGCGGGACTGATTTGCAAAGAGGTTGCCGCATGTCCTCCAGAAAGCTGTATGTTGGCGCCAAGCTGCGCGAGATCCGGGGGCGGCTTGGCCTCACGCAGAAGGATTTTGCGACCAAGCTGGGTGTCTCCCTGCCCTATCTCAACCAGATGGAGAACAACAACCGCCCGGTCAGCACCACGGTGGTTCTGGCGCTGGCGCAGGAATTCGGTCTCGACGTGACCGAACTCGGCCAGGGCGATTCCGAACGCCTGGTCACGGACATGCGCGAAGCCCTCGCCGACCCCGTCTTTGGCGATGTCGCGCCGCCGCTGGCCGACCTGCGGCTGACGGCCTCGAATGCCCCCGCTTTCGCCCGCGCCTTTCTGGAACTTCACAAGGCGTACCGGCACACCCATGAACGGCTCGCCAGTCTGGACGAGGCGTTGGGCCGCGAAGGTACCCAGCTGCAGCCCAGCCCCTGGGAGGAAGTCCGCGACTTTTTCCATTACTGCGACAACTATATCGACGCTGTCGACCGGACCGCGGAGCGTTTTGCCGGTCTGCTGCAGGGCGAAGGTGACATCCGCAGCGCCGCCATCGCCCGGCTGGCACATCGTGGGGTGAAGGTTCGGTTCGAACACGCGACGCCGCTGCGCCAGTACGATGCCGAAACCGGCGTGCTGGTCCTGTCGGCGCTTGCCCCGCCAGAGACCCAGACGTTCCAGTTGCTTTTGCAGGTGGCGCTGCTGCGTCAGGATCCGCTGCTCGAGGCGACTCTCGATCTGGCCCGGTTTCAGACCGATGCGGCCCGTAGCATCGCCAAGATCGGGCTTGCGAACTATTTCGCCGGGGCCGTGATGATGCCCTATGTGGCCTTCCTGCAAGCCGCACAGGAAACGCGGCATGATCTCGAGCGATTGGCGATTCTGTTCGGCGCATCGATCGAACAGGTGGCGCACCGGCTGTCGACCCTGCAAAGACCCGGCGCCAAGGGCATTCCGTTCTTCTTTGTGCGTGTCGATCAGGCCGGCACCATCACCAAGCGACATTCCTCGACCCGGTTGCAGTTCGCACGGTTTGGCGGCGCCTGCCCGCTGTGGAACGTGCACCGCGCCTTTGAAACACCGGGCCGGTTCCTGCGCCAACTGGCCGAAACCCCGGACGGGGTGCGCTATATCAGCCTCGCCCGCGATGTGACCAAGCCGGGGGGCCATTACGGTGCGCCGGTGCGGCGCTATGCGATTTCGCTGGGTTGCGAGGTGAAACATGCCCGCGCCATGGTCTATGCCGACGGGCTCGACCTAGATCGCGATGCGGCCTTCGAGCCCATCGGTATCTCGTGCCGGATCTGCGAGCGGATGACCTGCCACCAACGTTCGGTGCCACCGCTGGAACGCAAGTTGCACGTCCCGCCGAACTGGCGCGGCGTACTGCCGTACGAGCTGGAATGACTTTGCTTGCAGGTGTCAGTCCCTTGGCCAGCGCGTGGCCAGGTCCGCCATCAAGGCGGTGTCGATCTCGTCCAGCGGACCCGAGGCGCCGGGGCGAAAACGGTGGCGGAACGCCTGCAGCAAGTGGCTCTTGCCCTCTGCCGGGATGGCATAGCCAAATCTCTGTGCATCGTCGTAAAACGACCCGCCCCGCCGCGGCTGCGGCCAGACCGACAGTCCCTGACGTGCCAGCCTGCGCCAGTCGAACCGCGGGCCGGGATCGATCTTGCGTCCCAACGCCATATCGGAATGTCCGATCACACCTTCAGGCGGAATTTTCCAGCGTTTCCGAATAGATGAAAGAAGGTCTTCAAGCGCCGCCATCTGTGGTTCGGCAAAGGGCTGCAGGCCGGTATTGGCCAGCTCAATCCCGATCGAGTGCGAGTTGACATCCGTCAGCGATCCCCACTGACCTGCGCCGGCATGCCAGGCCCGCTCGGCTTCGTCCACAAGCTGCCACAGGCGTCCCGCCGGACAGATCACGTAATGTGCCGAAACCTGCGACCGCGGATCACACAGCCAGTCCCGGGCACCTTCTGCCGACGGCATCGCGGTATAGTGGATCACAACCAGAGATGGCACCGCTCCGTCGCGGCGCGGCCCACAGTTGCCAGAGGGATACCAGAGCGCCGTCAGTTCCGGCGCACCGACCGAAACGCCGCCGGATCCCAGCTACAGGCAAACCCGTCGCCGTCCGGATCCATGCCACGACGGTCCTTTTCCGGACCACCGGCGGCAAGGAACGCTTCCTGTGCCAGATCCGACGAGGAATAGTCGGCACAGGCACGGGCAGCCTTGGCCTCGGTGTTGAACGCCGACCGGCTGTAGAGCGACGTGCCGCGCGGGTTGGTCGTCTTGAGCGCATATTCGACGATGTTCGGTCCTTCGGCGCCGCTGCGGCTGGGTAATGCGGTCGGCTGGATCACCTGGTACTGTGCCCGGTTGCGGGCGATCAGTGCCGCGTCAGCAGCGATGTCCCGCTCTCCGGACACAGCGTCAAAGCTGTTTTCCTCCGAAATCCCGGCGGCATTCGTGACCACCTGCGGCGCCGGATTGCCCGGAGCGGCCTCTATCGGGCCAGCCCCCGGATCCTGCGCCAGAGCGCGCTCGGCTGCAGCGATCGCCGGATCGGGGTTATCAAGGTTGGACGACACGACCCCGGCAGGCGGCGGCACCGTGGTGCGCACCGGCGCATTGCCCAGCAGTTCGGCCTCGCGGCGCGCCTGATAGTCAGCATAATCGCCGAACCCGACGCCCGCACCGCTGTCAGGCACATTTGACGCGGCACATCCCGCCAGCGTCAGGGCCGCCACACCAAGATAGAAAAACCGTGTCATGCGTCGTGTCATCCTCTGAGTCTCTCCGGGGCCATTACCACCACTGCGACGGCTTTGCGACAAAGCCCGCCGCCTGTTCCAGGGCATAGGCGGTATTCAGCAGATCGCCCTCTTCCCAGGGTCGGCCGATCAGTTGCAGGCCAAGAGGCAGCCCCTGCCGGTCGATGCCCGCCGGAACCGAAACGCCCGGAAGGCCTGCGAGGTTCACTGTAACGGTAAAAACGTCGTTAAGATACATCTGCACCGGGTCGGCATGGCTCATCTCGCCAAGGCCAAACGCCGCAGAAGGCGTCGCCGGTGTGAGGATGGCGTCGATGCCATCTGCGAACACCGTCTCGAAGTCGCGCTTGATCAGGGTGCGCACCTTGCGGGCGCGGTTGTAGTAGGCGTCATAGAACCCGGCAGACAGCACATAGGTGCCGACCATCACCCGGCGCTGCACCTCGGCCCCGAAGCCTTCGGCGCGGGTCTTTTCGTACATCTCGGTGATGCCGTCACCCTGCGCCAGACTGGCGCGGTGGCCATACCGCACCCCGTCATAGCGCGCGAGGTTCGACGAAGCCTCGGCCGGGGCGATGACATAATAGGCGGGCAGCGCGTATTTTGTGTGCGGCAGCGAGATGTCGACGATCTCGGCTCCGGCGTCGCGCAGCATCGCGGTTCCGTCCGCCCAGAGCGTCTCGATCTCGTCCGGCATGCCGTCCATGCGGTATTCGCGCGGGATACCGATCTTCTTGCCACGGATGTCGCCGGTCAGCATGGATTCGAAATCCGGCACCGCCATGTCGGCAGAGGTCGAATCCTTGGGGTCATGACCACACATCGCGCCCAGCATGATCGCCGCGTCGCGCACGTCCTTGGTCATTGGTCCGGCCTGATCGAGGGACGAGGCAAAGGCGACAATCCCCCAGCGCGAACAGCGCCCATAGGTCGGTTTGATCCCGGTGATCCCGGCAAAGGCAGCCGGCTGGCGGATCGAACCGCCGGTATCCGTGCCGGTCGCTCCAAGGCACAGATCCGCCGCCACCGCCGAGGCCGACCCGCCCGAAGACCCGCCCGGCGTCAGCGGCGTTTCGTCGTTGCCGCGCCGCCAGGGGTTGACCGCATCGCCATAGGTCGAGGTTTCGTTCGACGAGCCCATGGCGAATTCGTCCATGTTGAGTTTGCCCAGCATCACCGCGCCGGCGCTGAACAGCTGGCTGGTGACCGTGCTTTCATATTCAGGAACAAAGCCCTGCAATATCCGGCTGGCGGCCTGGCTCGGCACCCCTTTGGTACAGAAAAGATCCTTGATGCCCAGCGGGATGCCGCAGAGGTCGGGGCTGTCTCCGGCCTGGATGCGGGCATCGGCGGCAGTGGCCTGTTGCAGCGCCAGTTCGGGAGTCTTGTGCACAAAGGCGTTCAACGCATCGGCGCCGTCGATTGCCGCGAGACAGGCCTGGGTCAGCGCGACCGACGTCACTTCGCCCTTGCGCAGTGCGTCCCGGGCTTCGGAAATCTTGAGTTTGGTGAGATCCGACATTATTCCACCACCTTCGGCACAGCAAAAAAACCTTCGCGCGCATCGGGCGCATTGGCAAGAATTCGGTCCTGCATGCCGCCGTCGGTGACGCCATCCTGACGGCGTGGCAGACGCATCGGCGTGACCGACACCATGGGATCGACGCCTTCGACATCCACTTCACCCAATTGCTCGATAAAGCCGAGGATGGTGTTGAATTCTTCGGCCAGTGCCGGCAGGGCGTCGTCGGCCACCTTGATGCGGGCCAGTTTGGCCACGCGGGCGGCGGTCTCTACGTCGATGGACATGGGGGCCTCTTTGATCAGTATTCTGTGGCGTGCTCTTGGGGGATGCGTTTACCCCTGCCCGCTGCCGCCCGCAAGCATCTGACGGCCCCACGCGCCCTCTCCGGCCGATTTTGCCGGGCGCGGGCTGGATAAGCTGCGTGATTGGCGGGCCGGAGGTGGCCACAAGCCTGAACTCAGCTAGACGAAAACGTCGTCTTCGACCTCTTCATCCGCTGCGGTCCCGGCGGTCAGATCAAAGCTCGCCGCGTCACCGGTCAGCATCAGCGCCTCAAAGACCGACGCGGTCTGGATGGCCTCGGGGGTGGCGCTGACAGTGTATTCATCCGCCACGTATTCCCGCTGCACCCATTCGCGATAGGCATTGATCAGCGTGCCGTCGCTGCCAAACACCTGCGGATCGAAAGCAGCGTACTCCATGAACGTCTGGCTCACTTCGTCGTGCACCGAACCGGTCAGGTTTTCCTCGAAGCCCCAGGTGGCGTAACCGACGTAGCTGGTGACGGTATAATCGGCATTATACCCCTCCATCGCCGAGGTCGCGTATTCCGCCGCGTGATAATGATCGGAATGTTCCTGGTCTGCATAGGCGCTGGTGTGGTCCTGAATGTGCATGTGATCCGGCTGGTGCAGGTTCATCAGGCCGGTCAGCACGCTGCGGAATTCCGCGTCCGTATAGGTGGTGGCCCCATCGACGGTGGTCACCTGATCGATCACGCCGTCGGACAGCCGTTGCAGGCTTTCGTTGCCGTAGGTGTCCGAGCCGCTTCCGTCGAACCCGTCCGGTGTGCGCAGAAAATACAGCCGCACATCCGGTTGGCTTTCAAGGTAGGAACTGGCGATCTCGTGCTCGGTGCCGTCCGTCAACAGGGTCACCGTCTCGTCCACCCAGTCGTTGGCCCCGGCCATATAGCCGTAGGCGGCCTTTTCCCCCATCTCGCGCGCGCCCCAGTACTCTTCCCCGAGGCCAAAATCGCCGGCCGTCAGGTAGACCGTGGTTACCGGTTCACCAGCGTCGATGAGATCGCTGATCGTCGGATTCATGAACAGAAGGTCATCATCCTGATGCGCGACAAAGATCATGTTCCCGGCCCCGGTCACCGGCGGCGGAATGACCGGATCGGGTGGGTCAACCGGATCGGGCGGATCGACCGGATCAACTGGATCAATCGGGTCAGGCGGATCGACCGGGTCGGGCGGATCGACCGGGTCGGGCGGATCGACCAAATCGTCGAACTGCGTCACGCTCAGGTCGGACACAGCCCCGACCAGCGGCGCATCCTCGGGCCAGTTCGACTGTCCGATCAGCAGGTTCTGCCGTTCGACATCCGCCGGGACGACCCCCTGGTTTTCCGCCAGCAGCGCCCCGTCCTTCTCGATCCACATCAGCCCGTCGGGATCGACGCCCACGGTCCAGTCGGCGGTTTCGCCCTGCACGATCGCATCCGCCGCAATGACCCGGTAGGCACTGCCGTCCTGCCAGATCTCGAGCATGATGTCGGTGGTGTTCTCGACCTGGCTGAACAGAATGTTGTTGGTCTCGGGACCGTCGCCAAAGTCAAAGGCACGGCCCCAGTATGCGCCCTGCACATCGTCAAAGCGGACCGTCACCGCGATCTCGAACGCCCCGTCGATCTGCTGTGGCCCGGTGGCAGGCGCAGGCTCCACCGGGTCGGGCGGCGGCAGCGGGTCGGCCGGATCGGGCGGCGGCAGCGGGTCCACCGGCTCGACAGGGTCCGGCGGGGTGACAGGATCCTCAGGCGCGACCGGATCCACCGGATCGGCGGGCAATGGGCCATCCGACACCGGTGTGACCGTCAGGCCAAGCACCACGCCGTCGATCTGGCTGCCATCTTCGGCATTCGAGTCGCCGATCAGCCGCGATTCCCGATCCATGTCATAGGGCACAACGCCCTGCGCCTCGGCCAGAGGAGTGCCGTCTTTCTCCAGCCACATCACGCCGTCACCGTCGATACCGACAGCCCAATGCGCCAGTTCGCCCTCGACAATCGCATCCGGCGCGGTGACGCTGTAGACCAGACCGTCCTGCAGCAGTTCGAGCCGCAGGTCGTCGCTGGTGCCGACCTGGGTCAACCGCAGCGCGTTGATGCCGGTGGCATCGGCAAAATCAAAGACCCGCTGTCCCTGCCCGGCGTCCAGATCATCAAACCGCGCCACGACGTCCAGCCGGAAGGCGCCGTCGATCTGCGGCGTGGCGTTCAACAGGCCATTGTCCACCGGCTCACCGGCGTTGGTGACATCAATACCCAGAACCGCACCGTCCAGAGGTGAATCCTCGGACCAGTTGGATTGGCCCAGAAGTTCGTTCAGCCGCGGCATGTCGACCGGCACAACGCCCTGCGCCTCGGCCAGGCGGACGCCATTCTTGTCGATCCACATGGCCCCGTCCGCGGCAATGCCGACGTTCCAGGTCGCGGTCTCGCCCTCGATGATCGCCTCCGGGGCGGTGACGCGATAGGACTGACCGGCCTGGTAGAGCACGAAGGTCATGTCGCTCGTATTTTCGTACTGCGACAACAGTATGTTGTTGGTGTCGGGACCGTCGCCAAAATCAAAGGCGCGCTGCCAGTATCCGCCCGACAGATCGTCAAACCGCACAATCACTTCAATCTCGAATGCGCCGGTGATGTCTTCGATGTTGCCTGTGGGAAAGGCTGGGTCAAAAGGCGGCATTTCAACTCCTGTCTGCTGCTCGCGGTACAGAGCCATGACAATTTGAATGACTTGACCGAACGGTCGTTAAGAATTTTCAACTACAATTTGCGCGGTCACACCTCGCCCGCCCCGGCGCACCGAAAGACAGCTTCGGCGTTACTTTACCACAGGGAAACCCGAAAACACGCAGCCATTGGTGCGATTCCGGAAATTGTCCATTTCCATTTTGGAACAGAAGGCCCGTGCCGAAACCCGCATCGACGCAGCGTCCGGGGCGATCAATGCGCACGGCGGGGGTCAGAAGTTCAGCGAAATGTCGCGGCGGCCTGCACTGCAGGAGGCGACGAACAACGCCTGCCTGCGCGGCAGGTGCGGCTGCTGACGCAATCCGTTGGTGCCCTGTATCGCCAGATCGCAGGCACGCAGTTCGGGCAGCAGTTCCCTGCCCGCCCGCTCCCGCCAGGCAGTCTCGCTGGCCAGAAGCTCTTGCGCCCCGGAGACAAGCAGGAATGCGCGTTCCGGATCGGCCGAACGGCTGTCGATTTCGCTCCGGTAGATGGTGCGCAGGCGCCGGTCATCCGCGGTGATTGCGCCGTATGCCGCCTGCGTCTCCGCCCAGCTTTCCGGGATCGGCCCCAGCGTACCAGAGGCCGCGACGATCCCCGGGGACAGCGGGTTGGCATACCCGTTGCGCACCATCACCGGCAGCGGGATCAGTCCCATCGCCACACCCGTTGCACCGACAATGCCCGTGGTGGCGGCCAGCTGCACCCCGACAACCACGACCGAAATGCCCAGTCCGCCCGCAATCGTCGCGAACAGCTGCGCCACGGTCACCGGCAGATATTCGGCAATCAGCGTATCGCGTTCCGGTTCCCAGCAGACTCCGCGCAGGTTGGTGCCCCTGGCGCTGAGCCACTGTGCGGCGACTGTTCTGCAATGGTCGGAGTTTCGCCGCGTCCATCCGGCAGTTTCCTGCCACGGCGTAGTGCCCCCCCTAGGTCGGAGAGACGCGCGCACCGAACACATTCCCGTCCGCCGACGGCAACCAACCGCTCGGCTGCTACCAGGCCGCCAGAGACAGGCTGGGTGTTGTGCGCAGGTCCTTGGGGGCATCGTTTTCCAGATAGTCCCAGGTCGCCAGAGCAATCATCGCGGCATTGTCCGTGGCCCATTTCAGCGGGGGCAGACAGGGGATCAGCGCGTTCTCCGCGCAGATCCCTTCGACCAGCGCGCGGATCTGCGGGCTGGCCGCCACGCCGCCGACGACGACCAGAGACCCTGAGGGATATTCCGCAATCGCCCGGCGCACCTTGGCCCCCAGCACATCCAGGCAGGCCGCGACAAAGGACGCAGCCACATCGGCCCGGTCCACACCGGGATCCTTTTCCAGCAGGCGCGCCACACTGGATTTCAGCCCGGAAAAAGAAAATTCGTACCCGTCCCGGATCATCGGCCGGGGAAACCGGTGCACCGGCTGTCCCTGCACCGCCAGCCGGTCGAGCGCCGGGCCGCCGGGCATCCCGAGGTCAAGCATGCGCGCCACCTTGTCATAGGTTTCGCCGACCGAATCGTCCCGGGTGGTGCCCAGCACGGTCACGTCCACCGCGCTTTGCAGGTGGCACAACAGCGTGTGCCCGCCCGAGACAAGCAGCAGCAGCGCCGGATAGGTGATCCGCCGCACGTCAAGGTCGGGGCTGCGCAGATGCCCGCGCAGGTGGTTGACGCCGTAAACCGGTCGGTCCCAGGCGATCCCCAGCGCCTGCGCCGTGTTCACCCCGACGATCAGCGAACCGATAAGCCCCGGGCCGCGCGTCACGCCGATGGCGCGGATCCGTGCCGGGTCGGACCCCACGGCCGCCATCACCTTGTGCACCGTCGGCAGGATCGCCTCCAGATGCGCGCGGCTGGCGAGTTCCGGAAACACGCCACCGAATTCCGCGTGGATGTCGAATTGTGACACCGTCTCGCAGGCGACGACCTGACCGTCCCGGCCGACCAGTGCCACCGATGTGTCGTCACAGGAGGTCTCAATCCCGAGAATGAGGTCTGCCGTGCTCATGTGCCCAGATATCCGGCAAGCGCCGCGGCCGGGATGGCGCCGATGCGTTCGATCACCGGCGGCACGGCGCGGCAGTTGACCAGGGTCGACGGCACCGGGCCGCCGCCGCGTCCCGAAACCACCATGTCGGGCTCTGCCGTCAGCTGCGCCGCTGCGGCGAGCGTATCGCCCGGGGTGTCCATGCCGGATCGGTTTGCGCTGGTGACCATCAGCGGCCCGACAAGCCGCAGCAGATCCAGCAGGAACGCATCGTCCGGTATCCGGAAGGCCAGTTCCTCGCGACCGCGCAGCCAGTCGGCCTGCCCCTGCCCACGCACCGCAACCACGAGGCTGAGTGGTCCGGGGCAGAACGGCGAGGCAATCAGGGCGCGGGCCACCGCCGACACGTCGGCACCGATGTCTTCGAGCTGTTGCACCGAGGCGACCATGACCGGCAGGTTCTTGTGCGCCGGGCGGTCCTTCAGGGCAAAAATCCGCGCGACGGCCTGGGGCCGGGACGGCAGCGCCGCGAGCCCTAGCACCGTGTCCGTCGGCACAAGCACAACGCCGCCCGCCTCGAGACAGCGCGCCGCCTGAACAAGCTGGGTCCCCGTGTCGGCGGGTTCTGTTGCGGTGTTCGTCATGTTCTGTCCTTCTGGCCCTGTCGCATCCGACCGGAACGAAAGCGCGGCCTGCCCTCGCAAGGGGCAGCAGGAACCGCACCTGTCCCGATGTCACAAACCCTGCGGCGGCTGTACTGGCCTGCCCCCATCCACGCAACTCAAAAGGCCACAGGGCACAGGTGCGGTGCAGGTTTCAGCCGGCCGCAAGGGCTTCGGGACCGGTGATCGGTTCAAGGATTTCCGTGGCACCGACCCGCACCGGGACACGGCGCGTGGCCTGTGCGAAATGCCTAAGCGCCGGCGGGTCGATCTCCAGCGGCTCCACCCCGTTCAAGGTCTCGGGTGCCAGTCTGAGCCGCGGCAGCGGACCTGCGAGAGCCACCGCGCCGTGGTCCGCCGTGATGCGGGGCAAGACGAGCTCGGGGCGCTCGCAGCCGGAGGCAACCATGCGCCTCCCTTCGTACAGCGCCCAGAACGCCAGCCCCCCCTGCGCCGGGCGCATGCTGCACACCGGGCGCTGCGTGAGCTCGCGCGCATGCAGCATCAGCAGTTCCAGTGCCGACACCCCCCAAAGTCGTGCCGGTGCCGCAAAGGCCAGCGCATTTGCAAAACTCACTCCGGCGCGGGTCGACGACAGGCCGCCGGGCCCCAGATCCACCCAGACGGCGTCAATCTCGGACAGCGCACATCCGGCCGATCGGGTCAGGTCGCGGAACAGGGCGCCCAGGTCTCTGGAGCGTGCGCTGCGGTCGGTGCCGTGGATTTCATGGTGCAGGACTCCGGCGTCGGACATGAGGCCGAGACCGAAGCTGGCAGACGACGTCTGGACGATCAGTTTCACGACGCCGACCCCGCATCGGTGGCCTGTTCCCGACCGTACCGGGCCAGATCCGCCAGCAGCGACTGCCAGCGCCCGCCGCTGGCGGCAAAATCAAAGTGCCGCGCGTCGGGCGCCCCGTCCAGAAAACCGATCCTGACATGCAGGCTGTCGGGAAATACCGCGGCCACCCGTTCGCCCCATTCGATCAGGGCCAGCGATTCGGGGAAGAACTCGTCCAGACCGAGGTTCTGAAACGCCCGTGGTCCGTCAAGCCGGTAGGCGTCAATGTGGAATATCTCGAACTGCGGACAGGTGTAGACATTCGAGATCGCATAGGTCGGGCTGGATGGCTGCTCTTCGCAATCGAGCGCGCGGCAGATCTGGGTGACAAATGTCGTCTTTCCCGCCGCCAACGCACCGTCCAGCAAGACCACGTCACCCACCCTGAGCTGACTGGCCAGATACCGGGCGAGGTCCTGCGTTTCGATCCGAGAGACGCATGTCACACGCGCATCCGGCCCAAGCCGCGCCGCATCATCCTGCAGACCCTTGTTCACAGCTCACCGCTCCTGTTGACCGCCACGGCCGAAAACTGCCGCGTTTCAGCGGCTGCCTTACCGCACCTGTCCGGGAGAATCCAGTTTGCAGCCTGTGGCAGGACGGGTCGTCTTTCACGGCGGAATTGACGGCAGGGTTTCGAGGTCCGCCGACCGTGCGTGCGCCGGGCCGAGGCCGGGTGCGCGGGACGCCGCCGTGCCGCCGCGCAGGTCCAGACACGCCGGGGTCCTGGTCTGCCTGCCCGCCGGTGATCACCGCGCCGTCCGGGCGGCCCTATTTTATTGCTGCGACTCAGCCATTTTTGTGCTATGAAAAGCCTTACAGAAGCCAGTCTACAGCGCCTCATTATCAGGATATCCCTTCATACAGAGCGCGTGAGATGCTTCTTGAAACCGCCGCTGAAACGCGGCGGTTTTCACGTGGTCCTTCTCAGGCAAATGCGCGCCTCGAGGCGATCCTGTCGGCGCCCTCCGGGTTGGGTGCACGCCGAGATCCCTGCAGGAACTTGAAGGTTTGCGCGCCCGGCGCAGCCAGTCAGATCTTGTGCGGACCGGCGTTGTCCTCCCAGACCAGACGCGGGTGGCCGTGTGTCACCATGCGCTGTGGGCAAGAAAGAAATCTGAAATGGTGCGGGTGGCCTGCACCGGATTGCTTAATTATTGCAGTATCTTGGGGCATAATCAGCGTATTTAATGCGTAGCCGATATCTGCCAACTACTATATGGCATAGGTGCACGGGCATACGAACCAGACCATCTGCACCTGGTCACCGACTGCTCGCCGACACAGAGACTTCCCAAGCTTCAGTTACAGGTGCAGTTTCCATCACCCGCACCACAAATTTATCCTATAAATTAGAATTTTAGGGGGTGTCCGCAAAGCGTTGTGGTGCGCTTCGTTGCTTCGTAGAAAGGCCTATATCACTCCGCTTTTTCCGCGGAGGATGCCCTTGTTACACCACGACTTTCGCCGTTTTCTCGATGCCCTCGATGACCTAAACCCGGTCCAAATCGAAGACGCCCAGATGTAGATCCGGGATCTCCAACGAAAGACGGAAGCGATCTCGGAGATCGAAGCGCGGACAAGCCAAGATCACAAGTGCCCTTTCTGCGGTGATGAGCGCCGCCAGAAGTGGGGCGCACGCGAACCAACGTCCAGCGCTACCGCTGCACCGGCTGTCAGAAGACCTATTCCGGCCGAACCGGCAGCGCCATCGGTCGTATCCGTCGTCCAGACCTGTTCATGGTCGCGATGCGGGACATTTTGGGCACCTCCGCACCGCAGTCAGTGCGCAGACTCGCTCGGCGGCTCGGGGTCAACAAATACACGGTCTGGTGCTGGCGGATGCTGGTGTTCTCCATTATCGAAAGTGGCTCCGCCATGAGCTTCTCGGGAGTTGTGGAGGCGGATGAGACCTACCAACGGGAGTCGCGCAAGGGATCTCGCGAGAGCATCCGGCACTCCGCAGATCCGGAGACGGTCGCACCGCCGCCCCGTCCCAGATGTTAAGATTTCACCACGCAGGGGCTGAAGTTGATGCGATGCCTCTAGAAATGGCAGTTTCCCATTTTCACCGTCGCAGACCGCGGGGGCGTGCACCTCTTCCGCCGCCTGCCGAACCGCACAGGCGTCTCGCTGGAGCGGGCCATGAAGCCACTGGTGCCGAGCGATACCGTGTTCTGCTCGGACGGAGCAAACGGCTACAAAAATCCCGCAGCGGCGAGAGGCATCGAACACTTCGTAGTCGGCAGCAAGGCTGGCACGCGCGTGGCCTCTGGTTGCTATCACATCCACAACGTGTACTAGCTCCATGCCCGCTACAAAAAGTTAATCAAGCCCTTTTGCAGATCGGCCACCAAGAACCTCAACAGCTACATCCGCTGGCTGGAGGAGCGACTGGCTGGGGTGTCGCCTGCGGACATTTTCAGTTCATCGTAGTTTCCGCCCGACCCAGTTGAATGCGATGTCGGGTTGTGTCGGCCCCGTGTCACACGGAGCCGGCGCGGCCAGCTATTGGTAGGCGCCAGCGGAATAGGTGAGCTCGTAGCTGTGGCTGTAGAGCTCGAAGACAATGCCGAACGGGTCTTCGACGTAGACCATCCGGTAGGGCTTGGTCCCTGGGAAGTATTCGCGCACCGGCATCCGCTGCCGCCCGCCGGCCTCGACGATGCGTTGGGCGAGACCTTCGACGTCCGGGTCCTGCACCGCGAAGTGGAAGGTGCCTTGGCGCTTGTGCTCGAGCTTGTCCTCGGGCGCGTAGTTGCCTGGAAACTCGAAGATCTCGATGCCGATACCGTCGGCGGTCGACAGGTGCGCGATCCTTAGCGAGCCCCACCCGGGGCCGAACACGTCCGTGCACATGATACCGATAGCGCTATCGTCCTCGACGGCCTCAGAGGGTTTCATCACGACGTAGAACCCGAGCACTTCGGAGTAGAATTTCACGGCAGCATCGAGGTCCGGAACGGACAGGCCGATGTGGGAAAAAGTGCGTGGTGTCTGGGTCATCTCATATCTCCATTCAAGTTGCGTTGCGTTGACGCCGATATGGACTGCGCGTACCGTTTTGTGAAAATATCAATCGATATAGAAATCCAAACGAAGTGTTATCATTCGATGCTCAACGCCACTTGGCTCGAGACTTTCACCACTCTTTGCGAAACCGAGCACTTCACCCAAGCCGCAGAGCGTCTGAACATGACCCAACCGGGCGTGAGCCAGCATCTCAGGAAACTCGAGCAGCAGGTCGGACACGGGCTGATCAGTCAACACGGCAAGAGCTTTAGCCTGACCCCAGCGGGTGAAGTAGTCTTTGAGCTTGGTCTGTCGCGCCGCGCCGAGGAGAAACGTCTGCGCGACGCCATCGAGGCAGACGACCGGAACGCGGGACCGGTTCACATCGCATGCTCTGGCAGCTTCGCGATGCTACTCTACCCGACCCTGCTGCCTTGGATGCGCGCTGCGCCCGAACTGAGTGTTCACCTCGAGGCGGCGCCGCAGGCCGAGATCCTGGCAGGGCTGCTGGAAGGACGTTTCGACCTGGGCGTGCTGGGGGCGGACCCCGACCACGCGCGGCTGGAGGCCAAAAACCTAGGACGCGAAGAGCTGTGTCTTGTCCTGCCAGCAGACGCAGCCGACACGCCTATGTCTTTCGCCGATCTCGAGGCTCGTGGTTTCATCTCGCACCCCGATGGCTACAGCTATGCCGATGACTTGCTGCGGCTGAATTTCCCGGACGACTATCTTGGCGCCGACCGGCTAAGCGTGCGCGGTTCAGTCAACCAGATAGGTCAAATCCCTGCCCCAGTGGCCAAGGGGATCGGCTACACACTCCTGCCCCGAAGCGGCGTGGAAGCTTTCGCCGACAAAGCGAGCCTCTCCGTCTTCCAGCTCCCGAAGCGCCGTTGGCACGAACTTTGGCTCGTCGTGCGCCGCGGCCGTTGCTTGTCGGCCAGGGCCCGCTACGCGCGGGACTTGGTCGAAGAAGCGGCTGACCTACTCCGATGAACGCAAAATCGTCCGCTTAAAACGGCAGGCCAACACGAAATGCGGACACCCCCAAATTTTATGCGGCATTAGCGGAACAAGCCCGCTAATATCACAAGGGCAAAATCGTGAACATTTGCGGGTATCTGGGAATATAATACACAGAGTTATCCCCAGAGAGCCCGGACCTGCCGCGTCTAATCCACCCGCGCCCTGTCCAGCGCATTGGCTTCCGGCGGCCAGATTAACCGCATATCCTCTGCCCGCGAATTATGCAGACAAAGCTTCGGGCAGGCAGGCAGGCAGCCGGTACATCCCGCAAGCAGGCATACATCGAGTCTCTCAACGGGCGTTGTTGCACAGCCCTAGCGGGAGAGGATTCACAGCGTGAATCTACGCGTTTAGACGGGCAGCATGAGCTAGCCATCACCCGCCCGCTATCGCACACCAAACTGGTTCAGCTACACTGCGGCGGTGCGCAAGCGCGAGTCTCAGCTGATCTAGTTGGACAAGGATATGGCCTGGCTCGCGCCGCACGACGGTAGCCCCGGGCGGCCCGCTGTGTTCGCCGACGGAGCGATCCAGCACTGCCTGCGATCTAGGCCCTGTTCATACTACCTTTGCGATAAACGACGGGCGTGGTTGCCAGCATCTTGAAGATGGCAGGCCAGGGACTTGGTCCGAGCCAGACGATACCACCTTGTGCCGACGGCAGAGGGCGCTGGCGGCCCAGATCCGCGTGACTCTGATCAACGGCTTCTCCGCCCCTGGAACGGCCGAGATCGTTTGCGTGGCCTGAGGCTTAAGGGAAAGGGGAATGGGGCTGTCAGTCCTCAGGTCTGAGTTGCGCAACAATGCCGTTCCAGAGCTAAACGTAGACTTAAAAACACCCCTGCTGACACAATTCCGGTCAACCCTAACACAAACTGCTTCTAGATTGGTTGACAAAAAAGGAGCTATCTTGGGTTGTGCTGGGCTTCAGGGCTGCTCGGTTTCGTTGCATGCCGGAAGAAGGTGGAACTGAGTTTTACCTTCATAAAGCTGTGACGCGGAGTTGCCCTTAGCAGGAAAGTTTTCGTCATGGCCTACCAATCCGTTGAATATGGCTCGTTCGAGAATACCGGACAGCCGATAAGCACGCGATACGAGCTTGAGCTCAGCCCTCCGAGCAAATGCCTGGCGCTTTTATTTATCGGATTCGTTGCCGGACTGCTTCTGACGGCCGGTGTGATCGTCAAATTCGATCTGCACTTTGCGTGGGCAGTGCCGTTGCACGCCGTACTCGGGACTGCGTCCATATTGATCATGGTCGCGATCAATACTCTGACCCCCAAGACTTCGGATTAACTCCAAAATCATTGACCATTACTCATTGTTGAAATCCCAGTGTTTTCGCTGTCAAAATTCCAGGATCAATCCCCATCAATTTCTGTCGTGCTGCGTGATTCACCACGCTTAAAACGGCCAGTAAACATATCTGATCTTTTTAAGTGGACCGACGTGCACATGGCGCGACTTTGACCCTTCCTCCCCAAACTCCACGGCACGTCATGCGGTTAGACAGGCGTGCGCTTAGCGGGATTATATTCATCAATCACAGTAGCTTACGGTAACGTGATGCGCCGGGAAAATGCGGCCTTCACAAAACGTTCTACGATTTTTGGAAGCGCTGGAACGGCAAAGGGATAAAGGCCTGTATCCCGAGTGGAAGGCAGCGAACGACAACCGTCAAATACAACAACCGACGATACAAGTGCCGTAATTGGATCGAGATCATGTTTTGGTAGGCTGAAGGACAGGTGACGTGTGGCACGGCGCCACGACCGCTGCCGAAATGCCTTTTCCTTCCTCAATCGCACTCGCAGAGATCTGGAGTTACTGGCGAAGATTCTCAAGATTAGAAATATTGCCGCTTTTGCGAAGGCCGCCACTCCAGTAAGGCACTGGTCACGCAAAACTCATGCTCGCCGTTGATATTTTCCATACTACTTTTGAACAATTCTCCGCTTTAATAGCTTGAAATTTTTTAATTTGCAGTTTTGGCAACTTAATCGGGAGCGTCGTCAAATTTTTGCCTTAATAAAAGAGAAAATTGCCTGTGACCTTGGGTCAACCACAGGAGAATAAATTGAAACGTTTCAATAATAATTTAAAAAATCTCGGTCAGGATTTTGCGCTGGACGAAGACGGAAGCTCGACCATCGAGTTTGTCATCTGGACCCCGCTCATCGTCACGGCAATAATGCTCATCATCGACTTTTCCTATTCTCTGACCTTGAATGCGAGCATGTGGAACGCCTCCCGCGAAACCGCCCGGGCACTATCGCGTCATACCATCTCCGCCGATGAGGGCGAGATGTACCTACGCAACGCGATGTTCTTTACCGACAAGCCTTACGAGATCGGCATCGATCTCACGCGCGACGACGTCTTCGTCAAAGTTTCTCTGCCGGTTGGAGAGGCGGCGATGACGCCGTTCCTGTCCCGCTACATGCCCGGCTCCCTGTCGGCCAAAGTGTCCATGCTGCGGGAGCCTGTCTAATGCAGACCTTCTCCTTCGTCGGCCTTGCGCGGCACGAGGACGGCTATGCCACCCTGACTTGCCTCTTTGTGCTTACTGTTTCGCTTCTTGTGGGCGGCGCGGCAATTGACACTGCCAACGCCTGGCGCGTCCGCGAAATCTTGCAGACCAACGCCGAGACAGCGGCGCTCAGCGCGGCCATCCGCGCCTCGGAGCCCCGGCTTGGCGAGACTCCGCTCGACGTTGCCAGACGCACCGCTATGACTGGTTTGCAAGTCGCGAAGCTTGAAGACGCCTGGCATCCGGGCAGCTTTGAAATGGGCTATCTCGACGAAGCCAGCCGGGAATTTTCACCCAACAGCTATCCCGCCAATTCGGTCCGGGTGACGCTTGACCGCAACAGCATGCAGGGCAATCCAGAACCGCTGTTGTTCCTCAAGGTGTTCAATTACGACCCCTGGAACATCCGTGGCCGCGCCACAGCCCTGATCAAGACCCGCTCCGGCCCCGCCTGCACCGACCCGCTGCTGTCACTGCAGGCGCGCGTCGACCTGTCGTCGACCAACGCCTTTATCGGGATCTGCCTGAAGGCAAGGGCCGACGCCACTTATGGGGACATGCCGGTTTGGGACCATAAACATGTCACAGGCCTGATCGACGAACTTCTGACCATGGCCGTCACCCCGACGGAGTTCAACGTCTTCGGCGGCCGGGGAATCAGTCGCGGCGAAGTGCAGCGGGCTGTTAACACCGCAACTCGGAATATTCATGCGAGAGACCTGAACAACATCTCGGTGCTGAGCAACGGCAGTTTCCGGGTGGACTGCGATGACAACGAAGTAGTGCGCCTGAGCGAAGGTTTCGTAGTCGAAAACGCGGCGATCTTCTCTGATTGCCCAATCAAGTTCGAGGGCGAGGTCAAGCTGAAGGCAAGCCTCGTCGTTTCCAACCTCGTCTCAGTCTTGCATGGGCTTGGCGATATCTCAGTGACACCGGATGCGGTGCTCACCGGCTCTCCGGCCTGCGCTCCGGGAGATGGCCTCCGGGTGCTGCTGAATGCGGATCTGCACGCCGTGTCCAATATCCCGGCACTGGCATCCACCAAAACGCCGCTCGGCGCGCTGATCGATCAGACCGTTGCGGACACCGGCACAGTGCTCGATCAGACACTGGCTACGCTGGGACCGGTCATCGGCGGCATCGCTGAAGATGTCAGCGAGATCACCACGAATTTCGACCTGCTGCCGGTCTGCCAGAACGTGGCCACGATGATAGACGGCGATACCGTCACCCTGCGCTAGGCGCGTGTGTGCAGCGCGGTCCGGCGACCAGATAAGCCGCATGTCGACGGCCCCGGGAACGCAGCAGACCGAGCAACGCGCCCGAGGTTGAATCTCAGCGCGGACGACTCCAGACGGCGAACGCCAGGGGATCTCAGCCGAATGGCCGCAACTTCAAATGAGGTGGAGGTAGTGCATGGCGCAGATGTAGCGCCGGGGCGGGCCCGAGGGAAGCGGTCGCCTAACAGTCGGGCAAGCGCAGAAGGCGCCCTTTGCAAACTCAGCCCTTTGACGCGATCAGGCGACTTTTCGTGCTGCACTGCCGAAAGCAGAAGCTGACGTTCGCCGCAGGCGCATTACCAAAGCACGGCCGACGGGCTGCAGTGCTGACGAACCTGCCGCTCGGCGGATCAACTTCGAATGACCGCATTCACTCTGTTTCCAATGGCGTCAGGGGGCTTTCAACCGGCGGCGGAGCAATATCCATAACACCGAGTGCATCCAAGCCACCAAGTATAGAATCCACAGCGATTGTTGCCAGAATGATCCCCATGACCCGGCTGATGACACTGGCACCGGTGTTGCCGATCACTTTGTGGACGGCGCTGGCCACGAGCAAGAGGACTAATGTCATAAGCAGAACGATCATCAGAAGGCCCGCGGTGACGGCCTGTTCGGAAATCGACTCGGTGTGATTGTCCGTCAGGATCACAATGGCCAGCATCGCACCGGGTGAGGCGATGGACGGCATCGCAAGCGGGAACACTGCCCCGGCGAGGTGATCGCGCTCAGCTTCTTCGATCTCGCGTGCGGGTTTGGATTCACCGAAAACCATGGTCATGGCGAACAGGAACAGAATAACACCGCCAGCGATCTGAAATGAGCCGAAGCGAAGGCCAAGCGTTTCAAGAAGCAACTGCCCTCCAACAAGGAACGCGAGCAGAACAAGCGCTGCGATAACGACAGCGCGAAGTGCGAAGCGTCGGTGCAGCGTTCGAGGCACCCCTTGAACGGCAAACAGAAATACAGGGATAGACCCGACCGGGTCAATGACGACGATCAGCGTGATCAATTCCTTGGCAAGCGCGGCCCAGTCCATGGTCGGTCAGCATTCTTCCTGATAGGTTGCAGCCTCCTGCGTCCGCAAGTTGGGCAAGAGGGGCAAATGTCATGTTAAGAGCACTGATACTGAAATCTTTTCTGATTCTGAACCTCGCAGTTGCCTCCGCCCTGGCGCAGCAGGATGCCGGTAACATCCGGCTTCCGATTGGGTTGGCGCTCATGGACCAGGAAGCGCTCCTATTCTCCTTCGCACGGTGCTTGAGGCGCTCGAAGATGCTGTAGGTTGTTCGACCGTCAGAAATGCGCAGATAGCGCCCTTTGCAAACTCAGCCCTTTGACGCTATAAGGCGACTTTTCGTGCTGCACTGCCGAAAGCAGAAGCCGCCGTTCGCTGCAGCTGCTTCATTCGAGAACACCCGACCGGCAACAGAGCGGACCTTGCTGCCGCTCGCCCAAGCCATCCCAATGTCTCCTAAAGGCATAGGCCGAGTTTGGAAGGCACCGACTTAGGGTGCCTTCCACATGGTTGTTATGAGGCTGGCATAGCCATCTTGAATGTTTCATCGCCGGTGACGTCAAATGTGCCCTCACCGGTTACCTCAAATCCATACCTTTTATAGAACGGCAGACCGATTTTGTTGTCCTTGAACACTTCCACTGTGAGTGGTCCTTTCAACGACACGACATGATCGACCATCTGGCGGCCCATGCCCTTGCCTTGTTGAGAAGGGTCAAGAAACAGTCCGCCGATTTCTTTGTCGATCATTGCAATGAAACCGACAGGGGTCCCGTCATCTTCCAGCACCCATGTTTCGGCATTCGGGAGATACATGTTACGTATGTCTTTGCGCACTTGGTTTCTGACGTCATCCGACAGGAAAGGATGAGCAAGTGCTTCTGCGTTATCCCAGATTGCAATCAGGGCATCGGCGTCTTCAGTTTTGTATTTACGGATCATTTTTTTCGCTTTCTGGTTTTTTGTTGAACCGTGTTGATCATTTTTTGAAAGGACTTTTCAGCGGATTTGCGTTCGGCCAGTGAGGAAGAGTTGAAACGCTCTTCCGCAGTCAACTTGGTCCATCGTGCAAGTCTGACGGAATCGATGTCCCCGCGCTCCAATGCGCTTTGAATGGCACAACCGGGTTCGGTGTCGTGTTTGCAATCGGCGAAACGGCATTGGCCCGCTAAAGCGACCATGTCTGCAAACACGTCGGCAATCCCCGCCTCGACATCTGTTAGCTGAAGCTCTCGCATTCCAGGGGTGTCCAACACCGCGCAGCCATCGGATGTGAAGTGCAATTGTCGCCGTGTCGTCGTGTGGCGACCTTTGCTGTCTTCTTCGCGAATGGCAGCCGTATCAGCGACACCGTCCATAAATAGAGCATTGACCAATGTGGATTTTCCAACACCTGACGACCCTAGAAACGCAACCGTTTGTCTAGGCTTGCACCATGGAGCGAGCTTGGCAATTGGCTCCTCACCCAAGGCATTAAGCACTTCCACCAGAACACGGTTTGAGATCGCGCTTGCTTCGTCGGCGTAGAGATTAGGATCATCACAGAGATCAGCCTTCGTGAGCAAGATTACAGGCGTTACTTCAGCCTCGAATGCCAAGGCAACATAGCGCTCAAGCCGCGCGATATTAAAATCCTTGTTGCACGAAGACACGATAAAAACCGTATCCACGTTAGCAGCAATCAGTTGCCTCTTGCGGTCTGATCCGGGCGCACGGCGCTCAAAAACGCTGCTACGTTCCAAAACCTTGCTGTTGGATGGGTGTTGCTGATCATAGAGCAACCAGTCACCGACTGTCGCGTCAGGCCGCGGGGGAATAACGTCATCAAAACCTTCACCCAGTGCATGCAGGCCTGTTCTGTGGACTTCAACCACTCGAACGGGCTGCGTGTCAACAGCGGTGTCAATGCTGGTTTGTTGGCTAAAGAAAGGCTTCCAACCAAGTTTTTCCAATGACGAACGCTCGCGTGTTGGAAGCTTTCCGGAACCCGAAGGTGGCAAAAATTGGGAATAGTCCCGTGTCATTGTTGTGAACTTTCATGTTCTGGGCGCAGGCCAAGTCCACGCCAAAATGTGTAGATTAACTAGATTGCAAAAAACCATTCGCCGCCGACAATAAAGCGAGGCGTTAGCTTGGTTTAAATTTGCACCGGGAGGACGCTTTGCCTCCCCACATTATCGGGACATAAAATCTCCATGAAAGTGCGGCATGAGTAGCTCTAGTCGGCAATTTTTGCAAGCTATTTAGCTATGCAGGATGTGAAAAGCGGACAGTCATGCGCACCGCAGCATCAGGTAATTAGGGCTCGAAGCCGACTTTCGCCGCAGATCAATTGTAAAGTTGGCCGTCGGCGAAACGCCGAAGACGTGGCGGGACCGGTGGATTGGAGGAACCGCTATGCCTACCGCCAACCTACCAGCAATCCGTGCCTGCCGTCCCGCTTGGAACAAAGGGCGCATCGTCGGCCAGAAACGTCCGCTGCAACCGAAGCATGTCTGGGCGATCCGGGTCCGATTGGAGATCGCCCATCGGACCCGAGAACTGGCGCTCTTCAATCTCGCCATCGATAGCAAGTTGCGTGGCTGCGACCTGGTGCGGCTCAAGGTCGCCGACGTCTACGCCGCGGGGCAGGTCAGGCACCGCGCTGCGATTGTCCAGAGCAAGACAAGCAGGCCCGTGAGCTTCGAGATTACCGAAGGGACTCGGAAAGCAATCGAAGCTTGGCTCGAATCCCCGCTCATGATTGGGTCGGAGCATCTCTGGCCGGGACGGTTCCACGAACGGCTGCACATTTCGACGCGGCAGTATGCTCGCCTCGTCCGGGACTGGGTGGCCTCCATCGGTCTCGAGCCGAGCGCCTACGGCACCCATTCCATGCGTCGCACCAAGGTTGCGGAGATTTATCGGAAGACCGGCAATCTTAGAGCAGTGCAGCTATTGCTTGGCCATACGAAGATGGACAGCACCGTGCGCTACCTCGGCGTCGAACTGGAGGATGCGCTCGCGATCGCAGAGTCGGTAGAGATCTAAGCGCCAGGGGCCGGTCTGTCGCGGCCGGCCCAGAGCTGCCGTTGGCCATCACCCAATAATGCTGCGGTGCGGCCCGTCGAAGGAGACATTCGTGGATCGTGTAGCATTTTGTAGGCCAGAACGTCGGTCAGCGGACCTAGCGGGCCTTGCCCTTGATGGCATCAATGGCTGCTTCCCAGAAACAGACACAACCTCCCAAAAATTCTAACCGTTCAACAAACGTTGGTCTTTGGCGTGGATGAGTAAAGACACTACTTATCGCACAAGGCTGTCGAACTGGCCTCTATTGGCCTTCCAAAATTCAAGAAGGGTTACAGTCGCTGCATAGGCGGCCCTAACATCGGTTTCAATTACGGCAAATCCGTCTGAAATTACGAATTTTGAAAGTCCGTCGACCCGGATCGCGGACGATTTGCCATTTTCGACCAGCCGCCCAGGCAGGTCGAGCCCTGCGAGTGCTTCTGCAAGTTCCGAATACCCTACGTTCTTGATGGCGAGGTCGACCTCTCCCGCATGCCCCTTGAAATCAACTCGGATATACTCGGCCATTCCGCTCGTGCGCGGTGCGAAGTAGACACTTCGCGGATACCTGGTTCTTGGTGGCAAAAAGAAGCTGGGAAACTCGCGGTCGAGCATTTCGTAAACGGCATCCCACCATTCAACTACATACGGCTCGACTTCAGCAACGTGCAGATCTCTCGACGCTGGCGAATAGTATGGACGTGCAGCGCGCAAGAAGGATGCTTTGTATGCTGCCCGGGGGTCGTCGGTTGACTGATCCAGTGCTGTTGCGGCCTCCCCAAACGTCACATGAGCGACGCCATCAGGCAGCAATGCACGGTAACTCTCAGGGGCGAAAAGCACCACGGAGAAGCTCTGGTTTTCGCTTCGGGCATACTCGGCGGTGGCTCTCCGTTGGTAACGCTCAAGTTGTTCGGGCATCATTGAGGCCGTAATCTTGTCCTCGATAAAGACTCTGTGGATGCCGCCATCTTCACGGTGGAAACAAGCGATCACGTCAGCTTCAGATCCGTCCTCGACTACAGAGACGCGGGTTCGAAAGGCAGGAACCTCAACCTGGACGTCAGGCGCAACTTGGTTCGTGAACCAGGTTGCGAAGGCATTATTCATTCGTAGCTCTTCCGCGAGGAGGAGGTCGATGTCGCGTTCTTGAAAGTTAGATATGTGGCATAGATTGTCGGACATAGCTGCTTCTCCTCAGCAATGATACATGGTGACGAAGGTCCGCACACTGTTTGCGGTCCAGATATCTAATCTAAGAAATTGTCGAAGGCTTTTGGCCTTCACGTGGTTGCGGACATTAGCTGCATTACAGAAAATCGGTAAAGGGGGCTCACAGCTGCCTTGCGGCAGTGCAGCGTGGTGGTCGTTGCGCTGGAACATCAGATCCACCTGTTGGCGCTCGCGCATGAGACCGCACCCAGCCCTTACAAGACATTCGTCGGGACACTCCGCCTGACAGGTGCCACAGTCACGATGGGCGGATTTCGGGGTGTCGCTGAAGCTGCAAAGCCCAAGCCTGCAACCGGCACCACCGGCCGTTCATGACCAAAGTCCGCTACCGCGGTAGCCTATGCGTTGCATAGAGGCTGTGTTCTTGCTTCAAGAGTCAAACGCACTCTCGCTGCTGGGACGATCAGCAAGCCGAATGGCAGCTGGGGAAGGGCCGAGCAGTCAAGCGAAAAACCGCGGATCCCCAGCATTTCAACTGTCCCCGTCCAGACTGTCGGGCAACGGCACGCATTGCTGCGCAAGCCAGGGTGCGACCTTCGATGTGCGCCCAAGCGCGAGGCGTTCGCCGACGGCTTTGGTGTTCGGCGCCGATGGCGGTTGCACCACGGGCGGACTTATCAGGGACCGTCGACACCGGAATGAGGACGCAAGGTCGTGTTTGGTGCGCAATCGTACCCACCTGCGCTCGCTAAAAAGCGGTGTGCTATATTCCTGTGCGAATCGACACTGCCGCATTGACAGTCAGAAACGCCACTTCAAACGGGAAGCGGTCATATGCCCAGTACTCAATCACAAATCGCCAGAAAGGCGAACGCTCGGTCGCGGGTTATCCCAGAGACACCAGATGACGCTCTGGTCAACAATCTCGACATGGATTGCTGGATGCAAACTAAGAGCATCCTGATAAGCCGGACCATCGATATGGCAGAAACCATGAACTTGTTTATGCACACTCGGCGGCGCGCAAACCTTGATGCCTGGAATTCGTTGACGTCTTGCCGACATTCCGCGGAGGTGGTTGGGGTGCAGTGGGGATATTTGGTAAGAGCTGTGACTCAATACCGTGATCATGCTCAGGAACTGTCAAGGAAGTTTCAGCAAGACATCGCAAGCTTGAGCCCCGACAGGGCCGATGGCCCGCAGATGTAAGGGCTTGGTTTCATTTATGATCAGCACGCAAATGGTCAGCTGAACCGCACGATTTATCGTTGCTTTTTATGAAGGGCGGTACTTTCAATATGATCAAACTTCAATGCCAGAATTCTTTCGCCGCGAATCAAGGAATCATGCGACGTCGGCGAGAAGCGCCTCGCAAGGCACGATCAACGCTGATTAGCGAAGAAATGCTTCAGTCTATCCTGGTGATGTTCCTTGATCTCGGCCTTGATCCACTTGAAATAAGCCGCACTTCCGGCCTGCCGCTGGAGATGATCCTGGAGGGTTTGGTGAAGCTGAAATTCACCATTGATGATGCTTGAGAGTTACCTCTTGCTCTACGGGCCCGGTTGATCAAAGCCGATCAGGCGTGCATATTCGGCTTCGGGAACTCCGTACGTCTCCTTCGCTCTTCTCACCAGTCCATCGCGGTCGAGAATGACGATCTTGCCGCGCTCGGCTCGGATCAGTCCCTGGCCCTCGAGAACATGCGTACCGACGGTTACCCCCGCGCGTCGCACACCCAGCATGATCGCCAGGAATTCGTGAGTCAGCTTGATCACGTTACCGCTTATCCGGTCGTGACACATCAGAAGCCACCGGGCGAGCCGTTCTTCCAATCCCGACTGGCCGTTCGACAGCGCTGTCTGGGAGGTTTGGGTCATCAGGACCTGAACATATCGTAGCAAATGGCGCTGCAAGGTCGGGCTCAGCTGCATCAGTTCAAGAAGTCTGTCAGCCTCGATAGTCAACCCCTTTCCACCTATTTGCATGAACGACGAGAGGGAGGAGTACTCGCCTTGCGTCACGATTGCCGTTCCCGACATTCCTTCGTAGCCGAAGAGGCCGACTTCGACCGAACGGCCCTTCTTGGTGGATGCGACGGTCGAGCCGATCCCTGACGTGAGGAAATACACAGTCTTGATCGGTGTGTTGGCGTCTTCCAGAACGGTTCCCTTATCGAGAGCCACGGGTTTCAGATGTGGTTCGATCAGGTTTCGATCAATGGAGGACAGTGTTAAGATCAGATTGCTTTGCCCATACGGGGAAGAATGTTCCTTGATCACGGCGAACCCTTGGCCTTGGGGCAAGAGCTCGGTGTACGGCGTCTCTTAGTCAGCGCCGCCCTGATTGAATGGCAACCAATGGGGCATCGTAGCACAATCGGTTACATTTCTCGGAGTCCATTTTCAGATTGTGTACGGAACCGTACCCAATGGCCAGCGTCGGAAGCCGGTGGGATCAAGATGAGAAGTCGCACTTGCATCGGCAATCGAAGTGATGTTCGCAGCACCATAGGAATGGTAACCGTAGAAAAGTTGCCGTAGAATACATTCTCGTGCCATATAGAGCTCGCCAGTTTGAATATGCACCGCGAACATCACCTGCAAAGTTACTATTTTGTCGGTTGTGCAACAACTCCGGGTACGTTTTCGTACCTTCATCGCTCTCCCCCGGTGTTCCGCCTGACGTCGCACTGACCGCCGCTTTGCCTGAGTGAATCTCATCCCGGTCATCTGGCCTGTGACCGGTTTCCTGGTCTCGGGCCTCCGAAAGCACTCCGCCCCCGGTCACATCGGAACCAGACGGCATGGTCTATGGTGACGATGGACGCATTGCCCACCTCGCTGGCGTCTCATGGCGACGACAATGTGGAATCGGTTTGTGCCATCAACTGGCAGACCTCCGCCCGGTGCGTGGTGAGCAAGGCGCTGACCCGGATCGACAAGGAGGAGATCCTCCACTCCACTCGGCATGACCACCAAGGTCACGAGATCATGCCCTCACGACTTCTCGGAAACGACAGCATAACGAAATCAGCACGAGCGAGTTTGGTGCGCAACCGCACGCACCTGCACGCTCTGAGAGGCAGTGTGTTATGTTGGGTCGGCCAGGGCCTCCCGCGAGTCGGCCATAGGCTCGAAGAACTGGATCTTGGCCAACGCTTCCAACTGGAAGACCCAAAGCCAACTGCAGAAATCGGGAACTGCCATGTCTTCAATGTACTTGGTTATTTCGCTCGACAGTCTTGACGACCGCCTCTTGGACATCAAGGCTGTTGCAGCCGAAAGTGAGAAAGAAGCTATTGAAAGGTCAGGATTTATTACCGCTGTCGCCGTACGGTCGGAAATAAGAACCTCGACACATGCCAATATTAATCGCGTAGGGACGTCAAGACGGCACAGCGTCAAAGCGCAGGCCCGCCCTGCGGTGCTGGCCCTTGCGGAAACCGGGGTATTGGGACCAGATCAGTGACACGACATTTGCTGGCTGGATCACTGTTCTCACTGCGACCGGTGGAGCCCTCTGGCTGGCGACGCAAGATCACGCCGACTGTCGGGAACCCTGCCCGAATCCCCGGCCCTTACAGGGGCTTGACCAGAATTGTGTCACCAGAGGAGCTTTCAAGCCTACGTTTAGCTCTTCAACGCTCTTGAGCGCCGCGTCTCTGCCCCTTCATTCTCATAAGGAAATGGCTTCCCAAGGAAGGGATCTTTGCGCTCAATTTGCTCAATCCCAATACCGCTTCAGCCCCTTGGCTTTTTGACAAAGTTCCTGTTAACAGAAACTTATGATATTGACTGACTCCGCCGCATATTACTTCCTGGGAAGCTCAGCCCCCGCCCGAACATCAATAGCTTTGCGATAGAGTGGAAACACGAAACGCGCCGGATGCGCAGAGACACAGGGCTAGGCGTTTCACAGCCCGATTCCCTTGGTGGCTGTCACGCGGCCGTAGATCGCCAGCAGCCCCCCAGCGGCGGTGACGATCGCCTCGATCAGCCGTGCGGTCTCCGCCGCGTCGTCCGCGGTGACGGTGAGGCCCAGCAGGCTCAGCACCTGCGGGGCCACCGCGATCGCGGCGCCCCAGATCGTCCTGGAGGCGAGAAACGATTTCACTTGGTTGTTCATGGGTCAGTTCCTTTCAGCGGCCACGCCGCGTGGAGGCGGCCGCAGCCGCGGAGAGGGCCAGCGCAAGGCGCCGGTCGGTGATGGGGATCAGGGGGAAGCGGATCACAGGCGCGCCGCCTGCACGTGCATCCAGTCGAAATTGCGCGACCGGCCAAGGCTCACCCAGCCTTCGTTCTCCCAGGCGGTCCAGAACGGTTCGGCATCCTCCTGCGACAGCCGCGCCCGGGGCCGGTTCCAGCTCAGCTGGTTGCGCTGCGGATCAAAGTCGATCGCGATGCCCCAGCTGTGCATGGAATAGCTGCTGCCGCCGCGCATGCGCCGGACGTTCAGCGATCCGCCGAACAGGTGCAGGCCCAGATCCCTGATCTCGCGCTCCGAATAGATCTCCGCCACCCGGTTCAGGACGGCGAGCGCACTGCCGGCCACCTGCCGGTGCAGAGTCATGCGGCGCAGTGGGTGCGAGGTGTCCCAGGCCAAAACCATGTCGAAGGGCACCTCGATCGTGGTCTGGTTTTCACCAACCGCGCCGAAATGCTCCGGCACATCGCTCTGGCGCGGCCAGACGGCCGCCGGGTCGATATGTTCGCGCTCCGGCATCGGGGCCGCGAAATCGGTGGCGCTCATCCGCAGGAAGGTCACGGTCTCGGGCGTGGCGGTGCCGGTGACACTCAGACCCTTTGCCGCCTGAAACGCCCGCAGCGCGGCGGTGGTGAGATCGCCGACGATGCCGTCGATGGGGCCACAGGGGAACTGGTGCGCTGTCAGCCGTGACTGCAGCCATTTGGTGAAGGTCATTGTCCGCTCCAAGGAAAAGCCCCGCGCGATGGCGGGGCGGGTGTGCAGGTC
>NZ_VOJI01000146.1 GCF_007923445.1 Puniceibacterium confluentis | reverse complement strand
GGCAGCATGTTGATGGACGCTCAAGCGTCTCAGCATAATATCAACGTCGTGGATACGTTGTCTCTATTCAGCCGTAACAGCAGTTTATATAATGTGGGTTATTTACTGAGCTATTGGTGGCCCATGTTCTCGTTTTCCTCGCTGCCTGCGATGTTTTATGTAGGTGGGGGATTCTTGTTGCTATTGATCGGGTACGCGATGGTGACACGTTCACATAAAAATCCGATCATTCTGATCTTTTCGCTCCTTACGCTGTTATTTATGGTTGCAGCGACTGGAACGACATTTCCATCCATTGCCAAGTGGTTTGTCATTCTGGTTACGAAAACCCCTGTGATTGGTTCGGTTTTCCGTGATCCTAACAAATTTATTGGACTGCTCTCCCTTAATTTCGGAGTGTTGCTGACCTTTGGCGTCATTCAATGTATGGAATGGTTTGGATCGTCACCGCTACAGCGTGGGTATAAAAAGCTGGCGGTTGTTATCGTCGTTTTGTGCCTGGG
>NZ_VOJI01000145.1 GCF_007923445.1 Puniceibacterium confluentis | reverse complement strand
GGAGGCCGCCATGCGTCATGACCCTGCCGCAGGTGGCATCGTGATCATGCTCCGCAGCTTGAAGATGTATGGCATGGCCCAAGCCGTCGAGGATCTCATCGAACAGGGGGCACCTGCCTTTGAGGCGGCCATCCCTCTCCTGTCGCAACTGCTGAAGGCCGAACTAGCCGAACGGGAGGTGCGCTCCATCGCCTATCACATGAAGGCGGCACGCTTCCCAGCCTACAAGGACCTCTCGGGCTTCGACTTCGCCGCCAGCGATATCAACGAGGCCACCGTTAGAACGCTGCACCGCTGCGAGTTCCTCGACGGCGCGCAGAATGTCGTCCTGATTGGCGGACCGGGCACCGGAAAAACCCATGTCGCGACCGCCCTTGGCATACAGGCCGTTGAGCATCATCGCCGCAAGGTCCGCTTCTTCTCCACAATCGAACTGGTCAACGCCCTCGAACAGGAAAAGGCCAAGGGCAAGGCGGGGCAGATTGCCGAAAGCTTGACCCGCCTC
>NZ_VOJI01000144.1 GCF_007923445.1 Puniceibacterium confluentis | reverse complement strand
CAGCTTGCCCTTGGCGTGCTGGGAGGCGATGCGCTTTTCCCCGCCGCCCGCGCGAGCCTGGGCGCGGCGACGATCGAGTTCCTCAAGAATATGCTGCACGACCCTGGCGTTCCCTCGTCATCCGGTACGGGCGAAGGCGTAGAGAAACGTCAGGGTGATGACAAGCGGCGCCGTCGCGGCAGCGGTCAGACGCGCAGGGCCGCGAACCAGCGCTCCAGCAGGACCGCCTCGCCCTTCAGGCGCTCCGCCCGCTCGGCGGCCTCCTCGTCGACGCCCCATTGTTCCTGCTGGAAAACCTCGTCCAGCCGCGAGAGGTCGAAAGCCGCCTCCCCGTCCAGCTTGTCGTGCAACATGGCCAGGGCCAGCACCGTCGAGCCCAGCAGCCCCGCCGCCATGGCCAGGCCGGCCAGGGCGAAATCGTCGAGGGCGGCGGCGGCGGCCTCGATCCGGGCCAGGGTCTCGGCCGGCTGGGCCTGGTGGACGACGCCGGTGACGCGGACGAATCGCA
>NZ_VOJI01000143.1 GCF_007923445.1 Puniceibacterium confluentis | reverse complement strand
ATTTTGAAGCTGATGTCTTGCTGATTGGCATAAGAAAATAACCGTGATTACCTACCGCCTTTTTCACCATTTCACCTACTATGTACAACATACAAACAGCCCCGCAATCAAGAACTTTCTCATCGGGACTGTTTGTCTTACTTCTTGTTTTAAAAAGCAAGCACTCCATAGTGTTCAGGAAATATATTTCAATTTAATACGTTGGGAAGCTCTGTGAAGCGAAGACTTCACTGCATTTTCACTCTTGTTTAAGATTCTAGCCGTTTCCTTTATGGAGTATCCTTGGACTAATCGCAATTCAAGTACCGTTCTTTGCTCTGTATTACTAGCCAGCAAAAGAATTCGATTGACCTCTTCCTGAATTTCAAAATCGAAGGTATCCCAGTGGTAGTAGAGCATTTCCTTACGCAAAGTATATTCATCCATTTTTTTTCGTTTTCTCATTAAATCTATAGCTAAATTTTTGGCAATTCTCAAAAGATAGAATCGAATACGATCTTCGGGCAAA
>NZ_VOJI01000142.1 GCF_007923445.1 Puniceibacterium confluentis | reverse complement strand
ATGTTCCAGGTGGTAAAGCTGCCTATCCTTCCTCGGTATTGATGAATGTTATTCCAGCTCAAGTGGCTGGAGTACCGGAGATCGTCATGGTGACACCCCCGGCGACAGGCGGCAAGGCAGGGATCGACCCCTATACACTGGTAGCTGCGGCAGAGGCTGGTGTAACGGAAATATACAGGGTTGGCGGAGCGCAGGCTATTGCCTCTCTTGCATACGGGACACATAGTATTGAACCGGTTGATAAAATTTGCGGTCCCGGCAACATTTATGTAGCGCTGGCGAAGCGAGAGGTATACGGTGCAGTGGATATCGACAGTATTGCGGGACCGAGTGAAATTGTCGTATTGGCAGACGACACGGCGAATCCCTCTTATGTAGCGGCCGACCTACTTTCACAGGCGGAACATGACGAAATGGCCTCAGCCATTCTGGTTACGCCTTCGCAACGCTTGGCCGAAGAAGTATCAGCCGAGGTACAGCGCCAATTGGCGGAGTTGCCGCGCAGAGAT
>NZ_VOJI01000141.1 GCF_007923445.1 Puniceibacterium confluentis | reverse complement strand
CCATAGCTCTGTTCCTGGGGAACGGAAGCGGGTGAGAGAAATGCGTGTTCTCAAGTGTAAAACCGGTGCCGTGAATGTCAACGCGACCAACGGAACCATTCTCTGTCAACCGGACAGCAGCCCGGACGGTATAAACTACAAATGTCGCGGGCAAGGAGAAGTGACGCTGGATACAACAGACGAATTGAACCGGTTCCTGGCCGGCGTGGAGCGCAGGGCGTTCCGCATGGCGCGGCTCGCCACGTCCGACGATGACGAGGCCCTGGACGTGGTCCAGGACGCCATGCTCGGCTTTGTCAGAAACTATGCGCGGAAACCCGAGGCGGAGTGGCCGCCGTTGTTCCACCGGACGCTCCAGAGCCGGATCGTGGACTGGCACCGGCGCTCGACCCTGCGGAACAGGTTCCGGGCGTGGTTCGGCAAAAACGACGACGAAGATGGCGGCGATCCCTTGGACGGGATCCCGGACGTGAATTCGCCTGATCCGGCGCGACAGCTCCTGGACCGGGC
>NZ_VOJI01000140.1 GCF_007923445.1 Puniceibacterium confluentis | reverse complement strand
GGATGCTGCTATTGTCAGCTATGGGAGTTTTATTGGGACGCGCCACTATTTTGGACGAGCTTTCTCCTTTTGCTCTCGCTTATTTTGCGGTCATTACGTTCCTTCGGCGTGATCTGATGCTGCCTGTAGCTGTATCCGTTGTGCTAGGCAGCCTGTTAGCTCCTTACCCATCGTTATTCATGATTGGTGGTGAGTTAATCGTATTTTATCTCCTGTATCGCGGGCTACGCACCTTCGATCGTCTGGAATTATCCTATGCCCCGCTTATGGTCTTCTTGTCTGTGTTTATGGTCAATTTATTTAACGCCGTGATGGCTCCGGCTTTTACATGGTATGAGCTTGTCATTGTGGGAACGGATGCGGTACTCAGTTTTATGCTTACATTGGTGTTCACCCAGGCCATACCGCTGTTTACGTACCGCAAGAAGGCAAGCCAGCTCAAAAATGAAGAAATTTTGTGTCTTATTATTCTATTAGCCTCTGTGATGACGGGAGCAGTAGGATGGACCGTTC
>NZ_VOJI01000014.1 GCF_007923445.1 Puniceibacterium confluentis | reverse complement strand
GTCTTGCCGTGGTCAACGTGACCGATCGTGCCGATGTTGCAGTGCGGCTTGTTACGTTCAAACTTTGCCTTTGCCATGATGGCCTCCTGTCTAGTCTGGGTGGCGGGGTGACCCCCGCCCTACGGGTGGTGGGTAGGGCGGGGTTCACCCCGCCATCCCGTTTATGCGTATTTCTTCTGGATCTCGTCGCTGATGTTCTGCGGCACCGGATCGTAATGGTCGAACTGCATCGTGAACTGTGCGCGGCCCGAAGACATGGAGCGCAGGTTGTTGATGTAGCCGAACATATTTGCCAGCGGAACCATCGCGTTGATCGCAACCGCATTGCCGCGGTTTTCCTGACCGGTCACCTGGCCACGCCGCGAGGTCAGATCCCCGATGACGTTGCCGGTATACTCTTCCGGTGTGACCACCTCGACCTTCATGATCGGCTCGAGCAGCTTGGCACCGGCCTTGCGCATCCCTTCACGCATCCCCATGCGGGCGGCGATTTCGAACGCGAGGACCGAGGAGTCGACGTCATGGAACTTGCCGTCGATCAGCGAGACCTTGAAGTCGATCACCGGGAAGCCTGCCAGCGGACCGGAGTCCATGACCGACTTGATGCCCTTTTCGACACCCGGGATGTATTCCTTGGGAACCGCACCACCGACGATCTTCGACTCGAAGGAATAGCCTTCGCCCGGCTCTGTTGGCGTGATGACCAGCTTGACCTCGGCGAACTGACCCGAACCACCCGACTGCTTCTTGTGGGTGTAGGTGTGCTCGACCTCGTGACCGATGGTCTCGCGGTAGGCCACCTGAGGCGCACCGATGTTGGCTTCGACCTTGAATTCACGCTTGAGGCGATCGACGAGAATGTCGAGGTGAAGTTCGCCCATGCCCTTCATGATGGTCTGGCCGGATTCGATGTCGGTTTCGACGCGGAACGACGGATCCTCGGCGGCCAGACGGGCCAGACCTGCGGACATCTTTTCCTGGTCGGCCTTGGTCTTGGGCTCGACAGCGATCTCGATCACCGGATCGGGGAAGGTCATCGTTTCCAGAACCACGCGGTGCTGCGAATCCGACAGGGTGTCACCGGTTGTGGTGTCCTTGAGACCCGCCAGCGCGATGATGTCACCTGCAAACGCCTCTTCGATCTCTTCGCGATCGATGGCGTGCATCATCATCATGCGACCGATGCGCTCTTTCTTGCCCTTGGTCGTGTTCAGGATCGAATCACCCTTCTTCATCACGCCGGAATAGATCCGGGTGAAGGTCAGCGAACCGACAAAGGGGTCGTTCATGATCTTGAACGCAAGACCCGAGAACGGCTCGGTGTCATCGGCGTGACGCGCGATGTTACGGGTCTCGGTCTCGTCGTCCGGGCTGAAGCCCATGTAGGCAGGCACGTCCAGCGGCGACGGCAGGAAGTCGATCACGGCGTTCAGCAGGGGCTGTACGCCCTTGTTCTTGAATGCGGAACCGGCTGCAACCGGCACGAATGCCAGCGACAAGGTGCCCTTGCGGATCAGCTTGCGCAGGGTGTCCTCGTCCGGCATGACGCCGTCGAGATACTTTTCCATCGCGTCATCGTCGACTTCGACAGCAACTTCGATGAGGTTCGCACGCCATTCGTCGGCCAGATCCTGAAGGTCGGCACGGATCGGCTTGCGAACCCAGGACGCGCCCAGATCTTCGCCTTCCCAGACCCACTCTTCCATCTTGATCAGGTCGATGATGCCTTCCAGCGCATCCTCGGCACCGATCGGCAGGGCGATCGGGGCGGGGATCGCACCGGTGCGGTCCTTGATCATCTTGACGCAGTTGAAGAAGTCGGCGCCGATCTTGTCCATCTTGTTGACGAACACGATCCGCGGAACCTTGTAACGGTCGGCCTGACGCCAGACGGTTTCGGTCTGCGGCTCGACACCGGCGTTGCCGTCCAGCAGGCAGATCGCGCCATCGAGAACGGCGAGCGAACGCTCGACTTCGATGGTGAAATCGACGTGACCGGGAGTGTCGATGATGTTGAAGCGGTACTTGGTATCCGAGGTGCCTTCGGCGGTCGGGTCTTCCTGGCGCTGCCAGAAAGTGGTCGTCGCAGCCGAGGTGATCGTGATACCGCGTTCCTGCTCCTGCTCCATCCAGTCCATCGTTGCGGCGCCGTCATGGACTTCGCCGATCTTGTGGGACTTGCCGGTGTAGAAGAGGATGCGCTCGGTTGTCGTGGTCTTGCCCGCGTCGATGTGGGCCATGATCCCGAAGTTCCGGTAGCGCGTCAGGGGATATTCGCGTGCCATGGGGACAGTCCTTTGACTAGGGGTTACCAGCGGTAATGGCTGAACGCTTTGTTCGCGTCGGCCATCTTGTGAGTGTCTTCACGCTTCTTCACGGCGGACCCGCGCGAGTTGACAGCATCCAGAAGCTCGCCTGCGAGGCGCTCTTCCATGGTGTTCTCGTTGCGCTTGCGGCTGGCGTCGATGAGCCAGCGGATCGCCAGGGCTTCACGACGCTCGATGCGCACTTCGACAGGCACCTGGTAGGTGGCACCACCGACGCGGCGCGAACGGACTTCGACCGACGGCTTGATGTTGTCGAGCGCTTCGTGGAACACTTCCACGGGGGCGCGCTTGATCTTGTCTTCGACCCGGGTGAGCGCGTTGTAGACGATGCTCTCGGCGACGGACTTCTTGCCGTCGACCATCAGGTTGTTCATGAACTTTGTCAGAACCCGATCACCGTACTTGGCATCGGGCAGGACTTCGCGTTTTTCGGCTGCGTGGCGACGTGACATCTAAATACCCTCTTATTTCGGACGCTTCGCGCCATACTTGGAGCGACGCTGTTTGCGGTCCTTGACGCCCTGGGTATCCAGAACACCGCGCAGGATGTGGTAACGCACACCGGGAAGGTCTTTTACGCGGCCGCCACGGATCAGGACAACCGAGTGCTCCTGAAGGTTGTGCGACTCGCCGGGAATGTAGCTGATGACCTCGAAGCCATTGGTCAGACGGACCTTGGCAACTTTCCGCATCGCCGAGTTCGGCTTTTTCGGCGTGGTCGTGTAGACGCGTGTGCACACGCCACGTTTTTGAGGACACTGCTCAAGGTGCATCGACTTCGAGCGCTTGACTTTCGGCTGCCGCGGCTTGCGGATCAGCTGTTGGATCGTTGGCATTCCGGTTCTTTCCCCGTGTAGCTCACATATGTGGTGCACGAGTTGCCCCGTGCGGGTTTCAGGTTCAGCGCCTTGCGCGTCCGCAAGTCACCTTTTGTGCACATCGGGTGCACGTCATTCGGCGCGTCACGTATGAAGGCGACGCAAAAAACCGCATGCGTTCCCAATTGCGGGAACGACGCGGGGGGTTCCAGAGGATCGGGGCATCTGGCCCGGATCGTGACCGCTTCAGTTCTGTAGATCGGACGTCGGATGCAATGCATCCCGTCTCCGAGATAGCGGGCGTATAGGGGGAGTCGCGGGCCTTGTCAACAGCACCACAGGCTTGCTTTCGCCCGGTGGGGGTGCGATTCACAGTCGGAACAACAGCTGTATCTTCGACCAGGAGCGCGCCCCATGCAAGTCATCGGTTTGTGCCGGTTTTCCTATCCTGCCGAAGGCGGCTTTCAGGTTGAACATGCCACACTCGCCGATCGGATCGCCTATCTCTACGCCCCCGCCAGGATGGAAGAGCGGCTGGCGCATTTCGAAACGATCTGCCTGCCGGGTCTGCGCGCCCAGACCGATCCGGACTTCACCTTTCTGATCCTGATCGGCGACTCGCTGCCAGCCCACTACCTTGACCGGCTGGCGGCGCTGGTGGCGGACGTCCCCCAGGCCAGGATCGTGGCCCGCCCCCCTGCCCCGCATCGCCAGGTGTGCCAGGATGTTTTCAACGACGCCCGCGGGGATCTGTCGGCGCCCTGCCTGCAGTTCCGCCATGACGACGACGACGCTGTGGCGGTCACCTTTGTCCAGCGCCTGCGCGAGGCGGCTCTGGACTGCGCTGCCTTGCGGCGGCAGCACCGGCTGGTGGGGTTTGACTGGAACCGCGGCTATGTCGCCCGCCCGGATGCGCAGGGGCTTCGCGCCGAACCGAACGTGACACCTTACTGGGGCGTGGCGCAGGCGATGGCCGTCCAGGCAGGTGTGCGTCAGACGATCCTGAATTTCGGCCATCAGAAAATCAACCAGTTCATGCCGACCGTGACCTATACCCACGAGGACATGTTTGTGCGCGGCCACAACGACCACAACGATTCCCGCCAGAAAAAGCATGTCAAACCGGTGGCGCTTCCGCGACTGGACGCCGCGGGCGAGGCACTGTTCCGCAGCACCTTTGCCATTGATGCCGATCACATCCGCCGGGTATTCGCCTGATCCAAAGGCCGCATCGTCCGGGCAAGGCGCGCTTCGCGCCACAGGGTGAAGGCCCCGGTGGCGACGATGACCGCGACCCCCACCAGGGTCAGGGGTCTTGGCCATTCGCCAAACATCACCAGGCCCAGCACCAGCGCCCACAACAGGCCACTGTAGCGGAACGGAGCCACAAAGCTGACGTCACCGACCCGCATCGCCATGATGCCGAACATGTAGCCGGCCACGACGCAGACCGCCGACAGCCCGATCAACCCGCCCAGACGGGGTGTGAGCGGCACCCAGACCTCCTGCAGCGTCAGCGCCAGGGCAAACAGGGTGACGGAAAGGGCCGTCAGCAGCGTGACCGTCAGGCTGGGGACCGAGGCCGACAGGCGCCGAGTCACCAGATCGCGTACCGTCACGAAAAGGACGGCGATCAACCCGTGCAGGGTATAGGCGTTGAAGCCTTCGGTCCCCGGCTTGACGATCAGGAGCATGCCGCCAAACCCGACGGCGATGGCCAGCCAGCGGCGCCATCCGACCGGGTCGCGGAACACCAGCGCGCTGCCCAGGGTGACGGTCAGCGGCAGCATCTGCAACAGCGCATTGAGGTTGGCCAGCGGCATGTGAAACAGCGCCGTAAGAAAGAAGTACGCCGCCCCGACCTCGGCAAGCGACCGCAGCAGTGCCAGTTGCCAGTCGCGTCGCGACATCCGCAGCCTCAGCACCCCCAAGCGCCGCGCCAGCAGGAAAATGGCGATGCTGGACAGGGCGCCCCGCAGGCTCATGATCTGCCCCAGCGGCATGGCACCTGCGGTCGCCTTCATCATCGCGTCACCCAGCGCGAAGGCGGTCATCGCAGATGCCATCAAAAGCGCGCCACGGCTGTTGTCCGAGAGGATGTTCATGGACACCGCTCTAGAGCGGATTGTCGGCCAGCGGAATGGGCAATCCGACGATCCGGCATCGCGGATGTTCTCGGCGGCTCCGTGGTCCGGGCACAAAGCTGCGGCCCGGTCAACTCAGCGGGGCCGAGCCCGCGGTCGCGTCGGCGGTTTATCACTCACAACCATGCGGTTCCGGCAGGTCGCAGTTGAGGTTCAAATATTTTTCTGCTTCTGTTCCGCAGAGCATCCTGCAGCAGGTTCCAGAATATTAAAGGCGGGATATGGTCAGCGGCACGTTGGATTTTGAGCAGGTCTTTAAATACGCGCCCGCGCCTTGTCTGGTGCTGGACCGTAAGATGCGGATCGTGACCGCAACGGATGCCTATCTGAGCACCGTTCAGAGGACGCTTGACCAGCTACAGGGGATGTATGTCTTTGACGCCTTCCCCGAGGTCTCCGAGCGCCGTGAACAGTTCCGGGACGCCTTTCAACGCGCTCTGGACGGCGAGGCGAACAGCCTGGTCGAAGTACCGTTCTCGATCCCGCTCGAGACGGCTGACGGCGTCGAAATGCGGGAAATCTGGTGGACCTGCACGCATACGCCGGTTCCCGGGCCCGACGGCGAGATCCAGTACATGGTTCAGAACGCTCAGGACGTCACCCTGAAGGTACAGGCAGAGCGCCTCAGGGACGCCATTGCCGCCGAGATGCAGCATCGGGTCGGCAATATCCTCAGTCTCGTTTCGGTGATCGCCCGGCGCACCGCGGGCTCGGCCCGGGATCTCGAGGATTTCCTTGCCCGGTTCGAAGGTCGGGTACAGGCCCTGTCGCGGACACACTCTTACCTCAGCGGCACCAACTGGGACCGCATGACGATCGGATCAATCCTTTCGCGCCAGCTGGAAGACCATGTTGCGACCGATGAGCACCAGATTGTGCTGGACGGATCGGACATTCACCTGAATGCCGCCGAAGCGCAGATCCTCACCCTTGCGGTGCACGAGTTGACCACGAATTCGGTGAAATACGGCGCGCTGAAATGCCCCGAAGGCCGCCTGGCCATCAGGTGGAACAAGCTGGGGGCCACAGGCTACAGCCTGGAATGGCGCGAGGGTGGCATACGGGTCCAGAAGGATCTGAACCGCAGCGGATTTGGCTCGATGATCCTGGACCAGATCGTACCGCGCCAGCTTCAGGCCGAAGCGGTGCGTGAATTTGCGCCGGAAAGCTTTCTCTACCGCCTGGCGGTTCCGGAACGGCTGGTGCCAGAATAAGCGACTGCCGGTCGCAGGTCTGCGCCTGGGTTCGAAGGAAGACCGCCCTCCCCTGTCCGTTGCGCCACACCGGCATCCTGCAAGCCATTCAGCCGTTTTTACGGCCGGGCTTTTGGGCCCCTTGATGTGTGCCCCGGCATGTGCTCCGCCTGACGGCAACGCCGGAAACAAAAAGCCCCCGTGCAGGACGCACGGGGGCTTTTGATTTTTTCGGGTATTCGAACCGCCGCTTATTCGCGGCTTTCCGGGGTGTCGACGACGATATTGTCGAACTCGTCACCGCCCACGACATCATTGGAGTCGGTGGGGGCAGCCAATGCCGCAGCGGCTTCGGCTTCGGCACGACGCGCGTCGATCACAACGGTGTCCCGCTCGGTGGCGATACGGCGCACGGACTGGGTGGCACCGCCGGTACCGGCCGGGATCAGGCGGCCGACGATCACGTTCTCCTTCAGACCCACGAGCTTGTCTTTCTTGCCCTGGACCGAAGCCTCGGTCAGAACGCGCGTGGTTTCCTGGAACGACGCCGCCGAGATGAAGCTGCGGGTCTGCAGCGACGCCTTGGTGATGCCCAGAAGGATCGGTTCACCCTGAGCCGGGCGGCCGTTCTTCTTGATCGCCTTTTCGTTGGCGGCATCGAACTCGGCCTTGTCGACATGTTCGCCCTTGAGCAGGGTGGTGTCGCCCGAGTCCTGGATTTCCCACTTCTGCAGCATCTGGCGGACGATGACCTCGACGTGCTTGTCGTTGATCTTCACGCCCTGCAGACGATAGACGTCCTGCACTTCGTCGATCATGTAGTTGGCCAGCGCTTCGATCCCCATGATGGCGAGGATGTCATGCGGCGCCGGGTTGCCGTCCATGATGTAGTCACCCTTGGTCACATAGTCACCTTCGGCAACCGGGATGTGCTTGCCCTTGGGCACCATGTACTCGACCGGGCTCAGGCTGTCGTCGACAGGTTCGATGCTGATGCGGCGCTTGTTCTTGTAGTCCTTGCCGAACCGCACATAGCCGTCGATTTCCGCGATGATGGCGTGGTCCTTGGGGCGACGTGCCTCAAAGAGTTCGGCCACACGCGGCAGACCCCCGGTGATGTCCTTGGTCTTGGCGCCCTCGCGCGGGATCCGCGCGACAACGTCACCGGCCTTGATGTCCTGACCATCTTCGACCGACAGGATCGCATCCACCGACATCGCATAGGTCACCGGGTTGCCCGCGTCGTTGCGCACCGGTTCGCCGTCACTGTCGACCAGGATGATTTCCGGCTTGAGCTCGTTGCCCTTGGGGGCCGCGCGCCAGTCCGAAACGATCTTCTGGGTCATGCCGGTCGCTTCGTCCGTCTCTTCGCGCACGGCGATGCCGTTCACGAGGTCGACGTGACGGACCATACCGTCCTTTTCGGCGATGATCGGCAACGTGTAGGGGTCCCACTCGAACAGCTTGTCGCCGCGGGCAATGGTCTCACCCTCCTTGACGAACACCTTGGTACCGTAGCCCAGCTTGTGGCTGGCCCGCTCGGTGCCGTGTTCATCCATGATCCGCAACTTCATGTTACGTCCCATGACCAGGGTCTCGCCGCTGGAGTTCTCCAGCGTCAGAGCCTGTTCGAAGGCGATGATGCCGGACTGCGACGCCTCGAGGAAGGACTGCTGACCACCCTGGGCAACGCCGCCGATGTGGAAGGTCCGCATCGTCAGCTGTGTACCCGGTTCACCGATCGACTGCGCGGCGATGATGCCGACGGCCTCGCCGTGGTTGACAAGCGTACCGCGTGCAAGGTCACGACCATAACACTGGGCACAGACACCCTCTTCCGCCTCACAGGTCAGAGGCGAACGGATGCGCATGGTCTGCACCAACGCCTCGTCGACAATGTCGGCCAGACGTTCGTCGATCAGCTGGCCATCCTTGATCAGCACTTCGTCAGTGCCCGGACGGTACACGGTTTCCGCCGTGACCCGGCCCAGCACACGTTCGGCCAGCGAGGAAACGACTTCGCCGTCGTTGACAGCCGCTTCGGCAGTGATCGCCTTGTCGGTGCCACAGTCCTTCATCCGCACGATGCAGTCCTGCGCCACGTCCACCAGACGGCGGGTCAGGTAGCCCGAGTTCGCCGTCTTCAGAGCGGTGTCGGACAGACCCTTGCGGGCACCGTGGGTCGAGTTGAAGTACTCGAGAACGGTCAGGCCTTCCTTGAAGTTCGAGATGATCGGCGTCTCGATGATGTCGCCGTTCGGCTTGGCCATCAGGCCGCGCATGCCGCCCAGCTGCTTCATCTGGGTAACCGAGCCACGCGCACCGGAGTGGGCCATCATGTAGACCGAGTTCGGTTCCATTTCCGCGCCATCAGCATCGGTCTTGGACGCCGAAATGGTCGACATCATCGCCTCGGTGACCTTGTCGTTGCACTTGGACCAGGCATCGACAACCTTGTTGTACTTTTCACCCTGAGTGATCAGGCCGTCCATGTACTGCTGTTCGAAATCCTTGACCTGTGTGCGGGTCTCCTCGACGATCGGCCACTTGGTGTCCGGGACAACCATGTCGTCCTTGCCGAACGAAATGCCGGCCTTGAACGCTTCGCGGAAGCCCATGGTCATGATCTGGTCGCAGAAGATGACCGACTCTTTCTGGCCGCAGTAACGGTAGACGGTGTCGATGACCTTCTGAACGTCCTTCTTGCGCAGAAGACCGTTGACCAGATCGAACGGGGCCTTGGCGTTCATCGGCAGCAGGGCACCGAGACGGACGCGACCGGGGGTGGTCTCGAACCGCTTGGTGATCTCGTTGCCTTCTTCGTCGATCTGCGCCACGCGGCATTCGATCTTGGCGTGCAGGTGCACCTCTTTCGAGTTCAGCGCATGCTCGACCTCTTCGATGGACGAGAACTTCATGCCTTCGCCCTTCATGCCGTCGCGGGCAATCGTGACGTAGTACAGGCCAAGGATCATGTCCTGCGACGGAACGATGATCGGTGCGCCGTTGGCGGGCGACAGAACGTTGTTCGTCGACATCATCAGCACGCGTGCTTCAAGCTGGGCCTCAAGGCTCAGCGGCACGTGAACAGCCACCTGGTCACCGTCAAAGTCGGCGTTGAAGGCCGAGCAGACCAGCGGGTGCAGCTGGATCGCCTTGCCTTCGATCAGCATCGGCTCGAACGCCTGGATGCCCAGACGGTGCAGCGTCGGCGCCCGGTTGAGCATGACGGGGTGTTCGCGGATCACCTCGTCGAGGATGTCCCAGACCTCGGGACGTTCCTTTTCGACCAGCTTCTTCGCCTGCTTCACCGTGCTCGAAAGCCCCTTGGCCTCGAGGCGCGAATAGATGAACGGCTTGAACAGCTCGAGCGCCATCTTCTTGGGCAGGCCGCACTGGTGCAGCTTCAGTTCCGGGCCCGTCACGATGACCGAACGGCCGGAAAAGTCGACGCGCTTGCCCAGAAGGTTCTGACGGAAGCGACCCTGCTTGCCCTTGAGCATGTCGGACAGCGACTTCAGCGGACGTTTGTTGGCACCGGTGATCACCCGGCCACGACGACCGTTGTCGAACAGGGCGTCGACAGATTCCTGCAACATGCGCTTTTCGTTGCGCACGATGATGTCGGGCGCGCGCAGTTCGATCAGCCGCTTGAGACGGTTGTTGCGGTTGATCACCCGGCGATACAGGTCGTTGAGGTCGGAGGTGGCAAAGCGGCCACCGTCCAGCGGCACCAGCGGGCGCAGTTCCGGCGGAATGACCGGAATCACGGTCAGAACCATCCACTCGGGACGGTTGCCGGATTCCAGGAAGGATTCGACCACTTTCAGGCGCTTGATGATCTTCTTCGGCTTGAGTTCGCCGGTCGCCTCCTTGAGGTCGGCGCGCAGGGTCTCTGCTTCCTGCTCAAGGTCGATCGCGGCCAGCATCTCGCGGATGGCCTCGGCACCGATATTGGCGGTGAATGCGTCCATGCCATACTGGTCCTGGGCATCCATGAACTCTTCTTCGGTCAGCATCTGGCCGTAGGTGAGGTCTGTCAGGCCCGGTTCGATCACCACGTAGTTCTCGAAGTAGAGAACCCGCTCGAGATCCCGCAGGGTCATGTCCAGCATCAGGCCGATGCGCGACGGCAACGACTTCAGGAACCAGATGTGGGCACAGGGCGCGGCCAGTTCGATATGGCCCATCCGCTCGCGGCGCACCTTTTGCAGCGTGACTTCGACGCCGCATTTTTCGCAGACGACGCCGCGATACTTCATGCGCTTGTATTTGCCGCACAGGCATTCGTAATCCTTGATCGGGCCAAAGATACGCGCGCAGAACAGGCCGTCCCGTTCGGGTTTGAACGTGCGGTAGTTGATGGTTTCTGGCTTTTTGATCTCGCCGAAGGACCACGACAGGATCCGTTCCGGTGAGGCCAGGGAAACCTTGATCTCGTCAAAGGTCTTGGCCGGGGCAACCGGGTTGAACGGGTTGTTTGTCAGTTCCTGGTTCATTTTGATACCTCGAATATCGGGTGGAAAGAGGGAAGCGGAGGCGAGATTTTTCGCAGGAAAAATCTCGCTTCAGAAAATTTTCAGCAGAAAATTTTCGTCACTCGTCCTCTTCCGCATCCAGGAGTTCCATGTTGAGGCCCAGACCCCGGACCTCCTTCACAAGCACGTTGAACGATTCCGGAATACCGGCCTCGAAGTTGTCTTCGCCCTTGACGATCGATTCATACACCTTGGTGCGGCCTGCGACGTCGTCCGACTTGACTGTCAGCATCTCCTGCAGGGTGTAGGCCGCGCCGTAGGCTTCCAGAGCCCAGACCTCCATCTCCCCGAAACGCTGACCACCGAACTGCGCCTTGCCACCCAGCGGCTGCTGGGTCACCAGGCTGTACGGCCCTGTGGACCGCGCGTGGATCTTGTCGTCCACAAGGTGGTGCAGTTTCAGCAGGTATTTCACACCCACCGTCACCTTGCGCGAGAACTGCTCGCCCGAGCGGCCATCGAACAGCACCGACTGACCCGATGTATCGAAACCCGCGCGCTTCAGCGCATCGTTCACATCAGCCTCTTTTGCACCGTCAAACACCGGAGTGGCGATCGGCACGCCGCGGGTGACATTGCCGGCCGCCTCAAGCAGCAGATCCTCGTCCATACCGGCGATTCCTTCGTCATAGACTTCGTCGCCATAGGCAATTTTCATCGCTTCCCGCACCGGGGTCAGGTCGCCGGTGCGCCGATAGTCCTGCAGCGCCTCGTCAATCTTGAGCCCCAGGCCGCGCGCGGCCCAGCCCATGTGGGTTTCGAGGATCTGACCGACGTTCATGCGCGACGGCACGCCCAGCGGGTTCAGACAGAAATCGACCGGTGTGCCGTCCGCGAGGAATGGCATGTCCTCCATCGGCACCACTTTCGAGATCACACCCTTGTTGCCGTGACGGCCGGCCATCTTGTCGCCCGGCTGCAGCTTGCGCTTCACGGCAACAAAAACCTTGACCATCTTCATCACGCCCGGCGGCAGGTCGTCCCCACGGCGAACCTTCTCGACCTTGTCCTCGAAACGGGCATCCAGGGTGCGCTTCTGCGCCTCGTACTGCTCGTTCAGGGCTTCGACGATCTTGGCGTCATCCTCGTCGGTGAGCGCCAGCTGCCACCACTGACCACGGGTCAGCGAGGACAACAGTTCCTCGGTGATCTCGGCGTTCGGGCGCACGCCCTTGGGGCCCTTCACCGCGAACTTGCCGAGGATCATGGTCTTGAGGCGCGCATAGATGTTGCGGTCCAGGATCGCGAGTTCATCGTCGCGGTCACGGGCAAGGCGCTCGACCTCTTCCCGCTCGATCTGCAGCGCACGTTCGTCCTTTTCCACACCGTGGCGGTTGAACACCCGCACTTCGACAACCGTGCCGTAGTCGCCCGGCTTCACCCGCAGCGAGGTGTCGCGCACGTCCGAGGCCTTTTCACCGAAGATGGCGCGCAGGAGTTTCTCCTCCGGTGTCATCGGCGACTCGCCCTTGGGGGTGATCTTGCCCACAAGGATATCGCCCGGCTCCACGTCGGCACCGATATAGACGATGCCCGCCTCGTCGAGGTTGCGCAGGGCTTCCTCGCCGACGTTGGGGATGTCACGGGTGATCTCTTCCGGCCCGAGCTTGGTGTCGCGCGCCGCCACTTCGAATTCCTCGATGTGGACAGAGGTGAACACGTCGTCCCGCGAAATCCGCTCGGAAATCAGGATCGAGTCTTCGTAGTTGTAGCCGTTCCACGGCATGAAGGCGACGATGACGTTCTTGCCGAGCGCCAGTTCCCCCATGTCGGTCGACGGACCGTCGGCGATGACCTCGCCCTTGATCACCTGATCGCCCACCTTCACCAGCGGACGCTGGTTGATGCAGGTGTTCTGGTTCGAGCGCTGGAACTTGCGCATGCGGTAGATGTCGACCCCCGGATCGCCGGGCTCCAGATCATCCGTGGCACGCACAACGATCCGCATCGCATCGACCTGGTCGATGACGCCGGTGCGCTTGGCCATGATCGCCGCGCCGGAATCCCGCGCCACGATCTCTTCGATGCCGGTGCCGACCAGCGGCGCCTCCGAGCGCAGTGTCGGAACGGCCTGACGCTGCATGTTCGAGCCCATCAGAGCACGGTTGGCGTCGTCGTTTTCCAGGAACGGGATCAGCGAGGCCGCAACCGACACCAACTGCTTGGGCGACACGTCGATCAGGTCAACCAGTTCATTCGGCGACAGGGTGTAATCCCCGGACTTGCGGGTCGACACCAGATCGTTGACGAACTTCATGTTCTCGTCGAGGTTGGCGTTGGCCTGCGCCACGGTGTGACGCATTTCCTCTGTCGCGGACATGTAGTGCACTTCGTCGGTCACCACCGAGTTCTTGACGACGCGGTACGGTGTTTCGATGAAGCCGTACTTGTTCACGCGGGCAAAGGTGGCCAGCGAGTTGATCAGACCGATGTTCGGGCCTTCCGGCGTCTCGATCGGGCACATCCGGCCATAGTGCGTCGGGTGCACGTCGCGGACCTCAAAGCCCGCACGCTCGCGCGTCAGACCACCCGGCCCAAGCGCCGAGAGACGGCGTTTGTGGGTGACTTCCGACAGCGGGTTGGTCTGGTCCATGAACTGCGACAGCTGCGAGGAGCCGAAGAATTCGCGCACGGCCGCGGCGGCCGGCTTGGCGTTGATCAGATCCTGCGGCATCACCGTGTCGATCTCGACCGAGGACATGCGCTCCTTGATCGCGCGCTCCATGCGGAGCAGACCGACGCGGTACTGGTTTTCCATCAGCTCGCCGACCGAGCGCACCCGGCGGTTGCCGAGGTGGTCGATGTCGTCGATGTCGCCCTGACCGTCGCGCAGGTCGACCAGCGCCTTGATGCAGGCGACGATGTCGTCACGGTCCAGCGTGCGCTGGGTGTCGGGCTTGTCCAGAGCCAGGCGCATGTTCATCTTGACCCGGCCCACGGCCGAAAGATCGTAGCGCTCGGAGTCAAAGAACAGCGTGTCGAACAGCGCCGATGCGGCTTCGACGGTGGGCGGCTCGCCCGGACGCATGACGCGATAGATGTCCATCAACGCCGAATCGCGGTTCAGGTTCTTGTCCATCGCCATGGTGCTGCGGATGTAGGCGCCCACGGTGATGTTGTCGATGTCGAGAACCGGGATCTCGGTCACACCGGCATCCACCAGCTCTTTCAGCGTGCCACCGGTGACATCGCCGTCCTTGTCGACGATCCAGGTCAGCTCGTCGCCGGCCTCGACATAGATCGCGCCGGTTTCCTCGTTGATGATGTCCTTGGACACAAACCGGCCGACAATGTTGTCGAACGGCACCAGCAGGTTCTGTACCTTGCCATCGTCGATGATCTGCTTGACGGCACGCGGGGTGATCTTCTTTCCGGCCTCGGCCAGGATCTCGCCCGAATCCGCATCGACCAAGTCAAACGCCGGACGTGTGCCGCGCACCCGCTCGGGGAAGAACTTGGTGACCCAGCCCTTGCCGCGCTCGGCGGTGAAGGTCACGGTGTTGAAATAGGCGTCCATGATCGCCTCCTGATCCATGCCGAGGGCATAGAGCAGGGTTGTCACCGGCAGTTTGCGGCGACGGTCGATCCGGGCATAGACGTTGTCCTTGGCGTCGAATTCGAAATCGAGCCAGGAGCCGCGGTAGGGAATGATCCGGCAGGCGAACAGCAACTTGCCCGACGAGTGGGTCTTGCCCTTGTCGTGATCAAAGAACACGCCCGGCGACCGGTGCATCTGGGAAACGATGACCCGCTCGGTGCCGTTCACGACAAAGGTGCCGTTGGGCGTCATCAGGGGCATGTCGCCCATGTAGACGTCCTGTTCCTTGATGTCCTTGACGGACTTGGCGCCTGTGTCCTCGTCGATGTCGAACACGATCAGACGCAGCGTCACTTTCAGCGGTGCCGCGTAGGTCATGTCGCGCTGCTGGCATTCCTCGACATCGTACTTGGGTTTCTCGAGCTCGTAGCTGACAAACTCCAGGACAGACGTTTCGTTGAAGTCCTTGATCGGAAACACCGACTGGAACACGCCCTTGATGCCCTCGCCGTCCATGGGCGCGAGCTGGTCGCCGGATTTCAGGAACAGGTCGTACGAGGATTTCTGAACTTCGATCAGGTTCGGCATTTCCAGGACTTCGCGGATTTTGCCGAAATATTTGCGAAGACGTTTCTGGCCAAGGAAGCTTTGCGCCATGTCAGGTGTCACCTTTTCAGTTTCTCAACGAACGCGCAGCGCTGTCGGGCCACAGCGGCACATCCATCAGAGACGGCAGAGTTTCGATCCATTCATGGCGCCCGTCCCACCGGACGCCTCCCGATCCTTGAACCTCGCCTTAGAAAACCCCTTGGCGTGAAGGGGTTCTCTGAGACAGGCTCGGCTGGACCCGGGGTTGCCCGGATCCAGCCTGTGCAGGTAGTGCTCCGGGGCAGGCCCCGGCGCAGATTACTTGAGCTCGACTTCGGCGCCAGCTGCTTCCAGCTTGCCCTTGATCTCGTCGGCTTCGGCTTTGGAAACCTGCTCTTTGACAGCCTTGCCGCCAGCTTCGACCAGGTCCTTGGCTTCTTTCAGGCCCAGACCGGTGATTGCGCGGACTTCCTTGATCACGTTGATCTTGGACGCGCCAGCCGACTTCAGGATGACGTCGAATTCGGTCTGCTCTTCAGCAGCGGCACCGCCGGCATCGCCAGCAGGACCAGCCATCATAACCGCGCCGCCAGCGGCGGGCTCGATGCCGTATTCGTCTTTCAGGATGGTTTTCAGTTCTTGTGCTTCCAGCAGCGTGAGGTTCACGATTTGCTCAGCAAGTGCTTTCAGATCAGCCATTGTGACTTCTTTCCGTATCTAAATGTGTTCCAACGTCGGGATTTCAACCCCACGATGATCCCATAGGTTGCTTACGCAGCCGCCTTGTCCTCGATGGTGGACAGGATGGATGCGATATTCGAAGCAGGTGCGCCAATGGCCCCGGCAATGTTCGATGCGGGTGCGCCGATACAGCCAACGATCGAAGCAATGAGCTCCTCGCGCGACGGCATCTTCGACACGGATTCCACACCGGCCCGGTCCAGAGCGTTCTCACCCATCGCGCCGCCAAGGATCTGGAACTTTTGGTTCCCCTTGGCGAAGTCCTCGGCCACCTTGGCTGCTGCCACGGGGTCCTCGGAATAGGTCAGAACGGTCATGCCCGTCAGGAAGTCAGCAATGCTTGCGCAGGGCTTTCCCTCAAGGGCGATCTTGGCGAGCCTGTTCTTGGCGACACGCACGGATGTCTGGTTGGCGCGGGCGCGCCCCCGGAGATCCTGCATCTCGGCAACCGTGAGACCCTCGTAGTGTGCTACCACCACGACGCCAGAGCTTTCGAAGATCTGGCCGAGTTCCTCGACCACTTTCTCTTTCTGGGCTCTATCCACAGTTTCACTCCAAATTTGGGGGTTTCCCCCCGGCTCATGTACATCCCGCGTCGAGGTGCGGGACAGTCGGGTCCGTTTTCAGGGTCCCGAGGCCGTGATCGCCCGAAGGTCAAAGACCTCGCGGAAATCTTGTCTCGTTTCCCATCTCGGGAAGGAATTATTCCGGGCATATCCCCGGAACCCTCCGTCTCGGACAGAACGGGGCCGATCCTCTGGCCCCGCTATTCGCCCCGAGGCTTGCGCCCCGGGACCAATCTCTTATTCGGCGCTGGCGGTCGCCACATCCACGGTCACGCCCGGACCCATGGTCGAGCTCAGTGCGATGCGCTTCATGTAGGTGCCCTTTGCACCGGCAGGCTTGGCCTTGGACACCGCGGACACGAATGCCTTGATGTTCTCGACCAGCTTGGCCTCGTCGAACGACACCTTGCCGACGCCTGCATGCACCACACCGGCCTTCTCGGCCTTGAACTGCACCTGGCCGCCCTTGGCTGCCTCGACGGCCTCCTTGACGTCCATGGTGACGGTGCCGACCTTGGGGTTCGGCATCAGGTTGCGCGGGCCCAGGATCTTGCCCAGACGACCAACGATCGGCATCATGTCCGGCGTTGCGATGCAACGGTCGAACTCGATCTTGCCGGACTGGATGGTCTCCATCAGGTCTTCGGCTCCGACGATGTCGGCGCCCGCAGCAGTCGCTTCGTCGGCTTTGGGGCCGCGGGCGAAAACAGCGACGCGGACCGTCTTGCCGGTCCCGTTGGGCAGGCCGACCACACCGCGGACCATCTGGTCAGCGTGGCGCGGGTCGACACCAAGGTTCATCGCGATCTCGACTGTCTCGTCGAACTTCACGTTCGAGTTCGACTTGATCAGCTTCACGGCTTCTTCGACAGAGATATCCTCTTTGCCGGCAAAGGCTTCACGGGCGGCGCGGGTACGTTTTCCAAACTTAGCCATCTTACTTAACCTCGATGCCCATGGACTTTGCAGAGCCCAGAATGATCTGCATGGCGGCCTCAACGTCGTTCGCGCTCAGGTCCTTCATCTTTGCTTCGGCAATCTCGCGCACCTGCGCGACAGTCACCGATGCAACGGTCTCGCGACCCGGCAGGGGCGAACCCTTGGGGCGATTGCGCTTGCCAACGGGCTTCATGCCGGCGGCCTTCTTCAGGAAATACGACGCCGGCGGCGTCTTGATTTCCATGGTGAAGGACTTGTCCTGGTAATAGGTGATCACGGTCGGGCACGGCGCACCGGGCTCCATTTCCTGCGTCTTGGCGTTGAACGCCTTGCAGAATTCCATGATGTTGATGCCGCGCTGACCCAGCGCCGGGCCCACGGGCGGGCTCGGGTTGGCCTGGCCGGCCTTGATCTGCAATTTCATCTTGCCAGCAAGCTTCTTTGCCATCTGGCTACTCCTTCATGTCCAACAGCCCGCTGACGCGTCAGATCGGGCCTTTTCGTTGCCGTGGTGCGGCGGTGCATCGCGATGCCCTTGCCTCCCACGCTTCCGGCGCCCGGGGGCGCCCTCCTCTCAGGCTCCCTGTTTGGTCACCTGAGTGAATTCCAGCTCGACCGGGGTTTCCCGGCCAAAGATCGACACCGCGACGCGCAGACGCTGATTGTCTTCGTCCACACCTTCGACCATGCCGTCGAAATCCTCGAACGGGCCGTCGTTGACCTTGACCTTCTCGCCGATCTCGAAGTGGATCAATGTGCGCGGGCTTTCCTCGCCTTCCTGCACACGACCCAAAATCGCGGTCACTTCGGAATCACGCATCGGCATCGGCCGCCCCTGCGGCCCCAGAAAGCCGGTGACGCGGTTGATCGAGTTGATCAGGTGGTAGCCCCGATCCGACATCTCCATCCGCACCAGCACATACCCCGGCATGAAACGCCGCTCGGTTGTGACCTTCTTGCCGCGGCGAATCTCGATCACCTCTTCAGTCGGCACCAGAACCTCTTCGATCTGGTCCTGAAGCTCCTGCTCCTCGACCGCCGTCCGGATCTGCTCGGCAATCTTCTTCTCGAAGTTCGAGAGCACGCTCACCGAATACCACCGCTTCGCCATCTGGCCTCAACCCTTGTTCCTGCACCGCATCTGAAACGGTGTCTTGCCTGTCTGCCGCCCTGTCAGGAGGCACCCACGCGAAAATAAAAGCGGCGCGCAACACGAATCATTGCACGCCCGTTTCGGATGGTGTCGTGTCCACTACTCGCCACGCCCCGTGAATTCAAGGGCCGACGGGCGCTTTTTCACCATTTCCGGCCATAGTCTGCCGACCCGGCCCGCCAGGACGCAACAGCCTAGCCGAAGAGGTTCAGCACCGTCTGCAATCCTTCGCGGATCAGAATGTCTATGACGGCAAAGAAGATCGCCGTCAGGGTGGCCATGATAAAGACCATTACGGTGGTCAGCAGAACTTCGCGGCGCGTCGGCCAGGTAACCTTGCCAACTTCGGTGCGTACCTGCTGTACGAACTGGATCGGATTTGTTCTGGCCATGCGCTCTTCTCTGATTGCGGTTTTGCGCCACATACGCCCAGCCGCATGATGTTTCAAGAGTTGCCGCACACCGCGGCGGCCCGCACGCCGGTCGGAAACCGCGCGATGACGGGCTGAGGGACGGCGAAACGGCGGATTTTCGCTGCGCCGTCATCTGCTTATTCGCCAGCATCGGGAACGAATCTCCAGCTTGCTTGTTGATGCTGCACACCAACCACGGCGCATCGCCGTGGCGGAACGAACTGATCCAAGGAGAACCAGAATGAAACGTTTTCTGATTGCCACCGCCCTGACCGCCAGCCTGTCCACCGCTGCATTTGCCGCGACTTCCGCAGAGCAGGCCCAGATCGAAGCCTTCCTGCCCTCGGTCGACGCCACGGCCCTGACCGAAGAGCAGATGACCCTGTCCCTTGAAGTGCTGAACAGCGATCTGCCCCGGGCGCAGAAACTGGACAGAATGAACCTGATCCTGTCGGCCGGAATGGAAATGGCCGTGGAAGCGGTACCTACCGAAGCCCAGCAGACCGAGATCGCACGCTACATGCCGGACGTGGACTATTCGGTGCTGACCCAGGCGCAGATTGACGCGGCAATGCTGGTTATCGGCAGCGGTGAATCCCCCTCCGACATCGAAGGCAAGGTGAAAACCATCCTGCAGTCCGATGCCACTCCCGTCGGGACCAACAACACCGCCAGCGCCGCCGAAATGGCGATCCTCCAGCGCTACATCCCCGACATGGCCGTCGACCAGATGAGCGAAGCTGAACTGAACGCTGCCATGGCGATTGTCTACAGCGGCGGCAGCGAGAGCGAAATTCAGGGCAAACTTCAAGCTCTCACCAACTCCTGAGTCCGCACACCGCCAAAAACCAATTATGGGATCAGGTCACCTCCGGGTGGCCTGATCGCCTTTGCGGACCCCGACATCGAGATCGTTTTTGAAAACACCAGTCGGCGAGGCGCAATTGTCACGCGACTATCAGGCGACTTTCCGGACCGTTTCCCGGACTTCGCTGACGACAGCTAAGTTCCCTGACCTCCGATCACGAAAACATTTTTTTAAATCACATCAATGTGTTAGCGCAGAAATCATGGGAACGTTTCTGCCCCAGGACCGTTCTGTTTGCATACCGAATACGGCGACACTGCCGTAACCGGAAAAATCTTTGAGGAGTACCTTATGAAACGCTTTCTGATTGCAACCGCCCTGACGGCCACTCTGTCTTCCGCTGCATTTGCCGCGACCGAAGCAGAGGTGACACAAATCGAATCCTATGTGCCGGGCGTCAATGCAGAGGCTTTGAGCGACAGCGAAGTCGCCGAAGCAATGGCGGTGATTGCCGGGTCGGAGTCGCGCAGCGCCAAGATGGGCAAGCTGAGCGCGATGCTGGGCGTGGAGATGACGAATTCGTCCGTGGCCATGCCGACCGAGGCACAGGCAAGCGAGATCCAGCGCTATGTCTCTGATGTCGATTACGCGATGGTGACGCAGGCGCAACTCGACACCGCCATGTCCTATATCCAGAGCGAGATGAGCCCGTCGGACATCGAAGCACGGGTAACCTCCGTGCTGACCACCGACGCGACGCCGGTCGGCGTTGCAAACACCGCTTCGGCAGCCGAAAGCGCGATGCTTCAGCGCTACCTCCCCGAGGTCAAGATTGATGCGCTGACCGAGACCCAGCTGAACAGTGCGCTGGCAGTCGTCTATGGCGGCGGCAGCGACACCGAGATCATGGGCAAGCTCGAAGCAATGGTGCGGTAAACGCCACCCAACATGATCGTCTCGTAAGGCCGATCACGTACCGGAAGGGGTCATCTTCGGATGGCCCTTTTCACGTGAGCACTGGTTCTCCGCGAGAGCACGCACCGTGCGGCTTACAACACCAGAGTCCGGATCACCATCTCGCCATACTTTACGTTCATGTGGAAATAGTCGTCGCTTCGATGCGGGATGTCCCGGTCTTCGTTCAACCCGATTGAATCCTTGCAGAGCTCGTGCCGGGTGAACACCCTGTTTGGCTCCAGCACCTGTTCCGGGGGCTTTGCGATCCGGAAATTTTCGGTCTCGATCTCTTGTGCCTTGCTGTCCAGCTGCGCCTGAACCTTGTCAAGCCTCGCGGGCATTTGCCCGCCCTTGCGCCGATGTTCTCTCAGAAAATTCAATGAGCGCGGGTGTTCGTCCGAAAAGAACGGCTCTCCCAGATGGGTGACCTGTGTCTGCGGGCTTGCCTCCGCGATGGCACGTGCCAGATGCATGTCCCAGCCGTCCAGGCGGTGGGTCATGATGTCCTCGATGATAGTATCGCTCAGCGGCGGCAGATGGGATCGCGTCAGAAAGGGGGCCACAAAGAAAAATGACTGCCCCGCGACCACGTAGATCTCATCAAAATCGGCGACATTGACCGTTTCCTGACCATTGGACGTCCACCGGAAATTTGTGCGCACAAAGTCGCTGTCCGATGTGATGACGCCGTCGCTGACCACACATTCCTTCAGGGAATCCCGGTGACTGCCAAAGATCGTGATATCGACCGAGTTCAGGGCGCCCTGCCTGTTCAGCGAGTCCACGCCTTCTTTCAGTGCGCCAACATGCGAATTTCCAAAAATGCAAATACGTTTCACTTGCCGAATGCTCCCAGCAGGGCCTCTTCACACTGCACGTCTTCAGTGCTGACAACCGCTTTTTTCTGCTTCGACGCAGGACCGGGGTGCGGCGTTTCCGGCGGGTGTTGTGCAAAAAACGATTTCATCACCACCTCGACGCCCTCGCTTCTGACCGACCGAAGATTCGCCGCAAAGAAGGTTCCTCTGTTGCCCGGGTTGGTGACAATCTCGTAACTCGGAAAATAGTCGATGTTGTCGTTGTTGTCCGACAGGAACCCGGCGGCCGCCCGCAGCACGGCCTTGGAATAGGTGGAGGCGGTCAGTATGTGCCCCCCCGTCGCGGTTGCCGTCAGCGGCACCGGCGACACGGTGAGAAGATAGCGCAGCGGCTTGGACCGGTTGGCCTCGAGCACGGCCATCGCAGCCTGAAAATCCGCCACCACGTCCGGATAGGAGAAGTTGACAAAGCTGTAATCCGGCGCCGTTTCGCCGCCCGCAATGATCCCCGGGGCAATGGGCACAACCCGTCCCGAGCGCTGATGCACCCAGGCTTCGGTCAGCCCCATGGTGAACACAAACATATCCACATTGCAAAACAGGATGCGCAGGCGTTCCAGATGATACGCACGGGCATCGGCGACTTCCTGGGCCGTCGCAAAGCCCGAAGGTTCGATATTCGGGCGGAGGGCATCGTAGAACCGGCCGTCCTTTTCCCAGATCAGCACTTCCTGCGGCGATGGCGCAAAGGTTTCCTCGATCAACTGCCGGAACTGGCGCGTGGTGTAGATGTTCCCGTAACGCCCGGAATACAGCGCATAGCCATAGGCCTGCCGTCTTTCCGGCTTCAGACCGTTGGGCGCGGTTTCCACATCCAGAACATTGTATCCGTTCTGCGTCATGTACCGCGCAATGTGCTGCGCAAAACAGCTGCCCGCCGTACCAATTTCCCACTCCGGATTGATGGTCCATTTCTTGCTGTAAATATCCGCCAGTGCCAAAGGACTGACATCGACGACCCCCGATCGCCAGAACGACCGCTGTTTAAGTTTCGAATAGAAGTTTTCCAAGACAGCCCCGCACAGTTCAGCGCAAAATTCCACGACTGGGATTTCAATCGCCGTGATGGTGGCCCGTCGCGCCGGTGCATTCAAGCCAATTTCACCCACTGTAGATGAACAGTTCGGTGCCCGGACAGGAGATGTCCACCTGCGGCACGACACCGTCCGCGATGATTGTCGGCGATTTCAGGGCGCGGCCGCCAAACGCCGGGTCACAGGCCGATTCCCGGGCAAGGATCGACTCCATTGCCGTGACCACAATCCCTTCGATCAGTGCTGCCAGTTCTGGTCACTGTGCAGCAGGCGTCGGAGGCGGCGTGACCGGTGCGCTCGCTTTGCCGACAGAGTTCGTTTTTTTGGAACGGTTGCCGCGGATAGACAGGCGGCCGCTCCACCACGGGCGGCGGCTCTTGAAGAGTCCTACCACTTTCCGTTTCACCAAATACCCGCGACCCGAAACATGCCGGGGCCGAACGGCTCGCCTGACGGCCGCACCGCTGCAGTGCCAAGTATTTTGAGGAGCCTCTGTCTGCAGGCCGAAAAAACAGGCGTCTGTGGCGCGGCGCGGTCGCGTACTGCCCAGACAGTTTGTGCAAGCCAAAAAAGATCTGAAAGCCGCACCAGCAGAAGGTCGCTCATGCGTGAACGCAGAACCCGGATTGTGACACTTCTCGACCGTGAAAACAGGGTTTTGAGCCAGATTCAGCCGGTTCCGGATGCACCGCAGAAAAATGGGTCACGTGGCTGAAATGCATCCACGATCCTGTGACCGTCCGCGACTGGAACTGTGAACGGTTAAGGCGCATTTGCTTTCGGTCACCGGCACCCAAGCCGGTACGAGATTGAAATGCAGAAAAATGCAGAATGAAGGACTGAGTAGATGAAACGCACTCTCACACTCTCCGCCGCCCTGTTGGGCACGCTGGCCCTCCCCGCCTTTGCAGGCAGCCCCGAGATCGGCTATTCCGAGCCCGCTCCGATGGCACCTGCTGTCGTCCAGGCCCCGGTGGCAAGCCACGACTGGACCGGATTTTCGTTCGGTGGCCAGTTCGGTTACGGCAAGGTCGATTCCGACAACCCGGACCGCGAAGCCGGCGACGCGCTGTACGGCCTGCGCAGCTACTACGACTATGATCTCGGCAACTTTGTCGTCGGTGGCGGTGTGCAGTACGATGCCACCAACATTGATCTGGGACCGACCGCTGTAGACGGCATCCTGCGCGTTGGCGGCCGGGCCGGTGCCGATCTCGGATCGACATTTGCGTACGGCACGGCCGGTTACGCCAAGGCCTTCACCGATGACAACGCCTTCGGCGATTCGAACGGTTACTTTGCCGGTATCGGTGCCGAATCCATGGTTGCGCGCAACGTGTCGGTCGGCGGCGAAGTGCTGTACCACAAGTTCGAAGACTTCGATGCCAAGGCATTTGAGGCGTCCGCCACCACGGCGAACATCTCGCTGAACTACCGCTTCTGAGCCCCGCGCTCTGACGGCGACGCGCCCGGTCCTTTCTGGACCGGGCGTTTTGCGTTCTGACCTGGCCCGAAGCGTGATCTGCAAACCGTGGTCAGGTCGTACCCTGCCGGAGTCCGCAGGTCGGCCTGAACGCCAACGGCCGCGTCAGCACATTGGCTCTTCCCCGACCCGAAAGCGCGCTCGACCGTGAAACTGTCCGGGGACCGCCGGGAAGCGAGTGGCCCCAGGGATCTGTTGACGTCGGCAAAAACCGGGATGACGCCGGGGCGGACCGGGCGCAAGGGCGGACCGATACAGGCTGTTTCTTGTTGGGACGACTTGCACCACACCGGCCTGCCGAAATCGCCTGTCAATCCGACCCTGCTCGCCCAAGCGACGGGCGGCAGCGTTCCGGAACCGGGAACAGACTGTTTCGATTTGCAAAGTTTGACTTGAGAATTGGCGCAGCTACGCTCAAGATACTGACAGAACTGTTAAAATCATTCTGGGGGACCTCATGCGTTTCACAACATACATTGCCGCTGCTGCCACTGCCCTGATGCTCAGTTCGGGCGCCGCCCTGGCCTGGGGTGACATGTACATGGGCGACGGCACCAATAACCCCAATTCCAACATGCTGGTGCACACCTTTCCAAGTTCGGCAAATTACTGCCCGGCGGGTCTGCAGCCCGTCACAGTCGGCGGCCAGATCTGTTGCGGCGTGCCGACGGCGGGCGCCTATATCAACCGGGCCGGCGGCAAGCGGATGCAGCCCACGCCGGTGCGCAAAGTCTATCACGCCCCGCGGGCCTATGCGCCGATCGGTGAAAAGGGTGTGATCTACCGCTGAGTTCCCGGGCCAGGCAGGGGATCTGCCCCTGCGCGCCGACACGGATCATCCCCGGCAGAGGTTCCCGGCCGGGTGTATCAGCGCTGCAATGGCTGGTGAGTAACCTCAGCCCCTTGGCAAGAGGGGTGAGGCCGCGTATACGCGCGGCCTGACCACGAACAGGAGCCAAGGGCACATGCAGGGCAGCGCAAATCTCAACATCATGATCAAGGCCGCCCGCAAGGCAGGCCGCTCGCTGGTCAAGGATTTCCGCGAAGTCGAGAACCTTCAGGTCTCGATGAAGGGTGCGGGGGATTTTGTGAGCAAGGCGGACTACGCCGCCGAAAAGATCCTGCGCGACGAGTTGATGGGCGCGCGGCCAACCTATGGCTGGCTGGGCGAGGAATCCGAAGAGGTCGCCGGGCAGGACCCGACCCGGCGCTGGGTTGTCGATCCGCTCGACGGCACCACCAATTTCCTGCACGGGCTGCCGCACTGGTGCATTTCGATCGCGCTGGAGCACAAGGGCCAGATCGTTTCCGGTGTGGTGTTCGACCCGGCCAAGGACGAAATGTTCTACGCGGAAAAAGGTGCAGGTGCCTGGCTGAACGATTCCAAGCGTCTGCGGGTCTCCGGACGCAGCCGGATGATCGAGGCGGTGTTTGCCACCGGTGTGCCGTTCGCCGCCAAAAAGACCCTGCCCGCCACGTTGCAGGATCTGGCGCGTCTGATGCCCGAATGTGCCGGTGTGCGGCGTTGGGGCGCCGCCGCGCTCGACCTCGCCTATGTGGCGGCGGGCCGCTACGATGGCTACTGGGAACGCGAACTGAAGCTGTGGGATATCGCGGCAGGGACGCTGATCGCACAGGAGGCCGGCGCCTTGCTCGAGGGCGTGCGCAAGGATCAGGATCCGCTGGCGAGTGGTGCGTTGGTCTGCGCCAACAATCAGTTGTTCGATCATTTTGCCAGGATCATCCGCGGCGCCTGAGCCGGTGCCGTGCTGATCGCACCGGCGCAGTGTTCCCCTCGGTTGCGATCAGCAGAAGTCGCCGTTCACGCGTCCGAGGGGTGGTGCACGCCGTCCACCCACAGGAAGGGGTCATGGTCGCGCGGATTGACGCCTTCGATTGCCCCCATGTTGATGCCGTATTGGTTCGGATCAGAGCGGCGCCTGTGATGTGTGTAAATGCCGCAAACCGCGCAGAAATAGTGCTGCGCCGTCCGCGTGCCCCATTGATACAGCGACAGTTTGTCCGCGCCGCGGACAATCTCGATCCCGTCCAGCGGCGCGGTCACGGCCGGCCCGCCCCGCCGTCGGCAAAAAGAACAATCGCAACGCCGCGCGGTGTTCAGCCCGTCGCTCAGCGTCACGCGCAGTTCGACCGCGCCGCAATGGCAGGTAACTTTGACGGTTTCGGTCATCGGCGGCTCCTCACCTTGGGAATTCTGGACTGACTGAGGCTGTACCTGGCTTCGGGATGCGGCGGATGGCCATGGGTTCGGCTCCAGTATGCGGGACCGCCCCGGCGCAGCCAGAGCGGCAGCGTCAGGGCGACACCGGCCACAAAGCCGCCGACATGCGCCCAATAGGCCACGCCGCCGCCCTCTGTCACCGTTCCGAAGCCGCCGGTCAGTTGCAGGATGAACCAGACCGCAAGCACAATCCAGGCCGGGATCGGCAGGATCTTGAAGAACACGATGAAGATGAAGAGGATATCCACCCGCGCCCTGGGAAACATCAGAAGATACCCCCCCATGACCCCGGCAATTGCCCCTGACGCCCCCACCGTGGGCACTGGCGAATAGGGGGCCATGACATATTGCGCCACGCCCGCAGCGATGCCGCAGACAAGGTAAAATCCGGCAAATCGGAAATGCCCCATCTCTTCTTCGATATTGTCGCCAAATACGTACAGAAACAGCATGTTGCCGAACAGGTGCATGATGCCGCCGTGCAGAAACATGGAGGTCACAAAACCCAGCGGGTTGCCGCTTTCGCTGACCTTGGCCGGGATCAGGGCCCAGTCATGGTAAAATCTGAACAACGCGGGCTCGTCTGCGAACAGGGCATAATAACTGACGAAGACCCCCACATTTGCCAGGATCAGGGCATATGTGACAAAGGGCGTGATGCCAGAGGGATTATGATCGCGGATCGGAAACATGGTCCGGACCTTGGCGTATTACGGCGGCACGTCAAGCCCCGCGCGCCGGTCCAGGGGGCACGGACTGCGCGCACAGGGCGCCCCCGGGCCGCGTGCCCCGTTCCCATTCTGTCACAGAGCCGCGGTGGCGGTCAAAATACGGCATGAACGCGATGGCGGACATGGAAGCCGTCGGGAAAATGCGTTAGTCTGTCGCTACCGTGGCAGCCTTATTGTCCAAATTCTGGCCAAAAGCCTGTCCGGATCGACCGAATTGGTGAAATATGACGATGCAGGGTGACACTCTTGAACTCGACCGGTTTGACCGGGCGATACTCACCACGCTGGCCGAGGACGGCCGTGTGTCGATCACTGAACTGGCGCGGCGGATCGGCCTTTCGAAATCGCCCACTCAGGCCCGGTTGCGGCGGCTCGAGGAACTTGGCGCCATCCGCGGATACAAGGCCATCCTCGATCCGGTGCGGCTGGGTCTCGACCATGTCGCATTTGTCGAAGTGCGGCTGGCGGACACACGAGAGGACGCGCTGGCCGCCTTCAATGCCGCGGTCGCCGGCATTCCGGAAATCGAACAGGCACATCTGATTGCCGGAAACTTCGACTACCTGCTGAAGGTGCGCACCTCGGACATGCGCAGTTACCGGCTGGTGCTGGCAGAGCGCATTTCGACCCTGCCCCATATCGCCTCGACCTCGACCTATGTGGCCATGCAGGCTGTGAAAGAGACCGGTTTGACCGGTGGCACGTCTGTCTGAGGACCGGGGGCGCGACACCCGGCGTGACCTCGGTCCCGCAGATGTGACTTGACCGAAACGCCGTGTGGTTCAGACTTGCAGGATGAAACTTGCGCTTGTTTCCTGCCTGATCTCGCTTGCCACGCCTGTTCTGGGCGACGGTTGTCCGCCTGCGCCGGACCACGGCATCGCCCTGTCGCAACTGCTGGACGAGGTGCGGGACGCTCCGAACGAGATGGCAGGCCGTCAGATCTCGAACCGTATGTGGGAATACTGGGCCGACGCACCGGACGAGCCCGCACAGGCACTGCTGGACGAAGGCATGCGTGCACGCGGGGCATATGATTTCCTGCGGGCGACTCGGGCGTTCGACCGCCTTGTCGACTATTGTCCGGAGTATGCCGAAGGGTACAACCAGCGCGCCTTTGTCAACTTCCTGCGGCGCGATTTTGCCGCGGCGCTGCCGGACCTCAATCAGGCGATTGCCCTGTCACCGGATCACGTCGCGGCGCTGGCGGGCAAGGCGTTGACGCTGATCGAACTGGGCCGGGACGACGAGGCGCAGGTTGTGCTGCGGCGCGCGGTGGCGCTGAACCCCTGGATCAGCGAGCGTCATCTGCTGCGCGAAGCTCCTGGTCAGGAGCTCTGATCCCTCTCCTTTGTCAAAACCAAAGCTTGTCGCGGCTGATGATTGCTGGCATCTGAGGACGCGAGCCAGGATGTTCAGGGTCCGGGTGTCAGCGTCGGCTGCCGCTCCGTCTGGGTATGTCCATGCTTTTGCGGGCGTGATGGAATGGTAGACATACCAGACTTAAAATCTGAGGGGCGTATGCCCGTGTGGGTTCGAGTCCCACCGCCCGCACCAACTCCTGCCTGCACCGCCCGCCCGCATGATCCCGGCAAGCCCAGAGCGGCGACGCGGAGTGTCCCAGCCCCTCAGACGGGACGCAGCGCCGCCGCCGCCGCGCCGCGTTTTGACGCGGAGACCTTGAAACTTTCCTCGCTCCGCCTGCACACTCCCGACAGGGGCGCCCGAGGCCTCAGATTGCACAAGGCATGACATGACCCAGCTCACCACCGTCAGCGGCGCCGCCGTTCCGCCATTTGCCTTTGGCACCATGCAGTTCGGTGGGCGGGCCGATGCCGCGCAGAGCCGCGCGATGTTTGAGACATGCGTTGCCGCGGGAATCCGCCATTTCGACACTGCCCATGTCTATACCGACGGTGCGTCCGAAACCCTGCTGGGCGAGTTTGCCCGTCCGGTGCGGGACACGCTCTTTGTTGCCACCAAGGCCGGGTATTCCGGCGGGTCCTCCCGCGCCAACATTCTCGACACCTTTGACACCAGCCGCCGCCGTCTGGGCATGGACACGGTTGATCTTCTGTATCTGCACCGCTGGGACGGCACGGTGCCGCTGGATGAAACGTTTGAGACGCTGGCCGAATTGCAGCGGCAGCAGAAGATCCGTCATATCGGCGTGTCCAACTTTGCCGCCTGGCAGGTGATGAAGGCGCAGGCGGTCGCACAGCGAATAGACACCCGCATCGACGTGATCCAGCCGATGTACAATCTGGTCAAACGTCAGGCCGAGGTCGAGATCCTGCCGATGTGCGCGTCGGAAGGTATCCTTCCGGTGTGCTATTCGCCGCTGGGGGGCGGACTTCTGACCGGGAAATACGGCGACGGCAGGACCGGCCGCCTGACCGAGGACGACCGTTATGCCCGCCGCTACGGAGTCGAGAGCATGCACCGGGCCGCCGCTGAGCTGACCGCGCTGGCCCATGAGGTCGGCACAGATCCGGCCACTCTGGCCGTGGCCTGGGTGGCGCGGCATGTGTCTGGTCCGGTGCCGATCCTGTCTGGACGCACGCCGGAACAGATTGCCCCGTCTCTTGCCGCAATGCGCTATGTTCTGGACGACGCGCTATATGCCCGCCTCTGTGCGCTTGCCCCCACGCCGCCGCCGGCAACCGACCGTCTGGAAGAAGCGTGAGCTGACCCAGCGGCAGCGCACCAACGTCACGATCACTTCCCTTCGTCCGCCGGACGGCTAGATAGGGGGCATGACACCCCTGCCCGCCTCGCTTCAGCGCTGGTTCGACACCCGCGGCTGGTCGATCCACCCGCACCAGCAAGAGATGCTGAAGCGGGCGCGCGAACCTGCCTTGCTGCTGATCGCACCGACCGGCGGTGGCAAGACGCTGGCCGGCTTTTTGCCGACGCTGGTCGAACTGGGTGAGGCGCCCGCCCCGGGTCTGCACACAGTGTATGTCAGCCCGCTCAAGGCGCTGGCGGCGGATATCAAGCGCAACCTGCGGATACCGGTCGAAGAGGCCGGCCTCGCGGTCCGCATCGAGGATCGAACCGGTGACACCTCGTCCCATGTCAAGCGACGCCAGCGTGCCGACCCGCCGCATATCCTGCTCACCACCCCCGAGAGCCTGGCGCTGCTGACCTCTTACGAGGACGCGGCACGAACCTTTGCCGGGGTAGAGCGGGTGGTGGTGGACGAAATTCATGCCCTTGCCGATTCGAAGCGCGGCGACCAGCTGATGCTGGCGCTGGCGCGGCTGTCGACATTGTGTCCGGGGCTGCGCCGGGTCGGGTTGTCGGCCACCGTCGACGATCCCGCCGCCATTGCCCGGCTGCTGGCCCGCCATCCCGATCCCTGTGCCATTCTGACCGCCGATCCCGGACCCGATCCCGACATCTCGATGCTGGTCACGGACGCGGCGCCGCCGTGGTCGGGAGGCGGGGCGGCCCATGCGATTCCGGCCGTGCTGGAACAGGTGCGCCGCCACCGCACGACGCTGATCTTTCACAACACCCGCGCGCAGGCAGAAATCTTCTTTCACAATCTCTGGCTGGCCAACGAAGACGCCCTGCCGATCGGCATCCACCACGGCTCACTCGACCGGATGCAGCGGCAAAAGGTCGAGGCGGCGATGGTGGCGGGCCAGCTGCGGGCCATCGTCTGCACCGGCAGTCTCGACCTTGGCATCGACTGGGGCGATGTCGACCTCGTGATCCAGATCGGTGCGCCAAAGAACGTCAAACGTCTTGTCCAGCGCATCGGCCGCGCCAACCACCGCTACAACGCCCCGTCCAAGGCGCTTCTGGTGCCCGCAAACCGGTTCGAGGTGGTGGAATGTGTTGCCGCGCTTGACGCGGTCAAGGCGCATGACCTCGACGGTGAGCCGCGCGGTCCCGGCCCGCGTGACGTGCTTTGCCAGCACATCCTGATTGCCGCCTGTGCAGGTCCGTTTGACGCCGATCTGCTGTACCGCGAGATGACCAGCGCCGGGCCCTATGCCGCCCTGACCCGTGCCCGGTTCGACGACTGCCTGCAATTCTGCGCCACCGGCGGGTATGCCCTGCGGGCCTATGACCGCTGGCAACGGCTGCTGCAACGACCCGACGGGCTCTGGCAACTGCGCGATCCGCGCTCGGCGGCGCGGATCCGGCAGAACATCGGCACGATCCAGGACACCGATACGCTGAAGGTGCGCTGGCGCGGGCGCGGCGGCGCGCCGCTGGGCGAGATCGAAGAAGGCTTTGCCGCAAGCCTCAGCAAGGGCGACACCTTTCTGATCGGCGGGCAGATCGTGCGGTATGAAGGCCTGCGTGACCTGGTGGTCGAGGTCAGCCGCGACCCTGGCAAAAAGCCGAAAATCGCCACCTTCATGGGCACCAAATTCGCCACCTCGACCCAGCTCTCGGCCCGCATCGTCGCGATGTTCCAGCAGGACAGCTGGCCTGATCTGCCCGGCCACACCGCCCAGTGGCTGGCCCTTCAGCGCGACGTCAGCCGCCTGCCGGAACCGGGCCGGCTGTTGATCGAGAGCTTTCCGCACGACGGACGGCAACAGCTGGTGGTCTACGGCTTTGCCGGGCGCAACGCGATGCAGACGCTGGGCCTGTTGCTGACCAAGCGGATGGAGGAGATGGGTCTGGCGCCGATGGGGTTTGTCGCCACCGACTATGCCACGCTGATCTGGGGGCTGGATGCGGTCACCGATCCCGTGCCGCTGTTCGACCTTGAGGCGCTGGAAGCGGGGTTGGATGGATGGCTGGCGGGCAACGCGGTGATGAAACGCACCTTTCGCGCCAGCGCCACCATCGCCGGGCTGATCGAGCGCAACCTGGGCGGCCAGCGCAAATCCGGGCGACAGGCAACGATGTCCTCGGACATCCTCTACGATACCTTGCTGAAATATGACCCCGACCACCTGCTGATGCAGATCACCCGCGAAGAGGCGATGCGCGGACTGGTCGACTTTGACCGCATCCGCGAGATGGCGGCGCGGGTCGGCTCGCGGATCGACCACGTGACGCTGGACAGGGTTTCGCCGCTGGCCGCACCGCTGTTCCTGGAACCAGGGCGGGTGCCGGTGCGCGGCTCGGCCGATGAACGGCTGCTTGCCGACGAGGTGGCGCGGCTGATGGAGGAAAGCGGTCTGGCGCAGGTCGACGCCGCAGGCGGGCGATAGGCGGGCGCCTGCCCTCCTGAACGCGCTTTGCACTTGCGCCGGACGCCGTGTTCCGGTTTTGTGCCGCCATGTCGCATGTCTTTCCCTTCCAGGGCACCCAGCTTGTCGCCCTGCCTTCCGGCGCATTGTTCTGGCCCGACCGGAACCTGCTGGTGGTTTCGGACCTGCACTTTGGCAAGTCGGCCCGCGCCTCGCGGTTCGGCGGCGCGCAACTGCCGCCCTACGAGACGCGTGAAACCCTGCTGCGGCTGGAAGACGACCTGACCGGAACCCGGGCGCGGCAGGTGATCTGCCTGGGTGACAGCTTTGATTCCCCCGAGGTCGGCGGCGCCCTGCCCGAGGCCGAATTGCTGTGGATCTCGCGACTGCAGGCCGGACGTGACTGGACCTGGATCGAGGGCAACCACGATCCGGGACCGGTTGGCCTCGGCGGCACCCATCTGGCGCAGATGACCCTGGGGCCGCTGACCTTCCGCCACATCGCCACCGCGACAGGACAGGGCGAGGTGTCGGGGCATTATCACCCCAAGGCGATGTTGTCGCTGCGCGGCCGCCAATTGTCGCGGCCATGTTTTCTGCTGGATCAGACCCGCCTGATCCTGCCGGCCTTTGGCACCTACACCGGTGGCCTGACCACCCGCTCGGCCCCGCTCGCCAGGCTGATGGCCCCCGGCGCGCAGGCGATCCTGACCGGTCCCAGCCCCTGCGCCATTCCGATGCCGCGCTAGTCCCCCTTGCGCCGCGTCCGGCACCGTGCACATGCTGCCGGAATGAACATCCCCGACGATACCCTGACCCGCCGGATCGAAACCAGCTTTGCGCGCCAGACGATGATGGCGACGCTGGGCGCGACACTGGCAGACATCCGGCCCGGCGCGGTCACGATCCATGCCCCCATTCTGCCGGGGACCATGCAACAGCAGGGCTTTGGCCACGCCGGGCTCACGTTCTCGATCGGCGATTCCGCGGCCGGCTATGCCGCCCTGACCCTGCTGGATGACACCACCGAAGTCGTCACCGCGGAGATCAAGGTGAACCTGCTGGCCCCGGCCCGCGGAGAGCTTCTGATCGCGCGCGGCAAGGTGGTGAAGCCCGGGCGGCGGCTGGTCGTTGTCACCTCCGAGGTTTTTGCCCGCGCCAACGGCAGCGAGACGCTGATCGCGCTGCTGCAGGGCACAATGGTCCCTGTTCCGGCCTGAGCCCCTGGCCCGGTTTCCGGCCCGCGGGCGACGCGCGGTTTAGGACAGAACCGCTTCGATATGCGCCCAGACCGGCTGATCAGGGACATGCAGACGCAGGCCGTCGCCCAGAGCCAGTCTGCCCGGCCGCTCGACCCAGGCGGTCACACCACGCCGCTGAGCGGCCGCAGGCTTGAACCGTTTCCCGAAACCTGTGCGCTCTGTCTCGATCTCGCGGGCTGGCAACTGGCAGGGGCGGTTCTGCATGTCGACCACCAGTGTCACACCGTCCGGCCCCTGCAACCGTGAGGACGGCGGCACATGCGAGAAATTCGGGATACCGTCGATTACCATCGACGCTCCGGTCCACTCCGGCGCAATCGCGTCCAGCCCCATGCGATCGGCGATCTGGGCTAGCTCTTCGGACGACACCACCGACAGTTGCCGCACATTGCGGATCTCGGTTCCGCGCGGATGCTGCTTCAGCAGACGGCTGCACGAGGGCCGCGTCAACCCGCTGTGGCGTTCATCCTCTACGCCGTCCCAGCCCAGATCCAGTGACTCCGTCGCGACCGACCGGATCTCGGTTCCGGTTGGCGGAACACGGCCCAGCCAACGGATTGTCGCGGTGAAGTCGGTAGGTTTGAGGGCGGGCATGGTATTCTCCGTAGCTGCCCGGACAGACTGCCTGCCCGACCGGACAAGTCAAATGCAGCACCGTGAACCGGCGTTTAAATTCCGTGAAACAGGGCCATTCCGTCGCGGCAACCGGGGGCGCCGGGGCGCGGAGACTCAGCTGGCGACGAACTCCAGGATCACGCCCCCCGCCTGATCGGGCGCGACCGCGTGCCCCTGCACCGTGGGATACGATGCGACTTCCGCCGCCGTCAGGCAGGACAGCGCCAGGTCCATTCGGGCCACCCCTATCTGCAACACGGCATATCCGCCGCCCGGGGTCGCATCAATCCAGGCCGCTGGATACTGTCGTTCCAGCTGCTCCCGGCGCTGCATCCAGATACTGGCCGAGTTGCGGCCAGTGTCGATCATGGCCCCACCGTCAGCCCGGGTCACCGCCGCCACCCCCAAGAGCCGCGCAAGGCGGGCGGCATCCGGTTGAGGGTCATCAGATACAGCCTTTACTGCGGTGATGCCGATGGCCGAATTCGCGTGTCGCATGAGTGCGGGCAACCAGACTGTGTCCGGCGTCTTGTGCTGACACATGAAGAGCAGGCCGACGGGCACATCTTCGGTTCGGAAATTCAGGGTCGAGAATGCCGCACGACCGACGCCCCCGCCATCCAGCGGTACCGGACGGTCAAAATGGCTGAGGGATTCGGTGGCGATTCCCAGGTGTGCCAGATCCCGCGCCGCCGCTTCGGCATCTGCGACACGGCAGGCAATGGCATGAAGCCCCGGCCCGCTGCGTTCCAGCACCGCGCGCCGCTGGCGGTTCAGCTCGGTGTCCCGCAGGATGCCCAGCAGCTCGATGTAGTCGTGCTGCAACATGATGGTGTGGTTGGCGGTGCCCTTGGCCGCCGAATGCAGCCCGGGCGGCGACAGGGCAAAGCCGAGACGCGCGTATTGCGCCGCGACGCCGTCCAGATCACCGCCAATCAGCAGGACGTGATCTATGCCTGTCACCGGATGACTCATGGTTGGCTGGGGGCGCGGCGGACGGGGGCGCGGCGCGACGGCCGGACACGCAGCAGCCAGACAAACGCTGCCGTCATCACAAGAAACAACAGGCTGAACGGCTGGGTGAGAAATATCAGCGGACTGCCTTCTGACACGATCAGCGAACGGCGCAGAAACTCTTCGAAATACGGCCCGAGGATGATGCCCATCAGCAGCGGCAGCAGCGGATACCCGAAGCGGCGAAAGCCGAAAGCAAAGGCGCCGATGGCCAGCGCCATCCACATCTGGAACATCGAATAGGTCGAGGCGTAGACACCGACGACAGACACCATGGCGATCACCCCGTACAGGATGCCCCGGTTTATCCGCGCAAGCCGCATGTACAGCGGTCCGAAGATCAGCACCGAGACAAAGATCAACAGCGACGCCACCACCAGCGCGGCAAACATCGGCGCGACCACGTCAAAGTTGTTGGCAAGCAGCCCCGGCCCCGGCACCAGGCCGTGGATCAGGAACACGCCGAAAATGATGGCGGTCACGGCATCGCCGGGGATGCCGATGGTCAGCAACGGTACGATGGCGCCGCCGCACATGGCGTTGTTTGCGGCTTCGGATGCCGACAATCCTTCGATCGACCCCTTGCCGAATCCTTCGGGGCGACGCGATCCGCGCTTGGCCTCGGCGTAGGCGATGAACGATGCCATCGACGCGCCACCGCCCGGCAACATCCCGATCAGCACGCCGATAATCGAACTCTTGGCGTAGGTGACCGCGCCCACCGCCTTCAGGTCGGCGCCGCTGGGGACAAAGTCGCGCGGGCTCAGGCGTCTGTGTGCCGCGGGCGCATCGCCAAAGGCGAGTTTGCTGGGAGTGGCGGCCTGCACGAACAATTCGCAGATCGCGAACAGGCCGATCACCGCAGGCAGCAGCGTGATGCCCTCGATCATGTAGTAGCTGCCAAAGTCAAAGCGCCCCACCGGCAGCATCGGGTCAATCCCCACGGTCGAGATCGCAAGGCCGATCGCCATCGCCATCGACGCCTTCCACAGCGAACCGGTGCTGACGATGGTGACGGTGACGATCGCCAGCAGCACCAGCGAGAACTTGTCTGGCGTCTGGAACAGCAGCGCGACCCGGCTGATCGGCTCGGCCAGAAACATCAGCAGCACCGCCCCGACCAGCCCGCCGACAAGTGATGCAAAGGCCGACAGGCCCAGCGCGCGCGGCCCTTCGCCGCGCTGCATCATGGCATAGCCTTCGTAGCTGGTCATCACGCCGGAGGGTGCCCCGGGAATGTTGACGGTAATGCCGGTGATCGAGCCGGCATAGATGCCCGCCATGTAGATGCCCATCACCATGACCAGCGCCTGCGTGACTTCCATGCCAAAAGTGAACGGCAGCAGGATGGCGATCGCCAGTGTCGCGGTGAGACCGGGGATTGCACCAAAGAACAGGCCCAGCAGAAAGCCGCCCAGCAGAAACAGGAAGGTCATCGGCTGAAACAGGACAACAAAGCCGCCCGCGAGGTCCGTCAGCATCGCCTCAACCTCCCCAGACCGGCAGGAAAAGTCCGAACAGCTGGACAAAGAACAGCCAGCCGAACCCGGTGATCGCCAGCGCCGACACCGCCGATTTCCAGCCCGCATTCCGCAAGTCGCCGGAGGATTCGAAATTGAAGAACAGCGCGATCAGCAGGGTGTAACAGAACGTGCTGATGAAATACCCGGTCCAGGGAAACGCGACGAGATAGAGCGCCGTCAGCACCAGCACCGCAACCGGCCCGAACCGGGCCAGCCCGGGAACAGTTCCGGGGGTCGGTTCGGCCGTCGCCTCGGTTTCGGGGCACACCAGCGCCTCGAACAGGATCCGCAGACCGGCGACATAGATAAACAGGCACAGCGCCAGCGGCAGAAAGGCCGGCCCCGGCTCGCCACCCTTGGCGAAGGGCAGTCCCAGTTCCACGAGCTGGCTTGCGTAAATGCTGTTCAGCACGATCAGAAAGGTCGCAAAGGCGGCCTGCAGATTGAAGCGACGCTGCGCCATGAAGCTATCCCCAGTTCACGCCGGAGTTCGGGGGCCCGGAACACTTCGGCAGGCTCCCGTCGGCAACGGCAAGGGGCGCGGACATGCGCCCGTCACCCGATGCACCCTGTCACTGCTCCAGCAGACCCTGCTCGATCAGGCTGTCGATCAGGCCAAAGGCGCGCTGTTGCGACCGGGCGACATAGGCTGTGGTTTCCGCCGGTCCCATCCACTGCGGACCCATCGCGGTTTTGGCCGCAAGCTCCTGAAATTCGGCATTGGCAAAGACCTGTTCAAAGGCAGCTGCCAAAGTTGCAATCTCGGAGTCGGCTGTGCCCGCGGGGGCCGCGAGCAGGCGAAAGCTGCCCCAGACCACGTCATACCCGGCCTCCTTGAAGGTCGGCACATCCGGAACATCGGCGCTGCGCGCCTCGGCCATCACGCCCAGAACCCGCAGATCCCCCGACTGGATCGCCGGAAAGGCCGCTGAAACCGACAGGCTCGCCGCGTCCGTCTCGCCGTTCAGCAATGCCTCGCGCTGCGGTCCGGAGCCGTCGGGATAGGGCACATGGCGGACATCAATGCCGGCCGCATCAGCGAAATCAAGCGCCGGAAGGTGCCAGACGCCGCCGGTCCCGACATTGGATATGGTCAGGGTGCCCGGAGCGCCCTTGGCCGCCGCAACGAACTCTTCAAGCGTGGTCCAGGGCGAATCCGTACGCACGACCAGCGCCGTGGGATGCACGGTGACCGAACCGATATAGGCCAGATTCGCCGTGTCATAGCCTGGCACCAGATCGAACTGCGGCACGGTGATCACGCTGTCCCAGGTCAGAGAACCGATGGTATGGCCATCCGGACGCGCCCGCATCAGGCGCATGGTGCCGACGCCGCTTTGCGCACCGGTGATGTTCTGGGTGTTGATGCCGACGCCCAGCGGCGCTTCGGCAAAGTTCAGAAAACTGCGCATCACCGTGTCGGTGCCGCCGCCTGCGGACCAGGGCATGATGTGCATGATGTCGCGCTTGGGGTAGTCCTGCGCCTGTGCCGCGAGCGGAAGCAGCACCGCAGCGCCGACAATTCCTGCCTTGAGGGTGGTGAGAAATGGCATGGAAGTAAACTCCTTGTTGGTTGTCTTTTTTATGGTTGTCTCCGGTCAGCCCATCCAGCGCCGGACCGGCGCGCGCGCCTCTTCCAGCGGCTGGCAGATGATGTCGACCAGCGTCGGGCCATCGTGATTGATCGCGGCGCGCAGGACGGACTCGAGCGTGTCCGGGTCCTCGACCCGCCAGGATTTCACCCCATAGGCCGCCGCCACCGCCGCCTGATCGGTGCGGTTGAATTCGACGTTGTAATACCGCTGGTCGCAGTCGTCGTGCTGACTGGCCTTGATCCAGCCGAAGTTGGAATTCGAGAACACCACATAGGTGATGGGCGCGCGGCACCGCGTCACGGTTTCCAGTTCTCCCACCGTGAAGCCGAAGGAGCCGTCGCCCATCAGCGCGACAATCTTTGACTGGGGTCGGCCGAACCACGCCCCCAAGGAAGCCGAGAGCGCGTAGCCCAGCGCCCCGTGCGCACGGTTGGTGATAAAGTGCCGCCCGTTCCGCGGCAGGGTGTAATAGGCCGAAAAATAGGGGCACGAAGTGCCGGGGTCCGAGACCACCGTTGCATCCTCGGGCAGCACCCTTTGCAGGCTGGCAATGATCCGTTCTGGCCGGATCGGCGCTTCGGCGCTGTCCGCCAGTTCGGCAAACCGCTCGAACTTGCGTTTGCGGATGTCGGCCACGGCCGCCGCGCCGCCAAAGGTCGCGCCCCCCTGCCCGCGCCGGTCGAGTTCGGCGTTCAGCGCGGCGAGGGACAGCTTGAGATCCCCCGGGACCCCGACCTCGATCTGATAGACCGCGCCAAGAACCATCGGGTCGACGTCAAACTGTACCACCCTGGTGCCTGCCGTCGGCGCTTCCCACCGCGACGTGGTGGTGGACCCGGCACGACAGCCCATGAAGATCACCATATCGGCACCCGCCATCGCCTCCCAGGTTTCGTCCGTGCCGCCGTTCGAGCCGACAACGCCGACACAGTTGGGATGGGTTTCCGCCAGACAGCCCTGCCCGGAGATCGAGGTCGCAACCGGCATGTCGAGCCGTGTCGCCAGCCGGTCCAATTCGTCCATCGCCCCCGCGATCACCACCCCGCCACCGCAAACGATGATCGGCTGCCTGGCCGAAAGTATCGCGTCGGCCGCAGCCCGGATTGCGCTGTCATCGGGCCCCATGCGATAGGCTGGATAGCTGGACAGCGCCGGATCGGCCCAGATGTCGGATACAGGCACCGCGTCATACTGGATGTCATAGGGCAGCCCCAGATGCGCCGCCCCCGAACGGCCGGTGGTCATCGCCCGGAACGCCTGCCGCACCATGCGTGGAATGTGGTCGGCGCGCCGGATCACCGTGTTCCATTTGGTCAGCGGGCGCATCAACGCCTCCTGATCCACTTCGGTCAAAGGATAGCGTCCATAAGAAGCGACCGAGACATCCGTGGTGATGCCAAGAACCGCGTAGGAACTCTCCGAGGCTTCGATCAACCCCGGCAGGATATAGGTCGCGCCACCGCCGGACGGCCCTTCCGCCACACCCACGCGGCCGGTCACCCGGGAATAGGCGTCGGCCATGTAGGTGGCGCTGCGTTCGTCGCGGGTCAGCACATGGGTCATGCCGTGATCAAGGCCGCGCATTGCATCGTAAAACGGCAGCGTCGTGTCACCGCACAGGCCAAAGATATGTTTGACGCCGTGCGCCTCCAGCATCCGCACCATCGCCTGTGCGCCGTTCTGTCCGTTGCCGACCTGCCCTGTCATCTGCGCTCTACCCTTGCGGTGTCTGCGTCAGGCGATACCTCACCGAAACGCAATCATGTGTTTCATGCTGTATACAGATCATTATTCAGATTGGTCTGCAACTTCTTTCCTGCCCGGGAAAAACGCCATAAGGTGGTGCGACCAAGGAAAACCGCGAGGGAACAACTGCAAGGTGCTTGAAAAAATGCGCAAACCCCCGAGCCGTTCGGACGGAATCTATCGCGAGGTGAAAGAGATGGCCGCGCGGTTCGACTTCAAGCCGGATGAGCGAATCAACGAAAGTGAACTGTCGGTCCGGCTGAACGTGTCGCGCACGCCATTGCGCGAGGCACTGAACCGGCTCGCCTCCGAGGGGTTCCTCACCTACCAGAGCGGTCAGGGTTTTTTCTGCAGGTCGCTGAATCCACTGGAAATCCGCAACCTGTACGAAGCCCGGGCCGCCATTGAATCCGAGGCGGTGAGGCTCGCCACCCAGCGTGCCAGCGACACTGCGCTGGCCGAGCTTGAGCACTTTGCCCGATCGGCGCGCGCGACATACCGGGCCGGCACCTCCCCTGTGGAACTGGTGCGGCAGGACCAGGATTTCCACCTGCGGCTTGCGCAGCTTTCGGGCAATGCCGAACTGCTCAAGCTGTTGGAAAACATCAATGCGCGCATCCACTATATCCGCCTGATCGACCTGCAGGCGATGAGCGAAGAGCAAGGTGGCAAGGCTCTGGACAACCGCACACACGAACGCATCGTCACCGCCATGCTCGCCCGTGACAGCGACGAAGCGTCCCGGCAGGTGCGCGTGCATATCGAGGAACGTCTGGACGAGGTCACCAACAACGTCAAACGCGCCTTCTCTCTGATCTATGTGCCGCAGGCCAGGTGACCCCCGCGCCACTGCCCGCCCCCCAACCTTGCGTCCCCGATGTCAGGCGACGCCGGGCTCGGGGGCAAGGTTGCCAGCGGTGATAATCCAAACAGATGCCGCTGCGGATCCAGGGCGGACCGTCCCGGGAACCGGGCGCGTCCCGGACGCCACGCCAACGCTTCTAACCGGAGCCGAAACGCGCTAGGCAGGCGTCACGCGGACAGACAGGACGGACAGATGCGGGCAGCCATCGGGACAAGTGATTACCACGTCGGGGGCGAGACCTTTATCAACCGCCACATCGGGCTGCTGTTCGGGGGCGACACCGTGGTGGTCTGCGGTCGCTTCAACGGCGAGGACGCACACGGCAAGCCGATCTTCGAGCGGCGCACCCGGATGGGAGCGGCAGATCTGGTCGCGCTGCCGTTCTGGACGCTTTGGAACCGGGCGCGCCACGCCACCTCGCGACTGCCGTTCGGTCGGTCCAGGCGGGACCTCGCAGAATTCCTGCGCCGCGAGCGGGTCGACGTCATCCTGGCTGAATTCGGCACCCAGGCGCTTGCCCTGGCGCCGCTGGCGAACGAACTCGGCATCCCGATCTTCAGCTATTATCGCGGTACGGATGCCTCCAAGGCGCTGCGCGCCCGGCGGATTCAGGTGGCCTACCGCAAGATGATGCCGCGACTGGCCGGCGTGTTTTCGGTGTCCCAGTTCCTGCTCGACAATCTGGCCCGGCACGGTGTGCGCCATGACAATGCGCATGTCATCCCGTCCGGCGTCGATGTCCGTCGCTTCGCCCCGGGCTCCAAAGCCCCCCTGTCCTGCCTCGCCGTGGGCCGTTTTGTCGAAAAGAAGGCGCCGCTGATCACCCTGCGGTCGTTTGCCCAGGCCACCGACGGCACCGAAGCCCGGCTGGAATTCATCGGCGACGGGCCGCTGTTGGACTCCGCCCAAATTCTGGCGGCGGAATTGGGCGTGGCCGGGCGCGTGACGTTTCACGGTGCGCAAAAACATGACTTTGTCCGCGACAGGCTGCAGCGCGCGCAGTTCTTCCTGCAGCATTCGGTGACTGCCGAAGATGGCAACACCGAAGGCCTGCCAACAGCCATTCAAGAAGCGATGGCCTGCGGCTGCATCACCGTTTCCACCCGCCACGCCGGCATTCCCGAAGCGATCGACGAAGGCCAGACCGGCTATCTGGTCGCTGAACACGACGCCGACGGCTTTACCCGTGCGATCGGGTCGGCCTTGACCTCAGGGAACATCGACGAGATGGCCGCCCGCGCCCGACGTGTTGCCGAAGAGCGGTTCGACAACGACGTGCTTTTGAAAAAACTCGAAGCACAGATTTGCCGTACGCTGGGGCGCTGAGGCCGTGCTGGTCTATCGGATCCTGATCTCGATCTTTGCGGCCTGGCAGACCTGCGGGCTTTTGCTGGCACGGAATTGGTCTGCACTCGGCCAGAGGTTTGGCAGGGTCGGCCCAAGCGACGCGGCGCCGCATCTCTGGCTTCACGCCGCCTCGAACGGAGAGCTGGCCTCGGCCCGGCCGGTGATCCTGGCACTGAGGGCCGCGCGGCCGGATCTGCGCCTGCTGATCACCTGCAATTCCGACTCCGGGGTGGCGCTTGCGCAGGGCTGGGATCTGCCCGGTGTCTCTGCCCTGCTTGCACCGCTGGATCTGACCTGGGTGGTTCGGCGAATGCTGCGGCGCTGGCAGGTTGTGGCGCATGTGACGATGGAGTCAGAAATCTGGCCCAACCGTGTCCTGCTCTGCCCTGGCCCGGTCCTGGTGCTGGGCGGGCGGATGTCGCCCGGATCGGCGCGTGGATGGGCCCGCCTCGGCCGTCTGACCCGGCACATTCTGGGATCAGTGGATTTCCTTTCGGCGCAGGATAGCGCATCGCGCGACAGGTTTCTGGATCTTGGCCTGCGCCCCGAAGCCTGTGGGCCGGTGGTCGACCTGAAGTCTCTCTACGCGCCGCCAACCGACCAGGTGCCGGATGAAGCGCTGCGGCGTGCCTATCCGCGTGGCGACACCTGGCTCGCCGCCTCGACGCACGCGGGCGAAGAGGAAATTGTCATTGCCGCTCATCTCATCGCGCGGGTCCAACGCCCCGGTCTGCGATTGATCCTCGCACTGCGGCACCCGAACCGCGCGGAGGCGGTGGCGGGGTTGCTGCGCGCCGCCGGTCTGGCGTTCGACCGACGCTCTGCCGGGCAAAGCGGTCAAGAGGTGTTGCTGGCCGACACCCTGGGCGAAATGGCGCTGTGGTATGCGCTGGCCGACGTGGTCTTTGTCGGTGGCACATTGACGGACCGGGGCGGGCACACGCCATACGAACCGGCGGTGTTCGGCGCGGCTCTGATCCATGGTCCGGACGTGCGCAACTTTCGGCTGCCGTTTGCCGCCCTGAAGGACGCCGGGGCCGCGCAGGAAATTTCCGACGCCGCCAGTCTCGGCGCCGCACTGACAGCGCTTTCGGACCCCGCGCGACGGCTGGCGCAAGGGAAACTGGCACAGGTCACACTGCGACAAGAGGCGGGACTGGACGGCCTCATGGTGCAGATCCTGCGCCTGATACCGGGCGGGCCTTAAGCCCAGCCAGGGGATGCGACAGCGCGCGCCCTGCCACCGCCAACTGCGCATTTTCCAGTCATTTGCCTGTCGGGACTGGGACAAATGGGAACCAGTTTCGCGGCAAGCCTGTCCGCGTGTTAAGCCATTCTTGAAGTCGGCGCCCGAATGTTTATCTTTATATGGTATGTCAGACGGGACGTTTGCATGATCCAGTACAGCCTGAAATGCGCCGAGGACCACCGCTTTGATTCGTGGTTTCAGTCGGCAGAGGCCTTTGAAAAACTGCGAAAAAGCAGACTGATAAGCTGTGCCGTCTGTGGCTCTGACTCGGTTGAAAAGGCGATCATGGCACCGCGGGTGAACCCGTCCGGCACCACTGCCGAGCGTCCGCTGAGCAAGCCGCGTTCGCCCGCAGAGCAGGCCTTGAGCAACCTGCGCAAACACCTTGAAAAGAATTCGGACTATGTCGGGCAGGATTTTGTCCGCGAAGCCCGCGCCATCCATGACGGCGACGCCCCCGAGCGTCCGATCTGGGGCGAAGCACGCCGCGACGAGGCAAAAAAGCTGATCCAGGACGGCATCAAGATTGCGCCGCTGCCTTTTTTTCCGGTCCGCAAAACCAACTGACTTTTCCGGCGAAAGGATCCGCTCATGAAAGTGCTGATTACCGGTGCCAACCGCGGGATTGGGCACGCGCTCTACACATTGCTGGCGGCACGGGGCGACGACGTATTCGGCACCTCGCGTGAGGGTGCGGGTTTTCTGCCGCTCGATGTCGCCGATCCCGCGTCACACCACGCGCTGGCCCGGGAAATTGCGGGCACGCCACTGGATCTGCTGATCTGCAATGCCGGGCAATACCTGGACAGGGGACAGGCGCTTGAATCCGGCTACGACCCGCAGATGTGGGCCGACATGTTCGCGGTGAACGTGACCGGTGTCTTTCTGACCGTGCAGGCGCTGCTGGCGAACCTGAAGCTGGCAGCCATGCCGAAGGTGGCGATCATTTCGTCGCAGATGGCCTCGTCCGAACGCGCGCCGGGGGGCAGCTATATCTATCGTGCGTCAAAGGCGGCGGCGCTCAATCTCGGGCGCAATCTGGCGCAGGATCTGAAACCGGCGGGCATCGCTGTTGGTATCTATCATCCGGGCTGGGTGCGCACCGACATGGGCGGCGCCGGCGCCTCGATCTCGGTCGCGCAGTCCGCCGAAGGTCTGGTGCAGCGGTTCGACGCGCTGAATCTGGACACAACCGGCTGCTTTGAAACTTATGACGGCCAGGTGCACCCGTTTTGAGCCTGGCTGACCCGGCGGACTTTCCGGCGGCTTTCGCCGCGGCGTGGCACAGCCGGGACGGCGCGGCGATCGGCGCGCTGTTCGCCGAGGATGCCGATTTTGTAAATGTCGTGGGGCTGTGGTGGCGACGTCGCGCAGATATTTCCCGGGCGCATGACTACGCGCTGAAATCGTTTTTTGCCGACACACGGCTGCGGGTCGGCGCCGTGTCCGTGCGCTGGCTGGGCGCCGATCATGCGGTGGTGCACAGCCGGCTTCACCTGACAGGGCAACGCACGCCCGAGGGCGCAGGTGCCAAGGACCGGCAGACGGTGATGAGCTTTGTACTTGAACGCCGCAGTACCGGATGGTGCGCGGTTTCGGCGCAGAACACAGATGTGGTGCCCGGCGCCGAGACGCACCTGAACGCCGATGGGTTCGGCCCCGCCGATTACAGACCGCATTGACCGGGCCGTTCTTTGGTATCTTGCAGGAATTCCAGCACCTTTGACACCGGGCGACCCGGACAGTGGGGGAGGAACCTCTTTTTGACCGGATGCACCGGCAACGGGTGACGGACGGATGCTCAGAGGGGTCCGCAGCCTCTTGCGCTGTTACGTCACCACGCGTAAAGCACGGGACGATTGTGACCCCGGGAGAGTCCCATGCCCGTTCTCGTGATGAAATTCGGCGGCACCTCTGTCGCAACGCTCGACCGGATCCGGCGGGCGGCCAAACGTGTCGGCCTGGAAGTGGCCAAGGGCTATGACGTGATCGTCATCGTCAGCGCCATGTCCGGCAAGACCAACGAACTGGTCGGCTGGGTCAATGAAACCTCACCGCTCTTTGACGCGCGCGAATACGACGCGGTGGTGAGTTCAGGCGAAAACGTGACAGCCGGCCTTATGGCATTGACCCTGCAGGAGATGGACGTGCCCGCACGCAGCTGGCAGGGCTGGCAAGTGCCTCTGAAAACCACCAGCGCGCACAGCTCGGCACGGATCGAAGACATCCCCACCGACAACATCAACCGCAAATTCGGCGAAGGCATGCAGGTGGCCGTGGTCGCGGGGTTTCAGGGCATCAGCCCCGAGGGACGCATCACCACGCTGGGCCGGGGCGGATCCGACACCACTGCGGTCGCTTTTGCCGCGGCCTTTGGGGCCGAGCGCTGTGATATCTATACGGATGTGGACGGGGTCTATACCACCGATCCGCGGGTCTGTGACCGCGCGCGCAAGATGGACCGGATCGCGTTCGAGGAAATGCTTGAACTTGCCAGCTTGGGCGCCAAGGTGCTGCAGACGCGATCGGTCGAACTGGCGATGCGCTACAAGGTCAAGCTGCGAGTGCTGAGCAGTTTCGAGGAACCGTCGGACACGGCAGGGACGCTGGTCTGCGACGAGGAGGACATCATGGAAAGCAATGTTGTGGCCGGAGTGGCCCATTCCCGCGACGAGGCGAAAATGACGCTGGTGTCGGTCGCCGACCGTCCGGGCATCGCGGCGGCAATTTTCACGCCGCTTTCCGAGGCAGGTGTGAATGTCGACATGATCGTGCAGAACATCTCGGAAGAGGGTCGCACGGACATGACCTTTTCCTGCCCCACCGATCAGGTCAAACGGGCGCAGAAGGCACTGGACGACGCCAAGGCCAAAGGTGACATCAATTTCATGGACTTGGTCGCCGATACCGGCGTCGCCAAGGTTTCGGTCGTGGGCATTGGCATGCGCTCGCACACCGGTGTGGCGGCCAAGATGTTCAAGGTGCTCTCCTCAGAGGGGATCAACATCAAGGTCATTACAACCTCAGAGATAAAAATTTCCGTTCTGATTGACCGGAAATACATGGAACTTGCCGTGCAGTCCCTGCATGATGCCTTCGAACTGGAAAAGAGCACCTGAGGCCAACGCGCGCCCCGGGCATTGTGTTAATGGGGTTTCTGCATGGCCGACCGCACGGAGAGCGAAAGCCGCAAGTTGTTGGGGCGGCTGCGCGATACCATGGCCGAGCAGCACGCTGGCCAGGAACGGCTGGACCGGATCACTCATCTGACGGCGGATTCGATGGGCACCGAAGTGTGCTCGATCTATCTGTTCCGGGACGACGAGACGCTTGAACTCTGTGCCTCCGAGGGCCTCAAGGCCGAAGCCGTGCACCAGACCCGGATGAAGCTGGGCGAAGGTCTGGTGGGCCGCGTTGCGCGCACCGGACAATTGATGAACACCGCCGATGCGCCCTCCCAGCGCGGGTTCCGCTATATGCCGGAAACCGGCGAAGAAGCTTATTCCTCGTTCCTCGGGGTGCCGATCCAGCGGCTGGGTGAAAAGCTGGGTGTGCTGGTGGTACAGTCCAAAGAGGCCCGCGAGTTCACCGCCGACGAAGTCTATGCGCTGGAAGTCGTCGCCATGGTCCTGGCCGAAATGACCGAATTGGGCGCCTTCGTCGGCGAGGGCGCGGCACTGACGGCCCGCCATACACGCCCCGCCCTGCTGCGCGGCACGACCGGGCAGGAAGGCACGGCCGAAGGTCATGTCTGGCTGCACGAACCCCGGGTGGTCGTGACCAACCTTGTCACCGACGATCCGGTGCGGGAAAACGAACGGCTGTGCGCCGCGGTGGAAACCCTTCGGGTCAGTGTCGACGAGTTGCTGGCCGGTGCGGCGGACCCCGAACAGGTGCAGGTGCTGCAGGCCTACCGCATGTTTGCCAATTCAAAGGGCTGGATGCGGCGGATGGAAGAGGACATCACCCGCGGCCTGTCTGCCGAAGCGGCGGTGGAAAAAGAGCAGTCCTCGGCCCGGGCGCGCATGAACCAGGTCACCGATGCCTATCTGCGTGAACGGTTGCAGGATCTTGACGATCTCAGCAACCGTTTGCTGCGCATCCTCACGGGTCAGGGCAAGGAAACAGGTGCTGACATGCCGAGCGATCCGATCCTGATCGCGCGCAATATCGGCCCCGGAGAGCTGCTGGAATACGGTCGCGGCCTCAAGGGCATCGTGCTGGAAGAAGGTTCGGTCGGCTCACATGCGGCGATTGTCGCGCGGGCGCTGGCAATTCCGCTGGTGGTCCATGCCGGACGGATCACCAACGAAGCACTGAACGGTGATCATGTGATGATCGACGGGGACCAGGGCATCGTGCACCTGCGTCCCGACGACACCGTTGTCAGCGCCTTCCGCGACAAGATGGCGATGCAGGCGCAGGCGCTCGAGCGCTATGCCTCGATCCGCGACATACCCTGTGTGGCGGCCTGCGGCGCGCGTGTGGAACTGCACATGAACGCCGGGTTGATGGCGGATCTGCCCAGCCTGGAATCGTCGGGCGCAGAGGGCGTGGGCCTGTTTCGTACCGAACTGCAGTTTCTGGTGCGCAACCAGATGCCCCGGCGCACCGAGCTGGCAGGTCTTTACCGGCGGGTGCTGGATTCGGCCAAGGGGCGCCGCGTGGTGTTCCGCACCCTCGACATCGGGTCGGACAAGGTGCTGCCCTACATGAAGCCCAACGATGAACCCAACCCGGCGCTCGGCTGGCGGGCGATCCGGGTCGGACTCGACAAACCGGGCGTGCTGCGGATGCAGTTGCAGGCATTGCTGCGCGCTGCCGAAGGCGGTCCGCTGACGGTGATGTTTCCCTTTGTGGCGCAGTACGATGAATACAGGCAAGCCCGCGCCGAAATGGACAAGGCGCTCGAGCGCGAGCGAATTCTGGGGCACCCGATTCCGTCAAAGCTGTCTGTCGGCGCGATGCTCGAGACGCCCAGCCTGGCCTTTGCACCGCGCCAGTTCTTTCAAGAGGTCGAGTTCCTGTCCATCGGCGGCAACGATCTCAAGCAGTTCTTCTTTGCCGCCGACCGCGAAAACGAGCGGGTGCGGCGACGGTACGATACGCTGAATGTCAGTTTCCTGACCTTTCTGGAAGGCATTGTCGAACGCTGCCGCGAGACGAAGACCGATCTGTCGTTCTGCGGCGAGGATGCGGGCCGTCCGATCGAAGCGGTCTGTCTGGCTGCCATCGGCCTGCGCACGCTGTCGATGCGTCCGGCGTCGATCGGCCCGGTGAAGCATCTGTTGATGCGCACCAATCTGGAAGAACTGCGGTCTGTGATCGCCACGGCAAAAGATCAGGGGCACCAGTCGGTGCGCCCGGCCGTGATGGCATTCCTCAGCGACCGGGCATAGGGTCTGAACATCTGGACACCGGGCCATTCTGGCACCGGGCAGGCAGGCCCGCACATTCCATGCAGGCCACAGGCGTCGTCGCCCCCCACCCTTGTGCTGTTGTCTGCCACGGATCCGCACAGGCAACGTTTCAGGCGGTACGGCACCGGACGGGGCTTGCTTCGCTGGCCCCGCCGGTTCCGGCAGTTGAGCAGATTAACCTTAACTCCGGGTTACCGGCGCTTGTTGACGGCGCGCACCACCGGTCCGGGGCGCCTAAAGGGCCTGCACGGCGCCTCGAAGGCCCTCGACCAGAGCCTCGCGCGATTTTCCAGAAGATTCGGACAGGCGCCGCAAGCCAAAGTGCACATGCGCCATTTCCTGATAATAACTGGTGTAGGCGTAATTGGTCGCCGCCCCGGCCACGGCTCCGATGACGGGCACGGTCTGGGTGGCCAGCTTTTGCCCCATAACCGTGGCAAGCCGAGGCGCAACACGGGCAATCAGGCCGTGCACCGTGGCCCCGGTCAGACTGACCCGCGCCGACAGGAACGCCATGTCCGCGCCATCGTCTCCGGCCAGAGGCCCGGACGAGCCGAACACCAGCAGGCATTCCTTCTGAATCTCGGGATCGTCGGGGTCAAAGCCGTATTCCGCCGAGATGCCCTGAATCGCCCGCAGCAACACCGTTGTCGTCACCGGCAGTTCGGCCAGCGCCGTGGGCAGGCCTCCGGCACCGCCCATTGCACCCATGCCGGTGGTCAGCGCGGTGTTCAGCCAGCCCTTCTGGTCCGGCACCATGCCACGCGACTGGCTTGCTGCCCGCATTGCGATGGCCAGAGCCCGGGCTGTGGCATCCTCGAGCCGCTCTTTCACCTTGTCGGGCAGCCGTTCCAGCAGATTCTCGGCCTGCCCGCCGACAAAGTTCAGCACCTGCAGGCCGACGCCACCGGCACGTTTGTGCCGCCGCGCCAGTGCGCCCAGTTCCTGATCAACGTCCAGTTGCGCGACAAGATCCGTGCCGGTCATCTTCTGCCTCCTGTTACCCCGATTAACATTGGGGCAGACGGCAGAGGTTTCAAGCAGCCCGCATCACCGGCCCGCGAACACCCGCCCATGCCCCGGGGACGAGGTCACACCCAAGAATGCGGTCCGGATTGGTGGGCGGTGGCATGTCGACGCCGACAAGTCGGTAGAACCCGAACCGTGCGTAATACGGCAGGTCCCCCACCAGCAGAACCCGTTCCCAGTGCTCGGCCGCCTGCGCGAGGCTGTCACGGATCATTGCAGCGGCCAGACCTTCGCCCTGGGCGGTCGGGTGCACCGCAACCGGACCCAGCAGCAACACCGGGGCAGCGCCGACCCGCACCGGCCAGTACCGGATCGCCCCGCCGAGAATACCGGTTTCGTCCCGCGCAATCCGCCCCAGCCCCGCCACCGGCGGAATGTCGTCGCGCAGACGATAGGACGACAGCGCCGTGCGCCCCGGTGCAAAACAGAGATCGAAGAGTGCTTCGACCTCCCACCAATCTTCAGGTGTTTCTTTTTTCAGGACGAACAGGGGCGGACCTCGTGCATTCAGCGCAGAACCCGCCTATCACGAGGCAAAGCCTTGGGCAAACGGGAGAAAACCATTCATGTTCTATCGCCCCTCGGACGGCCACGGCCTGCCACACAATCCGTTCAATGCCATCGTCACGCCACGCCCCATCGGCTGGATCTCGACCCGGGGATCGGACGGGGCGGAAAACCTGGCGCCGTATTCGTTTTTCAATGCCGTCGCCTATGAGCCGCCGCAGGTGATGTTTTCGTCAACCTCGATCAAGCCGGACCGGGGTGACACCAAGGACAGTGTCGCCAACATCCGCGAAACCGGCGTGTTCTGCGTGAACATCGTGGAATATGCGATGCGCGACGCGATGAACCAAAGCTCGGGAGCCTGGGACAAGGGGACCGACGAATTCGAACTTGCCGGAATCGCCCGCGCCGAGTGCACCACCATAGCCTGCAGCCGGGTCTCGCAGGCACCCGCCAATCTCGAGTGCAAGCTGACACAGATCGTGCAGCTGCCCGGCGAGGCGAATTTCGCGGTGTTCGGAGAGGTCGTCGGCGTTCACATGCGCGACGACTGCCTTGTCGACGGCCAGTTCGACATTCTCAAGTTCAACCCGCTCAGCCGTCTCGGATACCGGGATTACGCGGTGATCCGCGACACCTTCACCCTCAACCGGCCCGGTCAGAGCTGATCCAGGCGACAGCCGCCGCAGGGAAACAGGAGAACTCATGCTTCCCTGCGGGGATCGCTGTGTCAGTGGCCGCCGAGAATGCCGGTGCGCACACCGTAGTTGACCGCCAGTGCGTAGTCGGGGTCATCATCGCTGTCGACCATCAGATGCCCGGCTTTCTTCAGCAGCCGGTGACAGTCGCGGCTCAGATGGCGCAGCTGAATGCGCTTGCCCAGCGCCTCGTACTTGCCAGCCAGAGCTTCGATCGCCTGCAGCGCCGACTGATCCACCACGCGGCTGTCGGCAAAATCCACGATCACCGTCTGGGGGTCGTTCTCGATATCGAACATTTCGCCAAAGCCCTCGGCCGACCCAAAGAACAACGGCCCCTGCACCTGGTAGACCCGCGCACCTTCGGGTGTCAGATAGGACTTGGAGTGGATGCGCCGCGCGTTGTTCCAGGCATAGGCCAGCGCCGAGACAATGACACCGACCACCACCGCGACGGCCAGATCCTCGTAGACTGTCACGATGGTCACGAGGATGATCACAAAGGCATCCGTCTTTGGCACCCGCGCCAGGATCGTCAGCGAGTTCCAGGCGAAGGTGCCGATCACCACCATGAACATCACCCCGACCAGTGCCGCCAGCGGAATCAGCTCGATCATCGGCGATGCGAACAGGATGAAGCTCAGCAGGAACAGCGCGGCGGCGATGCCCGCGACCCGTGTCCGTCCCCCGGATTTCACGTTGATCATCGACTGACCAATCATCGCGCAGCCCCCCATGCCACCGAAGAACCCGGTCACGGTGTTGGCGATGCCCTGTGCGATGCACTCCTGGCTGGCCCCGCCCCGGGTGCCGGTCATCTCGCCCACAAGGTTCAGTGTCAGCAGCGATTCAATCAGGCCGATGGCCGCCAGAATGACAGCATACGGCAGGATGATTTGCAGCGTCTCGTAGGTCAGCGGCACCATCGGAATGTGCAGCGATGGTAGCCCGCCCTGGATCGACGCCAGATCGCCCACACGCGGCACGTCAATGCCAAACCCGATGACCAGTGCGGCGACAATGCCGATCCCGGCCAGCGGCGCCGGCACAACCCGTGTGATCTTCGGCATCACCCAGATGATGCCCATGGTCAGTGCCACCAGCGCCAGCATCGTGTACAGCGGCAGGCCCGACAACCATGCCCCGCCCGCGACGCCCTGGCCGGAGGCCTCCATCGACCCCGGCACCTTGAACTGCGACATCTGCGCCAGGAAAATCACGATCGCCAACCCGTTGACAAAGCCCAGCATCACCGGATGTGGCACCAGCCGGATGAACTTGCCCCAGCGCATGACGCCGGCAAAGATCTGCAACATTCCCATCAGCACCACGGTCGCGAACAGGTATTCCACCCCGTGCTGTGCCACCAGCGCCACCATGACCACCGCCAGCGCCCCGGTCGCCCCCGAGATCATCCCCGGCCGACCGCCGATGACCGCAGTGATCAGTCCGACCAGAAAGGCCGCGTAGAGCCCGACCAGCGGATGCACCCCGGCGACAAAGGCAAAGGCCACCGCTTCGGGCACCAGGGCCAGAGCGACGGTCAGACCCGACAGGATCTCGATCCGCAGCCGCGCCGGCGTCAGGCGCTCGGGGGGTAGCAGGTTGAGCTCGGGCAGTGAGATGCGATTGGCGAAATTCGCCAGAATGGTTCTGGGCACGGTCGGCGATCCTCGATGTCGGTTCGGCAGCGCACATACTGCACTGCGGCGCGAAAGACCACCCGAAGGCGGCGCATCACGGGCGTCTGCCTTGCTCATACCGCAATCCGGCGCAGAAACACGGAAAATCTCGCCCCATGGCAAAGGCCGCCACAGGCCAGAGTTGCACCCGGTCGCGCCGCAGGCCACACAGGTCTCACCATTCATCGGGAGCTCGGAGATGACACAGACCAGGATCGGCGTGATCGGCGGCTCGGGCCTTTATGCCATGCCCGGGCTGGAGGCCGCAGAGTGGATCACCCAGGACACCCCCTGGGGGCCGACGTCGGATCAGCTGCTGACCGGTATGCTGGACGATGTGCCGATGGTGTTCCTGCCCCGCCATGGCCGGGGCCACGTGCATGCCCCCTCGACCGTGCCCTACCGCGCCAACATCGATGCGCTCAAGCGACTGGGGGTAACGGATGTGATCGCGGTCTCCGCCTGCGGCTCGTTCCGCGAGGGCATGGCTCCGGGGGATTTTGTCATTGTCGACCAATTCATCGACCGAACCTTCGCGCGGGACAAATCCTTCTTCGGCACCGGCTGTGTTGCGCATGTCTCCGTAGCCCATCCCGTCTGCGCGCGTCTCGGCACCGCATGCCTCGCGGCGGCGCGGGACGCGGGAATCACCGTGCACAGCGGCGGCACCTATCTGGCGATGGAAGGGCCGCAGTTCTCCACCCGCGCGGAATCGCGGATGTACCGGGATGTCTGGCAAGCCGATGTCATTGGCATGACCAACATGCCCGAGGCCAAACTCGCCCGCGAAGCCGAATTGTGTTATGCCAGCATTGCGATGGTGACCGACTTTGACAGCTGGCACCCCGAGCACGGCAATGTCGACCTGTCCGAGATCATCCGCATCCTGACCGGCAACGCGCTAAAGGCGCAGTCGCTGGTCGCCGGGCTTCCGGCACGTCTGGGCGCGAACCGGCGGCCCTGCCCCGAGGGCTGCGATCATGCGCTTGACGGCGCCATCCTGACAGCGCCGGACAAACGCGATCCCCGTCTTGTGGCACGGCTGGACGCTGTGGCAGGCCGCGTGCTCTGAGAAACCCGCCCCTCAGTCAGGCCCGGAGGCTGCACACCGTGGCGGCCACGCCTCCAGGCCGCCACAGGCTGCCTGCTCCTGACAAAGCAGTGCCCATCAGCGTCCGGACCGGCGCCCCCGTCCCGGTTACTTCTCCGGTTTCTTCTCTTTCAAAATACTCCGGGGGAGTCGCGGCCGCGCCGCGACGGGGGCAGCGCCCCCTGACCGCCTGGCCGCCGCCGCAGGCTCACGCCCGATCGGTGTCCGAACTCCTGCCCCCCTCGCCCCGCGCACCTGGCGCACCGGTGCGATACCCGACAAACGGCGTCGGCGAGGCGATGGAACAGACCGGTTCCGCCGTCTCGCCGTCCGGCTGCATGGCAGAACGCCCCGGGCGCCGCCAGCTGCGCGCGCGATCGCGAAATCAGCTGACGATGGTGCCTTCGGTGGCAGCGCGCAGCTCGTCCTCGGTCACGCCGTCAGCGCATTCGACGATTTTCAGACCGCCTTCGACCACATCCAGAACCCCGAGATTGGTGATGATCCGGTCAACCACCCCGGTTCCGGTCAGCGGCAGGGTGCAGGACTTGAGCAGTTTGGATTCCCCGGCCTTGTTGGTGTGATCCATCACCACCACGACCCGGCGGACACCGGCGACAAGATCCATCGCGCCGCCCATGCCCTTGACCAGTTTCTTGGGGATCATCCAGTTGGCCAGATCACCGTTTTCCGCCACTTCCATCGCGCCGAGGATCGCCATGGCGATCTTGCCGCCGCGAATCATGCCGAACGAGGTCGCGCTGTCGAAATAGGCGGTGTGCGGCAGTTCGGTGATCGTCTGCTTGCCGGCATTGATCAGGTCCGGATCCTCTTCGCCCTCATAGGGGAAAGGCCCCATGCCCAGCATGCCGTTTTCCGACTGCAGCGTCACCTCTACCCCGTCGGGGATATAGTTGCTGACCAGCGTCGGAATGCCGATGCCGAGGTTCACATAGGTGCCGTCTTCTAGTTCCTGTGCCGCGCGGGCGGCCATCTGGTTGCGGTCCCAGGGCATCAGGCCTGCTCCTTCTGACGTGTTGTGACTTTCTCGATACGCTTCTCGTGATCGCCCTGAATGATGCGGTGCACATAGACGCCGGGCAGGTGGATCTTGTCCGGGTCGAGTTCACCGGGCTGCACGATCTCCTCGACCTCGACCACGCAAACCTTGCCGCACATGGCGGCGGGCGGGTTGAAGTTGCGCGCCGTCTTGTTGAAGATCAGGTTGCCGGTGGTGTCGGCCTTCCACGCCTTGACGATCGAGAGGTCGGCAAACAGACCGGTCTCCATGATGAAGGTCTCGCCGTTGAAATCCTTGTGTTCCTTGCCCTCGGCGATCTGGGTGCCAACGCCGGTCTTGGTGTAGAACCCCGGGATGCCGCAGCCGCCGGCCCGCATCCGCTCGGCCAGGGTGCCCTGCGGATTGAATTCAAGCTCAAGCTCGCCGGAAAGATACTGGCGCATGAACTCGGCGTTTTCACCGACGTAGGAGCTGATCATCTTCTTGACCTGCCGGGTTTGCAGCAGGATGCCGATACCGAAGTCGTCCACGCCGGCATTGTTCGACGCAAAGGTCAGATCCTTGGTGCCCGCGTCCTTGATGGCCTGCAGCAGCAATTCCGGGATACCGCAAAGGCCAAAGCCCCCGGATGCGATGAACATGCCGTCGAACAGCAGGCCGTCCAGGGCCTCCGCCGCCGATCCGTAGACTTTCTTCATGGGACACTCCTCAACTGATTGCGCGTTTTGTGGCGCGCAGGGCCAGAGAAGTCAACGTAGCGTCACATTTGGCGGAAAGGTTTTTCTGCACGGCAGCATTGCGCCGTGCAGCGTCGCGCAGTCTGTGTTCATCTGACCCGCAGGGTCAGATCAGCCGGACCTGCGTGCCGATTTCGGTGATCGCGAACAGCTCGGCGATCTTTTCGTTGTAGAGCCCGATGCAGCCGTCCGACGAAGGGCGCCCGATCTTGCGGGTGTCATGGGTGCCGTGAATGAGATATGCCGGCCAGTCGAGATACATCGCATGGCTTCCCAGGGGATTGTCGTCTGCGCCGCCGGCGACCGGTTTCCAGTCGGGAAAGCGCTCCATCTGGCTGGCGGTCGGCGTCCAGCTCGGGCCGACCTTTTTGCGCACGATCTCGGTGTACCCGCGCTTGGTCAGCTCCTCTGTCTTCGGCACCGAGGTCGGATAGATCCGGTAATCCGTGCCGTCGGCATTCCAGTAGTGCAGCGCCCGGCTGGTGGTGTCGCAAACGATTGCGCCCTTCCCAAGCGTTTCGAAATGGTCGCGCCAGTGTTGGCGCGCAAAGCTTGAGATGTTGTTGCGCGCAACGCCGGTGGCCAGCGCCGGAAGCGGCAGCAACGAAGCCGCAGCGCCCGCGATCAGGGTTCGCCGGGTGAACTTATGTGCCATGGAGTGCCTTTCTGCGAAATTCTTCTGAGCCGGAACCTGGGGCGATATCCGGGCAGTTGCCAATCACATATTCTTGTATCTAGATGTGATCGGCACAAAGGTCACATGGCCGACATCACTCGGACTTTTGCGCGGGCGCTTTCCTCGCTGCGGGCTTCTTGGCCGCCGTGGTCTTGGTCGTGGTGCTTTTGGCCGCAGCTTTCTTGGCGGCGGGCTTCTTTGCCGCCGCCTTTTTGGCCGGAGCCTTCTTGCCCGGTGCCTTCTTGCCCGACTTGGCGGCGCGCTCGGCGATCAGCGCCACCGCCTGTTCCATCGTCACATCCGCCGGTTCCGTCTCTTTCGGCAGGGTGGCGTTGATCTTTTCCCACTTGATATAGGGACCATAGCGCCCTTCCATCACGTTGACCGCGCCGCCGCCTTCGGGGTGTTCGCCCAACTCCTTCAGCGCCTTGGCAGCCGCCCTGCCCCGACCGCCGGGATTGGCGCGTTTTTCCGCCAGCAGTTCGACCGCGCGGTTCATGCCGATCTCGAACACATCCGCCGGATCCTTGAGATTGGCATAGACAGGTTTGGCGTCTTCGGGGCCCTTGTGCATGAGGTACGGGCCGAAGCGGCCGAAATTTGCACTGATGCCGCCGCCTTCGGGGTGTTCGCCAATGGCACGCGGCAGGCTCAGCAGGGTCAGAGCCTTTTCCAGCGTCATCTCATCGGCCTGCCAGCCCTTGGGCAGGCTGGCGCGCTTGGGCTTCTTGTTTTCCTCGGTCGCCTCGCCGCGCTGGACATAGGGGCCAAAGCGACCCGAGCGCAGCGAGATTTCATCCCCGTCGTCCTCGCCCAGAATCCTGTCGTTGGCTTCGGCCGCATCACCGCCGATGGGCCGGGTATAGCGGCATTCGGGATAGCGGCCACAGCCGACAAAGCCACCCGAGCGCGAGGTCTTGAGGTGCAACTGCCCCTCGCCGCACAGCGGACAGCTGCGCGGATCAGACCCATCGTCACGCGCCGGATAAAGCTGCGGCGCCAGCGCGTCGTCGAGCACGTCCAGAACCTCGGTGATGCGCAGTTCCGACGTCTCCGCGATCGCGACCGAAAAATCCTTCCAGAAGCGCGCCAGCACATCCTTGTAATCGGCCTCGCCGGCGCTGACATTGTCGAGATCGTTTTCCAGCGCGGCGGTGAAGTCGTATTCGATATAGCGCTTGAAGAAGTTCAGCAGAAAAATCGTGACGATACGGCCCTTGTCCTCGGGGAACAGGCGGTTCTTGTCCTTGCGGACGTATTCGCGATCCTGAATCGTGCTGATGACAGAGGCGTATGTCGACGGACGCCCGATGCCCAGCTCTTCCATCTTCTTGACCAGCGTCGCTTCGGTGTAGCGCGGCGGCGGCTGGGTAAAGCTTTGCAGCCCAAGTACCGCAGCATTGTCCGAAAGCACCGCCGAGGGGCTTTTGTCGGCCTCGACCACGTCGTCGTCCTTGGTCGTTGCCTTGGCGTACTGTTCCTTCAGGCCGGTCTTGGCAAAGGCGGCAGGCTCGCCCTGGCTGATCTGCGGCAGGCGGTTTTCATCCTCGTCGCCCACATCGTCGCGGCCTTCTTCATAGACTTTGAGGAAACCGTCAAACAGCACCACCTGACCGGTCGCGCGCAGCTCGACCTGGCCATCGCGGCTGGCGATATCGACGGTGGTGCGCTCAAGCCGCGCGCCCTCCATCTGGCAGGCCAGGGTCCGCTTCCAGATCAGATCGTAGAGCTTGCGCTGGTCCGCGTCCGTCAGCTTTAGCGCGGCGGCGTCCTTGGCCATGTCGGTGGGGCGGATACATTCGTGCGCTTCCTGCGCGTTCTTGGCCTTGTTCTTGTAGATCCGCGGGCTGGAGGGGACGTATTTGTCGCCGTAGCGGTCCTTGATCGCAGCGCGCGCCTCCTGCACGGCTTCGGGGGCCATGTCGATGCCGTCGGTCCGCATGTAGGTGATGTGCCCGGCTTCATACAGGCGCTGCGCGGCAGACATGCACACCTTGGCCCCCATGCCGAACTTGCGCGACGCCTCCTGCTGCAGGGTCGAGGTCATGAACGGTGCCGAAGGGTTGCGGCTGGCGGGCTTTGCCTCGACCGACCTGACCGTCAGCTCCCGCGAGGTGACGGCCTGTACCGCCAGTTCGGCCTGAGTGCGGTTCTCGATATCGTAGCGATCCAGTTTCTTTCCCGCCAGAACGGTCAGACGCGCCTCGTATTCCTGTCCGCGCGGCGTGGCAAACAGGGCCTTCACCGACCAGTATTCACGGTTGCGGAACGCCTCGATCTCCATCTCGCGCTCGACGATCAGCCGCAGGCAGACCGACTGCACCCGGCCGGCAGAGCGCGCGCCCGGCAGCTTGCGCCAGAGCACCGGAGAGAGGTTGAACCCCACAAGATAGTCCAGCGCGCGGCGGGCGAGATAGGCCTCGACCAGCGGCGCGTCGATCTCGCGCGGATTCTTCATCGCTTCGGTCACGGCCGCCTTGGTGATGGCGTTGAAGGTCACCCTGCTGACTGCGGTATCCTTCTTGATCGAACGGCGCTTGGTCAGCGCCTCCTGGAGGTGCCAGCTGATCGCCTCGCCTTCGCGATCCGGGTCGGTGGCCAGTATCAGCGAATTGTCCTTGGCGAGGGCGTCGGCGATTGCCTTCATGTGCTTCTTGGAGTCGTTTCCGACCTCCCAGATCATCTCGAATCCGTTGTCGGTGTCGACCGAACCGTCCTTGGCCGGCAGGTCGCGCACATGGCCGTACGAGGCTAGAACGGTGTAATCAGAGCCCAGATACTTGTTGATTGTCTTGGCTTTGGCCGGGGATTCGACAACGACAACGGGCATGAAATGCGCACCTTTCGGGAATAAGTCTGCGGTTCGTATGGCCGGGCAGCATGTGGGGTGCAAGCGGGAATTGTCAATGTGAGGCAGCTTGCCGCCGGGGCAGTCACATGCGGTGACGTTTCCGCCCGGGGCGCCCTGCCCCGCGTTTGCGGCATCGCACGACACCGTGATCGAGCCGAAGCGCTTCGGGACCGTTCGGCCCGACGGGTCATGCTCCGGCGAGGACGCGTGGCTAGGGAACGCGCGACAGCAGCCCGCCGGGCTGGCGACGTATCCGACCGTCCAGTTCAAGCTCGGTCAGGGCCGGCGACACATCCTTGCTGGACGCGCCGACATCGCGGATCAACTGATCTTCGGCCAGCGGCGACGGGCCGAGGCGGGCAAGGATCTGACTGTGCAGCATGGCGGTGTCGCGCAGGCTGCGCCGGTCGACGGGCGGCACTTCCGGCGGCAATGGCAGATCAGGGAGCGGCTTAGACTCTTGCCGGCTCAGCGTCGGCAGCGCCTCGATCACGTCCGCCGCGCTGCGCACCAGAGTGGCGCCGTCACGCAGCAGCATGTTGCATCCGGCCGCCCGGGCGTCGAAGGGATGCCCCGGCACGGCCATCACCTCGCGACCCTGATCCAGCGCACAGCGTGCGGTGATGAGCGAACCGGACTTGCCTGCCGCCTCGACCACCACCACAGCCCGGGCAAGACCGGAAATGATGCGGTTGCGGGCGGGAAAGTGCCGCGCCTGGGGCTGGGTGGCGATTGGCTGCTCACTGACGCGCAACCCGCCGGTGGCAATGATGTCCTCTCCGAGTTTGGTGTTCTCGGACGGATAGATGACGTCGACCCCGCCAGCCATGACCGCAATGGTGCCGGTTGCAAGACAGGCGAGGTGTGCCACGGTGTCGATGCCGCGGGCGAGGCCAGAGACTACAACATAGCCTTCTTCACCCAATCCCTGGGCCAGCGCCTTGGCCATGCGGATGCCGAGCGACGAGGCATTGCGTGCGCCGACCAGAGCGACAACCGGCTTGTTCAGAACAGCCGCATCGCCCACCGACCACAGCATCGGCGGCGCATCGTCCAGATCGCACAGCGCCGCCGGATACACCGGCTCTCCGCGGCAGATCAGTCGCGCCCGGGCATGGCGTGCAGCCTTGAGTTCGGCATGCACCACGCCCTCCGGGCAAATGCTGTAATTGGTGACACCTGCATCGGCGGCGATCCCGGGCAGTGCATCAAGCGCGGCCTGGGCCGAGCCATGATCCGCCATCAGCCGGTAGAAGGTCGAGATGCCGACCCGGCGAGAGCGCAAGAGACGAAGCCAGGACAGCCGATCTTCTTCCGAGGTGGGTGGGAGTAGGGGGTGAGTGGAAGGAAAGGTTTCCTCGGTCATCCTGGCTCCGTCGCTTGCTGAGCCTTGATACCGCGCGATTGGTTAACGCAGGATGAAAGACGGCGATGCCCTTTGGATATTTCCGCACCGGGCCGAACCCGCAGGAAATCCGGGATGCCGCGCGCGGCTCACCCCTGCGCGCCCCCGACGGTCAGGCCGCCGATCATCACCGTCGGCTGGCCGACCCCGACCGGCACCCACTGCCCCTGCTTGCCGCAATTGCCCATGCCGGGATCCAACGCCATGTCGTTGCCCAGGGCGCGGATCTGCATCAGCGCGGTGGCCCCGTCGCCGATCAGCGTGGCGCCCTTGACCGGGGCGCCGACCTTGCCGTTCTTTACCCGGTACGCCTCGGTGCAGGAGAATACGAACTTGCCGTTGGTGATGTCGACCTGCCCGCCGCCGAATCCGACCGCATAGATCCCGTCCTTCAGATCAGCGACGATATCCTGCGGGTCTGTCTCGCCGCCCAGCATGTAGGTGTTGGTCATCCGCGGCATCGGCGTATGGGCATAGCTTTGACGTCTTCCGTTGCCTGTGGGGCCGACCCCCATCAGCCGCGCGTTCTGACGGTCCTGCATGTAACCCACGAGGATCCCGTCCTCGATCAGCACGTTCCTGGCCGAGGGCGTGCCCTCGTCGTCCACCGTGATCGAGCCGCGCCGGTCGGGAATCGTGCCATCATCCAGCACGGTCACGCCGCGTGACGCCACCTGCTGGCCCATCAGGCCGGCAAAGGCCGAACTGCCCTTGCGGTTGAAATCGCCCTCGAGACCGTGGCCCACCGCCTCGTGCAGCAGGATGCCGGGCCAGCCGGGGCCAAGCACGATGTCCATCACCCCTGCCGGCGCCGATTCGGCACGCAGGTTCACCAACGCGATCCGCAACGCTTCGCGCGCCTTGGCCTGCCAGTCCGCCGGGTCCAGCAACCCGTCCAGCAACACCCGTCCGCCACCGCCGGCAGTGCCGGATTCACGCCGCCCCTGATCCTCGACAATGACCGACACATTGATGCGCGTCATCGGCCGGGTGTCGGTGACAAGCGAGCCGTCGGCGCGCAGAATCGCCACCTCCTGCAACGACGCCGCGATGGTGGCGGACACCTGGACCACTTTCGGGTCCAGATCGCGGGCAAAGGCGTCGATCGCGCGCAGCGTCTCGACCTTGACCGGAAAGGCATGGCCGGCGATCGGATCGGCATCCGTGTAAAGGGTGGTGTTGGTCCGCTGCGGAGTGTCGGCCAGTGTTCCGCCACCGTCGCCCACCGCCAGACGCGCGGTTTCAGCGGCACGCAGAATCGCAGATTCGCTGATATCGGTCGAATGGGCGTAGCCTGCCACCTCGCCGCGCACGGCCCGCAGGCCGAATCCTTCCGAGGCATCGTAGCTCGCGGTCTTGATGCGACCATCGTCGAACATCAGCACTTCCGAGCGGCTGCGCTCGAGAAACAGCTCTCCGTCGTCAGCGCCGGACAGCGCATTGCGCAGCAGAGACAGCGTGTTCTGCTGGTCAAGTGCGGTTTCGAACGGGCGAAATGGGGCGTCTGTCATCGGGCAATCCTGTCTGGGGCGCGCCCGGGCAATCGGGTCACGCCCAGGAAAGCGTCCGTTTGCCGCAAGCAACATTCTTTATCTACAGGTCAGAATATGGTTTTAAGCATCGACAACACAATGGGGTGCGCCGAACCGTTCGGTATGACCGGCCTACGCGCCCCGCCCGCGACAGATGAAGACACACAACCGATCAGGGTGACATATGCGACTTAAAACGATGCTGGCGGGACTTGCCGCTGCCCTCACCGCCGGACCGGCACTGGCTCAGGACGGGCTTGAGATTGTCGGCCAGCCCAAGGACGGCCTGATGGGGTTCCAGCCTGCGGTCACGGAACTGGCGCGCGACATTCACTGGCTGGACGGCATGGTGAACATCATCATGATCGCCATCGTGATCTTTGTCACCGGCCTGCTGGCCTACTGCACCATCCGCTACAACCGGAAATCGAACCCGACGCCCGCAGGCTTCACGCACCACACGCCGATCGAGATCGCCTGGACCATCGTGCCGATCGTGATCCTGGTGTTCATCGGCGCCTTCTCGCTGCCGGTGCTGTTCAAACAGCAGGAAATTCCGACGGCTGACATCACCATCAAGGCGACCGGCTACCAGTGGTACTGGGGTTACGAATACGTCGACAGCGACTTTGCCTTTGACAGCTACATGATCGGCGCGCCGGCAACCGGCGGCGACAACCGTCTGAACGCCGAGGTCGAGCAGCAGCTGATCGACGCGGGCTATTCCAAGGATGAATGGCTGCTGGCCACCGACACCGCGGTTGTCGTGCCCGTGGGCAAGACAATCGTCGTGCAGCTGACCGGCGGCGACGTCATCCACTCGTGGACGATCCCGGCCTTCGGGGTAAAGCAGGACGCAGTGCCCGGCCGCCTGGCAGAGCTGTGGTTCAAGCCGGAAAAGGAAGGCGTCTACTTCGGCCAGTGCTCGGAGCTCTGCGGTCAAAGCCACGCCTATATGCCGATCACAGTCAAGGTGGTGAGCCAGGAGGCCTATGATGCCTGGCTGGCAGGCGCGATCGAGGAATATGCCGGCACCCCGACCACGGACGGTTACGACGTGGCTCTGGCCAACTAGGCGATCTTCGGCAGGGTGCCAGCGGGCGCCCTGCCGCCCCTCCTCCGGGGGCTGCCCCGGACACGACCAGCAAGGACACAACCGCATGAGCGATGCGAGCATCACCGGCCCGGAGTTTGCAGGCAAGGGTTACGAGAACGAGGCGCAGTTCGGCGATTATTTCGCTCTGCTCAAGCCTCGGGTCATGACGCTTGTGGTGTTCACCGCCGCGGTGGGTCTGCTGGCGGCTCCGGTTGCCGTGCATCCGTTTGTGGCCTTCTGCGCCATTCTGTTCATCGCTGTCGGCGGCGGCGCCTCGGGAGCGCTGAACATGTGGTGGGATGCGGATATCGACGCGGTCATGACCCGAACCAAGCGCCGCCCGATCCCTGCGGGCAAGGTGACTCGCGACGAGGCACTGGGTTTTGGCCTGGCGCTTTCGGGCTTTTCCGTCGTGTTCCTGGGCCTGGCGTCGAACTGGTTTGCCGCCGGACTTCTGGCCTTTACCATCTTTTTCTACGTCGTGATCTACACCATGTGGCTCAAACGCTGGACCCCGCAGAACATCGTGATCGGCGGCGCGGCGGGGGCCTTTCCGCCGATGATCGGCTGGGCGGTGGCGACCGGCGGCATCAGCGTCGACTCGGTGCTGATGTTCTGCCTGACCTTCATGTGGACTCCGCCGCATTTCTGGGCGCTGGCGCTGTTCATGCGCAAGGACTACGATCATGCCGGTGTCCCGATGCTGACCGTGACCCACGGCCGTCGCGTGACCCGGAATCATATCCTTGTCTACACCCTGTTGCTGGCGGCGCTGGCCATCGCCATGGCCTTCACCTCGGCCGGAGGACCGGTTTACCTGTCGGTTGCGCTGGTGCTGAACGCGTTGTTCGTCAAAGGGGCCTATGACATCTGGCGCCGTGACGAAGAGATCTGCGAAGTCGACAACTTCCGCGCCGAGCGCAAATTCTTCAAGCTGTCGCTGCTGTACCTGTTCGCGCATTTCGGCGCGATCCTGATCGAAGCGGTGCTGTCAGGCTTTGGCCTGGGAGGCTGGGCATGAGCCTGAACCGCCAGCACGAGATCCACAACCGCCGCTTTGGACGCAATCTTGGGCTGGGCCTGACGCTGGGCGCCTTCATCGCGATCATCTTCGGCCTGACCGTCGTCAAGGTATCGCGCGGCGACTACGAACCGACCCGCGCGCCCACCGCCACCGAGGCGAGCCAGTGATGGCGATGGAACCCAAAACCAGAACCGTCACCACGCTTGTGGGTGTTGTGGTCACGATGGGCGCGCTCGCCTGGGCGTCCGTGCCGTTCTACAACTGGTTCTGCAGCGTGACGGGCTTTGGCGGCGTCACCCAGGTCGCGGACTCCGGCAGCGACACCGTGCTCGACCGCAGGGTGACGGTGCGCTTTGACGCCACGGTCGACAGCGGCATGCCCTGGGAATTCAAACCCGTGGTCCGCACGATGGACCTGAAGATCGGCGAAGACGGCATGGCGTTCTACGAAGCCTACAACCCGACCGATCGTCCGGTCGCGGGACAGGCCAGCTACAATGTCACCCCCTACGAAGCAGGCGGCTATTTCAACAAGGTCCAGTGTTTCTGCTTCACCGAGCAGGTGCTGATGCCGGGAGAGCGGGTGCAGATGCCGGTCAGCTTCTTCATTGATCCGGAGATTGTGAATGACCGCGATGCGAAGTACGTCCACAACATCACCCTGTCGTATACCTTTTACCAGATTGACCTGCCCGAAGATGTCCAGGCGTCCTGGGACGCAGATCAGACCCAAACAACAAGCGTAAACTAACGCCTTCCACAACGAGGGAACCCTTATGGCGCATGCAAAAAACCACGACTATCACATTCTGAGCCCGTCCGCCTGGCCGCTGATCGGCGCGGCCGGCGGCTTTGTCATGCTCTTTGGGGCTGTGCTGATGTTCCACGACCACGGCCCGTGGATGTTCCTGATCGGCCTGATCGCGGTGCTCTACACCATGTTCGGATGGTGGTCCGAAGTTGTGACCGAAAGCCAGGTGGGTGATCATACACCGGTTGTCCGGATCGGCCTGAAGTACGGCTTCATCCTGTTCATCATGTCCGAGGTGATGTTCTTTTTCGCCTGGTTCTGGTCTTTCTTCAAACACGCCATGTACCCGATGGGACCGGACAGCCCGGCGATCGACGGTGTCTGGCCGCCGGTGGGGATCGAAACCTTTGACGCCTGGCACCTGCCGCTGATCAACACGCTGATCCTGCTGTGCTCGGGCGCGGCGGCCACCTGGGCGCACCATGCGCTGGTGCACGAAAACAACCGCAAGGACATGAAATGGGGCCTGATCATCGCGATTCTTCTGGGCGTGCTGTTCAGCGTCTTCCAGGCTTATGAATACAGCCACGCGGCCTTCGGCTTTTCCGGCAATATCTACGGCGCCAACTTCTTCATGGCGACCGGCTTTCATGGCGCGCATGTGATCATCGGGACGATCTTCCTGTTCATCTGCCTGCTGCGTCTGATGAAGGGCCACTTTACCCCTGAAAAGCATGTCGGTTTCGAAGCCGCGGCCTGGTACTGGCATTTCGTCGACGTGGTCTGGCTGTTCCTCTTCGCCGCAGTCTATGTCTGGGGCGGCTGAGGCCGACGACGCGTTCTAGATGCAAACGCCCGCTGGTTGCGGGCGTTTCGCATTTCGGGGCTCTGCCCCGGACCCCGGGATACTTGTTCCCCGGAGAAGCAGCGGGATCGCCCCGGGAAGAGGCGGTATTGCGGTTGAAGATGGCGGGCAACGCGGGCAAAAGCGTCACCAGTTTCCTGTTCGAAAGGTCCGATATCTCGTGAAGCGTGTGATTGCCCCGTTGCTGTTCGGCCTGATCGGCACCGCCCTTCTGCTGGGGCTCGGACAGTGGCAGTTGCAGCGTCTGGCGTGGAAGCAGGGCATTCTGGCTGAAATCGAGGACAGGATCAGCGGCGCGGCCCTGCCGCTGCCCGCCATCGGCAACCCGGCGACGGATACCTACCAGCCGGTCGAGCTGAGCGGAGAAATCCTGCCACGGGAAGTGCATGTACTGGTGTCGCGCAAGCAGGTCGGCGCCGGATACCGTGTCATTTCGCCCTTTGTCACCGGCGGGCGCCGGGTGCTGCTGGACCGCGGCTTTGTCCCGGTCGAAGAGGCCCGCGTCCAGCGTCCCGGCGGAACGGTCGCGGTGACGGGCAACCTGCACTGGCCGGATGACCGCAATTCCGCGACCCCACAAAACGACGTTGCCGGCAACATCTGGTTCGCCCGGGACATTGCACAGATGGCCGGGGTCCTGGACACCGAGCCGCTGTTGATCATTGCCCGCGCCATTGATCCCCCCGAGCCCGGCCTGTCCCCCTTGCCGGTGAGCATCAGCGGCATCCCCAACGATCACCTGCAATATGCACTCACCTGGTTTTCGCTGGCGGTTATCTGGCTGGTCATGACACTGTTCTACATCCAGCGGCCGCGCCATCCACAGAAAGACGAGCGATGAAGTATATCTCGACCCGGGGCCAGGCCCCGGCCCTGAGCTTTGAAGAGGCGATGCTGAGCGGTCTGGCCCGCGACGGGGGGTTGTATGTCCCCGACTCCGTGCCGCAGATGTCCGCCGCCGACATCCGGGCGCTGCACGGGCAATCGTATGAAGAAGTGGCATTCCGCGTGATGCGGCCCTTCATCGGCGACGGTTTCACAGACGAGGTCTTTGCTGATCTGATCGCCAAGGCCTATGCCGGGTTCGGTCATGGCGCCCGCGCGCCGCTGGTACAGCTGGCGCCGGGGCATTTCCTGCTGGAGCTGTTCCACGGGCCGACGCTGGCCTTCAAGGATTTTGCCATGCAGCTGATCGGACAGCTGTTCGAAGAGGCGCTGACCCGGCGCGGCGAGCGGGTGACGATTGTTGGCGCTACCTCGGGGGACACGGGATCGGCGGCCATCGAAGCCTTTCGCGGGCTTGATGCGGTGGATGTCTTCATCCTCTACCCGCACGGCCGGGTGTCCGAAGTGCAGCGTCGGCAGATGACCACGCCGGTGGAATCGAATGTCCATGCCATCGCCATGGACGGACATTTCGACGACTGCCAGGCACGGCTGAAGGACATGTTCAACGACTTCGAGTTCCGCGATGGCGTGCGCCTGGCCGGTGTCAACAGCATCAACTGGGCCCGGGTTCTGGCGCAGGTGGTCTATTACTTCTCGTCCGCCGTCAGCCTTGGCGCACCCGACCGACGGGTCAGCTTTACCGTGCCGACCGGCAACTTCGGTGACATCTTCGCCGGCTATATCGCCAAGCGCATGGGCCTGCCCATCGACCGGCTGGTGGTGGCGACAAACCAGAACGATATCCTGCACCGCTGTCTGTCGAGCGGTGGCTATGTGACCGACACCGTCACCCCTTCGATCAGTCCGTCGATGGACATTCAGGTCAGCTCGAACTTCGAGCGGGCGCTTTTTGACGCCTACGGGCGCGATGGAAATGCGGTTGGCCAGTTGATGGCGGAACTCAAGGCGGGCGGGTTCACTGTCAGCCAGGGGGCCTTGCAGGCCCTGCGTGAGCATTTCGATTCCGGGCGCGCGAGCGAGGACGAAACACTCGCCACCATCCGTGCCGCTCAGGCCGGCATGGGCGAGTTGCTGTGCCCGCACTCTGCGGTCGGGGTCCACGTGGCCGAGGCGCAGCGGGACCCGGCGGTGCCGATGATCACCCTGGCCACCGCCCATCCGGCCAAATTCCCCGACGCGGTCGAGAAGGCCAGCGGCATTCGCCCCCCCCTTCCCCAGCGCATGGCAGACCTGTATGAGCGGCCCGAGCGTGTCACCCGCGCGCCCAACGACCTCGCTGCCCTTAAAACCCTGATTCAGGAGCGCATCCCCTCGTGACCGTGCAACTCACCACTCTTTCAAACGGCTTTCGGATCGTCACAGAACACATGCCGGGGCTTCAGTCGTCCTCGATCGGCATTTGGGTCACCGCGGGCGGGCGGCATGAACGTCCCGAACAGAACGGCATTGCGCATTTTCTCGAACATATGGCGTTCAAGGGCACGCAGACCCGCAGCGCGCTGCAGATCGCCGAGGCGATCGAGGATGTGGGCGGGTATATCAACGCCTATACCTCGCGCGAGGTGACGGCCTATTACGCCCGGGTTCTGGCCGCAGATGTGAGCCTGGGACTGGACGTGATCGCGGACATCCTGATGAATCCGGTGTTTGACCCCAAGGAGATCGAGACCGAGCGTCATGTCATCCTTCAGGAAATCGGACAGGCGCTGGACACCCCCGACGACGTGATCTTTGACTGGTTGCAGGAAAAGGCCTATCCGGATCAGCCCATCGGCCGCACGATCCTGGGCGAGGCGGCAAATGTGAATGCATTCTCGCGCGACGATCTGGCGGGTTTTGTCAAAGAGCATTACGGCCCGGACCAGATGATCCTGTCCGCCGCGGGCGCGGTGGATCACGACACGCTGGTGAAGCAGGCGGAAAAGCTGTTTTCGCATATGGAACCGCGGCAGGCTGCCCGTGCCGACACCGCGCTGTTTGCAGGCGGCGAGGCGCGGCGCCAGAAAAAGCTCGAGCAGGCACATTTTGCCCTCGCGTTTGAAAGCCCCGGGTACCGCGATCAGGGATTTTACACCGGTCAGATCTATTCGATTGCGCTGGGTGGCGGCATGTCGAGCCGCCTGTTCCAGGAAGTGCGCGAAAAGCGCGGTCTGTGCTACACGATCTTTGCCCAGTCCGGCGCTTATGATGACACCGGCATGACCACGATCTATGCCGGTACCAGCGGCGAAGAAATCGGTGATCTGGCGAATATCACCATCGACGAGATGAAGCGGGCCGCCAGCGACATGACCCCGGAAGAGGTCGCGCGGGCCCGGGCACAGATGAAAGCCGGTCTTCTCATGGGGCTTGAGAGCCCGTCGAGCCGGGCGGAACGGCTTGCCCGGATGATCCAGATCTGGGGCGAAGTGCCGCCGATCGAGGACACCGTGGCCCGGATCGACTCGGTCACCACCGGCGACGTCAAAGCCTTTGCCGAAACGCTGGTGAGCACCGCGCCGGCGGCGCTGGCGCTTTACGGCCCCGTCGCCAAAGCGCCCAGCCTTGCCGAACTGCAGGCCCGTCGGGCTGCCTGATGCTTTTGGTGCGGCGCAAACTGCGGATCGAGACCGAGCGTCTGACGTTGCGCCCGCCACACCATGCCGACTTCAACGGCTGGACCGCGCTGCGCCGCGCCAGTGAACCGTTCCTTGCACCGTGGGAGCCGAGCTGGGCAGAGGACCACCTGAGCCGCAAGGCGTTTACCAACCGGGTCTACTGGGCGAACCGCTCGATTGCCAATGGCACCGCCGTTCCGCTGTTCCTCTACCGGCGGGACGACAATGCGCTTCTGGGCGCGATCACCCTCGACAATCTTCGGCGCGGCCCGGCGCAGGCCGGTACGCTGGGTTACTGGATCGGCCAGAATTTTGCCCGGCAGGGTTATATGGCCGAGGCAATCGGGGCCATCGTCCACCATGCCTATGAACGACTGGACCTCAGCCGGATCGAGGCCGCATGCCTGCCCGAGAACGTCGCCTCCCGCGGTTTGCTCGAGCGGTCCGGCTTCAAGTACGAAGGTGTCGCCCAGAGCTATCTTCAGATCAACGGCCGCTGGCGCACCCATGTGCTCTATGCCGCGCTGCGCACTGACCGGCGCGGGCGCACACAGGTCGGTTAGCCTGCGCGGACCGCCGCGCAGCGTCCGAGTCCCTTGCGCACTTTTGAGCGGACGCTAATCTTGGGCAACAGGAGGTATCTCTGATGATCCGGACTGTCCTCACGCTCGCTCTTGCGCTCAGCGCCACGGTCCTGCACGCACAACAGGTGCGTCGGCCCAGCCATTGCATTGCCATCGCGGATGCCGCTCCGGGTCTGGAGTATGTCCAGAAGGCCGGCTTTCACGATCCGGTGCCGGACTATTCGGTGCGCATCAGTTACATTGCCCATGCGTCGTTCCTGATCCAGACAGCCGGCGGCCTGAATGCGGTCACCGATTTCACCGGCTTTATCGGCAATACCACGCTGATCCCCGATGTCGTGACGATGAATCATGCCCATGACACCCATTGGACGGCAAACCCCGACCCCGCCATCCCCCATGCCCTGCCCGGTTGGGGTCCGTTCGGAGAAGGCATCGAGCATCATCTGGATCTGGGCGAAATGCTGGTGCGCAACGTCTCGACCGACATCCGGTCGCAGTTCGGCGGGCGCGAGGACAAGGGCAATTCGATCTTTGTCTTCGAGGTCGAAGGCCTGTGCATCGGCCATCTTGGCCACCTGCATCACGTGCCCAACGATCAGCAGTTCGCCGCGCTCGGGCGGCTTGACGTGGTGATGGTGCCGGTTGACGGCGGCTATACCATGGAGCTGGCGGCAATGATGGGCGTGGTCGCGCGGCTCAAATCAAGTGTGGTGATCCCCATGCACTGGTTTTCCGACTCCACACTCGAGACCTTCCTTTCCGGCGTTTCGGACGTCTTTGCCATAGACCGCCGTCCGGACAGCAGTCTTGAGGTCTCGCTGCGTGACTTGCCGCCGCGCCCGACGGTGGTGGTCTTGCAACCGCAATGGCTGCGCGACCCCGGCTGACGGCCGCCCGCCATCGACAGACCAGGCCGCAAAACCTCGTCCGGGAACGACAATTGCCGGAAAGAGGTGCAGTCACACCATGCCGGTCAGCTCCCTGTCCGAATGTCCGGCTTACCCTCTTTGGTTCCGGTGCAAGGCGCGGTAAGTCCTTGGGCAAACCTCGCCCACAGGAGATGCCGATGCCCCTCGCCCCCGTTGATGACGCCTTTGTCGCGACCCTTGCGGCGCAGCTGCCGGACGGCACCTTGCGCCCGACAGAACCGCGGTATCTGGAAGAACCGCGCGGTCGCTGGACGGGGACGGCACGTCATCTCGCCCTGCCCCGGACCGCACAGGAGGTCGCAACCATTGTCCGGGCCTGTGCCGCCGCCGGTGTCGGAATCGTGCCGTATGGGGGTGGCACCGGGCTTGTCGGCGGGCAGATTGCCCCGGCCGAGATGGTCGAGCCGCTCATCCTGTCGCTTGAGCGCATGAATGCGATCCGGGGCGTCTATGCCGAGGAAAGCGTCCTGATCGCCGAGGCCGGGGCGATCCTGGCCGATGTTCAGGCGGCCGCCGCCAATGTCGACCGGCTGTTCCCGTTGTCCCTGGCCGCCGAAGGCTCCGCGCGGATCGGGGGGGTGCTGGGCACCAATGCCGGCGGGGTCAATGTGCTGCGCTACGGCAACGCACGCGACCTGGTTCTGGGGCTGGAAGCGGTGCTGCCGGACGGACAGATCTGGAACGGGCTGAAACGGCTGCGCAAGGACAACACGGGCTACGACCTGCGCCATCTTCTGGTCGGGGCCGAAGGCACACTGGGCGTCATCACCGCGGCAGCCCTGAAACTCTCGCCTGTTCCGGCAGGCCACGGCACCGCGTTGATGGTTGTGGAAAGCCCGGCAGCGGCGCTGACACTGCTGTCCATGGCGCGCAGCCAGATGGGCGAAGCGATCTCGGCCTTCGAGATCATGAACCGGATGGGGCTGGAGTTTCTGGCCGAAAAAGTGCCCGACGTGCGCCAGCCCTTTGCCGACAAGCCCGAGTGGATGGTGCTGATTGATGTCGGTCTTGCCCGCGGTCTGGACCCGGCAGAGGCACTGGAGACCCTGTTTGCAGAGGCGCTCGAAGCTGGCCTTGTCAGCGACGGCGTCATTGCCCAGTCCGAGGCACAGGCCCAGGAGTTCTGGTCGGTGCGCGAACGTATCCCCGAAGCCAACCGGATGATCGGGGCGGTCTCGAGCCATGATATCTCTGTACCGCTGGGCGCCCTGCCGGACTTCATCGCCAGGGGCTACGAGGTGATCGGCGCCCTCGGCGCCTTCCGGATCAACTGCTTTGGCCATCTCGGCGATGGCAACCTGCATTACAACATCTTTCCGGTGGCCGGGCGCAGCCGGGCGGATCACGACCCCCAGCGCGATGCGATCAAACGTGCGCTGCACGATCTCTGCCACGAAATGGGAGGCTCGGTCAGCGCCGAACACGGTATCGGCCGGCTCAAGGTCGGTGACCTGGAACGTTACGGCGATCCGGTCAAGCTGGGCGCGATGCGGGCGATCAAGGCGGCGCTGGATCCGGCAGGCATCATGAATCCCGGTGCGGTGCTGCGCCTAGCGTGACGCCACAAAGACGCAGCCGTCCGAAATCAGTTGCGGCTGTGTCTGGCACAGACCCTTGGCGGCCTGGAACGCCGACAACACCTTGGGGACATAGTCGCGGGTTTCGGCATAGGGCGGCACGCCGTTGTTCTGACCGATCGAGTTTTCGCCGGCGTTGTACCCGGCGAGCACCAGAATGGGATCGCCGTCGAACTTGTTCATCAGCAACTCCAGGAAGGCAACGCCGCCCTTGATGTTCTGCGTCGCGTTGAGGCTGTCCGAAACCCCGAACCGGCTGGCCGTTGCGGGCATCAGCTGCATCAGACCCTGCGCTCCGGCCGAACTGACTGCATCAACGCGGCCACCGGATTCAACGGCCATAACCGCCAGCACCAGCGCCGGGGACACCTTGGTGCCCACGGTAGACAGCAGGATGTCGCGCCCGTGCGCACGGGCGATGTTAGCAAGGTCCTGCAGACGCGGGGCTGCAACCCCAGCGCCTGCGGGCGGATTGCCCAGCCGGATAAGTGCCGGTTCGAGCCGCCCCGGCCCGCTGGCCGCCAGGGCCGGTGACACACTGTCCCAGAACCAGCCATAGCGGCCGGTGCCGGTACTGCGCCCCGCCGGTGCCAGTGGCGCAACGGCAGCGGCAGCAGCGGCCACCGCCACGGGCTTGGGGCGTGCGGGCTGTGGTGCGATCTGAACCGTGATGCGCCGTTTCGTGCCCGCCTTCGGGGGTTTCACGAACTTTGCCGAAAAATCCACAAAGGGCGGCGGGGTCTCGGCGTACAGCGGTACGGCGAGGGTCACGACCACAAGGGCCGCGCAAAGACGCGGAATCTGCATCGGTTGCTCTGTCTGCCTCTGGTTTGTTTTTCGCAACTGTCGCACAGAACCCGCAAAAACACCAATATTGGTGCGAATTCGGAACGAATGTGGCCACAACAAGCGCCACAATCGCCACAAATTCCGAAAGATGAATGCCTCGAAAAATTTTAAATCGTTAACATTCAATAATTTAGGTAATTTTCGGACCGATCTTGGTTAAACCGCAACAACGCTCCATTCAAGTCAAAATGCTGCCCCAATCAGACGGCTATATCAGCACATACCGAGACGGAAGCGGGCTGTGAGAGAGACACCCGCACAGACCCCGGATCGGTCGAACGAGAGCAAAGCAAACCCACGGAGAGACCCCAATGATCAACTTCATCAAAAACTTCCGCAACGACGAAGACGGCGCAGTAACAGTCGACTGGGTCGTTCTGACCGCCGCCGTTGTTGGCCTGGCCATCGCCGCCTACACCACCATCGAGACAAACGCGACCGCGCTGATCACCGCTGCCGGTGGTGCCGTGGCTCTCGAAAACGACTTCTAAGAAGCCGTCGCGGATTTCCGCAAAAGCCTGATGACCGATGCGTGGGCCTGACCTGCCGCATCGGTCCCCCCCCCTCGCCCGGAAGGGCATACCGGAGCTTTCACATGATCAACTTCATCAAATCCTTTCGCAATGACGAAGACGGCGCAGTAACGGTCGACTGGGTCGTCCTGACCGCCGCCGTTGTTGGCCTGGCCATCGCCGCCTACACCACCATCGAGACAAACGCGACCGGCCTGATCACCGCTGCCGGCGGTGCCGTGGCTCTCGAAAACGACTTCTAAGACGTTTTCATCCAGCATTTTTCCCAAGCCGACTTTGCGCCCCCGCGTAGTCCGGCTTGGGAGATTAGCCCACCTCAAAGAGCAGAAAGGGTTAATGATGCTCTCATTGTTGAAAAACTTCTGTTACGACGAACAGGGCGCGGTCAGCGTGGACTGGGTCGTTATCACCGCCGCAGTGGTCGGCATGTCTGCCGTGGCTTTCTTCACGGTGGAAGACGCTTCTTTCGCGTTGATGGAAGCGGCAGGAGGTGCAGTGGCACTCCAGAACGATTTCTGACGCAAAACGTGTTCGGACAATATATTTCTGCCAAAGGCCGTGCCCAAAAAGGGCCTGGCCTTTTTCCTTTGCCCCTCACCGGCGTTCCTCGGGCCGTGGGCGATGATCACCGCGCCTGTTTCCAAATCCCGCACATTGCCCAACAAGAACCCGGTCAATGACCCGATTTGGACACAAACCGTCTTTATTCTGGCTTGCAATGGAAATGGTCCCGACCCCGCCTGTGGTTCCGGTGCCGCAATCCCAGAGACGTAAAGGATAACGACATGAGACTCGTATTTGGACTTGTGCTGATGGCCGGCCTGGGGCTTGCAGGTTTTGCCGTCTATATGGCTCAGAATTACATCGGCGCCTATCAGAACGCGCTGGAACAGGAACGCGCCAAGTCTGACGATGCGGTTCCGACAGCCAAGATCTACATTGCCACACGGGCCGTCGCCTATGGCGAAACGCTTGCCCCGGAAGATGTCCGCCTGGCCCCCTGGCCGAAAGAATCGCTTCCCGAGACCTACTTTGATGAAGAGACCCCGCTGATGGTCGAGGGTGAAAAACCCCGCGTCGCGGTGCGTCAGATCGAAAAGAACGAGGCCATCATGGCGGTGAAGGTCAGCGAGCCGGGCGGCGACGCCGGTCTTACCTCGCGGCTTGAACGCGGGCAGCGCGCCTTTGCGATCAAGGTTGACGTGGCCAGCGGCGTGTCGGGGTTTCTGCGTCCGGGCGACCGGGTTGACGTGTACTGGACCGGCCGTGCGCCCGGTCGGGATATGAACCTGCCACAGGGTGACGTGACCAAGCTGATCGAAACCGGCGTGCAGCTCATCGCCATCGACCAGCAGGCCAACGCCAACGGCTCGGACGCGACGATTGCCCGCACCGTCACCGTTGCGGCCAGCCCTCAGCAGGTTGCCGGCCTTGCCCAGGCCCAGTCGACAGGCCGCCTGTCACTGTCCCTGATGGGGGCAACAGACGACACCGTGGCGCAGGCTGACGAGGTTGACCAGCGTTCGCTTCTGGGCATAACACCCACGGAAATGAAGGCAGAGGCAGAAGTGGCACAGGTTTGTACCATTCGGACACGCCGCGGTGCCGAGGTTGTCGAAATCCCGATTCCCTGCACAAACTGACATCTTATCAGTGTCTTGTGACATAGGGTGCCGGGTCGGCACCCTATTTTGCGGCTGGGTGAAAATTCGATTGTTGCGGTTTATCCACAGAAGTCCCGTCCGGGAACCCTTTGATTCTTGCAAAAAAACCCAAAGTGACGCAGAGTTTGGAAAATGCGGGCAACAAGATCCGCGACAGAGGCGTGATCGAAAGGGCAGGTCACATGAAATATGATCGATTTATTGCGGCAGCCCTTTTGGGGCTGACACTCAGCATTGTTCCGATTGCGCAGACTGCGCAGGCCGAAACCTTGCGGGTTGTCCAGTCCGGCAGGGAATCCACCCTGAACGTGCCCATGAACCGAGCCGTGGTCGTGGAAAGTGACTCGCCCTTTGCAGAACTCAGTGTGGCCAACCCGGCAATTGCCGACGTGTCGGCCCTGTCAGACCGATCCATCTATGTCCTGGGCAAAGCTCCGGGCACCACCACCCTCACCATCCTTGACGACACCGGGCGACTGATCACCAACGTCGATGTCCGGGTCGCACCGGATGTCACCGAATTCAAGGAACGCCTGCGGCAGATCCTGCCGGGCGAAACCATCGAAGTGCGCACCGCAAACGACGGCATCGTGCTGTCGGGCACGGTGTCGAGCACGCAGAAACTGCAACGTGCCCTGGATCTCGCAGAACGCTATGCCCCGGAACGGGTGTCGAACCTGATGGGTGTTGGCGGCGTGCAGCAGGTCATGCTCAAGGTGCGCTTTGCCGAGATGCAGCGGACCGTCGCCAAGACGCTGCGCACATCGCTCAGCGTGGCCGGGGATCTGAACGGCGGCAATCTCGGGCTGAAATCCAAATCCGGTACCTTCCTTGATGGCGACAACTCGCTGTCTGGCGGCGTGACGACCAAGGCCGGAACGCTAGGTGCGGCCCTGTTCGGCTTTGACGCCGGCGGGGTTGAAGTGGGCATCCTTCTGGAAGCGCTCGAAAACAAGGGTGTCGTCCGCACGTTGGCCGAGCCCAATCTGACCGCCCTTTCCGGCCAGGAAGCCAAGTTTCTCGCCGGCGGCGAATACCCTGTGCCCGTGGCGCAGGAAGGTGGGCAGATCACCATCGAATTCAAACCGTTCGGTGTCGAGCTGAACTTCATCCCGCGGGTTGTCGACGGTGACCTGATCAACCTTGAACTCAAGGCTGCGGTCTCATCCATCGACACCGGCAACGGCATCGACCTCGAGAATATCCGGGTCGACGGCTTCAAGCGGCGCGAGACCTCGACCACCGTCGAACTGCGCGATGGCGAAAGCTTTGCCATCGCCGGACTTCTGCAGGACGACTTCCGCGACCTGAATGCACAGGTGCCATGGCTGGGCGACATCCCGGTACTGGGCGCCCTGTTCCGCAGCGCCGAATATGAGCGCGAGCAGTCCGAACTGGTGGTGATCGTGACGCCACACCTGGTGACCCCGACCCGCGGCGAGGCCCTGGCCCTGCCCACGGACCGTGTGCGGCCACCCACGGAAAAAGATCTCTTCCTGTTTGGCCGCGTGGCAAGCGACAGCCGCAAACCCACGCGCGGTGGCGCCGGCGAGGTTGCCAAGCAGGATTTCAACGGCTCTTATGGCTATGTGATGGACTGAGGGGATGCGGGGGCACATGTATATCAAGATTTCCGCGACACTCGGCTGCATGGCCACCCTCATGGGGTGCGCTGGAGCCGGAAGTGACCCCGTTTACTCGGCCTTCAACCGAGAAGCAGGCGCCCTGATCGACACTGGCAACTTCGGCAACGCCACCATGAACAACACGCTGATCATGAACGGCGAAAAGCAGTATACCTACGATCTGTCCCAGCGCTTTGCCAGCGAAGTCCTGACAACCGTCAACTTTGCCTTCAACAGCTCGGTTCTGGATGCCGGCGCCCATGACACCCTGCGCGAGCAGGCAAACTGGATCCGGCAGTTCCCCGAGGTGCGGTTCCGCGTCTACGGCCATACCGACGCGGTCGGTTCCAACAGCTACAACAAGAGCCTTGGCCTGAAACGTGCCCAGGCGGTGGTCCGCTATCTGGCGAGCCAGGGAATCAGCACTTCGCGTCTCGAGGCGGTTGTTTCCTTTGGCGAAACACAGCCGCTGATCGTGACCGAAGGCAAGGAACGGCGCAATCGCCGCACCGTGACCGAGGTTTCGGGATTCGTCGCGGGCAACCGGATGGTTCTTGACGGCAAATACGCCGAAATCATCTATCGCGACTATGTGCGCAGCGCCCAGGCCCCGACCGGGCTCACCGGCAGCGCGGTCACGGAACTTAGCGTCGGAAACTAGGCCTAATCCGCTCGCGACGCCGTGATCGTCACGAAATACCGTACAATTACGATTTTTTGGCCCCAATGTTGCCGCCTTTGACTGACAATTTACCAACCAATGGGACGGTGGCACTGACGCGAGTCGACCGCCAGTTCCAAAGGTGACCGGTAGGGCGGTGAAGAAATCACGCACCCGTACGTTCCGGAGCCTGTAAAGCAAAGGACGCGACGCATGACTGGTTCGAATACCCCATCCACTGATCCGGCTCCGATCAAGGCATGCACGGTCAGTCGGGACGTACAGAACTTTGACCTTCTGATCGAAGACATGGAATCGATACTCGGTGAAAGCTGGGGCGATCTGGGATTCGACGAAGCTCAGGCCTTTCTCAGTCAGGACGACGCCGACACACTGGAATTCATCGCTCTGGCGGTTGATGAAGTGGATGAAGACGATCTGAGCCAGCTGACGGCGATCATCACCGCGGCCAAGTCCCGCGGAGTCAAGGTGATCCTGATCGCCGAAGATGTGACTCCGGCATCCCTGCACCAGTTGCTGCGCAGCGGCGCGGACGAATTTGTCCCCTACCCCCTCCCCGAAGGCGAGCTGAACGGCGCGGTTCTGCGTCTGCGCCGCCCGGCGGGGCCGACAACGGCGGACGCCGGGACGGTTGCGGCCGATACATCGGGCGTCAAGCTGCGCGGCGGCGGCGACGGCGTGATCATCGCGGTGCAAAGCATGGCAGGCGGCGCCGGCGGGAGCACGCTGGCCGTCAATCTGGCATGGGAACTGGTGAATACCGGCAAGACCAAACCGCCCCGGGTCTGCCTGCTCGATCTCGGGCTGCAATTCGGCTCGGTCGCGACCTATCTTGACCTGGAGCGCCGCGACGCCGTGGTCGAGCTTCTTTCCAATGTCGAGAACATGGATGGCGACAGTTTTGGCCAGGCGCTTTCCGTCTTTGAGGAAAAGCTGCACGTTCTGACCTCACCCGCCGATATTCTGCCGCTGGATTTGCTCGGCCCGGACGAGATCCAGAAGATCATCAACATCGCCCGCGAACATTTCGACTTTGTCGTGATCGACATGCCGCCCAGCTTTGTACAGTGGTCCGAAACCATCCTGAACGCGGCACAGGTCTATTTTGCGGTGATCGAACTGGACATGCGCTCGGCGCAGAATGTGATCCGCCTCAAGCGGGCGCTGCAATCCGAAGATCTGCCCTTTGACAAGGTCCGGTTCGTGCTGAACCGCGGTCCGAAGTTTACCGATCTGCAAGGCAAGAGCCGCGCCAAGAGGATGGCGGAAAGCCTTGGAATTTCAATTGACCTGCACCTTGCAGATGGCGGTCGCGCGGTGACCGAGGCCTGTGATCACGGCATTCCGCTGGCCAGCCACGCCGCCAAGAACCCGCTGCGCAAGGACATCGCCAAACTGGCCCAATCACTGCACGACATCGGCCGGTCCGATGCCGAAGCCGCCTGAAGGATCTGACCCATGTTTTCGCGCTACAAAAAGACCACCGGCACCCCAGTGCCCGCCCCGGTTGTAAAAGAAGCGCCGCAAACCCAGTCGGTTGAAGCGGCCAAGGTTTCGATGCGCAAACCGATGCCATCCCGCCCCGGCGAGGTGGCCTCGGGCGACAAGGACAAGAAGCGCAAGGAACGTCTGGGCGACATCAAGGTCGAGCTGCACCGCGCCCTGCTCGACAACCTGAACCTCGCCGCTCTCGATACGGCGACGGAAAAGGACCTGCGCGAAGAGATCAATTCCATCGCCGCCGAAACCCTTCAGGAAAAGGGCCTGGTGCTGAACCGGGACGAACGCCAGACCCTGAACCAGGAGCTGTATGACGAAGTCAAAGGCCTCGGCCCGCTTGAGACCCTGCTCAAGGATGACACGGTTTCGGACATTCTGGTCAACGGCCCGCACCAGATTTTCATCGAACGTTCGGGCAAGCTGACCCTGTCGGATGTCACCTTCAAGGATGAAAAGCACCTGATGCGGATCATCGACAAGATCGTGTCGGCCGTCGGCCGTCGGGTCGATGAATCCAACCCCTATGTCGACGCCCGCCTTCAGGATGGATCGCGTTTCAACGCCATGGTGCCGCCGATCGCCGTCGACGGCTCGCTGGTGTCGATCCGCAAGTTCAAGAAGGACAAGCTCGGCATTGACGACCTGGTCCAGTTCGGCGCCTTTACCGAAGAGATGGCCGTTTACCTGCAGGCCGCCGTTGCCTGTCGCCTGAACATCATCGTCTCGGGCGGTACGGGTTCGGGCAAGACGACGACGCTCAACGCGCTCAGTTCGTTTATCGATGACGCGGAACGCATTCTGACCATCGAAGACACTGCCGAACTTCAGCTTCAGCAGACCCATGTGGGCCGGATGGAAAGCCGCCCCGCCAACGTCGAGGGCAAAGGCGCGGTCACGCCGCGCGACTGCCTCAAGAACGCTCTGCGCATGCGACCGGATCGCATCATCGTCGGCGAAACCCGTGGCGAGGAAGTCATCGACATGTTGCAGGCGATGAACACCGGTCACGATGGGTCGATGACCACCATCCACGCCAACTCTGCCCGCGACGGCGTCTCCCGTCTGGAAAACATGATCGCCATGGCCGGCATCGAAATGCCGCTCAAGGCGATGCGGTCGCAGATCTCCTCGGCTGTGAACCTCATCGTGCAGGCCAGCCGCCTGCAGGATGGTTCGCGCCGCATGACCTCCATCACCGAAATCACCGGGATGGAAGGCGAAGTCATCTCGATGCAGGAACTGTTTCGCTACCAGCGGGTCGGACTGACCCCCGAAAACAAGATCATCGGCCATTTCACCGCAACCGGGGTGAGAAGCCATTATTCCGAACGGTTCAAGATGTGGGGCTATGACGTACCGGCCTCGATCTACGAACCGATGGGACGGGGATAAACATCATGCTGACCGCAGAACCAATCATTTACGGCGCGATATTCATCGGCGTGCTGGTGATCGTCGAAGGGCTGTATCTCGTCGTCTTTGGCAAGTCGATCAGTCTGAACAGCAAAGTCAACCGGCGCCTGCAAATGCTGGACAAGGGCACCCGCCGCGACGAGGTGCTGGCGAAGCTGCGCAAGGAAATGGACCAGCACATGCGTTCGCGCTCGGTGCCGCTCTATTCCATGCTGGCCGACCGCGCCCAGAAAGCCGCCATTGCCTTTACGCCCAAGCAGCTGATGATGATCATGGCCGTGGTCAGCGTCGTGGCCTTTCTCGGGCTGACCATCGGCACCGAGGCGACAATGCCGGTACGCCTTCTCATGGGTGTCGTCATGGGCGTTGGCGGCGTGTACATGTGGGTCAACTCGAAGGCCAAGAAACGCCTGTCGATGATCGAAGAGCAGCTGCCCGATGCCGTCGAACTCATGGTGCGCAGCCTGCGCGTCGGGCATCCGTTCTCGTCCGCCATTTCCATTGTTTCCAAGGAAATCCAGGATCCGCTGGCCACGGAATTCGGCATCATCGCTGACGAATCCACCTATGGCCGTGACATCGGCGAGGCCCTCAAGCACATGGCCGAACGTCTGGACATGCAGGATCTGCGCTTTCTGGCTGTGGCCGTGGCGATCCAGCAGCAGTCCGGCGGCAACCTGGCCGAGATCCTTGAAGGTCTGGCCAAGGTGATCCGCGCCCGCTTCCGCCTGTTCCGCCGGGTCAAGGCGATCACCGCCGAGGCGCAGTGGTCCGGCAAGTTCCTCTCGGGTTTCCCGGTGGGTGCGCTGATTGTGATCCAGGTCACGGATCCACACTACTATGACGACGTGCTGGACCATCCCTGGTTCATTCCGGCCTGTTTCATCGTCGGAATCTTCCTCGCGCTGAATCTTTTCGTGATGCGCATCCTCGTCAACATCAAAGTCTGAGGGGCCAGGCACATGGAAATTTTCTCCAATCTCAACCAGATGATCGTGGGGCTTCTTGGCCCGGCCGGGCCCCTTATGGTGGTTGCCGGCCTGGCGCTGGTGCTGATCCTTGCCACCATCCCGGTGCTGCTGATGCAGAAGCCTGACCCGATGGACAAGCTCAAGAAAACCGGCCGCGAAAAGCTTGAAGCCGAGACCAAGGCGGTGCTGCGCGACAAGAGCCGCAACGAAAAACTCAACAAGTACGCACAGTTTCTTGAGCCCCAGAACGAAGAGGATCTGGGCGCGGTGCGCATGAAGCTGCTGCAGGCGGGCTATCGCACCAAGGATGCGGTGCGTTATTTCTACTTTGCGCAGTTCACCCTGGGCATCGGGCTGCTGATCGCCGGAACCGCCTACTTCCTGCTGTTCATCGGCAAGGAACAGGCCGACATGCAACAGGTTCTGATGTATATTCTCGGGCCCGGCATTGTCGGTTACATGGCCCCGAAATACTGGATCACCCGCCGGGTCGAGGCCCGCAAGGAAGAGATCACCTCGGGTTTTCCGGACGCGCTCGACATGATGCTGGTCTGCGTCGAGGCCGGCCAGTCCATGGATCAGGCCATTGTCCGCGTCTCCAAGGAACTTTATGCCTCGTACCCGAGCCTCGCGGACGAATTCGAGATCGTCAGCCATGAAATGAAGGCGGGCAAGGACAAATCGCTGGTTCTGTCCGACATGTCCGAACGTTGCGGCGTGCAGGATGTGTCGTCCTTTGTCACCGTTCTCAGCCAGTCGCAGACTTTCGGCACCTCGATATCCGATGCGCTGCGGGTGTATGCGGACGAGATGCGCGACAAACGCGTGATGCGGGCCGAAGAAAAGGCAAACCAGTTGCCGACAAAGATGACTTTGACCACTATGATGCTGACGGTGCCGCCGCTGCTGATCATTCTGGTCGGCCCATCTGCGGTGGGCATCACGGAGATGGGCAATATCGGAAAGTAACACATGCGTCTGACCCTATGGGGATGCGTGCTCGCCACCGCCGTTCTGGCCGCCTGTTCCCCGGGCGGCCAGAAGCCGTTGCCTGACAACCCCTTTGCCCCCGGCCTCGACACCCGGGCCGACCCTGTGGACGGTCTGCTGGTCGGGCACCGGCTGATGGAGGCGGGGGAATATGATCTCGCGCTGGATGCGTTTCACCGCGCTGCGGCAGAGCAGGGACTGACCGGCGAGGTGCTCAGCGCTCTGGGCAGCGTGAACCTCGCATTGGGGCGCCTGGGTCAGGCCGAAAAGCTGTTGCGCCAGTCGGTCGAGAAAGACCCCGAATGGCCCGAGGCCTGGAACAACCTGGGCGTGGTCCTGATGGAGGCCGGCAAAATCCCCGAGGCGACCGAGATCTTTCGCAAGGCCTACGCGCTGGACAATGGCGAAAGTGACTCAATCCGCGATAATTTGCGCTTGGCGCTCGCAAAAATGGATAATTCGCTTTATAGTGAGGCGGATGAGCAAGATTATAAACTGGTGCGGCGCGGCAGCGGGAGCTACCTGATCCGGCCGACACCATGACGAGGCAAGAGCAGTAAAGGACGCAACAAATGCGCCACCCCATCCTTGTTTCCCTCTGCATCGCAGGGTTTGTGACGCTTTCTGCCTGCGGTGGCAATTACGACAAGAGCCGCGAAGCCGCCAAAGCGATGAAAAATCTCAATGTGGTGGACGAAAGCAATCTGAATGACGTGATGCTGACCGTCTCGGACCCGAACGAAGGCGTGTCCTATTTCCAGCGCGCCATTGCCACCGACCCTGAAAAACTTGAACTCCAGCGCGGCCTTGCGACATCGCTGATCCGCGCCCAGCGCAGCGCCGAAGGGGTGGGCGCCTGGAAGAAGGTCACGGCGCATCCCGAAGCCGGAAATGACGATGCGGTCGAACTGGCCGATGCCCAGATCCGCGCCGGTCAGTGGAAAGAGGCCGAAACCACGCTGAACACCATTCCCCCGACACACGAGACCTTCAAACGCTACCGGCTTGAAGCGATGATCGCCGACAGCAATCAGGACTGGAAGAAGGCCGACAGCTTTTACGAGACCGCCGTGGGCCTGACGACCAAGCCCGCCTCGGTGATGAACAACTGGGGTTTTTCCAAGTTGACCCGCGGCGACCTGTCCGAGGCAGAGCGTCTGTTCACCCAGACCCTGCGCCAGGATCCGGAAATGTTCACAGCCAAGAACAACCTTGTCCTGGCCCGTGGCGCGCAGGGCAACTATGTCCTGCCGGTCATCCCGATGAGCCAGATCGAGCGCGCGCAGCTGTTGCACACTCTGGGTCTGTCTGCCGTGAAACGCGGTGACGTCGAAACCGGCAAGACACTGTTCCGCGATGCCATCGACACCCATCCGCAGTATTTCGAGGCCGCGACACGCAGTCTCGCGGCACTGGAAACCGGCGTCGCCAACTGAGGCGGCAGAGATGGACCTGACCCGTTCAGCCGCATTGTGGTTTGCGCCCCTGGTGGTGCCGCTCTGCCTCTATGTCTGCTACACCGACCTGAGCGAGATGCGCATCCGCAACCATGCGGTCGTCGCCCTGTTCGCGGTATTTGCGGTGGTGGGGCTGATCGCATTGCCGATGGATGTGTACCTCTGGCGCTATGTGCACCTTGTGGTGATGCTGCTTGTCGGCATCCTGTTGAACGCAGGCGGGGTGATGGGCGCGGGCGATGCCAAGTTCATGGCCGCCGCCGCGCCGCTGGTCGCTGTACCGGATCTGCGGCTGCTCCTTGCCCTGTTCACCGCAAACCTTCTGGCGGCGTTTGTGGCGCATCGCATCGCCAGGGGCACCGGCCTGCGCCGCCTCGCGCCGGACTGGAAAAGCTGGACGTCGGGATCAAAGTTTCCGATGGGCCTGGCCCTTGGCGGCACTCTGGCGCTTTACCTGCTGCTGGCGATTTTTCTCGGCAGCTGACCGCCGCGTCGACTGTCTGATCGCCAGGAGCCAGAGCCGCCTGCCGCGCAAGCGTCTCGACCCGGCCCAAAACCTGCCACAAAATCAGTGTTTCCTGCCAGCGAACAAAGACAGGTCAATTCCATGAATATGCAAGCTTCCTCGGTCATGGCCCCGCCACCGCCCAAGCGGCTGGAGGACGTCCAACTGCCCAGTGTCATGATGCGCGATATTGTGCTCAAGACGTTGTTCCGAAAGAACACCAACGTGGTGACGGACCTGGCCCGCGCCATCTGTTTGCCGATTCCGATCACCCAGGAATTGATCGACCTTGCCCGCAGTCAGTCACTGCTCGAGGCAATGGGCACGCTCAGCGCCTCTGCCGGCAACGAGATGTCGTACCAGCTGACGGATTCGGGCAAGGCACGGGCGCTGGATGCGCTGGCGCAGTCGGAATACTTTGGCGCCATGCCTGTGCCGCTGCACGTCTATGGCGAGCAGGTCAAACGTCAGTCCATCAAGAATATCCACATCACCCGCGAGCAGCTGACCGGTGCGATGGGTCATCTGATTCTGCCGCCCGACCTGTTGTCCAATCTCGGACCCGCCGTCGGATCGGGCCGCTCGATCCTGATGTACGGCCCCCCCGGCAACGGCAAATCCTCGATCTCGAACGGCATCCGTGACGCGATGGGTGACAAGATCTATGTTCCGCGCGCCATCGAGTATTCCGGTCAGGTCATCACCGTCTACGACCCTATCGTGCATTCCTCGGCCGAGGAACAGATCGACGACCCGACCAAACTGCGCCGGACCAACCGCTTTGATTCCCGCTACGTCATCTGTCAGCGTCCGACGGTGATCACCGGGGGCGAACTGTCGCTGAACATGCTTGATCTGGTCTACAACCCGACCGCCCGGACCTATCAGGCCCCGCTGCAATTGAAATCCACCGGCGGCATCTTCATCGTCGACGACCTTGGCCGTCAGGCCGAACCGCCGCAGAAACTGGTCAACCGCTGGATTGTGCCGCTGGAAGAAAGCAAGGATATCCTGTCCCTGCAGTCGGGTGAGAAGTTCGAGGTGCCCTTCGACACGCTGGTGATCTTTTCCACCAACTTCCACCCGAACGAGATCTTCGACAACGCCGCTCTGCGCCGGATCTTCTTCAAGATCAAAATCGACGGCCCGGGCCAGGAGGACTTTCTCAAGATCTTCGCCATGGTGGCACGCAAGAAGAACATGCAGCTGGACGAGGCCTCGCTCGTGCATCTGCTCAAGAACAAATATCCGACGATCAAGAATGTCTACGCGAATTATCAGCCAGTGTTCCTGATAGACCAGATGATCGCTGTGTGCGATTTCGAAGGCATGCCCTACAAGATGTCGCCGGAACTCATCGACCGGGCCTGGGCCAACATGTTCGTGAAAGACGAAGCAATCGTGAAGTGACGTGGCGCGCCGGGTCAGACGCAATGACCCGGCCCCCGAATTTCCGCTTGACGACGCCCGCCAGCTTTCGTACCCAGCCGCACGGTACGGCGCGGTAGCTCAGTTGGTTAGAGCGATCGACTCATAATCGATAGGTCGGGAGTTCAAGTCTCCCCCACGCCACCATTACCCCCCCGCTTTTCAGTTCCCGGTTCAGAGGCAGTCGCTGGCTCTTATCCCTGTACGTGCGCGCGTGGTCCGAACCGGATGTGGCCCCCGGGACTCTTTGGTCGGCTGTGCTTTTTACCGGGAAAATGCCGCGCTCACGGCGGCGCGCAGCTGGGTGCGGTCAATGGGTTTCTGAAGGAATGGCATGTCACCGGTCGCGTCCATCTGGCCGCGACGGCGGGCTGATTCGTACCCCGACATGACAATCACCCGCACCGATGGGTGCCGGTCCGCGATGATCCGCGCCAAAGCGTCGCCCTGCACATTCCCCGGCATCACCAGATCCGAAAGTACCAGGTCCGGCAGCGGTTCCGCCGCCAACATCGCCAGCGCCTGTTCGGCGTTCGGCGCGACCCGCACCCGATGTCCGTCGAGCAACAGCTGCCGGGCGAGCACCCTGGTCACCTGCACCTCGTCATCGACGATCAGGATGTCTCGGCGCGTGATGTCATCCGCCCGCGCCGACTCCGGTGCTCCGGTCGGTTTCACGACAGTGCCGCGCTGTAACGGAAACACCATGGACACCCGCGCGCCCTGCCCGGGTTCAGAGGCCAGCATCAACCCGCCGCCGGACTGACGGCAGAAGCCGGAGACCACCGAAAGCCCCAGACCGGAACCGGCGCCGACCTGTTTCGTGGTGAAATACGGTTCCGTCGCGCGGGCCAGGATTTCCGGCGAAATGCCCGGACCGCGGTCGCGCACAGAGACGGTGACATAGGTGCCGTCCGGCAATGTCTCGTTGTCGCTGAAGCCCTGGACCGTCGCGCGGGAATACCGGGAAATTTCGGTGGATACGAGAATTTCGCCGCCATCCGGCTGGGCGTCGCGGGCGTTGATCAGAATGTTCAGCAGGGCCTGCTGCATGTTCGCCGCATCGACCTCGACCACCGCGTGATCCGAGGCAAGGTCCGTCAACAGGGAAATATTCGCCGGGCAGATGCGCCCGAACATGGTCAGTGCCGCCTGAATCACGCCACCCAGGTCGCAGAGCGAAGGTTCCGGACGCGACGTGCGTCCGTAGGCCAGCAGTTGCCGTGTCAGCTCTGCGGCCTGCCTGGACGCCGTGATCGCCTCTTTCACATAGGGCGTTTGCCGGCCGTTGTCGGCGTCTTCCTGCATCAGTTCGAGGTTGCCCAGAATGACCGTCAGCGTGTTGTTGAAGTCATGCGCGACCCCGCCCACGAGATTGCCCAGCGCCTCTACCTTTTGCGCCCGCACAACGGCCAGTTCCGTCTCCTGCCGGGCACGTTCGCTGTCGCGCAGCATCGCGTTTGCCAGATGCGCCCGCCGCTCGGACATGTTTATCAGATCGGCAAAATGGAGTGCCGCCGCCACGGTGGTGAAAATCATCGCAAATGTCAGAACCGCAGCCCGCAGATCCGGCGTCAGGATTTCGTGCCGGGCGGCGAACAGCGCCAGACCGCACAGAACCACCGGCCCAAGCACGATCACCGGCAGGATCTTGCGGGCCATTTCACTGCCGCGCTCGGGTGCGGCCAGAACACCGATCCAGCCGACCTTGGGTTCGATCATCAGCAACGACATAAACAGCGCAAACAACGAAACGGCTGTCTGCAAAGACATGTCCGAGTACAGCGCATTGGCCAACAGCGCTTGGGCATTGAAGATGAAGCCCAGCACCGGAATCGCCACCACACTCAGCCCAAGCGTGGCAAAGCTGACAGCCCACAGCCCGGACCGGCTGTCGGGCAGGCTGCGGGTCAGCAGTGTCGCTGCCAGAAGGACATTGGCCAGGCTGGTGGCGATCGACATGCGGTCCTGCCTGAAGTCAACGGGTTCGAAGGGACGCAGAAGGTTTTCGACGCTGACCAGCGCGAGAATCAACAGACCACAGATCACCTTGGCCCAACACAAGCCATAGGCATAACTCAGCACGACGCCACAGCCGCCAAACAGAACCGCCATCGCCGTTTCCGGCACCATCGCCGGGTATCCATCGACAATCCGGACGAACAGGGGAATGCCGAAAGCCCATCCCAGGATCAGCGTCACGCTGCCAGCAGCAATACTCAACCAGGCCAGCCACAGGCCGTACCTGCGGAAGCGGATCGCGACCCGGTGGTCTTGGGAACTCGGCGGCAGAGGTATCGGCTTGGGAGCCTCAAACATTCCCACGCCTCCAGGGGGACACGCAGGCTGTGAAATGGTCCCCTGTTACGACGCCGGAACCGTTCATTTCCAATCTCCCGGCATCCGAGCACAGTCAGAAAAACCAAACACATTTGGCGCCAGACGGAATTGCCCGCGATTGGGGCGACACCTACTGCCCAAATAAAAAATCATCAGTAGATTAGAGAATTCTGTATTCAATCTAGACATGTATTTAATTCAGGTAAAGCCTGGCTGGAAAATCCTTTTCCAATTCACCGGCTGGAGTTGGCAAGTATTTGCGCCCCATCGGGCGCCAGTCATCGGCGCACTTTTCATCCAGAGCAATCTTTCATAAACTGGCGTTTGGACCCGCCCGATGCCCTCCGCGCATCAACTTTCAGACCCGAAAGCTTGCATGATTTTCAGAAACATCGCCTGTCTCATGTCTCTGCTGGCAGCCATTGCACTCGGCGGTTGCGCAACCTCCCCCGAGATGCGCGCCACCCCGGATGACGTCAAGATCATCGAACTGACACAGGCTATCCTTGCACTTGGCCCGCAGGTCGATCCGGCCGAGGCAGCGCGGGCCGCCCGCGTGGCCGTGCAGTACCCCCGGCAGCTGGCCGTGGCGTACAATGTCACGGATTCGGCCATTGTGCATAACATGAAGGTCAACGCGGGACTGCGCCCGCGTGGCCTGTGCTGGCACTGGGCCCATGACATGGAGGCGCGCCTGATGCAGGAGGACTTTGACACGCTCGCGCTGCACCAGTCGATCGCAAATGCAGACGCAACCTTTCGCATCGAACACAGTTCGGTCGTGATCAGCGCCCGCGGCGACGGCATGTTCGACGGTCTGATACTCGACCCCTGGCGGTTTGGCGGCGCACTTTACTGGGGCGCGCCGCGCGACGACAGCGCCTACAAGTGGCGCCCGCGACAAGAGGTTTGGGACTACAAGCGCGAACGCCGCGCGGGCCTGAACCCGGCGCCGCTGTAGCGCCGCCGCAGCGCCTAGGTTCCGGGCCCGATGAAGGCTGTAGCCTCAATCTCGAGCAGGGCCTCGTCCTCGACCAGCGCCGAGACGACCACCATGGTCATGGCCGGAAAGTGTCGCCCCAGAACGCGGCGATAGACGGCCCCGATCTCGGACTGATGCGCGAGGTACGTCCGCTTGTCCGTCACGAACCAGGTCAGCCGCAGGATGTCATCGGCCCGTCCGCCCGCTGTCTCGACAACGGCAAGGATGTTTCGCAATGCCTGTTCCATCTGGCCGATGAAGTCCCGGGCCTCGAAAACCTGGTCGCCGGTCCAGCCGATCTGCCCGCCGACATACAGCGTGCCATCCGCTCCCAGCATGCCGTTGGCGTAACCCTTGGCGGGTTTCCAGCCATCGGGGTGAATGATGCGGTGTGTCATCGGGTGTCTCCGGTGTCAGATGTCAGCCGGGCACGCAGGGCATCCGGCCAAGGCAGGGGTTTGCCCACAGTGTCGACGTTCACGATCGTCGAGCGGGCTTCGAAGCGCAGCTCATCGCCGCAGGTGACAGTAAAGACAAGCCCCAGCGACGTGCGCCCCGGAACGGCATGTGCCAGGGCAAAGTCCAGATGATCGCCGTGGCGCGACACCCGCCGGAAGGTTGCCGAAATCTCGGCCGTGGGAATTGCGCCGGTGGTGTGGATGGTCTCGAACGGCCAGTCCAGAGCCTCGTCAAAGAACGCCTCGACACAATCGTTGATCATCTCGAAGTAACGCGGATAAAAGACGATGCCCGCAGGATCACAGTGTTTGAACAGTACCTTCTGGGCAAAATGGAATGCCCGCCCCTGCCCGGCCCCCGGCACGCGCTCAGCCTGCATGATACTGCGGTGCCGAGGCGAGGTAGCGTCCATAGCTGTCTGCGTCCGGGTAACTGAACTGTTCGGCCAGCGGGTTGTCGCGTTTGCGCACGCCCGCGCCGATGTCGGCCAGCAATTCGTCGAAATGCCTGAAATGGAACGGCGCGGAACACAGCCCGCCATAGACCTGCGCCGCCGGGCGTTCGGTGCGTTTCCAGGCCAGCATCATGTCGATATTGGCGCGCATTTCGGCCTCGGACGGCTGCTGCGCCAATTGCCCGTCCGCATAGCGTACCAGCCAGTTGGCGATCATCTCGGCGGACAACACGGTGCAAAAGCTGGAATTGAAGCCGACAAACCCCATATCGGGCAGATCCGGATTCACTGCCAGCCGGTAGACCCGATACTGACCGTCGGGATCGACAAGCCGCTGCCGGTAGGCATCGGGGATCACCGGCACCCCCAGTTTCCAGCCCACGGCCAGAGCGGCCACGTCGCAGGGTATCGTCTCGCCGGTGCTCAGCACCACGTGGCCCGGCCCGTAGTGGTCAAACGTCCCGCGCACCGGGCGAATGGTTCCGTCCCGGAACCCCTCGAACAGCCCCGGCGTGACGATGGGAACCGAACACGAGACCGTCTTTTCGATCGGCGCGTCCGGCACCATGTCCCATTTCTTCAGCCCCAGCTGCGCTTTGAGCAGCGTCTCGAGCCCACGGAAGTTGGCCCAGACCAGCGGTTTGAGCAGTGCCGCGACGACACGCTGCACCGGGGACTTGCCCCAGGTGTTGAACTGCTGTTCCTGCGCGCGCATGTACAGCAAGCGCTTGAAATTGATGCCGCCGACAAAGTACGGGATGCGCCAGACGTTTTCGCGATAGACCAGCGTGACCGATCTGGCGCCGTTCTGTGCGGCATTCACTGCAAGATCGGTGGCCGACTTCGACCCGCCCAACACCACCACGTCCCGGCCCTGCGCGATTTCCGGGTCGGTGTAATCCGAAGAGTGCATGACAGTTCCGCCGCCGGCCTCGAACGCCGCCTGCCCCGGAAAACTCAGCATGTTCTTGTCGGAAAACTGCCCGGTACACAGCGCGACGAAATCGAAATCCTCGCGCCGCTGCTGCCCGGCCTCCTCGATGGTCAGCGTCCAGCCCGGCGCCCCGTCGGCACGCCGCTCCATGGTGACGATGCGGGCGTTCATCCGGAACAGCCGCCCGAGCTGATGCTTGGCGGCGTAGGCATGCAGGTAGGCATGCACCTGCGCGCCCTTGGGCCATTCCGGGTAGTCTGCCGGCATGGGAAGATCGGTAAAGCGGTACAGATCCTTGGGTGACTGCGTCTGCACCCCCGGATAAGAGCGGGACAGCTCCCATACGCCGCCAAAATCATGGCTGCGTTCAAACCCCACGACCCTGTGGCCCTTTTCGTCAAAAGCCTTGGCCGCAGCCAGCCCGCTGATACCGCCGCCGATGACGGCGACCTTCTTGCGCTTTACCATTTTGATCACTCCATACTGTTGGGGGGCCTCAGGCGGCGTCGGGCGGCGGCAGGAAGTCGACCTCGTGCTCTGCCGAGATCCGCACCAGTTCGGCCGGGTCCGTCACGCCATCCAGCGCCCCGAACAGATCAAAGATCTTGCGCGACGGCGCCACGCCGAACACACAGGTCGCCGTCTGCCCCGACCGGTTGAAGATGCCGTGCGCGATGCCCATCGGCATCCGCACCGTGTCGCCCGGACCGGCCTTGTGCACATCAGCTCCGAATTCGACCTCAAGAGTGCCGGTCAGCATGGTTATCCATTCGTCCTGGGTCGGGTGGATATGCGGCGGCACAAAGGTGCCATCGGGGATTTCGGCGTGCCAGATCATGGCATTGGCCGTGTGCAGCTTGGGCGTGTAGATATGCCCGACCACATTCCAGGCGGTGCCTTCGAGGGCATCGGCGGCAGGGGTCACTCCGGGGTTGGCAGTCATTTCAGGTCTCCTTGCTGGGGTTATGGATGCCGGCGGCATCCGGTCGGTGCGGGGCGCGTCACCCCTTGGGTTTCAGGGCAAAGCGCTGGATCTTGCCGGTCTGGGTTTTCGGCAGGGCCGTGCAGAATTTCACGGAACGGGGATATTTGAAGGGCGCGATCGTCGCCTTCACATGGTCCTGCAACATCTTGACTGTCGCCGCATCCGGCGCCTGCCCCTCGGCCAGCACGATATGCGCCTCGACGATCATGCCGCGGGCTGCGTCCGGCACCCCGATCACCGCACACTCCGACACCGCGGAATGGGCCAACAGCGCCGCCTCGACTTCGGGACCGGCGATATTGTAACCCGACGACACGATCATGTCGTCGTTGCGGGCGGCAAAGTGCAGATAGCCGTCATCGTCCATCACGAAGGCATCGCCGGTGATGTTCCAGCCATCCAGCACATAGCCCTTTTGGCGGTCATCGGCGAGATAGCGGCACCCGGTCGGCCCGCGCACCGCCAGCCGCCCGACCGTGCCGCGCGGCACCTCCTGTCCGTCCTCGCCAATCACCTTGGCCTCGTAGCCGGTGACCGGCTTGCCGGTGCAGGCCGGGCGGTGATCGTCAAACCGGTTGGTCACAAAGATATGCAGCATCTCGGTGGCGCCGATCCCGTCGAGCATCGGCTTGCCGGTCTGTGCCATCCACGCCTCGTAGATCGGCGCGGGCAGGGTTTCCCCGGCCGACACCGCAGCGCGCAGGCTCGAGAGATCGGCACCTTCTTCCATCGCCTGCAACATCACTCGGTAGGCGGTCGGCGCGGTAAAGCAGATCGTCGCCTTATACTTCTGGATGATCTCGATCATGTTCGGCGGCGAGGCATTTTCCAGCAGCGTCGCCGCCGCACCAAAGCGCAGCGGGAACAGTGCCAGCCCGCCAAGGCCAAAGGTAAAGGCCAGCGGAGGCGAGCCGACAAAGACATCCTCGGGGGTGACCGCCAGCACCTCGCGGGCGTAGCCGTCGGCGATGATCATCAGGTCGCGGTGGAAATGCATCGTCGCCTTGGGGGTGCCGGTGGTCCCCGAGGTGAACCCCAGCAGCGCCACATCGTCCCGCCCTGTCGGCACCGCGTCAAACAGCACCGATTTCTCCAGCGCCAGCCGGTCCAGCTCGGCGTCATGGTTCGACGTGCCGTCAAAGCCGACCACGGATCTCAGGAACTTGCTGGTCTTGGCGCAGGCCGCCAGCTCGTCCATCAGCCGGGTGTCACACAGGGCATGGCTGATCTCGGCCTTGTCGACAATGGCGCCCAACTCGCCCGCGCGCAGCATCGGCATGGTGTTGACCACCACCGCCCCCGCCTTGGTCGCCGCCAGCCAGCAGGCCACCATCGCCGGGTTGTTGGCGGATCGGATCAGCACGCGATTGCCCGGACGGACGCCGAGATCCTCGACCAGCACATGCGCCAGCCGGTTGGTCCAGTCGGCCAGTTCCTTGTAGGTGCGCCTGCGCCCGTTGCCGATCAGCGCGGTGTGATCGCCAAAGCCCTTGGCAACCATGGCGTCGGTCAGTTCCACCCCGGCATTCAACCGCTCGGGGTAGTCAAAGCCATCGAGCACAAAGTCCGGCCACATCCCGGGCGGCGGCAGGTTGTCCCGGGTGAAGCTGTCGACATGTGCCGAGGGTCCAAGCGTGCTCATGTCCGCCCCCCGGCGCACCCGGCCTTGCCCGTCAGGGGGATTTGCGCAAGATCAGTCATGGTCGTGACTCCTTTCCGGTGTGCCGGGTCAAAGATCGGTGCGGACGTGCCAGAGTTCGGGGAACAGCTCGACCGCGAGCATTTTCTTGAGGTAATCGACCCCGCCGGTCCCGCCGGTCCCGCGTTTGAAGCCGATCACCCGTTCGACAGTGGTGACATGGTTGAACCGCCAGCGGCGGAAATAATCCTCGAGATCCACCAGCTTTTCCGCCAGTTCATACAGTGTCCAGTGGGTGCTGGTGTCGCGGTAGACCGCGCCCCAGAGCGCCGTGACCTCCGGGATGTCCTGGTGCGGCGCCACTGACGGTTCACCGACCAGCGCTGCAGGCAGGTCCCAGCCCTGCCGCGCGGCATAGGCCAGCACCTCCTGATACAGGCTCAGCCGCCCCAGCTCCTCCCTGAGCCGCCCGGTAGCGTCGATGTCATGGGCGTGGGGCTTGAGCATCGCGAGGTTGCGGTTGCCAAGCGCAAACTCCACCAGCCGGTATTGCAGCGACTGGAATCCCGAGGACCGCCCCAACCGGTCGCGGAACGTGGTGTAATCGCTGGGCGTCATCGTGCGCAGAACGTCCCAGGCCGCGTTCAGCTGCTCCATGATCCGGCTGACCCGGGCCAGCATCTTGAACGCCTCGGACAGACGGTCCGCCGCAATCGCCCGCCGCGCCGCATCCAGTTCCGACAACATCAGCTTCATCCACAGCTCCGAAGTCTGGTGCTGGATGATGAACAGCAACTCGTCAGGCGCCTCAGACAGCGGATGCTGCGCGCTCAGCAACCGGTCCAGCCCAAGGTAGTCGCCATAGGACATCTGACGCGAAAAGTCGGTCTCGGCGCCTGGGTCACTCATCCGCCGAACTCCGCCAGGGTGGCGCGCGCGATGATCACCTTCTGCACGTCCGACGCTCCTTCGTAGATCCGCAAAGCCCGGATATCCCGGTACAGTCGCTCCACAACGGAACCGGCGCGCACCCCGTCGCCGCCGTGCAGCTGAACCGCGGCGTCGATCACCTTCTGCGCCTCGTCGGTGGCGAACAGCTTGGCCATCGCCGCCTCGCGCGTCACCCGTGGCGCCCCCATGTCCTTGGCCCAGGCGGCGCGGTACACCAGCAAGGCGCTGGCATCGACCCGCAGTGCCATTTCCGCCAGATGCGCCTGCACCATCTGCAAGTCCGCCAGCGGCGCGCCCTGGACGCGACGGGCCTGCACCCGCGCCAGCGACTCCTCCAGCGCGCGGCGGGAAAATCCCAGTGCCGCCGCCGCCACCGTGGTGCGGAACACGTCCAGCACCGACATGGCAATGCGAAATCCCTGCCCCGGCTCACCGATCATCGCCGACACCGGCACCCGGCAGCCATCGAACCGCAACCGTGCCAGCGGATGCGGCGCGATCGTCTCGAGCCGCTCGGCCACCTGCAACCCCGGCGTGTCGGCCGACACCACAAAGGCGGACAGCCCCTTTGCCCCCGGCGCCTCGCCGGTGCGGGCAAAGACGGTGTAGACATCGGCGATGCCGCCATTCGAAATCCAGGTCTTCTCGCCGTCGAGCACATAATCCGACCCGTCCCGCACCGCCGTCATCGTCGCATTGGCGACATCCGACCCCGACTGCGGCTCGGTCAGTGCGAAGGCGGCGATCGCCTGTCCGGTCCGGGTGAGCGGCAACCATGCGCGCTGCTGCTGCGCCGTGCCGAACAGCGACAAGGCCCCGGTGCCCAGTCCCTGCATGGCAAAGGCAAAATCCGCCAGCCCGTCGTGCCGGGCCAGCGTTTCGCGCGCCAGGCACAGACTCCGCACCTCCAGCGGCTGCACGTCCTCGGGGTCCACTGCGGTTGGCAACAGCCAGCCATCCGCGCCCAGCGCCCGCACCAGGTCCCGGCAGGCCGCGTCGGTGTCGCTGTGATCAATAGCGGTCAGTGCCGCACCGGCCCATTCGTCAAGCGCCAAAGCCCAATCCCGGTGCCTCGGTTCCAGAAACGGCCAGTCGAGGAACGACTTATCCGACATGTGCGGCCCCCGGTTTCTTCTCTTCAAAAATACTCACTTCCGACGCGGACATTGTCAGTCTCCCTCGAACACCGGGCGCTGTTTGGCGACAAACGCCTCATAGGCCCGGGTGAAATCGGTGGTCTGCATACAGATTGCCTGTGCCTGCGCCTCAGCCTCGATCGCCTGTTCCAGACCCATCGACCACTCCTGCATCAGCATCGTCTTGGTCATCATATGGGCAAAGTTCGGCCCCGACGCGATCTGCTGCGCCAGCGCCATCGCCTCGTCCCGCAGACTGTCCGCCGCCACGAGACGGTTGAAGAATCCCCACCGCTCGCCCTCCTCCGCCGACATCGACCGGCCGGAATACAGCAACTCTGCCGCCCGCCCCTGGCCGATGATCCGTGGCAGGATCGCGCAGGCGCCCATGTCGCAGCCGGCCAGGCCGACCCGCGTGAACAGGAACGCCGTCTTCGCCGCCGGGGTCGCCAGCCGCAGGTCGCTCGCCATGGCGATGATCGCCCCGGCACCGACGCAGACGCCGTCCACCGCCGCGATCACCGGTTTGCCGCAAGTCAGCATCGCCTTGACGAGGTCGCCGGTCATCCGGGTAAAGGCCAGCAGCTCCTTCATGTTCATCCGGGTCAGCGGACCGATGATATCGTGCACATCGCCGCCAGAGCTGAAATTGCCGCCGTTCGCGCCAAAGACGACAACCTTGACCGAGTCGTCATAGGCCAGATCCCGGAACCAGTCGCGCAACTCGGCGTAACTCTCGAAGGTCAGGGGATTCTTGCGCTCGGGGCGATCAAGCGTGACCTCTGCGATGCCCCCGGTCACGCTGCAGCAAAAGTGCTGAACGTCGGTTCTCATTGACCCTCCTCGCGGTGTGTCACCGCCTCAAAGCGCGCGGCCAGTTGCGTGGCCTCTTCGGCGCCGAAATCACTTAGCAATTCGTCGATCCACAACTCGTGTGCAGCCGCCTGGCGGGCAAATTCCTGCTGGCCCTTGCGGGTCAGCCGGACCAATGTGGCCCGGCGGTCACCGGGCACCTGCACCCGCACCACAAGTCCATCCTCGGCCAGCCGGTCGACAATGCCGGTGACATTGCCGTTCGACACCCGCAGCACCCCGGACAGGGCCGACATCTTCAGACCGTTCTCGTAACGCTCGAGCGCCGCCATCACGTCGAACCGGGGCAGCGTCGAGGAAAATTCGGTGCGCAGCCGCTCGCGCAGTTCGGCTTCGACCCCGCGGGCGCTTTTCAGCATCCGCAGCCAGAGCCGCAGCCGCGCCTTGGAGGTGTCGGTGCCGGTGGCAGGCTTTGGCGTCACGCTCATATCTCGCCCCCCGACAGCGCCAGCGCGTGACCATTGACCGACCGCGCCGCCTCCGAACACAGCCAGAGCGCGCTGCCCGCGACCTCGTCCGTCTGGATCAGCCGCTTCTGCGGATTGCCCCGGGTCAGATCGGCGACCGCCTCGGCGGCGCTTTTGCCGGTCTTGTCGACAATGTTGCGCACCGACTGTTGCAGCATCGGCGTGTCGATGAACCCCGGGCAAAGCGCATTCACCGTGATGCCGGTTTTCGCAAGGTCCAGTGCCAACGCCCGGGTCAGTCCGACGACGGCGTGTTTGGCGGCGACATAGCCGGCGACATAGGGATAGCCCTTCAGTCCGGCGGTCGAGGCGACGGCGATCATGCGCCCCCACCCGGCCGCAGTCATATCCGCCAGCGCCGCCTGCCAGACGTTGAACACTCCGGTCACGTTGACCGCCAGCATGGCATCCAGATCCTGCGCCGACATCTTTGCAAAGGGCTTGCTCACTGCGGCGCCGGCATTGGCAATTGCCACCTCGACGGGACCGTGCGCGGCACGGGCGGCGGCAAAGGCACCCGCGACCGCCCCGGCGTCGGTCACGTCACAGACCTGGTAGGGCAGGCCCTGCGCCGCAAGCGTCGACTCCGTTCGCCCCAGAATCGTGACCCGCGCGCCTTCGGCGGCAAAGCGCTGTGCCATGTCGGCCCCCACGCCGGAACCGCCGCCGCTGATCACCACATGTTTGCCGGACATACTCATGCGCGGGCCACCTCGGCGTCACGATCGGCCAGCCGCCAGATCTGATCGCGTCCGGGCAGATAGGGCAGCGGCCATGTTTCGGCACGATCCCCCAGCGCGGTGGCTGCATGCAGCAACCAGTAGGGGTCGGAGAGATGCGGGCGTGCGAGACAGACGAGGTCGGCCCGCCCAGCCATCAGGATCGAGTTCACGTGATCCGCCTCGAAGATGTTGCCGACGGCCATGGTCGGGATGCCGGTCTCGTTGCGGATGCGGTCCGAGAACGGCGTCTGGAACATGCGCCCGTAGACCGGCTGTGCCTCGGTGCTGGTCTGTCCGGCAGAGACATCGACAATATCCGCCCCGGCAGCGGCGAACATCCGTGCAATGCCGACCGAGTCTTCGGGCGAGATGCCCCGGTCGGACCAGTCCGTGGCAGAAATGCGCACCGACATCGGCTTGCCCCCGGGCCAGACCGCGCGCATGGCGGCAAACACCTCGAGCGGATAACGCATGCGGTTTTCCAGGCTGCCGCCATAGGCGTCGTCGCGGATGTTGGACAGCGGCGAAATGAAAGACGAGATGAGGTAGCCGTGCGCAGCGTGCAGTTCGATCATATCGAATCCGGCGCGGTCCGCCATCTTTGCCGCCGCCACGAATTCGGCCGTCACCGCGTCCATGTCGGTACGGGTCATCGCCCGTGGGGTGTCGTTTTCGCCCGACCACGGCAGGGCAGAGGCCGAGATCAGCGGCCAGTTGCCGGACTCCAGCTTTTGATCCATGCCTTCCCAGCCGATGCGCGTCGATCCCTTGCGCCCGGAATGGCCGATCTGGCAGCAGATCTTTGCCTCGGTTTCGGCATGGACAAAATCCACCAGCCGTTTCCACGCCGCTTCGTGGTCCGGCGCATACAGGCCGGGGCACCCCGGAGTGATGCGCCCGGTGGGCGAAACACAGGTCATTTCGGTGTAGATCAGCCCGGCGCCGCCCTTGGCGCGTTCGCCGTAGTGGATCAGGTGCCAGTCGGTCGGGCAGCCATCAACCGCCTTGTACTGCGCCATCGGCGAGACGACGACGCGATTTTTCAACGTCATGTCGCGCAGGGCGAAGGGCGCAAACATCGGTGCGCGGGCCGGACCGTTGACCGCCGTCCCTGCCTGCTGCTGGAACCAGCGTTCGGCAGAGCCGAGCCATTCGGGATCACGGGCGCGCAGGTTCTCGTGGCTGATCCGCTGCGAACGGGTCAGCAGGGAATAGTTCAGCTGCACCGGGTCAAGGTCGAGGTAGCGCTCGACATCCTCGAACCATTCGACCGAGTTGCGCGCGGCGGACTGCAGGCGCAGCACTTCCAGCTGGCGCTGATCTTCGTAGGATTTGAACGCCTGGGCCACGTTTGGCTGGGTGCTCAGGTTTTCGGCCAGCGCGATGGCGGATTCCAGCGCCAGCTTGGTGCCCGAGCCGATCGAGAAATGCGCCGTGGCCGCGGCATCCCCCAGCAGCACCACATTCTCGTGGCTCCATCTCTGGCACAGAACGCGCGGAAAACGGATCCAGGCGGACCCACGGATATGGTTGGCATTGGTCATCAGCGGATGGCCGCCAAGGTGGTCCCTGAAGATGTTCTCGCAGACCGAGATGCTGTCCTGCTGCGACATCCCGGCGAAACCGTAGGCATCAAATGTCTTTTGCGAGCATTCCACGATGAAAGTCGCGGTGTCAGCGTCGAACTGGTAGGCATGCGCCCAGACCCAGCCCTTGTCGGTGTTCTCGAAGATGAAGGTGAAGGCATCGTCGAACTTCTGACGGGTGCCGAGCCAGACAAACTGGCAGGCGCGCAGGTCGACATCGGGCTTGAACGCGCCCTCAAAGGCCTGGCGGGTGCGGGAATTCAGACCGTCACAGGCGACCACCACATCGTAGTCCGCCATGAATTCGGAGGCGGGCCCGACCTCGGTCGAAAACCGCAGGTCGACGCCCAGCGCACGGGCGCGATCCTGCAGGATCATCAGCAGACGCTTGCGCCCGATGCCGCAGAATCCATGCCCGGTCGACACCACCTTCTGCCCCTGATGCACCAGCGCGACGTCATCCCAGTAGGCAAAGTGTTCACGAATGGTCGCGGCACTCACGGGGTCGTTGCGCGCGAGGTTGTCCAGGGTCTCGTCCGACAGCACCACACCCCAGCCAAAGGTATCGTCGGCGCGGTTGCGCTCGAACAGAACCACCTCGGTCTCCGGCTGACGCAGCTTGAGCGATATCGCGAAATAAAGCCCGGCAGGCCCTCCGCCAAGACATGCGACACGCATGGCATTCCCCCTGATTTCGGCGACAGTTCCGCCGCCCTGACTCGAAGGCTAGGCGCGGAAAAATTTTATTTCAAGCAAAAATGTTTTGAGCTTGAAATACTTTTTTGTTCTGCCTAGCGTCGACTCAGCCGAACCCGTTTCTGCTGACGTCCTGTGCCTCTCGCCGATCAGTGCGAGGCGTCGACAGGCCTGTCGGACACGGGGCCCCGGGCTGAATAGGTGCGCGCCAGGTGCGCGGCATCGTGCGGAACCGAAAGGGAAAACCGATGACTGGATTTGCAGTGACCGACTGGGACAACGCCTATGAGAATGGGCGCAACATTCCGAACGGATCCGACTGGCCCGGGCTCTGGGTGGCCCCTGCACACAGTTTCCGCATCGCAGGCCGCAACCGGCTGGACATCGCATACGGTGATTCTGACCGGTCCAGATACGATCTGTTCCTGCCCGAAGGAACGCCGAAAGGTGTGCTGGTCTTTGTACACGGCGGCTATTGGGTCGCGCTCGACAAATCCTACTGGTCACATCTGGCGCAGGGCGCGGTGGACAGCGGCTGGGCGGTGGCGATCCCGAGCTACGATCTGTGCCCGGATGTGAGCATCGCAGAGATCACCGCGCAGATCGGCGCCGCCATCGACCATGTGGCCGGCGCGGTGGCCGGACCGATCGTGTTGTCGGGCCATTCGGCGGGCGGCCATCTGGTGACGGCGATGATGTGCGAAGGGACGCCGCTGGCAGCCGCGACACGGACGAGGCTGCGCCACGTGGTGTCGATTTCCGGCCTGCATGACCTGCGGCCCCTACTGATGACCCAGCGCAACGACATGCTGCGGATGGATATGGTTTCAGCCACGGCAGGCAGCCCCGCGCTACAGCGTCCGCTGAAAGGCATCCGCCTGACCACCTGGGTCGGCGGCGCCGAGCGACAGGAGTTCCTGCGCCAGTCGGCACTGCTTGCCAATATCTGGCACGGGCTGGGCTGCGACACCCATGCGGTCGTGCAGCCGGATCGCCACCACTTCAACGTGATTGACGGACTGGCGGACAGGCGTTCACCCTTGACGCGGGCAGCCCTGCGCGATCCTGATGAGGAATGAGGCGTTCACCTAAACGCAGAACGGGAAAAAGGAATTCGCCAAAACGACTCGCTTGACCTGCGGTAATCTTCAAGCCTTAAATATCTACACACAAAATATTTGCACTCAAAACATGCCGACTCGAACAACCGGGCGGCGGGGCGCAATAACAACGGGAGTATCACCATGACGACCAGAACCAAACTGCTGGCATCAACCTTTGCCGTCCTTTCGACCACCCTGCCTGCCGGGGCGCAAGAGCTGCCCTCGGCCAGCGACGGCGTGCTGAAAATCGGCCTTGTCTACACCCTGTCCGGCCCGGCCGCGGCCCTGGGCTCTCAGGCGCGCGACGGGTTCATGCTGGCGGTCAACCAGATCAAGGAAGTCGGCGGCATGCCGACCGAGATCATCATCGTCGATGACGAACAGCGTCCCGATCTGGCCGCCGACAAGGCGCGCGAACTGGTGGCCCGCGATCAGGTCGACTTTGTCGTCGGGCCGATCTTTTCCAACATCCTCGGCGCGATCCACAAGCCGGTGACCGAGACCGGGACCATCCTGATTTCGACCAATGCCGGCACATCGAGCTATGCCGGCGCCGAGTGCAACGAGAATTTCTTTGTCACCTCGTACCAGAATGACCAGAACCACGAAGTCATGGGGGCATACGCCGAAAAGCAGGGCTACCAGAACGTCTTTCTGATGGCGCCGAACTATCAGGCCGGCAAGGACAGCCTGAACGGGTTCAAGCATTCCTACACCGGCGGAGTCGCGGGCGAGGTGTTCACCGAACTCGGGCAGCTGGACTTCAGTTCGGAACTGGCACAGATCGCGGCGTTCCAGCCCGATGCGCTGTTCACCTTCATGCCCGGCGGCATGGGCGTCAACCTGGTGAAGCAGTACAGCCAGGCCGGGCTGACCTCGATCCCGTTCCTGTCGGCCTTTACCGTCGATGAAACCACCCTGCCCGCGACGCAGGATGCCGCGCTTGGCCTCATGGGTGGTGCGAACTGGGCGCCGGATATGGACAACGCGGCCAACAAGGCCTTTGTCGATGGCTACCTTGCCGCCTATGACGCGGTGCCGGGCACCTACGCGATGCAGGCCTATGACGCCGCACAGCTGATCGATTCCGCGGTGCGTGCCGTGGGCGGAGACCTCAGCGACCGGGCCGCCCTCAGGGCCGCACTGCACAAGGCCGAATTCGACAGCCCGCGCGGCGATTTCAGCTTTGGCAAAAACAACTTCCCGATCCAGGACTTCTATCTGGTCAAGGCGGAAAAGCGTGACGACGGCAAGTTCCAGACCGCGATCGTCGAAAAGATCTTTGACGATTACAAGGACAACTACGCCGATCAGTGCCCGATGTGATCTGACGAAGCTTTGGGCCGGAGAGACGCATGACAAACCTGTTCATCCTGCAACTTCTGAACGGCGCGCAGCTGGGGGTTCTGCTGTTCCTCATCGCTGCGGGTCTAACGCTGGTGTTCGGGATCATGGATGTGATCAATCTGGCCCATGGCGTGCTGTACATGATCGGGGCCTATCTGATCGCCACCTTTGCCGCCCTCACCGGCAGCTTCTGGGCCGGGCTGCTGCTGATGCTGCCCGCCGCTCTGGTCGTCGGCCTGGTGATCGAAAGGCTGGTGATCCGGCCCCTATATGCCCGCTCGCACCTCGATCAGGTGCTGGCGACCTTCGGTCTGGTGATGATCGTCAATGAGGGGGTCAAGATGCTCTGGGGCACCTCGCCGCTGTCGGTGCCGATGCCCGAGCTGCTCAACGGGTCGATCCCGCTGATCGGGCCGCTGCAATACCCCGTCTACCGCCTTGCGATCATCGCGGCGGGACTGGCGGTCGCCGCCGGGCTTTACGTCGTGGTCAACCACACGCGCATCGGCATGCTGCTGCGCGCCGGGGCCAGCAACCGCGAGATGGTGTCGGCCCTGGGCGTCGACATCGGCAAGCTGTTTTCGCTGGTCTTCGCCCTTGGCGCGCTGCTGGCCTGTTTTGCCGGGGCGATCGTGGCGCCGATCCTGTCTGTCGATACCGGCATGGGCGAAAGCGTGCTGATCCTGACATTCGTGGTCGTGGTGATCGGTGGCATCGGGTCGATCCGCGGCGCCTTTCTCGGCGCGCTGCTGGTCGCCGTGGTGGATACGCTGGGCCGCACCTTCGGCCCGATCGTGTTGCGTTCGGTGATGGAGCCGGCGGCCGCAGGCCAGACCGGGAGGATGCTGGCCCCGATGCTGGTCTATATCCTGATGGCCGTGATCCTGTTCGCCCGCCCGCAGGGCCTGTTCGGGCAGCGCACGTCATGAGCGCGTTCGTTCAGTCCGCGACGCGCCGCCCGGTGCTGATGTCGGCCCGTATCTGGCTGGCGCTGCTGATCTTTGCCGGTTTCGCCGCGCTCCCGCTGATCGCCGCCCTGACGGACGACCCGTTCCTGATGCTGATCGGCACCCGGATCCTCGCCTATGCCATCGCGGCGATGGCGCTGGACCTGATCCTGGGCTACGGCGCAATGGTCAGCTTCGGTCACGCCGCCTACCTCGGGTTTGGTGCCTATGCCGTGGCGATCCTGAACAGCTATGGCGTGACGGATCTGCTGGTGCACATCCTCTTTGCCGTCCTGCTGTCGGCGGTGTTTGCCGCTATCACCGGGGCGATTTCGCTGCGCACGCGGGGGGTGTATTTCATCATGATCACCCTCGCCTTCGGGCAAATGGCCTATTTCTTCTTTGTCTCGCTCTCGGCCTACGGCGGCGATGACGGCACGCCGTTGCAGTCCCGCTCGACGCTGTTCGGCCGGGACGCGCTGGAAAGCGATCTGGTGATGTTCTATGTCGCACTCGCGTTGCTGATCGCTTTGTTCGCCGTGGCGACGCGCATTGTCGGATCGCGTTTTGGCCGTGTCCTGATCGGCACCCGCGAAAACCCGGTGCGGATGGAGGCGATTGGCCTTTCCCCCTTCCGCTACCAGCTGACTGCCTTTGTGATTTCCGGCTGCATGACCTCTGTTGCCGGCGTGATCCTCGCCAATCAGGCCGAGTTCGTCTCGCCTGCCTTCATGTCCTGGCACCGCTCGGGTGAGTTGATCGTGATGGTGGTGCTGGGCGGGATCGGCAATCTGACCGGCGCCATCGGCGGCGCGGTTGTCGCGCTGCTGCTCGAAGACTGGCTGGCCATGCTGACCGAACACTGGCGGCTGCTTTTCGGGGTCTTCCTGATCCTGATGGTGCTGTATTCGCCGCATGGCATCACCGGTGCGCTGGAACGTCTGAAGGGGGCCCGGAAATGAGCCTGCTGTCCGTCCGCAACCTCTGCAAGAACTACGGCGCGCTCGAGGTGACCCGCAATGTCTCGCTGGATGTCGCACCCGGCGAGTTGCACGCCATCATCGGCCCCAACGGCGCGGGCAAGACCACGCTGATCGGCCAGCTTTCGGGGCAGAACGCGCCGGATTCCGGTTCCGTGTCGCTGGAAGGGCGCGATATCACCCGGCGCTCGATGGCCGAGCGGGTGCGCCTGGGACTGGCGCGCTCGTTCCAGATCACCTCGATCCTGCCGCGCTTCAGCGTGCTTGAGAATGTTGCGATTGCGGTGCAGGCGCGCTCGGGCTCGTCCTACCGGTTCTTTGCGCCGGTGGCGCAAGAGGCGGCGCTGAACGATGCCGCGATGGCCGCATTGGCCGATGCCGGGCTCGAGGATCGCGCCGGGCTGCGCGCCTCGGCGCTGTCACACGGCGAACATCGTCGGCTGGAGCTGGCGATCGCACTGGCGACCCAGCCCAAGGTATTGCTGCTGGACGAACCACTCGCCGGGACAGGCGGCGAAGAGGCAGAGGCCTTTGTGCAGCGATTGCGCGCGCTCAAGGGACGGTATGCGACCGTGCTGATTGAACATGACATGGAGGCGGTGTTTGCCCTTGCCGACCGGATTTCGGTGCTGGTCTATGGCGAGATCATCGCCTCGGGCAGCCCGGAGGTGATCCGCAACGACCCCAAGGTGCGCGCGGCCTATCTGGGTGACGAGGAGGCGGCCTGATGCTGGAAGTTTCTGGACTGGAAGCCGCCTATGGCGAAAGCCGCATCCTGTTCGGTGTGGACCTGACTGTCGCGCGCGGCGAAGTCGTGACCCTGCTGGGCCGCAACGGCATGGGCAAGACGACGACGATCCGCTCGATATTTGGCCTGCTGCGGCCCACCGGCGGCACCGTCAGGATCGACGGCAGGGATCTGACCGGCGCGGCGCCACATCTGGTGGCGGGGGCCGGTCTGGGGCTGGTGCCCGAGGGGCGGCAGATCTTTCCGACACTGAGCGTGCAGGAGAACCTGCAGGCCACTGCGACCAGGGGCAAATGGACCCTCGAGCGGATCTATGACCTGTTCCCGCGGCTGAAAGAACGCAGGCGCAACATGGGCAACCAGCTGTCGGGCGGCGAGCAGCAGATGCTGGCCATCGGCCGCGCGCTGATGACCAACCCGCAACTGGTGGTGCTGGACGAGGCAACCGAAGGTCTGGCGCCGCTGATCCGTGCCGATATCTGGGCCTGCCTCACGCGACTCAAGTCCGAAGGCGAAGCGATATTGGTGATCGACAAGAACGTCGATGCACTGACCAGATTCGCCGACCGCCATGTGGTGATCGAAAAGGGCCGTGTGGTGTGGCAGGGCAGCACGCCCGAGATCCTGGCAACGCCCGAGGTCAAGGACCGCTTTCTGCACGTCTGACGTAATGCAAAGGACAAAGATGATGAAGATGATCCCAGGAGTGACCAAGGCCGGTTCCGGATTGGAGGATATCAGCTGGAACATCCTCGGGCAGACCTATGTGCCCAAGCAGCATTCCGAAAGCTCCTTGTCCTGGCATGCGACCCTGCCCCAAGGCACCTTTGTGCCGCCGCATATCCACCCGCATCAGGACGAATTCATCTACGTGCTCGAAGGCCGGTTCGATCTGCTGCTCAATGGCGTCGAGGCCTACGCCGAACCCGGCGATCTGATCCGCCTGCCGATGGGCATCCCGCACGGGATCTTCAACAAGACCGAGACGACGATCAAGTGTCTGTTCTGGGTCGCTCCGTCCCGGCGCCTGTATGATCTGTTCTGGGCGCTGCACAATCTGGGCCCCAAGGCAAACCCGGCGGATGTCGTCGCAATTTCGGCTCAGCACGAGGTCGATTTCCTGCCCCCGCCAGAGGAGGCGTAAGCCATGAAGGTCCTGATCGCAGGCGCCGGTATCGGCGGTCTGGTGACAGCACTGATGCTGCACCAGCGCGGCATTGCCGTGCAACTGTTCGAGGCCGCGCGCGACGTGCGCGAGGTCGGGGTCGGCATCAACGTGCTGCCCCATGCCATCCGCGAACTCGAGGCGCTGGGCCTGCTGCCCGCGCTGGACCGCGTCGGCGTGCGGACCCGCAAGCTGTCGTACCTCACCAGGCAGGGGCAAGAGGTCTGGTCCGAGTTGCGCGGCACCTATGCCGGGCATGAAGTGCCGCAATTCTCGATTCATCGCGGGCGCCTGCAAAAGCTGATCTATGACGCGGTGACAGACCGTATCGGTCCCGAGGCGGTGCTGACCGGGCGCAGGCTGGCCGGCTTTGTGCAGGACGAAGGCGGTGTGACCGCGCATTTCACCGACTCGGTCGAAGGCGGCGCCGGGCTGACCGCGCGCGGCGATGTGCTGATCTGTGCCGACGGCATCCATTCCCAGGGTCGCAAGACATTCTACCCGGACGAAGGCGCGCCCAGCTGGCAGGGCGTGGCCATGTGGCGCGGCGCGGCGGAGTGGCCGGTCTGGCTTGACGGCGAAAGCATGGCCATCGGTGGCGGGCTCGGCGGCAAATTCGTGCTCTACCCCATTGCGCCCGCCAGGGACGGCAAACAGCTGACCAACTGGGTGGTGAACATCCGTATCAAGGATCCCGCCGTCTCGGGACCGCCGCCGGACAACTGGTCGCGACAGGTGCCACTCGCCACGGTGCTGCCGCATGCCAGACGCTTCAGCGTGCCCGGCATGGACATCGAGGGTCTGGTGCGGGCCACACCGGCGATCTTTGAATACCCGATGGCCGACCGCGACCCCCTGCCCCGCTGGACCTTTGGCCGCGTGACCCTGTTGGGGGATGCGGCGCATCCGATGTATCCCGTGGGCTCGAACGGCGCGAGCCAGGCCATTCTGGACGCGCGCTGCATCGCCGATGCTCTGGCACGGGGCGAACACCCGCGTGCCGCCCTTTGGGCCTATGAAAAGGACCGGCTGCCCAAGACGGCAGAGGTGGTGCGCACCAACCGGCTGGGCGGCCCGGAACGTGTGATCGACGCTGTGGAGAAACTGGCCCCCGCCGGGTTCGACCGGATCGACGATGTCCTGAGCCTCGAGGCGCGGCAGAGGATTGTCGGCGGCTATGCCAGCATGGCGGGTTTTTCCAAAGTCGAAAGCCGGCGCAAGTCCGGCTGACCGGCGCGCGCACCCGATCCGGCACACGCGCGGGCGGCCCCCTGCGGGGGCGGCCCCGCCGCACCCCGGGACTGCGGCGACCGGAGATCCGGCAATCGACCACCCGCGGGCTGGCGGCGGAGTTGCAATGGCCGACATCTGCGCGAAACCCGGCGTGACACCGGGGGTGTGGCACCGGGGTTTAAGACCGTGCAAAGCCTGCTAGGTATCGGGGTAAGACATCTGAAAGGACCACAGGTGCTGTCTGCCCGCGATCTGACCAAAAGCTTCATCACCTCCGAAGGCCCGCTTCAGGTGCTGCGCGGGGTGTCGGTCGATGTGGCCGCCGGCGAAAGTGTCGCCCTGACCGGGGAAAGCGGCTCCGGCAAAAGCACCTTGCTGCACCTGCTGGGGTGTCTTGACGTGCCGGACAGCGGGACCATCACCCTGCAAGGCGCCCCCCTGCACAACCTGGACGAAGCGGGCCGCGCCCGGGTGCGGCGGCGCCAGGTCAGCGTGATCTTCCAGCAGCTCAACCTGATCCCGTCTCTGACCGTGGTGCAGAACCTCAAGTTTCAGGCGCGGCTGGCCGGGGTTCTCGATCCCGACTGGCAGGGCGAAATCACGGCGCGCCTGGGGCTGTCGACGCTGCTGGACCGCTACCCCGAACAGCTTTCGGGCGGGCAGCAACAGCGGGTGGCCATCGGTCGCGCGCTGGCAGTCCGCCCCGAGCTGGTGCTGGCGGACGAACCCACCGGCAACCTGGACGAAGCGACGGCGGACGCGGTACTGGAGCTGCTGCTGGACGGTGTGGCGCGCAGCCGCTCGGCCCTGCTGATGGTCACCCACTCGCCCCGGCTTGCTGCCCGTCTGAGCCGGGTGGTCCATCTGCAGGAAGGATGCCTGCGGTGAACGCGGCGGTGTTCCAGGCGCTCTGGTCGCATTGGCGCCGCCACCCGGTGCAACTGGTGACCCTGGTGCTGGGGCTGGCTCTGGCGACGGCATTGTGGTCCGGCGTGCAGGCAATCAACGCCGAGGCCCGGGCCAGCTACGGACGTGCCGCGGCGCTGATGGGGCAGGACCAGCTCGATCGCCTGCAGACCCCCGGCGGCGTCACCCTGCAGCAATACGTGGCGTTGCGGCGCGCTGGCTGGGATCTGAGCCCGGTGGTCGAGGGGCGGCTGCTGCCGGGGTTGCGGATTGTCGGCATCGACCCGCTGAGCGCGCCGCCACAGCCCGCGCTGGCCCCGCTTGCCGGCGACGCGGACGCACTGGCCGCGTTTGTCCGAGACGGCGTCCTGCTGGTTGCCCCGGAAACGGCGGCCGAGCTCAAGGGGGCGGATCTGCCGCCGCTGCGCCTGTCCGCTGATGTGCCGCCGGGAACAGCGATCACCGACATCGGCGTCGCGCAGCGACTGTTGCGCACCGACCGGATCAGCCACCTTCTGATTGCGCGGAGCCAGCCGTCGGGCTTGGCACCGCTGGAGAGTCTCACCGCCCTTGACCGTGTCACACCTGACGATACGTCGTCGCTGGCCCAGCTGACCGACAGCTTTCACCTCAACCTCACCGCCTTTGGCCTGCTGTCCTTCGCGGTCGGGTTGTTCATCGTGCAGTCGGCCATAGGGCTTGCCTTCGAACAGCGGCGCGCCGCGGTCCGGACCCTGCGGGCACTGGGGGTCAGTCTGCGCCGGCTGATGCTGCTGCTTGCGGCCGAACTGGCTGCAATCGCGCTGGTTGCGGCGGTGGTCGGGATGGCCCTGGGGTACGGCATCGCCGCGGCGCTGCTGCCAGGGGTCGCCGGCACCCTGCGCGGGTTATACGGCGCACAGGTGTCCGGCACGCTGAGCTTTGATCCCTTCTGGGCGGCCTCGGCGCTGGTGATCACGCTGCTCGGGGCGGCCGCAGCGGGTGCGCAGGCGCTGTGGCGGGTGGCGCGGATGCCGCTGCTGGCCCCGGCGCAGCCACGGGCCTGGGCCATGGCCTCGGCCCGGGCGATCCGGGTGCAGACCGCAGCCGCCCTCTGCCTGCTGTTTGCTGCGGCGGGGCTGGCATTGTGGGGGGGGTCGCTGATGGCCGGATTTGCCTGCCTCGCCGCCCTGCTGGTCGGTTCGGCGCTGGCGCTGCCCATGCTGCTGCTGGCGCTGTTGCGCGGCGCGGCGCGGTTCGCGCGCGGCCCGATGGCAGAATGGCTGCTTGCCGATGCCCGTCAACAGGTTCCGGCCCTGTCCCTGGCCCTGATGGCCCTGCTGCTGGCCCTGGCGGCCAATGTCGGCGTCGGCACGATGGTCGGATCCTTTCGCACCACCTTTGTAGGCTGGCTGGACCAGCGACTGGCGCCCGAGCTTTACCTGACCACCCGCACCGCGGAGGAGGCCGCCGCAGTCACCGGCTACCTCGCGTCCCGCAGTGATGCGGTGCTGCCGAACTGGTCGGTTCCGGTCACGCTGCGGGGCGCCCCCGCGCAGATCTACGGCGTGGTGGACCATGCCACCTACCGCGAGAACTGGCCGCTTCTGTCGTCGCGGACGGATGCATGGGACAGTCTGGCGGCAGGCAACGGCGTGTTGGTCAACGAACAGATGGCACGGCGGGACAGGCTGGCGCTGGGCGATCCGCTCGCGCTGGGGGATGGCTGGACCGTTCCGGTCGTCGGCATCTATTCCGATTACGGCAATCCGTCGGCGCAGCTGATCGTCGGCATGGATGCACTGGCCGCGCGCTACCCGGACCAGCCACAGTTGCGCTTTGCGGTGCGGCTTGCCCCGGCAGCGGTGCCCGGGATGATCGCCGAGCTGAGGCAACGCTTCGACCTGCCCGCGGACGCCCTGCGCGACCAAGGCGCGGTCAAGGCCGCGTCCCTGCGGATCTTTGACCAGACCTTTGTCGTGACCGGCGCGCTGAACGTGCTGACCCTTGGGGTTGCGGGTTTTGCCCTGCTGACCAGCCTGCTGACACTGTCGGCGCTGCGTCTGCCACAGGTGGCGCCGGTCTGGGCGATGGGGGTGGCGCCGCGACGGATCGCTCTGACAGAGCTGGCACGGACGGCGCTTTTGGCAGCCCTGACCTGGGCCCTGGCCGTGCCTGTCGGCCTGGCGCTGGCCTGGGTGCTGCTGGCGGTGGTGAACGTGCAGGCCTTTGGCTGGCGCCTGCCGATGATGGTGTTTCCCGGTGGCTGGCTGTGGCTGGGATTCTGGGCGCTGACGGCGGCGTTGCTGGCCAGTGTCTGGCCGGTCTGGCGGCTGCTGGCGATGCCCGGCGGTCACCTGCTGCGGGTGTTTGCAAATGATCGCTAGGGTCTGCACCTTGAGCTTTTCGGTTGCCTGGCTGTGCATCGCCTCGATTGTCAGCGCGCAGGGCTTTGCCGGGCTCGGCACCGGGTCCGACGGCTTTGCCTTGCCGGACCCGGACAAGACCTTCACTTTTCCTCTGGATCATGGCCCTCACCCCGAATTCCGCATCGAATGGTGGTACGTGACCGCAACGTTGACAGGTGCGGACGGACAGGAATACGGCGTGCAATGGACGCTGTTCCGCTCGGCCCTGTCGCCCGAGGCGGGCACCGGCTGGCAGACACCGCAACTCTGGATGGGCCACGCGGCGCTGACCTCGGCCCGAAGCCACCGCTATGCGGAAAAGCTGGCACGCGGTGGCATCGGTCAGGCGGGTGTCAGCGCTGCGCCGTTCGAAGCGTGGATCGACGACTGGGCGCTGCGCAGCGTTGCGGACGCGGGTGATCCACTGGACGCCATCGAACTGCACGCGCGGGGCGCCGATTTTCACTATGATCTGAGTCTGAATGCGGACGGCCCGCTGGTGCTTCAGGGGGAGCAGGGCTTTTCGGTGAAATCGCCGACCGGAGAGGCAAGCCATTACTATTCGCAACCTTTCTACCGGGTCAGCGGAACACTGACGCTGCCCGAAGGCGCGGTTGCGGTGACCGGCCAGGCCTGGCTTGACCGGGAATGGTCGTCGCAGCCACTGGCGGCGGATCAGGACGGATGGGACTGGCTGTCGCTGCAATTCGACGACGGCACGCGGCTGATGGGATTCGGCCTGCGCGACGGGTCCGGGACACATTTCACATCCGCCACCTGGATTTCCGCCGAGGGCGCGGCGACGGCCTATGGCGACGGCGCATTGACGCTCGAACCGCTGGAGGTGGCCGAGGTCGCCGGACGGCGGGTGCCGGTACGATGGCGCGTGGCGCTGCCTGCGCGCGGCGTCACGATCGAGACCACGCCGCTGAATCCGCAGGCCTGGATGGGCACGGCCTTCGCCTACTGGGAAGGTCCGATCCGCTTTGAGGGCAGCCACAGCGGCCGCGGATACCTCGAGATGACGGGGTATCAGTGAACGCAGTCATGGCTGCGTGCGCGGTGCCCCGAACCCTGACCACTTGTGGATTGCCCCCACACCGCCAGCGACTAGAGTGCGGCGCGAACGAGAAGAGGGCAGCATATGTTCATCGGCATTGATATCGGAACCTCGGGCGTCAAGGTCAGCCTGACGGATGAAGACCTGCTGCCGCTGGCCTCGGCCTCGGCACCGCTTGAGATCTCCCATCCGCGTGCCGGGTTCAGCGAACAGAACCCCGAAGACTGGTGGATTGCGGTGCGTCAGGCGGTGGCGGAAGTGCTCGAGATCCGCCCGGCCGCCCGCAGGGCGCTGCGGGGTATTGGCCTGTCGGGACAAATGCACGGGGCGGTGCTGCTGGACGCCGACCGTCAGGTGATCCGCCCGGCGATCCTGTGGAACGACGGACGCAGCGACGCCGAATGCGCCACGCTGATGCAGGACGCCACCGGCCTTGCCGAGCGGGCCGGCGTGCGCCCGATGGTGGGCTTTACCGCGCCCAAGATCCTGTGGCTCAAGACAAATGAACCCGGGACCTACGCCCGAATCCGCCACGTCCTGCTGCCCAAGGATTACATCGGTCTGCAGCTGCATGGCGACCTTGTCACCGATCCCTGCGACGCGGCCGGCACCTGGTGGTTTGATCAGGCCGCGCGCCGCTGGTCACCGGAACTCTGCGCGGCAACGGCCACCGACCCCGCCTGGTTGCCACGGGTCTGCGAGGGCTCCGAGATCGCGGGCCATCTGACCGGTCAGGCGGCGCGGCTTCTGGGCCTGCCCGAGGGGATCCCCATCGCTGCGGGCGGCGGAGATGCCGCCGCCGGTGCCATTGCCGTCGGAGCGGTGGCGGACGGCGCCGGTTTTGTCTCGCTTGGCACATCCGGGCAGCTGTTTGTCACCACCGGCACCTACCGTGCAGCGCCCGACAGGGGCATCCATTCCTTTGCCCATTGCATCCCGGGCCAATGGTTCCAGATGGCTGCGATGCTGAACGGGGCGCGGCCCATGGGCTGGTTTTCCGAGATGACCGGGTTGTCGGTTGCCAGCCTGCTGTCCGAGGCCGCGGAAGCCGATCCGGACCGGATTCCGCTGTTCCTGCCCTATCTGACCGGCGAGCGTACGCCGCACGGCGATTCCCGCATCCGCGGCGCGTTTTACGGTCTGGAAAACGACACCGGACGCGGGGCCATGATGCGGGCGATCATCGACGCCATCGCGTACAGTTTTGCCGATGCCCGGGATGCCATTGCCGCGGTTACGACGGTTCCGGCGCCCCTTCTTGCCATTGGCGGCGGCAGCAAGAGTGACCTGTTGTTGCAGACAATCGCGGATGTGATCGAACGCCCCCTGCACCGGGGCGAGGATTCCGCCGTCGGCCCGGCACTGGGCGCAGCACGGCTTGCCGCCGTGGCGGCCGGGGCGGCGCGGGTCAGCGACATCGGCCGCCGACCAGAGATCACGGCAGAGTTTGCACCGCGGGACGCCGGCAGACATGTCGCGCGCCTGACGGCCTACCGTGCACTTTACACCGCATTGCAACCGATGCGCGACCTGGCACGCTGAGAAGTGCGCCCCTGGCGGGGCAGCACCGCGCCCGGGCTCTCACCCCGTCTGGTTTACATAGGCCTGCAGGGTGCTTTCCACGCCGTCGGTCCACAGATGGTCAAGCCAGGCGGCAAACGCCGACTGGAACACATCCGACTCCGCCAGGTCACCGAACACCGCCTTGTTGGTGAGGAAGGCCGACGGCGTTTCTTTCGCCTCCAGTGCCAACCGCGTCAGGGTTTCTGCGTTGTCATCATTGACCAGCATCGGTTGCCCGGCGTCGTCGGTCCCGGCGCAATAGCGGCACCAGAGCGCCACTTCGAGCGCAATGCCCTGAAACGCGGTGTCGCGCTCCAGCGCTTCGGACAGGATCGGCAGCACAAACTTTGGCTGGCGGTTGGTGCCGTCAAAACACAGCCGCTGCACCGTATCGCCAATTCTGGGATTTGAGAACCGTTCGAGGATCTTGTCGAAGTACGCCTTGAAGCTGACCCCCGGGATCGGTTCCAGCGAGGGGACAAATTCCCGCGTCTCGATGGCACTGAGCCAGTTCCGGATGCGGGGGTCGGCCATGGCGTCATGCACGAAATGATGTCCGAGCAGTGCCGAGGGATAGGCGATGGCCGCATGGCCGCCGTTGAGGATGCGCAGTTTCATCAGTTCGTAAGGCGCGACGTTCGCCACGAATTCGGCACCGACCTGTTCCAGCTCCGGGCGTCCCTGCGGAAAGGTGTCTTCCAGCACCCACTGCCGGAACGGCTCGCACACCACCGGGGCTGTGTCGATGATGCCGAAAGTGTCTCTGACCATGTCGCGTTCGCGGTCCGACGTGGCCGGCGTGATGCAGTCGACCATCGAGTTCGGAAAGGCGACACTGGACGCGATCCAGTCGGCAAGGGCCGGATCCGACAGCCGGGCAAGGCCGGTAACGGTCTGCTTGGCGACATGGCCGTTTTCCGGCAGGTTGTCGCAGGACATCACGGTGAACGGTGCGCGCCCGGCATCGCGGCGCAGCCGCAGTGCCTTGATGATCATGCCAAACACGCTTTTCGGCGCATCCGGGCTGGCGGCGTCGGCCGCCATGTCTGGGTGCTCGGCGTCAAAACCGCCGGTGCTGGCGTTCACGTAATACCCGCCCTCGGTGATGGTGAGCGAGACGATGCGGATGTCTTCATCGGTCATGCGGGCGATGGTCTTGTCGGCGTCGACCTCGACAAAGTCGATCATGGCACCGGTGACCTGAGCCGAAAGTCCGTTCGGGTCCAGTTCGATCACGGTCGTCAGCCAGTCCTGCGCCGCCAGTCGGTCGCGCATCGCCGCATCGCCCGGGCGCACGCCGGCGCCGACCAGCGCCCAGTCATGGCTTTTCCCCAGGGCGAACAGCCGGTCGAGATAGACCGCCATATGGGCGCGGTGGAAGTTTCCCACCCCGACGTGCAGGATACCGGGGCGCAGTGCCGAACGGTCATACGCCGGAGCGGCAACGCCCTCTGGCAGTGCGCTCAGAAGCGCGGAATTCAGGTGTTTGGCCATCAGCTCATCCATTGTCCGCCGTCGACGTTGTACGTCTGCGACACGATGTAATCGGAATCTTTTGAAGCGAGGAAAACCGCCATGCCGGTCAGGTCATCCGGGGTGGCAAAACGGCCCGCGGGCACACCCGCCGCCACTTCGGCGCGTTTTTCGCCGGGTTTCTTGCCTTCGAGTTTCGCGAACAGCGAATCCACGTGCACCCAGTGATCGCCGTCGACCACGCCGGGCGCGATGGCATTGACGTTGATGCCATGTTTGATCAGGTTCAGCCCTGCGGATTGTGTCATCGAAATCACCGCCGCCTTGGTCGAGCAATAGACCAGCACCAGACTTTCGCCGCGGCGTCCGGCCTGCGAGGCCATGTTGATGATCTTGCCGCCGTGGCCCTGAGCGATCATCTGCCGCGCGGCGGCCTGCATGGTGAACAGCGTGCCCGCGACGTTTACCGCGTAGAGCCTGTCATAGCTGGCGCGGGTGATGTCCACGGTCTCGGAGGCATCGAAAAGCGCGGCATTGTTGATCAGGATGTCCAGCTTGCCCGCCTGACCGACCACGGTATTGATGGCGGCATCAATGCTGTCCTGGCGGCTGACATCCAGCTGCACCGCATAGGCCGCATCACCCAGTTCCCCGGCGGTGGTTGTGGCAGCCTCGAGGTTGATATCCGCGATGGCGACGGTGGCGCCCTCGCGGATATAGGCTTCGGCAAAGCCGCGACCGATGCCGCGGGCCGAACCGGTGATCAGGGCTGATTTTCCGGCAAGGCGTTTCATGCGAGGCGCAGACCGGCGTCGTCGAAACGGTGGAGCTTGTCGGCTTCCGGAGTGAGATACACCGTATCGCCGGCCTTGAGGGCGACTTCGCCCGACACGCGGACGGTGATGTCGTCGACCAGACCGGTGTCGTGCACATAAAAGAAGGTGTCCGATCCCAGATGCTCGGAGACGCCGACGCGGCCCTTCCAGAGACCGTCAGTGGCGGAGACACCGATATGCTCGGGCCGGATACCGATGGTCTTGCAGCCATGTTTGGATGCCTCGGCCCCCGAGATCAGGTTCATTTTGGGCGACCCGATAAAGCCGGCGACAAAGGCGTTGCGCGGCTTGTGGTAAAGTTCGAGCGGGCTGCCGACCTGTTCGATGTGACCGGCGCGCAGCACGACGATCTTGTCGGCCATGGTCATCGCCTCGACCTGGTCGTGCGTGACATAGATCATCGTGGTCTTGAGCCGCGAGTGCAGTTCGGTGATTTCCAGCCGCATGCCGACGCGCAGCGCCGCGTCGAGGTTGGACAGCGGCTCGTCAAACAGGAAGGCCGCCGGTTCACGGACAATGGCGCGGCCGATGGCGACACGCTGACGCTGACCACCCGAGAGCTGCCCGGGGCGACGGTCGATGTAGTCGGTGAGGTTGAGGATCTTGGCGGCGTTGTCGATGCGCCGCTTCTGCTCGTCCTCGGGCATTCCCGCCATCTTGAGCGGAAAGGCGATGTTCTTGCGAACCGACATGTGCGGATACAGTGCGTAGCTCTGGAACACCATGGCGAGGCCGCGCTTGGCCGGGCTGAGTGCGGTTGCGTCCTGCCCATCAATGCGGATCTGGCCACCGCTCACGTCTTCCAGACCGGCGATCAGGCGCAGCAGGGTGGATTTTCCGCAGCCCGAGGGGCCGACAAAGACCACGAACTCGCCATCTTCGATGGTCAGGTCCAGCGGCGGGATGACTTCAACTTCGCCGAAGCGCTTGGCCACCTTTTCGAGAGTAATACGTCCCATAATATCGGTTCCTTATTTGACTGCGCCGAAGGTGAGGCCACGGACAAGCTGTTTCTGCGAGAACCAGCCCATGATGAGGATCGGCGCGATGGCCATTGTGCTGGCAGCGCTGAGTTTGGCGTAGAACAGGCCTTCGGGGCTGGAATAGCTGGCGATGAAGGCGGTGAGCGGCGCGGCGTTTGCCGCTGTGAGGTTCAGCGTCCAGAACGCTTCGTTCCAGGCGAGGATGATGTTCAGAAGCATGGTCGACGCGATGCCCGGCACCGCCATCGGGGTCAGCACATAGATGATTTCATTGCGCAGCGAAGCACCGTCCATCCGGGCCGCTTCAAGGATATCGACCGGGATTTCCTTGAAGTAGGTGTACAGCATCCAGATGATGATCGGCAGGTTGATCAGCGTCAGCACGATCACGAGGCCGGTGCGGGTGTCCAGCAGTCCGACATTCTTGAAGATCAGATAGATCGGGATCAGCACGCCGACGGGCGGCAGCATCTTGGTGGAGAGCATCCACATCAGCACGTCCTTGGTGCGCTTGCCGGGCACAAAGGCCATCGACCAGGCGGCAGGGACCGCGATGATCAGGCCAATCACCGTCGAGCCGACCGAAATCACCACCGAGTTCATGAAGAAGCGGAAGTAGTTCGACCGCTCCATCACGACGCCGTAGTTCTCGGTCGTCCAGTTGAAGAACATGAAGCTGGGGGGCGATGCGATCGCCTCGGCCTCGGTCTTGAAGCTGGTGAGAATGGTCCAGAGGATCGGGAAGAAGATCAGGAAGCCGATGCTCCAGGCGATCACCGTCATGGTGATCTTGCGGTTGGTGGTGACTGCGCGGGCCATCAGAAAGTCTCCTTATGGGAGCGAACGGAGCAGATTGCGGGGCGTGTACCGACCAGGGCGAAACTCAGTGCCGTGGTCAGGATCAGGGCCAATGTCAGGGTCATGATCACGCGTCCAGGTTCTTGCCGATCATCCGCATCAGGAAGATCGCAACGATGTTGGCGAGAATGATGGCGACAACACCCCCGGCGGACCCGCCACCCACATCAAAGTTCAGCAGCGACTGGGCATAGACGAGGTAGGTGAGGTTGGTCGACGAGGTGCCCGGGCCGCCGTTGGTCGTGACGAGGATTTCGGCAAAGACCGACAGCAGGAAAATCGTCTGGATCAGGATCACCACGGTGATGGCGCGGGAAAGGTGCGGCACGACCATGTAAAAGAACCGTGCGAAGGGTCCGGCGCCATCCATCTCCGCCGCCTCAAGCCGTTCGGAGTCCAGCGATTGCATCGCGGTGAGCAGGATCAGCGTCGCAAATGGCAACCACTGCCAGCTGACGATCAGGATGATCGAGGCCAGCGGCGCATGTGCGAGAAAGTCAAAGGGCTGCAATCCCACCGCCTTGGCGGCAAAGGCGAACAGGCCGTTGACCGGGTTCATGAACATGTTTTTCCAGACCAGCGCCGAAACCGTGGGCATGACAAAGAACGGCGCGATCACCAGAATGCGCACGATGCCCTGTCCGAACATCGGCTGGTCCAGCAACAGTGCCAGCAGCACGCCGCCGACGATGGTGATGATCAGGACGCCACCGACCAGCAGCAGAGTGTTGGTCAGGGCGGAAAAGAACGCCGGATCGGTGAGGAAATAGCTGTAGTTCTCAAAGCCGACAAAGGGGTTGGCCCCTGGCATCAGCAGATTGTAGCGCAGGAACGAGAAATACAGCGTCAGGGAAAGCGGGATGATCATCCACGCCAGAAGCAGAAGGACCGACGGCGAAATCATGATACGCGCGGCGGATCGGGAATGCTGGGTAGACATCGGAGCGCTCCTGAAATGGGGAATGGGGGCGGAGTGGAGACCGGCTCCCGCTGCGGCAGGATCGATCGGGACTCAAAACGCGGTCGTAAAGTGGGCAGGGCCGAAGGGAGTCGGCCCCACCCTGGGAGGTTCTTATTTGATGTAACCGGCGCGGGACATTTCACGCGTGGCCAGCGTCTGGGCCGCAGCGAGCGCGTCCTCGGCTGACATCTGACCGGCCAGAGCGGCCGAGAACTGCTGACCGACGGCCGTTGCAATCCCCTGGAATTCCGGGATCGCGACGAACTGGACACCGGTATAGGGAACGGGGTCCACGGTCGGGTTGGTCGGATCGGCCGCATTGATCGACTCGAGCGTCATCTGCGCGAAGGGCACCTTCTGATACTCGGGGTTCTCATACAGCGAGGTACGGGTGCCCGGAGGCACGTTGGCCCAGCCTTCGTTCTCTGCGACCAGAGCGAGATAGTCCTTGGAAGTTGCCCATGCGACGAACTTCTTGGCAGCCTCTTCTTTCTGGGTGCCTGCCGGAATGCCCAGCGACCATGCCCAGAGCCAGTTGCCGCGCTTGCCCAGTCCGTTGTCGGGTGCCAGCGCAAAGCCGACCTTGTCCGCCACGGAGGAATCCGTCGGGTTGGTCACAAACGAGGCCGCAACCGTCGCGTCGATCCACATGCCGCACTTGCCGGTCTGGAACAGCGACAGGTTTTCGTTGAAACCGTTGCTGGACGAGCCCGGAGGGCCGTAGTTGTTCATCAGGTCGAGATAGTCGGTCAGGGTCGACTTCCATGCGTCGCTGTCAAACTGCGGCTGCCAGTTTTCGTCGAACCAGCGGGCGCCGTAAGAGTTGGACATCGCGGTGAGGAAGGCCATGTTCTCGCCCCAGCCGGCCTTGCCGCGCAGGCAGATGCCGTAGATCTCGCCATCCTTGTCGGTCATTGCTGCCGCGGCTTCTTTGATGAAGTCCCAGGTGGGCGCCTCGGGCATTTCCAGACCGGCCTTCTCCATCAGGTCGGTGCGATACATCACCATCGAGGATTCGCCGTAGAACGGCGCGGCATAAAGCTCGTCGTCAACTGTCAGACCGCCACGGATCGCGGGCAGGATGTCGTCGGCGTCCCACTCGGCAGGCAGATCGTTGAGCGACACCAGCCAGCCCTGCTTGCCCCAGATCGGGACTTCGTAGGTGCCGATGGTCATGACATCGTACTGACCGCCCTTGGTGGCAACGTCGGTTGTCACACGCTGGCGCAGCACGTTCTCTTCCAGCGTCACCCACTCGACCTCGATGCCGGGGTTCTTGGATTTGAAATCATCCGTCAGGCCCTGCATCCGGATCATGTCGCCGTTGTTCACGGTGGCGATTGTGATGGTGGTGTCCTGGGCGCTGGCCAGACCAGCAACGGCGCACAAAGCTGTTGCACCCAAAAGGGTGCTCATTCGAATTGTCATATTTCCTCCCTATTGCCCCTCTGGGCAAATGCTTAACGCGTGGGCAAATGTTCGCTTAACAGAGTGAGTCTGTCAAGAGTTACGTTCGCGCAACGCGAAAGATTCAGGCAAACGCCTGATAGAACGAAACTAAATTTTAGGATTTTCAGTCCAGCAGGGCTGCGGCGGTCGACTCGTTGGTGATCAGACCATTGATCAGGCCACCGGCCATGGCCCCACGGATCGCCGCCACCTTGGCGTGACCCACAGCGATTGCCACGACATCCCGGCCCCTGGCCTCGGGCAGCGGCGCGCTGGCGACACGGCTGTTGAACTCGGTGTCGATGGGCACGCCGTTGGCGTCGTAGATCCAGCTGGTGATCTCGCCCGTGGCGCCAGCCGCCTCCAGGATCTCCATCTCGGTCTCTGAAATGAACCCATCGACATAAAGCGGCGCCGAACGTCCCATGTTGCCGATGCCCACAAGGGTCAGGTCCGCACGGCTGCACAGCTCGAGTGTGTGCCGCACCGCCTCTTGCCCCTGCAGCAGGCGCAACTCTTCGGGGTCGCGGGCCAGGACCGGCAGAGGGTACGGGTAATGCCGCGCGCCCACCCGGTCGGCCATCCCGATGGTCGCATTGTAGGGCGTCGCCGACCCGTCGGCCATCATGTTGCCCAGCAGCGAAACGATCCGGTGCTGCGGGCAGGACATCCGCGGCATCTGCTCGACGCAGGCTCTGAGCGCGCGCCCGGTGCCCAGGGCGATGATCTGCGGATCCGGCAATTTGAGCCGCCGCTCGATTTCGGTCGCGGCGGCAATCGCCACCCCGGTGAGCAGTTCCGGCGCGTCAGGGTCCGACGGCACGACCTCGCAGGACCGCAGGCCGTAGCGTGCCGTCAGTGCCAGGCTCAGGTCCATGCAGGCGGCGATCGGGTGGTCGATGCGCACCTTGACCAGCCGTTCCGACATCGCCAGGGACACAAGTCGCTGCGCCGACTGGCGCGACACGCCCAGCTTGCGCGCGATCTCGTCCTGGGTGTTGCCCGCAACGTAGTAGAGCCACCCTGCCCGCGCCGCTTCGTCCAGACGAGTGGTTTCCGGCGTGATGCGTCCCAGGGTCACTTCGACCTCTCCTTCCTAGTCAGGTGAAAGGAGGTTTTGCGGGAATTTCGTCCAACTGTCAAAACAAGAGACGGTTTCGCGTGGGTCGGCGACATGTCCGGCAAGGTGCGCACCCCCGGTGTAGCGCAGCACCTGCATCCCCGCCGCGAGCCCGGCGGCCATGCCCGGGCGGCTGTCTTCGATCACCAGAACCCGCTCTGGCGATACCTGCATCCTGTTGGCCGCAAAGAGAAAAAGATCGGGGGCCGGTTTTCCGTTGGCGACCTGCGAAGCGGTGAACACATTCGCGCCAAAGTGTCTGTCCAGGTTGGTGACCTGCAGTGAACGCTGCGCTCTGGGCGGACTCGAGCTTGTCGCGACGCAGGCAAGACACCGCAGACGGGACAGCACGGACTCCACCCCCGGCGTCGGATGCAGCTCGGTTTCGAACCGTTCCAGAAGCGCCGCCCGGTATCCCGCCTCGAACCCTGCGGGCAACTCGGTGTGGTATTCCGCACTCAGCGCGCGGGCAACCGTGGGAAAGCTGCGGCCGAGAAAATGTTTGCGGATGTAGGCGCGATCCAGGTGGATTCCGAGCGGTGCCAGTTCCGCAATCAGCACCTCGGCACTGAGCAGTTCGCTGTCGACCAGGACCCCGTCGCAGTCAAAGATCACCAGGTCGATGTCAGAAGAAATAAGCATAAACCACCACCCAGAGGGAAAGCGCCGTGGCGCAAATCAGCGTGTAAGCGCCGTTCCAGACCAGCCCGACGCGCAGCGCGCTGATGCCGGCAAACGAACCGATCAGCAGCGTCGTCGCGGTATAGGGCGAACTGGCCCCGCTCAGCGCCCACCCCGCAGTGATGGCCACCACCAGCGCCACCGGCTCGACCCCCAGCGTCGCCGCCTCGGGTATCAGCGGCGCCAGCAGCGTGACGGCCAGAATGGGGTTCATGCCGAACTGTCCTGCCAGGGGAATGATCCAGACGAACGACACCAGGATCAGCCAGGTCGGCAGCACCGCCACATCCAGCCCCGCCCGCGCGACCAGCGGCACGAGAAGCGCCGAACCGACTGTGCCGATGTATCCGGCCATCATCAGCAGGGTCAGTTCCGACCGGTAACCCGGCAGTTCCGTGAAGACATAGCCTCGCACCCGAGCCGCAACCGCCCCGACCCCGCCGGAGCCGCGATTCTGGATGACCAGCCACCCCAGAGCGATCACCGGAACGATCACCGCGACCAGCCCGATCACCCGCACATTTGTCAAAAGATACAGCGTGGTCACGCTGCTCACCAGCAAAGCGAGCAGAACCAGCAGCGGCGTCATCGACGCCCAACTGCCGGTCGGTTGCACCCGCTGCGGACGTGGTCCGGACAGCCTGGGCTTGAACAGGCTGTCCAGCCCCCAGCCGATTCCGGCCACCAGCACCGAGGTCATCAGTCCGGGAACCACCGCCTGCGCCCAGGACGTGCCGGGCACCACCGTGGTGGAAATGGCGACGGCAAAGGACAACGGCGACCAGGGCAATGTCGAGACGAACCCGCGCTGGATCGCCAGAAGCATCCGGCGCACCCGATGGCCGCGGATTTCAGCGTTTGGCTCGGCGTTCGCATTGGCCATGGCCAGCGCCCCCAACAGCTGGATCGCCCCGTAATTCAGCAAGAGCGCAAACCCCTGCCCGCCCAGTGTCAGCGCCGCATAGCGCCGACCCGGCGGTTGCTCTGACAGAAATCGCCCCGCCTTCTGGATGCCCCAAGAGGTCTGCGCCACGTTCCGCAGGGTCGACAGGGCCGCAAAGAAAGCTGCGATGAAGCCTGCGGATTCCAGCGCCTTCAACGTTGTCGCCTGCCAGCTGTCCTGCGTCGCCGCCAATGCGAACGTCAGGGCCGCAGCCACCGCGACAAAGGCCTGGCGTGACGGGCGCACCTGAACCGTGAAATAGCCGATCACCAAAAGGACGAGATAGGGTTTGAGCGCCCCGGGCCAGCTCGCAATTCCCCACTCACGACATACAACGAGGATCGTGATCACCACGAGCAATAGCCCGACAATGCGATCAGCCAATTGTCCTTTGAGCATCAACCGTCTTCCCAGAAGTGTCGCCCATGTCTGCAAGCCCGCCCCGAGACATGCAAGGGCTTAGGATCAGGGCCTATGGATTTCTGCGGCTTGGCAGGATTCACCTAACGACAGGTTGCATCGTGAATGAGCATCCTCTGTTGGACGGCTTATGAGCAGCGAACCTGTTAGGCTCCAGACCCATTGATTTCAGTCTGATGTCGTGATTCTGGCTCCGCAAGGAGACTTGATCCATGAGCAATCCTTACTGGCTGACCGAGGCGCAAATCGAGCGCCTGAAACCGTTT
>NZ_VOJI01000139.1 GCF_007923445.1 Puniceibacterium confluentis | reverse complement strand
CTATGACGCGTTCAAAATAGTAGATTCCCGGATGACTATACCGTCATCTCTTAATACTACGTTGGAAAAACAACTACTCCTCGAGCTACAGCCCCGCCAGGCATTGGATTACATCCCAAGGCGGCCACGACTTCTTCCATGCAGATGCCTGATGCATGTACAAGTAGCTATAAATTAATAACCAACTAGATCGCTCAGCCTCCGTCCAGGACCAAACCAAACGACAGACAGCTGTTTCGAACTCATTAGTTCTCTTCAGTGCCGTATACGATTGATCGATCCAGGACGAAAGCTGAAACAATTCTAGTGGTATTCGTATTACCCTATGCAGAACGGTATCGGTGATTTGTATTTTTTTCTCACCTAACGGTAACAAAACGCGAAGCCGCAAAATAGAAATCCACATTGACTCAACGTGGTCAACATAGTGGACTTCCGGACAAAGACAAGAAATATTGGCTAAAATTTATTTGTCGCATTATGTAAATTCTAATTAGGAATTTGGGAATTACTG
>NZ_VOJI01000138.1 GCF_007923445.1 Puniceibacterium confluentis | reverse complement strand
AGACTTTCTACCCGAAGACGGCTCACAAATTACCACTGCGGATACAGCTGATTTTACCTATCGTCAATGGAAGAGTTGCGATTTTATCCGTACAAGGGTGGGCATTGCCTATTGATCGTGGAACGCAAAACATAGCTTTATTGATAAGCATCCAATCAGAGCCAGTAAGTGTATCTACTTATGTTGCGCTCTTTTTTGTTTGACAAACATTCCGGAATTGAATACTATGGTTCTATAAGGAAACAGTGTTTCTGAGATAAGCAAAGGAAGTGCATTGAATGATGTCTGAGCCATCGCAACCTTATAGAACCTATTCTGAGGTGAAGTTACAGCAACAGCAATTGCTCCGTAAAAATGTGATTGATGCCGCATGCATCCTTCTTGTAGAAGAAGGACCTGAGGCTGTGACTGTACGGCGAGTTGCACAGAAATTAAGCTGTTCCACCAAGATCATTTACAGTATTTTTGGCAGTAAGGATGGTCTTGCCAATGAGATGTATCTGGATGGATGCCGG
>NZ_VOJI01000137.1 GCF_007923445.1 Puniceibacterium confluentis | reverse complement strand
CATCAGTATTTGTTTCATTTTTGTGCTGGGACTTTTTTTGGCGTTGCGAAGCTATACCCGTATAGAGACAAAGTAGAGTGTGTAAGCAGAAAAAGACGATGAGTGTCCATATAAGATTGGCTGGATAAGTATGTAAAATGTTGTCGCTTAAGGACGGATTTACGTGCTATAATTCCAGTAACAACAGAATGGCTTAGGTGGGCGGTCGGCTAAGTCTCCCGGAAGGGAGGTGATGCCTGTGGAGGTTAAAGATACGCTGATGTTGATGATTCAATTTGCAACGTTAGTGATCTTGATTGTTTCCTTCAACAAAAAGAAATAGACCGCCCTCTGGAAAAGGTTAGCGGTCTATTTTACTAATCCAACCCTACAGCCACCGCCCTTATAAGCGGCTGTTGTAAAAGAGTGAGGATGTTAGAGCATCCTTACTCTTTTTTAAGTATATACCTATTGTCTATAGTTTATCACAAGAAAAACCATATTGACAATATGGAAAACCTTTTATGGGCAGCTTT
>NZ_VOJI01000136.1 GCF_007923445.1 Puniceibacterium confluentis | reverse complement strand
GCGATGTTCTTGGCCAGGTCGCCGCAACGTTCGAGATTGGACGAGATCTTCATCGCCGCCACGGTGCGGCGCAGGTCGTGCGCCATCGGCTGGCGCAGGGCGATCAGGCGGATGACCTTCTTCTCGATCTCGGCGTCCAGCGCGTCGAGGCGGACGTCGCGGTCGATGACCGACTGGGCCAGGGGCACGTCGCGGCGGACGATGGCGTCGATGGCGTCGGAGACCTGGGCCTCGGCCAGACCGCCCATGCGCGCCACTTCGGCGGTCAGGTGGTTCAGTTCGTCCTCGAAGGACTTCACCGTGTGCTCGGTCATATCAGCGGACCCCATGGTTGAAGCTCCTCCCTGCCGCTCGCCGGCCTCGCGCGCAGCGGGGAAGTCCAACGACGATCAGGGCGCCGAAGCCCCCTATATCGACTGCGCTTGTGCCCGTCGAACGCTGCTTCCCTACGACAGTTTTACGACACTTTTGTTGCGCCGACACCCGCCACGCCGCCGGGCGGAGGGGCGGTTTCGAC
>NZ_VOJI01000135.1 GCF_007923445.1 Puniceibacterium confluentis | reverse complement strand
AGAAATGAAGCTGACCGACCTGTACAAGCTGGCCAAGCAATACCAGATCCCGTACTACGGAACGCTCAAGAAGAAAGAATTAATTTTCGCCATCCTGCGCGCACAAGCTGAGAAGAGTGGATTAATGTTTATGCAGGGTGTTCTGGAAATACTTCCTGAAGGTTACGGCTTTCTGAGGCCGATCAATTATCTCCCGAGTACCGAAGATATTTACATCTCTGCTTCACAAATCCGCAAGTTTGACTTGAGAACAGGCGATCTTGTTTCCGGTAAGTGCCGAACGCCAAAAGAAAATGAACGGTATTTTGGATTGCTTCAAGTTAACGCCGTCAATGGAAGAAGTCCTGAGCAAGCTGCTGAGCGGCTACATTTTCCTGCACTGACTCCACTGTATCCGCAAACCAAATTAGTCCTTGAAACTTCCCCCAACCATTTGTCTACGAGAATTATGGATGTACTGGCCCCTGTCGGACTTGGACAGCGCGGACTTATTGTGGCACCTCCCAAAGCTGGGAAGACGCTT
>NZ_VOJI01000134.1 GCF_007923445.1 Puniceibacterium confluentis | reverse complement strand
CTGGCGCGAGGCGGGCTCGCCCGACAAGGTGCGGCTGCTGTTCTCGGCGCACGGCCTGCCGCAGAAGGTGGTCGACGGCGGCGATCCCTACCAGGCCCAGATCGAGGCCACCGCGGCGGCGGTCGTCGCCCGGCTGGAGGCGGCCTGGGACTGGAGCGTCTGCTACCAGAGCCGGGTGGGACCGATGGCCTGGATCGGCCCGGCCACGCCGGACGCCATCGCCCAGGCGGCGCGCGAGGGCCTGGGCGTGGTGGTGGCCCCCATCGCCTTCGTCTCCGAGCATGTCGAGACGCTGGTCGAGCTGGACCATGAATACGCCGCCCTCGCCGCCGACCTGGGCTGTCCGGCCTATGTTCGGGTTCCGGCCCTGGGGGTGGATCGGGTGTTCATCGACGGCCTGGCGCGGATCGCGGTCGAGGCCCTGGCCCGTGACGGCGGGGTCCGGCCGGCGGGCGATTGGGCGTGCGCGGCCTGTTGGCCGAAATGCGCGAGGGACCAGAGGACGGGAGCGGCGGCGTGAGCGA
>NZ_VOJI01000133.1 GCF_007923445.1 Puniceibacterium confluentis | reverse complement strand
CACCAGAGCAGCGATCTCCTCGTCCCGCTGGAGCAGCAGCAGCGCCAGAGATTTGCCGGAAAGGGTGTACTCCCCGCTGAGCAGCCCGGCGATCTCGGCGATGTCCCCTTCCAGGCGGCCGCTGTAGCCGAAACTGGCGTGGTGCGCGGCATCGCAGGAGGCGATGGCCTTCCTGATCTCGGGCAGCCCCCGCTTCTTGGCCGTGGCGGCGCCGATGACCGGGATGCCCAGCTTCTCCTGCAGGAGCGGGATGTCGATCTCAAGTCCCATCCGCTCCGCCTCGTCCATGATGTTCACCACCAGGATCACCGGCAGTCCCGCCTCCACCAGTTGGAGGGTCATGACCAGCATCCGCTCCAGGTTTCGGGCGTCGAGCACGTGGAGTACCACGTCGGGGCGCTCGGTCAGGAGAATCTCACGGGCAACCCGCTCCTCTTCGGTAATCGGCAAGATCGAGTACATGCCGGGGGTGTCGATGATCTCCCAGGAGCCACCTTCGAAGGAGGCGGACCCCCGGGAAACCTCC
>NZ_VOJI01000132.1 GCF_007923445.1 Puniceibacterium confluentis | reverse complement strand
TCACCAATTCCAGGAACAAACAAACACGTACACAACTCCGTTGCTGCCCCGGAAAAACAAACTTCATCCTCTGTTCCCTTAACGCTGGGTTCTTTGGGAAGCTGAAAAAGGTAATCTTTCCCTCACAACCAAAAACACACTCCTTTGTTGACAGGAGCTGCGTCTCATTTCGGAGGCTGCGTCCTCCGGAGGTCACATTTGAAGGCTGAATACTTCATCAAGGATGTCATATTTAAGAAAAGTAACTGTAATAAAATTGACTTTGATTCCATGTGAGGTGTAAAATACTGTAATTTCTTTCTTACTTTGCAATCTAACGGTTATTTTTCTTAAATGAGACTGCCTCGATGATGTATGCAGCCTTCAAAGGGTGCAGCCCCTGAATTGGGACACAGCCATTGTTGAAAAATCTCTCGGCTTCCGTATCCCGAACGAAACGCGTTGATGGGCGTGCTCTTGCTCTTGCTCTGGGTGATGTGTGTGTGCACGCTTATCAGGGAGAAGTGCCTATACAAGGAATTAGAGGT
>NZ_VOJI01000131.1 GCF_007923445.1 Puniceibacterium confluentis | reverse complement strand
TTCATCCTGATTGCCTTCGTGCTGGCGGTGGTGATCGCGGTGGTGCGCGGCCGGGTGGCCGGGGTCACCGCCAAGGATGCGCTGGCCGAGGCGGTCACACCCGTCACCTGCATGTGGGCCGAAAAGGAACGCCGGGATCTGGACGAGGCGCTGGACCGGCTGGAACGGCTCGAGCGCGATCTTGCCATCCTCAAGGACCGGAGAGCCTGACATGTGCCGCGCGGTGGAACGGGCCTCGGTCCGGCTGCACGGGCTGATCTGGCCGGATCTGCCGCCGATGTCGGTCTGTGCCCATGCCTGGTGGCGGCGCGAGTGTCGCGGCTGGCGGATCTGGTGGCAACTGTCGGACTGGATCGTCGCGCGATTGCCATTCTGGCGCGAGCGAAACCACTGCCAGGCCAGCTATGAGCGGTGTTTCCCGCGACCAGGCGCCAAACCGCAAACTGACCAGACCTGCACACCCGCCCCGCCATCGCGCGGGGCTTTTCCTTGGAGCGGACAATGACCTTCACCAAATGGCTGCAGTC
>NZ_VOJI01000130.1 GCF_007923445.1 Puniceibacterium confluentis | reverse complement strand
CTCTCTTTTGTTTCAAAATGTGTGAGCGGAAAACGGGACTCGGACCCGCGACCCCAACCTTGGCAAGGTTGTGCTCTACCAACTGAGCTATCAGGGAATAATAATTATAAAACTCGCTTGGCGGCGTCCTACTCTCCCAGGACCCTGCGGTCCAAGTACCATCGGCGCTGGAGGGCTTAACGGTCGTGTTCGGGATGGGTACGTGTGGAACCCCTCCGCTATCGCCACCAAACATGAATTTACGGTGTAAATTCTTTTTCAGGAATCAGCATCGCCAAATGCTGTGTGTTTGTCCGTGTAACTTCAGCTACTTGAGCTGATGATATACTGAACTTACACCCTGAAAACTGGATCCGAAACTCATTGCGTCTTATCTTTAGGATAAGCCCTCGACCGATTAGTATTGGTCAGCTCCATGCATTACTGCACTTCCACCCCCAACCTATCTACCTCGTCGTCTTCAAGGGGTCTTACATATTGGGAAATCTCATCTTGAGGGGGGCTTCACGCTTAGATGCTTTCCGCGCTT